>CAVSLI010000009.1:0-391650 GCA_963728755.1 uncultured Solirubrobacterales bacterium | reverse complement strand
GCAGGATCGGCGAGCGAGACCAGCGCGCACGCACCGACCACCGCCTGCAGGAACCAGCGCGGAAGCGTGCCGCCGGCCAGGGTCGGCCCGCCCAGCGGCGAGATCATCTCGGCCGGGTCGTAGGCGGCCGCTACGTTCTCTCTCGGTGTCTCGTCAGCCATGGCTCACTGGACGTTCGAGCGGGCGATGACCAGGCGGGCGATCATGTTGACGACGAGCGTGATCCCGAAGAGGACCAGGCCGGAGGCGATCAGGGCGTTCACGTCGATGCCCGATGACTCCGGGAACTTCAGCGCGATGTTCGCCGCGATCGGGGTCGGGTTCTCCTGGCTGACCAGGTCGAAGCTGACGATCCCCGAGACCGAGAGGATGATCGTCACCGCCATCGTTTCCCCCAGCGCCCGGCCGAGGCCAAGCATCGACCCGCTGATCACGGCCGACTTCCCGAAGGGGAGGACGACCATCCGGATCATCTCCCAGCGCGTCGCGCCGAGGGCCATGGCACCCTCCTCGAGCCTCCGTGGCGTCTGAGCGAAGACTTCCCGGGACACCGCGGAGACGATCGGCAGGATCATCACCGCGAGCACGAGTCCCGCCGTCAGCATGGTCCGGCCCGTAACGGAGGCCGGTCCGCCGAACAGCGGGATCCAACCGAGCTTGGCGACCAGCCAGTCGAGGATCGGCACCATCGCGGGGCCCAGCACGAAGATCCCCCAGAGCCCGTAGACGATGCTGGGGATCGCGGCGAGCAGATCCACCGTGTAGGCCAGGGTGTTCGCGATGCGGCGCGGTGCGATGTGGCTGATGAAGAGCGCCACGGCGACCGCCAGTGGGACGGCGATGACCACCGAGACCACCGCCGCGAGCACCGTCCCAAAGGCGAGCGGCGCGATGTAGTCGACGAGGCTCTTGCCGTCGGGCAGGTCCGCCGAGCTGGCGGTCACCGCCGGCGCCGACTTGATGATCAGAAACACCGCGACCCCGCCCAGGATCGCCAGCACCGTCACCGCCGCGATCACGGTCGCATTGGAGAAGATCCGGTCGCCGGGCCGCCGGCGGCCGCCGCTTGCTGAGGCGAGGATCCCGCCGGCCTGCGTTGTGGTTTCGGTGTGGGCTTCCACTCAGATCGAAGATGAGTGGAGGGCCCCGCGCCGAGGCGCCGGGCCCTCCGGTTGAACCTTCGGCTCTCTCGTGTGGGAGAGCACCGTCAGATCAGCCGCCGATCGCGTCCACGGCGGGCGTGTCCTCGTTCTTGATCCCGGGCGGGATCGGCGCCGAGCCTGCGTTCTGCTGAGCCACCTGCTGCCCCTCGTCGCTGATGATGAACTGGAAGTACGCCTTGACGAGATCCGTCGTCTCGGTCGAGTCGTACTTCGTGCAGCCCATCAGGTACGAGACCAGCAGCACCGGGTAGGCGCTCGGATCGGTCGGCGTGCGCTGGACCGTGTAGGCGAACACATTCTTGCCCTGGCTCAGCTGCGGATCCTTCTGCGACTGGTCGAAGTCGGTGGAGGCACCCTGAGCGCTCGGGGCGACGAAGGTGTTCCCGACCTTGACCTTGGCGACGCCGAGGTCACCGGCCTGGCTCTCATCCGCGTAGCCGATCGTGCCCTCGCCGGCCTTGACGGCCTGGACCAACCCAGAGGTCTGAGCACCGGACTCGCCGCTCTGCAGGGGCCAGCTGCTGTCGGGCTCGTCGGTCCAGACACTCGGCGCGGCCTCATGGAGGTAATCCGTGAAGTTCGCCGTGGTCCCGGACTCATCGGAGCGATGGACCGGCGTGATGTCCGTGTCCGGCAGGTTCGCGCCGGGGTTGTCCGCAGCGATCGCCGGGTCGTTCCAGTTCGTGATCTCGCCCCGGAAGATCTTCGCGGTCACGTCGGGCGACAGCTGCAGGCTGTCGACGCCGGGGAGGTTGTAGATGATCGCGATCGCCGAGAGGTAGTTCGGGATCTGGACGAGATCGCCGCCGCCGCTCTGGCAGCGCTGGGTCGCCTTCGGCAGCTCGTCCGTGTCGAAGGGCGAGTCGCTGCCGGCGAAAGCCGTGTTGCCGCCGGCGATGAACTGGTCGCGACCGCCGCCCGACCCGATCGGGTCGTACGAGATCGTGGCGCCCGAGTTCTCATCCTCGAACTTGGCAACCCAGGCCTCCTGAGCCGCTTGCTGGGCGCTGGACCCCGCACCTGCGATCGTGCCTGACGCGCCGGATCCGCCGCCGCCGTTGTCATCGCTCCCGCCGCACGCGGCGAGGGACAGCGCCAGAAGGGCCGAGGCGGCTGAGACGAGCCACCACTTTCTAGTCATTGAGTCGCTCCTCTTTCGATTTCGGAAGAGGGACGGCGGCTCTTACTGCGCGCCCCCCTCGGATTCTTTTCAGCGCCGGACCCTCGCAGCGGGCAGGACGGAGCTTGTTACGTTGGTGTGGCTCAGTTGTAAAAAGGATGTAAATGCCGCCTGGGCGGCCGCGCCCTCAGGCCTGGGGCGAGAAGCGGTAGCCGATGCCCGTATGCGTGTGGATGAAGCGCCGGCCAGGCAGCGCCCGGTTCAGCTTCGCGCGCAGCCGGCCGACGTAGACGTCGACCGAGCGGTCGCTCTTCTGATAGCTCCGCCCCCAGACCGTCTGGTAGAGCTCCTCGCGGGTCATCACCCGCTCGGCGTTGTGGGCCAGCTCGGTCAGCAGCTGCAGCTCGCGCACGGTGAGCACCAGCGGACGACCGTCGACGAGGGCCGCATGGTCGGCGGGCCTGATCTCGAGGCGCCCCGCGTACACGGGACTCTGGTCACCGCCAGCCAGCGGAATGGTCGATTCTGTGACCGCTGCCCCGTTCTCGCCTTCCATGGCGGGGGAGCTTCGCCGCTGATCCGCCGGAAGTAGTTACCTTCGAGTGAACTTTCGGTGAAGGAGATGTAACGCCGGGGCTAGCGCAGCTCGGCGCCCTCGCGCTCAACCTGCTCGACGGGCATGGGCTCCATGGAGACGCCCGGCGGCGGTTCGGGGGATCCGCCCACCGGCTCCGGGTCGAAGCGGTAGCCGATCCCGAAGTGCGTGTGGATGTAGCGCCAGTTCGCCGAATGGCCCTGCAGCTTCTGCCTGAGCTTGCGCACGAAGACGTCGACCGAGCGGTCGCCGTGCGCCATCGCGTAGCCCCAGACCTTCTGGTAGATGTCCTCGCGCTCGATCACCTGGCCGTGGGCCTCGGCGAGCAGCTGCAGGAGCTCGAACTCCCGGCGCGTGAGCCCGATGCTCTGGCCGCTGGCGAACGCCTGGTACTGGTCCGGCCGGATCTCGAGCTCGCCGGTGACCAGCGGACCGACTTCCTCGCGGGCGGCAGCCCGCTTGCGCCGGCGCACGACCGCCTCGATCCGGGCCATGACCTCCTCGGGATGGGACGGCTTGCCGATCCAGTCGTCGGCGCCGAGCCGGAGGCCCCTGACGCGCTGCGCGACTGTGGACTGCGTGGTGCAGACGAGGACGCCGAGACCAGGGATCGTGCCGCAGACGCGCTCCAGGAACTCCCAGCCCGGCGGCCCGAGGACCGAGATGTCCACGAGCAGGGCGTTGAGCTTCATCGCCACCAGGTCCTCGACTGGAAGGCTGCCGGCCAGGATCCGGTGCTCCCATCCAGCGCCCTCGAGTCGCTTCCCGAGGACGGTCAGAAAGGCGCTGTCGGTGTCTATGACAGCCAGCCGGATTCCTGCTTGGTTGCTCATCGAGAGTCCCCTCTCTTGGACCTGCCCTACCCCAGGCTGATCGGAGTCGAGTCGGGAGGATGATAGGGCCGGGTGAGGCGCAGGTGCCTCCCGCGGCGGCGGTTCACCGGTTTTTCACAGGCAAATGCCGCACAAATGGGCGACGGCGCGCTATCCGGATCTTTACACCGGCCCGGAGCCGGGCGACGAGACTGCGCTTACTTTCGAGATTCCTCTCTCGTCAGCGCGCGCGACCCCCTCCCTGCCCCGGGTCGCGCGCTTTTTTTGGGGTGACCGCGCTGCTGTAATCAGCGCATGGGCCACGCCACGCCACGACTTCGCGGACGCCGACGCGAGGCGCCTCGCCGGCGCGTTCGCGCTGATCGTCGGCTTCATGGTGGCCGAGCTCGTGGCGGGGATCGTGGGCTCCTCCCTGGCGCTGATCTCCGACTCGGGCCACATGCTCACGGACGCCGTTGCGATCGGGCTGGCGCTGGCCGCGCTGCGGCTGGCCCAGCGGCCGCCGGCCGGCAGCTTCACCTACGGGATGAGACGGGCCGAGATCCTCTCCGCCCAGATCAACGGGATCACGCTGCTGTTGCTCGGGGCGCTGATCGTCTTCGAGGGCATCCGCCGGTTGATCAACCCGCCGGATGTGGAGGGCGGGCTGGTCCTGATCGTGGCTCTGATCGGGATCGTGGTGAACCTGGTGGCGGCGCGGATGCTCGCCGGGGCCGAGCGGCGCAGCCTCAACATCGAGGGGGCCTTCCTCCATATCGTCACCGACCTCTTTGCCTTCGTCGCAACCGCGATCGCCGGCGCGCTGATCCTGATCTGGGGGCTCGACCGCGCCGACGGGATCGCATCGCTGCTGATCGCGGCGCTGATGCTCTGGGCCGCCTACGGCCTGCTGCGCGAGTCGGGCCGGGTCTTCATGGAGGCCGCGCCCCCGGGCCTCGACCCCGCAGGCGATCGGCGAGGCGCTGGTGCACGAGGCCGGCGTGGTCGAGGTCCACGACCTGCACGTCTGGGAGGTGACCACGGGCATGCCGGCGATCTCCGCCCACATGATCGTCGGGTCGCGATGCCGACTGCCACGAGGCCCGCTGGCGCGCCGCCCGCCTGCTCGCCGACCGCTTCGGGGTGGAGCACTCGACCCTCCAGGTCGAGCACGAGCCGGAGGACGAGCTCCTGCAGATCGACTAGCCGAAGGTCGCCGACCGAACGCCGGTCGCGATCAGCAGCAGGACGCCCGCGCCGGCGAAGTAGCGGTAGAGCACGAACGGCCGGTAGCTGTGCGTCCGCACGAGGCGGAGCAGCCAGGCGATCGCGATGTATCCGGAGACGGCCGACGCGATCGTGCCGACGATGATCGGGCCGGCGACGTCGTTCGGGAGCCCGTCGTGGATCGCCTTGTAGGCGCTGTAGACGGTGGCGCCGAAGACGGCCGGGATCGAGGAGCAGGAAGGAGACGCGGGCGGCGGAGTCCCGGTCGAAGCCGAGGTAGCGGGCGGCGGTGATCGTGATCCCGGAGCGGGAGGTTCCGGGCGCGAGCGCAAGGACCTGCGCGAGCCCGATCTTAGAGGCCGTCCCCGCAGCCGGACCTGCTCGAACCCGCGCGACTGCGGGAGACGGTCGGCCCAGCCGAGCAGCGCGCCGAAGACGATCAGCTGGATCCCGATCATCCACGGCTCCCCCAGATGGTCCTCGATGAAGCTCGAGCCCAGGCCGCCGGCGATCACGGCGGGGACCGTCCCGATGGCGATCGCCCAGGCGATGCGCTCGTCGACCGGTCTCGATCGCGCGGCGGCGTACGGCTGCGGAAGAACGCCACGGTGAAGAGAACCACCTCGCGCCGGAAGTAGGAGATCGCGGCG
The DNA here is from genome assembly GCA_963728755.1 of uncultured Solirubrobacterales bacterium. GTDB lineage: Bacteria > Actinomycetota > Thermoleophilia > Solirubrobacterales > 70-9 > DASUPK01. Next base: position 386,083 of record CAVSLI010000009.1, on the reverse strand, counting down.
ACCAGCGTCCCGGCGTGCAGGGCGACGTCGAAGGTCTTGTTGAACTCCTCGTTGTCCTCCAGGAACGTGTAGTCCTGGAGCCAGGGGACGAGGATCAGGTGTCCCGAGGACGAGATCGGCAGGAACTCCGTGAGGCCCTGGACGATCCCCAGAAGGAGGGCCTCCAGTTCGGACATCGGCGCGGCATCCTAGGTCACCCTCGGAAGCCGCGGCCCCCGCTCAGGTGCTGGGGCGCGCGCCTCCGGTCCTCGGTCCGCCGGTCTGGAACCAGGCGAAGACGAAGCAGCCGAGCGCCACGATCGCCGCGGCGAGGCCGTGCTTGACGTGATGGTGCGCGGAGCCGCTCTCGTGGCCCGGGAAGAAGGACGGCAGAGAGCTGGCGCTGTCGACCCAGTAGACGATGGCGATCACCAGGAACAGGATTCCGAGGGCGACGGCGGGCAGGATCAGTTGTGGTCGCTTCTGCATGCGTACCTCCTCAGGTGAGCGCGAAGGCGACCGAGAGGACGGCGCCGACGACGCAGCAGTAGACGGCGAATGGAGTCAGGCGGTTGGTCTCGAAGAAGCGCAGGAGGAAGCGGACGGAGAACCAGGCGGTGACGGCGGCGCAGAGCGCGCCGACCAGCGCCTGGCCGCGGACGTGGTCGCCCTGGGAGCCCAGCAGGTCAGGCAGCTTCAGGACGCCGGCGGCGCCGATGATCGGGGTGGCGAGCAGGAAGGCGAAGCGGGCCGCCTCCTCGTTGGAGAGGCCGGCGAGAAGGCCGCCGCCCATGCTCGCTCCCGAGCGGGAGAGGCCGGGGATCAGGGCGAGGGCCTGGGCCGTCCCGATCCCGAGCGCGTCGCGGAAGGAAAGGCGGCGGGCGATGTCCTCGTCGTCCTCGATCCCGGCCTCGTCGCGAACCGGCGCGCGGCGACGGAGCGCCTCGGCGCCGAACAGCATCAGGCCGTTGACGAAGAGGAAGATCGCGGCCGTCTCCGTGGAGGCGAAGAGCGTGCGGAGCGGATGCTCGAGCAGCAGGCCGAGGAGGCCGGCGGGGATCGTGCCGATGACCAGCAGCCAGCCGAGCTTCGCGTAGTTGTCGCGAGGGTCGATGTAGCGGTCGCGCAGGGAGCGGCCGAGGCCCTTGAGGATGCGGCCCCAGTCCTGGATGAAGAAGACGAAGAGGACCAGCGCGGTCGCGCAGTGGGTGGCGACCAGGAAGCTCAGGAAGTAGTCGTCATTCTGGTGGATGTTCCAGCCGAGGATGCGCGGCAGCACGACGCTGTGGCCGAGGCTGGAGATCGGGAAGAGTTCGGAGACTCCCTGAAGCAGACCGAGGACGATTGCCTGGAAGTACGAGATCGGATCCATGCCGGAGCGCTCGGCCCGGGGCGGCCGAGGACGGGCATGGTCGAGGGCGTTCCCTAAGCCCGTCTTAAGTAGCGGCGATAGGCGCTCGCGTCTTCGTTAGATTGCCCGGGATGCTTTTGGGCCGTTTCTCTCGCAAGGTGTTCGCCGGGCTCGTGGCGGTAGTCGTACCGCTGGTGATCGCCCCGGCCGCGATGGCCGCTGATGGCGTCGGCGTGTACGGGCGCACGGACGACAAGATCGTCACCTACTTCGCCTTCGGCGTGATCGCTTTCTTCGCGATCCTGGTGACCGTCCTGTCGCTGATCCAGATTCGCCTCGAAAACCGCAAAGAGAGGCGCACCCAGGACCTAGAGCGCCTCGGAAGCCGCTAGACGCCGGCGGCATGGGGCTCGCTGGGGACGACCGCGTCACCGATCCACGAACGCGCAGGCGGCCCGTTCCGGCGCAGCGCTTCGGGGGCGGCGACGCCGACGTGGTTCCGTTCCTGAGCCCGCGGGAGACGGTCGCGCAGCGGCTCGAGCGCGATTGGGCCCAGCGCGAGCAGGCCGAGAGGGAGCGGCGCGAGGCTGTCGAGCGAAAGCGGGCCGAGCGCGACCGGGCGGTCCAGGAGCGGCTCGAGCAGCGGCAACGGGCGCGGTTGGAGCGGCTGCGCCGTGAGCGGGCCGAGAGCGAGCGGCGCGAGCGGTACGTGTGGTCGCGTCGCAAGCGGGCGGAGAAACCCCGATCGGAGCGCGGACGGAGGATCGCGCCAATGCCGGGGCAGGCCCAGGCAAAGCCGGCGCGGGCGCGGATCGACCCGGCGGTCAAGGGCCCTGTCAAGAGGCGCGCACGCGCGGCTGAGAACCGGCGCCGTGCCTCCACCAGGCGGCGCGGGCTGTTCTGGCCGACAGCGAAGGCCGGCCTCGCGGTGACCGTGGTGCTCGGCCTGAGCGCAGGGTTGGGCTCCGTGCTCGGGCTGCCCGTGCCGGGCCTCGACGCGAGCACGGGCCGCCAGTCGCTCGCGACCAGCGCCGCGATCTTCGGGGTTGACTCCGGCACGCCGCCCGGCCTCGCGCCGGGGTACGTCTTCCCGCTGATCGGCCCACAAGACTTCGGCGACGAGATCGCCCGCTTCGGAGCCCCGCGCTACGGCCACATTCACGAGGGCCAGGACATCTTCGGGAAGACGGGGACTCCCGAGGTCGCCGTCCATGACGGAATCGTGATCGACCGCGGTAAGAGCACCAGCCCCGATTCCGGGGGCCGCGGCAACTTCCTGACGATCTACAGCCCGCAGGACAACCACAGCTTCGTCTACATGCACATGCTCAAGCCCTCGCCTGTATTGGTCGGCAAGCCCGTGCACGCCGGGCAGCTGGTTGGACGGCTGGGTTGCACGGGCTCGTGCGAAGGCCCCCACCTGCACTTCGAGGTCCGGGTCGGCAAGGCGACGCCCGGCGCCGAGACGAAGCCGGTCGACCCGCTTCAGTACCTGCGGCAGTGGCCGCAGGCCACTCCTGGCTAGCGGCCACGCTGAGTCGGCGGTTCGAGGCGCTGCGACATAGGATCGCCGCATGCCTGAGGTCACCTACGAGCGCCAGGCAGCGGCGGCGGTGATCACGATCGACCGCCCGGAGCGGCGCAACGCGGTCGACCCGAGCACGGCCGACCAGCTGCTCGAGGCCTACCGCCGCTTCGAGGAGGACAACGAGGCCCGGATCATGATCCTCACGGGCGCCGGCGATGAGGCCTTCTGCGCCGGCGCCGACCTCAAGTCCGTCGCGGCCGCAATGAACGACGAGGGCATCGCGAAGGAGTGGCTGAAGCCGCGCCCGGACGGGCCGCTGGGCTTCAGCCGCCTGACCCCGTCGAAGCCGACGATCGCGGCGATCTCCGGCTGGGCGCTGGCTGGCGGGCTCGAGCTGGCGCTCTGGTGCGACCTGCGGATCGCCACCGAGACGGCGAAGCTCGGATTCCCCGAGCGCCGCTGGGGCGTGCCGCTGATCGACGGCGGGACACAGCGCCTGCCGCGAATCGTCGGCATGGGCCGCGCGCTGGACATGATCCTCACCGGCCGGATCGTCGAGGCGGATGAGGCGCTGGCGATGGGGCTGCTCACGGAGATCGTCCCGCCCGGCAAGCACCTGGAGCGCTCCCTGGAGATGGCCGAGGGCCTGGCCTCCTTCCCCCAGGAGACGATGCTCGCGGACCGGCGATCGGCGCTCGAGGGCTTCGGGCTCCCGCTGGAGGAGGGCCTCGCCCGCGAGGCCGAGATTGGCGGCGCGGTCACCGGCGTCGGCGTCGAGGGCGCGGCACGCTTCGCGGCCGGCGAGGGCCGGGGCGGCAAGGGCGCCGGCGTCTAGAGCCGGAAGCCCGGCAGCAGACGCTTCTCGGTCTCGCCCGGGACTTGGGCGATCACCTCGACGTGGCCCTCCAGGGGGGTGCCGCGGAGCTTGGTGGCGAGCAGGTCGTCGACCTGGAAGATGCCAGCGGAGTTGTTCATCTCGATCTCGATCCTGACCGCCCGCTCCTCCCCGCTCTCGATGCGGACCTCGTCGATGGCCGCGGCGGAGAGGGCATGGATCCCGTACTGGCCGCCCTCGACCGGGATGCGCGAACGGCCCTCCGCCATGTCGAGCGCGTCCGCGACCCGGACCACCCCGGCCTCGACGGTGTAGGGCTCGCCGCGACGGCGGTGGCCGATGATCGCGTGCAGGATCTCCGAGGTCACCACGGTGCGCTCGGGGTCCTTGTAGACGTCGGCGAGCAGCGACTGGAGCCGCTCCTGGACCAGGAAGAGGCTGTAGGCCTCGTGGTCGGCGCGATGGATCGACATGCCGACGTCGTGGAAGAGCGCGCCGCCGGCCACGACGACCTCGGCGTCGCGGTCCTTCATCGCGTGCTCGCTGACCATTGCCGGCTGCACGCCGCCCTTGACCAAGAGGCGCAGCAGGCGCAGGGCGATGTTGAGCACCACCTGCACGTGCACCCAGGAGTGGTCCGACATCCCGAGGCGCTCGGAGGTGATCTGCGCCATGTACCACCAGGCGCGCACGCGCTCGTCCGCGTTGACCGCGTCGAGGAAGCTCTCCAGCCTGCGGTTGCCTCGCGTGGGCGCGTGGACCTGCGCCTTCGCGACCGCCTCCGCGATCGATCCGGCGCGAACATCTGGCCCCTTTGCTTCCATGTCCGCGGATCCTTGCAGGGGGCTCAGAGGGGGTTCGAGTGACAGGACGTCATCTACGCGCTTTCGAGCTATTTGCGGGGTTTCCGACCGCCGCCCGGGTTACTGTTGCCCCGCTTCGGCTTAAGGAACTCGGGTGACAGTCTGTTCGAACACAGGCATATCCGTTCCTGAGTGCTCGTGCCGGGTCTGCCTCGAGGCCCAGATCGAGCGCCACATGCCGTCGTTGCTCGGGCCCACCGGGGTCGACCAGCCGACGGTCGAGATGTCGGCTGCCTCGGGCCTCGGACGGCTGCGCTTCGCCCGCCGCCTTCGGCGGCTGCGCAGAGCGGCCTAGCAACGCGACGGCTCGGTCACGCCTCCGTCGGAGCACCCGTCATCGCCGACGCTCCCAGCACGCCCGCGCTGGCCACCACGACCAGCGAGATGCCCAGGACCTCAACCGTGGCGAGCCCCTGGTCGAGGGCGATCAGCCCGATCAGGGCGGCCACCGCGGGCTCCAGGCTCATCAGGACACCGAACGTGCCGACGGCGATCCGCCGGAGCGCCTCCAGCTCGAGCGAGTAGGGGATCACCGAGCTCAGCACCCCGGTTGCGGCGCCGACCGCCGCGGCGCCGGGGTCGAGCAGGTCCCCGCCCGCGGCCGCCGTCCCGGGGATGACCATCAGCGCGGCCGCGATCCCCATCGCCAGCGCGAGCCCGCGCCCGCCGGGAAAGACCCTGCCCACCCGGGCGCTGAGGAGGATGTAAGCCGCCCAGAAGCCGCCGGCGAGCAGCGCGAAGCCGATGCCCGCCGCGCTCGCCGACCCCGAGGGCCTCGTCAGCAACAGCACCCCCGCCGCCGCACAGGCGACCCAGACCAGGTCGAGCGCCCGCCTCGAGCCGAGCAGCCCGACGAGCAGCGGCCCGACGAACTCGAATGTCACCGCGATGCCGAGATCGATCCGGTCGAGAGCCTCGTAGAAGCAGAAGTTCATGCCGGCGAGGGTCACCCCGAACGCCACCGCCAAGAACAGCCCCTCGCGACCGGCCTCGAGCGCCGCGGGACGCCAGATCGCCAGCAGGAGGAGCGCTGCGAACAGCAGCCGGTAGAGCACCGCCCCCGCCGGCCCGACCTGGTCGAACAGGGTGGTCGCGGTCGCCGACCCGAGCTGGACCGAGACCACCGCCCCGATCACCAGGGCCGGCGCGGCCACGGAGCGGCGGTCCCCCTGCGCAGCCTGTGAGCTAATCGCCCATCACCTTGATCACCAGCCGCTTCGACCGGCGGCCGTCGAACTCGCAGTAGAAGACCGCCTGCCAGGGACCGAGATCGAGGCGGCCCTCGGTGATCGGCAGCACCACCTGGTGGTGGACCAGGAGGTTCTTCAGATGCGCGTCGCCATTGTCCTCGCCGCCGCGGTGGTGGCGATAATCGCCCGGATCCGGCAGGAGCTCGCGGGCGACGTCGTTCGCCGGCTCCTTCCAGCTCGGCGGCGCCACCTTGTCGAGCCACTCCAGCGTGTCCTGGTGGAGCCCGGGCTCGTCGTCGTTGACCCAGACGGCCGCGGTGATGTGCATCGCGGAGACGAGCACCATCCCCTCCGCGACCCCCGAGACGTCGACCGCGCTCTGCACGTTCTCGGTGATCCGGATGAACTCGCGGCGCTCATCGGTGTTGAAGGTCATGTACTCGGTGTGCGACTTCAAGCGTCCTCCTTGTGGCGTTTCAGAGATGATGCCCCTCCATGGCCGGCCTGCTCTCTCTCGAGCGGCGCGAGGAAGTCGCGGTGGTCACGCTGCAGCGGCCCGAGAAGCGGAACGCCCTCTCGATCGACCTGCGCATCGAGCTCACCGACGCCTTCGGAGCACTCGGCGACGACCCGGAGGTCGGGGCCATCGTCCTCACCGGCGCCCCGCCGGCCTTCTGCTCGGGAATGGACACCAGCGAGTTCGGCGGCGACCGCGCCCACAGGGAGCGGCTGGTCCAGACCAGCATCGGCAGCTTCCGCGCGATCAGCGGCTGCCTCAAGCCGGTGGTGGCGGCGGTCAACGGAGCGGCGCTGGCGGGTGGGTTCGCGCTCGCGCTGCTCTGTGATCTGCGCCTGGCCGCCGAGGAGGCGAGCTTCGGCTTCCCCGAGCTGCCGCGCGGGATACCGCCGAGCTACGCGGCCGCGCGAGCAGCACTGCCCGCGCCGGTCGCAGCCGAGCTCACCCTCACGGGCAGGCTGCTCGACGCCTCGGGCGCGCAGCGCATGGGAATCGCCGGCGCCGTCTACCCGGCCGATGAGCTGATGGCCCGGGCGGTCGAGCTGGCGGGTCGGATCGCCTCCGCACCCCGCGAAGCAACGATCCAGACCAAGCGCCGGATCCTGATCGACCGCGACCGCATGATCGGCCACCTCTTCGACGAGGAGGAGCGACTGCTCAGGGAGGCGCTGCTCGGCGACGACCCGGACGAGGCCGCATAGGTGCGGGCTTCACACTTCCCCTTGACGCGACCTGTCAACCGAGGAGGAGGAATGGACTTCCAGGAGACCATCGCGACGGCGCGCGACGCGATCACCGTCAAGCGCGTCTACGGCGAGCCGTATGAGCGCAACGGGCTTGCCGTGATACCGGCTGCCGCCCTTCTGGGCGGAGGAGGCGGCGGCGGAAGCGAGCAGGGCGAGCACTCCGACGGCGGGGGCGGCTTCGGAGTGCAGGCCCGCCCGGTCGGTGCGTATGTGATCCGGGGCGAACAGGTGAGCTGGCAGCCTGCGTTCGACCTCAATCGCGTGGTCCTCGGTTGCCAACTGCTGGGTCTCGCCGCGATCCTGCTCACGCACCGCCGGCTGATGCGACGGAGGTAGTCCTGGAGTCGCTCCGCCTCATCCGACACTCCTTTCCCGACCAGCCCGAGCTCAGCACGGCGATCTCGCGCACGATCCTGCGCCGGGTAGCCGCCGGGGAGCTGCCCCCGACGATCCGTATCCACCGGCCCGGCAACGAGGTCGCCTTCGGGCGCCAGGACATCGCCAGCCCCGGTTACGCGGCAGCGGCCGAGGCTGCGCGGGCGGCCGGCTTTGCCGCCGTCGAGCGGCTCGCGGGCGGCCGTGCCGCAGTCTTCCACCAGGGCACGATCGCGATCGCCCGCGCCTACCGGGACCCCCAGCCGCCGAAGCGGACCTACGCCCGCTTCGAAGAGATGGCGGACCTGATCGCGAACGCGCTGCGCGGCCTCGGCGTGGACGCCAGGGTCGGCGAGATCCCGGGCGAGTACTGCCCGGGCGCCTACAGCGTCAACGCCCGCGGCCGGGCGAAACTCGCGGGCATCGGCCAGCGAATGATCCGCGGCGGCGCCCACATGGGCGGTGTCGTGGTCGCCTCGGGCGGCGGCGAGGTAGCACGCGTGCTCGAGCCCGTCTATCGGGCGCTCGACCTGGACTTCGACCCGGCGACATCGGGAAGCGTCTCGGACGAGCTCCAGCGCGAGGTCGATGCCGGGGAGATCGAGGAGGCGGTCATCGCCGAGCTCGCCAAGCACTACGAGTTGGTCGACGCCGAGCTGGACCATCAGACCGTCGAGACGGCCGGCCGCACTTTGGAGGTGAGAGCCGGGGGATAAGGGCGCGGTGGCGGCGAGAGCCGCTAGCTCCGCAGCGGCGTCTCCACGAGGCTCCTCCGCAGCTCCTCGACCGAGGTGAAGACCTCGCGCGCACCGGCATCCCTGAGCTCCTGCTCGGAGAACCCACCGGTCCGCACGGCGAGGGTCTCGACGCCCGCCCGGTGCGCCGCTTCGACGTCCCAGACCGTGTCGCCGATCAGGATCGCGTCCTCGGGCCGGCCATCGACCTTGTCGAGCGCGGCCTGCACGAGGTCCGGTTCGGGCTTCGTCCGCTCGACGTCGGCCGAGGTCGTCCAATCGTCGACGATCTCCTTGGCGTCGAGAAGCTCGAGATAGTGCTCGACCTCCCACTCCTTGGCGGAGCTCGCCAGCACCACCGCATTGCCAGCGTCCTTCAGGTCCTCGATCAGCCGGCGCGAGCCCTCCATCGCCTGCACCTCGCCGATCAGCCCGCGGTACAGCTCCGACTCCGCCTCACGGATGCTGTCCCCGAGCCGCTCCTCGACGGCGTCGCCGGCGAGCGCAGCCACGAGCTGGTCGCCGCCCATGCCGATGTGGCGGTGGATGCGCCAGACCTGCAAGTGTCAGGAAGTGACGTCGGAACGCCCGGAACCAGGCGATCGCGTGGTGATAGTTCGTGTCGACGAGGGTTCCGTCGACGTCCAGGATGGCGACTCTCGGCATGCTGGTATCGCTTACCCGCGCGCCCGAAATATCCACCTGCCCTGGGTCGATCCGCGTGGTGCGCGAGAGGACAGCGGTCGCCATCAGCGCGTCGCGAACTCCTTCGTCCCCGGATAACGGTAGATCCGCTCGATCCCCCACCCGCTGAGCCGTTCGAGCATGAAGCCGGCGGCCGTCCTGGCCATGGTCCCTCCGTCTGATCGCTTCGTCTCCCCTGCTCCAGGTCTTACCGGTGTGCTCTGAGCCGAAACGTGCCCGCAATCGATCGCCGTTCCGGGTGAACAACGCGATGACAACGGTCTTCTCGCCCTTCATGAAGATCGAGCCCGACGAGTTCCGCCGGGTCACCGAGGTCACCTATCTCGGGGTGGTCTGGGGCACCCGCGTCGCGCTGCGCCGGATGATCCCTCGCGACCACGGCTCGATCGTGCTGGTCGGCAGCGCGCTCGCCTACCGCGGCATCCCTCTCCAGTCGGCCTACTGCGGATCGAAGCACGCGATCAAGGGATTCTTCGAGTCGGTGCGCTCCGAGCTCCTGCCGACGGCAGCAAGGTGAAGCTCTCGATCGTCGAGCTGCCGGCGATGAACACGCCCCAATTCGACCAGTGCCGCATCCCGCATGCCGAAGCAGCCACCAGCCGGTGCCCCAGCGATCTACGCCGGCGCGGACCGCGCTTGCCGGCGCCGGAGCCGTAGCGGCGGCCACGGGCCTGAAGCGCGGCAGGTGAGGCATCCCTGAGCGGCAGTGCCTGGGTCGTGCGCCGCACGCCGGGCGGAGGGTACGAGCCGGAGCCCTAGCGCCTAGAGCAGCTTCTCCTCGCTGCCCTTGTAGAAGATCTGCAGGAAGTCGCCGATCGCGACCACCGCGAAGATCGAGCAGACGAACCGGGTCGTGCGCGGGGCGACCGCGAGGCCGGCCAGGATGGCGGTCGCGACCCACTGCCCCAGGCAGAAGGGGCAGACGAGCAGCTCGCCGATCGCCCTGCGCAGGCCGCGGCCGCGCGGCTTCTCCTCGATCTCGCCGGGGCCGCCCTCCTCCTCGAACTCCGTGAAGGGCGCCCGCAGCGGGGAGGTGACCCGGTCCTTGGTGATCACGCGGCTCAGCTTGTGGGTGGCGACTCCCGCGAGCAGCAGGTCGCCGACCCCGATCCGCTCCGGGAGGGACCTGCCCGACCGCGACCGCGCCAGCAGGAAGGCGCCGACCAGACCGTTGTAGATCGCGACCAGCGCCAAGCGCGACCCCATCGGCTTTTCCTCGCCCTGGGCGTTTCGGTCCTTGATCTGCTGCGCCTCGGCGGCGGCCCTGTCGGCAAGCCGCTCTGGAGCGCTCGTCTGATCGGCGCGTGCCCGGGTCGTGGACTCCATCCGGGCGGTGATACCCGACGTGCAGAGCCCTGAATCGGGTTTCGAGCTGGTCCGGCGGGGTATCGAAGGCCGCATGGAGCTATCGCTACTACTGATCGTGATCGGCATAGTGCTAGCCGTTCTCGTCAACTACGCGCTCGGCATCTTGTGCATCGTGATCGGTCTCGTCCTTCTGATCTTGCCGCGACTGCGCTCTTCCGTCTGACGGAACATTGATGCTGCGTCCCCTGGACGCGGCAGAGCCTGTCACCATCCTGATCGGAGAGGGGCTACGTGCCTGAGGGAGACACACCGGACATCTCCGTAACGGCGCCGGGGCGGTTGGCCTGGATCTTCGGCTCATCGCGGAGCGGCAGCACCTGGCTGCTGCGGATGCTCTCGGAGCTCGAGCGGGTCATCCCGATCGACGACCCCCACATCGGGCACCACCTCGGGGTCTGGCGCCCGATCCCTCTTGCCTGGGCGACCGCCAAGGACCCCCCCAAGCTCGGCACGCTCGCCGACTTCAAGCGCAAGAAGCGCGACTACCTCTTCTCCGACCGCTACCGCGACACCTGGGTGCCCCAGCTCCGGCAGTTGATCAGCGCCCGCTTCGAGGCCCAGGCCGCCCAGGACATCTCAGAAGCGGGCGGCGTCGAGGACCCGATCGTCGTCGTCAAGGAACCCGGTTCCCACGCTGCGGACACGATCATGAGCCTCTTCCCCGACTCATCGCTGATCTTCCTGCTCCGGGACGGACGGGACGTCGTCGACTCCTGGCTCGACGCGTACAAGGACGGCAGCTGGGCGACCGACGAGGGCGCCTATCCGCTCGACGACACCGGCCGGCCGGCCCTGATCCGGTGGCAGTCGAGCGTCTGGCTGCACCGCACCGAGGTGGTGCAGGAGACCTACGCGCGCACCGACCCCGAGCGCCGCGTCCTGATCCGCTACGAGGAGATGCGCGCCGATCCGGTCGCGGCGCTGGAGCGGATCTGCGACATGCTCGGCGTGCGGGCAACGCGGGAGCAGCTGGAGGAGATCGCGGCCTCAAATGCCTTCTCCCGCGTGCCGGAATCGGCCAAGGGCGCCGGCCGCGAGATCCGCCGGGCCGAGCCCGGCGGCTGGGCCACGCACATGAAGCGCCAGGAAATCCTCGAGATGCACGAGATCCTCGCCGAGAAGCTCGACGAGCTCGGCTATCTGCGCCCGGGCGACATCCCGGCGAAGAGGCGGGCAGCGTAGCGGCCAACCACGCCGCCGCCGAGCTGTTCCTTAACTGCCTTCGCCCGAGGCCGGTGCGCGGCTCACGCGGGGATCGCGCGAGCCCTGCTCCCTCTGGCCGGCCGGTCCGAAGCCCGGCTCGCTGACGTCGGTCTGTTCGGCTGCCCTCGAGCGCTGCCGCAGCGCCCACATGCCGAGCAGGAGGACGACCGCCACGATCAGGAAGATGATCACCGCGATCAGCGGGGACGCGAAGAGGGCGAGCGCAATCACCAGCAGGGCAACCGCGGCGACGATCCCGAGGCTCATTGCAGAGAACGCTCCGTCCACGTACCGGCTCATCCCCGAGCCGCGGCCGCCCGAAACCATCCATGCCCTGCCGGCCGTGGCAGACTGCGGGCCGTGCGGCTGCTCGCGTTCAGCGACCTGCATCGCGACCTCGGCCAGGCGGTCAGCCTGGTCGAGCGCTCCTCCGAGGCCGACGCGGTGATTGCCGCCGGGGATTTCGCCTCGGTCCACGAGGGCCTGGGCGAGACGATCGACGCACTGAGGCCGATCACCGTGCCGACGGTTCTCGTGCCGGGCAACAACGAGACGGAGGACGCCCTGCGGGCGGCCTGCGACAGCTGGGCGGCCGCGACCGTGCTCCACGGGCAGGGCACCGAGATCGACGGCACGCAGTTCTTCGGCCTCGGCGCCGGCATCCCGGTCACACCCTGGGACTGGAGCTTCGACCTCGACGAGGAGCAGGCGGCCGAACGACTCGCCAGCTGCCCCGAGGACGCCGTGCTCGTGGTGCACTCGCCGCCCAAGGGCCACTGCGACACCTCGAGCTCGGGCGACCACCTGGGCAGTGAAGCGATCCTCGAGGCGATCGAGGCGAAGCGCCCATCGCTGGCTGTCTGCGGCCACATCCACGAGGCCTGGGGCGCCGAGGAGGAGGTCGGGTCGACGAAGGTGATCAACCTCGGCCCGAGCGGCAGGCTGATCGACGTTTGAGGGACGTAGAGTTGCTGCCGTGAACGACTCGGACGACCCGCCCCGCAGCCGTGACGAGTGGCGCGTCGAGGTGGCCCTCGACCGCGACGAGCACGCCGACACTCTCTCCGGCGCGCTGCACGACCTGCGCCTCGACGACGAGGCCCGCAAGCTTCTCGGCGGCAGCGTGATCGTCACCCGCGACGGCCGCTTCATCTTCATCTACGCCTGGCACGAGGAGAGCGCCCGGGAGGCCGAGCGCGTCGTCAAGCACATCATGGAAGACGAGCAGCTCGTGGGCCAGGTCCGCCTGATGCGCTGGCACCCGCTGGCGGAGGAGTGGAAGGACGCCGAGGAGCCTCTTCCCGATGATGAGGCCGCCCGCGCGGAGGAGATGCGGCAGGCCGAGTCGGAGGGCGCGCGGGAGGCTCGCGAGTACGGCGAGTATCCGTGGGAGGTCGTCATCGACCTCCCCCACATCAGGGACACCTTCGAGGTCGCCGAGAAGCTCCGCGGCGAGGGCCTGCCGGTCAAGCGCCACTTCCGCTATCTGCTGGTCGGAGCGCCCAGCGAGGACGAGGCGGTGGAGCTGGGCAAGCGGCTCGAGGGCGAGGTGCCGGAGGGAAGCGACATCGGCGTCCGCGGGAACCCCGACGACATGCCCCTGCCGTCCTTCGTCAACCTCGCCGCCTTCAAGCCCGGCTTCCTGCGCGACCTCGGTCTCTAGCGGCGGACCGGCGTGCAGGAGAACCTCGCGCCGCGACGGACGTACGGCCGCGAGAGCGTGGAGTTCGCTCGAACGCTGACCTTCACCGACGGCCTGTTCGCGATCGCGATGACGCTGCTGGTCGTCGACCTCGCAGTCCCGACCCTGAGCGACGCCGGCAGCGTCCACGAGCTCGCCGACAAGCTCAACGACGACAGCGCCAAGTTCATCAGCTTCTTCATCAGCTTCGCGGTGATCGGGCGCTACTGGTTCGCACACCACACCTACTTCTCTGCGCTCGCCCGCATCGACCGCGGCCTGATCGGCCTCAACCTCCTCTACCTGGCGTTCATCGCCTTCCTCCCCTTCCCCACCGCCCTCCTCGGCGAGTACTTCGAGAACCCCCTCTCGATCGCCATCTACGCCGTCAACGTCGCCCTCGTCAGCGGGATGGAGGTCGTCCTGTTCAGCTACGCGTACAACCATGGCCTGCTTGCGCGGAAGCTGCCGCGGGATGTGTATCGCTACGGCGCCGCGATGTCCCTGTCCCCCGTCCTCTTCTTCCTGCTCTCGATCCCGGTCGCTTTCGTATCCACGGCGGTGGCCGCCTGCATGTGGTTCCTCGGCATCCCGTTCGCGGCCATCGCCGAGCGCTGGAAGCCCGAGGGCGCGGACGAGCTTCTGCTCGGCTAGTCGGTCGAGGAGGACGCGGTCGCGCCCCGCGGCCTTTGCGGGAGAACTCGGCAATCCCCGTGCTCGAGGCAGCCGCGCGACTATCGTCAGCGGCGTGAGCGAGAACGGCTCGATCGATCCCGGCACCTCGATGGGCGCCGTCCGCCTGACTGTCAGCGACGTCGACCGTGCTCGGAACTTCTACCGCGAGGCGATCGGGCTCACCGAGCTGCCGTCCGACGACGACGTCGTGTCGCTCGGAACGGAGGAGCGGCCCATCGTCGAGCTGGTCGGCGATCCGGGGGCCCCGCCCCGCCCGCGGCGGACGAGCGGCCTCTTCCACCTGGCGATCCTCGTCCCCGGCCGCCCTGACCTCGCCCGCGCTCTGCAGCGCGTCGCAGAGTCGGGCTGGCACCTGAGCGGCGCCTCCGATCACCTCGTCAGCGAAGCCCTTTACCTGAGCGATCCGGAAGGTAACGGGATCGAGCTCTACCGCGACCGGCCCCGCGAGGACTGGCCGGTCCGCGACGGCATCCTCCAGATGGACACCCTCCCCCTCGACCTCGATGGAGTGCTCGGCGAGCTCCGCCGCGAAGACGCCAACGCGCCGATGGCGCCCGGCACCCGGATCGGCCACGTCCACCTCAACGTCGGCGACCTGACGGCCGCCGAGGCGTTCTACTCGGGCGCGCTCGGCTTCGAGGTGACGGTCCGCGGCTATCCGGGCGCCCTGTTCGTCTCGGCGGGCGGCTACCACCATCATCTCGGCCTCAACACCTGGGTCGGCGAGGGTGCCCCTCCCCCGCCGCCCGGCAGCCGCGGGCTGCGTGAGTTCGAGGTCGTGCTGCCGAGCGCCGAGTCCCTCGCCGTCGAGGAGGACCGCCTGCGCGAGGCCGGTTTCGAGCCAACCCGGGAGGGCGATTACCTACACGTCGCCGACCCCGCGGGGAACGATGTCGTGCTCAGGGCTCGCGGTTAGCGGCCGAGGCCTGACTCGTCCGACCGGGTGTCGAAACGAGTTTGCGGATTTTTATACGGCCGGACAATGCCCATCCTGGCATGGCGCTCTAATCTGGCCGCGTCGTGTGATCAACCTCGGCGCGCGCTGCGCGCCGAGCCGGCTGAGGAGGCTGCCCCGACGATGATCAAGACCCGCGCGCAGAACGTTCTTTCGGCCAGCTGGAGCCCCAATGGCGAGGCCCTCGGAACCGTCGACCTGACCAAGGCCGACAACAATCCCTTCGGAGCCGACGTCTTCTCGCCGGCGGTGCAGAAGGACCTCCTGCCCGGCGACGTCTACGAGAAGCTCCAGGCGACGCTCGAGCACGGGGAGGCCCTCGACTTCACGCTCGCGGACGCGGTGGCCGAGGCGATGAAGGAGTGGGCGCTGGCGCGCGGCGCGACCCACTTCACCCATGTCTTCCAGCCGCTCACGGGCCTCACGGCCGAGAAGCACGATTCCTTCTTCGAGCCGAACCGTGAGGGCAGGTGGCTCGCCAAGTTCTCGGGCAAGGAGCTGATCCAGGGCGAGCCCGACGCCTCCTCCTTCCCCACGGGCGGCGTCCGCGAGACCTTCGAGGCCCGCGGCTACACCGCCTGGGACCCGACCAGCCCGGCCTTCATCCTCGAGAACCCGAACGGCGCGCTGCTCTGCATTCCGACGGCGTTCGTCTCCTGGACCGGGGAGGCGCTCGACGCGAAGACGCCGCTGCTGCGCTCGATGGATGCCCTGTCGAAGTCGGCGATCCGGGCGCTGAAGCTGCTCGGCGACGAGGAGGCCAAGCGCGTCTTCACCACGGTCGGCCCCGAACAGGAGTACTTCCTCATCGACGAGAACTACTTCTATGCCCGCCCGGACCTGGTGATCACCGGCCGGACGATGTTCGGCGCCAAGCCGGCCAAGGGCCACGAGCTCGACGACCACTACTTCGGCTCGATCCCCGAGCGCGTCCTCGCCTGCATCATGGACTTCGAGAACGAGCTCGCCAAGCTGGGCGTGCCGATCAAGACCCGCCACAACGAGGTGGCGCCCGCGCAGCACGAGATCGCTCCGGTGTTCGAGAACTCGAACGTCGGCTCCGACCACCAGCAGCTGACCATGCAGGTCATGCAGCGGGTCGCCCGCAAGTACGGCCTGGTCTGCCTCCTGCACGAGAAGCCCTTCGCCGGCGTCAACGGCTCCGGCAAGCACAACAACTGGTCGATGGGGACCGACAGCGGGAGCAACCTGCTGGATCCCGGCGACACGCCGGCGGACAACCTCAACTTCCTGTTCTTCTGCGCGGCGGTCATCCAGGCCGTCAACAAGCACCAGGGTCTGCTGCGGGCATCCGTGGCCGGCATCGGCCAGGACCACCGCCTGGGCGCCAACGAGGCACCGCCGGCGATCATCTCGATCTTCCTGGGCGCTGAGCTGACCAAGGTCTTCGAGGCGATCTCCTCGGGTGAGGGCGACCCGCACACTCCAGGCTCGTTCCTCGAGCTCGGCTCCGAGGTCCTGCCCCCGCTGCCGATGCACGGCGGCGACCGCAACCGGACCTCGCCGTTCGCCTTCACGGGCAACAAGTTCGAGTTCCGCACCGTCGGGTCGAGCCAGTCGCTGGCCTTCCCGAACACGGTGCTGAACACGATCGTCGCCGAGGCGATCGACGAGCTCTCGGACAAGCTCGAGGCCAAGGCCACGGACGATCTCCCCACCGCGGTGACCGAGGCGGTCAAGGAGTCCTACCTCGCCAACAAACAGATCATCTTCGACGGCGACAACTACGACGAGGCCTGGCACGAGGAGGCCGAGAAGCGCGGCCTGAAGAACCTGCGCAGCACCCCTGACGCCCTGCCGGAGGTCCTCGCCGAGCCGACCAAGGAGATGTTCGGCAAGTACAAGGTGCTCAATGAGCGCGAGCTCGAGTCCCGCTACGAGGTCTGGCTCGAGCAGTACATCATCCGCGCGAACATCGAGGCCGAGACCGCGGACTCGATCGCCCGGACGATGATCCTGCCCGCCGCCCTGCGCTATCTGGCCCTCGGCGAGGAGTCGGGGATCGGCGCGGTCACCGAGGAGGCCACCCCGCTGGTGGACCAGCTGATGGCGGCGATCAAGGAGCTCGACGAGGCCAACCAGTACCCGGAGGGCGTCGAGGGCATGGACCTCGCAATCCACGCCCGCGACAAGCAGATCGCCGCGATGGAGGGCGTCCGCGAGGCGGCGGACAAGCTGGAGAAGGTCGTCCCCGACGACCTCTGGCCGCTGCCGAAGTACGCGGAGATGCTCTTCATTCGCTGATCACGCCCACGGTCGGTAGGGCCCTCGAAATCCGCAAGGCCGAGCTCGGCGACCACGGCTGGGTGCTCGAGCGGCACGCCCACCTTTATGACGACGAGGAGGGCTGGGGAGAGCCTTTCGTGGCTCTAGTCGCCCGGGTGATCGGCGACTACCTGGAGGAGCACGATCCCGAACGCGAATCGGCATGGATCGCCGAGCTGAACGGCCGGCGCGTCGGGGCCATCTACTGCATGCGGCGCTCCGACCAGGTCGCGCAGCTGCGTCTGCTCTTCGTGGACTCGGAGGCGCGCGGCCACGGCGTCGGCGGCAGCCTGGTCGACCGATGCATCGAATTCGCCCGCGAATGCGGCTACGAGCGGATGGTGCTCTGGACCAACAGCTCGCTGGCGAGCGCCAGGCGAATCTACGACGCCGCGGGGTTCGAGCAGACGAAGGAAGAACCGCACCCCGCCTTTCCGGAGGGGACCGTCGGACAGGAGCTCTGGCTCGACCTCTGACGCGGTCGATCGCGAGCCACCGCTCGCTGCGCGCGGCGAAGCGGAAGCTGCGGGCGCCCGCCGCCAAATAAGCTGCCCCCATCGACTTCCAGGTCCGCAAAGACGACCTTCACGAGACCCGCTTCGCCGAGAGCGAGGCGCCGGAGCTCGGGCCGGGCGAGGTCCTGCTGGGCGTCGACCGCTTCGGGCTCACCACCAACAACATCACCTACCTGGTGATGGGCGACGCGATGAACTACTGGAAGTTCTTCCCCGCCGAGGAGCCCTGGGGCTGCATGCCGGTCTGGGGCTACGCGAACGTGGTCGCGAGCCAGGCCGACGGCGTACCGGAGGGCACCCGGGTGTTCGGCTACTTCCCTTCCGCCAGCCATCTCGTCGTCAGACCCGACCGCCCGAGCGAGACCGACTTCGTTGACGCCACCCCGCACCGGCAGGAGCTGCCGGCCGCCTACAACCGCTACCTGCGCAGCGACGGTAACGAGATGTACGAGGAGAAGAACGAGGACTACGAGATCCTGCTCTGGCCGCTCTACTTCACCTCCTTCCTGATCGACGACTTCCTCGACGACGAGGGGATGTTCGGCGCTGGGACGGCGATCCTCTCGAGCGCCTCGAGCCGAACCTCCTCGGCGCTCGCCTACCTGCTGGGCAGGCGGGACGGAATCGAGGTGGTCGGACTCACCTCCCCGCGGAACGTCGAGTTCACCGAGTCGCTGGGCGTCTACGACAAGGTCGTGCCCTACGAGAATCTCGACTCGCTCGAGCGCCAGCCCGCCGTCTACGTCGACATGTCGGGAGACGCCAAGGTGCGCAGCGCGGTGCACGGCCACTTCGGCGACGAGCTCAAGCACTCGGCCGCGGTCGGAATCACCCACCGGGAGGATCTCGGCGGCGGCTCCGAGCTGGCCGGCCCGAGCCCAGTCTTCTTCTTCGCCCCGGACCGCCTCAAGAAGCGCACCGAGGACTGGGGTCGGGAGGGCGTCAACGAGCGGCTCGCGGACTCCTGGCGCTCCTACGTCGACTGGGCTCGCGGGTGGCTTCGCGTGGAGCACGGCTCGGGCTCAGCGGACGTGGAGCGCATCTACCGGGAGATGCTCGACGGCAAGTCGGATCCCGCTGTCGGGCACGTGCTGTCGCCCGGCGACTGAGCGCCCCGCTCAAACCTCGAGCCGGGACTCCTCCAGGTCGAGCTCGCGCTCGACCCGCCGCATCACCTCGGCCGAGATCCGCCGCTCGTTCCGCAGCGCGACCAGGGCGGAGCGCTGAGACGCATAGATCTCGTGCATCAGCCGCTGGTAGGCGAGCGACCGCTCCTCGATCCCATCGGAGTCGACGTCGTCGAGCTTCCCGGCCCGGGCGGCGAAGCGGCGCTTGCGGAACTGGTAGAGGGCCCGGACGCGCTCGACCGTCTCGTCGCGGGTCCATTCCTCGCCCTCGAGCTCTTCGACCCGGTCGAGCGCGGCGCGCGCGATCATCAGCCTCGCCTTGAGCTCCTCGTTTGCCTCGTCGGCACCGTCCTCGGTCACACCCAGCTTGCGAATCACCCAGGGGAGCGTCAATCCCTCCCCCACCACCGTCAACAGGATCAACGAGAAGGTGATGAACTGGATCAGGTCCCGTCCCGGGAACGGCTCCCCCGCATTCGTCTGCAACGGCAGGGCCAGGGCGGCCGCCAGCGAGACGGCACCGCGCATCCCAGCCCAGGCGCCGATCGTCCTCTGCCGCCAGGTCGAGCGCCTGGCGAGCTGCGACGGTCTCCGATCGAGGGTGCGGATGACAACCGTCATCAGGTTCACCCAGGTGAATCGCATCGCGATCACCACCCCGCAGATCACGGCCGTGTAGCCCACGACCTGGCCGAGGGGCTCGCCGCTCAACCCGTCGACGATCGAGGGCAGCTGCAGGCCGATCAGGATGAACAGGGTGGCGTTGAGCAGGAAGGTGAGGATCGACCAGAGCGCGAAGCCCTGCATCCGACTCTCCGGAGAGGCGATCTCCGGAGCGCGGAAGCCGAGCACGAGCCCGCACGCAACCACGGCCAGGACGCCGGAGAGCCCAAGCTGGTCCGCCGGCACGAACGCGCCGTACGCGCTGAACAGCGAGATCGTCAGCTCGGTGTTGACGTCCGTGACCCGCTTCCGGATCTCGGCGATCACGGTTCCCACCACCAGCCCGATCGCGATACCGCCGGCTGCGTCTCCGAAGAACTGCAGGACGGTGTGCGAGGCGGAGACTCCCTCCCCGATCGCGGCCGCGACGGCAACCTTGTACATCACGAGCGCCGCGGCGTCGTTGACCATGCTCTCCCCTTCGAGGACGTTGACCATCCGACGTGGCGCGCCGACGCGGCGCATGATCGCCGTCGCGGCGGCCGGGTCGGTCGGGGAGACGATCGCGCCAAGGGCGAAGGAGACGGCCCAGGGCAGACCGATCACATGGTGGGCGACCACTCCGACGACCGCCGCCGTCGCCAGCGTCAGGCCGATCGCATTCAGGGTGATGACCCTGGCGTCCGAGCGCAGGGCGCGGAGGTCGTAGAAGAAGGCCGACTGGTAGAGCAGCGGCGGCAGGAAGACCAGCAGGACCAGGTCGGGCTCGAGGTGGATGTCCGGGATTCCCGGGATCAGGCCGATTGCCAGCCCCCCAAGCACGAGCGGGATCGGATACGGGACCTTGAGCCAGTTGGCGATCGAGTTCAGGACCGCGGCCGAGACGAACAGCGCCGCGAGGAAGATCTGGAGATCGTTCACGGGGTCAATTCTGGCGATCCGGTGAAGGCCGGGATTAGCCGCCGCCTGTCCCGTTACGTTGCAGGCGGATGCGCCGCGAGGGCACGCAGGTCGCCTACATCCAGGCCGGCGTGCTCACCTACACGGTGAAGTCGGGCGGGGTGACCGTCTTCAGCGGACCCGCGGACAACTCGACCGTCGTCCGCAAGATCGACGCCGGGCAGACGGGAGCGATCAGGGCGGGCCAGTGGATCGTCGAGCAGCCCTCCACCGTCCACCGGGCCGCCAACAAGGGCAAGACGAAGATCGTGATCTACCTGGCGACGCTGCTCAAGAAGGGCGCGCCGCCCTCGACGCCGAACCCCACCGGCTAGCTCGCCGCCTTCGCCGCGCCGTGCTGCTCGCGCAGGACGCGGCGCAGGATCTTGCCGGAGGCCGACTTGGGGACCTCGTCGACGAACTCGACCTCGCGGACCCGCTTGTAGGGCGCCACCCGCTCGGCGACGTAGGCGATCAGCTCCTCGGAGTCGAGCTCCTCATCGGTGACGACGCACGCCTTCGGCACCTCCTCCCCCTCCTCGTTCGGCACCCCGATCACCCCGGCGTCCTTCACCCTCGGGTGCGAGACGAGCACCGCCTCGAGCTCGGCCGGCGGCACCTGGTAGCCCTTGTACTTGATCAGCTCCTTGAGCCGGTCGACGATGTAGAAGAAGCCGTTCTCGTCGATGCGGCCGATGTCCCCGGTCCGCAGCCAGCCGTCGCCGGTGAGCGTCTCCGAGGTCGCCGCGGGGTTGTTGAGGTAGCCCCTCATCACCTGTGGGCCCCGGATCCAGATCTCTCCCTCCTCCCCCAGGGGGACATCCTCGCCCGTCTCGGCATCGACCAGCCGGGCCTCGGTGTTGGGGATCAACGCGCCGACGCTGCCCGGCGGGGTCTCCTCCACTCTGGCCAGCCGGCTCTTGTGGCTGACCGGGCTGACCTCGGTCATCCCATATCCCTGGCGGATCGGAGCGCCGATCCGCGCCTCGGCCCGGCCGGAGAGCTCGCCGTCCAGCGGCGCCGCGCCGGAGATCACCAGCTTGAGCTTGGAGAAGTCGTGGCCCTCCACTTGCGGCGCGGTGGCGAGAGCCAGGATCACCGGCGGCGCGACGTGCAGCCAGGTGACGTCGTGGCGCTCGACGATGTCGAGCAGCTGATCGAGGTCGAAGCGCGCCATGTTCACGATCGTCGATCCCTTGGCCAGGCCCATGTTGAGGACCACCGTTTGGCCGTAGATGTGGAAGTAGGGCAGCAGGCCGACCAGCGTGTCGTCTTCGCCCAGCGGCATCGAGTTCCAGGCCTGCTCGATGTTCGCCACCAAGTTGCGATGGGTGAGCATCACGCCCTTCATCAGCCCGGTGGTCCCGCTCGAGTAGGGCAGGACGGCGAGGTCCTCGGGATCGACCTCGGTCTCCGTGGGTTTCGCGCCCGCCTCGGCCTTGCTGACCAGGCCCTCCGCGTCGTCGATCACGAGCCCGGCGCCGGAGTCACGGACCTGTCGCTCGATCTCATCCGGGGTGAGCAGCGGGTTCATCGGTGTGACGATCGCCCCCGCGCGGAGAATCCCGTGGTAAGCGATCGCCCACTCCGCGCTGTTTGGCCCCACCAGACCCACCACCGACCCCTTCACGATCCCCTTCGACTGGAGCAGGGCCGCGACCGCGTCCACCTGGGCGGCGAGCTCCGCGTAGGTGGTGACCTCACCGCTTGCGCCGTCGATGAAGGCTGGGTGGTCGCCGCGCGCCGCCGCGCCGCCGACCACGTGCGCGCTCAGCGTGACGTCCGGGATCTCGATGTCGGGCTCGGGGCTGCGGTAGATCAATCCCTAGCTCCTCCGCACGAAGTATCGGGGATCGCGGAGTGTGCCCGGATGATGTTCGTCCGCGTCAGCGCCGCGAGCGACGCCGGCCCAGCACGAATCCAGCGAGGAGCGCGGCACTGGCCGCCATCACGACCGGATTCTCCCTCGCGTACTTCTTCGCCTGCTCAATTGCGCTTCCGGCCGACTCGGGTGCGGCCTGCTGGGCCTTGTCCGCCATCTCGTCCTTCTTCGCTGCGGCCGTCCGCTTCAGCGAATCGGCTTTCTCGGTCGCTTTTTGCTTGGCGTTACTGGCCTTGGCCTTGGCCTGCTTCTTGACGTCGGCCTTCTCCGCGAGAGCTGCGGCGGTGTCACCGAGCTCTTCGCGAGTCTCCTCGATGTCCTCGCGAATCTCTTCGGGCCTGCGTTGTTCGTCGGTCACTGACGTTCCTCCTTGACGCGCCGCTTGGTGTGCTCCACATCAGCCTTGGTGCTCTCCATCGCCTGCTCCGGAACCGGAGGCGCCCCCTCTTCGACCTTGCGCTTGCCGGTCAATGCCAGGGCGCCGGCGGCCGCGCCGAGGCCAGCCGCCATGATCAGCGCGGCGAGCCACGCGTCGAGGACGATCGCGAGCGCCAGGATCGCGGCAGCGATCAGTGCGCCGAGTGCGTACAGCCCGAGCAGGCCGGCGGCGCCAAAAGCGCCTGCCCCAAGCCCGAGGCGCTTGCCCTTGATCGCGAGCTCCGCCTTGGCGAGCTCAACCTCCTTCTGCGCCAGTGTCGACGCCTGATCGCTGAGCCTCTTGGTCAGCTCGGCGAGCGATTGCTCATCGAGCGATTCCCTCGATGTTCTCCCCGCCGTTGTGCTTCCTTCCATGTCCCACGGCCTCCTTGCGTCTCCCAGTCACTGCTTCGGTCTCTAGCTCTTTCCAAGACGAGGCGGGCCGCAAACCCATCCGCCGCTAGAGGTCCCAGCCGAAGTAGACCTCGATCCTCCTGATCTTGTCTCCATCGAAGGTGAGGACCTCGGTGTTCCGGCCGCCGCTGCCGTCCGGGCGCTTGAGCTCGTAGGTGACGACGACCTCGTCCCCCGACTCGATCAGCCGGACGACGTCGATCCTCTGGCCACGTCCGGCACCGGGCCAGCAGCGCTCGAAGAACCCGTCACGATCGAGTTTGGGGTCGGGCGGGCTCGAGAAGACCATTTCGTCCGCGAGGTGCTCCTCGAAGAACTCACGGTCGCCCGCCGCGAAGGCCTCGTAGCTTCGCCGGGCGAGTTCCTGGCGATCGGTCACGCGGGCGAGCCTAGCGGCGCTCGCCGGCCTGGACCGGCAGCTTCGCCGGCTCCTCGAACTCCTCGATCAGGCGCCCGCCGCGACCGTGCGAGACGAAGCTGATCGCCCAGCGGATCATCACCAGCAGGCGGTTCTGGAAGCCGATCAGGTACCAGATGTGGACGACGAGCCAGGTGACCCAGGCAAAGAAGCCGCTCAGCCTGACCACGTGCAGGTCGGCGACCGCCCGCGCCCTACCGATGGTCGCCAGGTTCCCCTTGTCGCGGTAGTGGAACGGCTTGTAGTCGCCCCCGCGGAGCCGCGCCTTGACGACATTGGCGGCGTAGCGGCCCTCCTGCATCGCGACCGGCGCGACGCCCAGTAGCTGCTGCGGCTGGCCATCCTCGCCCTTCACACGGACCATGTCGCCGAGCGCGAATACCTCAGGGTGACCGGGAAGCGTCAGGTCGCGCTCGACGGTCACCCTCCCGGCCCGATCGACCTCCGCGCCGGTGCCCTCGGCGAGACGGCGCGCGAGCGACGCGGCCGTCACGCCCGCCGCCCAGATCACCGTGCGGGTCGGAATCCGCTCCTGTCCACCGTCCGGGGACTCGATGGTGACGCTCTCCTCGTCGATATCGACGACGGTGCGGCGCAGCAGCGGCGTCACCCCGAGATGTTCGAGCGAACGACCGGCCTTGGCGGAGAGCGACGGCGGAAAGGCGGTGAGCACCCGATCGGCCATCTCGACGAGGAGGACCTTTCCCTCGCGAGGGTCGATCCGCCGGAAGTCCCTGCGCAGAGTGTCCCGGGCGAGCTCCCCGATCTGCCCCGCCATCTCCACGCCGGTCGGGCCAGCCCCGACCACGACAAAGGTGAGCCAAGCCCGCCGGTGCTCCTCGTCGGGCTCCAGCTCGGCCGCCTCGAAGGCACTCAGGATGCGACCGCGGACGGCGACAGCGCTCTCCAGCGACTTCACCTCGCGGGCGAATTCCTCCCACTCGTCGTGGCCAAAGTAGGAGTAGCGCGACCCGCCGGAGGCGATCAGGGTGTCGTAGGGGACGGTGAGTGGCTCCCCTTCCCCGGCCTGCGGCTCCACATGTAGCGTCCGGCCCGCCAGGTCGACCTCGGTCACCTCCCCCATCAGCACCCGCACGTTCCGGCGCCGCTTGAAGATCGCGCGCAGCGGATAACAGACCTCCTCGGGAGAGAGCGCTCCGGTCGCGATCTGGTAGGTGAGCGGCTGGAAGAGGTGGAAGTTCCGCCGGTCGATCAGCGTCACGTCGACTGGGTCGCGGGCTAGATGCGTGACGGCCTGCAGCCCGCCGAAGCCGCCGCCGATCACCACCACCCGGTGCCGGCCGGCCTCAGCCATCCAGCTCCTCGAGCCTCACCCTGAGTCGCTGAAGCGCCCGGACGTTCGCGTTGCGAAGGACCGATCGCGCGACGGGGGCGGTCAGCCGATCGAGCAGGGTTGCCTGCAGCCACTCGAGCTCGAACTCGATGATCGTCCCCCCGTTGGGATCCGCTTCGAGGCGATAGGTACCGCGGGTACGCCGGCGACCCTTCGCGCTGACGGACTCCTCGGCGGTCATCCGGGGGCGCTCGGCAGCGACCACCTCCATGTCCAGCACCTCCTTGGCCCCGAAGCTCTTGACCTGCATGCGGGCCTTGGCTCCGACGCCACTCGCCGGGCCCGAGAGCCCCCAGTCGACCAGGAAGTGGTCGGTGAACCCCTCGTGATTGCCGAGTACGTCGAGGAAGTCGTAGACCTGCTCGCGCGGCTGGGGGACCTCGATCGAGACGGTTACGGGCTTCACGCTCGCCTAGCCCGCCAGGGAGGGCGCGGGTTCCCCGGCGTCCTCCAGCATCAGCACCGACTTACCTCCATTGCTTCACCCTAGCGCCGGGAATAGGGTCCGGGCTGCCGCGAGATCCCGACCGAAGAGGAGGACGACATGCATGCTCGCGTGACCCGCTATGAGGGCGGAGCGCCCGAGGAAATCGATGCGAACCTGCAGCGGAAGAAGCACGTGCTCCCAACCGAGCCCGGGCAGACCGAAGGGATGAAGGGCGTCATCTTCCTGACCGATCGGGGTGACGGGATGATCACCGTCATCTCCCTCTGGGAGGACGAGGAGCGCGATGCGGGCAAGCGAGGACGAGGCGACGCGAGTTCGCGAGGAGGTCACCGAGCCCGGTGAGACCGCGTCCGTGCAGCATTGTGAGGTCGCGCTCCTCGAGGTGGTGCAGGCAAGTCCGGGGAGCTGACTCGCAATCATGGAGGGGTGACCCCCGCCCTCCAGCTGCGGCAGCTCACCAAGCGCTACGACGACGGCACCCTCGCGCTCGACGCGCTCGACCTCGAGGTCCCTGCCGGCAGCTTCTTCGGCCTGCTCGGCCCGAACGGGGCCGGCAAGACCACGCTGATCAACGCGGTCTGCAACCTCCTGCGGCTCACCGAGGGTGAGATCTCGGTCTTCGGCCACCCCGGCGGCTCCATGGAGGCACGGCTGCTGATCGGGGTCGCAGAGCAGGAGCCCAACCTCGACCGCTTCCTGACCGTCCACGAGACGCTCGTCTACCACGGCGGCTACTACGGGATGACCGGAGAGGCTGCCTCCAAGCGCGCCGAGGAGATGATCGACGTCTTCGATCTGCGCGCCAAGCGCGACGTCCGAGCCCCCAAGCTCTCCGGCGGGATGCGCCGCCGCCTGCTCCTCGCCCGGGCGCTGCTCCACGAGCCGCGCCTGGTGATCCTCGACGAGCCGACCGCCGGCGTCGACCTCGAGCTCCGCCATGAGCTCTGGCGCTACATCCGACGCCTGCACGAGCGCGGCACGACGATCCTGCTCACCACCCACTACCTCGAGGAGGCCGAGGCGCTCTGCGAGGAGATCGCGCTGATCGGCGGCGGGCGGATCATGGCCCGCGACACCGCCGCCGGCCTCAAGGCGCGCTTCAACGCAGCGACCCTCGAGGACGTCTACATGAAGACCGTCGCCGCAGGTCGTCGCGAGCTCGTCGAGGAGGCGACCTCGGAGCCGACCGCCCCTACGGGCTCTTCCGCTGCATGAACCACTCGGTGAACTCGCGGCAGCGTCCCTCCGAGTCGAAGCGCATGACGAAGCAGTTGTCGTAAACGCGGACCACCGGTCCCTCCGGCGAGTCCTTGTACGAGCTCGATCCGGTCGCCACCGCGACGTCGCCGTCCACGGCCACGGCGCGATAGCTCGCCTCGTAGGTCCCCGGCTCGTCGCGACTCGAGGCGCCAGCGAACTCCCCAGCCTCCAGCCAGGACTCGACCACGGCGTCGCGGCCCTCGATCGGATCGTCGTAGGGGTGGTAGCGGTAGCTGATGTCCTCGGCGAAGAGCGCCTCGACCTGCTCGCGGTCGTAGGTCCTCCAGGCCTCGACGTAGTCGGCGAGCCAGCGGTCGACGTCCTCCCTGGTCACGCGAGCATCCTAGCCAGCGCGGGTGCCTGTCTAGTGTGTCTCGGATGAGCGACGCGGGCCGCAAGGTCGGGGTGATCGGCGTCCCGACGAGCGCGGGTGCCTTCGCTCCCGGCCAGGAGCAGGCGCCGGCCGCGCTCCGCCAGGCTGGGCTAGTCCAGCTGCTTCGCGATTCCGGCGTCGAGGTCTCCGACTACGGGGATCGCGAGGGCTGGCGCTGGCGCCCCGACCGCGAGCGCCCGAACGCTCAGAACCTGCCCTGGGTCGTCGAGATCATCGACGACACCGCGGCGCGGGTGGTGGAATCGGTCCTCGCCGAGGAGATCACCGTCGTCCTGGGTGGCGACTGCACCGTCGGCATCGGCACCGTCGCCGGGCACGTCGAGCGCTCCGACAGCGTCGGGCTCATCTACTTCGACCTCCACGCGGACCTCAACATCCCGACGAGCGCCCCGCCAGGCGCCCTCGACTGGATGGGAATGGCCCACATGCTGGGCGACGAGGGCGCCGAGCGCGAGCTGGTCGAGGTCGGCTCGCGGGTGCCGCTGCTCGCGCCCGACCAGGTCGTCCTCCTCGCCTGGGGCCCCGAGCAGGCACGGCCGCACGAGCGCGAGACGATCGACCGGCTCGAGCTCGAGGCGATCCCGGTGGACGAGGTGCGCGACGACCCGGCCGGAGCGGGAAAAGGGCACTCGACATCCTCGCCGGTCCAGATCGGTTACTCGTCCACTTCGACGTCGACGTGGTCGACTTCACCGACACCCCGCTCTCGGAGAACCCGGGCCGGAACGAGGGGATCGCCTACGAGCAGGCGGCGGCGGCGCTGGCGGTGCTGCTCGCCTCGCCCGCCCTGGCCGGTGTCACGGTGACCGAGCTCAACCCGGATCACGTCGAGGAGGGCGCGGGTTCGATCGAGCGCCTCGCCGGCGATCTCGCCGCGGGGCTGACGGGATCCGGGCTTTAAGGTTCGACTCGGTGAAGGACTGTTGATCTCGAGGGCCGTACCCAACCTGCGCTCGGAGCGGCCGGATGAGACACGGGATTTCTTCGTGCGGCTGCTCGGCTTCGAGCCGGCCATGGACCTTGACTGGGTGGTGACCGTCGCGTCGCCGGACAACCCCTCGGCCCAGGTGACGATCATCGCCAACGACGACCCGGCGGCACCGGGGATCTCGGTCGGGGTGGATGACGTCGACGCCGTCCACGCCCGTGCCGTGGAGCAGGGATACGAGATCGCCTATCCGCTGCGCGATGAAGACTGGGGGGTCCGCCGCTTCATGCTCCGAGAGCCGGGGGGCACGATGGTCAACGTGGTGTCGCACCGGCGCTAAGCGGGCGGCAGGCCACGGCTACTGTGTTTGCGATGAGCGAACACGTCCAGCCGAACCCGTGGCAGGGCTTCCTCTGGCTCGCGCGGCGCGAGTGCCACCGCGTCCTGCGCCTCTGGACTCAGACGACGCTCGCGCCGGTCGTCTCCTCCCTGCTCTTCATCGTCGTCTTCGGCCTCTCGCTCGGCGGCCGGATCAAGCAGGTGCAGGGCTTCGACTACGACGTCTTCATCGTCCCCGGCCTGGTCGCGATGGCGATGGCGCAGGCCGCCTACTCCAACAACGCCTCCACGATCTTCCAGGGCCGCAACGACCGTTTCATCGACGACGTCCTCGCCGCCCCGATGCACCACTGGCAGGTCAACCTCGGCTACCTGATCGGCGGCGCCTTCCGGGCGCTGATCATCGGCGTCGGCCTCGCCGCCCTCGCCATCCCGATCACCGGCGCCCCCGTCGACCAGCCGGCCCTCCTGATCGTCGCCGTCCTGCTCCTGGTCTGCGGCTTCGGCGCGCTCGGCACGATCGTCGGCATCTACGCCGAGACCTTCGACCACACGAGCTTCATCAACAACATCGTGATCCTCCCCCTCACCTTCCTCGGCGGAGTCTTCTACTCCGTCAGCCGCCTGGGAGCCCCCTGGGAGCAGCTCTCGCACGTCAACCCACTGTTCTACGTGGTCGAGACGATCCGCTACGGCTTCCTCGGTGTCTCCGACGTCAGCCCCTGGATCGCGTTCGCGGTTGTGGCCGGCATGTGCCTGGCGCTGCTGGCGTGGAGCCAGTGGCTGTTCACGACCGGTCGGAAGCTGAAGCCGTAGCTCATGGTCCGAGCTCGCATCCTGCTCTGTCCTCAGTTCACCGAGGTGGAGTGGACGATCGCTCCGCAGCTCGCGGAGTGGGCCGAGGTCGCGACATTTGATGCTCCCGGAGTCGGCGACGAGCCGATTCGAAGCGGCGATCCAGCCGACTTCGATCGCGAGCTGGTTGTTCAGCGGGCGCTGCACGAGATCGAAGACCGCGGCTGGGACTCCTACTTCGTGGTCGGGGACGCCTGGGGGACTGCCACTGCCGTGCGCGTCGCTCGTGCCAGGCCGGAGCCGGTGCTCGGGCTGGCGCTCGGTCACGCGTCGCTCGACTACCAGCGGGAGGGCCGGCGGCCCGCGGTCAGCAAGGAGGTGACCGCTGCGATGACCCAGCTCCTGCGCAGCGACTATGACTCGTTCGTCCGCTACGGGATGACACAGTTCACGCAGGGCGCGTTCGACGAGGAAACCTCCGAGCGGATCGTCGCCCGGTTTCCGCCGATGGAGATCGCGTCAAAGGTATGGGAGTCGAACATCGACCGGACCGAGCCGATCGGCGAACTCCTGAAGCAGGTGGACGTGCCGATGCTGCTCTCGAAGCATGAGGGCTGCCTCGTCTTCACCGCCGAGGGCTACGAGGACGCCATCCGGGCATTTCCGGAAGCGCATCGGACGAGCGTCAGTCAAGCATCGTCCGCCAGCGACGAGTTCGCCGCCGCCCTGAAGGACTTCTGCGAGGGCGTCCTCGACGCCGCCTAGCCCGCCGGCGGGATGTTCTGGTTTCGGTGCAGGAGGTTGTCCGGGTCGTAGCGGGACTTGAGCGCCTGCAGGCGGGCGAATGAGTCCGGCCCGAACGTTGCGCGGACGCGCTCGAGGGGCTCGTCTGCCTGCATGTAGTTGGCGTAGCCACCGCTGACCGACCAGGGCTCGATCGCGGCGGCGGTCTCGCGTGCCCAGGCGATGGACTCGTCGTCGTGGGCTTGGTCGGTCCAGCTCGCCATCACGCTGATGTTGAAGGCGGCGTCGCGGTAGCCGAGGGCGGCGCTGTCCGGGTCGACGTCCTTGGGGGTGCCGCGCAGGGACTCGATCAGGATCTCGCCGGGCGGGCGGCCGAGCGCGCTCATGCTCTCGACGAGCGCATCGATCAGCTCATCCGGGAGCTCGCGCACGAAGTGGCCCTTCCAGTAGTTGCGGTCGACGCCGTATGGGGGGTCGAACTCCTTCTGCTGCTCGAGGAAGCTCCGCGCGTGCACGGTGTCGTTGCCGACCCCCCGCGCCGACCGCAGCGCCTCGAGCTCGTTCGACTCGTCCTTGGCGCCCGTGTAGCAGGGGAGTGCCTCCAGCGCCGGAGTCATCGAGGCGTCGATGACCAGCTGCGCCTCGCAGCCGAAGTCCCTGCCCGCCCAGCCGTCGACTTCTCTGAAGGTGCGCAGCGCGTCGCGAACGGCCTCGCCCTCGTATCGGAGTCGCCCGCCGACGACCCGCTCGACTGGATGGAGCCGGAACTCCGCCCGGGTCACCACGCCGAAGTTGCCCCCTCCCCCGCGCAGCGCCCAGAGCAGTTCGGGATCGCCATCGTCCCCGGCTCGGATGACCTCGCCGGCCGGGGTGACCACCTCGGCGGCGGTCAGGTTGTCGCAGGTGAGCCCGTGCTGGGCGGTGAGGTGGCCGATCCCGCCGCCGAGCGTCAGGCCGGTGACGCCGGTCGAACCGACCACCCCGCCGGGCGTGACGAGGCCGTGCTGCTGGGTCGCGGCGTCGAAGTCGAGCCAGGTGGCGCCGCCCCCGGAGACGGCGATCCCCGCCTCCGGGTCGACCTCGACCTCCCGCATCCGCGAGAGGTCGATCACCAGCCCGTCGTCTACGGCGCAATGCCCGGCGGGATTGTGGCCTCCGCCGCGCACCGCGATCTCGAGCTCATGCGACTGGGCGAACTGCAGCGCGGCCGCGACGTCCTCCGCACTGACGCAGCGGGCGATCGCCGTCGGCCGGCGATCGACCAGGAGGTTGAAGCAGAGGCGCGCCCGCTCGTACTCGCGGTTGGACGGCTCGAGCACGTCGCCGGAGAGGGAGTCGCGAAGCTGCGCGAGGTCCGGGGTCATCCGACCGCGGGCTCGCTACTTATGCCGCCTCGAGGATCCGTTTCAGGTCGGCGAAATTCGAGTTGACCCCTCGCTTCACGGCGGGCACAGCGAGCGGACCGAGCGCGCCCGGGATCCCGGATAGCTCGACCTCGGCGCTCAGCTCGATGAGCGTTCCGACATCCTCTTCCGAGAACCGGTACGTGTAGGTAAACGGCGTGGGGCCCGAAGTCGTTCGAATCGTGAACTCCCTCGGGCGATTCCAGTCGAGGATCGCGAGCTCGTTCTCCGCCCTGCCCTCCGGCAGCTCTCGCTCCATCAGGTAGGTGGCCCCGACGGGCTCCTTCCCGGGCGCCGTCCCGCGAACGGACTGCACCGCTGAGTTCCAACGCGGGAAGTTCTCCGGATCGGAGACGTAGTCGAAGACCTGCTCGACCGGTCTTTCGATCCGGACGGCGGTTTTGAAGTTCATCGCGGCACCGGCACCAGCGCAGACTAGGGTGATCGGTGTGGAAGCGGGACCGCGAGAGGAGCGGCTCACCTTCGGCGGGATCACGATCGTGATCCGGGTGAGCGCCTACGCCGCGCCCTCCGAGCGAGCCGGCATCACCTGGCTCTGAGCCCATGGCTCACCCGTCGGCCGGCGGGATGTTGTGGTTGAGGCGGAAGAGATTCCCGGGGTCGTAACGTCGCTTCAGCCCGCGCAGCCGCTCCCAGTTTCCGCCGGGGTAGGCCGCCCGCAGCGTCTCCTCGTCTTCCTCGCCGAGGAAGCCGACGTAGCCGCCCGCACCGTCCTTGCCCAGGGCCCCGGCGATGCCGTCGACCCAGGCATCGTGCGTCTCCGTCTCAGCGGGGTCCATGTACATCGCCTGGACGTTCACCAGCATCCCGCGGTCGCGGTGGGCAAAGGCCGTCGCCTCGTTCGGCACTCGGGCCATCGCGCCTCCCAGGACCCGGAGCTGGACGGCCCGCATCGGCGCCGTCGACTTCGGGAGCCACTCGAGGATCCCCTCGGCAGCGTCAGCTGGGAGCGAGTCGGCGAAGAAGTTGGTCCCCGCCGCGAGCTGGGGCTCGGGCTCCGGTCCCTCGTAGAGCTCCGCGTAGCGCATCGGCCGCACCATGTCGGCGAGGGGCTCGGCGAGCGCTCGGAACGGGGCGAACACGGCGTCGGCCTGGTCCGGCGGGCCGACGTAGGCCACGAGACCCATGATCACCGGCTTGCCGTGCGCCGCCTCGGGCACGAACGGCATCGGCGGCGCGATCATGATGTTCGCGATCGTCGAGAGCTCCTCGGGCGCCGCGTCGGCCGCGTCCAAGAATCCCCTGATCGTCTCCGGTGTCGCCGGCAGGATCAGCATCCCGCCGGCGATCTCCGAGATCTCGTGCAGCCGCAGCTGCAATCGGGTGGCGACGCCGAAATTCGACTCGCCTCCGCGGATCGCCCAGAAGAGGTCGGGCTCCGACTCCTCGCTCGCCTGTACAACCTCGCCCTCCGAGGTCACCACCTCAGCGGCGAGCAGGTCGTCGATCGTCAGCCCGTTCTTGCGCGAGAGAAAGCCGATGCCGCCTGCGAGCGTGATGCCGCCGACCCCAACCGAGCCGGAGTCCCCGAACCCGGTGACCCGCCCACGCTCGCCGGTGGCGACCGTGTACTGGCCGGCCGTGGCCCCGGTCCCGACCCAGGCACTCTTCCCGTCATCATCGATCTCGATCGCGTTCATCCCCGAGAGGTCGATGACGAGGCCGCCCTCGGAGGTCCCGTAGCCGGGACGGCTGTGGCCGCCACCGCGGACCGCGAGCTCCAGCCCGGTCTCCCGTGCCGCCGTCACGACGCGGGCGACGTCATCGGCGCCGGCGACGCGAGCCACCGCCAGCGGCCGGCGGTCGAGTCCCTTGAAGAAGACCTGGCGCGCTTGCTCGTAGGCGCCGTCCTGCGGCGTGATCAGCTCCCCGTCGAGCTCCGAGCGAAGCTCATCGACCGGGATTTTCTTGGATCGCGGTGCGGACGACATGTTTCCCCCTTCGTGTGGGACGTGAGTGTCTGGCTGTCAAGAAAGACGATTCCGGGATCCGAAATGTGACTATTTCGTCTGCAAGAAGAGACGATCCCCGGCCCGGAAACTAATCGCGTGGCCGCCGAATCCGACCATTATTCAACCATCTGGTTTAATTCGTCGCCATGACTGCCGCCGAGCTCGACCGCACCTTCGCCGCCCTCGCCGACCCAACCCGCAGGGAGATCCTCGCCCGGTTAGCCTCGGGCGACGCGACCGTGAGCGAGCTCGCCGAGCCATTGCCGATCAGCATTCAGGCGGTCTCCAAACACCTCAAGGTGCTGGAGGGCGCCGGGCTGATCACGCGCGGCCGGACGGCGCAGCTTCGCCCCTCCCACCTCGAGGGGACCCCGCTGAAGCAGGTCGCCGACTGGATCGAGGGCTACCGGAGCTTCTGGGAGCGCGGCTTCGAGCGGATGGACCAGCGACTGCGATCGAGGGAAAGGTGACCCATGGCTGACACATCAGGCGGCAACGGCGGGCCGGACATCGAGCTCACCAGAACCTTCGAGGCGCCCCGCGAGGAGGTCTGGCGCGAGTGGACCGAGCCGGAGCGCTTCGCCGACTGGTACGGCGGCGTCTCGGGGAAGGTCCCGCTCGAGACCGTCTCGATGGACGTGCGTCCCGGAGGGAGGTGGAGCATGGTGATGGAGGCCCAGGGGGGCGAGATCCACTGGGACGGGGAGTACCTGGAGGTGGAGGAGCCTGAGCGCCTGGTCTTCACGGTCACCGACCAGCCCGACGGCGACATCTACGACACCTGCACGGTCGTCCTCAGCGAGATCGACGAGGACCGGACCGAGATGGTCTTCCAGCAGAGCGGCGGGCACATGTCCCCCGAGGGCTATCGGCGCGCGGCAGAGGGCTGGACCGGCTTCTTCGACCGGATGGCCGAGCGGCTGGCCGGCCGATGAGTCCGGACCGGCTCGACCGTCTTCACCACCGACTTCGATCGAACAGGAGGAAACGAATGGGCAAGGTTGTCGTGACGGAATTCATCACCCTGGACGGAGTGATCCAGGACCCCGGCGGAAGCGGCGAGATGGAGCGCGGCGGCTGGAGCTTCGACTACAACCGCGGCGAGGAGGGCGACAAGTTCAAGCTCGGCGAGCTGATGGACTCGGACGCGCAGCTGCTCGGCCGGATCACCTACGAGGGCTTCGCGGCCGCGTGGCCGAAGATGCAGGACGAGGCCGGCTTTGCGGACAGAATGAACTCGATGCCCAAGTACGTGGTCTCCACCACGATCACCGACCCGGAGTGGGAGAACACGACGGTGATCTCCGACAACGTCCCCGAGGAGGTCGCCAAGCTCAAGGATCAGTACGAGGGCGACATCCTGATCGCGGGCTCGGCCAAGCTGATCCAGAGCCTGGTCGAGAACGACCTCGTGGACGAGTGGCGGCTGATGGTCTTCCCCGAGGTCCTCGGGGAGGGCAAGCGCCTCTTCGACGGCGGCCTGCCCCGTCGCAAGCTCAAGCTCACCGGGGATCGGGAGCTCGGGCCGGACGGCATCCGTCTGCTCACCTACGCGCGCGGCGAGTAGCGCCGCTCAGGGAATCAGCACGATCTTGCCCCTCGCCCGGCCGTCCTCGAGGCGCCGGTGCGCCTCCGCGGCCTGGGCGAGGGGGTAGGTGTCGTCGATCGCGACGCTGAGCTTGCCCTCGTCGGCGAGGGCGGCCATCGACTCAAGCGCGCAGTAGTCGGGCTCGACCTGGATGCCCGCGGTGCGCTTCGACTGCTCCCGGGCGGCGCTGGCGACGGCATCGTCGACGCCGCCCGGCAGGACGATCAGTAGCCCGTCCTCGCGCAGCGCCCGCAGGGAGCGGAGCCCGTAGTCCTCGCTCCCGACCCCGTCGAGAACGATGTCGATCTCCGAGACGGCCTCCTCGAAGGGTGTCGTCGTGTAGTCGATCGGCTCGTCGATCCCGAGCTTGCGCAGGAAGTCGTGCTTGTCGGCGCGAGCTGTGCCGATCACGTAGGCGCCGCGCGCCTTGGCGATCTGCACGGCGAGGTGCCCGACCCCGCCGGCGGCGGCGTGCACCAGGACCCGGTCGCCCTCCTCCACCCCGGCCACGTCGACGAGCGACTGCCAGGCGGTGAGGCCGGCGAGCGGAAGGCCGGCGGCCTGCTCGTCGGTTAGCGCGTCGGGCGTGCGTGCAAGCTGGCGCGCCGGCGAGGTGGCGAACTCCGCGTATCCCCGGGCCAGTCGCGGGAACCAGGGCATGCCGAAGACGCGGTCGCCCACTGCGAAGCGGCTGACGCGGTCTGCGGTCTCCTCGACCCGCCCCGCGATGTCCCAGCCAAGGACGAAAGGGGGCTCGCCCACGGCCTTAGGGTTGCCGCCGTAGCGGCGTGTCTTGTAGTCGACCGGGTTGATGCCGACCGCGGCGACCCGGACCGCGACCTCCGTCTGGATCGGCTCGGGGCGATCTACCTCCTGGAGCTCGAGGACCTCCGGTCCGCCGAGCTCGCGAGCGACGACCGCCTTCAGAGGCTCACCTCGACCCGGTGATCGTGTTCGTCGAGCAAGTAGATTGCCTCGGCGGTCGCCTGGTAGAGCCGATGACGGGCCGGCGGGCTGACGTCCTCGACCGCCCACTCCGTCCCGCCGTGGCCCACCGATCGCTTCGAGAAGATCTCGATCCCCTCCGTGGTCTCGTGGGCCGGGATCTCGCGGGCGACCCCGAGCACATAGGCGCCCTGGCCGTTTCCGATCGGCACCGAGGAGTCGAAGATCACGATCCCGACCTCGCGCCGATCGCGCAGGTTGACCGAGTGCGTCGCATCTGGCTGCGAGACCCAGAAGAAATCCCGGTAGTCGCGGGGGGCGTAGTAGACCGGCGAGGCCCACGGCTGCCCGGTGGAGTCGGCCGTGGCGATGACCATGTAGAGGCTGCGATCGATGATCTCCCGGCCGACCGCGGCCCAGTCCCGCTCCTCGTTCATTGGGGGATTATCGGGTATGGATTCCCCATGGCACGAATGCGGATCGGGATCATCGGATCTGGCAACGTCGGCAGGACCATCGCCGACGGTGCCCTGCGGGCAGGTCATCAGGTCAAGCTGGGTGCCAGGAGCCCGGACAATCCGGAGCTGCGGGAGTGGCTCGGCGGCGCCGGGGAAGGGGCAGGTCTGGGCGAAATCGCAGAGGCCGCGGAGTTCGGCGAGCTGCTGGTCAACGCAACGCAGGGCGATGGGTCGCTGGGCGCGCTGCGCAGCGCGGGCCCGGAGAGCCTCGCCGGCAAGACCCTGCTCGACATCGCCAACGCGGGCAGCTTCGACGAGCATCACAACTTCGTGCTCACCTACGCGAACGACGACAGCCTCGCAGAGGAGATCCAGACGACCTTTCCGGACCTGCGGGTGGTCAAGGCGCTCAGCACAATGCACCGCGAGCTGATGACGAACCCCGGCGCCCTGCCCGCCGACACCACGGCGCTCATCTGTGGCAACGACGAGGAAGCCAAGGCCGAGGTCCTTGGGCTGCTCCAGGACTTCGGCTGGAAGCCAGAGAATGTGATCGACCTCGGCGACCTGAGCGCCGCCCGCGCGATGGAGATGTTCGTCTCGCTCTGGGTGCGGCTCAATGCCGCGCTCGACCGACAGCTCTTCGGCTTGGCCGTTGTGCGCTCCCGACCCCCGCGATGACTTTCGCTAGCGCGATCGGTCTAATCGGGCGAGGCTAGAAGAGGAGGAATTCGAGATGGGGAAGCTGGTGGTTACCGAGTTCGTCAGCGTCGACGGGGTCTTCGAGGATCCGGGCGGATCCGAGAACTTCAAGCACGGTGGCTGGAGCTTCGAGTTCAACCGCGGCGAGGACGGCGACAGGTTCAAGCTCGACGAAACGATGGACAGCGACGCGTTGCTGCTCGGACGCGTGACCTACGAGGGGTTCGCCGATGCCTGGCCGAAGCGCTCGGGGGACGAGTTCTCCGACAAGTTCAACGCGATGCCCAAGCACGTCGTCTCCTCGACGCTGAAGGACCCTGACTGGAACAACTCCTCCGTGATCAGCGGCGACCTCTCCGAGGAGGTCCAGAAGCTGAAGGACAGCTACGAGAATGACGTCGCCGTGCACGGCAGCGGACAGCTTGCGCGCAGCCTGCTGGACGCAGGGCTCGTCGACGAAGTCCGGCTGATGGTCTTCCCTGTCGTCCTGGGCGAGGGCAAGCGTCTCTTCGACGGCATTGACATGCACGCCCTGGAGCTGGTGGAGTCGAAGACGGTCGGCGAGGACGGCGTGACCGTGCAGGTCTACCGTCCGAGGAGCTGACGGAGACACGATGATCGATCAGCCGACTGCCGAGCAGGCGCTGAAGGAGATGGAAGTGCTGGTCGGCGAGTGGAAACAGGCGGCGACCCCGCCCGGCGGGGTGCCGTGGCCGGGCGAGGCGAGTGCCACGTTCGAGTGGCTCGAGGGCAGCGAGGGCCGGCTGCTGGTCGAGCGCTCCACAATCGAGATGCCGGAGGCGCCGGACGGCTTCTGCGTGATGGGCTGCGACGCCGCCAGCGGCCGCTACTACCAGCTCTACACCGACGACCGGAACGTCTGTCGCGTGTACGAGATGACCATTGGAGGAGGCGAGTGGTCGCTCTATCGCGAGGGCGAGCCCTTCAACCAGCGCTTCACGGCCAAGATCTCGGACGACGGCGACACGATCGAGGGCCGCTGGGAGTACGACGAGGGCGACGGCTGGAAGACCGACTTCGACCTGGTCTTCACGCGGGTCCGATAGCTAGGCCTCCAAGACCTCCATCCGGGTCACCAGGCCGGTGTCGTCGAACCAGTAGCGATGGCGGACCCGCGAGTCCGTGAGCAGGTCGCCCGACTTCGCGTCGCGGACCACCTGGTGGACGTCGACGGTCATCGCCCCGTCCGGCTCCTCCGTGAATGACACGGGCTCGACCCGGCTGGAGATCTCCTCGAACTGGCGGGCCCAGTACACGCGGACCGCCTCGCGGCCCACCACCCGACCTCCCTCCCAGGCGTTCGGCCAGTCAACCTCCGGGTGCATCAGCACGAGGACGGCGTCGACGTCCCGGTCGTTGAAGGCGCGGTAGGTCCGGCGCAGGTTCTCCTCGGCGTCCACCCCGGCCAACTTAGCGGCAGCGAAGAGGCGGGCCCCCCTCGGGGGCCCGCCTCGTTGCGGGGAGGAGTTTGCCTAGTCGGTGACCGGCACAGGCGCGACCGGGGCCGCCGGCTGCATCGGCTCGCGCTCGATCTCGCGCTCACGGACCAGCCAGAGGGCGAGCGCGGCGCCGGCGATGCAGACCATGCCGCCGAGCGTGAGCACGTCGTTGACTCCGGCCAGGAAGCCCTCGCGCGCAGCGTGCTCGATTGCCGGCTGAGCCTGCTGCGGCACCGACGCCAGCGCCTGGTGGAGGCTGCCCGACGAGGCGGCCTCGACCAGCTGGCGCGGGTGGTCGCCGCTCGCCGTGGACGTTCCGGCCGTCAGGTCGCTCACCTTCGCGGCGCCCTGGGCGACGAAGACCGCGCCCCAGATGGCGACCCCGACCGCGACACCGACCTGGCGAAAGGTGTCGTTGATGCCGGCGGCCATGCCGCTGCGCTCCTTCGGGACCACGCTGAGCGCGACGTCCCCGATCACCGGGTTGAGGAGGCCGACGCCCGCGCCGAGGACCAGGAATCCGCCGAGCAGCGTCGTCCACTCCGAGTCCGCGCTGATCCCGGACATCAGCAGCAGCCCCGAGCCCGACACTGCGAGCCCGGCACTGAGCAGGATCCGAGCCGGCACCCTCGTAAGGAGCATCGCTGCCACCGGCGAGAGGAAGAAGGCGGCCAGCGTGATCGGCAGGTAGCGCAGTCCGGCCTGCAGCGGCGTGTAGCCGAGGTAGTTCTGCAGGTAGAGCCCGAGGTAGAGGAAGAGCGCGAACGCCGAGGCTGAGATCGAGAAGGCCGCCAACTGAACCCCCGTGAACGAGGGCCGCTTGAAGAAACCGAGCGGCAGCATCGGCTCGCGCACGCGGCTCTCGATCGCCAGGAAGGCGGCCAAGAGAGCGGTGGAGCCTGCGAACAGGGAGACGATCAGGGTCGAGCCCCAGCCCTCGTCGTTGCCGCGGACGAGCGCCAGCACCAGCATGAAGAGGGCGGCACTGAAGGTCGCCACACCCGGCCAGTCAACGCGGGTCGCGTTCGGGTCGCGGCTCTCGCGCAGCCTGGCGTAGGTGACCGCGATCGCGGCGAGCCCGATCGGCACGTTGAGATAGAAGATCGAGCGCCAGCCGAGGCCGTCGGTGAGCGCACCGCCCACCAGCGGGCCGACCGCGACGGCAACCCCGATCGAGGCGCCGTAGATGCCCATGGCATTCGCGCGCTCGCGGCCGGCGGGGAACTCCTGCGCCAGCAGCGCCAGCGAGACGGCGAACATCACGGCGCCGCCGATGCCCTGGAGCGCCCGGGCGACGTTCAGGAAGGTCGGGTCGGGCGCTAGGGCGCAGAGCAGCGAGGCTGCGGAAAAGATGCCCAGACCCCACCCGAACAGGCGCCTGCGGCCGAACCGGTCGGCCAGCGAGCCGGCCGTCAGCACGAGGGCGGCGAGGGTGAGGGCGTACGCGTCGACCACCCACTGCAGGTCGCTGAAGCTCCCACCGAGGTCATCGCGGATCGACGGCAGCGCGACGTTGACGACCGTGATGTCAAGCAGCAACATGAAAGTCGCCACCGAGACTGCGATCAGGGTCCACCATTTGCGAGCCATGTTTTCCTCCTTCGGCCGTCACATCGAC
The DNA here is from genome assembly GCA_963728755.1 of uncultured Solirubrobacterales bacterium. Lineage (GTDB taxonomy): Bacteria > Actinomycetota > Thermoleophilia > Solirubrobacterales > 70-9 > DASUPK01. The sequence continues at coordinate 346,287 of CAVSLI010000009.1, read as the reverse complement.
CGCGTTTCGTTCGTCACCCAGGAGACGGATCAGAACGAAAGGACGTGACCGACCGTGACCGACGACACACTTCTGGCCCAGGAGTTCGAGCAGCAGCGGCCCCATCTGGAGGCCGTGGCCTACCGGATGCTGGGCACGACCGGCGAGGCCGACGACGCCGTCCAGGAGGCGTGGCTGCGCCTGAGCCGCACCGATTCCGATCAGGTGGAGAACCTTCGGGCCTGGCTGACGACGGTCGTCGGCCGCGTCGCGCTCGACATGCTGCGGGCGCGGAAGGCGAGGCGCGAGCAGCCCGACGACCACCTCGAGCCGATCGTCAGCGAATCGACCGAGGAGAACCCGGCCGAGGAGGCCGAGCTGGCCGACTCCGTCGGGCTGGCGATGCTGGTCGTGCTGGAGAACCTCTCCCCCGCCGAGCGCGTCGCGTTCGTCCTGCACGACATGTTCGCCGTGCCCTTCGCCGAGATCGCCGAGATCACCGGCCGCGAGCCCGACGCCGCCCGTCAGCTGGCCAGCCGCGCCCGGCGGCGGGTGCGCGGCTCAACTCCGCCAACCGACGCCGATGTCGCCGAGCAGCGGCGGGTCGTCGACGCCTTCCTGGCGGCGGCGCGCGCGGGCGACTTCGAGGCCCTGATGAACGTCCTCGACCCGGACATTGTCCTCCGCGTCCACGCCGGGGAGGGCGATCCGCGGGCGGAAGTGCTCGCGGCGACCGGCCCCGAGCAGGTCGTGGAACGGATCGTCACGCAGGGCCGGCAATTCCTTCCCCTCGTGCGCCCAGCACTGGTCAACGGCGCGCCGGGGACGGTTGCGGAGCGCGACGGCAAGATCATCGGCGCGACGGCGTACACCGTCAGGAATGGCCGGATCGTCACGATGGACCTCGTCATCGACCCCGACCGCTTCCAGGAGTCTCGCGACTAGGGGCTGCCCGTACCCGGCTCGACGAGGCCGCTCTCGTAGGCGAGCACGACCGCCTGCACGCGGTCGCGGACGCCGAGCTTGGCGAGGATCCGGGTGACGTGGGTCTTCACGGTCGCTTCGCTCAGGTAGAGCTCCTCGCCGATCTCGGCGTTCGACATCCCCCGCGTGACAGCGCGCAGCACCTCGAGCTCGCGGTCGGTGAGCTCCTCGAAGCGCTCTACCCGCGCTTTTTCTGATGGGGGGCGCTGGACAAACCGTTCGACGAGCCGTTTGGTCACCGCCGGAGCCAAGAGAGCCTCCCCCGCGGCGACCGTCCGGACCGCCTCCGCGAGCTGCCCGGGCGGGGCGTCCTTGAGCATGAAGCCCCCGGCTCCCGCTCGGAGCGCCTCGGGGCATCACTTGCTTCACCTCCCTGATCAACAGCCACGACCTGCCCATCTTCGTGGTCGTTGCGCCGATCACGAACGCGCTCTGGCTGTTCGGCTCGATCGCCCTGGCGGTCTCGCTGAAGCGGGCGGGCCGCGTGCCGAGGTGGGTCTATCTCGGTCTGCCCCTCGTCTGGGTCGCCGGCATCCCGCTGGGCACGCTCGGCGGCGGTCTGATCGCCGGCGCCTACTGGCTCGCCGTCGGATACCTGCTCGCCGATCGCTCCCTGGAGACCCGGCGCCCGGCGGTTGCCACGGTCTGACCCAGGCGCAATCCAAGCGGCGCCAGCCGCCGTATCCGAAGACAGGCCGCCAGTCCCGCCACTCCCTCATCCCTCACCCGGCGGGGCTGGCGGCCGTCTCGTCTCCCCAGACCCGGCGCCAGGCTACTGCGCCGTGGTTAACGTAGGGCGCGGAGATGGCGCTCAAGAAGATCGGTCTCGTCACGGCCTCGGCGCTCTGCTCGGTCAACATGTGGACGGGGGCGCCCCTGCTCGCCGTCTGGGTCGGGTCGAAGGTGCAGGGCAACCTCAACAACCTCAGCATGACCGCGGTCTTCTCGGTGGTCCTCGTGCTCGGGGCGCTCGTCTTCCTGCTCGCCTGGGCGCTCACCTGGATCAACGCCAAATACGACCAGGTGACCGGGCGTCCGGCCGAGGCGCGTCACACCTCGCCGTGGCTGCGCAGCATGCGTGACGAGCGCGAGACGGATACACGACAGAAGTTCGGGATCAGCCCGATCGAGCGGGTCGTGGTGATCTCCGTCGTTGCGGCGGTTCTGGCCTTCGAGATCTGGTTCTTCTTCTTCGCCGGATCCTCGCTGCCGAACCGCTGAGCGGGCCCTACTTCGTGTAGCTGAGCAGCTCCTCGCGCTCTGAACCACCGGAGACGGTCTGGGCCAGCACCTGGCCGATTCCCGGGGCATAGAACTTGAGCTCGAGCACATTCGGCTCGACCGGCGAGTAGTCCTCGGTGAGGAGAACGTTGCGGAAGTGGCCGAAAGGGACCTCGGCCTGCTGTTCCAGTGCGAGCACCCGGCTGCGGTCCTCGGCGTGGCCCGCGTAGTACTCCTCGCGGTAGGTCTGGCCGGCCGTGGGGTGCGCGAGCATTGCGATCCCGGCGTCGGCGCCGTTCACCCCAGCCTCGAACGAACCGCTTGTGTCCCGTTTCCCCTCCGGCGAGATCTCGGCGGTGTCCTCGCCGAAATACCAGACGTTGCCGTCCTTGTCCTGCGCGTACCAGTCATCGGTGATCTCGGCGGGCCTGCCGTCCTCGCTGACCACGTCGTGGACCACCCGGGCCGTCACCCCGTTCGCGATCCCCTTGGTCTTGTCGGTGACCGTGATCACCTCGTTCTGCACGGTCCCCTCCTGGTCGGTCACGCGGATGTGCCATTGCGCGCCCACCGGAAGCGGGAAATAGGGGTTGTCGATCTGCGTGGTGAAGTCAGCGGGGTTCAGGTTGGAGGGCTCGCTTGACTGCGGGAACGTGTTCGTCCCCGACTGAGCGGAGGAGGCGTCGCCCCCCGACGAGCCACACCCGGCGAGCGCGGGGAGCAGGACGGCGAGACTCGCCATCGCGGCTCCCGCGCGCCTGATCGCCCGGGCTTGCATCTAGCTACCTCCCTGGTCCTCACTGTCGGCCTCGGCGACCACCAGCTTGTAGTTCTGGTCGAGGCGGACGTCGACAGTGCCGCCGTCGGGCTTCGCGACCTCGACCTCCCAGGTGGCGCCGTTCTCGGAGTCGCGCTCCACCGAATTGGCGTGACCGCCCGGGTAGAGCTCGAGGGCCGCGGCCTTCGCCTGGTCCGCACCGGGGCCCGTGGTCCCACCCTCGTCGTCTCCGCTGCCGACCGCGACCGCCGCGCCCGCGCCGCCCGCCGCAAGAGCGAGGACCGAGCCGCCGACGATCACGTACTTCCGTGACCAGTGCATCTGGCGATGCTCCTTTCGTTGCGTTGGTCATTGCGCGCCCCTTGTACGGAGACGGGATGAATCGACCGTGAAAGCCCCACGCCACGCATGGTCAGCGCGGGAGCTCGATCCAGACGTCCGCGCCGGCGCCGTCGCGATTTGCCGCGTGAGCGCTGCCGCGGTGCGCGCGGGCGATCGCCTCGACGATGGCGAGGCCGAGCCCGGTGCTGTCGCCGCCGCGGGAGGGATCGCCGCGGCTGAATCGCTCGAAGGCCCGCCCGATGAAGTCCGGGGCGAATCCGGGGCCGCGGTCCTCGACATGGATCGCCAATTCGCCATCCGTCTCGCTCGCTCGGACGATGACCTCGCCTCCCCCGTGCTCGATCGCGTTCTCGACCAGGTTGGTGAGCGCCTGCTCCAGGCGCAGACGATCCCCCTCGACGCTGAGCCCGTCCGCGGGCTCGATCACCAGGGAGCGACCGGTCTCGGCCATGCGCGCCGAGAAGCGCTCCCGGACGTCGCCGAGCAACTCCGCCACCCCCACTCGCCTGAGGTCGAGGGCGAGCTTGCCGTCGGCGGAGCGGGCCAGCACCAGCAGGTCCTCGGCGAGCTCGATCAGCCGGTCCACCTCGACGATCGCGGACGTCATCGCGGCCCGCATCTCCTCCGGCGTCTTCGCGTAGCGCAGGGCGAGCTCGAGCTCGGTCTTGTGCATGGCAAGGGGAGTGCGGAGCTCGTGGCTCGCGTCATCGACGAATGCGCGCTCGCGCTCGATCGCCGCCTCGAGGCGGCCGAGCATCCCGTTGAGCGTCTCACCCAGCCTGCGGATCTCGTCGTTGGCCTCTGGCAGCGGCAGCCGCTGATCGGGCTCCGCGGCCGAAATGGCCGCGGCCCGCCGGCGCATCGCCTCGACCGGCCGCAGCGCCCTTCCGGAGACCATGTACCCCGCTGCCGATGCGAGCAGCAGCGCCACGGGAATCCCGATGAAGAGCAGCGTTCGCAGGTTCGCCAGCGACTCGTTGCGATCGTCGAGGGAGGCGGCGGTGACGACGACGAAGCTCTCGCCCTGCGGTCCACCCGCCGGGCGGGCCAACAGGCGAGCCTCGCCGCTGATGCTGCGGACGTGTGACCGTGTGACCACGAACGACTCCCGCGCGGCGCGAGCCGCCTCCGCCGGCGTGATCTGCGGATCGCCCCCGAGCTGAGGCGTGGTCGCGTAGATGCCGCCCTCGGAGGTCAGCACCTGCGCGAAGCTCTCCTCGCGCCCGAGCAGCTTCGCGTTTCTCGCCAGGTCGCCTCCGGCGACGAGCGAGGCGATGTCGTCCCCGTGGGTGCGCAGGCTCTGGTCGATCTGCTCGCTGAGCTCCGAGTCGAAGCGCGCGTAGACGAAGTAGCCGAGCGCCGCCAGCACGACCGCGCTCACCAGCGCAAAGGCAAGGGCCACCCGCAGCCTGATCGGAATCCGGGTCATCTCCCGCCGTCCTCGCGCATCCTGTAGCCGGCGCCTCGGATGGTCTGGATCGACTCGACCCCGAAGGGCTTGTCGATCTTGCGCCGCAGCAGGCGGACGTAGGAGTCGACGATGTTCGAGCGGTTCTCGTACTCGTAGTCCCAGGCGTGCTCGAGGAGCTGGAAGCGCGACAGGACCTCTCCCGGACGGCGCATGAATACCTCGAGCACGGCGAACTCCTTGGCGGAGAGCTCGATCTCCCGATCGCCCCGCCAGACCTGGTGCTTCGCCGGATCGAGCCGCAGGTCGCCGACGCGGAGCTCCGGCGAGCGCTCGCCGTTCCTGCGCCTGGCGAGCGCCCGCAGCCGCGCGAGCAGCTCGGCGTAGGAGAACGGCTTGACCAGGTAGTCGTCCGCACCGGCGTCGAGGCCGGCGACGCGGTCCGAGACGCCGTCCCGCGCGGTCAGCATCAGGATCGGGGACCACACCCCGTCGTCGCGCAGCCGCCGGCAGACCTCGAAGCCGTCGATGTCCGGCAGCATCAGGTCGAGCACGATCGCGTCGTACTCGGTCGAGCCCGCCATCCAGAGGGCGTCCTCGCCCTCGGCGGCGATGTCCGCGGCCATCCCCTCCTGGCGGAGGCCCTTGCGGATCAGGCCGGCCATCTTGGCCTCGTCCTCGACGATCAGCACGCGCATCTCGGCTCACCGAGATTGTCCCGCGAAGATGAACGCCGGATGAAAGACGCCGGCTAGCGACGACGGTGCACGAGCAAGACGGCCCAGGCTGACAAGGCGAAGTGCAAAGGCGGGGTAGGGTGCACCGAGCGCCAGCTACTGAGAGAGGAGAACGATGGAAGCGAAGCCGATCGACGCGGCCGAGTTCCGCGACAAGCAGCGCGACCAGTGGAACAGCGCGGCCGCCGGCTGGAACGAATGGTCCGACTACATCGACAGCCACGCCGGAGCCGTCAGCGAGCGGCTGGTCGAGATGGCCGGCGTCAAGGAGGGCGACCGCGTTCTCGACGTCGCCTGCGGCTACGGTGAGCCGTCGCTGACCGCGGCCCGCAAGGTGGGGGCTGAGGGGACCGTGGTCGCCACCGACATCTCCGCCGAGATGCTGGGGTTCGGCCGGCAGCGGGCGGCCGCGAACGGCGTCGAGAACATCGAGTTCATGCATTCGGACGCGAGTTCGCTCGATTTCCCGGCCGAGAGCTTCGATGCCGCCGTCTCGCGCTGGGGGATCATCTTCGACCCGGACGGGGAGGGAGCGGCGGCGAAGGTCCGCGGCTTCCTCAAGCCCGGCAGCCGGTTCGCGATCAGCTCGTGGGGCCCGCCCGAGCGTGTGCCGTTCCTGGCGATCGCGATGCAGACGGCGATGAAGAAGCTCGACGTCCCGCCACCGCCGCCCGGCACGCCGGGCCCGCTCTCCCGCCCCACGGCGGAGGCGATCGGCGGCCTCCTCGAGGGCGGCGGGTTCTCGAACATCGAGGTCGAGGAGCTCGAGGTCACCTTCGAGTTTGACTCGGCCGAGTACTACACCGAGTACACGCGGGCGATCACGGCCCCGATCGTCGCGATGATCTCGCCGCATCCCGAGGACGTGCAGCGGGAGACCTGGCAGGCGATCACCGACGCGGCCCGCGAGAGGGCGGATGGCGAGGGGCGGATCAGCCTCCCGAACCAGGTCCTGGTCGCCGCCGGCCAGGCGTAGCCTCTCCGGGATCGCAGCGCAGCAGCCCGAGACACACCGATTCGAGGACGACGGCGGGATCCCCAACTCTCCCCTGCCGGTCCTGATCTACCACGGCGTCGAGGCGGCCCGGGACGCCGACGCCTGCGAGGAGTTGCTCGGCTCCAACGGCTGGCTCCCCGACTGGCGCGACGGCATCTTCTCCTTCCACCACTTCCACTCGATCACGCATGAGGCGCTCGGCGTCGTCGACGGGACTGCGACGGTGATGCTGGGCGGGCCGAGCGGGGAGAGCTTCGAGATCGAGCAGGGCGACGTGCTCGTCCTGCCGGCGGGCACGGGTCACTGCAACCAGGGCTCGAGCTCCGACCTGCTCGTGGTCGGGGCATATCCCAACGGGATGCCCTGGGACCTCCGCCGAGGCGACCCGGCCGAACACGATGAGGTGGTCGCCAACATCCGCGCAGTGCCGCCGCCGGATGCGGATCCGGTCGAGGGCGAGCACGGACCGCTGACCGAGCTCTGGACCTAGACGAACCGCTTCACGAAGTCGAGCGCCGTCTGCGCGACCTCGCGCCAGCCGGAGTCGATCGTCAGCGAGTGACCGCGGTTGGGGATCTGCTTGATCTCGGTCACGGCTTCGTTCTGGCTCTGCTTCTTGTAGGAGGCGTTCGCGATCGCCCACGGCACGGTGTGGTCGACCTCGCCGTCGATGATGAGCAGCGGCCCGCGATTCGGGTTCCTCGGGTCGAGCTTGGCCTCGGTCCAGGGATTCACGTTCGCGTTGGCCATCTGCATCAGGGCAGCTCCCGACGCGGCCACGTGGTAGGTCTCGTAGAGCTGCCTCGCCTCCGCGTCAGGGAGGGTCTCCGCCCAGCCGTACTTGAACTGGTCCAGGGTGAGGGTTACCGCACGGCCTCTGTTGAGCGGGTTCTTGAGCACCGGCGCGGCTGACCGCAGGGCTGAGACGGGTAGCGGCAGGACGCCTCGGAAGGGACCCGGGTCGATCGCCACGGTCGCGGCGGAGAGGCCGCGGTCGGCGATCATTTGCGCCAGGAGCCCACCCGTCGAGTGGCCCATCACGGCCGGCTTCTGCTCGAGCCCGTCGATAACCTCGGCTGTGTGGTCGGCGACCTGCTTGAGCGTCTTCTTGGCGAGGACCTCCGGGTTCGCCCTCGCCTCCTCGACGGTCTCGGGATCGTCCGGCCAGTCAGGCGTAAGCCCCGCGTAGCCCTCCTCATCGAAGTAGTCGACCCAGTTGTCCCAGCTGCTCGGAAGCAGCCAGAGGCCGTGAATGAAGACGACCGGCGTCCCGCCGCTCGAGTTCGCCTTCTCGACCTGCTGAGCTTCTCGCTCGGAGATCGCCATCGCCGCAGCCTACTCATGACCTGCGGTGGGAATGGAGCCGGTGGCATCGAAGCCACGTCCTCGATCACGAACGATCGGCATCTACAGGCATAGCCGGCGCTTTTGATCTCGCCCTCTGGCCTCCGCTGCCGGCGGGAGATGCCGGAGGACACAGTCCCTTCGATTTCCCCGGACGGTCGGGACGGGCCGACCGGGTGAGCCCGATGCTGACGCCGGGACCCCACCCCTCGGGCTCGGGTGGGCCGACGCTCACTACCTAGCTACTAACTAAGCGGCGAGGGCGAACTCATGGTCCGCACTTATTGGTTGGTCCAGGTTTTTAACGAGGCCTCCTGGAACCTCGGCCTGCAACCTGATCGCACGGATGACCAAGTCGAATCCAATTCGGCCCCGTGCTATGTGCGGCTCAATGGTAGCCGCGAGCTCGCTCAGCGCTGGGCGGCCTGCTTCGAGGCGCTCGCCAAGAGGGTCGCGGCCATGTCCTTGTCGCCGTGGCCCCTGGCGGCTTCCTCGAGCTGGGCGCGAATCGCCTCAAGCATTGGCAGCTCCAGGTCGTGCCGCTCCATCGCCTCGATGACCAGGCGCGCGTCCTTGGCCGCGAGCTCGAGCTTGAAGGAGGGCTCGAAGCTTCGCTCGACCATCATCCTGCCCTTGATCTGCGCGTAGGGATTGTCGATCGGGCCGCCCGAGATCGCCTCGAGGAACTGCCCCGGATCGACATCGATGCCTTCCGCGAAGGCGATCGTCTCGGCCAATCCTTCGACCAGCGACAGCAGCCACGAGTTGATCACCAGCTTCATCCGGGTGGCGGTGCCGGCCTCGCCAAGCCAGACAGTCCGCTGGCCGACCGCCTCGAAGATCGGCTCACAGCGCTCACGCGCCTCCTCTGGGCCGGACGCGAGCACGGTCAGCTTGCCTTCCTCGGCCGGCTGCTTGGTGCCGACCACCGGGGCGTCGACCAGGACGAGATCGTGCTCCTCCGCGAGCGTCGCGCACCGCTCCGTGCCCTCGATCCCGATCGTGCTCATCTGAAGCCAGGTCGCTCCGGCGTACGCGCCGGCCAGGGCGCCATCGTCGCCCTCCATCGCCGAGGTCACCGCGTCGCCGTCGCTCAGGATCGTCAGGACGATCTCGGCACCGGACGCCGCATCGGCGGCGGTGTCGGAGAGCCGAACTCCGCGCTCGATGAGCGGCTCGGCCTTCTCGCGGGTCCGGTTCCAGGCACGCACCTCAATCCCAGCCGCGGCGATGTGTCGGGCCATCGGCAGCCCCATCGTCCCGCCGGCCCCGAGAACGGCGACCTTCGCGCCCGGACTCATGCCAGCGGATTACCCGTTATCGCTTCTTACGACGCGTCTGCCTGCCCGCAGCTTGCGGTGACATAGCAGCGCAGTGGGGGCTCGGCCGGAGTCGGTGGGTGGGTGAAGATGTTCGTGTAGGTTGTCCTGGAGCGTCGCCGCTGCATCGACCGCAAACGTGACCGGGTTTGACCCCCGGCATCAATCGGTTTGCACAGACGATCCGGCATCGACCCGGGACGGGCGGCGCTACCGTAGGACTCACCCATGGAAGCGCACGAGCTGACACCGAGGACCCCGGACGCGGGCCGGGACCTCGGTCCCGTCCATCCCGGCTCCGGCCGCGGCGACGGGTTGCTGAAGCGCGTCGGCAGCGCGCTGGCCGCAATCGGGCTGGTCATCGCGAAGTTCGGCGCGAAGGCGAAGCTGCTGCTGGTCGCCCTGCCGAAGCTGAAGCTGTTCACGACCTCGGCCTCGATGCTCGTCTCGATCGCCGCCTACCAGCTGATCTTCGGGTGGCTGTTCTCGGTCGGCTTCGTTCTGCTCCTCCTGCTCCACGAGCTCGGGCATGTCTTCCAGCTCCGACGCGAGGGGGTCAAGGCGTCGGCGCCTATGTTCATCCCCTTCCTGGGCGCCGTCATCTCCGCCAAGTCGCTGGGCGACGACGCCGGCGCGGAGGCGCGGGTCGGCCTCGCCGGCCCGATCCTCGGCTCGATCGCGACGCTCGTGCCACTCGGGATCTGGCTCGCGACGGGAAGCCACTTCTGGCAGGCCCTCGCGTTCATCGGCTTCTTCATCAACCTCTTCAACCTGCTGCCCATCCTGCCGCTGGACGGCGGACGTGCGATGGCCGCCCTCTCGCCCTGGGTCTGGCTGATCGGTCTCGTCGGCCTGGTGGCGATGGTGTTCCTCTTCCCCAGCCCGATCCTGCTGCTCATCCTCCTGCTCGGCGGCATGGAGAGCTGGCGACGCTGGAAGGCTCGCAACACGCCCGAGGGCCGCGTCTACCACCGGATCCCCGCGCGCACTCGCGTCCTCGTCGCCGCCTTCTATCTGGCGCTGATCGTCGCACTCGCCGTCGGCGTCTCGGCGACGCACCTGCCGCGCGGACTATCCGACGTCTAGGGACCCGCCGCCCCCAACTCGCACCCGGATCTAGAGCGCGAGCTTCGGCCTGACTTCGGCGAGGAAGTCATCCGGCATCCCGGGGACCTCGGCGAGGTCGTCGACGGAGGTGAAGCCCTTCTGGCGCTCGCGGTAGGTGATCACCCGCGTGGCCTGGGTGACCGAGAAGCCGAGCTCACGGAGCTCCTCGAAGGTGGCGTCATTGAGCTTGACGCGATCGCCGGGCGCGTTCGTCTCAACACGGCCAGGCTCGGGCTCGTCGTCGTGCAGGGCGGGTCCCTCACCTCGCCCTTCCTCGGGCGTCTCGCGGTCCGGACCGACCCCCAGGATCGCCCCCACCGTGCGGCCCAGGATCCCTCCCCCGGAATCGTCCCGGCCCTCGACCGCGTCCTTGCCCTGATCCGTCTCTCTCTCCTCGGCGCTAACCCTCTCGGGGCTCTCCTTCCGCTCGGCCGGCGCGCTGGGTGAGCCGAGGGGTTTTGATGGTGGTGGAGGCGGTGGCGCCGCCGGCTCGCGCGGGGAAGCGGTGCCGATCTCGCGGGCGGCGCGGACGCTGGTCGCCGCGGCGGCCTCGGCTTCGCGGGCCCTCCGCTCGGCCTCCTTCGCTCGCTGCTCGGCCGCGGTGACGCGCTCGAGCACTTCGCGCAGTCGGCGCTCCCGCTCCGCCTCCTCGACCTTGAGTTGTGCCAGGCGCTCGGCGCGGGCGGCCCGCTCCTCGGCCTCCTGAACTCGCCGCTCGATCTCCTCGAGCCGCTTGTAGGCCTCACCCATCGCGCGCTCGCTCTCCTCGCGCTCCGCCAGCAGGCGCGCCTCGGCCTCCTCCACCGCGCTCGAAAGGTGCTGCTGTTGGGCGTCCGACTGCATCCTTGCGCGCTCCTCGGCCTCTCGCTGAAGCCGGCTGGCGTCGCGGCCCAGTCCTTCCTCGGCCTCGGCGCGGGTGCGCTCCTCGGCCTCCCGGCGGGCCTGCTCGGTCGCCTGGGCCACACGGGCGTCGGCCTCGCGGCGCGCTTCCTCGATCGCTTCCCTGGTTCGCTCCTCCACCTCGCGGCGGACCCGTTCGGACTCCTCCCGGGCGCGCTCCTCGGCCTCCCGGCGCAGGCGCTCGGCCTCCTCCCGGACCCTCTGCTCCACGGTCTGGCGGGCCTCTTCCTGGGCCTGTCGCCTGGCCTGCTCGGCGGCCATCCTGATCAGCTGCTCGGTCTCCTCCTCGGCGCGTCTCGTCCGATCCTCGGCCTCGCGCTCCAGCCGCTCCGCTCTCCTCAGGCGCTCCTCGACCTCCCTCTCGAGCTCCTCCTCATCGGAGATGGTCTGATCCTGAGGCGGGGAGCGGGCCTCGCTCGGGGCTGAGATTCCGACTGCCCCGTGGGCCGACGCTGCGAGCTCGGCCGAAGATGGTTCGGGGGGTGCCTCGTCATCCTTGTCATCAGAGGCCGCCGGTGTGCCCGCGTCGTCCAGAGCCGGCGGCTCTTCGGGCCCCTGATCCGAGGAAGTCCTGGCGGCCACCTTCGGCGCCTCGTCAGCGTCCTCGTCGTTCTGCTGCTCCCCCTCGGCGAGGCCGAGCGCGGCCGCCAGCATCGTCGACTTCTCCGCGTCGTGACCGTCACCGGGCTGTGCCGCCGGCGGAGCCTCCTCGGGAGCCTCCTCCTTCTGCTCCTCGGACACCGGCTTCTCCTCGGGTTCGATCACGGGCTCCTCGGCCTCGCCGCCGGCCTTGCGACGCTCGCGATCCTCCTCGGACTCCTGTGCTTCGAGCTTCTCGGTGTCTTCGCCTTCCGACTTGATGTCCTTCGCCTCAGCCTTGGCTGCCTTCTTCTCGGCCTTGGCATCGGCCTTCGCCTGCTTCGCCTCGGCCTTGGCCCGCTGCTTGGCAGCCTTGGCGTCGGATTTCACCATCGCCCGCTCCTCCCGCTTGGCGCGGCGGGCGTCCCTGCGCGAGAGCTGTGACCCAACGCCGGTTCCTCCCGCTTCGGTTCCTTCTGCCCCCCTGGCGCGACGGCGGCGCACCAGCAGAAAGAGGATCAGCAACAGGACGATCACGCCTGCGATCGCGTAGGCCTCAGCAGGGTGGTCGTTGACGAAGTCGGAGATCGTGCTGGTGTCGATTGCAACGGGCATTGACGCGAACAATCCTTGCACGGGAAATCGATTCTCGTAAAGAGGCGCTTTGCCCTACATCGGGTGCAGGCTTTCTCAACTCAAGCGCTGCTTGAAATCGCGCTCGACCTCGCGGCGCAGGTCCCTGTCGGCGATCTCGCGCCTCCGGTCACGGCCCTCCTTGCCCTTGGCGAGAGCGAGCTCGACCTTCGCCCGCGGCCCCTTGAAGTAGATCCGGGTCGGGACCAGGGTCAGGCCCCGCTCGGCCGTCTTGCCGATCAGCCGCTCGATCTCGCGCCGGTGGAGCAAGAGCTTGCGCGGGCGGTCCGGATCGTGATTCTGATCGGAGGCGGGCTGATATGGAGGGATATGCGCGCCGCGGAGCCAGACCTCTCCCCCGTCCACGACGGCATAGGCCTCGTTGATCTGCGCTTTCCCATCGCGTAGCGACTTCACCTCGCTTCCCTGGAGCTCGATGCCGGCCTCCATCGTCTCCAGCACCTGGAACTTGTGGCGCGCGCGGCGGTTGGTCGCGACATCGCCGCTCGCCGGCGTCCTCGGGGCCTTCGATTTCCTCGCCATCTACGGAGACTCCACTGGCAGCAGGTCGACCCGGCCACGCGGCGCCTCCACCCGATCGACGCTCACGCTCACCGGAGTCCCCGATCCGGATCGCCCCGCCACCCCGCGCACCGACCAGCATGGTCTCCGTCTGGTCGAGCTCGTAGCGCTCGCGGCCACCGATCCGGCGCGCCGGCAGAAAGCCCTCATAGACGTCCGCGAGCGCACCGCCGAACCGGACGAATGCCCCAGCGCGGACCACCCCCGACACCTCGCCCTCGAAGCGGGTGTCGGGACCACGCTCGAAGAGCTCCCGCTCGAGCAGAAAACAGGCGCAGACCGAGTCGGCGTCACGTTCCAGACGAGTCGCATCGCGCTCCCGCTCGGAGCAGTGGACGCCTGCCTCGGCGAGGCCGTCGGCGCGGGGCGCCTCCTCTCCTGCCCCGATCGTGGCCAGCACACCTCGGTGGGCCACGAGGTCGGGATAGCGACGGATCGGCGAGGTGAAGTGGACGTAGGCCGGGCTACCCAGGCCGGCGTGGCCGAGGTTGCGTTCCGAGTAGTGGGCCTGCTTGAGCGAGCGAAGCACAAGCGATGTATACGCCTCGCGGCCGTGGCGGCGGCGCTCAGCCTCGCCGGTGACCAGCCGGCTCGCCACGCCGGCGAGCTCACCGGCCTGCTGGGGCGAGAGCGACTCCGGCAGGGGTGGCGTCGGGATGTCGAGGGCCGCCAGCTGCTCGATCAGCCAGCGGATTCGCTCGGGATCCGGCTGCTCGTGAACCCGGTAGAGGGTCGGGATACGACGGCGCTCGAGCAGCTCGGCGACCCGCTCGTTGGTGAGGATCATCAGGTGCTCGATCAGCCGGTGGGCCTCGGTCTGCTGCACCGAGTGGGCGCCGACGACCTGACCGTTCTCGAAGCGGAACTCGGGCTCGAAGCTCTCCACGTCGAGCGAGGAGCCCGGCCGGCGCCCGGCGAGAGCGGACGCGGCCTCCCGGGCGAGCGCCAGCGGCTCGGCGATCGCATCGGGTGGCCGCGCCCGCCCCGCGAAGATCTCGTCGAGCTGTTCGTAGTTGAGCCGCGAGTTCGACCGCATCAGGCTGCGATAGAAGGTCGCCGAGAGCGGTTCGCCGGTCTCCGAGACCTCGATCTCGGAGGTGACCGCGAGCCGATCCTCATCTGGGACCAGACTGCAGACGTCGGAGGAGAGCACCGGCGGCAGCATCGGCGCGACCCGGCCCGGGACGTAGGTGGAGTTCGCCCGGCGGTAGGCCTCCTTCTCGACGGCTCCGCCCGGGCGGACGTGGGCGGCCACATCGGCGATGTGGATCCAGAGGCGATAGCCGCGCTTGGTCCTCGAAGCGGACACCGCATCGTCGAAGTCATGGGCGCTCGCCGGGTCGACCGTGAAGGTGGGAAGGTCGCGGATGTCCCGGCGATCGACCTCGAGATCGCGGGCGGCGACCGCCGCATCGGCCGCCTCCTCCTCGATCCGGCGCTCGAAACCGACCCGCATGTCGCGGTCCGCGAGCATCGCGTCGATCACGTCGGCGGCCAGGCCGGGATCGCCGAGCTCCCGGACTACCCTGGCCCGGCCACGGCCCTGCCCGAGCTCCACCAGAGCCATCCGGCCCGGCGTGGCCGCCCGGCGCCCGCCGAGCTCGATTCGGCCGCCCCGCTCGAAGAGCAGCTCGCCGACGAGGAAACGGCCCCGCTTGGTGACGAGGACCACGCGCCGCTCGGCCCGCGCACCTGCGGTTCGCGGCGTCAGAGCTGCTGGGCCAGCGCCTGGAGCGCCCGCTGCCGGCCCTCGTCCGGCTTGGTCTTGGGGTTGTCCTTCGCCCTCACCTGCGGGGAGATCCCGGTGCCGTTGATCGAGGTCCCGTCACGGGTCAGATACTCCCCCACCGTGAGGTCGAGCGCGCCGCCGTTCTTCAATGGGATCACCTCCTGGAAGGTGCCCTTGCCGAACGAGGTGGTCCCCGCCACCCTCGCGATCCCGGACTGCTCGAGCGCCGCGGTGACGATCTCCGAGGCCGACGCGGTGTCGCCGTTGATCAGGACGACCATGGGGTGGCGCGGCAGCGCATCGCCGGTGGCCTCGAAGGTCCTGGTGCGCTGTGTGCGCCCGTGGGTCGAGACGATCGTCCCACTGGGCACGAAGGTGCTCGATACCAGCACCGCCTCCGTGAGCAGGCCTCCCCCGTTGCCGCGCAGGTCGAGCACTATTCCCTGGGCGCCCTGCGAGTACAGGCGCTCGACCTCCTGGCGCAGCTCGCCGTGGGCGCCGGGAAAGAAGCCGGCCAGCCGCACGTAGCCCAGCTTCACCCCGCCGACGTCCTCGAGATGCCCGGCAACCTGAGGGACCTCGACCTCGCGCCGGGTCACGGTCACGTCCCTGGTCTTCCCGTCCCGGCTGGCGATCGTCAGGGTGACCTTGGTGCCGGCGGGTCCTCGGATCCGGCTGGTGACGGAGTCGGCGTCCTTTCCGGCGATCGACTGCCCGTTCACGCCCGTGATCACCTCGCCGGGCTGGATTCCGGCCTCCCGCGCGGGGGTGTGCTTGTAGACGGTGGCGACCCGCAGGCCCCTCGATACCTCGGTCACGGCGATCCCGATCCCGGAGAGCCGTGAGCCCTGCTTGAAGCGGTCGTACTCGGAGGGTGTGAAGTAGTGAGAGAAGCGGTCTTCGTAGCGCCGCTTGATGTGATCGATGATCGACCCGATCGAGGCGTTCTCCAGGTCCGCCTCGTCGACGGTGTGAAAGTAGTCGTCGTGGATCACGTCGATGGCCTGCGCGGTCGCGTCCTCGCTCGAGTTGCCCAAGACGTCGTCGACCGCGTCCCGAATCACACCCACCTGTCCGCCGACGACGATCCCCACCACCAGCGCCACCGCGACGGCCGCGATGACGGCGAAGGTGCGAGGGTGCGCCTTTGGCGCAACCCGTTTCACGTTGGTCAAATCCGGAGAAAGCGACGCAGCGTCAGCCCGCTGCCCATCGCCGAGACGGCCATGGCCACGCACAGCAGGACGAGCGCAAGGCTGGCGAAGCCGATCGTGTCCCCGGAATTGATCAGATTGAAGTTGTTCTTGAGCGGATCCACGATCACCGTCTTACCAAGGAAGAGGAACCCGATGGCGACTGCCGCCCCCACCAACCCACAGACCAGCCCCTCCACCATGAACGGCCAGCGGATGAACCAGTTGGTCGCGCCCACCAGCCGCATCACCTCCACTTCGCGGCGGCGCGCGTAGATCGAGAGGCGGATCGTGTTGGCGACCAGCAGCAGAGACGCGACCAGCAGCAGCCCGGAGACCACCGCCAGGACCCAGCGGATCGCGGTCGTCGCGCCGCTGATCTTCTGAGCGTCATCGCGCGAGTCGCCAATGTCCGAGATCAAGGGGCTGATCGGTGCGGGCTTCCCGTTCGCGCCCGGCGGGGTGATCCCCGCGCGCACGCTGCCCAGGTTCGAGAGATCGTCCGGCGTCACGTTGAACGAGGCGGGCAGCGGGTTATGGGCACCCGGAAGCTGGGCAACGATGTCCTCACGGTTCTCGGCCTTCAGCCTCTCGCTGAGGATCGACTTGGCCTGATCTTTCGAGACGAATTGCACCGACTGCACGTGTGGGATCGCCTGGAGATTGGCCTTCAGTGCCTGGACCTGGTCGGGCGGCGCCTGCTGGCCGGAGCCGCCGGTGGCGACCGGCGTCCCCGCCGGGTCGACGTCGTTCAGGAAGACGCGGAGGCCGACCTGGTCGCGAACCTCATTGGTCTTGCCGTTGGTCGTCTGCAGAACTGGAATCAGGACGCCGAGCAGGAGCACGGTGATCGCCACCGTGACGATCGCCGCCAGGCTGGGCGCGGCGCTGCGCCGCAGCGCCCTCAGTCCCTCACGAATGAAGAAGAAGATTCGTCCCATTCCTCGCCCTATTTCAGTACCGCGGGCCCTGGTCGTCGAGCCCCATCTCCTCGCGAATCCGCCTGGCGAACTCGCGGGTCGACTCGTCGTCGGGGGTGTAGGTGCCGGCCGCCTGGTCGCGGACCACGCGACCGGCGTCGAGCGCGATCACCCGGCGACGCATCTTGTCGACCATCTCGCGGTCGTGGGTCACCACGACGACGGTCGTGCCGGTGCGGTTGATCCGATAGAGCACCTGCATGATCCCGACGGAGGTGTTGGGGTCGAGGTTGCCCGTCGGCTCATCGGCCAGCAGCAGCGGCGGGTGGTTGACGAACGCGCGGGCGACCGAGAGGCGCTGCTGCTCGCCTCCCGAGAGCTGATCGGGGAAGTTCTTGACCTTGTCGGCGAGGCCGACTAGGCGCAGGGCGTCCGGCACCTTCTTTCGGATCTCCGAGCGCGACGCGCCGATCACCTGGAGCGCGTAGGCGACGTTGTCGTAGACCGTCCGGTTCGGCAGCAGCTTGTAGTCCTGGAAGACGGTGCCGATCCGGCGGCGCAGCTGCGGGACCTTCCGGTCAGGCAGCGACCCGATGTCGCGGCCGGCGACCAACACCTCGCCCTCGGTCGGCCGCAGCTCGCGGAGGAGCGTCTTGATCAAGGTGGTCTTACCGCAGCCGGTCGGGCCAACCAGGAAGACGAACTCGCCGCGATCGACGCGCAGGCTGACGTTCTCCAAGCCGACGTGGCCACCGGGATAGACCTTGGTGACCCGGCGCAGCTCGATGATCGGCGGGCGGGGCCGCTGCTCGGTGAGGTGCTCGGGGCGCCGCGTGGTGCGGGGGCGCGCCCGGAGGACTTCGGATGTCTGTCGCCTTGCCATCTGGGGGAGAGAACCGCGAGCTGGGCGCGGCGCTTTGCCGCCCACCTCGCTGCGCGGCACAGGGTAGGGAACGCCCTCAGCCGCGAGCGCAAGTTCTCGTTCGCACCCCAACACGGGTGACGCCGGTTAGTCGCGGAGGGGCCCGGGTAGCCCGAAGGCATGCGAATCGCCGTCACCGGGGCCACCGGGAACGTCGGGACCAGCACGCTGGTGGCCTTGGCGGGGGACGAGCGCGTCGACTCGATCGTGGGAATCGCCCGTCGCCGCCCGGATCTCGAGATGCCGAAGGTGGAGTGGGTAGCGGCCGACGTTCGAGCCGCCGACCTGGTCAGCCTGTTCCGGGGCGCCGACGCCGTCATCCATCTCGCCTGGCTGATCCAGCCCTCCCGGGACGAGCAGGAGACCGAGTCCGTCAACGTGGTGGGCAGCGAGCGGGTCTTCGGCGCCGCGGTGGACGCCGGGGTGCCACGGCTCGTCTACGCCTCCTCGGTCGGTGCCTATTCGCCGGGGCCCAAGGATCGCTTCGTCGATGAGAGCCATCCGACGGACGGCATCGGGACTTCCTTCTACTCGCGCCACAAGGCGGCCACCGAGCGGATCCTCGACCGGCTCGAGTCCTCGACCGACTCGATCTCAGTGGTCAGGCTGCGACCGGCGCTGATCTTCAAGCGAGAGGCCGCCTCTGGTATCCGGAGGCTGTTCGCAGGGCCGTTCCTCCCGAACGCCCTGGTCAATAGGAGCCTGATCCCGATCCTCCCGGCCGTCCCCGGCCTGCGCTTCCAGGCAGTGCACTCGCTGGACGTCGGCGACGCCTACCGGCGAGCCGCCTTCAGCGAAGCGGACGGAGCCTTCAACATCGCGGCCGATCCGGTGCTCGATCCCGCCCTCCTCGGCAAGCTGCTCGGCGCCCGCCCGGTGAAGATCCCGGGGAGGGTGCTGAGAGCGGCGACCGGCGCCACCTGGCGCCTGCGGCTGCAGCCCACTCCCCCCGGCTGGCTCGACATGGCCTTGAACGTGCCGCTGATGAGCAGCGAGCGCGCCAGGCGGGAGCTCGGTTGGGAGCCGCGCCGCAGTTCCGATCAGGCACTGCTCGAGCTGCTGGATGGCCTGCGACGCGGCCGCGGCTTCCCCACCCCGCCGCTCGACCCAGGCACCGGGGGGCCCGTTCGCTTTCGCGAGATCGCGTCCGGCGTGGGGGCGCGTCCGTAGCGCCCGGTCCTTGATCGACGCGACGAGCGACGGCGGGACCGAGTGGCGTCCTCTCGGCCCCGCGCGCCGCGTTTCCGCACTCCGGCGGCGTCCGAAAGCACCGGAGATACGTCTGTCGACGTCTTACGGGCCCGAGCCGCCCCCATTCGCAACTCGTTCCTCTGCACTTAGCGGGAAAATGCGATCTTGATGAGCATCTCGCGTCTACCCGTTTCTATGAACATCCGTCCAGCGGAAGTACAATCACCGACGCAGTTTCGAGGAGCAGTAATCGGCGTCGAATCGGTGCCGGCCGCGACTCAAGAGATGATGCTTGGAGGCACACCCTGTCAGGGGGCGGGGTTGGGCTTTCTCGACGATCAAGGACGAAGAGATCGAGGAGGTTCCTGAACCTGATCTGCTCCAAGCGCCCGTTGAACTTCGAAGTCTCCCTGCCCCATGGGAGTTGCGCACCAACAGGGGATGGCGCGTTGAGGCGAGCGGGTGGAGCGGTCTAGCGGGGCCGCTCCACCCCTCAATCAAGGGGGGAGCGACCAGAACGGATCCGCGCCACTCACGGTCCGCATCGAGGAATCCGCGGACGGCACCGCGGTGGTCGCAATCGCCGGCGAACTCGACCTGAGCACGATCCCGAGGATGGAGTCTCCGCTGCTGGAACAGATCCGGCAGCGGTCGGCGGTGCTCCTGGATCTGAGCAACCTCAGCTTCATCGACTCCTCGGGGATCGGGGCCCTGATCCGGGCGTTCCATGAGTCGGATGGCGCCCCATTTCACGTGGTGGTCGGGAAGGGCTCCCAGGTGGAGCGGGTCTTCCAGGTCGCCCGGGTGACCGACACGCTTTCGGTCTTCTCGGATCCGGAACTGGCGCTGGCGGCGCTGAACGGAACCCGGGAGGATCCGGGCGGCTAGCCGGCAGCTCTTCAAGCTCGAGTAGCGGTTACCCGGACCTCCCGCGCGGGTAGGTTGCCTCCCATGGAGGCGGCGACAATCACGCTGCCCTCGGGCCTGCCGATCGACGAGCTGTTGGACTGGCGACCGCAGTTCGGAGTGATCACCGTCTGCGTCGCGATCGATCCCGCCGACCGGGGCGAGGGCTGGCTGACCGAGCTGCGCAAGCAACTCAAGGCGGCGGTCGAGGCCGGCGACGACGGGCACGATCGGGGGCGGGCCCTGACCGCGACGGCGCAGCGCATCCTCGACCGGTTCGAGGAGGAGCTGCCCTCGGGACGCTGCCAGATCGGCTTCTGTGAGGTGAGCGACGAGCGCAGGGCGCGGGACATCTGGACCGCGGCCCAGATGGACGGCTTCCGGACGAGCGCGTCATACGGCGAGCGGCCGCGGCTGACCCCGCTGCTGAAGCTGCTCGTCGAGTGCGCGACGGTCGGCGCGATCGCCATCTCCTCCGAACGCGTCCACCTCTATCAGTGGGAGCTCGGAGCCCTCGACCTGGTTCACGGCTGGGAGGCCGAGATGTACATGCGCGACTGGCGCGAGCGCAAGTCACAGAAGCCCGCCAACCTCGCGCGCACCCAGGGCGCCAGCGCCTCGGGGCGCGACCAGTTCGAGCAGCGGCTCGAGCACAACCGGGCGCGGTTCCTCGAGGAGACCGGCCAGCTGGCCGACGAAGAGGCCCGCAAGCGCGACTGGCGCCGGCTGATCGCCTTCGGCGACCCCGAGCATTTCCGCGAGTTCTCCGAGGGTGTCCAGAAGGGCACGGAGCTCGAGCTCGCCGAAGAGACGAACGTGATCTCCGAGGAGCGCGGGAAAGTGCTGGAGCGGGTCAATGCGGCCGTCGCCGAGGGAAACCGCCGCCGCGAGCTCGACTTGATCGAGCGAGCCGTGGAGGGTGCGCGGACCCCCGGCGGCCACGGCGCGCTTGGTCTGATCGCGGCCCAGCGCTGCCTCAACGAGGGACGGGTCGAGCACCTGATCTTCGACGCGGATACCGAGGACCCCGAGCTCGCCGACATCGAGGACGAGGTGGTCGAGCGGGCGCTACGGACCGGCGCGAGGGTCACGCCCGTCGAGGACGTCGCCGCGGAGAGATTGCGCGAGCACGGCGGGGTCGCGGCCGTGCTTCGCTACTGAACCGGCGAATCGGTTTCCTCGAGGCCAACCCGGGTAGTCCGCGCACATGACCGAGCGAGACCCGATCGACCGAGACGTCGAGCGCGAGGAGGCCGAAGCCGCCCGCGAGGCCGGCCGGATCGGCGGGCGCAGCGGCATGGAGGACGTGCCTGAGGAAGACCGGCCCCTCGCCGAGGCCGGTCAGGGCGAGTCCGAGGGATTCGAGCAGGCCGAGGAGCTGCTCGAGGAGCGGGCCAGCCACCGGGACGATCGCGGCGGTCCGCTACGCGACCGGCCCGATCCGGAGGACGAGCCGTCCCGTGCCGAGTACGCCGACGCCGATGACATCGAGTCCACGGAGACCGACGTGGACACCCAGGGAACGCCGGGTGACCTGGATCGCTCCGCCGAGCGCGGGGTTCCGGATACCGAGACCTAGGCCCTAGGCCCAGGCTCCGCCGTGGATCGGCGGGTGGTGCACGATCGGCTTCTTGAGGAGAGCCTCCCGGGCCAGGTCGGCGATGCCGCTGGCGGTGAGGCCGAAGTGCTCCATGCAGGCCTCGGCGGTGCCTGAGACACCGAACTCGTCCTGCATGCCGAGGGCGAAGACCGGCACCGGATGCTGTTCGGCTGCCACCTGGCGGATCGCGTCGCCGAGTCCGCCGACGACGCGGTGCTCCTCCGCCGTGACCGCGACGCCGGTCTTGGCGAGCGAGCTCAACACCGCCTGCGAGTCGATCGGCTTGATGACCGAGACGTTGATGACCTCGGCCTCCACCCCGTCCTCCCGCTCGAGCCTCTCGGCGGCCTCCAGCCCGCGCCAGACCATGTGGCCGCAGACGAAGATCGAGATGTCCTTGCCCTCTCGGAGGACGTCAACGCCGGTCCCCAGGCTCTCGGGAATCCGGTCGTAGACGATCGGCGACTTGGGCCGGCCGAAGCGCATGTACATCGGCCCGTCGAAGCGCTCATAGGATTCGATCACGGCCGTGTACGCCTGGTTGTAATCGGCCGGGACCACGACCTGCATCTGCGGCATCGCGCGCATCAGCGCGAGGTCCTCGATCATCTGATGCGAGGCGCCGTCCTCGCCGAGGGAGACGCCGCCGTGGGAGGCGCCGATCCGAACCTTGAGCCCGTTGTGGGCGATGCCGAGGCGGACCTGGTCGTAGGAGCGCGAGCTGGCGAAGATCGCGAAGGTGGAGGCGTACGGAACCTTGCCGCTGGCGGCGAGGCCGCAGGAGATCGACATCATGTTCGCCTCGGCGGCCCCGACGTTGAAGAAGCGCTCGGGGAACTGCTTCCCGAACTTCATCGACTGGGTGGAGACCGCGAGGTCGGCGTCGAGCGCGACGACCTCCGGGTAGCTCTCCCCGAGGGCCACGAGCGCGTCGCCGTAGGCCTGGCGGGTGGCGATCGGCTCGCTCTGGGGTTCCGCCGCCTCGATCAGCGCGCTGGCCATCAGCCCCTCCCCCCCAGTGCCTTGCTCTGCTCCTCGTAGGTCCTCTCGAGCTCCTCCATCGCCTGCTCGGCCTGCTCCTGGCTCGGCGGCTTGCCGTGGAAGCCGAAGCGATCCTCCATGAAGGAGACGCCGCGGCCCTTCCTCGTCTGGCAGACGATCGCGGCCGGATGGTCGAGCGTGCGGCTCCGCTCCAGCGCCTCGACGACGGCGCTCATGTCGTGCCCGTCGATCTCGACGGCGTCCCAGCCAAAGGCCTCGAACTTGGCGCGGACGTCGCCGGTGTCCATGACCTCCTCGGTGGTGCCGTCGGTCTGCAGGTGGTTGTAGTCCACGATCGCTGTGATGTTCGGAAGGTCATAGTGCGCAGCGGACATCGCCCCCTCCCAGCTCTCCCCCTCCTGGCAGTCGCCGTCCGACATCAGGGTGAAGACATGCGCTGTGTCCGAGAGATCGTCCAGGCGGAGTGCGAGGCAGATACCGACACTCATCGAGAGCCCCTGTCCGAGGGAACCGGTCGAGACCTCGATACCGGGAGTCCGGGTCATATCCGGATGGCCCTGCAGATGAGAGCCGATCTGGCGCAGCCCCATCAGGTCGTCGGCGGGGAAGTAGCCGTGCTCGGCGAGCGCCGCGTACTGGATCGGTGCGGCGTGGCCCTTGGAGAGGACGAAGCGATCGCGCTCGGGCCAGCTCGGGTTCTGTGGGTCGTGGCGGAGAACGCGGTAGTAGAGGGCGGCGACGATGTCGGCCGCCGACAGGGAGCTGTCGAGGTGGCCCGACTTGGCCACGGCCAGCATCCGGACGCAGTGAATCCGGAGCACCGTCGCGTAGCGCTCCAACTCCGCGATCGAGGGCCTGCCCTCGCCCTTGCCGGAAGGCTCTGGCTCGGGGTCTGGGACGGGCTTCAGGTGCGCCATCTGCGGCTCGTCTTTCGCCTGGTCGTAGGGGGAGGCCGGCTCGGGTCGCAACGGACTCAGGACCGGGCGGCGAGGGTAGCAGCGGGTGGCACCGGGGTGGAGCCTATGAATCGCAGCCGACAGAAACCGGTGACGGCCCTGCCGCCTAGCCTCTCTGCGATGAAGACCGGGGTGATCCTGATGGTGCTGCTGGGGCTCGCGCTCGGTGGCTGCGGCGGCGGGGGCGGCGACGGCGACACAGCCGCCGGTAGAAAGACTCCCACGGCCACGGCGACGACCGGCTCCCCGGGAGAGGTGACCGGCAAGCTGCCGCCCGGCGCGGTCGAGCCCGCCGGCCCGGCGGAGGATCAGGCCCAGGGCCCTGCGGCTACCGAGGCCAGCCCGGAGGCACAGGCCCAGGGGCCCGAGGCGACCGGGGAGCTCTCGGGCGAGGACCGTACGGCGGCGGTCGCAGCGGTCAGCGACTACATCAGGGCGCTTGACCGCCACGACGCGGCGCGGGTCTGCGCGCTGCTCGCGCCCGGCGCGCTCGACCTGAGCCTTCTGCCGAAGCGACGGGGCGGATGCGGTTCGTCGCTACGCGCATCGATCGGGACGCCACCGCGTCACGGGGGCCCGGCGTGGCGCAAGACCACCCTGGTCGAGGTCAATCCCGAGGCCCTTGGGGACGGTCGCGCACGGGTCAGCTCCACGGTCACCCACCACTTCTCGGATCGCAAGTACGTCTCGGTCGAGGATGACGTGATCTATCTGGAGCGCTCCGGAGGGCGCTGGCTGCTCGCCAAGCCGAGCGGAACGCTGTACCGGGCGGTGGGGTACGAATCGCCCCCGCTGGGCGCGTTCACCCCCCCGGCCGGCTGGTAGATGGCTTCCCATCAGGTCGCGGCGACAAGCGGCCGCCCCAGATGACCGGTCATTCGGGAGATCGCCGCAGAGCGCCTGGCAGCCGCGCTCTCGGCGTGAAAGGACCGACCCGCTCGGTCTGTGTGCATCCGAGCACACACATCGCCTGCGGCGTGTGCTTGTGACCAAGCTCACCGTCCTCCTGGGTAGCTCCTCCTAGGGTCACAGCAGGGCGCAACTGAGGGAAGCGGAGAAGAAGCGCTTCGATAATCGGGCTCTGGCAAAACGGGGTACGTCCACGAGAAGCCCGCCCACCTGCGGCGGGCTTCTCGTGTCCGTCTCGGTGTCCGAATCGGGCCCAAACCACTTGGGACGGAGTAAGCCCCCAGCGCTCGTTAGCAATCCGTTAGCAAAATCGCCGCAAACCGCATTGGAATGCGGCTATCGCTAGAAGCGGTGGTTGCCGCCGCCTCGCGGGCCGCGCTGATGGAAGCGCTTGGGATGCCGCCGACCCACGCTGACGATGGTGGCATCGGGGTTGTTCGAGCTCGGCTGGAGAATCGTCGCGTAGGCGACCGAGTCGGTCAGCGCATTGGACCAGAGCAGTCCCTTGGAGCGTCCGAGTGAGAACAGCACGCGCCCGGCGCCGTGGGCGTCGAAGCGACGCACCATCATGCGGCTGCGGCGGGCGTCGGTTCGCACGTACGCGAACGAGCGCCCCTTGACGGAGGGATCGAACAGCAACGTCCTCGGTGAGCGCACGAGCGCGCGGTGCCTTCGGGTCCCCAACACCCTCTGGACGATGCGGCTGCCGCCGGGAGTGGCGATCGCGTAGAGCAGGGTGCTGTGGTCTATGGCCGGGCGGCTCAGCTGCCCCGCGCCACCCTGCGAGGCGACCTGAAGCGGCGCGGCTGGCGCCGCGGGGTTCGCGATGTGGCGGATGTAGATCGCGTCACCGCCTCCCCCGGGGGCGCGGTACGCGAGCCAGGCGTCCGAGACCGCGATCGCATCGGCTTCGGCCGCGGGGATCTGCGCGATCGGAGCGAGCGTGCTGCGGTCGAAGAGCTGAATGGCGTTCCCCTGAACGGTGGCGACATAGCGGCCCCCGATCGCCGGATGGCTGCCGGGCAGCGGGATCTCGGTCCCGCCCCGGCTGATCGCCGAGGGACCGCCGAGGCGCTGGAAGAGGAGAGCATCGGCCGTGGCGGAGGGGTCGGTGGCATGCGAGACGCTCGTTCCCGCAGCGCCGGCGCTGCCGGGCACGATGATGAGAGCCACCGCGGCCACGGCCAGGGCCGCCGCGTCTCCGCGACGGAGGCCGAGGTAGACGCTCGGGTGCTCGCACATGAGCTCAGTGGCACGAAAGCCGGCGGGGCGACCAGCGAGTGGCGCCAGCGCGAGGATCGGTAGGGCGCGCCCAACGCCGAAGCACGCGCCCAAGACCAGTCCGAGGGCCGGGTCGCCGACGGTGAGGCTGACCCCCGCGAGAGCCCAGACACCGAAGGAGAGGACGAAGGTCGTGAAGCCGATCCCGAGGAGCACGCCGTAGAGTGCGGCGACGACCGGCATCGGCATCACCCGGCGCCAGTGCTCGGGCAGCTGCCGGCGGATCTGGGGGACGATCCGGGTCCCGCGGGCCTCGAGGAGGGCGGCGAGGAGCGCAATCGCAGCGGCAACTAGGTAGGACGCCCGTCCGCCCGTGCCATGCAGCAGGTCGCCGATCGCAGCGAGAGAGCCGAAGGTGAGTAGGCCGCCCGCGACCGCCCCGGGCAGGAAGGCGATACAGGCAGCGGTTGTCACCCGCCGGCCACCGGTGTGACCCGTGGGGCCGATCGTGTCGATCACGGACAACCCGCAGGGGGAGAACGTCCCCGTCGCCCCGATCAGCAGGGCGGCGATCCCGAGCGCAATCTCCCAGGCTCCCATCAGCAGGGCACCCGCGTGTCGTAGTACTGGACGCAGAAGACCTTCCGACCTCCGTAGCAGTAGCCGGTCAGCGCGGCGTCGCCGTTGATGCGGGTGTTGTTGCGGGAGCAGCAGTCGACCAGCTTGCGGACCTTGCCGCCGCAGCAGCGATACCAGGCCCCGTCGATCGAGGTCCTGATCCCGTAGATGTCCTGGACCCGGTCGCAGATCCGCGTGCGGGGCGCGGGCGGCAAGGAGCGTCCATCCGGTCCCCTGAGGAGCTGCCCGTCGTCGTCGACCGGCTGGCCGGCGTCGTTGACTGGCCGGCCGATGTCGTCGATCGGATGGCCGTCGCTGGCCCGCAGCGGAAAGCCTCGGGAGTCGATTCGTGGGAGTCCCGTCGGGTGGGGGCAGGATCCGGTGGTGAATGTGTGGCCGCAGAAGTGGAAGGCCTCGGACTCACCCGGCTCGATCAGGGTGCCGACCGTGCGCGCCGCCGTGACCGCCAGCAGAGCGCCCCCGACCCGCGCCAGAAAGCCCCGCCGCGATGAGTCGCGGGCGAGCGAGTCGGTGATCCTGTCGAGGTGCTCAGGCACCGACCGGCTCCCCTCGCCGCTCCGCCGTGGCCAGGACGCTCTCGAGCTGTGCGAGGTTGTTGAAGGTTCCCTTGGCCAACACCGTGCCCTCGCGATCGAGGGCGAGGGCGAACGGGCTGCCTGGGATCTCCAGGCTGCGCCAGAGGTCGGCCTCCGCGACCTCGTCGAAGAGGGCGACCGCGACGCGCGGATCCTTGGCCACGTTGTCGATCGCCGGCGCGAGCGTCTGGCAGATTCCACAGCCCTCCGAGGTGAACACCGCCAGGCCGAAATCCGCGCCGTTTCGACCGAAGCGAGTCGCGAGACCCTCCGCCCGCGACCCGATCTCCGGTCCCTCGCCGGCGATCTCGAGCGCGCCCTGGGTGCCCAGCTGCAGGCGCAGCATGCCCACCTCCCGGGCGAGAGCCAGCAGCGCGACCGCGAGCACGGCGCAGCCGAGCAGGGCGACGCCAATTCCGATCCCGAGCCACCCCTGGGTGCCGATCGAGATCGAGTCGACCGACGGAACCAGCGCGAAGGCGGCGGCGAGGACGACATTCCGCAGCACGCTGAGCCACGAGACCGTGGAGCGCGGTCCAAAACACGCGCAGGGGCTGCCAGCACGGCCCTGGAGCAGCGCGCCGACGGTGAGCGCGGCGAACATCGCCATCAGTCCGGCGGCGGCATAGGCCGCGGCGGCCGAGCCGAGCGCGACCGCGACGGCCAGCGCCAGCTCGACCGCGATCAGCGCCGCCCACGCGATCGTGCGCAGCGGGCCCTCGCCGAACCCGGAGCCGGCCAGCGCGCCGATGCTCGCGCGCGGCGCAGCCAGCTTCGCGAGCGCAGCGCCCGCGAGCACGGTGCCAAGGACAACCCGCAGAACGATCTCCAACATCCCTCCGCGCGCAACCTAGCATCAGCCGAGGCGCGCGAGGCCGGTGGCTCAGGCCGTCTTCGGCTTGCTCTGCTCCCGAAAAGTGCGTAAGTGGCTAGCCGATGGCGACCATGCGCTCGATCGGCAGCTTGGCGCGCTCGGCGATCTCCGGCGGGACCTTGACCTCGTAGCGGAAGTCCCGCAGCGAGTCGCGGACCTTCGGCAGCGTGATCATCTTCATGTACTTACAGAAGGCCATCCGGTTGGCCTCGACGAGCGTCGCCCTCGGGGCCGCCTGCTGGAGCGGATAGAGCATCCCGTTCTCGGTGGCGACGATGTACTCGCCGTCGGGGTGCTGCCGCATGTAATTGAGCATCCCGCCGGTGGAGAGCATCTGGACGCCGTCCGGATCGATGTCGCCCGAGGCGACGTACTCCATCGCCTGGGTCGCGCAGCCGCACTCGGGATGAATCAGGAACTCCGCGTTCGGGTGCTCGTCCCGGACTGTCTTGATGTCGGCTGGACGGATGCCGGCGTGGACGTGGCACTCGCCGTCCCAGACGTGGAAGCGCGCGCGGCGCTCGGGGTCGTCCTTGATCCCGGTCTCCCGCTCGACGAAGGCGCCGAGCCACATGTCCGGGCCGAAGAGGATCTCGGTGTCAGGGCCGTGCTCGCGGAGAATGTGCTCGACCACCTGGACGGCGTTGCCCGAGGTGCAGCAGTAGTCGGTCTCGGCCTTCACCTCGGCTGAGGTGTTGACGTACATGACAACGACGGCCCCGGGGTGCTCGGCCTTCCAGGCTCGCAGCTGGTCTGCGTTGATCGACTCGGACAGCGAGCAGCCGGCGCCGAGATCGGCGATCAGAACCGTCTTGTCGGGGCACAGGACCGAGGCAGTCTCGGCCATGAAGTGGACCCCGCAGAACTCGATGACCTCGGCGTCGGTCTTCGCAGCCTGGCGTGAGAGACCAAGGGAATCTCCCACGAAGTCAGCGACATCCTGCAGCTCGGGCAGCTGGTAGTTGTGGGCGAGGATCACCGCGTCGCGCTCGGCGGCGAGCGCCTTGACCTCCGCGCTCAGCTCGGCGATCTGATCCTCGCTCAGCTTGGCGGGAAGCTCGTTGACGGTAGGAAGCTCCAGCACGGCGGCGCGCTCCTTGACGTTGGATGTTCGCTCCCCCGGTGCCCTATGACTCTGAGCCCTCGCGGCGAGCGAATGAACTGACCAAAGGTTAGCGCCAGCCTACCCTTGGGTTCATGCCCGAGCTACCCGAAGTCGAGATCACGGCGCGCCGGCTCAGTCGTGGGCTCGAGGGCGCCGAGGTCGAGTCGGCGCTGGCCGCCGGCGTCGCGACGCTGAAGACGTTCGAGCCCAGCCTCGACTCGATCACGGGCGCACGCATCGAGGGCGTGCGGCGGATCGGGAAGATGCTCGCTGTCGACTTCGAAGCCTCGAGACGGGACGGTGGCGACCCGCTGACGCTGCTGATCCACCTGATGTCGGCCGGGCGCCTGCAGCTCTTCGACAAGCGGGCCTCGCTGCGTGACCGCCGCTCGCGGATCCTCGTCCGGATTGCAGACGGCCGCGAGCTGCGCCTGCGCGAGTTCGGGACGAAGCAGTCGGCGTGGGCGAAGCTGCTGCCACGCGACGCCATCGCGGAGGACGAGATGGTCGCCACGCTCGCCCCGGATGCCTGGCCGGCCCCGTCCATGGATGAGCTCACGAAGCGGCTCGACCAACCGCGCCACCTCCATCCCCTCCTGCGTGACCAGCGCACGATCGCCGGGATCGGACGCTCCTGGGTCGACGAGATCCTCTGGGAGGCGAGGCTCTCGCCGTTCAAGAAGGGCTCAGAGCTGCGCGGGGAGGAGATCAAGCGGATCCACGACGCCCTCCACGTCCTCGGCGACGCCCTCGATCACTACGAGGATGTGATCGGCGAGCAGATCCCCGACAAGATGCCGATGCCGCTCAAGGTTCACCGCCGCGAGGGCGAGCCCTGCCCGCGCTGCGGGACCACGATCGAGGCGGTGTTCTTCTCGGAGCACCAGATGAACTACTGCCCCGAGGAGCAGACCGAGGGCCGCGTCCTCAAGGACCGGCGGCTCTCCCGGCTTCTGAAGTAACTAGCGACCGGTGACGCGACGGACGAGCGCCCGGCCGATCGTCAGCGGGTGGCCGATCAGCGTCTCGACGCGGCCGGTGAGGCTGGTCGGGTCGCGGGCGATGCCGAGCTGCTCGAGGACGGTCAGCTGGTCGAAGTAGACGCGCTCGCAGACCAGCCTGTCCTCCTCGAACAGGAACATCGCGAGGATCCGGGACTCGAACTCGCGGCCCGTGGGCGGCAGACTGCGGAGCGGGCCGGTGTGGGTGCCGCGGACGATCGCCTCGACCAGGACCGCGTCGTCGGAATGGTGAAGCGTGAGCAACTCGTTGCGCTGGTCCGGGAACGCGCGTCGGGACTCCTCGAAGTAGCCCGCCACCTCCTCGGGCCCGTCGTAGACGTCGCCGGTGGCGATCAGCTCGTAGCGGGGATGGTCGAACGTCTCGAGGGTCGCGTCGAACTCGTGGCGGTTCTCCGAGTCCATGTGCTCCCGGACGATCTCCTCGCGCTTGCGTCGCACTGCGGCGGTGGGCGGCATCGCGGCCCGACTCTATAAGTCGATGGCCATGCTCAGGTCGAGCGCCGGAGCCGAGTGCGTGAGGGCGCCGACGGAGACGTAGTCGACGCCGGTCGCGGCGATCTCGGCCACGGTCTCGAGCGTGACCCCGCCGGACGCCTCGAGCTCCGGCCTCTCGCCGCCCTCGCGGACGAGGCCAACGGCTTCCTGCAGCTGCTCGGGCGCATGTTGTCGAGCAGCAGCCGGTCAGCGCCGGCCTCGGCTCCCTCGCGGACCTCCTCCAGATTCCGGCACTCGACCTCAACGGTTAGGCCCGGCTTCGCCTCGCGGGCGCGCCGGACGGCCTCCCCCACACCGCCCGCGAGCGCGGCGTGGTTCTCCTTGATCAGGATCGCGTCGTAGAGGCCCATGCGGTGGTTGGTGCCGCCCCCGGCCGCGACCGCCGCCTTCTCCAGGGCGCGCAACCCCGGGGTCGTCTTCCGGGTGTCGAGGATGCGGGCGCCCGTCCCCTCGACCTCCCTGGCGAACCTGGCCGTGAGCGTGGCGACTCCGGAGAGATGGCAGAGCAGGTTGAGTGCGGTGCGCTCCGCGGCGAGCAGCGCCCGGGCGGGCCCGGCGACGCGCGCCACCGTCGACGGGACGTCATCTCGCCACTCCCTCTCCCTCGCTCGCTCCTCGAGCTCGCCGGCACCCGC
Organism: uncultured Solirubrobacterales bacterium; assembly: GCA_963728755.1. Lineage (GTDB taxonomy): Bacteria > Actinomycetota > Thermoleophilia > Solirubrobacterales > 70-9 > DASUPK01. The sequence goes on along the minus strand of CAVSLI010000009.1, from coordinate 315,483 downwards.
CTGCCGGAAGACCTCGGCGGCGACGTCCAGTCCGAAGACGACGCCGGGCTCCTTCTGGGTGATGGTCGCCTTGCCCTGAAGGTCCTCAGGGACCACCGCCTCCGCGGTGACGTCGCCCGATCCGAGGTCCTCGAGCAGGGCTCGAGCGACCAGGTCGCGGGTATCGCTGTCGATCGTCATCGCTCACAGTCTCACGAAACCCGGGTATGCGACGTTTACAGGGCAGATGCCGAATGAATCGCTTCCGCCCTTCCAGCAGCTGCTCGGCGAGCACGGCTCGGACGTGCTCGGATACCTCGTGGCGACCGTCGGGCCGCACGATGCCGAGGACGTCTTCCAGGAGACCTTCATCGCCGCCCTCCGCGCCTACGAGGGCCTCGAGCACGCCCGCAACCTCCGCTCATGGCTGCTCACCATCGCCCACAACAAGGCGATCGACCACCACCGCGCCCGCGGCAGGCGGGCGGTCCCTGCGGGAGACGCCGAGGAGGTCGCGGGCTCCGTTCCCAGCTCCAACTCGAGGCCCGATCAGATCGTCGCCGCGGGTGACCCCGAGCTCTGGCGCGCCGTCAGCGCGCTGCCTCCGAAGCAGCGCAGCGCCGTCGTCCTCCGCTACGCCACCGACATGTCCTACACCGCCATCGCGCAGGCAATGGATAGCTCCGAGGCGGCAGCTCGCCGCAACGTCCATGAGGGCCTGCAGAAGCTCAGAGGTGAATTCACATGAACCCATTGACTGAGAAGCAGCTCGAGAAGATGCTGCGCCAGACGCCTTCATCGGGGGCCGACCTCGACCGCGCCGTGCAGGGCCTGCTCGCCCGTGCCGAGCGCGACGGTCTGATCGACGTCGCCTACGCGACGGTCGACTCGCCCTTCGGGGAGCTGCTCGTCGCCCGCACCGACCGGGGCGTCGTCAAGCTGGCGTTGCCGACCCACCGTGGCAGCCAGCGCTCCCGCGACGAGATCCTCGAGGAGCTGGCGACCTTCGTCTCGCCCCGCGTGCTCGAATCGCCGATGCGCCTCGACGAGGAGCGACGCGAGCTCGAGGACTACTTCGAGGGTCGCCGGCAGGAGTTCGACGTGCCGGTCGACTGGAGTCTGACCTCGCCTGGATTCCGCAGCCGAGCTCTCCACGCCGTCGCCCGGATCCCGTACGGGAAGACCAAGACCTACGGCGAGATCGCCAAGTCGGCCGGCAACCCGCGCGCCTTCCGCGCCGCCGGCACGGCCTGCGGGCACAACCCGATCCCGCTGATCGTCCCCTGCCACCGCGTGGTTCAAAGCGGCGGCGGGGTCGGCAACTACGGCGGCGGCCCGGAGATGAAGGAGGCGCTGCTCGCACCTCGAGGGCGCGCTCTAGCCCTTAGGCGGGAAACACCGCCATCGTCGCGGTGAAGCCGTGCAGGAAGTTGCGGCCGCCGACCGGACCGATCTCGCCGGCGCAGAAGAAGCCCGCGGTCGGCGCGCCGAGCGCGTCCTCGATCGCCGCCGGCGTCGTGGTCGGGGACCTCGAACATGTGGGAGCCGCGGCCGTTGCAGGTAAAGAGCAGCGTGCCGGCCGCGCCGTCGGAGCCGAGCGCCTGCGCCTGCGCGCGCAGGGATCGCGCAGGTCCTCGTCGGCGGAGGCCGCGTCGCGGACCTGCAGCCGGACCGTCTGGCCGACCCGTACCTGTTCGCCGATCGCGATCGCCCCCGACTCACGGTCCGCGCCGATGATCGGCCGCACCAGGAAGTCGCCGCGCTCGTACTCGGGCCGGTTCTCGTCGATGACCAGCCCGATCAGCACGCCGGATGCGGCCAGCTCACGCTCCTTCTCGGGCAATGCGGCGATCACCTCTCCGAGCCGCTCCATCGCGGGCTTGCCGGCCAGCTCGCCGATCACGTTCGCCTCGCCGCTGGTGATCGTCATCTCGGGGCCGACGGGGCCAGCGCCCTGGGAGACGCAGGGCAGCACTTCGAGGCCCCGCATCCGCATCGCGACCGCGCCGTCGGTGTGCACGTCGCCGTCCTGCAACAGCACCGCGCCCGCCGGCGAAGGAGGCGCTGGCCAGGCCGCCGAGGATTGGCACATGCGGCCGGGAGCGCTCGATCGCTGCGAGGAGCTCCTCCGGCGGGAAGCTGAGCGGATCACAGAGCGCGATCACCGACTCATCCGGCGCGGTTGAGTCGTCCCTCGCGACCGCCAGAGACTCGGGCAGACCCAGCAACCGGAAACCGTCCGCCTCGCGCTCCGCGGTGAGGTGCATCGTCTCGAGATCGGCGGTCGGGCAGCGAAGCGCCCCAGACCACGAGGCCGGGGGTGTCCTCGAGCTCGCTGTCCGCCCGCCACCGTGCCACCTGCCCCGCACCCGAGAAGCGCTCTGGGCTCGAGCCGCTCGTGCACCTCGGAGAGCAGCCACTTGGCCATGCTCAGGTGCTGACCCGAGGCGAAGACGACGGCGAGGTCGCACGCCCCTTCGAGCCCGGCTCGCGCCCGGTCCGCGGCCTCGGCCGCGGCCTCGACCGTGTCGAAGCTCTCCGACGCTCCGACCGAGGCCTGAACCGTTCCCGGCTCGGTGAGGGCCACTAGCCCGAGCCCGTGTTGCCGGACCCCGCGCCCGCGGCGGCCTGGTTCAGATACTCGCGAACGAAGCCGTCGATGTCGCCATCGAGGACGCGCTGCGCGTCGCCCACCTCGAAACCGGTGCGATGGTCCTTCACCCGCTGATCGGGATGGAGGAAGTAGCTGCGGATCTGCGAGCCCCACTCCGCGGACTTCTGATCGCCCCGCTCCCTGGCGAGCTCCTCAGCGCGCTCCAGCTCCTTCCTCTCAAGAAGCCGGGAGCGCAGGATCTGCATCGCGGTCGCCTTGTTCTGCGCCTGCGACCGCTCGTTCTGGGACTGCGCAACGACCCCGGTCGGGACGTGGGTGATGCGGACGGCCGAATCGGTCTTGTTGACGTGCTGTCCACCGGCGCCCGAGGCGCGATAGGTGTCGACGCGGATGTCCGCGTCGTCGATCTCGACGTCGACGTCGCCCTCGACCAGGGGCGCCACGTCGATCTGGGCGAAGCTCGTGTGCCTACGCGCCGATGCATCGAAGGGGGAGATCCGGATCAGCCGGTGGACCCCGCGCTCGGCTGCGAACAGCCCGTAGGCATTCTCGCCGCGCACGATGAAGGTGGCGGACTTGAGGCCCGCCTCCTCGCCCGGCGATGCCTCCTTCATCTCGACCTTGAAGCCGCGCCGCTCCGCCCAACGCAGATACATCCGCAGCAGGATCTCCGCCCAGTCCTGGGAGTCGGTGCCGCCCGCGCCGGCGTTGATGGTGACGACGGCGTCTCCCGCGTCGAAGCGCCCCGAGAAGAGCCGCTCCTCCTCGAGCTCGGCCAGGCGCCGCTCGACGGACGGAAGCTGGGCATCCAACTCCCTCGCCATCTCCTCGTCGTCGGCAGCGAGCTCCGCAAGCTCGCCGAGGTCATCGACATCTTGGCTCAGCCTGCGAAAGCCCTCGAGCCGGCGCTGTGCACGGGCGTGCTGTGCCGAGGTCTCGGCCGCCGCTCCCTGGTCGTCCCAGAAGCCCGGCCGCTGCATCTCCCCCTCGAGGCGATCGACCTCCCGGCTCAGCGCAGACGGGTCAAAGGTAATCCGAGAGCAGCTTGAGCTGCCCCCGGATCTCGGCGAGGCGCGCTGAGATGCCCTCCTTTGAAACTGTCTCGGCCATGGTTGATCGGGTTGCTCCTGAGCTTCGCTTCCGGAGCACCATCTCATAAGGGTATTGGCGACCGTCCTCTACGGTGTGTCCCGGTGCGCTGGCTACTGCGGAAGCTCGGCCATGGGTTGCCTCCCCTGCCGACCATAGGAGGACACGCGCTCGCGACGCGGGTGGCCGGGTTGCTGCTCGTCGGTGGCGCGCTCCTGATTGTCCTCACCGTCGTGCTGCCTCCGTCCGCCGAGGGCTCGGACCCGCTGATCCTCGGCTACGGCGCCGTGGCGGGCCTGGCCGGCGTCCTCATGCTGAGCAGGCGCCGGGTCAGCGAGCCGGCCCTCGGCCTCGCCGCCGCTCTCGGCACCGCCGTGATCACCCTCGCGACCCTCGAGGCGGGCCAGGGGGTAGGCGCGGAGGACAACGAGGTGCTCTTCCTCTGGGTCTCGCTGTTCGCCTTCTGGTTCTTCGACCTCCGCCACGCCCTGCTCCAGCTCGGGCTGATCGGCCTCGGGGACGCGATCCTGCTGATCGACGACGGACCATCACTCTCAGCAGGCATCACCCGCTGGGTGGTCACCATCGCGACGCTGCTGGTCACCGGCATCCTGATGTCCTGGCTGCGGCGCTCACTGGACCGCGAGCGGGAGGAGACCGCCCGACTCGCGGTGATCGCCGAGCGGATGCGGATCGCCCGCGACCTGCACGACGCCGCCGGGCACGGGGTGACCGCGATCTCGCTACAGGCGACCATCGGCCTGCGGGCGATCGACGACGGCGCCGGGATCGACGAGACCCGCGGCTTGCTCGAGGAGATCAAGCGCACCTCCCGCGCCGCGCTCGAGGACATGCGCAAGCTGCTCGGGCTTCTTCGCCCGAGCGACACCGGCGACCTCGAGCGCGCACGTGTGAGCGTCTCCCACCTGGACCAGCTGGTCGCCGAGTGCCGGGCGGCCGGCCTTTCGGTAACGGTCGACCGAACCGGCGATGAGTTAGGCCTTCCGCCGATCCTCGATCAGGCCGCGTACAGGATCACTCAGGAGGCTCTGACCAATGTGCTGAAGCACGCGGGCCCGGGCGCCGCGGCGACGGTGCGCCTTGCCTTCGATCCCTCCGGCGTCGAGGTGGAGGTGACCGACGATGGGCCGGGCCGCACGGGCGGCCTGGCGATCGGGTCCCGCAAGGGGTTGATCGGGATGCGCGAGCGAGTGGAGCTCTTCAGGGGACGCTTCTCGGCCGGACCGATGGAGGGCGGCGGCTTCCGGGTGTCCGCCAGGCTGCCGCGCGACAGCACGCTCGAGACCGCGAGCCAGGAGCACCTCGGTGCCGGGTCTACTCGGGAACCGTCGCGCTGACGATCCAGGTGGAAGCCGGGGCGCTGACCTCGCCGCTGGGCTGCGCGTAGTCGGCGAGCACCTCGCGGATCTCCTCCTGAAGCTTCGGGCGCAGCCGGTCGACCTCCTCGGCGGGACAGATCCGGAGCAACTCGGCAGCCGGTCCGATCGCCATGTTGAAGGTGACCGCGTGATCGAGGTCGTTGCCGATCTTGATCGGTAGATCGCAACGGGTGAAGGTGGGGCTCTCGAAGCCCGCGATCTGCAGCTGCTCGGAGACCGTGTCGGGATTGGCCATCGAGAAAGGGCCGGGACCGCAGCGGACGTCCTCGGGCTCCTCGGGCTCCTCGAGATACTTCTCGACCACCTGCTCAGAGCGGTACACCCACGCGTTGTCGATCTTGCGCCGCCAGACAGTGGCCACCAGCGTGCCCCCGGGGCGAAGCGCGGCCCGAATGTTGCGGAGCGCCTGCACGGGGTTGGCGAAGAACATCAGGCCCATCCGCGAGAACGCGTAGTCGTAGGGGCCTCTCAGGTCGCCCACCTGGACGTCGGTCGCGAAGAAGTCGACGTTCTCGGTCCCCGTCTTCTCTGCCTCGGCGGTCGACGCCTCGATGAAGGGCTCGGAGACGTCCACGCCGGTGGCATGACCGTCGGGGCCCACAAGTGCGGCGAGCTGCTGGGTGGTGTCGCCGAAGCCGCAGCCGAGGTCGAGAACACGGTCTGTCTCCTCCGGCGGATGGAGCCGCATGGCGGCGTCGCCATGCGCCTTCAGTCCTACGACGACAAGATCGCGGTACTCGACGAAGCGATCGAAGAGGACTCCGCTCCAGGCATCCGTCGCCTCCTCGTTCTCGGGCGCGACGATGCCGCCCGAAGCCGGCTCCTCCCTCCTCAACTCGGCCTTCTCCACGGGGTCATCGTACGACGACCGGGCCCACGGCGGCTATGGGGAACCTCCCGTGCATCTGCACCCGAGCCAGGCCGCTCAGAAAATCAGGCGCCGTGGCACTTCTTGTACTTCTTGCCCGAGCCGCACCAGCACGGGTCGTTCCGCCCGATCTTGTCGCGGTCGTCCTTGACCACCGTCTCCTGCTCGGGGATCGTGCCCCCGCCGTTGCCGGCCCGTCCCTCGATCGCCCGCTCCGCGGCCACGTCCGGCCCGGAGGCCGTCGCGACCGCGGCCTGGTCCAGCGCTGACGGCTGCTCGCCGCCCCCGCCGGAGTAGTCGAACCCGCTGCGCCGCTGCGCCGGAGCGAACTGCTCCTGGGCCTGCGGCGCGACCTCGACCTCGACGTGGAAGATCAGGCGCGCGAACTCCTCCCAGATCGAGTGCATGAGCGCCTCGAACATGGAAAAGCCCTCGTTCTTGTAGGCGACCAGCGGGTCGATCTGAGCGAAACCGCGGAGGTGGATCCCCTCCCGCAGGTAGTCCATCTCGTAGAGGTGCTCCCGCCAGCGATTGTCGATGATCTGCAGCAGGATGGCGCGCTCGAGCTGGCGCATGATCTCGTCCCCGAAGTCCTGCTCACGCTGGTCGTAGGCTGCGAGTGCGTCCGCCAGAAGCTGCTCGCGCAGGTCCTCACGGTCGGTCTGCTCCGGCAGCATCGCCGAGATGTCGACGCTCGAGGGCCAGAGCTGCTGGACCTGGGTCTGGAGCTCGGCCAGGTCCCAGTCCTCGATCACGTCCCCCGGCGTGTAGTCGTCAACGAATCGACTGACAACCTCGCCGACACCATCGCGCGCGGCGTCCGACATGTCCTTGCCCTCGAGGATCTCGCGCCGGTACTTGTAGACCACACGGCGCTGCTCGTTCATCACGTCGTCGTACTCGAGGACCCTCTTGCGGATCAGGAAGTTCTGCTCCTCGACCTTCTTCTGGGCGTTCTCGATGGTGCGGGTGAGCATCTTGGCCTCGAGCGGCTCCTCCTCTCCCTCTTCGTTCACCGGCCCGAGGCGGTCGAGGATCTTGTAGATGCGCTCCCCGGCGAAGAGACGAATCAGGTCGTCCTCGGCGGAGAGGAAGAAGCGCGACTCGCCCGGGTCGCCCTGGCGGCCTGAACGGCCGCGAAGCTGGTTATCGATGCGCCGAGACTCATGGCGCTCGGTACCGCAGATGAACAGGCCGCCGAGCTGGCGGACCTCCTCGGCCTCGGCGTCGCAGCTCACCTTGAGCTGCTCGATCATCGCCCGCTCCTCCTCCTCGTAGCTCTCATCGTCGGGCGTAAGGCCAAGCTTGCGGAGCTCGCTGGCGGCCATCCCCTCCGGACTGCCTCCCAGCTTGATGTCGACGCCGCGGCCGGCCATGTTGGTCGCGATCGTCACGGCACCCTTGCTGCCGGCCTGGGCGATCGTCTCGCCCTCGCGCTGGGCGTGCTCGGGCTTCGCGTTGAGGACAACGTGCTCGACGCCGCGGCGCTTGAGCTCGCCGGAGATCATCTCCGAGATCTCGACCGAGATCGTGCCCACGAGGATCGGCTGGCCGGCCTCGTGACGAGCCTCGATCTCGTTGATCACCGAGCGCCACTTGCCGTCCTTCGTCTTGTAGATCTGGTCGTTGTGGTCGCCTCGGACCATCGGCACATTGGTCGGGATCTCGACCGTCGGCATCTTGTAGATCTTCATGAACTCCTGAGCCTCGGTCAGCGCGGTGCCCGTCATGCCGGAGAGCTTGTCGTAGAGCCGGAAGTAGTTCTGGAGCGTGATCGTGGCGAGGGTCTGGTTCTCCTCCCGGATCTGTACCCCCTCCTTGGCCTCGATCGCCTGGTGGAGGCCCTCCGACCAGCGCCGGCCCTCGAGGATGCGGCCGGTGAACTCGTCGATGATCATCACCTGGCCCTCGACGATCTCGTACTCGACGCCGCGCTTGTAGAGGGACTCGGCCTTGAGCGCCTGGATCAGGTGGTTGACGAGCGTCCCGTGCTCCCCGAGGTAGAGGTTCTCGACGCCGAGGAACTCCTCGGCCTTTGTGATCCCCCCCTCGGTGGGCGCCACGGTCTTGTGCTTCTCGTCGTACTCGTAGTCGTAGTCGGCCTCACGGGTGTCCTTCGACTCGCCGAGGGACTTGAGCTTCTCCTTGTGGGGCTCGCCCTTCATTTGCTTGGCGAGCCGGGCAAACGTGTAGTAGAGGTCGGCGGCCTGCTCGGGACGGCCCGAGATGATCAGGGGCGTACGAGCCTCGTCGATCAGGATGTTGTCGACCTCGTCGACGATCGCGAAGTCGTGGCCTCGCTGCACGCACTCCTCGAGTGAGCCGGCCATGTTGTCGCGCAGGTAGTCGAAGCCGAACTCCGAGTTGGTCCCATAGACCACGTCGCAGGCGTACTTCTCACGGCGCTTGGGCGGGTCGTCGTCCTCCTGGATCGCGGCGACAGTGACGCCGAGCGCTTCGTAGATCGGGCGCATCCACTCGGCGTCGCGCCGGGCCAGGTAGTCGTTGACGGTGACCAGGTGCACGGCGTCCCCGGCGAGCGAGTTCAGGAAGACGGGCAGCGTCGCGGTCAAGGTCTTGCCCTCGCCGGTCTTCATCTCGGCGATCGCGCCCGAGTGGAGCACCATGCCGCCGATCAGCTGGACGTCGAAGTGGCGCTGGCCGAGGGTCCGCCTGGCGGCCTCGCGAACGAGAGCGAAGGCCTCGGGGAGCAGGTCGTCGATCGGCTCGCCGTTCCGGGCGCGTTCGCGGAGGGCGTCGGCCTCGCTGCGCAGCTCCGCGTCGTCGAGCAGCTCCATCTCGGGCTCGATCCGGTTGATCGACTCGACTCGCCCCTGATACTCCTTGAATTGCTTCGACTCGCCCATCCGCAGGGCGCGGTCGATGATTCCTCTGGCCACCGGACTAGGTTAGCTGCCGGGCCTGCGTGGCCCGCTCAAGCGGTCGCGCCCCGCTGGCGCTGCATCAGCTTGCGGGTGGTGTGACGCTTGCGACGCTTGTCGCGGTGCTTTTTCACCTGGCGGCGGATGTCCTCGGCCAGCTCGTGAATCGAATGAAGCATGTCCGGGGACGCCTCCTTGGCCCGGAGGGTGACGCCCTTCAACCCGAGTGTCGCCTCGGCGACCATCCGATCCGCGATCCTCGGGTTCTTCTCCTCGCAGAGCTCCACCTCTAGCGTGGCGAACTCGGAGACCTGCTTGCCCACCCGCTGGAACCTCTGAATGACAGCCTCGCGAAGCTCGTCGGTCAGCTCCACGTTCTTGCCTCGGACATCGATCCTCACGTCGGCCTCCTTCCGTCGGGTGGCGTCCGATGCTACGCCCGCCACCCGCTTCGGGCAAGCGCCCGTCAGCCGCGCTTCTCGTGGGGAACCTTCTTGAATGCCTTCCGGACCGGCGGCTCGGCGGGCACCTTCGGGACCTGCGACTGCTGGGTGGCGATCAGCGCTCCGGACCCGTTGAGGAAGAGCGTGGTCTGGGCCTCGTTCAGCCCGAGCGCGTAGGGGTGGGAGCAGACATCGGACGGGAAGCGGGAGACCCTGGCGGCCCCCCGCTTTCCCTTGCCCCCGTGGGCGACGGCATCGACGAGGGCTGCGAAGGCGACCGAGTCGACCGCGGTGCCGATGTGGGTCGTGGTGCGGCCCGGGCAGACGTCCTGGATCAGGATGTTGCTCGCACCGTCGAGGACGGAGGTCGGGTGCTTGCCGCCCTGCGGCTGGACGGTCTCGTCGGCCAGCGAGCGCACCGTCGTGTAGGAAACGTTTCCGGGAGTCTCATCCGGCTGGGAGTTGATGGCCCGCAGCAGATGGGAGTCCTTGATCTGCTGCCAGTTCGCGGGAGCACACGGGGAGGTGGCGGAACAGCCACGGCCGATGTTCGTGCCGTGCTGGGTCCCGGCGGCGGCGACGACGTCACTCACCTTCTTGCGGAGGTCCGGCCAGTAGGTGAGTGCGAAGCGCGGCAACAGGCCCCCCTGACTGATGCCGACCGCGGCGACCTTGCGGTGGGCGAGCGCGAACTCCTTGCGCAGCCCGTAGACGAGGTACTGCACGGAGATCTGGATGTCCGCCGTCGTGAAATCCGGGAAGTTGACGTAACAGACCGGATGCCCGTACCCCTCGAACGCGTCCCGGCCGATCAGATAGCCCTGATCGCCCGATGCGCCCGTCCCGGTGACGAACATGACGGGGGTCACCGTCGCGTTGGTCGGATCGATCGGGCACTTGAACGCCGCCTCGAGCTCGCTCTGCGGGACGGTCAGCCGCGGACCACTGGCCAACGCCGCGCTCACACCACCCGCGAGCAGGCCCAGAACCGCTACAGAGAGCATGAGCGCGAGCCTCCGTGCAGTGCGCATCGGCGAACCATATGTTCAGAGGGCGCGGGCCAGCGTCAGGGCGACGATCCGCCGAGAGCCCGACTCGCGCAGGGCCTCCGCGCACGCAGCCAGGGTCGCTCCGGTAGTCCAGACGTCGTCGACCAGGAGGGCGTTTCGCGGCGCCGGGGCTACGGTCCAGACCCGCGGCGGATCGGCGAGCCGCTGCCGGCGTGTGCGACCAACCTGGCGGCGGCCGCGCCCACGCCCAAGGCACTGATGGAACGGCAACCGGGCCAGCCCCGCGATCGCGATGGCGATCTCCTCGGCCGGGTCGAAGCCCCGCCAGCGCCAGCGCCACGGGCCCGGCGGCACCGCAACCACCGCGTCCGGTGACTCCGCAGCGGGCACGACGCGCAGCATCGCCTCCGCCGCCACACCGGCGAGGGAGAGCCGGCGACCGAACTTGATTCCGTGGACGATCCGTCGGGCCACGCCCGCGGAGGGCGAAACCGACACGGCCAGATCGACGCCGGGCGGCCCGGGCTCACGCACGCGCCGGGCCGAGGCTAGCTCGGCGGCGCAGCGCCGACAGAGGACGTCTTCCGCCGGCCGGCTCGCGCCACAAGCCGCGCAAAGCGGCGGCGCGATCAGCGAGGCGACCAGCTCGATCAGGGCGGACGAGATCGGCCGATCGTCCAGAGCGATTCCGGACGAAAGACGCGCAGAGTGCCAAGGAAGTAGGGCGACAACCCGTGGGCGGACGACGTGATCAGGGAGCTGCAGACCTGACCTAGCCGAGCGGCCGGTCCGGATCGATGCCGTAGAGGCCGCCGACGATCAAGCCCCCGGCTGGGACCTGCGCGCCCGGCAGCACCACGCAGTCGCGGAGCTTCGCTCCCGCCCCGAGCTGGCTGCCGTCACCCACCACCACCGGCCCGTGCAAGCTGGCCCCTTCGCCGACATGCGAGCCCGGTCCGATCAGCACGGGAGTGCTCACCCGCACCGCATCGAGATCCGAGCCGCTGCCGGCGTAGACGCCCTTGGAGACCTCGGGAACCGGCGGCTCGATACCCACCCTGCCCTCCAGAGCGTCGAGATTCCCCTGCACGAACTCGCCGACCGAGCCGATGTCATTCCAGTAGGCCTCGATCTCGTGCGAATAGAAGGGGATGTCCCCGTCGAGCAGGGACGGGAAGACGTCCATCGCCCAGTCGATGAAGCCCGGCGGCTGGTCCTCGTCGCCCGCCGCGCTCCTGTGGTCGGGCGGAGGGAAGTGGTCGAAGATCTCCTTGCGGAACATGTAGATGCCGCAGTTGGCGAGGTCGGAGAGGGCCTCGGCGGGCTCGGGTTTCTCCTGGAAGCCCTGGATGCGGCCCTCCTCGTCGATGATCGCGACGCCGAACTGCGTGGTGTCATCCACCCGCTTGGTCGCCAGGGTGGCGATCGCCCCGCGCTCCACGTTCGCCTCGTGCGCCGCGCGCATCGCGCCTAGGTCGACGTTGGTGAGCGCGTCGCCGGAGATGATCAGGAAGGAATCGGTTTCGGAGAGGAAGCCTCGCACCTTTCCCACCCCGCCGGCCGTGCCGAGCGGCTCGGGCTCCTCGCTGTAGGTGATCTCAAGGCCGAAGGGCGATCCCTCCCCGAGCACCTCCCGGATCTGCTCGGGCAGATAGGACACGTTGGTGACGACCTGCCTGAAGCCGTGGGCGGCCAGCAGCTCGGCGATCCAGGCGACGATCGGCCGGTTCAGCACCGGTGCCACCGGCTTCGGCATGACGTAGGTGAGCGGCCGCAGGCGCGTCCCGAGCCCCGCCGCCAGGATCATCGCTCTCATGGGCCGGACCCTATCCGGGCGGGCCGCTCGGCCATCCCCGGCGCCGGCTCCGCTTCTTCCGCTTCCTTCACATCATGCCCCTGAGGGGCGATTCACTCCGCTCTCGACAAACCCCCTAGTAGCGGTAGTGGTCGCTCTTGTAGGGGCCCTCGACCGGCACGCCGATGTAGGCGGCCTGCTCGGGACGAAGCTCGGTTAGCTCGACTCCGAGGGCGTCCAGGTGCAGGCGGGCGACCTTCTCGTCCAGGTGCTTGGGGAGCACGTGGACCTCCTTGCCGTAGGCGTCCGCCTTGCCGAACAGCTCGATCTGGGCGATCACCTGGTTGGTGAACGAGTTCGACATCACGAAGCTCGGGTGCCCCGTGGCGTTCCCGAGGTTCAGCAGGCGGCCCTCGGAGAGCACGATGACCGAGTGGCCGTCGGGAAAGCGCCACTCGTCCACCTGCGGCTTGATGTTGACCCTCTCGACGCCCGGGTAATTGTCGAGCGCCGCGATCTGGATCTCGTCGTCGAAGTGGCCGATGTTGCCGACGATCGCCTGATGCTTCATCGCCGCCATGTGGTCGATTGTGATCACGTCCTTGTTGCCGGTGGCGGTGATGAAGATGTCGGCCTCGGTGATGACGCTCTCGAGCGTGCGGACCTCGTAGCCCTGCATGGCCGCCTGGAGGGCGCAGATCGGATCGATCTCGGTGACGATCACCCGAGCGCCCTGGCCGCGCAGCGACTCGGCGCAGCCCTTGCCGACGTCGCCGAAGCCGCAGATCACGGCGGTCTTGCCGCCGATCATCACGTCGGTGGCGCGGTTGATGCCGTCGATCAGGGAGTGGCGACAGCCGTAGATGTTGTCGAACTTGGACTTGGTGACCGAGTCGTTGACGTTGATCGCCGGGAAGAGCAGCGTTCCGTTCGCCTGGCGCTCGTAGAGGCGGATCACGCCGGTGGTGGTCTCCTCGGTGACGCCCTTGATTCCGTCGGCCATCTTCGTGAACCGCCGGGGGTCGGAGGCGAGACTGTCGCGGAGCAGCTCGAGGATCACCCTCTCCTCCTCCGAGCCGGCGGTCTCGGCGCTCGGGACCGCGCCCGCGGTCTCGTACTCGACGCCCTTGTGGACGAGCAGCGTCGCGTCGCCGCCGTCGTCCAGCAGCATGTTCGCGCCGGTCTCGCCGTTCGGCCCGGGCTCGGGCCAGGTCAGGGCCTGAAGCGCGCACCACCAGTACTCCTCGAGCGTCTCCCCCTTCCAGGCGAAGACGGGAACGCCCTTCGGGTCATCGGGAGTGCCATCGGGGCCGACCGCGACCGCCGCTGCAGCGTGGTCCTGCGTCGAGAAGATGTTGCAGCTCGCCCAGCGCACCTCGGCGCCGAGTGCGACGAGCGTCTCGATCAGCACCGCGGTCTGCACCGTCATGTGCAGAGAGCCGGTGACCCGCGCGCCCCGCAGCGGCTTGGCCTCCGCGAACTCCGCCCGGGTCGACATCAGGCCCGGCATCTCGTGCTCGGCCAGCCGGATCTCCTTGCGGCCGAAGTCGGCCAGGGAGAGATCAGCAACCTTGAAGTCCATGCCGGTGGACGTCGGGGCGGTCGTGGTGGTGCTCATGCGCTGGTCGATCTCCTGGGTCGAGGTGAGGGGTGCCCAAGGCTAACGGGGATACCGTGCGAGCATGGACGAGGGCATCCGGGTCGCTGAGAATACGGTCATCCCACTCGACGAGATTGAGCTGCGCGCCAGTCGCTCCTCCGGGCCGGGCGGCCAGCACGCCAACGTGACGGCGTCGCGGATCGAGGCGGTCTTCGAGGTGGAGGCCTCCGACGCGCTGAGCGACGAGCAGCGCGAGCTGCTGCGGCGGCGCCTCGGCGAGCGTGTCACCGCGATCGCACAGGATGCCCGCAGCCAGGCTCGCAACCGGGAGCTGGCGCTCGAGCGACTCCGCGAAAAGCTCACCGCGGGCCTACGCCGCCCGAAGCCGCGTCGGCCGACGAAGCCCTCCCGCGCCGCGCGCGAGCGGCGCCTCGAGCAGAAGCGCCGGGCCTCGCAGCGCAAGAGGCAGCGCAGACGGCCCCTCGACGACGCCTGAGACCGATTAGTCCGCTGCACATCAGCGGTCTCAAGCTGTGATGACGACGAAGATCGACAAGCACTTCGAGGCGAAGCTTGTGAAGAGCCCCAGCCAGGGCGGCTGGACCTACGTCGTCATGCCCGGCTCGGCCGAGTACTTCGGCACCCGCGGCTTGGTCAAGGTCCGCGGCACGATCGACGGGCATCCCTTCCGGAGCTCCCTCATGGCGCTCGGCGATGGCAGGCACAAGCTGCCGGTGAAGGCAGAGCTCCGGAAGGCCATCGGGAAGGAAGAGGGCGACGCCGTGGTGGTGCGGCTCGAGGAGCGGCTCGGCTAGGAGCGGTCGGGGCGGCCGAGCTCGCGTTTGAAGGACTCGATCCTCTCCACCGGGAGGGGATCCACCCCGCGTCGGGTGGCGAGCTCGATCGAGACCAGGTCGCCCAGCATCACGGCGTGGAGCAGGCGCTCGGTCCGCGTCTCGCCCTCCGTCTCGAGCCGGACCATTCCGGCCGCGTGCGGATCGATCGACTTGGCGGTGAGCTCGAGGCGCCGGCGCTCGCGCGGATGCTGGTCGCGATCCTCGAGGAAGATCGCGGCGAAGCGCTGCTCGGCCCCGGACCAGCCCTCGAGGTCATTGTGGTCGGCTTCCGGCAGGACCGCCGAGAAGGCCGGGGACTTCGCGTTCTCGTTCACCTGCGTCTTCCAGCGATAGGCAACTGGAGCGGTGAGGTCACTTCCGTAGATCACCGGGACGCCATCGCCGACCTCCGCCGCGATCTCGCGCGCGCGGGAGGCGGCCGCGCCGAAGGCATCGCCCAGATGCGATGCGGCGGCGTCGATCTCGGTGTGGATGCGGGGGCCGGCCAGCGCCAATGCGGCCAGCTCGGCCGCCACGCAGAACATGTAGCCGATGGCCGCTCGGGGCTGCAGGCCCGCAGGGAGACCGATCACTGGCACGCCGTCTGTGCGGGCCTGTTCGGCAAGCTCTCCGCCGGTCGTCGCCACCAGCCGCTGGGCACCCAGGGCCTCGGCGCCCGCGTAGCACGCGAGGGTCTCCTCGGTCTCGCCCGAATAGCTCGAGCAGAGCACCGCTGAACCCGCGGGCGCCCAGGGCGGCAGCTCGTAGCTCCGCGCGACCAGCAGCGGCTTGGTCAGTCGGTCGGCAAGAGCCGCGACGGCGAGGTCGCCGCCGATCGCCGAGCCGCCCATGCCGCAGACGAACGCCGCCGGCGCCTCCATCGTCGAGGCCCGCGCCGTCTCGATCCGCCAGAGCGCATCGCGGAGGTGCTCGGGAAGCGCCTTGACGGCATCCAGCATGTCGCCGCCGATGACGGCCATCAGACCCTCTCCCCTTCTCCGACCACCGCGCGGTCGAGTTCGGCCCCGGCCTCCACAGTCACACCGCCGCTGAGAATGCTGTCCGAAAGGCGCGCGCCCTCGCCGACGGTGCAGCCGGGAAGCAGGACCGAGCGCTCGATCACGGCGTCCGAGCCGATGCTCGAGTCGCGCCCGATGACGCAGGGCGCTCGCAGCTCCGCGCCCGGCGAGATCTCACAATCCTCCCCGACCATCATCGGGGCATCGAGCTGCTTGCTGATGACCGTCTCGACCCGGCCTTCGAGAATGTCCCAGTTCGCCTCCAGGAATCGATCGGGGGTCCCGATGTCGATCCAGTATCCCTCGAGGCGGATCCCATAGAGGCCGTCGCCGATCAGCTCTGGGAAGACCTCCCGCTCGATCGAGACTGCTCGATCCGGCGGGATGCGCTCGAGCACTGAACGCTCCAGCAGATAGGCTCCGGCGTTGATCTCGTCGGTGTCGATCTGCTCGGGGCTCGGCTTCTCGAGGAACTCGGTGATCTCGCCATCATCCCGGCGGTGAACCAGGCCGTATCCGGACGGATCCTCGACCGGATAGAGGGCGATGGTCGCGCGCGCGCGGGTTCTCTCGTGCTGCTCCATCAGGGCAGTCAGGTCAAGGTCGCAGAGCACGTCGCCATTCAGCACCAGGAACCGCTCTCCGAGCATGTCCTCGGCGAAGCGGATCGCTCCCGCCGTCCCGCGGGCGTCGGGCTCCTCCGCGTAGCGGATCTCGACCCCCGGCTCGAGCTCGGCCAACGCGCGTCGCATCCCCTCCGCGAGGTGGCCGCAGGAGACGACCACGTCATCCACGCCGTGCCGTACCAGCCAGTCGATCACGTAGGCGACGTGGGGCCGTCCGGCCAGGGGCACCACCGGCTTGGGAACCGTGTAGGTGAGCGGGCGCAGGCGGGTCCCCTCACCGCCCGCCAGGATCAACGCCTGCATAAACGCTTCGCCTCCTCCGACATCTCACGGGTCGCGCTGTCGCGCGCCCTCGCATCATCGGGGGCTACGCGAATCACCTCTCCGGAATCGCCGCCGAGCGGTCCCCGGCGCTGGGGCGTCCGATCGCCTCGTAGGTGATGCCGGCGTCCCGGACCGTCTTGGGGTCGAGGAAGTTCCGCCCATCGACCAGCAGCCGATTCGCCATCCGCTTGGCGACCTCCGCCCAGTCGAGCTCTGCGAACTCCGGCCACTCGGTGACCAGGACCGCGGCGTCTGCTCCCTCGACCGCCTCCATGGCCGAAGCGGACATCTCGACCCCCGGCAGCAGCTCTCTCCCGCGCTCCTGGGCGACTGGGTCGAAGGCGACGACCGAGGCCCCTTCCCCCTCGAGGCGTGCGGCCAGCACCAGGCTCGAGGCCTCGCGCATGTCGTCCGTGTCCGGTTTGAAGGCGAGACCGAGCAGCGCAACCCGCTTGCCGACCAGCGAGTCGAGGTGCTTGGACAGCTTCGCCATCACACGGCGCTTCTGCAACTCGTTCACCTCGATCACCGAATTGAGAAGCTGGAAGTGGTAGCCGGAGTTGCCGGCGAGGATCTTGAGCGCCTGGGTGTCCTTCGGAAAGCAGCTCCCGCCGAAGCCGAGCCCGGCGCTCAGGAACCGCGACCCGATCCGCGGATCCAGACCCATCCCGCGTGCGACCTCGGTGACGTCCGCGCCGACCTCGTCGCAGACGTTCGCGATCTCGTTGATGAAGCTGATCTTGGTCGCCAGGTAGGCATTGGAGGCGAGCTTGATCATCTCGGCGCTCGAGAGGTCGGTGCGCACGATCGGCGCCTCGAGGGGCTCGTAGACGGCTTCGACCGCATCCGCCGCCCAGGCGTCATCCGCGTCCGCGCCGATCACGACGCGATCCGGCTCCAGGAAGTCCTTGACGGCCGTACCCTCCTTGAGGAACTCGGGGCAGGAGACGTAGGCGAGATCCGGCGCTTCGCGTTGTATCGCACGACCGGTGCCGACCGGCACGGTGCTCTTCATCACCAGGACCCTGCCGTCGGGCTCGCCGATCTCCTCGACCGCCCGCTGCACCGCCGAGAGATCCGCGTCGCCCGAGTAGGTGGGCGGTGTCTGCACGCAGATGAAGACCAGGCGCGGCCCGTCCAGCAGCTCCGCCATCTCCGCCGTGAAGAGGAGCCGTTCGCGGTTCCGCTCGATCAGCTCCGGCAGACCCGGCTCATGGATCGGCACCTCGCCGCGGCGGAGCGATTCCACCTTCTCGGAGACGATCTCGCGCACCACGATCCGGTGGCCGAGCTCCGCGAAGCAGGCAGCGGTGACCAGGCCGACCCAGCCGGCACCGACGACCCCGATCGGTTCCTTCTCGCTCACGCTCGCCTCGCAGGGATGATCGCGGAGATTCGCTCGGCTAGGTGCCCCGGAGCTGGCGGAAGCTCTGGGCGATCTTCAACATGTCCGCGTTCGGGACCGTCTCGATGTAGGAGTTCGAGAGCCAGAATGAGCCCTGGTCGGTCTCCCAGGCCACCATCCGCAGGCGGTCTCCGTCGTAGTAGAGCTTGTACGTGCGGTCCCCGATCGTCCTCTCGTTGGTCGGGTTGTCGAGGATCGGCGGGTCCTTCCAGCGGGTCCCCATGAACCCGTAGTAGTCGCCGAGCGTCGGCAGCGAGAAGACCCACTTGTAGGCGGCGCGCTCGGAGTGTGGCGGGGAATCATCCCCCTTGCCGTTGACCTTGTAGGCGCGCGGCTTCTGCGCATAGTCGCTTCCGACCTCGAGCTGGGTCGGGTAGTAGACGGGAACCTTGAGCTTGCGGGCCCTGATCGCCTGTGCCAGCTGCTTGCCGTAGGTGGTTTCGACCAGGTTGGTCGAGACGCGCGAGCCCTTCTTGTTCTTCGCCGCGGCCGGGGTGGACTTGGTGAAGTCCGGCGGCTGCTCGGGCGTCACTTTCTCCGCGGGCTTCGCGGTCGAGCCCTGCGGGCCCGGAGTGCTCTCGCTGCCGAGGAACTGCCTCACCGCCGTCTCGATCTCCGAATGCGAGGCGGTGACGTATGAGGGGCCCAGATGCCCTTCGAAGTGGATCTCCTTGATCTGAGCGCCGCGCAGGTCGAAGAACAGCTTCAGCACTTCGAGCATGGATTGCCAGTCATTGATGTCGGAGCTCGTGTAGGTCGTGAAGATCCTGATCAGCTTCTTGCGGTCGTCGATCAGGCGCGAGGGCGGCACCTTGGCGCGCGCCTCGCGCAGGAACGCCTGCTGGCGCGCCGCGCGGACGATGTCGTTATCGGTGTGCCGGTAGCGGGCGAAGGAGAGAGCGTCGAAGCCGCAGAGCGCCTGGTAGCCGGGCTGGAGATTGATCTCGGCGTAGTCCGAGGCGCTCGCATAGGGCCCGTTCTGGTGGAAGTAGCGGTGGTCGACGTCGACGTAGACGCAGCCGATCGCGTTCACCGCCCGGGCGAACCCGGTGAAGTCGACATTGACCAAATGGTTGACCTGAAGGCCGGTGAGCTGCTTGACGGTCTGGAGCGTCAGCTTCGGACCGCCAAGTGCATAGGCGGCGTTGAGCTTGTCCGTACCGAAGCCCGGAATGGAGACCTTGAGGTCACGGGGCAAGGAGAGCAACGCGATCGCGTTCCGGTCCGGGTCCAGCCGGAGCAGCATCGTCGTGTCAGAGAGGCCGAACTTGCCGCTGATCTCCTGGTTCCGCTTGTCGGAGCCGAGGATCAGGATCGTCTGGGCCCCGCTGCTCGGGACGTCGCTGAGGATGTTGTCGACCTCCTGGCCGATGCTGTTGTCCTTGAGGGCGCTGGCGATGTCGGAGAGGTAGAGGATCAGGCTGGCCGACGTGGCGGCGGCGATCGAGGCGACGATCAGGAAGGAGGCGGTCAAGAAGCGGAGCCAAATCGGAAAGCCGACGTGGCGGCGAAGGGCCTTGAAGCCCGAGGTCGTCGCCGATCCGACCGCCTTGAAGCCGCCGGAGGTCTTCGCACCGACCTTCTCGAAGCCGGAGGTGATGGCAGAGCCGGCCTGCTTGACCAGGGTGGGGTGGTCCGCTTCGGCCTCGGCTGCCTCCAGGCCCTCCCATTCCTGGGTCTCGGCCGAAACGACAGTGGCGAGTCTCTCCTCCTCGCTGAGCTCGGGGTCCCCCTCCTCATCCTCCTCCGGCTCGTCGGCGTTCTCCTCGCCCGAGTTCTCCTCCTTGTCGAGGTCCGACTCCTCCGGATCGCCCTGATCGGGCTCCTCGCCACCGACGTCCTCCTCGCCCGGGTCGTCGCGGGACTCCTGCTGGTCGCCGCGCGGCTCCTGCTCGTCATCGCGGAGCTCGTCGCTCACGTTGAATTCCTGTGTCTCGTCCGGACGCCGACCTTCGTCTCCCGGACCGCCGCCTGCCTGGCCCTCCGGGCTCACGCCGCCATCCCGGGGAAGCTGCTCACGAACCCCTCGAGTGCCTGCCGGTAGCTGCGCAGCGAGGCGACGGACACCCACTCATCGGGCCCGTGGTGGCCATCGCCGATCGGGCCGAATTCGACCGCCGGGACCCCCGCGGCGAGGAAGGAGACCGCGTCGGACGCGCCGTCGCGGCCGACGCTCATCACTCGCTCGGGGTGATGCGGCGAGGCCGCCTCGCAGAGCCCGACCACGTAGGGGGAGTCCGCCTCGACCACCGCGGGTGCACGCCGGAAGGTGGCCAGCACCTCGGTGTCGGGGAGCCCACCGACCTGCTCGAGGATCTCGTCGGGGTCCTGATCGGGCAGGAAGCGGATGTCGACGTCTATGACGCAGGTATCGGGCACTTTGTTCAGGGCGTCGCCGCCCATGATCCGACCGAGATTGATGGAGGGGCGATCGAACAGGGCCGAGCTGTGGCGCGCAAACGGTAGCGATTCGATGCCCCTGAATACCTCGACTGCCTTAACGACAGCGTTATCGCCGAGCCAGGGCGTCGCCCCGTGCGCCGAGCGTCCC
The DNA here is from genome assembly GCA_963728755.1 of uncultured Solirubrobacterales bacterium. Classification (GTDB taxonomy): domain Bacteria; phylum Actinomycetota; class Thermoleophilia; order Solirubrobacterales; family 70-9; genus DASUPK01. Next base: position 295,042 of record CAVSLI010000009.1, on the reverse strand, counting down.
CGGACCCGCAGCCGCATCGCCAGAACGCCCTTGGCCTGCACGCCCACCTGGAGGTTGGTGGGCTCGCCGGTGATCGCGAAATCGCCGATGAAGCCGCTCGCCACCAGTGCGTCGGAGCCCCGGTTCTCCTCCTCCTCGGACTCCTCGTCCGAGACGATCCCCAGCCGCAGGCGCACGTCCTCCTGATCGCGGAGGTCGTGCAGCACCAGCAGCATCACCGCGAGCGCGCCCTTCATGTCGTAGGCGCCCCTCCCGACCAGACGATCGCCCTCGACCAGCGGCTCGAATTGGTCCCGCCCCCCGGAACGACGTCCATGTGTCCGTGCAGCACGAGCGTCGGCGCCCGGTCGGCCGATCCAACCTCGGCCGTGGTGACGGGCAGGCCGCGGGCCTCCGTCTGCGTCGCGGTGATGTCGTTCGACTCGAGCCAGCCGCCGACGAACTCGGCCGCACGCCGAAGCCCCTCAGCGTTGGAGGTGTCGAAGGCGATCAGTCGCTTGGCGAGGGCGAGCTCGTCCATGGAAAAAACGGGTTGCTCCTCAGCTTCGCTTACGGAGCACCCTCGCATCATCGTAGGTGCAGGCGGCCCCACGGCCGTGGGCGCCAACTCCCCAGTTAGCCGCGATTCTCGGCTACCTGGAGGAACGCCTCGGCGCGAGCCTTGTCCTTCTCGGCCTGCGTGTGCGCGCCCGAGCCCTGCTCGGAGTCGCCCAGCCGGCCGTCGGCGTCCTCGATGCGGTTCCGCAGCTCACCGGGGTCGAGATTCTCCGGCGGGATCGCCTCGGTGACGAGTACCGTCGCCCGGTTCGCGAACACCTGCAGCCAGCCCTCCGCCTGCGCCCAGCGGCGGACCTCGCCGTCCGGCATGTGCAGGCGCAGCTCGGTCGGCTCTAGCCGGGCCAGCACCGGCACGTGGTTCGCGAGGATGCCGATCTCGCCCAACCGAGGTCCGCGTGGAGACCTGCTCCACCTCGCCGGTGAAGACCTCGCCCTCCGGGGTGAGGAGGCGGACGTGGACGTTGTGCTCGGCCAACTTAGCGCCGTCCTCCTCCTCGCCGTTCGCCCGCTCCTGGTCCTCGGCGGCCTCCTCCTGCTTGGCCTCCTCTTCCGACTTCGCCTCCTGCTCCGCGGCCTCGGCCTGCGCCGCGTCCTCCGGCTCCTCGGCCCTCATCCTCTTGGCCTCCTCGAGCACCTGCTCGATCGGGCCCTGCATGTAGAAGGCGCGCTCGGGGATGTCGTCGTGCTCGCCGTCGACGATCTCCTTGAAGCCGCGGACCGTCTCGGCGACCGGCACGTACTCGCCGCTTCGCCCGGTGAACTGCTCGGCCACGAAGAACGGCTGCGAGAGGAAGCGCTGGATCTTCCGCGCCCTCGACACCGTCTGCTTGTCGGCGTCGGAGAGCTCGTCGATCCCGAGGATCGCGATGATGTCCTGAAGCTCGCGGTAGCGCTGCAGCGTCTCCTGGACGCGGGTCGCCGTGTTGTAGTGCTCGTCGCCGAGGATCTCCGGCTTCAGGATCGTCGAGGTCGAGTCGAGCGGATCGACCGCCGGATAGATCCCCTGCTCCACCAGCGAGCGCGTCAGCGTCGTGGTTGCGTTCAGGTGCGCGAATACAGACGCGGGCGCCGGGTCCGTGAGGTCGTCCGCCGGGACGTAGATCGCCTGGATCGAGGTCACCGAGCCCTCGCGGGTCGACGTGATCCGCTCCTGCAGGCCGCCCATCTCGGTCTCGAGCGTGGGCTGGTAACCGACGGCCGATGGCATCCGGCCGAGCAGCGCTGAGACCTCGGAGCCCGCCTGCACGAAGCGGAAGATGTTGTCGATGAAGAGCAGCACGTCCTGGCCGCCCTGGCGGAAGTACTCCGCCATTGTCAGCCCGGAGAGCGCGACGCGCAGGCGGGCGCCTGGCGGCTCATTCATCTGACCGAAGACCAGCATCGTCTTGTCGATGACGCCGGACTCCTTCATCTCGAGCCAGAGGTCGTTGCCCTCGCGGGAGCGCTCGCCGACGCCGCAGAACGCCGAGAGGCCCTCGTGCTCCTCGGCGATGGAGCGGATCAGCTCCTGGATCAGGACCGTCTTGCCGACCCCGGCGCCGCCGAACAGGCCGACCTTGCCGCCCTTCGCGTAGGGAGCGAGCAGGTCAACGACCTTGATCCCGGTCTCCAGCATCTCCTGGGAGGGGGCGAGGTCCTCGACCTCCGGCGCAGGACGGTGGATCGGCCAGCGCTCCTTGACGTCGACATCACCGCCCTCGTCGATCGGCTCGCCGAGCAGGTTGAAGATGCGGCCGAGCGTCGCCTCGCCCACTGGCACCGTGATCGGCGAACCCGTGTCGGTCACCTTGTCGCCCCGCTTGACGCCGTCGGTCGCGTCCATGGCGATCGCCCGGACGCGCTCGTCGCCCAGGTGCTGCTGCACCTCGCAGATCAGAGTCCCCTCGGTGCGGCCGCCCTCAGGCTCGACGTCGATCCGGAGCGCGTGGAAGATCTCCGGCACGTGGTCGGGGAAGGCGACGTCGAGGACGACGCCCCGTCACCGCCTCGACGGTGCCGACGTTCCCGTCGCCGCTGCCGTTCCCCTGCGCGCGAGCGCCCGGGGACTCGGTCGCTTGATCCTGTCCGTTCTCAGCCATTCGTCTCCTTCGTTTCCTTCAAGTCCTTGATCACCGAGCAGGCCCTCGGCGCCGGCCGACGACCTCGAGGATCTCCTGGGTGATCTCGGCCTGGCGCACCCGGTTCATCTCGAGGGTCAGGTCGCGAGATCACCTCCTTTGCGTTGTCGGCCGCGTTCCGCATCGCGGTCATCCGCGAGCCGTGCTCGGAGGCGGTCGACTCGAGCAGGGCCCGGTAGACGTTGAGCTGCGCGTACTCGGGAATCAGCTCGCCGAGCAGCTCCTCGGGCTCGGGCTCGTAGTCCCAGAGCGCCTTGCGGTGCGCCTCGACGAGCTCCTCGTCGAGGTCCTCGTCATCGTCGGGGCTGAGCTCCTCCACGCCCTCGCCGAAGACGTCCGCCTGCTGGACCGGCAGCAGCGTCTGCCTTCGTACGTACTGGGTGAGCGGCGAGACGTAGCGGTTGTAGATCAGGTCGACCCGGTTCAGGTCCCTGTCCACGTACGAGGCGATCAGGTCGTCGGCGATCTCCCGCGCGTTGGCGAAGCCCGGGCGGTCGGTGAACCCCACGTACTCGCCGTGGAGCTGCTCGTCGCGGAAGCGCATCGTCGAGACGCCGCGCCTCCCGACCACCGAGAAGCGGACGTCCTTGCCCTCGCCGGACAGCTCGCGCTGCAGCTGGATCCCGGCGCGGATGATCTGTGAGTTGAACGAGCCCGCCAGTCCACGGTCACCGGTGACGAGCAGGATGCCCACGGTCTTCTGCTCCTCGTGCTCCTGGAGCACTGGGAGGTTGCGCGCCTCGACCCCGGCCGCCTCCGCCACCTGGCGGGTCATCTTGCGCAGCTCACGCGCGTAGGGCCGCAGAGCGTCGATGCGCTGCTCGGCGCGCCGTAACCGTGCCGCGGCCACCATCTCCATCGCGCGCGTGATCTTCTGCACGTTCTTGACGGAGGCGATCCGGTTCTTGACTTCCTTGCGGGTCGCCATGCGCTACGCCGTCGCGCCAGCCTCTTCCTGCTCGGCCTGCGTCTCGGCCTCGCTCTGGTCGGCGTCAGCCGCTTTACCCGAATCGTCGTCCTCGGACCCGGTCGTCTCGCCGCCCTCGGCGTCCTCGCGCTGCTCACGATCCTTGACCCGGTCGGACTCGCCCTCCTCGAGGGGGTTGCCCTCCTCGTCGAAGTCGGGGCCGAAGTCGTCGACCATCTGCTGGATCGACTTGGCGAGCGCCTGCTCGTCCTCGTCGGAGAGCTCGCCGGACTCATTGATCCGGTCGATCAGATCCTTGTTCTCGGCATGTGCAGCCGCGTCGATCAGGTCAGCCAGGAACTCGTGGACGCGCTCGGTCTTGATCCGGTCGAGGTAGCCCTCGGTACCGGCGTAGATCGAGGCGACCTGCTCGGCGACCGGCATCGGCTGGCGCTCCTTCTGGTTGAGCGCCTCGACCATCCGCTCGCCTCGGGCGAGCTGCTTCTGAGTCTCGGGATCGAGCTCGGAGCCGAACTGGGCGAACGCCTCGAGCTCGCGGTACTGGGAGAGGTCCAGGCGCAGCTGGCTGGCGACCTTCTTCATCGCCTTCGTCTGAGCGTTGCCGCCCACTCGTGACACCGAGGTGCCGACGTTGATCGCCGGGCGGACCCCCGAGTAGAACAGGTCGCTCTCGAGGAAGATCTGCCCGTCGGTGATCGAGATGACGTTGGTCGGGATGTAGGCCGAGATGTCGCCGGCCTGCGTCTCGATCACGGGCAGCGCGGTCAGCGAGCCGCCGCCCTGCTCGTCGGAGAGCTTCACCGCTCGCTCCAGCAGCCGCGAGTGCAGGTAGAAGACGTCGCCCGGGTAGGCCTCGCGGCCCGGCGGGCGCCTGCAGCAGCAGCGACATCTGCCGGTACGCGGCCGCGTGCTTGGAGAGGTCGTCGTAGATGCAGAGCGCGTGCTTGCCCTGGTAGAGGAAGTGCTCGCCCATCGCGCAGCCCGGCGTAGGGCGCCATGTACTTGATCGGCGCCGCCTCGTCGGCCGGGGCGGCGACGATGATCGTGTTCTCCATCGCGCCGTTCTCCTCCAGGGTCTCCATCACCTGGACGACGGTCGACATCCGCTGCCCGATCGCGACGTAGATGCAGACGAGGTCGGAGTCGCTTGTTGTTGATGATCGTGTCGATCGCGATCGCGGTCTTGCCGGTCTGGCGGTCGCCGATGATCAGCTCGCGCTGGCCGCGGCCGATCGGGATCATCGAGTCGATCGCCTTGAGCCCGGTCTGCATCGGCTCGGCCACCGGCTGGCGGTGGACGACGCCCGGCGCCTTGTGCTCGGCCGAGCGGGTCTCGGAGGTGTTGATGTCGCCCTTGTCGTCGAGCGGGCGCCCGAGCGGGTCGACCAGGCGGCCGAGCAGCTCCTCGCCCACCGGGATCTCCAGCAGCTTGCCGGTGCGCTTCACGGTGTCGTCCTCGGACGACCTTGTCCCACTCGCCGAAGAGCACGGCGCCGACGTTGTCCTCCTCGAGGTTGAGCGCCAGCCCGACCACGTCGTGCGGCAGCTCGAGCATCTCGAGCGACATGGCAGTTGTCGACCCCGTGGATGCGGGCGATCCCGTCGCCGATCTCGAGGACGGTGCCGACCTCCGAGAGGTCGGCGGACTCGACGTCCAGGCCCTCGATCCGCTCGCGCAGGATGCTGGCGATCTCGTCCGGCTTGATCTCCATCTGTCTACGTCACTCCTTTGGATTACGCCGCGGAAGCGACGCTCTTTCGCAGTTTCTCGAGCCTGTTGCGGATGCTCGTGTCCAAGACCATGTTGCCCACCTGCAGCACCAGCCCGCCGAGGATGTCGGGGTCGACCCGGCTGCTGAGCTCGACCGTGTTGCCCGTCTGCTCCTCGATCTCCTTGCCGATCCGCTTCGCGATCTCGGGATCGAGCTCGACGGCGCTCGTCACGGTGACGCCGAGCCGCTTGTTCTCCTTGTCCCAGAGCGCGTCGAACTGGCGCCGGATCCGGTAGATCACCGGCATCCGGCCCTTCTCGAGAAGCAGCTCCAGGAAGTTGCTCAACTCGGGCTCCGCATCGGTGACGGCCCTCTTCAGGCCCTCGATCTTCTCCGCCGAGGTGAAATACGGGCTGAACAGGAAGAGCTGCATCTCGCGGTTCTCAGCCAGGCTGTCGACGAACTGGCCGAGCTGGTCGCGAATGGCGTCCAGCTTGCCCCGGTCCTTGGCCGCCTCGAAGAGGGCCGTGGCGTATACGCGGGCGATCTCCTCCATTAAACGGGTCGCTCCTCAGCTTCGCTTCCGGTGCGCCCTCTCATGACGCGGCCCCCTCGGTCACCTCTCCGTCTCCGCTGAGCATGGAGAAGTCGACCTCGGCGAGCGCCTCGTCGATCAGGCGCTTCTGGTCCTCCGTGTCGAGCGACTTGCGGGTCACCTTCTCGGTGGTGAGCACGGTGAGGTCGGCGACCTCCTTGCGGATGCGCTCGAGCGAGCGCCGGGTCTCCGCCTCGATGTCCCGGCGGGCGGCGGCGAGCAGCTCCTCGCGCTTGTCGCGTCCCGCCTCGACGGCCTCGGCCGTGGTCGTCTCGGCCGTCTTGCGGGCGCGGGCGATGATCTCGTCGGCCTGCTCGCGCGCCTCCTTGAGCCGGGCGCGGTACTCCTCGAGGATCTTGTCGGCCTCCTCGCGCGTCTTCTCAGCCTCATCGATGGAGTCGCGGATCAGGTTGGCGCGCTTGTCGAGCGCCTCCTGGATCCGCGGGAAGGCGACCTTGCTGAGCACGTACATCGTGATCCCGAAGACGAGCAGCGTCCAGATCATCAGCCCGAGGTTGGGCGAGACCAGGAAGCTGCCGCCGGAGTCTCCCTCCGACGCTCCCAGCGGGATCGGCTATCTGACTGACCAGATCCACGGCCTAGAGGAAGAACGCGATCAGACCGAAGATGAACGTGTAGAAGGCGACCGCCTCGGTCAGCGCGAAGCCGAGCCAGCGAATCTGCTGGAGGTCGTCCTTCATCTCGGGCTGGCGGGCGACGGACTCGATCTCCTTACCGAAGATGAAGCCGATGCCGATGCCTGCCCCGATCGAGCCGAGACCCGCGCCGACGCCGAGCGCGATGGCCTTGCCGGCGTCGGTGATCCCGGTGTCAGTGACGCCCGAGGAAGCCTGGGCGATCGGAACCAACACGTCAACCATGAATCAGCGCTCCTTTGATTAGTGAGTTTCGGCGACGGCGCCGCCGATGTAGATGGCAGAGAGGGTGGCGAAGATGAACGCCTGCAGCGTTGCGATCAGGCCGACCTCGAGTACGAAGAAGACGAATGCCAGGGGGAAGGTAAGGGCTCCGAGGGCCGAGAGGCCGAGCAAGACGGCCAGCCCGCCTCCCATGAAGAGCAAGAGCAGATGGCCGGCGAGGATGTTGGCGAAAAGCCGTACCGAGAGCGAGACGAGCCGCATGAACTGGGAGAGCAGCTCGATGCCGAAGATCAGCGCCTTGCCGATCGGATTCATGCTCTCGAGCCCCGCGGGCAGGAAGCTGCGCAGGTACCCGATGAACCCCTTCGCCCTGATTCCCTCGATGTGGTAGCTGAACCAGACGACCAGGGTCAGCGCGAGGGCGAACGAGATGTTCGCCGTCGCGGCGTAGATCGCGAACGAGGGAAGCCCGATCCCGAAGATGTCGACGGTCTCGGCGCTGTTCGTCGGCAGCGGCAGGTAGCCGATGATGTTCGAGAAGGCGATGAAGAAGAACAGGGTCGCGAGGAACGGGAACCACTTGGTCGAGTAGGAGGACGGAAGGTTGGTGCCCGTGATGTTGTTCTTGGTCACGTCGTAGGCGGCCTCGACCGCGGCCTGGGTGCGGTTCGGCTTCAGTTGCATGCGCCGGGCGATGTAGACCATCACCCAGATCGTCAGCGCGCTCGCCAGGATCAGGTAGAGGACGGCGCGGTTGATCGAGAGGTTGAGGGGCCCGATATGGATCGGGATCCAGTCGTGCAGCTTGAACTCGTCCTGTGGCCTGAACTCCTCGTTCTTTCCGTCGCTTCCGAAGATCAGCAGCAGCATGATCGAGGGGATCAGCCACGCACCGATAAAGACTCCGATCTTGCCTAGAAACGAGAGGCCCTTGAGCCAGTTGAATAGACGGTCCGCCATCAGGTTGGCTCCTGGGGCTCGGTCAGCCGCAGCAGCAAGCGCGAGCCGAGATGGACGGTGAAGAGGATCGCGGCGAGAACGGCCGCGGCGAGGCCCGCGTCCTTGCCGGCGGCCAGACCAACGATCAGAACCGCGAGCGCGACGATCCACGCCCTCGCGAGGGCGGTCGCGCCGAGCCAGCCCATGGCCGCCCTGCGGTCACGCCGCGCCACGGCGCCCTCGATCGCGCGGTTCGAGATCAGCTCGATCCCGTACATCACGATCCAGATGCCCGCGACGGCGAGATAGCCCGCAATGGCGAAATCGGCGGCAATGAATACCGGGAGAGCCAGGACGAGCAGAACCAGGTCCAGGTAGCGCAGCAGGTTCGCCATCCGAGATGGGCCGGTCGCCCCGCTTGGTCCGTCTAGGGCGAGCGTGGACAACTGCGAGCCCCAACTGTGATTTCGATGTCGAACGAGCGCATTGAGATGCTTGCCCCCCACCTGGCAAGAAAGGTCACCCTCCGAGCCTGGCCAGAGGGGCGGCGAATGCTAGCGGCCGCGCTTCGCTCGCGCCGTGTCCCGGAAGCGCGGAGCGGCCGCCGGCTTGGCCGGCGGCCGCTCCTGGATGGACGCGCCCAGAGAGGGACGGGGCGCGTTTCTCGGATCCGAACCCCTGGCCCCCGAGGGTCCACCAGGGTCGCTGAATCCGCGTCCTAGGACGTGGGGCGCCGGGATTTATTCCCCGGCACCCCAGCCCTTGGTCAGAACACCATCAAGGTGACCGTCTTGCCATCGACGAGCGGGGGTGCTGTGTCGGGCTGGTCGGCGACGTGGCCGTCGCTGTTGGTCCAGACGTTCAGCGTCAGCTCGTCGTCCACGACCTGAGAGGCGGCCGTGACGATGTTCGCCTGTGGGCCGCCCACGTTGGCGCTCGAGGAGATCGCGGTGCCCGAGCCGATCCCGGCGACAGTGACCGTGTACCGCCCAGTGGCGAGCCGATGGACATGGATGGGCTTTTCGGCGTTGCTCGCGCAGTCGAAGCCAGAAACGTCCATGTCCTGGTTGGCATCGTTCAGCGGCGTGGTGTCAATCACCACCGAGGCCTTCAGCCAGCCGAGCTGGCAGTGGCCCGGAGCGACGCCGCCGAGCTTGTTGGCATTCGCCGCGCTCATCGCGTTCACCGCGTTCGTCGCGTTCGGCGCGACCGCATCGGGTGCCAGCTTTGGCGTCGTCACGGCCCCGTTGGCGAGCTTGTCGCTGGTCACCGCACCGGGCTTGATGTTCTTCGTCTTGACGCTGTTGGGCTTCAGCTTCCCCGCGGCGTAGCCGATCCCGCCCATCGCCGCGAACAGGGCGACGAAAGCGACGATCAGCGCCGGGCTGGGCCGAAGCACTCCTTTGAGGGTTCTCATTGCGAGCTCCTTGGGTCGTTTGCAAGCCCAAGGACGGGGTCCGCCCGTATTTATTCCGCGGGCCCGGAACGGATTCATGTCACGGAATAAATCCGCCGCCCGTGCGTCTTGACAGATGGAGCACGCATGGACCAGGACCCATCACAGAGGGAGCTCGACGAGCGGACCAGGCGAGACCTGACTCGCCTGGCGGACAGCTCGCTGGAGGGCTTTCGGCGCGCCGAGCTGGAGGCTCGCCTCGCCGGATCCGCCTCACTGCGCGCCGCCCTCGAACGGCAGCGGGCGGGTGCGGCGGCGCTTCGCGGCCTGGAACTGGAGGCGCCTGCCTCTCTGAGGGTGCGGATCTCCGTCAACGCGGCGAGCTCTGACCCCCGAGGCAAGAGGCATCCCAAGCGGAGGGCGTGGCGCCTCGGATTCGGCGGCGGGCTGACCGCTGCGCTCGCGGCCGGGGCGCTCGCCGCCGTTCTCATCCTGCCGACCGGAGCGGGAAGCCCGAGCGTGAGCGACGCGGCGCGCCTCTCCGAGCGACCGTCCACCGCCGCGGTCGGCATCGACCCCTCGGATCCGAAATTGCTGGCCGCGAACGTCGAGGGCGTTCCGTTCCCGAACTGGTCGACGGAGTTCGGCTGGCGTCAGGCCGGAATCCGCTCTGACCCGCTGGGCGACCGTCAGGCGAAGACCATCCTCTACGAGCACGACGGCAAGCGCCTCGCGTACACGATCGTCTCGGGCCATGGGATCGCGGCGCCGAGCGACGCGAGCACGACCAGGCGAAACGACGTCAACCTCCACGCCTTCGGGGACCGAGGCCGGCGGGTCGTCACCTGGTGGCGCGACGGAAGGACCTGTGTGCTCAGCGGGTCGGGCGTCGGCGATCGCGAGCTGCTCAAGCTGGCGTCCTGGAAGGGCGACGGGGCGGTGCCGTTCTGACCGCGGTCGCCGTCAAAGGGGAGGAGCGCCGGCTGGATCCCGAGGCCGCCGGAGATCACATCGACAGGCTGTTTCGGGCTGCCTGCGCGATGTGCGGCTCCCGCGATCTCGCAGAGGACCTGGTCCAGGAGACCTACGTCAAGGTCCTCTCGCGGCCCCGGTTCCTGCGACGGGATGACGACCTCGGGTACCTGGTCAAGGCATTGAGGAACACCTGGTACAGCCATCTCCGTGACGAGCGGGTCCGCCGCGCGTCGACGGACTCGGGCGAGCAGGCTCCCGACGAGCTCGCCGCTCGAAACTCCGGTGGAGATCCCGAGTCCTCGCTGGAGGCCGGCGAGGTGCTCGATGCGCTCGCCGAGTTGCCGCGGCCCTACCGAGAGACGGTCGCCGCCGTGGACGTGGCCGGTCTCAGCTATGCGGAGGCGGCCAAGGCCCTGGGGGTCCGCCAGGGGACGATCATGAGCCGCCTGTATCGCGGGCGCGAGCAGGTTGCTCGGGCGGTGGGGGCGGGCTGACCTCCTCCCCGCCCGGCTCCACGGCCTCGATCTCGCCGGTGTCCGGATCGACCGCGGTGAACTCGCCGGTCTCCGGGTCCACGACCGAGAAGGTCCCGGTGTCGAGCTCGCGCAGTACACCCTCCTCGACCTCGGGCTCGACCGGCACCTCAGGGATCTGGGCGAGACCGAGCCGGCGCCGCCACTGCCGGTTGCGCACCTTGAGCAGCTTGAGGATCTCAAGGGCCGCGAGCAGCCGGAAACTGGCCACGGCGGCGCCCAGCAGGCAGGCCGCCATCACCACCGTCCAGAGCGGGTCGAAGTTGCCGTGGTTGTCGGTGTAGGGGACGAAGCGGAGGGCCAGGGCGAGACCCGCCAGGATCAGGGTCCAGCCGTAGAGGTAGGCGATCGTGCGGCGCTGACTGAAGCCGATCCGCGCCATCCGGTGGTGGAAGTGCTCGGTGTCGGCCCGGTAGATCGGCCTCCCGTACTTGACCCGTTTGGCGACCACGAAGCCCGTATCGAGGATCGGAACGGCCAGGATCGCCAGTGGGAAGAACAGGGCGACCACCGCGTTGGTCTTGAGCGCCCCCTGGACCGTGATCACCGCCATCAGGTAGCCGAGCAGGTTCGACCCGGTGTCCCCCATGAAGCTCGAAGCGGGCGGGAAGCCGTGCCGCAGGAAGCCGAGCGAAGCCCCGGCCGTCACCGCCGCCAAGACACCTGCCGCGTTGCGATCCAACGACAGGGCGATGACGGTGAGCGCTGCGGCCGAGATCAGGCAGACCCCCGCAGCGAGCCCATCGACCCCATCGATCAGATTGATCACGTTGGCGACGGCGACGATCCCGAACACGGTGAGCACCTGGCCGAGATCGATGGCGCCGATCCCGGGCGGGTCGATGAGCTGCACGGAGGCGGGATCGACTCGGCCGAGGAACGGCAGCGTGAAGGTGTCGACGGTAACCCCCGAGGCGACCGGGATGATCGCGGCGGCGATCTGCCCGACCAGCTTCACCCCGGCCGGTAGGTCGACCAGGTCGTCGACCACGCCGACAGCGGTGATCACGATCGCGCCCGCCAGGATCGACCGGGTCTCGTGGTCCCAGGGCAGGAAGATCGTGCCCCCGATCAGAACGGCAACCAGCACGGCGATGCCGCCGAGCTTCGGGGTCGGGTCCTCGTGCAGGCTGCGCTCGTTCGGATAGTCGATCGCGCCGATCCGGACCGCCAGCGACTCAGTGGCGGGCACCAGGGCCCAGACCGCCGCGCCCGCGAAGATGAACCCGAACAGGGCGTCGATCGTGTCGGGCATCTAGATCACGCCCCTCCTGCCGAGGCGCCGGCCGTGGCCGGCTCCCGGGCGTAGCGGTCGAACCACAGGGTGAAGTTGAGCAGTCCCCAGATCTGCCGGCTGAGGTCCTGCTTGCCCGAGATGTGCGCGTCGAGGACCCGACTGACCGCGCCTGGGTTGAGGTAGCCCTGCCTCTCGATCGTCTCGGGCGAGAGGACGTCCCGAGCGAACGGGGCGAGGTCGCCGCGGAGCCAGGCCGCGACCGGGATCGAGAACCCCTGCTTTCGGCCCCGGATGATCTCCTGCGGGAGAAGCGGCGCCGCGGCGCGGCGCAGCAGCCGCTTCTTCGAGAAGCCGCGAACCTTCTGCTTGGTCTCCAGCGCGAGGGCGAGCTCGGCGACGACCGGATCGAGAAACGGCACGCGAGCCTCGAGCGAGTGGGCCATGCTCGCCCGGTCGGTCTTCACCAGGAGGTCATCGACCAGGTAGATGCCGAGATCGAGGTCCTGCAGGCGCGCCAGCTCCTCGGCGCCCTCCGTCTCCGCGTAGCGCGCCCGGTAGACGTCGAGCGGATCGGAGGTCCTCGGCGAGCTGAGGATCTGATCCTGCGCGTCGGCGGAGAAGATCTCCTTCCAGGCGTGGTGTCGCTCGACCGGCGGGAGGTGTGCGCCACGGACGAACCGCTTGGCCTTGTAGTCGAAGCTCACCTTCTCGGAGGAGCTCGGCAGCAGCTCGACCAACGGGCGCAGCAACGGAGCCGCCCTGCCGATCCGCGGGGCGAGCCGGTCCGCGACGTAGGTGTAGTAGCCGCCGAAGAGCTCGTCGCCGCCCTCGCCCGAGAGGACGACCTTGACCGTGTCCGAGGCCAGCTGCGAGACCAGATATGTGGGGAGGGCCGAGGAGTCGCCTAGGGGCTCGTCGAACGCCTCGACCAGCCGCGGGACCAGGTCGACCGCGTCCGGGCGCAGGACCAGCTCGTGATGATCGGTGCCATAGCGCTCGGCTACCAGGCGGGCCAGCTCCAGCTCGTCGAACGATTGCTCTTCGAAGCCGATCGAGAAGGTGCTTACCCGGTAGCCGCTCTCGGCCGCAGCCAAGGCCGTCAGCGTCGCGGAGTCGACCCCCCCGGAGAGCAGTACTCCGACCGGCACGTCCGAGACGAGGTGCGCTCTGACCGAGTCCCGCAGCCGGCCGCGGAGCTCCTCGGCCAGCGCCTCCTCGCGCTCGTTGCGGACCTGGTCGGCCTGGACCGGTGTGGGCCGGGCGAAGCGGTGGATCTCCACCTCCCCCTCCTCCGCGACCAGGGTGTGCCCGGGTGGCAGCTTCCGCGCCTCGGTGAAGATCGTGAGCGGAGCCGGAACCGAGTTGAAGGCGAGGAACGCCTCGAGCGCGGACGGGTCGATCTCCCTGGAGAAGCCGGGCTGGCGCAGCAGCGCCTTGAGCTCGGAGGCGAAGGAGAGCTGACCCCCGGCGACCCGGTAGTAGAGGGGCTTGATCCCGAAGCGGTCGCGCGCCAGCACCAGCCTGTTGTGCCGGGCGTCCCAGATGGCGATCGCGAACATCCCGCGGAGGTCCTCGACGAAGGCGGGACCGCGCTCCTCGTACAGGTGGACCAGGACCTCCGTGTCGCAGTGGGTGGAGAAGCTGTGCCCGCGGCGGCCCAGCCCCTCCATCAGCTCGCGGTAGTTGTAGATCTCGCCGTTCTGGATCACCTGGATCCGGCCGTCCTCATTGGCGATCGGCTGGTCACCGCCGGCCAAATCGATGATCGAGAGCCGGCGCATCGCGAGACCACACGGACCGTCGATCAGGCTGCCGACCGAGTCGGGGCCGCGGTGGACCAGTGACTCGTTCATCGCGGCCAGCGCCGCGGGATCCGGGGCCGTGGCCCCGTCGAGGCTGACGAGACCGCATATCCCGCACATGCGCGCGAGTCTAGAGAGGGGCCGGGATGCGGCTAGCGCTTCTTCTTCAGCCAGGCCTTGGCCTGGCGTGCCACGTCGTTCGTGAGGTTGCCGAGAGCGATGTTCGCGTCGACCAGGTGGAGGCCCCAGGTCGCATCCGGGACCGCGTTCAGGGTCAGGGCGCCGCCGACCGCGCTGATCTGCAGGACATCCGCGTCATTCGAGGAGTCGCAGGCTCCTGTGTAGGCCTGGGCCTGGTACCACGGTGTGGTCGCTCCCGTCGGCGTCGGCTGGCCGACCGCCTGGATCACTGTCCCGATCGTCGTCCCCGGAGCGAACGGCGCCGTGGGGAACACCGACGTCAGGAGCGCCGACCCGCCGCGCAGCGCCGCCGGGTTCGTGCAGAGCACGTCCCCCGTCGTCGGCAGGCCGGGCCCCACAAAAAAAACGTTGCTCGGCCGCCCGAACTTCGAGTCCGCCGGCACGGGCCCGTTGAATGTCGAGAACGCCATCACGCAGCCGAACTGCTTCGCCTTGGTGCACGCGGGGATGTTCTTGAAGTCCCCGCCCACCGTGCCGCCCTCCCGCACGACGACGTTGCCGCCCAGGAGCACCGCCGAGATCAAGCGTTTGCGGACCGTCTTCTTCCGGTCGATGACCTGGTGGATCAGCTCGCGAAGCACCAGGCTGCCCTGCGAGTGGCCGATCAGCACCACCCCGCGGCCCTGGTTGTACTTGCGCAGGTAGGTCTTCCAGGCGGCGAGGACGTCCCCGTAGGCGATCTGTGCCGCCTTGGGGGGAATCGGGGTCCCGGCGAACAGCGCCGACAGGGTCACCTGGCGGTACATCGGCGCGAAGACCCGGCAATGCAGCCCGTAGCGGGCCGCCTGATAAAGCGCGACGGAGCGCTCCTCGGGATCGATCGAGAGGTCCGAGTTGGTGCTCTTGTCGTCACTGACCGTCGGATAGACGTAGAAGCAGTCGACCTTCCGCTTCTTGTCGGCCTTGACGTTCTGCCTGCCGAGGGTCTGGCCGGTTGGAGAGATGAGGGTCGTGGCGAAGCCGGGCTCGCAAGGGTTGTTCGGGATTCCGGGCTTGCAGAGCCAGACCGTCGTGTCCTTGACCTTCTTGGGCGTCTTGGCGGCCGGCGCGGCGGGGGCGAACGAGAGGCTCAGGGCAAGCGCGAGTCCGACTGCCACCACGACCCTGCGCAGCGTCCCGCTCCGCTCCTCCATCACCGGGGAGCGTATACCCGGGTGAGACATGCAGTCAAATGTGTCTCAGCGGTTCCTGCCGCTCAGGGTGAGCCGGACGATCCTCGCCATCGTGGCCCCTAGGACACGCAGGTAGAGGCGGATGGAACGGTCCGCGATGTACTCGAGGTCGTGAATCAGCTTGTCCTCCCAGGAGTCCTCTCGGGTGATCCTGGTTTGCGCGAAGCCGGTGACGCCGGGCCTGACCACGAGCCGCTGCCAGTACTGGGGCACCTCCTCCACCAGCCGGTAGAAGAAGGCCGGCCGCACCGGCCGCGGGCCGACCATGCTCATGTCGCCGCGGACCACGTTGTAGAGCTGCGGCACCTCGTCGATGTGCGTCAGCCGAGCTGCCTTCCCGACCAGCGTCACCTCCTGCTCGGTGCGGCGGCTGAGCTCTTCGCCGTAGACGTTGCCGAGCCGCTCCTCCGCCCCGCGCTTGAGCGTCCGCAGCTTGTACATCGTGAAGATGCGGCCGGCCCGCCCCACCCGTTCGCCGCGGTAGAGGACCGGCGTGCCCGAGGTGAGCAGGGTCGCGAGCGCGAGCAGGCCAAGGAGTGGCGAGAGCAGCAGGAGCGCGGTGCCGGCGATCACCAGGTCGAGGGCGCGGAGGGCGACGTCCACGCGGCGTGGCGCAAAGTCCTCGGAGGCCATCACCGAGTACTGCTCCGCGAGCGAGGAGGCTCCGTCGGAGTCGGGCGAGGTGGACGGCACGGCGTCGTCCTGCGCAGGCGCCCGTGTCGATGCGCTCATGCCGAGCCCTCGGGCTCGGCGGCGCCCAGCATCAGATCGACGAGCAGCTGTGGGTCGCGGCGGACCTGCTCGCCCTGCCCGTTCTTCTTCTCGAGCCCGAGAGCGCGGGGGTCGGTGAGGGGCCGCAGCCGGTTGGAACGGATCAGCGCCTCGTCGACGCCGCCGAGACGCCCGCCGTAGGTCGTGTAGACCGGGGTGCCGAGAGCGACGGCCTCCCGGTTCATCGTCCCTCCCGCGGAGACGACCAGATCGGCGAGGGCCACGAGACTCTGCGCCTCCACTGCGTGATCGGGAACGATCAGGGACGGCAGGGCAAGCTCCTTGACGTAGGTCCGCTGCTCCTCGGTCCGGGGCAACACGACCGCATGGACACCGGGCTCAGAGCCTACTCGCGCGAGCACCTGCGGAAAGAGGGGGTTTGAGCGGCGGTGATAGAGCGAGACGTCAGGCGGCGGGCGAACCACCACGACGACGCGATCCGTGTCGACGCCGAGCTTCTCGAGCGCGTCCTGGTCGACCTCGAAGTCGGAGAGGTAGTACTCCTCCTTGATCCCGGGGTACTGGAACAGCTTCTCCGGGGTGACGCCGAACCGCTTCAGCCGCTCGGCGGGCACGGAGTCCGGGAAGATCACGCGCTTCGCGAGCCGGCAGCCGACCTGGTGCTGCGCCACGGCGAACTCGTAGTCGTGCATATTCGCCTCGGGGATCCCGAGCAGCCGGGAAGCGATCGCGACGTCGTTGGAGCCATGCGCGATCGCCAGGTCGAACCCCTTCGCCTTGCCGAAGCCGCGCATCTCGGTCGTGCGCTGGATGAGCCGCATCAGCTTGCGGACCCGGGAGGCGCCGCCATGCTTTCCGATGAGCGTGTACTCCATTCCGTGCAGGTCGAGCAGCTCCAGGGTCTGCGTGTACTCACGCGCCGTGATCAGCACCGTGTGGCCCTGCGCCCGAAGGCGATCGATGATGGGCCGGAGCACGAGGACATGCGCCGGCCCGCTCATGTCGGCCCAGATCCTCATCGGGCCGGGCTAGACCGCTGCTGCTGAGAGCTGGGGATAGAGGGGGTACTTCGACATCAGCGCGCGAGAGCGCTCGAGGAGCGAGTCCCTCTGCGAGTCGAACTCGTCGGAGAGCGCCCCGACGATCACCCTGGCGATCTCGCGCAGGTCGTCCTCGACCAGACCGCGCGTGGTAAGCGCCGGAGTCCCGATCCGCAGGCCCGACGGGTTCATCGGCGGGCGCTCATCGAACGGGATCGCGTTGCGGTTCACCGTTATGCCGACCTCCTCGAGACGGTCCTCCGCCGTCTTGCCATCGAGACCGGTGTTCGTGAGGTCGACGAGGACGAGATGCACGTCGGTGCCGCCGGTGAGCACGTCGATCCCGCCCGCGATCAGCTCGTCCGCGAACGCCTGGGCGTTGGCGATGGTCTGCCGCTGGCGCTCCTTGAACTGATCGCTCTGGGCGATCTTCAGGGCAACGGCCTTGGCGGCGATGATGTGCATCAGCGGCCCGCCCTGCTCGCCGGGGAAGACGGAGCGGTTGATGTCGGCCGCGAGCTCCTCCTTGCAGAGGATCATCCCGCTGCGCGGGCCGCAGAGAGTCTTGTGGATCGTGGTGGTGACGACGTCGGCGTGGGGGACCGGGCTCGGATGCTCGCCCGCCGCAACCAGACCGGCGAAGTGGGCCATGTCGACCATCAGCTTGGCTCCCACCGAGTCGGCAATCTCCCGGAAGGCGGCGAAGTCCAGGTGCCGCGGGTAGGCCGACCAACCCGCGACGATCACCTTCGGCTCGTGCTCCTTCGCAAGCGAGGCGACCTCGTGCATGTCGACGAGCTTGTCCTCGCGACGGACGTGGTAGGCGACTACGTCGTAGAGCTTTCCCGAGAGGTTCAGCTTCATTCCGTGGGTGAGGTGGCCGCCGTGATCGAGGGCCATCCCCATGATCGTGTCGCCCGGCTTGAGCATCGCCATGTAGGCGGCGTTGTTGGCCTGAGCGCCGGCATGGGACTGGACGTTGGCGTGCTCGGCGCCGAACACTTCCTTCGCCCGGTCGATCGCGAGCTGCTCGGCGATGTCCACCCACTCGCAGCCACCGTAATAGCGCTTGCCGGGGTATCCCTCCGCGTATTTGTTGGTGAGCACGGAGCCCGCCGCGTCGAGGACAGCCTGCGGAACGAAGTTCTCGGAGGCGATCATCTCGAGCGTCCCCTGCTGGCGGCCGAGCTCGCCGTCGAGGACCCGGGCGATGTCCGGATCGATCTCGGCGAGGGGGGCGGCCTGAAAGTCGTCGGGGAGATCGGTCACTGCGGGCCACGATACCGAGGCACGCGGACTTGACATTTATTGAACGATTGGTAAAGAATGCAGCACCCGACCGCTCCACAGAGGAGGAGAGATGTCCGACGCAGCCGCGACCACCAACGGGGAGCTCCACACCGACGACGAGGCCCTCTCGGTACTGCTCGACGGCGACATCGACAAGGTGATGGCGGGGCTCGACCGCATCGTCGAGGCGGCCCCCTCCTACGAGAAGCTCTTCATGCGCTGGCAGCGCCAGCACTGGTCGACCGAGGACTTCGACTTCACCGAGGACGCCAGGCAGTGGGCCGACCCGGACATGTTCACCGACGAGGAGCGCCGGTTCCTCGAGTTCGGCTTCTCGGAGTTCTTCCTGGGCGAGGAGCGGGTGACGGTCGAGCTGCTGCCCTTCGCCATCGCGGCCCCGACCCACGAGGCGCAGGTCTTCCTCACCACCCAGATCTCCGACGAGGCGAAGCACACCGTCTTCTGGAACGGCTTCTACCGCGAGGTCTTCGGCGTCGAGGCCGGCAGCCTCGGCGAGATGATCGACAAGCAGCGCTACGTCGTGAACAAGGACTGGGAGACCCTGTTCGACGGCATCCTGCATGACTGCGCGGAGACCCTGCGCAAGGACCCGAGCGACTTCCCCTCACTGATCCGCGGGATCACCGTCTACATGATTGTGATCGAGGGGATGCTTGCGCTGACCGCGGCCCGCTTCATGATCAAGTCGCTGCGGGAGCGGCGCTGGTTCCCGGGCTTCACGGCCGGCTTCACAGCGGTCAACCGAGACGAGTCACGGCACGTCGGGTTCGGCGTCAAGTTCCTCGCCGACGCGATCAAGGCCGACAAGGCCAACGCGAGGGTCGTCGAGGAGACGCTGAAGGAATGTCTCGCCGTTGCCCCGCTGGTCTTCGTCCCGCCGTGGGTCGACGACCCCTACGACTTCGAGACGCCCTTCTACCACTCGAGCGAGATCTTCGAGTACGCCGCGAAGTCCCTCTCCAAGAAGCTGGCGGCGATGGGGCTCGACCCGGCGATGCTCGCGGCAGCATGACCCAGGCCATAGCCCCGCCGCGCCGCGGCCGGCCATCGACCGGCGCTCGCGAACGCATCCTCGACGCCGCGATCAAGGTGCTGAAGTCGGACGGCTACGCCGGACTGACCATCGCCAAGGTGGCCGCCCGCGCCGGCGAATCGAAGCCCCTGGTCGCCTACCACTACGGCTCGAAGCAGGGCCTGGTGGGGGCGGCGGGCCGCTCGATCGCCGAGATGATCACCGGGGAGGTCCTCGACGCCGTCGATGGGGCGACCACGGTCGAGGCGGTGGTCCGCGGAGTGGACGCAGGCGTCGAGCGGGTCCTCGACACCGACGAGCGAGTCGCCCGCCTCTACTTCGACCTGGCGGCCGTATCCGTCGTCGAGCCGGAAGTCCGCCGGACGGTCGCCGAGGTGAACGAGCGGTGGCGAGAGGTGCTCGTCCGCCTGCTGACGGAGGCGAGCGACGGGCTGACGCCGGCCAAGGCGCGTGTCCTCACCGTGATGGTGATCTCTGGCATGCAGGGCATGACGCTCGAGCGGATCGAGCGCGGCGCCACACCGGAGCGAAAGCGCGCCCGCGAGCTCTTCATCCGCAGCGCCGTCACGGCGGCAACCTGATCGGCTGTCCTACGCTGGACCCGTGGCAAGCAGCAACCTCGAGATCGTCGAACGGGGATTCGAGGCGTTCAACGCAGAGGGGATCGACGGGATCCTGCCCTTCATTCATCCCGACTTCGAGGCGACGACGCCCCCCGACCTCGCCACAGAGCCCGACACGTATCGGGGTCACGAGGGCGTCCGCCGCTGGTTCAGCTCCTTCGATGAGGTCATGGACGAGATCCGCTGGGACGCGCGCGGCTTCCGCGAGGCTGGAGACCGCGTGCTGGTCGAGTTCACCCTGCGCGCGCGGGGAAGGACGACGGGACTCGATTTCGGGCAGGAGGCGGTGATGGTCTGGCAGCTCCGCGACGGTAAGGCGATCCGTCTCTACCTCTACCCCACCCTCGAGCAGGCCGTGGCCGCCGTCGAGCAGGAGTCGTCGGCGTGACGATGGCCGACTACCGGAAGCAGCTCGAGCAGCTCAGCGACGCGTACAACGAGCGCGATACGGACGCCTGGTTGGCCGTCTGGAACCCCGACGCCGAATGGCACCCCTTCCTAACGGCGCGGGAGGAGGGCGATCCCGGATACCACGGCCACAACGGCATACGCGCCTGGTTCGAGGACGTCGACGAGATTCTCGAGGAGTCGCGGGTCGATATCGACCAGTTCCGACCGGTTGGGGACCGTCTGCTTGTCCTGGGGCGGATGACCGCCAGGCGGCGCGGCGGCGATGCGGTCGAACGCGACGTCGGCTGGGTCATCGAGCCGAAGGGTGAGAAGTTCCAGCGCGGCTGGGCCTACCCCAGCCACGAAGAGGCCGAGCGGGCCGCGAGGGGCGCGACCGACTAACCGTTCGCCGTCTCGCCCAGGATTTGGTCGATCACCCCGCGCGGCAGGGCGCCCTCGCGCAGGACCGTCCAACGCCCGGCCGAGTCGAGCTCGCTGAGATCGACGACCGTGGAGGGTGCGCCGATCAGCTCCCCGCCGTCGATCGCCACGTCGGCGGCGCCGAGCACGTCTTCGTCGATCTCATCGAAGCCGCGCGGGGGCGGCTCGTCGCTGCGGTTCGCGCTGGTCTGGAAGATCGGGGTCATCGCCCCGACCAGCGGGCCCTCGATCAGCCGCACCCCGAGGCGCTCGGGGTCGTCGCGGGAGGCGAGCGGATAACGCCGCTCGGGGTTGGCGATCACGAGGGTGACGGGCCCTGGCAGGAGCTGCGAGACCGCCCGGCGGGAGCGCTCGCCCAGCCCGGAGACCAACTCGCGCATCGCCAGCGGTGAGAAGTACATGACGGCCGAGGGCTTGCCCTCGTCGCGCCCCTTGATCGAGTGGATCCGCTTCACGGCCTGCGGGTCGAGCGGATCGCACGCCAGGCCGTAGAGCGTGTCCGCCGGGAAGATCGCGACACCTCCCTTACCCACGCAGCGCTCAAGGGCCTTCCGCGCCTCATCGGGGCCATCGCCCTCGATGGAGACGATCTCGGTCATCGCCCGACGACGACCCGGTCGTGCCCGGCGAGATCGGAGCGGACCTCCACCTGTGCATAGCCGGCCGCTCCGATCAGCTTGGCTACCGCCTCGGCCTGCCCGGCGCCGATCTCGAGCGCGACGACAGCCGGCCTCGGCGCCAGGCCCAGCAGCTCCTCGGCCAGCGCCTCGATCGCCTCGAGCCCGGTGGGGCCCGCGACGAGGGCGTCGTGCGGCTCGTAGTCGCGGATCTCGGGCGCCAGATCCTCCCATTCGTCCTCGCTCACGTAGGGAAGGTTCGCGAGCAGGAGATCGAAGGGGTGACCATCCGCTTCCGCCCCCTTCAGCGTGCTCGGGCCGCGGAGGACGACGTCCACCCGATCCACAAGGCCGAGGCGCTCGGTGTTCGTCTGCGCCACGCGGACTGCGTCGAAGGAGGTGTCGATCGCGGTGACCCGCGCATTCTCGAGCTCGTCCGCAACGGCCAGGGCAATGGCGCCGCTCCCCGTGCCGACGTCGAGCACCTGGGAGGCCTCGAGCTTGACCGCCAGCTCCACCAAAAGCTCGGTCTCGGGCCTCGGGATCAGGACCCGGCGGTCGACGAGGAGCTCGACACGCCGGAAGCCCTTGCGCCCGAGGATGTAGGCCACGGGCTCGCGCCGGACGCGACGTCGCACCATCTCCCCGAACTCGCGGGATGCGCCGACCGGCAGCCGGGCATCGGGGCCTGCGGCGATCTGCGCTCGGTCCCAGCCCGTGGCCTGCGCCAGCAGGAGCTCCGCGTCGAGCCGGGCCGTGTCGCAACCGGCAGCCTCGAGCGCGTCCACCGCCGCCGCCAGCGCGTCGCGGACGGTGTTGCCCCGCACGCTCAGGTGGCTTCCGCCGTCTGCGCTTCGAGCCGGCGGCGCTTCTCCTCCGAGGAGAGAGCCTCCGTGAACTCGTCGAGCTCCCCGTTCAGGACCCTGTCCACCCCGCTCACCGTCAGCTTCACGCGGTGATCGGTGACCCGGTCCTGCGGGAAGTTGTAGGTGCGGATCTTCTCGGAGCGCTCCCCGGTCCCGACCTGGGCGCGCCGCTCCGAGGCGATCTTCGCCTGCTGTTCGGCGATCTCCCGGTCGAGCAGCCGGGCGCGCAGGACGCGCATCGCCTTCTCGCGGTTCTGCAGCTGAGACTTCTCGTCCTGCATCGAGACCACGACTCCGGTCGGCTTGTGAGTGATGCGGACGGCGGAGTCGGTGGTGTTGACGGACTGGCCGCCGGGACCCGACGAGCGGTAGACGTCGATCTGAAGGTCGTTCGGATCGACCCGAACGTCGACCTCCTCGGCCTCGGGCAGGACCGCCACCGTCGCGGTGGAGGTGTGGATGCGGCCCTGTGACTCCGTCTTCGGAACCCGCTGCACGCGGTGGGTGCCGCCCTCGTACTTGAAGACGGAATAGGCGCCGTCGCCCCTCACCGAGAAGGTCACCTCCTTGAAGCCGCCGACCTCCGCCGGCGACTGCGAGAGCGACTCGACGGAGTAGCCACGGCGCTCCGCATATCGGGTCAGCATCTTGAACAGATCCCCGGCGAACAGCGCGGCCTCATCGCCACCGGTACCGGCCCTGATCTCGACGATCACGTTCTTGTCGTCGTTGGGGTCGCGCTCGACCATCGCAAGCCGGATCTCCTCGGCGAGCTCCTCGAGCCGCCCGGGCGCCTCGGTGAGGACCCTCTTGAGTTCGGGATCGTCGCCGTCCTCGGCGAGCAGCTCGCGGGCGCCCTCGAGATCGTCCTTCAGCGTCAGCCATTCTCGGGCCAGCTCGTGGGCGGGCTGGAGCTCGCGGTACTCGCGCCCGACCTCTGCGTAGCGCTCCCGGTCGGCGATCACCTCCGGGTCGGACATCTGGCGCTCGAGCTCGGCGAAGCGGCCCTCGATCTGGTCGACCAGCTCTTCGATCACGGCTTAAGTGTGACGCGGTGGCCGGTAGCTACGCGACGATCTCGATCGGCTGGTCGCGCTTCGCCTCGTACGGGTCCTCAACGGCGAGCACGGCCTTGAGAGAGGCGATCGCGACCTCGAGCTGATCTTCGTCCGGCTCGCGCGTGGTCAGGTTCTGGAGCATCAGCCCGGGCCACATCACGACCCGGACCCAGCGCTTGTTGCGGTGCTTGCCGGCCCACTTGATTACCTCGTAGCCGAGCCCGGCGATCAGCGGGATCCCCAGGATCCGCGAGAGGACCAGCCAGTACCAGGCGGGCAGTCCGATCGGCGCGAAGACGAAGATCGCCAGCACCATCACGATCAGCAGGAAGCTTGTGCCGCAGCGGGGATGCAGCCGGGAGTACCGCTTGGCACGGGCCGGCACCAGTTCGTCGCCCGCCTCGAAGCAGGAGATCGTCTTGTGCTCCGCACCGTGGTACTCGAAGACGCGGCGCAGGTCGTTCAGCCGGCTGATCAGCACCAGATAGCCGATGAAGATCGCCGTGCGGAGCACGCCCTCGACCAGCCAGAAGAGGATGGCCGAGCCGAGCCAGTCCTTGATCAGGCTGGTCGCTCCCACTGGGACGACGAAGAAGAGCCCGATCGCCAGCACCAGCGAGAGGAAGATCGTCAGCCCCCAGATGAAGCCGCCGATCTCCTCCTCCTCTTCGCCGTCGGCCAGCTGAGCGTTGGCCGAGATCGCGAGCGCCTTGAAGCCGATCTTCAGCGACTCGGCGAGAGCCACGACCCCTCGGATCACGGGGAGGCGCAGCACCCGGTGCCGCTTCGCCCAGGAGACGATCGGCTCGGATTTGACCTCGATGCGCCCCTCGGGCGTGCGGCAGGCGACGGACCAGGTCGAGACGCCGCGCATCATCACCCCCTCGAGCACCGCTTGGCCGCCGACGGGGGCGTCGCCCACGGCGACGGGCTTGCCGTCCGGCATCCGCTCCGCCTGGGCGGCGGCGGGACGCGCCCCGTTGGACCGCGGATCGGGCTCGGGACTCAACGGGCGCGCTTGGCCGCACGACGGCGGAACCGCTCGACGCGGCCGCCGGTGTCAACCAGCTTCTGCTTGCCCGTGTAGAACGGATGGCACTGCGAGCAGATCTCCACGTGCAACTCGGGCTTCGTGGAGCGCGTATAGAAGTCGTTCCCGCACGAGCAGTGAACGTGCGAGAGGACGTACTCGGGATGGATATCGCTCTTCATCGTGTTCAAGTCTAGCCACGGCTCTCAAGACTGCCCACGGCCGCGCGGGGAACGCCGCCAGTGAGACGCACGTCACGTTGACATACAGCCTGTAGGAGGAATATACATACAGCCTGTATGCGAACCCGACCCGAGGAGGCCCGATGACCACCGCCACCGATGCCGCCGTTGCGATCCGGATGCTCGCTGAGCGCTACGGCGAGGCCTGGAACCGCCAGGACCTCGACGCGATCATGGACCTGCACACCGACGACTCGGTCTTCGTCGCCCACGCCGCCGGTAGCGTCCCTGCGGAGGGCAAGGAGGCCGTCCGAGAGGCTTTCGCCGGCTACATCGCGCTCCTCCCCGACATCAACTTCGCCGAGCGGGCCCTGCACGTCGGCGAGAACCATTGGGTCCTGGAGTCGACGATGAGCGGCACCGTGGCTGGATCCATTCAAGTCGAGGGCGAGGCGCTTGGGGCGCATGGCGCCCGGGTGGAGGTCGACTGCGTCGACGTGATCGAAGTCCGCGAGGGCCTGGTCGCGAGCAAGCAGACCTATCTGGACTCGCTGGCGATGCAGCGCCAGCTGGGGGACGAGTGATGGCGCTGGCCTCGGGAAACGGCGCAGCTACGGTCGCCCACGAAACGACCGAGGAGCAGGCCCGGGCCGCCGCCGACTGGGTGGCGATGTTCGCAATCGGCTGGGCCAACCCAATGGACACGGACACCTTCTGCGATCACTTCGATCCCTGGTTCGATCCCGACGTGCGGATGATCCAGCCGTCCGTTCGCCCGATCGTGGGGCGAAAGGCGTTCCGCGAGGAGTTCGCGCGCCCGCTGTTCACTCTGGTCCCGGACCTCCGCGGCACGGTCGAGAACTGGGCCGCCTCGGGCGACGTGCTCTACATCGAGCTGCGCCTCGCGGGGACGGTCGGCAAGCGCCGCTTCACCCTCCACACCTGCGACCGGATCAGGCTGCGAGACGGCAAGGCGATCGAGCGAGTCGCCTACCTCGATCCCGCTCCACTGCTGCGGGCCGTCGCCGCCAGCCCGCGCTCCTGGCCTCGCTTCATCCGCACGCAGCTGCGTAGCCTGAGGAGGCCATCGTGACCGAGGCGAAGCTCTCCCAGGGGACGATCAGCTACCGCGAGTCCGGAGAGGGTCCGCCGATCGTCTTCGCCCACGGGCTCTTGGTGGACGGGCGGCTGTGGCGCAAGGTGACGCCGCTGCTCGAGGACCGGTTCCGCTGCATCGTGCCCGACCTGCCGCTCGGCTCGCACCGCAGCCCGATGGCGCCGGATTCGGACCTCTCCCCCACCGGCCTCGCCCGGATCGTGGCCGACTTCCTCGAGGCCCTCGGGCTCCAGGATGTCGTCCTGGTCGCCAACGACACGGGTGGCGCGATCTCGCAGGTCACAGCCGCGAACCACTCGGAGCGAATCGGCCGCCTCCTGCTCACCAATTGCGACGCCTTCGAGAACTTCCTACCTCCGGCCTTCCGGCCGATGCAGTGGGCCGCCCGTGTCCCGCCGGTGCTCACCGGGCTCCTGCAGGGCATGCGGTTCGCGCCCATGCGGCGCCTTCCGAATGCCTACGGCTGGCTGATCAAGCACGACTTCGATTCGGCGCCCACCCGCGACTGGGTCGAGCCCTTCCTCTCGAATCGCGAGATCCGGCGAGACACCGTCAAGGTCCTGCGTGGCATCCACCCGCGCTACACGTTGGAGGCCGCCGAAAAGCTGCGCGGCTTCGACCGCCCCACCCTGCTCGCCTGGGCGGTCGAGGATCGCTTCTTCAAGCTCTCCTTCGCGGAGAAGCTCGCAGCGACGATCCAGGGGGCGACGCTGGAGCGGATCGAGGACTCCTACGCCTTCGTCGCGGAGGACCAGCCCGAGCGCCTCGCCGAGCTGATCGCGCGATTTGCCACAGAGCCGGCAACGGTCGCATAAGGCGAGCGCCGCTGCCGGCAGCGCCGCCTTCCTGGTGCTCGCCCCCGGGGTCGTCGCCGGGCTCATCCCGTGGCTCCTGACCGGCTGGCGGATGGAGGCGGCGCCGCTCCCCGTCCGCATCGCGGGCGGCGTCCTGATCGCCTTCGGCCTCGCCTTCCTGCTGCACGCCTTCGCGCGCTTCGTCGTCGAGGGCCTCGGCACGCCTGCGCCGGTGGCGCCGACGGAGCGCCTCGTCGTCGGCGGGGTCTACCGGTACGTCCGAAACCCGATGTACCTCGCCGTCGGTGCGACGATCGTGGGCCAGGCGCTGCTGCTGGGGCAGTTCGGGTTGCTCGCCTGGGCCGTCGCCTTTTGGTTGATCGTCTTCGGCTTCGTCCGCTTCTACGAGGAGCCGACGCTCAGCGCACGGTTCGGCGCCAGCTACGACGCCTATCGCCGGGCGGTGCCGGGTTGGCTGCCACGCCTCCATCGTTGGGAGGGCGACTGAGGATCAGCAGTTGAGCGTCCGCTTCAGCGTGACGACCCGCCCGTCGAGCGAGGTCACCACCGCCTCGAGCCGGTTGCCCGATGAGGCGCGCGGCAGGCTGGTTCGGATCGGCGGCTTTGCATCCCGCCGGATCTTCTTGCTGCGCAGATAGAAGGTCGCCTCCTGGGGCTTGCCCTTGCCGGCGACCTTGGCGCTCGAGCAACCGCGCGTCTTCAGGTTGACCGCCGGTCGCGCCCGGCAGCTCTTGCCGGCGCAGCGCGCGTCGGAGGAGAGCAGGCGCTGGAGCGCGCTCTGCACCGGGGCGTAGATCGGATTGCCCGCCTGGTTCTGCAGCTCGAACGGGTCGGCGCGCAGGTCGTAGAGCTCCTGCTCCCCGCTCCCATAGGCGTCGTACAGGTAGCGATCCGTGCGCACCCCCTGGTAGTTCAGCGGCGGGTCCTCGGGGTCCTCGGTCGTGTCGGGGGTGAAGTAGGTCTCGAGGTCCATGGCGCGTCCCGGGAAGTCCCGCTTCCGCTGCATGATCGGCACCAGCGACATACCGTCCTCCTTCCGTCCCGGCTTCGCCCTCGCGAAGTCGAGGATGGTCGGAGCGAGGTCCACGTTGCCGACCGGCTGCCTGCGGTGCACTCCCCTGGGCATCCCCGGCGCCCGGATCAGGAGGGGCACCCGGATCGAGGGCTCGTACACCCGCACCTTGCCCTGCGGCACCCGATGCTCGCCGTGGAAGAACCCGTTGTCCGAGGTGAAGATCAGGACCGTGTTCTTGAGCTCACCCGATGCCTTGAGAGTGCTGACGACGTTCTGGACGAGATCGTCGACTCCCAGCACAGCCTCGGCCCGAGCCCGGTAGCGGCCGTCCACGTTCGCGATCTGGGCGGGAGTGAGCGGACTGAGGTTCTTGATGTTGGAGGGCTTGTCGGAAACGTTGGCCTCGTTGAAGCTGGGGTCCCGCGGGGCCGTCAGCCCCGCCAGCTTGCCCTCGTAGCGTGGCGCGGCCCGCGGGTTGTTACCCGCGCAGTTGCACGACGCCGCCTCGGAGTGCGGATCCCGCGGGGCGACCGAGAGGTAGAACGGCTTTTTGCTGGGCGCCCTCCGCCGGATGAAGTCAGCGGCCTTCTGCGAGTAGACGTCGGTCTGGTAGGTCGGTGGGTCCGCGGCGTCCGGGGTGGAGCCGTAATGGACAATCCGGCCGTTCTCGTTGAGGGTGTACCCGTACGCCGTGTAGGTGCCGCCCGTGAAGCCGTCCGGGTTGTCAAGGGACCCGTACCACTCGTTCCAGCCCGGCGGGACCTCGGTGTCCGGCGAGGTCGTCCCGTAGCCGTTCAGGAACTTGCCGATGTGCGCCGTGTAGTAACCCGAGCGCTGCAGCCAGACCGGCAGCGTGTTGTCCAGGGTCGGCGCGAGCTTGCTGTAGCCGCCGGACGGCTGTTGGTTGCCGCGCACACCGTGGTTGTGGGCATATTGGCCCGTCAGCATGGTCGAGCGCGAGGGGCAGCAGAGCGAGTAGTTGACGAACGAGTTGTCGAAGGTGACCCCCTTGGCGGCGATCGCCGCGTTCGTCTTGGCCAAGAACTGCTGCAGGTTGACCGACTGGTCGTCGTCCATGATCAGGACGATGTTCGGCCGCGTCTGCTTGGTAGTCGTGCGCTTCTTCGCCTCGCCTCCCGCCGGCGCAAGCGCGACCGCAATCGAGAGGAGTGCCGCAAGGAGTAGCGCTCCGGTGACCCGCCTGCTGCTGTGCCCTCCGCTCCCCGACTCCCCCTGCGCTCGTTGTGACCCCATCCCCACGCCCCCTGAAACCGTTACCCGCGTGCGAGTTGCGCTCCACGACCTCCCGGCGCCATCGCCTCCCCACGGGGTTAAGGTAAGGCCGTGGCAGACCCAGGGGGACCTGAGACCGGAGAGGACATCTCCGTCGTCCTCGCTGACGACCACGCCGTCGTCCGAAGCGCCCTTCGCCTGATGCTCGAGCGGGAGCCCGACATCGAGGTCATCGCCGAGGCCGGCGACGCGGACTCCGCCGCGCGCTACGTCAGCGGACACCGCCCGAAGGTGCTCATCCTCGACATCAATATGCCGGGCGGGTCGGGCCTGGCCGCAATCCCCTCGATCCGCGAGCAGTCGCCCGACACCGAGATCGTCGTCCTCACCATGCAGGACGAGACGGCCTTCGCCCGCGAGGCGCTCCAGGCGGGCGTGCTCGGCTACATCCTCAAGGAGGCCGCCAGCGAAGAACTCGTCAAGGCGGTTCGGATGGCGGCCGAGGGCCGAACCTACCTGCAGCCGGAGCTCGGCGCCCGGCTCGCGGCCGAGCCCGACGCGGCGACACCGGACGACCTCTCAGAGCGCGAGCTCGAAGTGCTGCGGCTGATCGCACTCGGCCACACCAACAACGAGATCGCCGAGCAGCTCTACTTGAGCGTTCGCACCGTGGAGTCACACCGCGCCCACATCCAGCAGAAACTGGCGATGACGACCCGCTCCGAGCTGGTGCGCTACGCGATCGACCGCGGCCTGATCGACGTCTGATGCGAGGGTGGCCCGCAGGCGAAGCCGAGGAGCAACCCGTTTAGTCCTGGTCGCTGGGCGGGACGAGCGGGATCTGCGCCTGGACCTTCGTCCCCGACCCCCTCGCCGAGTCGATTCTCAGAGAGCCGCCGAGCAGCGCCGCGCGCTCGCGCATCCCGACCAGACCGAACCCCTCGCGCACCATGTTCGGCTCGAAGCCGACGCCGTCGTCTGAGACCTCGATCTCGATCTGGCCTCCTGACTCGCGCACCCGGAGCGCCGCGTGCCGCGCCTGCGAGTGCTTGGAGACGTTGTTGAGCGCCTCCTGCACCAGCCGGTAGACGGCCGTCTCGAGGAGCGCGGCGGGCCGCTCCTCCGCCTGACGCGTCAACTCGAAGTCGCATTCGATCCGGATCTCGCCGACCTCCTGATGCTGCTGCGCGAGGGCATAGAGCGCCGCCTCGAGGCCGATCGTGTCGAGTGATGCAGGGCGCAGCTCGGTGATCAGCCGCCGCAGCTTGACGATCTCGTCGTCGATCTGCTGGACCGCCTCCTGGCCCGTCTCGTGAAGCTCGTCCGGCGACTCATCCCGAAGGGCCGAGGCCAGGCGCATGCGAAGCACGGCGAGCGACTGAAGGGTCTCGTCGTGCAGCTCGCGGGCCCACCGTCCCCGCTCCTGCTCAGCGGCGTCGATCGCGTGCTGGAGGCGCTCCTCCGCCATCGACCTCGCGGTCGCGACGCCGGTGGCTGCGCTCGCTGCGAACGCATCAAGCATCCGCTGGTGCTCCTCGTCGAAGTGGCGCGGATCGCCCACGTGGTCGAGTGCCACGACCAGGCCGAGGGACTGGCCGCGGAAGAGCAACGGGGCGATCAGCGCCCTTCCGCTCTCCTCGGTGCCCGGATCGGCGCCGGTGAACCTGCCGAGCAGGATCTCCTCGGAGGCCTCCTGCACCTTGAACTTGAGCTGGGCGACCTTGGGATCGAGCCCACCGGCGGCCGTCGCGACCGCCGCGACCGCCAGCTCGTCTCCCTCCCGCAGCATGATGATCAGCGCTCTCGCCTCGACCAGCGCCCGGCCACGCTCGACGATCGCGTCGAGGACGCGCTTCAGGTCGGTCTCGCCCCCGACGGCGATCGCGACCTCGGTCGCTGCCTGCAGCCGTTGCACCGCTCGGCGCAGGTCATCGCGATCGCGGCGCCGGTCCGTGATGTCGCGGATGGCGGCGAGAGCCATCATCCCCGCGTCGGTCGCCACGGTGGACAGCGAGATCTCACACGGAAACTCGCTGCCGTCCTTGCGTCGGGCGTAGAGGTCGAGGCCGGCTCCCATGGGCCGGGTGCGGGGCGCCACGAAGTAGCGGTCGCGGTTATCGACGTGTCCGGTACGAAGCCCGTTCGGCACGAGCATCTCCACCGGCCGGCCGACGAGCTCTCCCCTCTCGTAGCCGAAGACGGCTTCAGTGCGCGAGTTGGCGAGCTGGATCTCCCCCTGCTCGTCCACCCCGACTACCGCGTCCGGTGCGAACTCGAGGAGCTCCAGCTCGAGCGTCTGGCTGGGCCGGTCGGGCATCGGGGCGAGCATAAATCAGCCTCGCGAGGCGGATCGCAGTCGTGGTCCCCCTCGCCGCGCTTACCGAAGGCGGTACCGGGTACGTGCAGAGGGTGATGGAGGCCCGAGGTCGCCCACTGGCCGGATGCGTGGTTGCCGCTCTCGCCTGCATCGCGGTGGTCGCGGGCTGTGGAGGAAGCGGCTCTGACACGGTCGCGCAGCAAACCGCCACCGCCGGGGCGCCGGTGGCGCCCAATCCGGAACAACCCCTCTCCCCGGCGGAGAGCCACGGCCGCGACCTCTTCGTCCAACACTGCGGCTCATGCCACACCTTCGATGCCGCCGGGACCGTCGGTCAGATCGGGCCGAACCTCGGCGACATCGCGGTCAACGAGGCGGACGTCCTGCACGCGATCAGGACCGGCGGCGGGCGCCATGCCAAGGGCCAGGAGTCCGGGCCCAGCGGGAACATGCCCCGCAACCTGGTCACCGGCAAGGATGCGCAGGACGTCGCGGCGTTCGTCGCCGCGAACGCCTCGGGCAGCTCTACCCCTTAGAGCTCTTGATAGAGAGGGCCGTCGCCGCCCTCGGGCAAGGTCAGGCGCCCGCCCTTGGCGGTGATCGCGCCGCACTGCACGCAGTTGGATGGCGTCACGTGGACGTCCACGGTCTCGGAGCCTGACTCCAGCTGGTCCTCGGGGATCTCGTAGACCTGCGCCGGGCACATCGAGACCCAGGTCTGGGCGAGCTCGCGCGGCACCTTCTCCTGGATGCGGATGTGGTTCGGCGCGTCGTCGCGGGTCGCGTTCCCCGAGAGGAAGACGGAGTTGAGCTTGTCGAAGATGTACTTGTTGTCCGGCTTCGGGTACCTCCTCGCCGCCCCGTCGATCTCCACCGGAACCTCCGCATCGGGCTCGTTCTTCCAGTGCCCGCCGGGGAAGGCACCCTTGGTGGCCACCATCAGGCTCCCCATGATCCCGCCGAAGATCAGTCCCTTCGAAAGCGGCTGGCGCATGTTCCGGGACTGCCAGAGATCCTTCTCGATCATCGAGTCCTTGACCTTGCGCTCGTAGCTCTCGAAGTTGACGGAGTCCTGCTTGAGCGCATCGACGATCGCCTCGGCCGCGTACATGCCGGAGTGCATGGCGTAGTGGATGCCCTTCAGCGTCGGGACGTTGACCATGCCGGCGGCGTCCCCGCAGATCACCATCCCCGGGCTCGAGAGGCGCTTCGGCATCGACCAGTAGCCGCCCGACGGGATCGTCTTGGCGCCCCAGGCCACCCGCTTGCCGCCCCCGAGGATCTTCTTCACGAACGGATGCGTCTTCAGCTCCTGGAGAGCGTCGTGCGTGGAGAAGGTTGCGTCGCTGGTGTCGAGGCCGACGACCAGGCCGATGGCGACCTTGTCCTCGCCCATCGGGTAGATGAAGCTGCCGCCGGCCTCCTTGTACTTCGGGCGCCAGCGGAGGGGCCAGCCGAGCGTGTGGATCACCCGGTCCAGCGGCTTCTCCACCTCCCAGACCTCCTTGACGCCGAGCTCCCAGCGTTGCGGGTCGGGTCCCTGAAGGTCGAAGTAGTCGAGCGCCGCGCTGCTCAGATGACCGAGGGTCCCCTCCGCCAGGACCGTCGCCTTGGCGACCAGATCGGATCCGGGCTCGAAGTTGGAGAGCTCCTCGCCGTCCTTGCCGCGGCCCTTGTCGCCGGAGCGGACGCCACGGACGATCCGGTCCTCGACCAGGAGCTTGTCGGCCGCGGTCTCGCTGAGGATGTAGACGCCCGCCTCCTCGGCCTTCTCGCCGAGGAAGCGGCCGAGCTTCGCGATCGAGGTGACGTAGTTGCCGTGGTTGCGGAAGTTCGGCGGCATCGGCTTGAGCGGCACCGCCACCCTCGACGTCAGGAAGTAGACCGCGTCCTTGGTGACCTCCTGGAAGACGGGCCACTCCGACGGCTCGAGATCCGGGAACAGCTCCCGCATCGCCGAGGGCTTCATGTTCGCCCCCGAGAGCAGATGCGCTCCGGTGGTCTTGCCCTTCTCGACCACCGCCACCGGGACCTCGCCGAGCTTCTCAGTCAGCTCCGGCTCGTTCTCGAGCAGCTGCATCAGCTTGATCGCGCAGGCGAGGCCCGCGGGGCCGCCGCCGACGATCGCGACGCCGACCTCGATGCGCTCCTCCTCGGGATCGGTGATGCCGGTGATGAACTCCTCCGCCGGCTTTACCGGCGGCGGGAACTCGAGCGGCTCGACGGCCACTTAGATGCCCGACCTTCTCGGCATGTGCGCGCGGGGGCGCGTGAGGGCGAGCAGATCGGTGGACGCAGGGCGCAGCCCTTGCTGGTGGCAAGGGCAAGCCCGAGAACGCCGAGATGCGAAGCTCTCACGCGTCATCCGTGCGTGCATGACGGGGAGGCCGGGCATCTCTACCCCTTCTTGGCCTTGATCGCCTCGGTGAGCTTGGGGACGATCTTGTTCAGGTCGCCCACCACCCCGAGGTCCGAGAACTCGAAGATCGGCGCGTTCTGGTCCTTGTTGATGGCCAGGATGTTTTCCGAGTTCTGCATGCCGACCTTGTGCTGGATCGCCCCGGAGATCCCGAGCGCCAGATAGAGGTTCGGCGCCACGGTCTTGCCGGTCTGCCCGATCTGCGCGGCGTATGGGTACCAGCCCGCGTCGACCACCGCGCGGGTCGCCGCCACGGCGCCACCCATGGAGTCGGCCAGCTGCTCAGCGAGCTCGAAGTTCTCCTTCTTGCCCAGCCCGCGACCGCCGCCGACCAGGATGTTGGCGTCCTCGATGTTGACGTCGGCGCCGCGCTGCTCGCCGCGCGTCACCATCCTCGCCTTGGTCGACCACTCGGAGAGCTCGATCTTGACGTCCTCGACCTCGGCGGTCCCATCGGACTCGCTCGTGTCGAAGGCATTGAGCCGCCCGATGATGATTCCGGGCTCCTCGACGTAGCCGACGTCGGCGATCTGGGAGTCCTGGAGGATCGGCCGCTCGGCGACCAGCTTGCCGTCTTGGACGTTCACCTGGGTGACCTCCATCGTCACTCCGGCGTTCAGGCGGGCCGTGAGGCCGGCGCCGATCTCGAAGCCGAGCAGGCCGCCGCCGAAGAGCGCGTAGGAGAAGTCGTTGTCCTGCATCACCTTCGCCATCACGTCGACGATCGGCTGCGCCAGGCCCTCGGGTGCGTCCTTGGCGCGGTAGACCTTGGTGACTCCGTACTTGCCGAGCGAGGCGGCGGCGTCATCGGAGACCTCGCCGACCACGACCGCGGCCGCGTCGGTGCCCAGCTCGCCGGCGAGCTTCGCCGCCTCCGAGAGGGCGCCGAGGGAGTTCTTGTTGAAGTTGCCCTCGTCGTCGTGGAGGGCGTAGACGAGAATCCCGGGCATCAGATGATCTCCTTCCGGTCAGCGTGCGACCGGGGATTCGCCCGGCCAAGCAGCTCAAGGACGCAGGGCGAAGCCTTTGGTGGTGCCAAAGGCGAGCCCGAGGACGCAGAGATGCGCAGCGCCGGGCGGATCAGCCGGGCGTGCGTTGATCGGGAGGAGGTCATCTAGATCAGCTTCCTTTCCTCGAGCCAGGCGACGATCTTCTCGACCGTCTCGTTGGTGTCCTCGTCCTCGATGATCTCGCCGGCCTCCTTCTGGGGCGGGGGCTTCAGCTCGAGGACCGCCGTGCGCGAACCGCTCTCGCCGACGCGATCGCCCTCGATCCCGACATCGCCGATCGCCTTGGTGTCGAGCGGCTTCTTCTTGGCGCCCATGATCGCCTTCAGGCTGGGATAGCGCGGTTCGTTGATCGCGTCGCCGACGCTGATCACGGCGGGCAGGTCGACCTCGACGGTGTCGTAGCCGTACTCGGCCTGGCGCTCGCAGGTGAGCTTGCCGTCGGCCACGTCCATCTTGATCACCTGCGTCAACGACGGCATCTTCAGGTGGTCGGCCACGACGGCGCCGATCGTGTAGCACTCGCCGTCATCGGACTGCTGGCCGAGGAGCACCAGGTCGGGGCTCTCCGCCTCCAGCACCTTGGCGAGGGCATAGCCGGTCGCGTTGACGTCGGAGCCCTCCAGGGCGCCGTCGGTGAGGTGAACCGAGCGGTCGGCGCCGAGGGCCACCGCTTTGTGGAGGGCACGGACGGCGCTATCGGGGCCCATCGTCACCGCGACGATCTCCTCGACGTCGGAGCCGCCCTCCTTGACCTGCATGGCGGCCTCGAGGGCGTGGGTGTCGAAGGGGTTCAGGTTCTTCTCGCCTGAGCGGTCCAGGCGCTTGGTCTCCGGATCGATCCGCTTCTCGACGGCGGCATCCGGGACCTCTTTGACGAGCACTGCGATCTTCAAGTCAGGTCCTCCACGTGGACGGGGACGATGGCGGCGCGGGATGATACCGACTTCGCCTGGCTGACTGACCAGTCAATCAGCCGCAATCGCATACCTGCGCAGGGGCGAACCCCCCGCTCAGCTCGCGAAGTGGGCAACCAGCGGCTCGTCGCCGGCGCCCGGCAGCAGCCGAAGCACCGAGACGTTGTGCGGATCGACCGGGATCCCACCGCCCGAGCTCCCCGATGCGTCGAGCTGGAACCAGCTCACGGGGATCTGGCTGCCGTCGTCCATGACGAGCTGGGCGCTGGTCAGATCGGCGCGATGCGCCGGATCGACCGTGACCACGAGCCAGTTCGGGCGCCCCTGGTAGCTGAAGACCGTGCCGGCGACGGCGCCGCCGTCGTACAGCGAATAGGCCTCGAACTCCTTCCCGTTCGCCTCCTGCAGCGTCTGGTGGTAGTGGGAGGCATCGCGGAGATCGCCGGAGACGATGCCGAGCGTGACCGCCACCGAAGCCAGCGCGGCCGCGGCGGGGGTGAGAACGAGCGCCAGACGCCGGCGACGGCGGCGCTTGGGCGGGGCCGGCAGCACCTCGCTCAGCACCTTGGACTCGAAGCCGACGGGGGGCTCCCGGTGCGGCGCGGCCAGCAGCAGCCCGTCGGCAACCTCGGAGAGCTCCTCGACCCTTCTGCGGCAGTCAGGGCAGTCGGCGAGGTGCTCGAGGGCGCGACCGCGCTCCTCGCCCTCGACGATGCCGAGGGCCAGCTCCGGCGCCAGCTCGCGGAATTCCTCACAGCGGGGGTCCATCACTCCCCCACCTCGAGCTCGTCGCGCAGCTTGATCATCGCCGTCCGGATCCTGGTCTTGACGGTGCCGAGCGGCACTTCATCGAGATCGCTGATCTCACGGGCCGTCCTGCCCATGTAGGCGGCCAGCACCAGCGCGCGCCTCTGATCGTCGGGCAGGTCGGTGATCGCGGAGCGGAGTTGGTCGCGCTCGTCCGGCTGTAGGTCCGCCTCGTCCGCGGCGGGCTCCTGCGAGGTGAGCGAGAGCTCCGCCGCGATCACCTCCGGGTCCACCGGGTCCAGTCGCTTCATCCGGGTCACGTCGATCGCGAGGTTGCGCGCGATCGAGAGCAGCCAGGTCGAGACGCGCCCCTTGCGCGCGTCGTAGTTGCCGGCGTGTCGGAAAACCCTCACGAACGTCTCCTGGGCGACCTCCTCCGCGATCGCCGGCTGACGAACGATCGTCAGGGCTAGGCCGTAGACGCGGCCCTGGAAGCGCCGCACGAAAGCGGCGGCCGTCCTGGGGTCGCCTGTCGCGTAACCGGCGAGCAGTGCCTCGTCGGAGGGGTCCACATCAGGAATGTACGGCGCGGAGGCCGTGCGGGATTGCGTGTCGTTGCTCACACAATCTCCACCGGCGCCAGCCGCGTAGTACTTGCCAGATGGGGCCGACACAAAGCAAAGGACCGAAGATGAATCGCAGACGCGCTCCGCTCCTCACGCTCGCCGCCGTGGCGCTGGTCGCCATCGGCGTGGCGGCGTGCGGCGGGAGCAACAACTCCTCTGACAGCGCTTCGGCGGCGGCCAACACGGCCGCCGGCGGAAGCGACACCGTCTCGACGAAGTCGATCAGCGGCGTCGGGACCGTCCTGGTGGATTCGCAGGGCCAGGCGCTCTACACAAACAACCAGGACAGCGGGATGAACGTCGCGTGCACGGGCTCGTGCACCGCCATCTGGGTCCCGCTGATGGCGCCGTCGAGCGGCCAGCCCACCTCGAGCGATCAGGCAGTGCAGGCCAAGCTCGGCATGGTCAAGTCGAACGGCAGCAGCCAGGTCACCTTCGGCGGGAAGCCGCTCTACTCGTTCGTCCAGGACAGTCCCGGACAGGTGACCGGCAACGGGTTCACCGACAACTTCGGTGGCACGAGCTTCACATGGACCGTGGCCAGCACGGGACAGGCGTCCTCGAGCGCGAACGGCACGAACACCTCGAGCGGCAGCAGCTCCGGCGGTGCCTACGGCTCCGGCGGCAGCAGCAGCGGCTCGAGCGGCGGCTACGGCTATTAGCTAGTTCGCGGCCGAGGCCTCTTCATGCCCGGCGACCGCCCGCTTGACGAACTCAACGATCTCGTCGGTGGGCGCGCCGGGCGTGAACATCTCGGCCACCCCGAGCTTCTTGAGCTCGGGAATGTCGTCTGCGGGAATCGTCCCGCCGACGGTGACCACCACGTCGCTGGCGCCCTGATCCGCGAGCAGCTCCACCACCCTGGGGACCAGGGTCATGTGAGCGCCCGAGAGGATCGAGAGGCCGACCGCGTCCGCGTCCTCCTGGATCGCGGTCTCAGCGATCTGCTCCGGCGTCTGGTGCAATCCGGTGTAGATCACCTCCATGCCCGCGTCGCGGAGGGCGCGGGCGATGATCTTGGCGCCGCGGTCGTGCCCGTCCAGGCCTGGCTTGGCGACGACGATCCTGATTTTTCTGGCGGCCTCGCTCGGCACTATTCAGTCGGCGGTTGCTCGGATAGCGAGTTAACCGTAATCGAACCGGAAGCTTCTCCGGTTTCAACCGAGGCAATCCGATACGAGAGTGCATAGGGGAACCACAGCAACAGGAGGCATGGCGGTGTACGACGTTCTTTTCCTGGATCCCGCACACGGAGAGAAGGTGCTGGCCAGGGGCCTGGCTCACGAGGATGCCTGCCGGCTCGCCAGGGCGGAGTCAGAGCGCCGAGGGATCGGCCGCATGTTCGGTGCCGGGTCCGAGCTCGCTGCGACCGGCGAGGTCATCGTGATCGTCGAGTCGGGGCAGGCCTAGCTTCCACAGCGGGTTCAGCGAAATGGGGTGCGCCGGCACGAGCCGGCCCCTCTGCTTGCGCTCTAGAAGACGGGGAGCTCGGTATAGGAGCCGAAGACGTGCTGAAGGGCCGCGACCATCTCGCCCTCCGAGACCCGCGCCCGGGCGCAGTCGAGGATCGGCGGCATCAGATTTGCGTCGGTCGCCGCGGCCGCTTTGAGCTCCGCCAGGGTCCGCTCCACCTCGGCGGAGTCCCGGCGCGTCTTGGTGGCCGCCACCCTGCCCCGCTGTTTGCGCTCGAGCTCGGGATCGATGCGAAGGATCGCGATCTCCTCGCTGTCCTCCAGCACGTAGTCATTCACCCCCACGACGATCCGTTGCTTTGAGTCGACCTCCTGCTGGTAGCGGAAGGAGGCATCCGCGATCTCCCGCTGGGGAAAGTTCTGTTTGATCGCCTCGACCATGCCGCCCAGCTCGTCGATGCGCGCGAAGTACTCGTAGGCCGCCCTCTCGATGGCGTCGGTGAGCGTCTCGACGAAGAAGGAGCCGCCCAGCGGGTCGATTGTGTTGGTGACGCCGGTCTCGTGCGCGATCACCTGCTGGGTGCGGAGCGCGATCCGCACGGCCTCCTCGGTCGGCAGGGCGAGGGCCTCGTCGTACGAGTTGGTGTGGAGCGACTGGGTGCCGCCGAGCACACCGGCGAGCGCCTCGATCGCCGTGCGGATGATGTTCACCTGTGGTTGCTGAGCGGTCAGAGAGACGCCGGCAGTCTGGGTGTGGAAGCGCATCCGCCACGACTCCTCGCGCTTGGCGCCATATGTCCCGCGCATCTCCCGAGCCCAGATGCGACGGGCGGCGCGGTACTTGGCGATCTCCTCGAAGAAGTCGATGTGGGCGTTGAAGAAGAAGGAGAGCCGGGGCGCGAAATCGTCGACGTCCATCCCGCGTTCGATCGCCTGTTCGACATAGGTGAAGCCGTCCTTGAGCGTGAAGGCGAGCTCCTGCTGGGCGGTCGAGCCGGCTTCGCGGATGTGGTACCCGGAGATCGAGATCGGGTGCCAGCGTGGCATGTGCTCGGTGCACCACTCGACCATGTCGCCGACCAGGCGCATCGCCGGCTCGATCGGGAAGCACCACTCCTTCTGGGCGATGTACTCCTTCAGGATGTCGGTCTGGATCGTGCCGCCAAGACGCTCGGGCGGGACACCCTGCTCCGCCGCGGTGGCGACGTAGAAGGCGAGCAGGATCGCGGCCGGGGCGTTGATCGTCATCGAGGTGGTGACCTTGCCCAGGTCGATCCCGGCGAACAACGTCTCCATGTCGTCGAGGGTGTCGATCGCCACCCCCTCCACCCCGACCTCACCCAGGGAGCGCTGGGCGTCCGAGTCGAGGCCCATCAGCGTCGGCATGTCGAAGGCCGTCGAGAGTCCCGTCTGGCCGTGGTCGAGCAGATAGTGGAATCGCTCGTTGGTCTCCTCGGCGGTGCCAAAGCCGGCGAACTGGCGCATCGTCCAGAGCCGCCCCCGGTACATCGAGGGATAGACGCCGCGGGTGTAGGGAAACTCGCCGGGATAGCCCAGGTCGCGCTCGGGATCGGAGCCCTCGCGATCCTCCTCGGTGTAGAGCGGCCTGATCTCCTGCCCGGAGATCGTCTCGAAGAGCGCCTCGCGCTCCTCGAGCTTGGAGTACACCTCGGCCAGCCACTCATGCGCGCGTCGCCGCGCCTCCGGCTCTACCGCCATGACCGCAGTCTACGGTGGCTGTTTCGCCTCTTCGACGCGCTCGCCGCAGCCCCGCCCGCCACCGCCGCGAGCGCGGTCGCACCCACGATCGCAATCCGGCGGCCGAGCTTCTCGAAGCGCATCACCTGCCAGCCCTCCTGGCGTGCGATCTCGAGCAACGGGCCATCCGGGTTGACGACCACCGCGTTGCCCACCGAGCGGAGCATCGGCAGATCGCTGACCGAGTCGGAGTACGCCCATGATTCGGACAGGTCGATGTCGTGCCTGGCGGCGAACTGCCGCATCGCCTCCACCTTGCCATTTCCGTAGACGAAGGGCCCTTCCATCTCGCCCGTGTACTTACCGTCGGAGCCAACCGCCCAGCGTGTGCCGATCCCGCCCTCCATGCCCAGGACGGCGGCCAGGGTCTTCACCAGGTCGTTGCCCGCCGCGCTGACGATGAAGGTGGCGCGGCCCTCGTCCTGGTGGCGATGGACCTGATCGAGCATCTGCGGGTAGATCCGCGGCAGGATGCCGGCGAGGACCTCCGGCGCCATTCGCTCGACGTCGCGCTCGCCGATCTCGGCGAAGATGCGCTTCGCGACTTCCACAACGGCGCTGGTCTGCTCGTCCGATGAGCCGCGCAACCGGTAGCGCAGGTGATCCCGGCCCCATTTTGCGAGCTGGCGGCGGGGAACGAACCCCTTGCGGTTGGCGACCCGCGCGAACACCATCCCGGACGACCCCGCCATCAGCGTCTTGTCGAGATCGAAGAACGCCGCGCCGTTCGCCATCGCCGGCGCAGGATACGAGTCGCGGCAGATCGCCTAGTAGGTGCGGCGAAAGACGCGCTTGAGCGGCGGGCGGCGGTAGTTGACCTGCGCCATGCCCGCCTGGACGAGGCCCAGCGTCAGAGCCGAGGTGAGCTGAATGCGGCTCAGCGCAGAGAGCGCCCGCTTCGTCCGGTCCGCCGCCTCGCTCGCGTGCCCGCTGGTGTGGTTGCCGTCGCGCAGCGGGACCGCGCCGTCGTCGCCCAGCCTGTAAAAGCGCATGCCGAGCGCGGCTGAAGCCACGCCGGTCGCCGCGATCACCACGGTGACGGCCGGCGAAACGCTAGCCCCCGTTCACCTCGACGAGGATCGCGTCGCCCTGGCCGCCGCCGGAGCAGATCGCGGCGCAGCCGAGGCCGCCGCCGCGGCGCCTCAGCTCGTGCACCAGGGCTCCGACGATCCGGGCGCCGGAGGCGCCGATCGGGT
Organism: uncultured Solirubrobacterales bacterium; assembly: GCA_963728755.1. Taxonomy (GTDB): domain Bacteria; phylum Actinomycetota; class Thermoleophilia; order Solirubrobacterales; family 70-9; genus DASUPK01. The sequence continues at coordinate 254,094 of CAVSLI010000009.1, read as the reverse complement.
GGCCGAGCGCGATCGCCCCGCCATTCACGTTGACCCTGTCCTCATCGATGTCGAGCATCCGTACCGAGTTGATCGCGACCGAAGCGAACGCCTCGTTGATCTCCCAGAGATCCACGTCCTGGGGCTTCTTGCCGATCTTCTCGAGCGCCTGAACCGCGGCCCTGGCCGGGGTCCTGGCGAGGTAGGGGAAGTCGTCGGCGACCTGGCCGTATGCCAGCACCGTCGCGATCGGCGACTTGCCGTTCTGCTTCGCCCACTGCTCGGAGGCGACCACGACGGCGCCGGCGCCGTCGTTCACGCCGGGCGAGTTGCCGGCGGTGTGGGTGGCGTCGTCGCCGCCGACAGCCTTCAGCTTGGAGAGGACCTCCAGCGTCGTGTCGGGTCGGATCCCCTCGTCCGCGGCGACCTCGTTCTCGCCCTTCTTCGACTTGACGGTTACGGTGACGATCTCCTCGGCGAGCCTGCCGTCCTCGGTGGCCTGGTGGGCGAGCTGGTGGGACCGCTCGGCGAAGCGGTCCATGTCGGCGCGGGTGATCTCGAGCTCGTTGGAGACCTCGCTTGCCTCGTTGATCATCTGCTTCTCGGTGAACGGATTGGTGAGGCCGTCGTGGGTCATCGCGTCGATCGCCGTCACGTCTCCCATCCGGAAGCCGAAGCGGGCCCCGGGGAGCAGGTACGGAGCCTGGCTCATCGACTCCATCCCGCCGGTGACGGCGATGTCGAGGTCTCCGGCCCGTACGGCTTGATCCGCGATCCCGATCGAGCGCATGCCCGACGCGCAGACCTTGTTGACGGTTTCCGAGGGGACCTCGCGGGGGATCCCCGCCTTGATCTGGGCCTGACGCGAGGGAATCTGCCCCTGCCCGGCCTGCAGCACCTGTCCGTAGACGACGCCCTGGACGTCGTCGGACGCGACCTCGGCACGGTCGAGCGCCTCGGAGATCGCCGTGCCGCCCAGGTCCGTGGCATCGAGGGATGAGAGCCCGCCGCCCATCTTCCCGAAGGGGGTCCTGGCGGTGGAGAGGATGACCGTCTTCGACATCTGCGCCTTTCGTCTGCGCCGGCGCTGCGCCGGCAACGTTCCCAAGTTCGTACGGAATGCTAGTCGTCGCCTGTAATCTGGCGCCCCCTTGCGCGTCGATGTCGCCGACAAGCCGCTCACCGAGGTCGACTCCGACTTCCTCGCGGTCTTGGTCTTCGAGGGCGACGACCTTCCCGAGCCGCTCGCCGGGGCGCCCGGATCCGACGACGTCAAGTCCTCCTACAAGAAGGCGACTCTCGTCTACCCGGGCACCCCGCGTCGGGCGCTGGTCGTGGGCCTCGGCGGACGGGATGACTTCGTGCCCGAGCGCGCACGGGTCGCGGCCGCGATCGCCGCGCGCACGGCCGGCTCGTTGGACGCCTCCTCGCTTGCGCTCAGGGGCCCAGAGGACGAGGATCCGGCGGCGGTGGCAAGCGCCATGGTCGAGGGGGCGATCCTCGCCTCCTACCGCTTCGACCGCTTCAAGAGCAAGGAAGACGAGGAGGACGGCGATTCGAAGGGACTCGCTGAGATCACCCTGATCGCGGCCGGCAGCCTCGGAGCGGCGGTCGAGGCAGCCCGCATCGGCGCCGAGGCCGAGAACTTCGCCCGCGAGCTGCAGGACCTTCCCTCCAACGTGGTCACCCCGAGCTACCTGGCCGGCCGCGCCAGCGCGATCGCCGAGGAGCACGACTCGGTCACCTGCGAGGCGCTCGGGCGGGATGAGGTCAAGGAGAAGGGCATGGGAGGCCTGGTCGCCGTCTCACAGGGCACTTCGGAGGAGCCGCGGCTGATCGTGCTCCGTTACCGCGGCGGTGGGGACGAGACCCTCGGACTGGTCGGCAAGGGCGTCACCTTCGACTCCGGCGGCATCTCGATCAAGCCGGCCGCCTCGATGCACGAGATGAAGATGGACATGTCCGGCGCCGCCGCGGTGCTCGAGACCGTCTCGGCAATCGCCAAGCTCGAGCTCCCCATCGATGTTCTGGCGGTGATTCCCTCCACCGAGAACTTGCCCAGTGGCACCGCGGTCAAGCCCGGCGACATCATCACCCAGCTCAACGGCAAGACCGTCGAGGTCAACAACACCGACGCCGAAGGGCGCCTGATCCTCGCCGACGCCCTCGCCTACGCGGTCGAGCTCGGCGCCGATCGGATCGTCGACCTGGCCACCCTGACCGGCGCCGTCCTGATCGCGCTCGGCTCCACCTACGCCGCGCTGATCTCGAATGACGACGAGTTCGCCGCTCAGGTGGAGGCGGCGGCCACCCGCACCGGCGAGCTCGCCTGGCGGCTCCCCCTCCACCCCGAGTACAAGGATCTGACCAAGGGCACGGCCGCGGACCTGACGAACGCCTCGGCGAAACGCAAGGCCGGGACGATCTACGCGGGCTCGTTCCTCGAGGAGTTCGTCGACGGGAGGCCGTGGGTTCACCTCGACATCGCGGGCACCGCCTGGGACGTCGGGCGGGAGTACGTCGGCAAGGGGCCGACCGGCTACGGGGTGCGGCTGCTGATCGCCCTGGCTCAATCGCTGTCCGGGTCAAACGGCAAGTAGCCGCAGCAGCCGGCGACCGAGCACCCGGTCGCCCTCGATCCTGACTCGGCCGCTCGCCAGCCGGGGGAGCGCTCGGCGTCCATGCGGGCGGCGCACCCCGTGGACCCTGCCGTTACCGCTCACCGCCCGATCGTAGGATCTCTTCCCATGCGGCCGGTGACCCCGCGCCTGCGGCTGATCCTCGAGCTCTTCGCGGGGCTCGCCCTGATCGCCGGCGCCCTGCTCTTTCTGGGCGCCACCCGGACCGACGCCTGGTGGTCCTGGACGATCGCGCCCCCGCTCACCGCCGCCACCCTCGGCGCCTTCTACTGGGCCGCGTTCGTGCTGATCTTGGGCGCGGCGCGCTCCCGGAGTTGGGCCGAGGCGCGCCCCGCGGTCTATCCGGTCGCCGTGATCGCGCTCCTGCTGCTGGTCATCACCATGATCCATCTCGACCGGTTCGATCTCGACAGCCTCTTCGGCGTCTTCTGGGTGGTCGCCTATGCCGTGGTCCCGGCGCTGATCGCCTGGGGCCTCGCCGGTCAGCTGGCCGATCACGGTGACGAGAGGGGCGGGACACGACGACTGCCGAGGGCGCTCCGCGGGGGGCTGATTCTCGAGGGCGTGGTGATGCTGGCCGCTGGGGCGCTGCTCCTGATCGCGCCCGCAGCAGCCGACGACATCTGGCCCTGGGCGCTCTCCCCTCTCACCTCCCGCGCGATCGGCTCCTTTCTGCTCGGGATCGGATTGGCGGCCCTGATCGCCGCCCGGGAGGACGACCCCCTCAGCTTCCGCGGAGCCGCGCTGGCGTACACCGCGCTCGGGGTGCTCGAACTGGTCGCGCTGAACCTCCACATCCCCGACCTCGGCGACGGCCCGCTGGCCACGGGGCTCTATGCCGCGTTCTGGGTGGCGGTCGTCCTGACCGGCGGCTACGGCTTGAGCGCCGCCAGGGCCGCGTCGCGGTCGTAGAAGGCATCGACACGGGTCCCGCGGCCGTCGGAGACCGTCCAAAGGTGCGCGTAGCGCGCGTCGACGTCCGCGGCGGAGCCTCGCCCGGTGGCCTCCAGGTGGATCATGACCAGCACGCGAGCGCCCTCCTGCCGGATCTCCTCGATGGTCTGGTGGAATCGCTCCCAGGAGGCGAGGAAGTCGGTCAGGAACGCACGGATCGCTTCCCGCCCTCGGTAGACGCCCGTGTCGGGAAGGACCTCGCTCTCGTGCCACTCGGCGTCCTCGGCGAGCGCCTCCATCGCGGCGTCGATGTCACGCTCGTTGAGCGCGGCATAGGAGCCGAGGACCGCCTCCTTGGCATCTGTGCCCGGCATTGCCGGGAAACGTAGAGCCTCAGCGCTCGATGATCAGGCAGGTGCTGGTGCCTGTGGCGAGCAGCTTGCCCGTCGCCTCGGAGGTGAGACGGGCTTCGGAGGTGGCGGTCTTGCGGCCGCGGTGGACGACATGGGCCTCGGCGAGGACGGCTCCCGTGTTGCGGGTGATCGGGCGCAGGTACTTGACCTCGAGGCTCTGGCTCGTGTAGCGGACGCCGGCCGGCAGCGTGGTGTGGACGGCACAGCCGAGCGCCGAGTCGAGGATCGTCGACGCATAGCCCCCGTGAACGACCCCGATCGGGTTGTAGTGCTCCTCGCCGGGCTTCCCTTTGAAGACCGCCCTGCCCTCATCGAGCTTGATGATCGAGAGGTTCATCACCACTGCGATCGGCGGCGGCGGGAGTGCTCCCGACTGGACCGCGCGCACGTAGTCGAGCCCGGCCATCCCGGCGCCGATCGCCGCCGTCGGTGCGGGGTCCTGCCAGGTGATCTCTCGGGTGCGAGTCGTCTCCGGCGAGCTCTCAGCGAACGCCCGGGCCGAGTCGACCGCGGCTTCGACGCTCACCGGCGCCCTCGGCGGCGACGGGCGCGCTTGCGCCCGCCGTCGTCACGGCTCTCGCGGGACGGGTAGCGGAGGTCGGCGAGGATCTCCTCCGAGCTGATCCGAATCTGCTCGGGATGGAACTCAAATCGGAGCGCTCTCATCTCGGACTCCTTCATTGGGGGTGGGTTGCTTCACGCAACCACTTTGAGGGCGACCCTACCAGCGTGAGTTGCGTGATGCAACCGAGTGTGCGAAGATCACACACATGCTTGGCAAGGAGTACGAGGGACAGGTCTGTTCGATCGCGCGGAGCCTCGAGCTGGTTGGCGAGCGCTGGACCCTGCTCGTCGTGCGCGAGATCTTCCACGGCCGGCGCAAGTTCTCCGAGATGCAGCGCTCCCTGGGCGTGGCGCGCAACGTGCTCACCTCCCGCCTGCAGCGGATGGTCGACGAGGGCATCGTCGAGCGGCGGCCCTACAGCGAACGTCCCGAGCGCTACGAGTACTTCCTCACCGAGAAGGGCCTCGACCTCTGGCCGGTGATGATCGCCCTGATGCACTGGGGCGACAAGTACGAGCAGCAGCCCGAGGGGCGGCCGTCGATCGTGGTTCACAAGGGAGACTGCGGCGGTGAGATCGACGACCGCCGCATCTGCACCAAATGTGGCAAGAAGCTCACCGTGCGCGAGGCGCGAGCCGTCGAGGGGCCCGGGATGAAGGCGGCGCTCGACTCGCTCGAGGCCGCCGCCTAGCCGCGGTTCCTAGACTCCCCGGCCCGTGGACTTCGAGCTGACCGACGAGCAGCGGCTGCTGCGCGACACCGTCCGTGACTTCGCCCGCCAGGAGGTCGCGCCGGTCGCCGAGGAGCTCGACCGCACCAAGACCTTCCCCTACGAGCTGGTTTCGAAGATGGGCGAGCTCGGGCTGATGGGCATCCCCTTCCCCGAGGAGTACGGCGGCGGCGGGGCCGACACCCTGTCCTACGCGCTCGCGGTCGAGGAGCTCACACGGGTCGACTCCTCGGTGGCGATCACGATGGCTGCCCACACGTCGCTGGGCACGATGCCGATCCACCTCTGGGGTACCGACGAGCAGAAAGACGACTGGCTGCCCCAGCTCTGCAGCGGGGGGAAGCTGGCGGCCTTCGGCCTGACCGAGCCCGAGGCGGGATCCGACGCAGGAAACACCAACACCCGCGCGACGCTCGAGGGCGGCGACTGGGTGGTGAACGGCGCCAAGCAGTTCATCACCAACTCCGGGACGGAGATCTCGGGCTGCGTGACGATCACAGCGGTCACCGGGCAGACCAACGGGACCAAGGAGATCTCCAACATCATCGTCCCGAACGGGACCCCGGGCTTCGAGGCCGGCGAGCCCTACAGGAAGATGGGCTGGAACGCTTCCGACACGAGGCCGCTCGCCTTCGACGACTGCCACGTCCCGGAGGGCAACATGCTCGGGCGGCGCGGCGAGGGCTTCAAGCAGTTCCTCCAGATCCTCGACGGGGGCCGCATCGGGGTTGCCGCGATGGGCGTGGGACTCGCTCAGGGCGCGCTCGACGAGGGGATCTCATACGCGAAGGAGCGCCGGGCCTTCGGCCAGCCGATCTCCCACTTCCAGGCAATCCAGGCCAAGATCGCGGACATCTCGGCGCAGGTCGAGGCCGCCCGGCTGCTCGTCTACCGCGCCGCTGTTCTCAAGGACCGCGGCGAGCCCTTCACGCTGACCGCGGCCCAGGCGAAGCTGATCACCGGCCGGCTGGCAGTGCGCGCGACCGAGGAGGCGGTGCAGATCCACGGCGGGTACGGCTATATCGAGGAGTACCCCGTCTGTCGCTTCTACCGGGACGCCAAGATCCTCACCATCGGCGAGGGGACCGACGAGGTGCAGCAGATGGTGATCGCCCGGCAGCTGGGCTGCTAGTCCTCGATCTCCGCCGGGACGACGCTGATCTCATCGGCGTCCCGGCCGGCGACCTCGGTTGCCCTCCCCGCCCCTCGTCGAGGCCCCGGCGTCTCAGCCATCCTGGCGGTCGAGCAGCTCCTTGGCGGCGCTCGCCGGATCGATCTCCCGCTTGACCACGCGGTCGAGCAGCTCCCGAACCGTGGCGTCGTCCGCGACCGCGGCCTCCAGCCGCCGCCTCATTCGCGATGCCGCCAGCTCGAGCACCTCGTTGCGCAGATTTCGCGCCCGCCGCTCATCGAGCGTTCCCTCCGCCTCGATGTGTTCGCGGTGCTCCGAGATCTTCTCGGCGAGCTCCGCCACCCCCTCCCCCTTGGCCGCCTCCGTCTTCACGATCGGCACGCGCCATGAGGTCGAGGGACCGAGCGAGAGCACTCCGCGGATCTCACGGATCATCGTGTCGGTCATCGGGTGGTCGGACTTGTTGACGACGATGATGTCCGGGATCTCCATGACGCCGGCCTTCAGAGCCTGGATCGAGTCACCGGACCCGGGCATCAGGACCAGCACGATCGTGTCGCCGTGATCGACGATGTCGATCTCGGCCTGACCGACGCCGACGGTCTCGATGAAGACGTCGTCCTTGCCGGAGGCGTCCATCAGCAGCGCCGCCTGCAGCGTCGCCTCGGAGAGACCGCCCAGCGCGCCGCGGCTGGCCATGGATCGGATGAAGACCCCGGCGTCGAGGAAGTGATCGGAGAGCCGGATCCGGTCTCCGAGCAGCGCCCCGCGCGTGAACGGGCTCGATGGGTCGATCGAGAGCACCGCGACCTGCCGATCGACCTTGCGCATCTCGGCAATCAACGTGCCGATCAGGGTGCTCTTCCCCACCCCCGGCGGGCCTGTCAGACCGACGATCCGGGCCCGGCCCGTACGCGGAAACACCTCGCGGACCAGCTCCCACCCAGTTGGATCGTCGTTCTCGATCAGTGTGATGGCGCGAGCGAGGGCCCGCTTGTCGCCGGCGATCAGGCGCTCGGCGAGGCTCTGCTCCGTCTTCTGCGCCATCCGATCCCAGTCTAGGTACGGGAGCGGAACCTAGAATCGCCGCCCGTGCTTCGCGCCCTTCGGTTCTACCGCCGCAACGGCATGCTCAACCTGCGCTACGCGCGCCTGCTCTGGCGCTACCTGTGGCGGAGGTTTCTGACGCCGGCGGGCTGGCGCTGGGAGACCGATGGGCCCGTCTTCTTCGGCAAGGGCCTGCAGCTTCAGATCGCAACAGGGGCGAGCGTTCGCTTCGGGCGCTTCTCCTGGATCGGCGACGGGACCAAGATCCGCTGCCACGAGGGCATCGTCGAGATCGGCGCGAAGACCGTCGTCGGCCAGGAGTGCACGATCTCGGCGTACAAGCGCGTGCGGATCGGCGAGCAATGCGTGATCGCCGACCGCGCGATGTTCATCGACTTCGATCACGGCGTGGTCGAGGTCGAGCGCCCAATCCGCGTCCAGGGCATCTACACGCGCGAGTGCGTGATCGGCTCGAACGTCTGGGTCGGATACGGCGCCTGTCTCCTGCGCGGCGTGCAGGTCGGGGACAACTCGATCGTCGGGACCAACTCGGTGGTCACCCGGGACGTGCCGGCCAACACAGTTGTCGGCGGCGTCCCGGCGAAGGTGATCCGGAGGCGAGATGCGCCGAAGCAGCTGATCTGGCCCGACCCGGTCGAGCCCGAGGCCGAGGCTGAAGAAGGACCGTCTCCCCGAAACGCTGATCCGCCTGCAAGCAGAAAAAGAGCCAAGAGGCGGCACTAGCAGCCGCCCCGCTCTACAGGCGCTTGCCCGAGGCGAACAGCAGGACGCCGGCGAGAGTCGCCACGACGCCTGTGACCCAGAAGACCACCGCGCCCGAGGCGACCGCCGTTGCGATCAGTGCCACACCCACGACCACCAGCGGCAAGCCGAAGGAGATCGGGACGCTGACGTTGAGGCCGGGGCCGAAATCCGGGGCCCGCCGCTTGGGCCGGGCGCTGCGTGAGGGATAGACCTCCCGTCGGCCTTCGGGCAACCGCGTCATCCGCGTCATCCCCGCGCCGGCGCGACGCTGGCGATCAGCTCCGCGTAGACGTCGGCGGTTCGCTCGGCGACATCTCCCCAGTCGAAGCGCCGCAGGTGCTCGAAGGCCTCGGCGGTCAGGCGGCGGCAGAGCTTGGCGTCGTCCAGCACGCGGACGGTCATCTCCGCAAGCGAAACGGGGTCGCGGGCGCGGAAGCGAAGGCCCACCTCGTCGTGGGGGACGACCTCGCGCAGGCCGCCCGTGTCGGCAACGATGCAGGGACAGCTTGACGCCATCGCCTCGAGCGCCACCAGGCCGAACGGCTCATATATCGACGGGACCACGCAGACGTCCGCGATCCGGTAGAGCGAGTGCAGTACGTCGTCGCCGATCCAGCCGACGAACGTCCCGTGCTCCATCAGCCCGAGCTCCTCGGCCTGGCGGCGGAGTTCCTCCTCGTGTGTGCCGGAGCCGGCGACGACGAAGCGTGTCTCCGGCAGGCGCTGGATGATCTCGGGCAGCGCCTCGAGTGCGAACTGGAAGCCCTTCTCGTAGACCAGCCGACCGACGAGGAGGACTAGGGACTCGTCTGGCTTTGCGAACTCGGCGCGCAGCCGGCGCAGCTCGTCGTCGTCGTGGGGCTGCAGATCCTCCGGATCGATCCCGTTCGGGATCACCTCGACCCGCTCCTCGTCGACCCCGAAGACGTCGACCACCTGCTCGCGCATGAAGGTCGAGCAGACCAACACCCTGTCCGAGCGGTTCGTGATCCAGCGCTCGACCCCGTGGATGTAGGACTGCGGATGCTTGTCGACCCAGCCCTGATGTCGGCCGTGCTCGGTCGCGTGGATCGTCGTCACCAGGGGTGCGCGGAATCTCCGCGCCAGGTGGTCGCATGCGTTCGCGACGAGCCAGTCGTGGCCGTGCACAACGTCGAACTCGAGCCGATCGCCGAGCTCGACCCCCGCGGCGAGCATGTCCGAGTTCATCCGCTCGACCCAGGCGACGAACTCGTTGAGCTCCGCTGGGCGGGTTGGCTCACGGACCCGGTGCACGTGGACCCCGTTGACGAGCTCCTCGGCCGGGGACTCCTCGCCCCCACGGGTGAGCGCGTGGACCTCCGCGTCCAGCTCCACCAGGCCCTCGGCCTGCTTGCGGACGACGCGCGCCAGGCCGCCCTCGATCAGTGGCGGGTACTCCCAGGAAAGGATCAGGGCTCTTGTCATCATGGCTCGAGGAGCGGCGCCAGGCTGAGATCAGGGGCGAGATTGCGCACGCGCGGGTCGACCGCCCCGCCGGAGTCTATGGCCTCCAGCAGGGCCTCCGCATGGGCCGTGGCGCGCATGTAGGGATAGTCGCCCGCCTGACCGCGATGGTCCATGAACGCCCAGTCGCTGGACTGGAGCGCCAGCAGCTCACGGGCGGCACGCCGCGCGGCGTCCGGCTCGAGCGAGCGCGCTCCCAGCGCTCTGAGCAGGCGCAGCTCGCTGCGGCGGGTGGCCCAGACCAGGTCGGAGACCGAGGGTGAGTCCCACGTCTCGAGGCTCTTCGCCTCACCCCAGCTGGCCTCCCTGACCGGGCGTTCCTCGGCCTCGTGCTCGCGCAGAGCCTGGGGCAGAGTGAGGAGGCGGACGCCATCGAGCTCGGCACCCCTGATCACCTCGCGTAGCCAGTGCGGTCCCTCGGCCCACCATTGACCGAGCAGCTCGGTGTCGATCGCGAACACGCAGAGGCCACGGCGCCCGTTCTCGGCCCGGTGGCGCTCGAGGCGGTCGCGGACCGCGGCCAGAAAGGAGGCGGCGTGCTCCGTCGCGCGTTTGGCGGCGGCGGCGGGGTCGTAGGGGGCACCGGAGATCGACCAGAGCCGCATCCCGTTCTGAGAGAGGCGGTGGTACTCGAGATAGGCGCCATCCGATGGAAATCCCTCGTCCGACCAGACCAGGCGGACGGTGGCCCAGTCGATCGTGAACCCGACGGGGCCGCCTGGCAGTCGGATGGGACGCAGCGCAGCTGTTCCACCCTCATGGGTGCTCTGGTCGAGGCAGGTGAAGGCGATCCCGCGCTCCGCCAGCACCGCCTCGACGCCGCCTACGTAGGCGCACTCGGGCAACCAGAAGCCCTCCGCCTCGCCGAAGCGCCGCTCGTGCGAGCGAAGCCCTGCGTCGACCTGCAGGCGCCGTCCGGCGATCGTGGCGAGCTTCGGCAGCACGGCATGCGTCGCGGCCGAGGACATCAGCGCGACGCGGCCCTTTCGGTGCGCCTCCTGGAAGGCGCGCAGCGGGTTGCCGCCAAGCCGGCTGAGGCGCCTGATCGCGCGCGTGAAGTGGTCGGCCTCGGCCCTGGCCGCCGGCCGCAGCGCGGCACCGGCGTCGGCGACGTCGCGATCCGCCGCGTCAACCCGGTGGCGGCGCAGGAAGGCGAGCATCCTCTCCCCCACGTCCTCCGCCTCGAGCTGGTCCGCGAGCACCGGCGTCACCGTCATCGTCAGGCGCTCCGCGACGTCGAGGACGGGCAGATGTGAGCGCGCGAACGCGTCGAAGAGCCACTCCTCTCCGAACGGGTAGGTGCCGAACCCCTCGACGTAGGGCATGTGGGAGTGGAGGACGATCGCCAAATCGCCGCGGGTGCGCCCGGCCATCTCAGGAGCGGCAGATCGCCACGAGGTCGAGGGCGCGATCGAGATCTCCGGCCCGCAGGCTGAAGTCGCCGGCGCTGATCGCGGGAATGAAGAGCCCGTAGAACGGCTTCGTCAGACGCAGTGCCGGGTGGACGCGATCCCAGCCGAGCCGGATCGCGAGCTCATGGGCTCGAAGCTTGCGGGCGTGGTGGAGGCCGAGGATGTCCACGCGCTCGAAATGGGGCTCGAGCAGCTGTCGGTACTCGGCCGGGTCGTACTCGCGCAGGTGCCAGGGGTTGTCGGACTTCTCCGCTCCTGGCGGCGCGAGCGTGAGCCGGTTGGGCGTCGAGATGTACGCGACGGATGCGATCTCGGCGATCCGGGCCAGGAGTCGATCCGGCTCGTGAATGTGCTCGATCGTCTGCAGGAAGACGACGGCGTCCACCTGTTGGTCGAACTCCTCGACCAGTTCGCGCCGGAAGCTCAGGTTGGGACGCCGGTAGCGCGCCCGGGCGTGCTCGTACGCCTCGGGGTTCGCATCGACGCCGATCACCTCAGCAGCGCGCTCGGTCAGCAGGTCCGAGCCGTAGCCCTCGCCGCAGGCCAGGTCCGCCACCCGCACGCCGGCGCAGCGGTCGGCGATCCATTCGTAGACGGCGACGTGGCGCCGGTACCAGTAGTTCTCCTCCGGGACGTCCGGGAGCGTGCGCTCGCCGGTCAGCTCGAGCGGCGGCACGCCCTCGGGCTGGTTCTCCTGCAGGTAGGTGCGATCGGCATCGCTCACGGCCGAGACGTTAGGGGCCGAGGCGTCTTCACCGCCGGGAGACAGCGCCAAGGGGTCTCTCGCTGCGGGCAATCGCGACCTACGACCGCTAGGTGCGAGACCGCCGCAGGGAAGCGAGGCGCAACCCGTTTTGTGAGGTCTACGATCCCGCCCGTGCCGATCCCCGGAAGCCCCGCCCGGATCAAGGAGGTCAACGAGCGCTATCACGACGTCGCGGCCGCCTCCTACGACTCCAAGTGGGGGATCGATTTCGGAGACATGGGTCAAGTCCAGGTGACCGGCAAGCTGCGCAAGGCGCTCGGCGGGTGGCCTGATCGTGCGTTCGGGGACGGGCTCGAGATCGGCGCGGGCACCGGCTACTTCACCCTCAACCTCCTGCAGACGGGCCTGATCGAGCGGGCGACCGCGACCGACATCTCTCCCGGCATGCTGGCGAGGCTCGAGGGGAACGCCTCGCGCCTCGGCCTGGAGGTCCGGACCGCCGCGGCCGAGGCGGAGACACTCCCCTTCCCGGACGAGAGCTTCGACCTCGTCTTCGGCCACGCCGTGCTGCATCACATCCCCGATCTCGAGCTCGCCTTCTCCGAGTTCGCGCGCGTCCTGCGACCCGGCGGGACGCTGGGGTTCTGCGGCGAGCCTTCGCGCTACGGGGATCTCCTTGCCGCGATCCCGAAGCGGACCGCGCTGCTGGCGGCGCCGCTCTGGCGCCGGGCGATGCGCGCCTCGCAGCGCGAGCACTACCCCGACGCCGAGCCGAACGGCGACTCCCTCGAATGGGAGGTCGACGTCCACGCCTTCTCACCGGGGGACCTGCAGAGACTCTGCGCGGCCGCCGGTCTCAGCGAGGTCAGGGTCCGTGGGGAGGAACTGCTCGCCTCCGTTCACGGCTGGACCGTGCGGACGCTCGAGGCGAGCGCCGAGCCCGACGACGTGCCGCGGGCGTGGCGCCGCTTCGCCTTCCGCAGCTATCTCGCCTTGCAGCGACTCGACAACCAGGTGCTCGAGCCGCACCTGCCACCGCAGCTCTTCTACAACCTGCTGGTCGCCGCCCGTAAGCCGGTGGACGCCTAGCCGCGCCCGCCGGGCTCCTCATCGACCAGCCGGTCAGCCCAGGGAAGCGCCTCGAGGCGCTCATCCGGGATCGGCTCCCCGCTGACCACCGACTTGCCGTAGGTGCCCTCCTCGAGGCGCTGCTCGGCTCGCTCAATCGCCTCGAGGGCCCGCTGCAGGTCCTGGCGGATCGCGTCATCCTTTCCGGCCTGGTCTAGGTCGACCGCCTGATCGCCGGTGTCCTCCGGCTCCTCGCCGGCCTCCTGGGGGCCCACCGCCGCCAGCTCGCGCTCAATCCGCGCCCGCTCCTCGGCGAGCCGCTGCCGTGCTCGTTCAGGATCCACGACCTGGATCCTATTGGCGGCGGGGTCCGCCGGGCGGCTACCCGAACGTGAAGGCGTAGCCTGAAATGCCAGGTTCGAAGATCAGCGAGAGCCGATGCTGCGCGACCGCCGGCAGGTCGACCAGCCGATAGAGGCGCTGGGCCTCGATCGTCGCCTCGCCGTGGCTGACGTCCGCGCCGGCGAGCTTCGCGGGGATCGGCTTGCCGTCGAGGAGCACCTCGACATGGCGGAGCCGGTCCGGTGAGCCCAAGACGAGGAAGACGCGGCGGGAGTTGAACTCCAGGTCGATCCGGGCGCCGGCGGCGGAGGTGGCGTCCTCGTCGGTGATTCCCCAATGACCGGAGTAGGCGAACCGGTTGGTGGGCAGCTCGGCGGGCGGGGCGCCGAAGTCCTGATTGCCCGGATGGATCGTCCCGCTGGCCCAGCCGCGGGCCCGGGCCGCCCCGAGGTAGGTCTCGGGCGTGGTCGCACCGGCCGACGGCGCCTGCCCCGTGGCGCGAGCGCCCGCACCCAGGTTCGCGTGGCCCGCGTCCTGGAGAAGGGTGCGGATCGCTCGCTCGGTCTCCTCATAGCCGCCCTCGCCGAAGTGGGCGTCACGCACGTTGCCCTGGGCGTCGACCAGGTAGTCGGCCGGCCAATACTGGTTTCCCCAGGCGCCCCAGGTCGCCAGGTCGTTGTCCTGGACGACCGGATAGGTGAGGTGGTTCTGCCGGATCGCGTCCTGGACGTTGCCCGCGTCCTTCTCGAAGGGGAACTCAGGGGAATGAACGCCGACGATTGTGAAGCCGTTGCGCCCGTAGCGCTGCTGCCATGCCTCCAGGTATGGCAGCGTCCGGATGCAGTTGATGCAGGTGTAGGTCCAGAAGTCGATCAGCACCACCTTCCCGCGCAACTCGCTCAGCGAGAGCGGCTCCCCGTCCGGGGTGTTGAACCAGTCCTGCGTGCCGGTGAAGTCGGGGGCCTGGCCGTAGGTGGGCAGATCGACGGACTCGTTGAGCTCGGCGGGGTCGACGATCGGCTTGCCGGTTTGCCGAACCTTCACCAGATCGGACTCGACCACGCTGCTGTTCTCCAACCCGCTGGTCGGATTGACCAGGAACCCGGGCAGGTCGCTCGCGATCGCCGTCTGGAAGCGGGTGTCGAGGTTCGCGGTCATCGCCACCGCCACCAGCACCATCACCGCGCCGAGGGCCATCTGGACACGTCCGCGCACCGGCGCGAGCCGCTGCGCCAGCCGCCGGCCGCCGAGCAGGAGCAGATAGAGGACGATCGCCGAGCCCACCGCGTAGGACAGCGCGACGGCCAAGCGGCCGGCGGTGAAGTCCTGGGCCGCGGAGACGACGATCACTCCCGCCAGGATCGGCCCGGCGCAGGGCGCGTAGACGAGGCCCAGGCTGGCCCCGACGACCAGTCCGGAGCCGAAGCCGTCGCCGCCAAATCGGGCCGGTCCCGGCGCGAGCCGGCTGGCGAAAGCCTCCACTCGATCGCCGATGGGAGGGACGAGGAGGCAGAACCCGAAGGCGAACAGGACGACGATCGCGATGTCTCTGGCCACCCCGTTCGGGAGCCCGAGCGCGTCGATCACGTAGACCAGCCCGACCGTCGCGAAGGTGAACGAGAGGGCGAGTCCCGTGACGACGCCGAGCGGGCGCCTTCGCCCGCCCGTCACCCCCGCCGAGAGCACGGCCGGCAGGATCGGCAGAACGCAGGGCGAAAGCGCGGTGCCCGCCCCGGCCACCAGCGCGAACAGCATCAGCAATGCCATCTTGGTCCAGACTCGGAGATCTACCCAGCGTTACGCCAGCGCGTTAATCCCGGATGAGTCGGTTTCGCCCGCCCGGCGCACCCGGTGCACCGGCACCTCGCCCTCGATCCCCTTGAAGCGGCGCTTGCCGGCGAATGAGAAATGGAAGGGGCGCCCGTTGGACTCCGCGATCGAGTCCTTGAGGGACTGGTCGACGACGACGCTTTCCGGCCGAGCGAAGCTGGTGATTCTGGCCGCGAGATTCACCGGCCGCCCGTACCAATCCCCCCCGCGTCCAAGCGCCTGCCCGCGCGCGGCGCCTGCGCGCAACGGCGGGATGTTCTCGTTCCGCGCCGACTCGACCAGTCCGATGACCGCCTCGAGCAGCCGCCCCGACTCCGGTGAGGCGAACATCGCCGCGTCACCGATCATCTTCACGAGCCGCACCGGGGATCGCGCCGAATCGGAGGCGAGCTCGAACAGCCTGCCCGTGAGATCGCCGATCTGTTCGATCTCGAGCGATTCGCCGAGGCGCGTGAAGCCGACCATGTCGGCGAACGCGATCGTCATCTCGTCGGAGCCCGACACCCTGCCTTCGGCGAGCTCCGCCTCGGTGATCACCGCCTGGCGGATTCGCTCACGCAGGTGGAGGCGGTACGCGTGGAGCAGCGTCTCACCCAGCGGGGGCGCCATCGTCCTGGCGGCCGCCGCGTAGCGCATCGCCAGCTCTCGCTCGTCGACGCCCGGCTCGGTGAACACATCGCCGACCAAATCGACGTTGGCGTCGGCGAGGTTCGCCATCGAGATGCCGATCAGCCGGGAGGTCTCCAGGACCCCCTCCTCCGGCAGCCCCGCCTCGAGGAACATCTTCGCCCGCTTCGCCGCCTCCAGGTCCATGTCGGCGTAGACGCGCTCGTCGTCCGCCGGGATCGGCGCCCCGAGCGCCTGCAGAAGCCGCCCCAGGAAGTGGGGGCCGAGCCCAGAAGCCTCCGCGACCTCGGCCGCCGTGTAGCGATCGGCGCCCTCGTCGAAGACGCGCTCGACCGGCAGCAGCACGAGGCGGTTCTCCTCGACCGCCCGCTTCAGCTCGTCGAGTGTGACGCCCTGATCGGCCAGCTCTCTAAGCAAGGCGAGCCGCGCCTCTCGGGCCTTGCCGCTGAGGCCCTCGAGCAGGCCTTCGGGCTCGAAATCGATCTCGGCCACGCCGGGATCCTAGAATCGGCGCGAATGGCGGGCCTCGAGCTTCCGATCTTCGAGTTGCCCCTCGTCCTGCTGCCAGGCGAGCAGGTTCCGCTGCACATCTTCGAGGAGCGCTACAAGCGCATGGTCGGAACCGCCCTCGAGCAGGGTGAACCGTTCGGGATCGTGCTGCGTGACGACGAGGGTGCGCGCTCGGTCGGCTGCACCGCCCGCGTCGACGACGTGGTCGAGCGCTTCGACGACGGACGGATGAACATCGTGGTGAGCGGCGAGGCCCCATTCAAGGTCCTCGACCGCTTCGAATCGCCTGAGTATCCCGCGGGCGAGGTCGAGTTGATCTCCGAGGAGGAGGTGCCCCCGATCGATGAGGAATCCGCCGGCGCGGCGCGCGAGGCGTTCGCCGAGCTGGCCGAGCGCGCAACCGGGGAGCGCCCCGATCCGAGCGATCTGGGCGACGCCTCCGCCTACGCAATCGCCGCCCGCATCGAGCTGCCGGCGGACACCAAGCAAAAGCTGCTCGAGATGCGCGATGAGGACGAGCGCATGGCGCTGCTCGCCAACGCGCTGGGGGCCGTCGGAAAGGCGCTGGAGCGCGCCGAGGAGGCGGCCGAGCGGGCCAGCGGCAACGGCAAGGTCCACTTCCCGGGCCTGCCGGAGTAGCGGGGCTCAGGCGATCACGACGGCGCCGCCGCGGCGCGGGTCGCCACCACCTGAGAGCTCGCCGGTCTCGGGGTCGCGCGCGACCGCCTGGGCGCCCCCGAAGTAGAGGTTCTCGCGCTTCCAGCGGACCACCGGAACGCCTCGCCGGTCGAGGTCGGCCAGGCCCTCCCCATCCACACCCGGCTCGGCCTGCACCGTGCCGGCTTCGAAGTGAAGGCGCCCGGCGCGGACCGCATCATCGGCGTTCAGCCCGTCCTCCAGGACCTTGACGACCACCTGCAGGATCGCCGAGCGGATCCGGTTCGATCCGGCGCTGCCCAGGCCCAGCACCACCTCGCCGTCTCGCAGGGCGAGCGTCGGAGACATCATGGAGCTCACGCGGCGGCCCGGCGGGATCCGGTGAAACCCCTGCGGGTTGAGGTCCTCCTCCCCCAGCATGTTGTTGAGGTGCACGCCGGTACGGGGTACCACGACACCGGAGCCCGTGCCGTTGGAGCAGGTGACCGAAGCGCAATTGCCATCGACATCGAGCACGGCGAGGTGGGTGGTCGAACCAAGCCTGTCCGAGGGCCCGCCCGCTCCGCCATGGCCTCCCACCCAGTCACCCGCGCGGATCCGCTCGGCAACCCGGTCGAGGTCGGCCGCGAGAAACCGCTCCACGTAGCCCTCGTCATGCAGTCCCTCGTGGAAGTCGGCTGTCCGCCGCGCGTTCGCGGCCTCGGTCGCGGCGACGAGCTGCTCCACCCCGCTCCGCTCGCCGAGGCGCTCCAGCACTCCCAGCGAGTACGCGAGCAGGATCCCTCCCGAGGAGGGCGGCGAGTTCGTCAGGACGTCGTAGGCGCGGAAGCGCGCCTCCACCGGGCGCCGCTCGATCGGCTCATAGGCCGCCATGTCGTCCATGCCGAGCGTTCCCCCCCGCTCGCGGACCCAGTCGCAGACGCGCTGCGCGATGTCGCCGCGATAGAACGGCTCCGCACCCTCCGCCGCGAAGCGCTCCAGGGCCTCCGACATCTCCGGGTAGCGGAACAGATCGCCCTCGACCAGCTGGTTGCCGTCAGGCGTGTAGAGCGCGGCGCACTCGGGCGTTGAGATGAGAATCGGGTGAAGGATCTCGTGGAAGTACTCGGCCGCCTTGGTGAGCCGCACGCCTGTGCGGCCAAGCTCGATGCCGGGTGCGGCAAGCCTCGCCAGCGGGACCGACCCGAAGCGCCGGTGGACGTGTTCCAGACCCAGCGGATTCCCAGGCACCCCGCAGGAGGCCGCGCCGCAGTTGAAGGTCTGCGGCGTCTCGTCGAAGTAGACCGGGATCGGGATCAGCTCCGCCTCGCGCTCGACCTCTTCGGCCCCGCCGGCCGCGACGAAGAAGTCGGTCAGGCTGTCCTCGCCGCCCTCGTGGACCAACATGAAGCCGCCCGCGCCGAAGCCGGTCAGCTGGCTCTCGGTTACGAAGGAGGTGAGCACCGCGCAGATCGCGGCGTCCACCGCGTTGCCGCCTTCACGCAGCACCTGCGCGCCGGCCTCCGCAGTCAGCGGATGGCCCGCGGCGACCACTCCCCTTTTGGATGGCATGGCGCGCAGCGTAAGCGCACGTCACCCCAGAACGAGACCGGCCGGCTTTCGCCGGCCGGTCAACTCCCCTCCGATCTCCCTACTTCCTGCCCAACGGTTCCTTACAGCGTGAAGACTGCTTGCACCCCAGGAACGAGATCAGTTTCCCGGTCCGAGGGCAGCCGGGCATCGGCGAGAACCCGTATTCGGGGTCCGGGATTTTCCGAAGGCTCGGCGAGCCCCGCGGGCTCAGTCCTCGGGATCGAACTCAGGGACGTCGAGGACCCGGTTCTCGAGCGAGCGCGGCTCGGTCGGTCGGCGCTCGAGAGCAGCGCGCCCGTCGCCCTCACCGTAGAGCGCATCCGCGCTGCCGTGGCGCATATGGCCGAGGCCGCGCCAGTCGGCCGAGGGGTCCGAGTAGCGCTCCTGCCGCAGCGCCGCGTCCCGGTCTGGGCTTCGCGGCTCGCGCGGCGAGGTGCGCCGATCGCGTCGGTGACGGTGTGCGAAGCTCGAGTCGAAGCGGGTGGCGATGACGGTGATCCAGACCTCCTCGGCCATGTCCTCATCCACGCTGGCGCCGAAGATGATCTCCGCCTCAGGGTGGGCGGCCCGTCTGACGACCTCGGCGGCCTCGCTCGCCTCGATCAGCGACAGGTCGGGGCCGCCGGTGATCGAGAGCAGCATCGAGCGCGCGCCCTCCACCGAGGTCTCGAGCAGAGGCGAGGCGACGGCCTTCTCGGCCGCCAGCGTCGCCCGGTGCTCGCCGACCCCCATGCCGATGCCGAGGATCGCGTCGCCGGCGTCGAGCATGGTGGTCCGCACGTCCGCGAAGTCAAGGTTGATCAGTCCGGGCAGCATGACCAGGTCGGAGATGCCCTGGACCGCCTGGCGCAGAACGTCGTCCGCGACCCGGAAGGCGTCGGTGATCGTGGTGCGCCGCTCGAGGATGGTGAGCAGCCGCTCGTTCGGGACGACGATCATCGTGTCGACCTCCGTGCCGAGCGCGGCGATGCCCTCCTCGGCCTGCGCGGCGCGTCGCGCGCCCTCGAAGGCGAACGGCTTGGTGACCGCGGCCACCGTCAGCGCGCCGATGTCGCGCGCCAGCTTGGCGACCACAGGCGCGGCGCCGGTGCCGGTGCCGCCGCCGGCCCCCGAGGCCAGGAAGACCATGTCGGAGCCCTTGAGCAGCTCCTTGATCTTGTCCTGCTGGTCGAAGGCGGCCTTGTAGCCGACCCGTGGATCGGACCCGGCGCCGAGGCCACGGGTCATCTCGCCGCCGATGTGCAGCGTGAGATCGGCGTTCGACGTCTGCAGGGACTGAAGATCGGTGTTGATCGCCAGGAACTCGACGCCCGGCAGCTCCGCCTCGACCATTCGGTTGACCGCGTTGACGCCCGCACCTCCGACGCCGACCACACGCAGGACGGCCTGGTGGGTGCGCGGCACCACCGGCTGGCGGGCGGCGGGCTGATTCGTCGAGGGCTCCTGGCGCCCGTAGCGGGGTCGCACCTCGAAGCCGGGACCGCCCATCAGGCGCTCGAGGCCCTCGTGATGGATCTGGATGTCGGTCTCCGCGATCGGTTCGGGCGGGGTCGGCTCCGGCACCGGCTCGGGGCCGGGAACCGGCTCCGGCACCGGGTCGGGGGTCGGCTCGGGAACCGGCTCGGGCGTCGGCTCGGGAACCGGCTCCGGCAGGGGTGTCTCCAGGACGGGATCCTCGACCGCGACCGGGCCACCGCCGTTGCTCTTCGCGGTCACCTTGACGTCCTCCGGCGCGACCGACTCCTCGGTCGAGCGGAAGAGGTCGGCGAGGGGGCCCTCGCGCATGCTGGCGCGCTTCTTACGAGCCATCGGTGAGAACCTCCTTGGCGAGTTCGCGGTAGGCGCCCGCGGCCTTGCCGTTCGGGTCGTACTTGAGGACGGAGGTGCCGCGGACCGGCGCCTCGGCGAACTTGATCGCCTTGCGGATCCGGGACTTGAAGACGAGCTCGCCGAAGTTCTCCTCGAGGATCTCGACCGCTTCCTTGGCGTGGACGGTCCGCGAGTCGAGCATCGTCGGCAGGATCCCCTCGATCTCGACGCCCGGGTTGAGGTTCTCCCGGATCATCTGAAGCGTGTTCTGGAGCTGCACGAGGCCGCGCATCGAGAGGTACTCACACTGCACCGGGACGATCACCTTGTCGGCGGCGGTGAGTGCATTCACGGTGAGCAGCCCGAGGCTCGGCGGGGTGTCGATGCAGACGAAGTCGTAGTCCTCCTTGACATCGTCGAGCGCCTTCTGCAGCGACCGCTCGCGGCCGATCTGGGTGCTCATCGCGATCTCGGCGCCGGCCAGGTCGATCGAGGCGACGGCGACGTCGATCTCACGCTCGACGATCACCTCGCGGATCGGGATCCGGTGAACGAGCACGTCGAACATGCTGCGGTCGACCTTGTCGGGGTCGATCCCCTGCGACATGGTGAGGTTGCCCTGCGGGTCCATGTCGACGGCGAGGACGCGATGACCCGACTCCTTGAACGCCACCGCCAGGTTGAGCGCCGTCGTGGTCTTCGCGACGCCGCCCTTCTGGTTCGCGAAGGCGATCACCTTCGCGGGGCCCTCGTTCTTGGGCTGGTCGGGGTTCGCCTTGGGGTCGTCGTTGGCCTCCGGCTTGGCGGCCTCGCCCTCCGGTGCCTCGCCCTTGGGCTCATCGCCCGTGGTTGAGGCCTCATCCGTGCCCGGCTTCGCCTCCTCGGGCTTGTCGGGCGTCGGAACCAGAAGGTCCTCGGGTCGCAGGCGACCACCGTCTGCCGCCTCTTCGACGGCATCTCTGTTCTTGAAGATTCCCATCGCTTGCGGCTATTTCGCAGGTGACGGCGAGTTTCCTTCTCCTGGTTGGAACAATCCGCGCCCGTGCCCGAGCTACTCGACAAGCGCTTGGTCTTCGTGACCGGCAAGGGCGGGGTCGGCAAGTCGACGATCTCGATCGCCCTGGGCCTCGCCGCGGCCTCTCGCGGCAAGCGAACGATCGTCTGCGAGGTCGGAGGCC
Source organism: uncultured Solirubrobacterales bacterium (assembly GCA_963728755.1). Lineage (GTDB taxonomy): Bacteria > Actinomycetota > Thermoleophilia > Solirubrobacterales > 70-9 > DASUPK01. The sequence continues at coordinate 232,734 of CAVSLI010000009.1, read as the reverse complement.
AGGAGACCGCCTCTCGCGTCTTCAGGCGCGCCGAGATCGGTTTCCACGAGGTGGCGGTCGCGGACAAGCTCTGGGCGATCTCGATCGACCCCGACCAATCCCTGCGCGAGTACCTGCTGCTCCAGCTCAAGGTCAGGGCCATGCGCGACATGCTGGTCCGCTCCCGGGTCTTCAACTACCTCGCGGCGGCCACCCCCGGCCTCAAGGAGCTGGTCACGATCGGGAAGATCTGGGAGCTCGCCCAGCCCAACCGCAAGCTGAAGAAGGCGGACGAGTACGACCTGGTGATCGTCGACGCTCCCGCCACGGGGCACGGAATCGGCTTCCTACAGACGCCTCGCACCTTCGCCGGCATCGCCCGCGTCGGCCCGGTGCACGCCCAGGCCGAGGCGCTCGACCGCTTCATCACCGACCACGACACCACTGGCGTCGCGATCGTCTCCCTGCCTGAGGAGATGCCCGTCAACGAGACTGCCTCGCTGGAGGACTCGCTGACCAGCGAGATAGGGATGGCGGTGGACCGGGTCTACATGAACGCGCTCTACCCGGAGCGCTTCTCGACCGGTGACGCGAGCCAGCTCGAGGACGCACTCGAGCAAGCCGACGGCCCGGCACGGGCCGCCGTGCGGGCAGCGCTCTCGGAGTATCGGCGCTGCCGCTCGCAGCGCGAGCAGCTCCAGCGGCTGAAGGAGGCGGTCACCTCTCCCGTCAAGACCCTGCCGTTCATCTTCAAGCCCGCGCTCGACGTGCCCTCGCTGGAGCGGCTCGCCGGGGCACTCGTCTGATGGCGACGGTCACCGACATCGTCGAAGGTCGCGGAATCTGCATCTGCGCCGGCTCGGGCGGCGTCGGCAAGACGACCGCCTCGGCTGCGCTGGCGGCCGGCCTGGCCGCGCGCGGGCAGAAGGTGTGCGTGCTCACGATCGACCCGGCCAAGCGCCTCGCCGACTCCCTCGGCCTCAAGGAGCTGGAGAACAGGCCGAGGAAGGTGGACCCGAGTCTGTTCGAGCCCTGCGGGGTCGAAATGAAGGGCGAGCTCTGGGCGATGATGCTGGACGCCAAGGCGACCTTCGACGAGCTGGTCCGCAAGCACGCGCCGGACGCCGAGACGCGGGACCGTATTCTCGAGAACCGGATCTACCGCCAGCTCTCCAACGCCCTGGCCGGCTCTCAGGAGTACATGGCGATGGAGAAGCTCTTCGAGATCCACCAGGAGGGCCGCTACGACTTCCTCGTCCTCGACACCCCTCCCTCGCGCAATGCCCTCGACTTCCTCGACGCCCCCAAGCGGCTGACCCAGTTCATCGAGGGTCGCGGGATGCAGATGTTCATGAAGCCGACCGGCTTGGCGACCAGGGTGGTCGGCCGGGGCAGTTCGATGGCGTTCGGCATGCTGAAGCGAGTCACCGGTCTCGACCTGCTCTCCGACCTCTCGGAGTTCTTCCAGGCCTTCAGCGGCATGGTCGACGGCTTCCGCGAGCGGGCCAAGCGGGTCTCCGAGCTGCTCGCCGACCCGGCGACGACGTTCGTCGTCGTCTGCGGGCCGCAGGGTGAGCCGATCACCGAGGCGGTCTACTTCCACCGCAAGCTGGTCGAGGCCCAGCTGCCGGTGGGCGGGGTGATCGTCAACAAGGTCCACTACGAGACCGAGGCGGACCTGACGAGCGGAGAGGTGCAGGCCGACCTCGGCGACCTGCTCGACGACGATCTGGCCGAGCGGGTGGCGCGGAACTTCGCGGACTACCAGGCTCTCGCCGAGCGGGATGCCCGCAACGTCGAGCACCTGCAGCGGGAACTGCAGCCGAAAGCAGTGATCCGAATTCCGTACCTGGACGAGGACGTCCATGACCTCGAGGCGCTGCTCAAGATCGACCGGTACCTGTTCGCGTCAGAGGAACAGCGCGAGGAGCTGGCTGCCAGCGGCGCGGCTTAGCGAATGACGCTAGCTCGACCGGTCGCGTTCGTATCTGAGCTCGCCGACTTCCCAGTCGGTCGCGTCCGGGACCGGGAAGAGGTAGCGGACCCGGTCCGTGGAGGGCTCGCGCTCGGTGTCGTGCTTCTGCTTGCGCCGGGGGCTGGCGAACGCCGGCCACTCCGGCTCGCCGCCGCCGGCCGAGAACCAATCCGCGCGATCCCCGAAGTCGGGTGCCGGGGGCGAAACGCGATGGTCGCTTTCGGGGCCCATTAGGTCGGGTAGTTCGACCTCATCGACGACGATCCTCGTCGTTGGTTGTCGATCCTCCCCGGCCCCGCGGACGGAGAAGTCGCCGATTTCGTTCGTCTCCGACGCAGTTTCGATTTCGGTGGGCTCTTCGCTCTCGTTCCGGTGTACCTCGATCTCGGCCTCGCCGAGGTTGGCATCGGAGATCGCGGAGAGGTTGAGCGCGTCGTCCGGCCTCGGGTCCGGGAGCCGCCATTCGGCAGTCTCCTGAAGGCCGGGGTCATCGACGTGGATGGCGGACAGTCCCTCGGAGAGCAGGATCTCGTCGGCGGCGACGCGTAGGTCGCCGCCGAGCTCGCCGGTCGCCAGGCCCTTCAGCAGCCTCCGGAGAAGCTCCTCGACCTCCGCGATCACGTCCAACGGTGAGGCGCCGGCGGCGGGCTTGTAGCGGCCCCCGCTCATCAGCTTGCGCTCGATCGCCAGCGCGCGCTCGACCGTGACTCGGCCCTGCTCGCGCTCGTAGGGCTGGCAGGCCAGAGCCGCGACACGTGCCGAGAGCGAGGTCCTTGCCGGGCCTCCGCCCTCGAGTAGGCCCCGGAGCGCCAGCAGGTAGTCGCTGAGCGCCTCGATCAGCGAGGAGCGCTCGGCGCCGAGCTCGAACCGTGACGCCGCCCAGTCGAGCGACGGGATCCGCGTCTCGCGCTCGGCCAGCATGCGGGCAAAGGTCTCCAGTTCGGCCGCCTCGTTGCCGGTCAGCCGATAGCCGCCCTGCCGCGGGCGGCCGACGCCGGTGCCGAAGCGCTCCCACCCGCCCGAGCGCTTGGCCCAGCCGTGGGCGTGAAGCCCGACGCCACCGGGCCTGAACAGCCTGATCGTGCGGAGGGCGCGACGCAGATCGTCTGCGACCGCGGCCGCCGGCGCGACCGTCGCGAGCCCGCAGCTCAGCGAGGCCAGGAAGCCGGGCTTTCCGCGCCCGCCCGAACGCGTGGCGTCGATCGCATCGACTGGCGCGTCCTCGATCTGATCGGCGCGCACGATCCGTACGCCATCAAGCTTGATCTGGTCGATGGGCATGTGGAAGCCGACCAGCGGCACGATCACCTCGCCGGCGGGCGTCGCCTCCTCGGAGTCCCTGGAGATCATCGAGAGGACCGCGTCGATGGCGCCGCGCAGGCGGTCTCCGGCCACATCGAACTCGGCCTTCCCGTCCCAGAGCCCGATCAGAAAGCCGACCGCTGCCTCCTCGCCCGCGATCTCGCGGACCTCGATGAAGGCCTCCAGGCGCCGCAGCTCCGCCAGGTGGCCCTCGATGAACTGCCCTGTCAGGGGAGCGTAGGAGAACATCGGCAGCGGCCCGTCGTCGGAGGGCTCCAGATCGAAGGGCATCTGCGAACCGCTCGCCAGAAGCTCCTCGAAGAGGTCGGCGGCCTCGACGGCGAGGCGCCGCAGCGCCTCCTCGAGGCGCTCGGTGGTGCTCTCAAGCGTGGTCACGCACTCCGGTTTCGCACGCCCCGGCGCGTTCCTGCGCTTGCAGGCGGACTTGCAGCTAGACGGCTGCGGCCGCCGGCTCACGCTCCTCGAGGGGGAGCCAGCGGCGGCCGTAGGAGCGCATGTTTTCGATCAACGGGACGAGGGCGCGCCCCTTGTCGGTGAGCTGATAGGTGACACGCGGCGGCACCTCCGGGAAGGTGCGGCGCTCGACTATCCCCTGCTCCTCGAGCACCCGCAGGCGCAGCGAGAGGGTGCGGGGGCTGATGCCCTCCAGTGAGCGCTCAAGTTCACAGAACCGAAGCGCGTCATCCGCCAGGTCGCGGATGATCAGGAGTGTCCATTTGCCGGAGATAACCTCCGCCGTCCGGCAGACGGGGCATTCGCGGTCCATCACCTCGCCAGGATAGCGGCAAAGCTTTACTTTGTGAAGTGCTTTCGCCCTTTCGGGTGTGGGCGGGCTCAGCTGGATCAGCGGAAGTGGGTGCTACGCCCGATGCTCCTCGACGACCTCGTAGATCCCCTCCATCGGGGTGTGGTCCACGTGCTTCGAGATCTCCTCGGTGCGCTTCGCCTCGTCCTCGGCGGAGCCGCGGATGACGTCGAGCTCGTCGCGATCGACGTTGAGGATCCCGAACGAGATGACCTCGTCCTCGTCCTTGATGTTGCGGGCGTGGTAGACGACCGAGCCCTCCGGGAGTCCCTGGAGCTCCTCGTCGCCGTTCCCTCCGCCCCACGCCTTGCGGAAGTCATCCCAGTGGCCGCCCTTCAGGCGCCGTCCGCTGAAGAACACGAGCATGCCGTCTCCTCTCCTCGCGTGTGACCTTGCGCGAGGAGCCTATGTCACGGACGACGCCGGCTTATGCGGAGGGCGCGCCGCAGCGAAGCGAGGCGCGACCCGGCTTATGCGACTTCGCGGAGCTTCTGCGCCTCAGCCAGGGACTGAAGCTTCTTGAGGCTCTGGTTCTCGATCTGCCGGATCCGCTCGCGGGTGACGTTGAAGGTGCGACCGACCTCGTCCAGGGTCCGCGGGTGCTCGCCGCCGAGCCCGTAGCGGAGCTCGAGCACGCGGCGCTCGCGGTAGGAGAGGTTCTCGAGGGCCTCCTTCAGCGCCTCCTTGGTGAGCAGCTCGGCGGCGCGCTCGAAGGGCGACTCGGCGCGCTCATCGGCGATGAACTGGCCGAACTCCGACTCCTCCTCGTCGCCGACCGGCTTCTCGAGGGATACCGGTGCCTGCGCAGACCGCTTGATCGAGTCGACCTCCTCGGGCTCGATGCCGGTGACTTCGGCGATCTCCTCCGGGGTCGGCTCGCGGCCCAGCTCGGTGACGAGCTTGCGCTCCGCGCGGCCGATCTTGTTGAGCTTCTCGACGACGTGGACCGGGATGCGGATCGTACGCGCCTTGTCCGCGAGCGCGCGAGCGATCGCCTGGCGGATCCACCAGGTCGCGTAGGTCGAGAACTTGAAGCCCTTGCGGTAGTCGAACTTCTCCGCGGCGCGAACCAGGCCGAGCGTGCCCTCCTGGATCAGGTCGAGGAAGGGGAGGCCCTGGTTACGGTAGTTCTTGGCGATCGAGACGACGAGGCGGAGGTTCGATTCGACCATCTTCTGCTTCGCGTCGAGGTCGCCGCGCTCGATCCTCTTCGCGAGGTCGACCTCCTCGGCGGCCGTGAGCAGCCTCACCTTGCCGATGTCCTTGAGGAAGAGCTGCAGGGAGTCGGTGGTCATGTCCGGCTTCAGATCGAGCGCCTTCTGGCGCTTGCGACCGCGCTTGCCGTCGGACCGCTCGTTCTCGGCCGCGGCCTTCTGAGCCGGGTCGAGGTCCTCGACCAGCTCGATGCCGACCTTCTCGAGGTGCCCGTAGAGGTCCTCGACGTCGGATTCGTCGAGCTCGACCTCGGATACGGCGGTGGCGACGTCGCCGAAGGTGAGCACGCCGAGCTGCTGACCCCTGGTGACCAGTGTCTTTACCTCTTCAAGCTCCTGAATCTCCGCTACCAGCATTCGCCTACGCTCTTCCTTCCTGGCTGTGGTTTCGGTTCCTGGCTATTACCCAGTTCTGCCGCGGGCCGCACTGAATTCGGCCGCTGACGAAAAGACCTTTACTCAAATACCCCCTGAAGGCCAGAAAAACGCGGAGCGGTGAAGCCGCCTCCGCGTCGAATTGCACTCTGGACCTAGAAATCGCGAGTCTTCCTCAAACGTCCGTTCGCATGGTAGCCACTTCACTTTTTGAAGTCAACGCACGACTCAGGCGTCGCAAGCGGCGCTCGAGCAGAAAGACACGCAGCATGCGTGAAAGTTCCGGCCGCCCACCGAGATACCCCTCGCCGGGCGGTCGTTACGCATGAATGTGGATGCGCGGCCGCGCCGCACCCGAGGCGGAGCCCCGTTGCCGGAGGGCCGGCCCGACGCTCCGCCCCACTTCGGCTGGCGGTTCTGGCGGCGCCCCTGGCTGCGGGCGTTCTGGAACCGCGCCTACAAGGAGAACATCACCGGCCTCTCGGGCATGGTCGCCTACAACCTGATGCTGGCCGTCTTTCCGTTCGTCCTGCTGGTGCTCTTCGTCTTCGGGCAGGTCGTCAACAGCCCCGACATCGAGCGCAGCGTCATCCTCGACATCCAGCGGCTTTTCCCCAACATCGAGCAGGACACGCTGCAGCACGCGATCGACCGGGTCCGAGCGAGCTCGACAACCATCGGGATCGCGGCGATCATCGGCGGGATCTGGATCGGCGCCTCCTTCTGGGGCGCGATGGACACCGCCTTCTGCCGGATCTACCACGTCGAGTGCCGCGGCTGGCTGCAGCAGAAACGCTGGTCCCTGGTGATGCTGCTCGGGCTGGTCGTCCTGCTGCTGGCCAGCGTGACGGTGCCGACGGTGGAGAGCGCGGTCCTCACCCGCGCCGACGACCTGCCCTTCGGGCTCTCCGAATGGGGCTCGATTCGGACCGGGATCGTGGTGCTCGGCGGCTTCGTCGTGACCTTCCTGATCATCTCGGCGATCTACTGGGCCGTGCCCAAGGGCCACATGCCCTGGCGCTCAGTGTGGCCCGGCGCGCTCTTCTTCTCGGTGATCACCGCCGGGGGCAACTACATCTTTCCCCTCTACCTCAACAACATCTCCGACCTCCACCGGATCGGCGGGACGATCGGCTTCATCCTCGTCGCCCTGGTCTGGTTCTACGCGATCAGCCTGGTGCTGCTCGCGGGGGCGGTGATCAACTCGCTGCGGCACGAGCAGGACGACACCGGCTCGCTGCCGTTGGACGGCTAGCTAGCCGTACCTGGCTCCCACGACCTCGCGCAGCTTGGGGCGGTCGTGAGTGGCCTGAACGCGGCGGACCGTCCCCGAGCGCGAGCGCATGACCAGGGACTCGGTGGTGGCGTGGCCGTCGTCGAGGTACCGAACGCCGTCGAGCAGGTCGCCGTCGGTGACGCCGGTGGCCGCGAAGAAGACGTCGTTTCCGCCGACGAGGTCGTCTGTGTCGAGCACCTTGCCGAGGTCGTAGCCGGCGTCCTCCGCCGCCTTGCGCTCGTCGTCATCGCGAGGCCAGAGCCGACCCAGGATCCGGCCGCCGAGGCACTTGATCGCCGACGCGGAGAGCACACCCTCGGGAGTGCCGCCTACGCCCCAGAGCAGGTCGATGCCGGTGTTCGGCATGACCGCGAACAGCGAGGCCGCGACGTCGCCGTCCGAGATGAACCGGATGCTGGCGCCGACCTCCCGCAGGGCCTCGATGGCCTGCTCGTGGCGCGGCCGGTCGAGCATGATCACGGTGACGTCGCCAGGCTCGCCGCCCTTGCGCTCGGCGATCTTCCGGACGACGTCCTCGAGCGGCACCTCCAAGGTGAGCAGGTCCGCGGCCCTCGGGCCGGTGGCGATCTTCTCCATGTAGACGACGGGACCCGGGTCGAACATCGTGCCGCGTTCCGAGAGCGCGATCACCGAGAGCGCGGACGGCATGCCGCGGGCAGTCAGCGTCGTGCCCTCGAGCGGATCGACCGCTATGTCGACCCTGGGCGGGCTGCCGTCGCCGATCTCCTCGCCGTTGTAGAGCATTGGCGCCTCGTCCTTCTCGCCCTCGCCGATCACCACGATGCCGTCCATCGGGACGGTGTCGAGCATGAGCCGCATCGCGTCGACCGCCGCCTGATCCGCGCTCTCCTTCTCGCCGCGCCCGACCCAGCGGCCGGCGGCAAGGGCCCCCGCCTCGGTGACGCGGACGAGCTCCAGAGCCAGGTTCCGATCCGGGTGGGTCGGGTCCCGGACGTCGTGCGAGATCACGTGTTGGTCGGTGTCGGCCACCGACGTGGAGGCTAGAAGGTTGCGGGCGGTTTTCGCCGGCCCCCGCCGCCGCTCTCCACGGCTCGGAAGCCGCCGGAGACGAAGATGCCGATCGAGGCCAGCAGCGCCAGCCAGTAGCCGAAGCCCAGGCTCATCTCGAGGCCGTCCTGGGGCTTGTCGACGATCCCGTTGTAGGCGATCAGGACGAAGGCCGTGAGCCCGACCACCGCGGTGAGCTCCCCTCGGGGCCAGGAGAGCGCGTGGCCGCGGATCACGATCCAGGAGAGGATGAACGGCGCGGCCGCGGCCGCGATCAGAAGCCAGCGCAGGATTGGGAAGGTCTCCCAGCCGCTGCAGCTCGAGTCCCCCACCCCGCAGGCCCAGTTGCCCGCGTCGCCTCCTCGCTGGACGACGCTCGGATCGGTTGAGAGCGAGTACCACTGGAGAAAGAGGCTGAGGACGAGCACCGCCGCGGCAACCATGCCGAGGATCTCCGAGCGATCGAGCTTCGACGTGTCGAGCTGCGCGCGCTCGGCCGACGCTCTCTCCATGGCGCGACCCTATCCCAACTCCCCGTATAGGGTCGCGTTTCTCATGCAGCGCTGGGGTCTCACCGTGCCGTTCACGGGCGTCGCACTCGGCGACAACGCAGAGCTCTACAGACGCGCGGAGGCGGCCGGCTACACGGACCTCTGGTCCGGCGAGACGAACGGGCCCGACGGATTCTCGCCGCTCGTGCTCGGCGCCGCCTGGACCGAGAAGGTACGGCTGGGAACTGGCGTCGTCGGGGTGATGCAGCGCGGCCGCGCCCTGCTCGCGCAGGAGGCGGCCGCGCTTGCGGACGCCTCGCGCGGCCGCTTCGCGCTCGGCATCGGGGCTTCCTCGGATCGGATCATCGAGGGCTGGAACGGAATGCCCTTCGAGAAGCCACTCAGCAAGATGTCGGAGACGATCGACTTTCTGCGCACCGCGCTCGCCGGCGACCGGGCGGAGGGAGGATTCAAGTTGGAGCGCCCCCCGGATCAGAGAATGCCCATCATCGTCGCCGCCCTGCGCGGCAAGATGCTCCGGCTCGCGGTCGAGAAGGGAGACGGTGCCTTCACCAACTTCCTGCCGCTCGAGGGCCTGCCGAAGGTCGTCGCGCAGCTGGAAGGGGCCCCGGAGGGCTTCGAGCTCCTCTGTCGCTTCTTCTGCATCCCGGGCGAGCGAGAGCAGGTCGAGCCGCTCGCCCGCTTCATGTTCTCCTCCTACATAACGGTGCCGGTCTACGAGGCCTTCTACCGCTGGCTCGGTTACGGCGAGAGGATCGACGAGATGGTCGAGGCCTGGAATGCCAAGGACCGGCAGGAGGCCGCCGAGGCCGCGCCCTGGGAGCTGATCGAGGAGATGTTCATCTTCGGCTCGCCCGAGCAGATGCGGGAGCGGCTCGGGGCCTTCGTCGAGGGCGGCATCACGCTGCCGGTGATCACGCCGATCACCACTCCCGATCGGCTCGGGGAACTGATCGAAGCCCTGGCCCCTAGCTGAGCCGCTTCCAAAAGCGGACGTACTCCCGCTCGTGGCCGATGCCTGCCTCGATCGCATGGATGACCCCCTCGGGCACGGCGATCCTGCGGCACAGCTCGAGCTGCCCCTCGTACTCGCGCAGCTTGGCCTCGTGGGTCTCGAGCTGCCGCGGGGCGAGCGTCTTCGGATCGGCACCGAAGAAGAGCTTGAGCAGCCCCGCGTCGCGCAGCTCATAGAGCTCCCCGGTCGGTTCGCCCCGCCACTGATCGAGTTCCTGCTTCCCCGCCTTCGTCAAGCGATAGAGGCGCCGGCGCCTGCCGGATTCCTCGCGGCGTTCCGACAGCAGCCCGGCCTCAGCCAGGCGCCCACACTCCGAGTAGAGCTGCGTGTGCGGCAGTGACCAGAATTGCCCGACGCCCTGGGCGGCCGCCTGCTTCAGGTCGTAGGGGGAGGCGGGCTGCATCTGCTCGATCAGGCCGAGCACGACGTACGAGGTGGGTGTGAGCCTTGTCACGGCCATAGCGGGAGCAGAATACGATACTCTCCGTACCATACGGATTGAACCATTCAGGAGAGATTATGAGCCAGACCGCCCAGAAGACGTCCCCAGCGCACTCATCGGACCTGACGTCGGGCCTCGAATCGCTCGAACAGGAGATGCGGATCGATTCGCTGCCGCTGGAGGGGCAGCTGCCGAGCTGGCTCCAGGGATCGCTGGTTCGGACCGGCCCGGCGAAATGGGAAGTCGGCGGGCGGTCGATGAACCACTGGTTCGACGGCTTCGCGATGTTGCATCGCTTCGGGATCGCCGACGGCGAGGTCTCCTATGCGAACCGGTTCCTCGAGACCAGGGCCTACCGCGCGGCGAAGGAGAAGGGCGAGATCGTCTACTCCGAGTTCGCCACCGATCCGTGCCGCTCGCTCTTCGCTCGCGTCTTCTCGATCTTCTCGCCGAAGATCTCCGACAACGCGAACGTGAACCTGGTCAAGCTCGGCCAGCGCTACATCTCGATGACGGAGACGCCCATCCCCGTCGAATTCGACGGCGACACGCTCGAGACCGTGGGCGTCGCCTACGAGGCGCCGGGGATGCTGACCACTGCCCATCCCCACCTCGATCGCGGGTCCGGCGGCATGCTCAATTATTCGGCCAAGCTCGGGCCGCGGAACCGCTACCGCTTCTTCCACCTCGCAGAGGGCGCCGCGAAGCCGAGGGTGTTCGCGGAGCTCCCCGTCAAGGAGCCGGCCTACATGCACTCCTTCGGCCTCACCGAGCATTGGCTGGTGCTGGCCGAGTTCCCGCTGGTGGTCAACCCGATCAGCATCCCGCTGTCCGGCCGGCCCTACATCGAGAACTACCACTGGAAGCCGGCCCGCGGCACGAAGTTCACGCTGATCGACCGCGGCAGCGGCGAGGCGACGGGTCCGTTCGAGGCTGATCCGTTCTTCTGCTTCCACCACGTCAACGCCTACGAAGAGAACGGGTCGGTGGTGGTCGACGCCTGCACGTTCGAGGACGCGAAGATCATCGAGGACCTCTACCTCGACCGGCTCCGGGCGGGCAAGCCCATCGCTCGACCGGAGCTCAGGCGGTTCCGAATCGACCTCTCGTCACGCCGCGTCGTCACCGAGCAGCTGGCGGAAGGGCTCGAGCTGCCCCGGATCAACTACGGCCGCCAGAACGAACGTCCATACCGCTACGTCTGGGGCATCGACCAGAAGACCGGCTGGCTCGATCGGATCGTCAAGGTCGACGTCGCCGAGCGGCGCACGATCGAATGGCGGGAGGAGGGCTGCAGCCCCGGCGAGCCGGTCTTCGTCGCCGCGCCGGATGCCGAGGCCGAAGACGACGGGCTGCTGCTCTCAGTCGTCTTCGACTCGCGCTCGGGCCGGTCGTTCATGCTCGTCCTGGACGCCGCCGACCTGACGGAGCTGGCGCGGGCGGAGGCACCGCACCACGTCCCATACGGCTTCCACGGGCAGTTCGTGGGCCAGAGCTAGACGGCGCGGGCGAGCGAGAGGGCGTACAGGCCCGCCGGGTCAGTCCACCAGTTGGTGAGCTCGAGTCCGGCCTCCGCGTAGATGCCCTCGAGGCCGGGTCGGAGGAACTTGGTGGAGATCTCGGTCCGCATCTCCTCCCCCGCCCCGAACGGAACGAGCATGTCGAGCGCGTCGAAGTTGACGACCTGGTTCGCGAGGGAGCGGAGCCGGATGTCGACCCAGAGGTTCTCCGGGTCCCACCGAGCGACGTGCTCGAAGGAGGCGAGGTCGAAGTCCGCACCGAGCTCCCGGTTGAGGACGGCGAGGACGTTCTTGTTGAACTCCGCCGTCACCCCCCGTGAGTCGTTGTAGGCCGCCTCGAGGATCGCCGGATCCTTGACCAGGTCGGTGCCGAGGAGAAATCGGTCCTCAGGTCCGAGCAGGTTCGAGATCCGCCGCAGAAAACCCGCCCGCTGGTGCGGGGCGAAGTTGCCGATGGTGCCGCCGAGGAGGGCGATGACGCGCGGGCCCTCCACGGGGACCCGCTCCAGATCGAATTCGAAGTCGCAGACCAGGCCATGGACATCGACCCCCTCGTACTCGCCGGCGATCCGCTCCGCGGTGTCGCGGGTGATCTCCTCGGAGATGTCGACCGGGCAGTAGGTCTCCAGGCAGTTGGCTGTCCGCATGGCGTCGAGCAGCACACGCGTCTTGCGGGCCGAACCGGAGCCCAGCTCGATCAGGCTGGCGGGCCGATTGGCCGCCTCGCAGATCTCCGCCGACTCACTCCCCAGGATCTCCCGCTCGCAGCGGGTCGGGTAGTACCCCTCGAGCTCAGTGATCTGCTCGAAGAGCTCGGAGCCCCGCTCGTCGTAGAAGTAGCGCGGCGAGAGCTCCTTGAAGGGACTCGTGAGACCGGCTCGGACGTCCGCCGCCATTCCCGACAGGGGCCCGCCGGGAGGCAGGTTCACCTCGATGGTGATGCGATCCGTGCTTGTCTCGGCGGCGTTGATGGCGGCCCGGGGTCTGCGGTTAGTTTCGTCCTCGTCTCCGGTTCGGATCAGTCGTTACTACGACCCCGCCGAGCCCTTGGATTCATCGCGAGCGCAGCGCATACCGGAGAAGATCTGGCGCCGGATCGGGAGGTCCCAGTTGCGGAAGCTGGTGCGGACCACGTCCCGCCGGGTCGCCCACGCCCCGCCGCGCAGGACCTTGTGGGCGTCGCCGAAGAAGACCTCCGAGTACTCGGGATAGGGGAAGGCGTGGAAGCCCGGATAGGCCGTGAAGTCCGAGCTCGTCCACTCCCAGACATCGCCCAGCATCTGAACGGCTCCGGAGCTGGGCGCGGCATCGGCGTACGCTCCGGCGGGCGCCGGGCCGAAGGAGAACTGGTCGAGGTTGGCACGCTCGCGGCTCGCCCCCCGAGCGGCCGCCTCCCACTCCTCCTCGGTGGGCAGGCGCTTGCCCGCCCAGCGCGCGAAGGCGTCGGCCTCCTCCCAGGAGACGTGGATCACCGGTAGACGCGGGTCGACCTCCTCCGTGCGGCCCATCGCGGTCCGGGCCCAGCCACCCTCGCCGTCGCGCTCCCAGTACATCGGCGGCTCGCCGCCGGTCTCCTCCAGATAGGTCACGTACGCGCCGTTGGTCACCGGGGTGCGGTCGATCGAGAAGGACTCGAGCTCGATCCGATGGCGCGGCCGCTCGTTGTCGTACGCGAATCCGACGGCCGGCGCACCGATCTCGTCAGGTCCGCCTTCGACCAGGACCATCTCGGGACCTTCGGAGACCGGCTCGACGGCGGGTGCACCGTCGACCTCGATGGGCTCGTACGCCTCGACCATCTGCAGGAGCTGGAGCATGGTCTCGTTGTGCTGGTACTCGTGGGCGAGCAGCATCTCGTAGACGAAGCCGTCCGCCAGCAGGGGGTTCTCGGGGTCGAGCTGGATCCCGTCGAGGACCTCGAGGGTCCGCTCGCGGACCCCTTCCATGTAGGGGCGGACCTCGTCTGCCCTCAGGATCGGCAGCTCGCCGCGGATCTTGCGCGGCTGCTCGATCGCGTCGTAGAGCTCACCGAGGTCGCCGCGCAGGGGCTCGCGGCCGCCGATCCGCTGGACCAGCCAGAGCTCCTCGAAGTTCGCGATGTGCCCGAGGTCCCAGATCAGGGGGCTGAGGATCGGGTCGTAGACCCGGTTGAGCTGCTCCTCCGTGAGCGGCTCGATCAGCCTGAGGGTGTGGCGGCGTGCCTCCTCCAAGCGCCCGGCCAGCTCGGCCTTGCGGTCGGAAGCGGGACGATTCCCACCCTCGGTGGTGGGGGCTGCGACCTCCGCGATTCGCGAAGACTACCGAGGCGGGTTCCCGGGCTGCGGCGATTTCGTGAACGCGTTCGTTAGGGTCCCGCGCCGTGAAGATCGAGGGGGCAAGCGCGCTCATCGCAGGGGGCGCCTCGGGGCTCGGCGCCGCAACCGCCCGTGCCCTGCACGAGCGCGGGGCCTCGGTCGTGATCGCGGACATGAACGCCGAGAAGGGCGAGGCGCTCGCCTCCGAGCTCGGCGAGAACGCCGCCTTCGCGGAGGCGAACGTGATGGAGCCCGACCCGGTCGAGGCGGCCGTTGAGGCTGCCGCCGACGCTCCCGGCGGACTGCGAATCTCCGTCTGCTGCGCCGGGATCGGCTGGGCCCAGCGGACCGCCTCCAAGCAGGGCCCGCACGACCTGGAGATCTTCCACAACGTGATCAAGGTGAACCTCGTCGGGACCTTCAACGTGCTGCGGCTCGCCTGCGCGGCGATGTCCGACAACGAGCCGGACGACGAGGGCGAGCGCGGCGTCTGCATCAACACCGCCTCGATCGCTGCCTGGGACGGGCAGATCGGCCAGGTCGCCTACGCGGCCTCGAAGGGCGGCGTGGTCGGGCTCACGCTGCCCGCCGCCCGCGACATGGCGGGCAGGGGCGTCCGGGTGAACACGATCGCGCCGGGTCTCTTCGACACCCCGCTGCTGGGCGCGCTCCCGGAGGAGCAGCGCCAGGCCCTCGGTGCCGGCATCCCCTTCCCGCAGAGACTCGGGCGGCCCGAGGAGTACGGCCAGCTCGCCTGCCACATCGTCGAGAACACGATGCTGAACGGCGAGGCGATTCGGCTGGACGGCGCGCTGCGCATGCCGCCGCGTTAGTCCGTCCCTCCGTACTCCGGGTCGAACCAGACGCGCTTCCGCCAAGGCGGGCTGATCGCGAACGCGTAGCGATCGCGATCCGGCAGCGTCTCCAGCGGGATCAGGACGAGCTGCCCGTCCTTGGTGCCCCGCGCCGTCACCGGAGGCAGGCGCAGCCCGATCGACGCTCTCGTTGGGCGAGGGAGCGGCCGTCCCGCGTGGCTGCCCCCGGAGATGTAATAGCGCTCGCCATCGGGCTGCCAGCCGTTGTAGCCGTGATGGGAGGTCGCTCGCACGGACGTCCTCTGGGGGCCGACCCTCACCTGGTAGCCCTCCCAGTCGTCGGGGTGGTGGGTCGAGTGGCCGAGCGCCATGGTGAGGCGGCGGATCGGCCCCTTCAGAGGCGTGCTCCCCTCGGCGGTCGCGCTGCCGGGGTAGTAGAGCCAGTACTGGAGATAGAGATTGCCCGCCCGAGGGCCGGAGCAGTTGCCGCCCCACGCCTCGGTCGCCCGCGCGTGCCCGCTTCGGCAGTCGATGACGTGGGTGAACGCGGCGACCCGCAGCCCTTCGCTCGTGCGGTTGATCACGCCGCTCCGGGATCCCTCCGCACATGAGTCGGACCGGCACTCACGGAAGTCGACCGGCAGGGCCGTCATCCCGTCCTCGTAGACAAGCGCCGGCGCGTGAGCGCGGAGCAGGGCGGCGACCTCGACTCCGTTGGCGGCTCGGAGCAGGGGCTCGTTGCGGCAGTCCTCGGTGAGCCGGACGGCGCAGACGAGTCGCTCGGCGATCTCGTCGGCCAGGACGATCCCGGGGAGGCGCAGGCCAATGAGCCAGGCGAGGGAGCCGAGGGCCGTCGAGACGAGCGCGATCAGGGCGATCCACTCGACCGTTCCCTGGCCTGATCTGGCTCGGTCACACTCGCGCGAAGCTAGGTTCGGCGGTGCGCCGCGGGACGCGCCGGAGTGACGAAGGTCTCACCAGTCGGCGCCAAACCGCGTGCTAGGGTCGCGCGCGATGGAGGGAGTACCCAGGTCAGGAGGTCGTGGGGCGCGGTTCTGGTTCATCGTTGTCCTGGCCGCGCTGGGCGTCATCTTCGCCGCGGTCAACTTCCAGAAAGTGACCATCGACTTCATCGTCGGCGAGGCCAACGCCCCACTCGTGGTGGCGCTTCTGATCTCGGGCGGGATCGGCTTCGTGATCGGTCTCGCCCTCCCCCGCTTCCGCCGCCGGGGCAACGACTGAGGAGCGACCTCGGGTAGGTGAATGCCGTGAGCTCGCTTCCGGCCCTGATTGCCTGCGTCATCGCCCTGGTCATGGCGGGGTGTGGCGATTCGGACTCCGAAACGACCAGCTCGAGGGCCACCCCCTCGCAGCCGACCACGACCGTGGCGGTCCCAAGCGGGCCCATGGTCAGGATCTGCGATCGCGCGCTGGCCCGGCAGGTCAGGCAGGCGCTCCGCTCGCACAGCTTCGGCGTGAAGCTCCCCTCACCGACGGCAACCGGTGATCAGCGAAACGCCCGCTGCGACTTCGCGAAGGTCGTTGAGATCTCGATGGACGCGGCCCCCGATGCAGTCCAGCGGTACCAGAACCGCATCGTCGAGACCGCTCAGTTCTCGCAGAGCATCCCCAGCCACGTACCCCGAACGATCACCGGCATTGGAGACCGCCGACTTGGCGCGGCCGGAGCCAACTGGATCCCATTTCTGCACCAGCTGCTCTCGGCGCGTGGCAAGCGAGTCCTGATCGTCACCGTGAACGGCGACGGCCCAAGCGACTCCGAGCGGCTGTCCGCCGCGAAGGAGATCTCCCTCGCGATCTACCGGCGGCTCTAGAGCTCCTCGACCTGCGCCGCGATGTCGGAGGCCGCGCCCTTGGCGTCGGCGAACAGCATCGAGGTCTTGTCCTCGTAGAAGAGATCGTTGTCGATCCCGGCGAAGCCCGGGCTCAGACTTCGCTTGATCACGATGACCTCCTTCGCCTCGTCGACCTCGATGATCGGCATGCCGGCGATCGGCGAATTCGGGTCGTCCTTGGCGGCGGGATTGGTGACGTCATTCGCGCCGATCACCACCGCGACGTCCGTCTGCGGCATCTCGGGATTGATCTCGTCCATCTCCTTGAGCTGCTCGTAGGGGACATCGGCCTCGGCCAGCAGCACGTTCATGTGCCCGGGCATCCGCCCGGCGACCGGATGGATCGCGTAGCTCACGTTCACCCCCCGCTTCTCGAGTTCGTAGGCGAGCTCCTTGACGGCGTGCTGGGCCTGGGCCACCGCCATCCCGTAGCCGGGGACGAAGACGACCGAGTCCGCGTAGCCGAGCTTGATCGCGGCGTCCTCGGGGCCGATCGAGTGCACCGGGCGCTCCTCCCGTTCCCCGGCGGCGGCGGAAACCGCACCGAAGCCCGCGAAGAGCAGGTTGCCGATCGAGCGGTTCATCGCCCGGCTCATCTCGACCGTGAGGATCGTTCCCGAGGAGCCGACCAGGGTGCCGGCGACGATCAGGACGACGTTGTCGAGGGCGAACCCGGCCGCGGCGGCTGCGAGGCCGGTGAAGGCGTTGAGCAGCGAGATCACCACCGGCATGTCGGCGCCACCGATGGGCAGGACGAAGAGGTTGCCGAGCACGGCAGCGGCGATCAGCACGCCGATATAGAGGCCCTGCGAGGGCGAGTCGTGGTCGACTCCGAGGACGATGCAGGCGGCCAGGATCGCCGCCAGCAGCAGGCCGTTGACGATGTGCTGGCCGGGGAACTGAATCGGGCGGCTCGGGAGGATCGCCTGGAGCTTGCCGAAGGCGACGTTCGACCCCCAGAAGGAGACCGAGCCGATCACGGTCGAGAAGAGGATCGGGACGAAGACGTCGAGCGGGATGCTCGCCCCGCCGGTGGTCGCGTGTCTGAACTCGGACCAGGAGATGAGGGCCGCGGCGCCGCCGCCGACGCCGTTGTAGAGGGCGACCATCTGTGGCATCGCGGTCATCTGGACGCGGAGTGAGGCGATCACGCCGACGGCCGTTCCGATCGCGATCCCGGTGACGATCAGCGCCCCGTTGCCGATCACGTCCAGCGAGAGCGTGATCGCGATCGCGACCAGCATTCCGGCGGCGGCGATCAGGTTGCCTCGGCGAGCGGTGCGCGGGTGAGTCCCCTGCTGGATCCCGAAGATGAACAGGGAGAACGCGACGATGTAGCACGCTGTGACGAAGTCGCTCGATTGCGACAGGGCCAGCGGCGGAGCTGGGATCACTGCCCGGCCTCCGACGGCTTCACCGTCTCCTCCGCGGCCTCCTGCCTCGGCTTGCGGTCGCGGCCCCTGAACATGCCGAGCATCCGGTCGGTGACCATGAACCCGCCGACGATGTTGATCGTGCCGAAGGCGATCGCGATCGTGCCGATCACCTTCTCGAGCGTGTCGTCAGCGGAGCCGATGACGATCAGCCCACCGAGCATGACGATGCCGTGAATCGCGTTGGTCTGCGACATCAGCGGCGTGTGGAGCGTCGTCGGCACCTTCGAGATCACCTCGAAGCCGACGAAGGCGGCGAGGACGAAGATCGTGATCTCGGTGATCAGGCTCATGTCGAAGCTGCCTCCTTCGCTCTCTCGTTGACGATCTCCCCGTCCTGGGTGAGCAACGACCCGGCGACGACCTCATCCTCGCTGTCGATCCTGAGATTTCCCTCGTCGTCGACGAGCAGCTCGACCAGGTTCTGCAGGTTCTTGGCGTAGAGCGCCGAGGCGTTGCTCGCCATCTGACTCGGCAGGTTCGCCGGCCCGATGATCTTCACGCCGTCCCGCTCGACGGTCTCCCCCGGCTTCGAGCCCTCGACGTTGCCGCCGGTCTCGGCGGCGAGGTCGACGATCACCGAGCCGGGCTGCATGCCCTTGACCGCCTCGGCGGTGATCAGCCTCGGCGCGGGGCGGCCGGGGATCTGGGCGGTGGTGATGATCACGTCCTGGCGCTTCGCAGCCTCGCCCAGCTCCTCGCGGAGGCGCTCGTTCTCCTCGTCGGTGAGCGGCCGGGCGTAGCCGCCCTCTCCCTCGGCGTCCTTGACGGCCTCGACCTCGAGGAATCGGCCCCCCAGCGACTGGACCTGCTCCTTGACGACGGAGCGCACATCGAAGCCCGTGACGACGCCGCCGAGGCGCTTGGCGGTCGCGATCGCCTGCAGCCCAGCGACACCGGCGCCGAGGACGAGGACCTTGGCCGGTGGGATCGTCCCCGCCGCCGTGGTCATCATCGGGAAGAGCTTCCCGGACTCCCGCGCGGCGATCAGGACGGACATGTAGCCGCCGAGGTTGGCCTGGGAGGAGAGCGCGTCCATCGACTGCGCGCGGGTGATCCGCGGGATCGCCTCCATTGCGAGGCTGGTCACGCCCGCATCGGCGAGGGACTCGGCCAGCGCCGGGTTGGTGAGCGGCTCGAGGAAGCCGATCAGGACCTGGCCCTGCTTCAGCCGCCCGATTTCCTTCCTCGGTCGGGGGCGTCACCTTGAGCACGACGTCCGCGCCCCAGGCGTCCTCGCCCACCTTCGCCCCGGCGTCCGTGTACTCGGAATCGGGATGCGAGGCGCCCTCGCCCGCGCCGGGCTCGACGGCGACCTCGATCTCCTTGGCGGTGAGCGCCTTGACCACGTCAGGGACCAGCGCCACGCGGCGCTCTCCCTGGGCGGTCTCCTTTGGGACTCCGATCTTCATCCGGACGATTCATCCCCCGCGGCGGGGATTCAGGGGCGGCAATCTAGTCGGTTTCGGGATCGGACCACTCCGGCAGCGAGGCCGCCTCCAGCGCCTCGTCCCTGCTCACGAAGAACCCGACCTGGGTGATCTCCCCATCGTCCACGAGGTAGAGGTAAGCGTTCTCACCCTGGACCTCCGCTCCGCTGATGCGACCGCTGCCTCCGTGCGTGGCGTACAGGAAGATGGGCCCGTCGGCGAGCTCACGGGCCTCGTTCACCTCGAAGCGGTAATCCCGGTCGAACGTGCGAAACCAGTCGCCGAACCACTCGCCCACCGCTGCCTTCCCCTCATAGATCCCGGGGTTCGGCCCGCTCTCCGGAGAGACGATCAGCCTGACGTCGTCCGCGTAGAGGCCCATGGCCCGCTCGAAATCGCGCGCGTTGGTCGCGGCGAACTGCTCGAGTACGACGTCGACGTCGTCCGCCACGCCGGCCGTCAGCCGCGACGCCGGGCGCGCACCAAAAAGTCGATCTGGTCCTGCTTGCGCATGATCACGTGCTCGAGCATGTGCTCGAGTGCCTCCGAGCGCCCCTCGCGCCCTGTGGGCTCAATCGCCCGCTGAAGGGTCTCGACGGCCTCGGACTCGGTCTCGATCAAGCGGTCGACCGCAGCGTCCGGCTCACCGCTCCACTCGAGCGCGGCCACGTCAGTGGTCGGCGAGCCGCCAAGAGCGACGATCTTCTCGACCAGCTTTCGTGCGTCTGCCAGCTCCGCCTTGGCGTAATCCCAAAGCCGATCTCCAAGTGACTGAAACTCGAAGCCGAACAGGCTGCCCGAGCTCAGCGTGTACTGGTGTGCTGAGCGGTACTGCAGCTCGAGTGCATCGTTGAGGCGAGAGACCGCCTCCTCGACGTCGAGCCTCTCCTCTGCCTCCCCCACTTCAGGCGGCTGCGCCCGCGCCGACCATGTCGGCGAGCTTCTCGAGTGTGGCGAGGTTCTCCCCGGCGTTGCCGTGCATCGGCGAGACGATCATGCGGTCGACGCCGGCGTCGGCGAAGCGCTTCACGCGCTCGGCGACCTGGTCCTCGGTGCCGATCATCGCCGTGGCGTCGACCAGCTCGTCGGGGATCGCCGCGTAGGCCTCCTCGCGCTTGCCATCGAGGTAGAGCGTCTGCACCTCGTCGGCCACCTCGGCGAAGCCGAAGCGCCTGGTGAGGTCGGCGTAGAAGTTCGTCTTCTTCGAGCCCATGCCGCCCAGGTAGAGGAGCAGTCCCGCCTTGACCAGGCCGCGGGCCGCATCGAGGTCGCCGTCGATCGCGACCTGGACGGAGGGAGAGACCTGGAAGTCCTCGCGCCGGCGGCCGCCCTTGGCGAGGCCCGCCTCGATGTGCTCGCCCCAGGCCTCCTGCCACTTGTCGACAGAGAAGAAGATCGGGATCCAGCCGTCGGCGATCTCGGCGGCGAGCTCGACGGACTTGCGGCCGATCGCCCCGAGGTACACCGGGATCTCGCTGCGGATCGGGTGGATGTTCAGCTTCAGCGCCTTGCCCTGGCCGGTGACGCCCTCGCCCTCCTCCAGAGGGAGCCTGAAGTGCTCGCCCACGTACTCGAGCCGACCCTCGCGGGCGACGATCTGCTTGACGATCTCGACGTACTCGCGGGTCCGGCCCCAGGGCTTCTCGTAGGGGACGCCGTACCAGCCCTCCGAGACCTGCGGTCCCGAGGGACCGAAGCCGAAGATGAAGCGCCCGCCGGAGAGGGCGTCGATGGTGACGCCGGCCATCGCCGCGGCGGCGGGCTGACGTGCGGGGACCTGCAGGATCGCGGCACCGAGTTGGATGGTCTCTGTCTTCGCCGCGAGGTAGGCGAGGACACTGACCGCGTCGGAGCCGTAGGACTCCGCCGCCCAGACGGAGTCGAAGCCGAAGCGCTCGGCGGCGAGCACGATTTCCGTCGCCTCCTCGCCCTGGGGGCCGATCCCCCAGTAGCCGAGGTTGAGTCCAAGCTTCAAGCCCATCTGCCCACCCTACCCGAGAAGCGCTCTCGGTCCAGACCTTGCGAAATGCTTGCGCTAAGATGAACCCACCCGATGAGCCCGGTCCTGACGCCCACCCTGCTGGACCCGATCGTTGAGACGTTCGAGCTCACCGAGACCGAGCTCGGCGGGCTGTTCGGCGTCAGCCGACAGGCTGTCGGGCAGTGGCGGGAGCGCGGTGTCCCCTCGAACCGGATGGCGAGGGTCACCACAGTGGCCGCAATCGGCGACCTGCTCGGGCATCAGCTCAAGGCGGAGCGGATCCCGGGCATCGCGCGGCGCCCAGCGGATGCCTACGGCGGGCTCTCGATGCTCGAGATGATCGAGCGTGGGCGGGAGGACGAGCTGCTCACCCTGATCCGGCGCTCGTTCGACTGGGCTCCGACGGTCTGAGGTGAGAACGATCAGGCGGGGTGGGGCGTACCTGCGGGTGGCCGACCCGGGCTGGGACGACCCGCTCGACGGCCGGTTCGCCGCCGAGCGCGGGGGCCGCTGGAACCCGCCCGAGTCCTTCCCGGTCATCTACCTCTGCCGCTCGATCGAGGTGGCCCGCGCGAACGTCTACCGCAAGCTCGCCGGGCAGCCATACGGGCCGGAGGACCTTCTGCCCGGGAACGGCCCGGTGCTCGTCCGGACGTCCGTCCCGGAGGACCGCTATCTGAACGTGATCACCGAAGCCGGCTGCCGCGACGCGGGGCTGCCCCGGACCTATCCCCTCGACAGCCGCCGGCGGATGGTCCCATGGCGGCGCTGCCAGCCCGTCGGTCTGCGGGCTCGCCAGGCGGGATTGCCCGGCGTAGCCGCGCGAAGCGCCGCGGGGGTGGGCGGCGGCGAGGAGCTCGCGTACTTCGGGCGGCGCAAGCTCCGGCGTCGCGGCCTTCGCTCATTCGAAGAGTGGTTCTGGGCTGACGCCTCGCTTCGCTAACAATGCCTCGATGAGCGAGCAGCGTCATCCGGGTGGGCTGTCGAGCACGGAGGCGGCGAAGCGGCTGCGCCAGCTCGGGCCGGTCGAGGACCGCTCGAGCCGCTCAGTGGCGAGCATCGTCGCCGGCAACGTCTTCACCTTCTTCAACCTGATCATCGGGGTCTTCTTCGTGATCATGCTGGCGCTCGGCCTCTTCGCCGACGCGCTGTTCGGCTTCATCGCGGTGATCAACAGCTACATCGGGATCCGCCAGGAGATCAAGGCGAAGGAGACGCTCGACAACCTCGCGCTCCTGGTGGCGCCGAAGGCCAAGGTGGTGCGCGACGGCGAGCTGGTCGAGTTGCGCGCCGACGAGGTCGTACCGGGCGACTGGACCCGGGTCGAGCCCGGTGATCAGCTCGTCGCCGACGGTGAGGTGGCCGAGAGCCGGGGCCTGACGCTGGACGAGTCGATGCTCACCGGCGAGTCGGATGGGGTGCGGAAGCGCACTGGGGATCGAGTGCTGTCGGGCTCCTTCTGCATCACCGGCTCGGGCTACTACGAGGTGGACGCTGTCCGCGAGGACAGCTACGCGGAGAAGGTCGCCGGCGAGGCCCGCACCTTCCGTCACCCGCCCTCGCCGCTCCAGGACGAAGTGAACCTGGTGCTGAAGGCGAGCACCTGGCTGATGATCCCGCTGGCCATCGTCCTGATCTTCGCCCTGCAGGCTCGGAACACGCCGCTGCACGACGCCGCACAGACCGCCACGGCCGGCCTGATCACCCTCATCCCCGAAGGGCTGGTGCTGTTGATGAGCGTGACGCTCGCCGTCGCCGCGGTCCGGCTCGCAAGGATGGACACGCTGGTCCAGCAGATGAGCGCGCCTGAGGCGCTCGCCGCGGTCGACACGATCTGCGTGGACAAGACCGGGACGCTGACGACGGGCGAGCTCGAGCTGGTCTCGGTCGATGTCGCGGATCCCTCGGAGGCGAGCGCTGCCCAGCAAGCCTTGGCCCGCTTCGCTGCCAGCTCCGGCGAACGGAACAGGACGCTCGAGGCGATCGCCGAGACCTATCGCGGGACGGGTGAGCGGGTGCGCGCCGAGGTGCCTTTCTCCTCGGAGTGGAAGTGGAGCGGCCTCACTCTGGGCCGCGGCGAGACCTACGTCCTCGGCGCCCCGGACGTGCTGATGGCACGCGGCTCGCTCTCCCTGCCGGTGCCGCTGCAGCGCGGCCTGCAGGAGCACACGAAGAGCGGCCGCCGGGTCGTCGCCTTTGGACGCGCGTCGGGCGGGCTGCCGGACAACCCTTACTCGGACCCGCCGCCGGCGGTCACGCCCCTAGCGCTGGTCGTGCTCGAGGAGACGCTGCGTCCCGACGCCCAGGAGACGATCGCCTACATGCGCGAGCAGGAGATGGATCTGAAGCTGATCTCGGGCGACGCTCCGCAGACGGTGACCGCGGTCGCCTCGGCCGTGGGCGTCCCGACCGGCGCCGGGGTGGTGACCGGTGACGAGCTACCGGAGGACCGGGCGGAGCTCGGCCGGGTCGCTGAGGAGAACACGATCTTCTGCCGGATCCGCCCGGAGCAGAAGAAGGCGCTGGTCTCCGCCCTCGCGGAGCGCGGCCGCTTCGTGGCGATGATCGGCGATGGCGTCAACGACGTGCCCGCCCTGAAGCGGGCGCGGATGGCGGTTGCGATGGGATCGGGCAGCCAGATCACCAAGGGGATCGCCGACATCGTCCTGCTCAAGGACCAGTTCTCGCGTCTGCCGCGGGCGGTCTCCGAGGGGCGGCGGATCGCGCGCAACATCCACAGGCTCGGCCGGCTCTACGTCACCAAGACCGTCTATGCGGCGGCCCTGATCCTGGTGGTCGCCATACCGGGCTGGGCGTTCCCCTTCCTGCCCCGGCAGCTCACCCTGGCGGCCTTCCTCACCATCGGGATCCCGTCGTTCGTCCTCGCCCTCGCGCCCAGCGACGGGCCGCTCTACAGGGGTCGGCTGCTGCGCGCGCTCGCCGCGTTCGCGGTGCCGGCCGGACTGGCGATCGCCGCCGCCTCGCTGGCGAGCTTCTTCCTGGTCGACACGGTCTTCGGCGGCTCGCTGGAGGCTGGCCGGACCGCCGCGACGACGACGCTGGTCGTGCTCGGGCTCTGCTTCATCCTGCTGCTCGAGCGCGGTCCGGGCCGTGAGCACATCGCGATCCAGAGCTACATGCTCGCCCTGGTGGCGGCGCTCGGCGCGCTCTATGCGCTGGCCCTGGCCGTGCCGGTGGTCCGCGACTTCTTCGACCTCACGCCGATGGGCGGCGGCCAGCTCTTCCTGGCGTTGCTCTCGGCGGCCGCCGGGCTGGTGCTGGCGAGCGTCGTCTGGCGCGTCCCGGCGATCGAGCAGCTCGAGGAGAGGCCGCCGCCTCCTGACGAGGCGCCCACGGGCCCGGTCACCTCCTCGATCCGAACCGCGCCAGGACCGGTTCCTCGGACCCGCACTTCGGGGCAGTCCTGATGGCATCATCCAACCCAAGACGGGTTGCGCCTGGTGGCGCACCCTCGCATACCGCCCGCCGCACCAAGATCGTCGCGACCGTCGGCCCCGCCAGCCGGGACCCGGAGGTGCTCCGTCAGCTGTTCGAGGCCGGGGTCGATGTCTTTCGCCTGAACTTCGCGCACGGCACGCCCGACGAGCACGCCGAGACGGTGCGCCGAATCAGACAGACGAGTGCGGAGGCTGGCCGGGAGGTCGGAATCATGGGCGACCTGCCGGGACCGAAGCTGCGGCTCGGCGACCTGGAGGGGGACGTCGCCGTCCTCCATTCCGGCTCGACGGTGCGGATGCGGGGTGAGACGAACGGAACGCCGGGCAACCCCGAGCTGCTCACCGTGCAGTGGGACGGATTCGCGAAGGCGGTTCACGAGGGCGATCCGGTCTTTCTCGCGGATGGCAGGGTTCGCATGCGGGTCGTTTCGGTTTCGGGCAACGAGGTCATCTGCGAGATCGAGGCGGGCGGCGCGGTCAGCTCACACCAGGGTGTGAACCTGCCGGGCGCGGACGCCGACCTCCCGGATACCCGAGTCTCGGATCAGCCCTGGATCGACTTCGCCTGCGACAACGGCGTGGACCTGCTCGCGGTCTCGTTCGTTCGCCGGCCAGCCGACCTGGAGAAGGTCGAGGCCCACCTGAGAGAGCGCGGGGGCGACATCCCCCTGATCGCCAAGATCGAGAAGCCCCAGGCGGCCGAGCGCGCGCCCGAGATCATCGAGGAGGCGGGCAGCGGGATCATGATCGCCCGCGGCGACCTCGGCGTCGAGCTGCCGATCGAGGAGGTCCCGGGCGCTCAGAAGCGGCTGATCGCGCTCGCCGGCCGCGCCTCGAAGCCGGCCATCACCGCCACGCAGATGCTGGCGACGATGGTGCGCGCCTCGCGCCCCACCCGCGCCGAAGTGACTGACGTGGCGAACGCGATCTACGACGGCACCGATGCCGTGATGCTCTCCGAGGAGACGGCGATCGGCGACCACCCGGTCGAGGCGGTTCGGGTGATGGATCGGATCGCGCGGGTCACCGAGCCGCACCTGAAGTACGGCGAGCTGGTCTTTACCCGGGTCGAGGAGCACGAGCACGATGTCGCTGAGACGGTCGCCCAGGTGGCGGTCGCGGCCTGCTACCGGCTCGGCCTGAAGGCCATCATCTGCCCCACGTCGTCCGGCCGAACCGCTCGGCTGATCTCGGCCCACCGGCCGAAGGTGCCGGTCCTCGCCGTCTCGCAGCGGCTCGAGACGGTCCGCCGGATGAACCTGCTCTTCGGGATCAGCTCGACCCAGGCCGAGGACTGGACCAGCATCCGCAAGCTGCTCGATGACTGCGCGACGCTCGCCCGCGAGCAGGGCATCGCGGAGTCAGGCGAACTGGTGGCGATCACGGCCGGGCTGCCGGCGCAGGGCGTCGGGACCAACCTCTTTGAGATTCACCGGGTGCCGTAACTGTTCACGGCTTCGCCATCAGATCGGGGCGCAAGCGGCGGCCGAGGAGGCGGGCTGGGGCTCCCTCAGTCGCCGGGCGGGTAGTCGCCCGGCGCTGGCCGCTCGGCGCGCGGGTCTCGGCCGGGCAGCACGAACTGGGTGACGATCAGGTTGGCGCAGATGCGAGGGCCCTCCGAGCGAAGCGAGGAGGAACCCGTTCGATGAGGCTCCTTGCGGATCTTCGCCTCGATCACCGCGGTACTCCTGCCGATATGCAGGGGCCGGGCCTCGCAGATCATCTCGTCCCCGGGGACGCCGGCGGCGAAGACGTTCAGCTTCAACTCGATCGTCGTGAAGTCGTGGCTCGGGGGCAGATTCCGGAAGGTGGCCCACGCTGCGACCGAGTCGCCGAAGGCGGTCCAGACCCCTCCGTGGACGAAGCCGCCCGGGTGGAGGTGGCGCCTATCGACGATCAGGCGGCCGGTCGCCACCTCTTCGGTGATCTCCACCGGCTCGATCGCCATGTCGCCTGGGAAGGTCCCAGGCAGCCACCGCTTGACGTTCTCGGCGGTGATCTCGGGGTTCATCGCCGCGGCAGCGTACCTGCAGCGCCCCGGCGGCCGGGCCCCTAGAGATCCTTGAGCGCGTAGAAGAAGGCCTCGGAGAAGGTCGGGTAGGGCTGGATCGTCTGTCGCATCACCTCGACCGGCACCTCGGCCTTGATCGCCAGTGTCGCCTGCTGTAGCCACTCCCCCGCCTCCGGCCCGACGGCATGGGCGCCGATCAGCTTCTCGCCATCCGAGATGACGGTGAGGAAGCCCGGGTGCTTGTCGTACTCACGGGAGTAGGTCGAGGCGCGGGAGATCGACTCGAGCTGCGCGGTGCCCGAGGCCGGGCCGTCCTGTTCGCCGACCGCGGCGACCTGCGGGTCGGTGAAGACCACCCGGGGAACGGCGCGATAGTCCGCGGTGACCTCGCGGCCGAGAATGTCCGCAGCCGCGACTCGGCCCTGGTACTTGCCGACGTGCGTGAACGGCCAGATCCCCGTGACGTCGCCGATCGCCCAGACGCCCTCCCCCGCGCGCATGCGCTCGTCGACCTCGATCCCCTTGGAGGCGCCGTCCGGATCGATTCCGGCAGCATCGAGACCGAAGCCGTGGACCCGGGGCCGGCGCCCGGTCGCAACCAGCAGCTCGTGTCCGCGAAGCTCCGAGCCATCCTCGAAGGACAGCGAGTAGCCCTCCCCGCGCCGCTCCGCCGAGCTCGCCTTGACCCCGAGTCGCAGCTCGATCCCCTCCGCGCTCAGGGCCTCGGACAGAGCATCGCCCAGGGCCGGCGCCTCGTTCGGCAGCGGGCGGTCCTCTCCCTCGGCGATCGCCACGGACGCGCCCAGGCGCGAGAGGGCCTGGCCGAGCTCCACGCCGACCGGCCCGCCGCCGAGGACGATCAGGCGCTGAGGGATTTCGGTGAGCGACGTGGCTTCGCGGTTCGTCCAGACGCCGTCGAGCTCGCGCAGCCCGTCGATCGGCGGGACGGCCGGGTCGGACCCGGTCGCGATGATCAGCCTCTCGGTCTCGAGCACGTCGCCGTCCATCTCGACCCGGCCGGGCCCGGAGATCCGGGCATCTCCCCGTCGCAACTCGACGCCGTTGTCGGTCAGTTTCTCGGCCGAGTGGGAGTCGTCCCAGTCGGAGACCTGGAAGTTCCGCCAAGCCAGGGCCTCCCGCACGTTGATCGGCCCGGAGATCGCTTCGCGCGCACCCGGAGCCTGCCTTGCCTCCGAGAGCACCTCGCCCGGCCGCAGCAGCGTCTTCGAGGGGACGCACGCCCAGTAGCCGCACTCGCCGGCGACCAGCTCCCGCTCGCAGGTGGCCACCTTCATTCCCCCGGCGGCAAGGTCCTCGGCGCACACCTCGCCGGCCACCCCGGCGCCGATGACGACGGCGTCGTAGCGCTCGGCCATCAGCTGCGGCCCAGATCGCCGAACGGCTCGTCACGCTCGCGGACCGCCTCCTTGAAGCCGGCCTCGGCGGCCCGGCGCTGGAAGGCGAATCCCTCGGGCGTGTGTCGAGCGATGCCGTCGAAGAAGACGCCGAGCTCCTGTGTCGCCTGGAGGCCCTGCGCGTAGACGGCCTGGTTGATGAGCAGCTTGTGCATGACGAGCTGGTTGATCGGTACCCGGGAGATGCGCTCGAGAAGCGCCTCGAAGCGCTCGTCGAGCTCGGCGCCGGGTGCGGCCTCCGCTGCGAGGCCCCACTCGACCGCGGTAGCGCCGTCGATCGAGTCGCCGGTGAGCAGCAGCCGCTTGGCGCGGGTGGCGCCGATCCGGAACGCCCAGAGTGCGCTGGTCGGCACTCCCCAGACGCGGGCGGGCGGATAGCCGATCTTGGCCCGGTCCTCGGCCACGATCAAATCGGAGCAGAGCGCCATGTCCGTCCCGCCCGCGACGCAGTAGCCGTGCACCTTGGTGAGGGTCGGCTTGTCGGAGTGGAAGAGACTCATGAAGCCGCGCAGGTTGCGGCTCATCATCTGGTAGTCGACGACCGGGTCCCAGTTCGCCTCGGGGTCGTGGTTGCGCGCCTGGACCGTCGGGTCGAGGGCAGATCCCTCGGGCGCATCGGGGCTCGCCACCCCCTCCATGTCGCCCTCGGCCGAGGCGACCAGGTCGTAGCCGCCGCAGAATCCGGAGCCGTTGCCGGCGAGGGCGATCACGTGGACCTCGGGATCGAGGTTTGCCCGCTCGACGCAGTCGGCCAGCTCGCGCGGCATCTCCAGCGTGATGCCGTTGCCGCGCTCCGGGCGGTTCAGGGTGATCCGGGCGATGCGTCCGGTCACCTCGTAGGTGAGCGTCCCGAGAGTTTCGATGCTCGGATTCAATCAGCGCCGATGAATCGGCTCCTTTTCCGGAGTCGTGTAGCAGCGAAGATGTCGACAACGTTGGCGAAGGCGAACCACACGACGATCGAGGTCGCGGGCCGCGAGGCGAAGCTCTCGAACCCGGACAAGGTCTTCTTCCCGAAGCCCCGCTTCACCAAGCTCGACCTCGCCGAGTACTACATCGCTGTCGAGGAGGCGGCGGTCAACCAGCTGCGCGAGCGGCCCGGGACGATGAAGCGGTTCGTCGATGGGATCGGCGGCGAGTTCTTCTTCCAGAAGCGGGTTCCGAAGGGCGCGCCGGACTGGCTGCAGACGGCGACGTTCATCTTCCCCAGCGGCCGGAGCGCGACGGAGCTGGTGGCCAACGACGCCGCGCATCTGGTCTGGGCGGTCAATCTCGGGGTGATTGACTTCAACCCCCATCCGGTCAGGCGCGACGACCTCGACCACCCCGACGAGCTCCGCGTCGACCTCGACCCGATGCCCGGGGTGCGCTGGAACACGGTCCGGAAGGTGGCGATGTGCGTCAGGGACGTGCTCGAGGAACACGGGCTCGTCGGCTATCCGAAGACCTCCGGCTCCCGCGGCATCCACGTCAACGTGCGGATCCAGCGCCGCTGGGACTACATCGAGGTGCGCCGAGGGGCGCTCGCCCTCGCACGCGAGGTCGAGCGACGCCTCCCGCGGAACGCCACCAGCAAATGGTGGAAGGAGGAGCGCCACGGGGTCTTCGTGGACTACAACCAAAACGCGCGGGATCGGACGATCGCGTCTGGCTACTCCGTCAGGCCGGTGCCGGATGCGCGGGTCTGCTGTCCGGTCGAGTGGAGCGAGGTCCCGGACGTCGAGCCCGCGGACCTGCGGCTCGACACCGTGCCCAAACGCGTGGGAAAGAAGGGCGATCCCGCGGCGGACATCGACGAGCACGCCGGCTCGCTCGACCAGCTGCTCGACCTCGCCCGCCGCGACGAGGAAGGCGGCCTCGGCGACGCCCCGTGGCCGCCGCACTTCGCGAAACAGCGCGGCGAGCCGAAGCGGGTCCAACCGAGCCGTGCTAAGAAGGGCTCCGGATGAAGGTGGGCGAGGAGGAACGGGACGTGCGCGAGGGTCAGATGGTCTTCATCCCGCCGAATGTCGAGCAGCTCTCGCTCTCGCCATAGCTGATGGGGTGGCCCCGACCGGGCCGATGAGTGGACGCATGCCTAGACCAGCTGGTCGATCTTGCACTCCTTGGGCGGCTTGTCGTCGCGCCAGCGAACGATCTTCGAGCCGTGCCGGATGCGGCCCCCGCTCGTGTGGTCGTAGGTGACCTCCACGACGAGCTCGGGGCGCAGCTCGAACCACTCGAGCTCGCGGTCGGCGTCCCAACGGCTCGGGTCGCCTGAGCCCTTCTCGCCGGTCTCGTACTCGGCGAGTGTCCTGACCAGCTCCTTCTTCTCCTTCGCCTTGAGGCCGCTGGTGTGGCCGATCGGCCGCAGCTCGCCGTCGTCGTAGAGGCCGAGGATCAGCGAGCCCACGGTCCCCTCGTGCTTGCCCGGCCTCCAGCCCATCACGACGCAATCGATCGTCCGTACCCGCTTCACCTTGACCATGCCCTTCCGCTCGCCGGGCTTGTAGGTCGCGTCGAGCTCCTTGGCGATCACTCCCTCACCGCTCAGCAACAATGGCTCGGCGCTCTTCGGGTTCCTGTAAAGCGGCGTGAGCTCGACCGACCCCGACGCGGTCTTCTTCCGGCCCGGCGCGTCCGCGATCAGCTTCTCGAGCGCAGCGCGGCGCTCGGCGAACGGCTTGCCCAAGAGCTTGCGGCGGTCTGCGGCGAGCAGGTCGAATGCCCGGAACAGGGCGGGGGTCTGCTCGGCCAGCATCCGAACCCGCGATTCGGCTGGGTGAAGCCGGTTCTGCAGCGCGTCGAACTGCTCGCGGCCGTCGTCATCCAGGATGACCAGCTCGCCGTCGAGCACGTAGCGGCCCTCCGGGTACTCGACCTCCGGGAAGTAGCGCCGCAGCGGCTTGCCGCCACGCGACTGCAGGTAGACGTCGTCGCCGTCGACGAAGGCAATCGCCCGGAAGCCGTCGTACTTCGGCTCGTACACCCAGTCCTCCCCCTCCGGGAGCACCTTGCGCGAGAGCGCGAGCTGCGGCTTGATCGGGGGCTTCAGCGGGAGGGCCACGCTCGCGATCCTAGTGCCGCCGTAGTCTCGCCCCCATGGCCGGACCTCCGCGGACCAGCGACATCGTCGTGATCGGCGGCGGCATCCTCGGGCTCGCGGTGGCGAGGGAGGTGCTCGCCCGTCACCCGGACTCCTCGCTCTGCGTGCTGGAACGCGAGGATCGGCTCGCCGCGCACCAGACCTCGCATTCGAGCGGGGTGATCCACGCCGGGATCTACTACCTCCCGGGATCGCTGAAGGCGCGCCTCTGCGTCGAGGGCGCCCGCCTGCTCTACGCCTACTGCGACGAGCACGGCCTCGAGGCGAGGCGGAGCGGCAAGCTGCTCATCGCGACCGAGGCATCGGAGCTGCCCCGGCTGGACGAGCTCGAGCGACGCGGGCGCGCGAACGAGGTCCCCGGCCTGAGGCGGGTCGATGGCGACGAGATCGCGCTGATCGAGCCGCACGCCCGCGGAATCGCCGCCCTTCATTCCCCCGCAACGGGCGTCGTGGACTTCGCGCGGGTGACGCGCTGCTTCGCCACCGAGGTCAAGGAGGCCGGCGGCGCGGTGTTGACCGGCTGCCCGGTCCAGGGCCTCGCCCCCCGCAGCGAAGGGATCGCGGTCCGCCACGGGAAGGGGACCATCGAGGCCGGCTTCGTGATCAGCTGCGCAGGGGCCTGGAGCGACCGCCTCGCTAGGGCGGCGGGCGCGCCGGCCGAGCCGCGAATCGTTCCCTTCCGAGGCGCCTACCTGCGGCTGCGCCCCGCGCGCCGCGACCTGGTCCGCGCCAGCATCTATCCCGTTCCCGACCCTGAGCTCCCGTTCCTGGGCGGGCACCTGACCAGGGGGATCGACGGCGAGGTCCTGCTCGGCCCATCCGCGCTGATGGTGGGCGCCCGCGACGCCTACAGGGTCGCCCGCGTCCGCCCGCGTGACCTCGCCGACAATCTCAGCTGGCCCGGGACCTGGCGGCTCGTCGGCCGGTTCTGGCGGACTGGGCTGACCGAGCTCGGCCATGCGGCCAGCAAGCGGGCATTCGTCCGCGACCTGCGCCGCTTCCTCCCCCAGCTCGACGTCGCCGACGTCCTCCCCGGCCCTTCTGGCATCCGGGCGCAGGCCCTCGGCCGCGACGGCCGCCTGGTCGACGACTTCGTCGTGCACGGGACCGAGCGGGCGCTGCACGTCCGCAACGCGCCCTCCCCGGCGGCTACCTCCTCACTGGCGCTGTCGCGGCTGATAGTGGATCAGGCAGAGCGGTTGATGTAGATCGCGTGAGAACCGCGTCAGGCTCAATCGGCACGACGCGGGTCACGCGCCTCCACGATGTCGCTCACCTCGGGCGCCTTTTCGATGATCGCCCAACCCTGATTCCGTTCGATCACCGTCTCCACCTCCGGCAGCTCATGACCGGGAACGATCACGAAACGGTCCGAGTCCGAGCGGATCCGCTCGTAGTCCGCCTTGCTCAGACTGACCTTCTCGAGGCATCCGGCATTCGCGCACTCGCAGAAGTACAGCTCGACCTCGCTGTCCAGCCGATGGCGCTCCTCCCACTCCTTCGCCCGCTCGTTTGCCTCGCGGAACATGGCTTCGTTACGTGCCAGGCGTTCCTCGCGCTCGGAAGCCACGCTTCCATCATAGTCAGGGATAGCGCGGGCATTACGCCCGCGAGGCGAAGCCATCGGTGGCCAGAAGTCGACGCGGGCGCCTAGCAGCCGCCGACGAGCAGGAAGATCAGCACGATCACGACGATCACCGCGCCGAGCGCGATCAGCCTGCGCCGCAGGTAGACGTCGCCGCCACCATAGTGGCGTTCCATCGCTCCCTCGGGCTCGCTCGGTCCAGCGCCCTCGAGCAGGTCCTCGTCGCCGGTGGCCGGCGGCTCGCCGCGCCGGGATTGCGCTCGTGCCTTGGCGGCAGCGCGGCGCTCCTCCGGTGTTCTCCCTCCAGATTCCATGCGCGCAGCCTAAGCGCATTCCGCTCGCGCGGGTGCGGAACCGCCGTCACCCTGCAAGATCGTTCAGCGTGAGAAACAGATCGCGGATCGGGCGGAACGAGCCGCCCGGCGCGGCGATCCGCTCTGACTGCCCCACATCGCTGAGGACCAGATCGGTCTCGAGATGCACAGCGGTGGCGCCGCCGAGTCTCGCCGCGTCGGCAGTTGAGAGCCCGAGGACGGCGTTGAGCTGAATCTCGTGAAAAACCCGATCATCGAAGCCGACGCAGAGGACAGCCCTACCCGAGACGCTCGGCGCGTCCACCCCGAGCTCTTCGGCCAGGGGCGCCAGGTCCCGCCCCACCACCTCGCCCCGAAGCGGCGCGGCGATCCGCTCGCAGTCGACGCCCCCGGCGCTGCCCTGCCCTGTCACACGTGCCGGCCCCAGCCACCGGCGAACCCGGAGGTGCAGCCCTCCGATCTCGCTCAGCATGGCGTTCGTGGCTGCCACGGCCTCGGTCCCAACCTCGTACTCGTTTCCGTAGATGCTCAGGTAGACGTTGTCGCCGGTCGAGATCAGGCGCCCGCCGACGGGAAAGCCGAGGGCGCTCGCCGAGACCCGCCAGTCGAAGCTGGGTATCCGGCTGCCGCCGCCGCTTCGGTATGGCCCGTCGAGGCGCAGTTGGACCGGACCCGAAAGCCGTGCCACACCCTCGACGCGTAGACGGGCGTCGGCCTCCGCATCTGCACTTGCGATCGGGTGGGCTGCCGCGGAGTCCAGCATCGCCTCGGGAGGGACCGTCGTGTGATCCGAGCCGCCACACCCGGCCGGCGCGGCCGCGAGGAGCAGAGCGATGAGCAGAGAACGGCGCACGGCTGGGTAGTCTCACAGCGTGGCGGTCCGCGAAGCGATCCCGCGGAAGGCGGAGGCGGAGGAGGGCGTCTCCTCGTTCGCCAAATCGCTGTTCCTCGGCGAGATCCACGAGGAGCTCGTCTTTCCCTGGCCGAGCGCGGACCGGGAGGAGCAGGACCGGATCAGGGAGCTGAACGCCCGGATCCGCGAGTACTGCGCCGAGCACTACGACCCGAGGCAGGCCGAGGAGGAGCGCTGGATTCCGGAACAGGTCCTCCGCGACCTCGGCGAAATCGGGGCGCTGGGCCTCTACGTCGATCAGAAGTACGGAGGGCAGGGCCTGTCTCAGACCGGCTACGCACGGGTCTTCGAGACGGTCGGGCAGATCGACGCCACCCTCGCGATCGTCCTGGGCGTCCACCAGTCCATCGGCTTCAAGGGCATCTCGCTGTTCGGCACCGACGAGCAGAAGGAGCGTTTCCTCCCCGACCTCGCCACCGGCCGCAAGCTCGCCGCCTTCGCGCTCACCGAGCCGGAAGCGGGCTCGGACGCCTACCACCTTCGATCGCGCGCCGTTGAGCAGCCCGACGGGTCCTGGGTGCTGAACGGCGAGAAGCGCTACATCGGCAACGGCTCCAGGGCCGACGTGATCACGACCTTCGCCCGCGCCGAGGTGGGCGGCGAGGACAAGCACATCGCGCTGCTGCTCGAGAAGGGCATGGACGGCCTCGAGATCGGCGAGCGCTACGACACGATGGGGTTGCGGGCGAACGACCTGCGGCGGCTCCACTTCAAGGATGTCCGGGTGCCTCCCGAGAACGTTCTCGGCGAGCCGGGCGAGGGGTTCCGGGTGGCGATGCAGGTCCTGAACAACGGCCGCATCGGCCTCGGCACGGGCTCGGTCGGCGGTGCGAAGAAGCTGCTGGACCTGGCGATCGAGCACGTCAAGGAGCGCCGTCAGTTCGGGCAGCCGCTGGCCGACTTCGAGCTCGTCCAGGACAAGATCGGCTGGATGGTTTCGTACCTCTTCGGGCTGGAGTCGATGACCTACCTGACCTGCGGGCTGGTCGACGCGGGCGTGCCCGACTACTCGCTCGAGTCGGCGATCTGCAAGGTCTCGGGGACCGAGTTCCTCTGGTATGCCGCCAACCGTGCGCTCCAGCTCGCTGGGGGCGAGGGGTACATGCGAGACCGCCCCTACGAGAAGGTCCTTCGCGACACGCGCATCTATCCGATCTTCGAGGGCGCGAACGACGTCATGCGGGCATTCATCGCCCTCGGGGGCTTCAAGCCGGTGAGCGAGAAGCTCGAGGGCCTCTCCGAGATCGAGCTCAGCGACCCGATCGGGTCGATCGGCGTGCTGATCGACTACGCCTCGGACCGGATCCAGCGCGAGGTGCGCCCGGCCAGGATCAGCAAGGCGCACGAGGAGCTCTCCGAGCACGCGGATTCGGTCTCCGACCAGGTGAAGCGACTCGCCGATGCCACCGAGAAGCTGCTGCGGGAGCACCGCAAGGACATCATCGCCCGGCAGCTCCAGCAGAAGCGGCTCGCCGACAACATCGCGGACATCTTCGGTCAGATCGCGGTCCTCTCGCGGGTAACCGACATCTTCGAGGACCAAGGAGTCGAGCCCTCGGGCCAGGAGCGTTTCATCGCCGACACCTTCTGCCGGCGCGCCTCGGCCCGGGTCGGGAGCCGCTTCGACCAGGTCGAGTCGAACGACGACGAGCGGATGACGGCAATCGCGAAGCTCGCCTACAAGCGGGGCTCCTACGGCTACGCCCTCTTTGAGGATTAGCGCTGATGCGGCCGGGAGGTGCCTTTAACCTGCAGGCTGTATGTCAACGGCACCGACCAGCCGCCGGGCCGGGCGCCGGGAGGCCGAGGCGCAGGCGACGCGCGAGGCCCTGATCGAGGCCGCTCTGGAGCTCTTCACCAAGCGCGGCTACCCGGCTGTGGGGACCGAGGAGATCGTGGGACGAGCCAAGGTCACCCGCGGGGCGCTGTATCACCACTTCGAGGACAAGCGCGACCTCTTCCGGGCGGCCTTCGAGCGGGTCGAGGGGGAGCTGATGGAGCGGATCGGCGCCAGCATGGAGGCGACGGACGACCCGTGGGAGCTGATGGTCACGGGCATGCGATCGTTTCTCGACGCCTGCAACGAGCCGGCGGTGAAGCAGATCGCCCTCACCGACGCCCCCTCGGTCCTCGGCTGGCAGGAGTGGCGCGAGATCGATAACCGCCACGGCCTCGGGCTGACCCGTGCCGCGCTCCAGGGGGCGGTCGATGCCGGCGTGCTGCGACCGATCGCGGTCGAGCCGATGGCCCACCTCTTCGTCGCCGCCCTCTCGGAGGCGGCCTTCCTGATCGCCTACGCCGATCAACCTCGCGAGGCGCGCGTGCAGGTCGAAGCTGCCCTGCTGAAGCTGGTCGACGGCCTGCGGGCCTGGCCCGCAGACCCTCGATAGCTCAGCTCTGCGGGATCGGCTAGCTGAGCCGCTCGACGATCATCGCTTCGCCCTGACCGCCGGCGACGCACATCGTCTCGAGTCCGACCTGATGATCGTCGGTCTCCATCGCGTTGATCAGCGTGCCCATGATCCGCGCCCCCGTCATGCCGAAGGGATGCCCGAGGGCGATCGCGCCACCATGGGTGTTGAGCTTCTGGAGCGGGATGTCGCACTCGGCCATGATCGGGATCACCTGCGCGGCGAAGGCCTCGTTGAGCTCGACCGCGTCGACATCGTTCATCGTCATGCCGGCGCGGTCGAGGACCTTCTTGATCGCCCCGATCGGCGCGACCCCCATGTACTCCGGCTCGTTGCCGTGTGTGGCGGCGGCGCCGAGCCTCACGCGGGGCTCGAGGCCGAGCTCCTTGGCGCGATCCTCGGACATCACCAGGACCGCCGCGGCGCCGTCGTTGAGCGGGCAGGAGTTGCCGGCGGTCACGCCGCCGCCGCCCTCGAATGCCTCGGGCAGCTCGGCGAGCTTCTCGAGGGTCGAGCTCGGGCGCGGACCGTCGTCCTTCGCGACCTCGTTTCCGTCCGGGAGCTTGACCGGCACGATCTCGCGATCGAAGAAGCCGTCTTCCTGGGACTTCACGGCCAGCTCCTGCGAGCGCTGGGCGTACTTGTCCATATCGGCGCGGCTCACCTCGTACTTCTTCGCCACGTTCACGGCGGTGAGCCCCATCTCGATGTAGGCGTTCGGCTGCCCGTCGCTGCCCTGCAGCTTGGGGTTCTGGTCGGCGGCGCCGGCGGGCTCGGTGCGCTCGTTGTAGCGGCTCACCCACTCGACGCCCGCGGCGATGTAGGTGTCGCCCTGCCCGGCGCGGACCGCGTTCGCCGCGTTCCTGATGGAGTCCAAGCTCGAAGCGCAGTAACGCGACATCGTCACGCCGTTCACCGTCTCGGGCAGCTTCTCCGAAAGCAGCACCATGATGCGGGCGATGTTGAAGGCCTGCAGCCCCTGCGGCATGCCGCAGCCACAGAACACATCTTCAACGGCCGCGGGGTCCACATCCTGGTTGCGCTCGAGCAGCTGGTCGATCACGTAGGCACCCATCTCGTCGGGGCGCAGCTGGGCCAGCGAGCCCTTGAAGGCCCGGCCGATGGGCGTGCGGACGGTGTCGACGATGACTGCTTCGGGCATCTGCGCCTCTCCTATTCAGGTCGGTGTCGTGGACGGAGCGCGAAAATGGTACGCGGCCGCGGCAAGCGGGGTCTCTCCACCCGGTCCCCCTCTAGGATTGCGCCATGCCAGACGACCGGCGGTTCATGCCTCGCATCCGGATGCCGCGGTTGAGCGCGCCCGGGCGCGCGTCCCGCGCCGCGAGCGAGACGACCACGGCCAACCCACAGTCGGCGGCCACAAACACCGCCGCCGGATCAACTGGGGCTGCCGAGGCCGGAAGCGGGGCGGAGCCGGCTACCAAGGAGACGCAGCCTGCCACGGTCACCCCTGGCGGGACCAAGCCGGACCCGGCCGAGCGGGCCGAGGGCGCGAAGGCCCCCGAACCGAACCTGCAGGAGCGGATCGAGGGCCTGCAGGGCTGGATGGCCGAGATCGAGCGCAAGCAGGCGCGGCTCACCTACTTCGGCGGATTCGCCCTCCTGCTCGCGCTCGGCGCCGCCGGGGCGGCCCTCTACTTCGGGCTCACCACACACTCGGACAGTGCCACCAAGAACGACCTGGACGCCCTCACGAACAGGGTGAATTCGCTGCAGGGGGCGGTGACCAAGAACAGCAAGGACACGCAGAACGCGCTCAACGCGTCGATCGCCCAGCTCCAGCAGTCGCTGTCCAACCTGCAGAAGCAGCAGGCGCAGGCGGCGACGAGAATCTCGACGCTGCAGGGGCAGGTCGCCGCAGGCGCGCTCAACAAGAAGGCCGCCCCGGGAGTCACGCCCAGCGCCCCAGGCGCGACCACGACCACAACCACGCCCAATAACGCGAAGAAGCCCTAACTAGTGGCATTTGCCACTAAGTTGCAGGCGTGCACCCCCGCCCGTCCGCTGGGTGCTCTAGCGTGACGCGCGGAATCGGCTCGAAAGGAGGTCCTCGATGCCTGAGGGCTACTGCGTCAAGGAACGCAAGAAGGTCGAGATCAAGGACCCGCAGCAGGTCACGATGAAGAACGGCCGCCCGGCGATTCAGGGCACGTGCCCGGACTGCGGAACCAAGATCTTCAAGATCGGCAAGCTCTCCTAGCTCTGCTCTGGCTGTGCGGCCTCGGCCGGTATCTCAGCCGGCCGAGGAGTCGCCCATCTCCCCGCCTTGAAGCGCGCTCGGGCTAAATCCCTTGCCGGCGTCGCGCGTAGGAGCTTTGGCAGGCCCGTCAGCGGCCTCCCTACGACGCAGTGGAGGTGTGGATGCGCATCAAGCGACGTTTAGCTGCGCTGTTCGTGATCGCAGCCGCAGTCGCGATGCCGGTCACAGGTTGCGGTGGAGGCAGGACGACAACAGCACCAGCGACGCGAGGCGGGGCGACCCAGGCGTCGACGGCGGGCGGCGCGGCGGCGGCCGGCGCTGCAGGCCGGTCAACATCACCGCCGCCGATTACAAATTCGACCCCTCGGACCCCAGCGGTCAAGTCCGGCAACGTCACTTTCACGCTCAAGAACGCCGGCCAGGCAGGCCCACTCGCTCGAAATCGAGGACGTGAACGGGCAGGACCAGGAGATCGAGGGGGAGGTCTCGCCGGGCCAGAGCGGAACGCTGAGCGTGAACCTGAAGCCCGGGAAGTATGAGTTCTACTGTCCAGTGGACGGCCACAGACAGACCTCGGCATGGAGGGCGAGATCACCGTGAAGTGACGCTGCTTGCGATGGCGACTTGATGGCCAGCCGTCTACCCAAATCCAACCACGCCCCCGAGGACGCCCACATAGGCCGTCCCGTCCGGCCCGAGCGTCACGGGGGCGTAGTTGTTGTTGAAGCCGAAGCCGGTGCCCGCGAGGCGGCGGTAGACCGTGCGGCCGGTCCCGAAGTCGAGCGTGGTGAGGTACCAGGCGTCGATGCCGTCCGAGCGCGGTGGGTGTGTGTAGGTGTAGATCAGCCCGTTGGCGAGCGAGAGCTTGGGCACAACCGACGGTGCCCGCTCATCGCTCGTCCAGGCGGTCCGGCAGCGGAACTTGGCCGGCCGCCTCCGCTGCCTGCCCTTCGTGCCCTTCTTCGCCCTCTTGACCACGTCGATCCGGGTGAGTCCCGGCTGCGTGACGCCGCCGCTCAGGTCGGCCGCACTGATCCGGTAGCCGTAGTTGTTCTCTACGACCAGCGATCGATTCGTGCCGATCAGCGAGTTGTCGGTCGAGCCCGCACCTGGCGCGAAGACCGGCGCCGAGCAAACGCGCCGGGCCTTCGCCTTTCGCTTCGCCTTTCCCCTTCGCTTGGCCGCCGAGTGCGCCCGCTTCCCGTGCTTCTTTCCCTTGAGCCTGATCGCCCGGCGGTAGACGACCACGTCCATGGGGTCCGCGTTGTCGGTGATCGCCATCCAGCTACTCCCCATCAGCGTCGGCGTCGTCCCCGACCCGGCATCGCTCTGGCCCGGCTTGTGGATCCCGGAGTTCGGATAGACGACCCGCCAGCTCACCCGCGGCCCTCCGTTCGGCCCCGCATCGAAGCGGTAAAGCGCCTTGTCCGAGACGATGAAGACACCACCGGTCTCATCGACGGCGAAGGAGTTGGAGATTCCCTCGCCGGAGAGCCTCATCGTCTTCACGGCGCCGTTGGCGCGGTCGATCGTCCCCACCATGCCCTGGCGGGTGACGAACCAAAGGATGCCGTGCCAGTCCGGGAGCACCGAAACGATCCCCTCGCCCTGCGGAATAGTCCCGCTCAGGTCGTAGTCGGCGACCACCTGGAAGGCGGGGGCGCTCGTGATCGAGACGAGGAGGACGTGGCGATCGTTGGTCGGGACGACGGCCCGGTCGTGTTGGTCGAGGTAGAAGTAGCCGCCGCCGGAGAAGTCGGTGAAGGGGTTGCTACCTGGGTTCACGTTGCGAGCGGGCAGCGGCATAGCGGCCAGGGTCTGGAGCGTGTGCGGGTCGAGCAGGACCAGGACGGGACGATCGAGGCCCACGCACACGGTCACGATTCGCCCGGCCGAGTCGAAGGTGATCGAGCCGCACTCGTGTCCCGGAGGGAAGTACGACGAGGGCTCGACGCCGTCGCCGAGCGGCCCCGGCAGCCGGTAGGTGTCGCTCATGTAGGGGTCGTCGTGGATGTTGTTGCGCGGGTTGGGCGCCATGAATGGGTTGCGTGGCGGCGCCGACCCGCCGTCGACAGGATTCGGGGTCGCAGCGGTGCCCTCGAACTGCGCTACCGACGAGCGCTCGAGATCTGGAATCGGGACGACTGGGAGCCCAGCCGTCTGGGCTCCCGCGAGCCCAAGCCACGGAGAACATGCGGCCAGCGCCAGCGCCGCGCTTATTCCTGCTGCTACCCCGCAACCCCTATGGCGCATCCGATAGCGAGCATACGGAACACTT
Source organism: uncultured Solirubrobacterales bacterium (assembly GCA_963728755.1). Lineage (GTDB taxonomy): Bacteria > Actinomycetota > Thermoleophilia > Solirubrobacterales > 70-9 > DASUPK01. The sequence continues at coordinate 191,769 of CAVSLI010000009.1, read as the reverse complement.
GGTTGCCATGGCGCAGAAGTCGCTCGAGCTGATCCTGGCCAGGAATTTCCTCACCAGCCTGTCCACACCGGCGTTCCTGGTCGACGAGAGCGGCGCGCTGATCTTTTACAACGAGGCCGCGGGCGCCATGCTCGGCATCTCGTTCGAGGAATCGGGGCAGATGACGGCGGACGAATGGAGCCGGACGCTGTCTCCCTTCGGGGAGACCGGGGAGCCCACCCCGATTGAGGAGCGCGAGATGACGAAGGCCCTCCGGCGGGGCAGGCCGGCGCATGGGCAGTTCAAGATCCGATCGACCAAGGGCGAGGAGTATGAGATCGAGGCGACCGCGATGCCGATCGTCGCGGGGGAGGCCAGGAGGGCGCGATGATCTTCTTCTGGACACGGAACTCGGGCGACGGGGAATAGAGAGCTATAGGCTGGGGACGGAGAGAGAAGAGCCGGTGACTTACAGATGAAGCTCAAGGTATGGGGCGCGCGGGGGTCGGTCCCTGCTCCGGGACCTGAGATGAACCGCTACGGCGGCAACACCTCGTGCGTGGAGCTCCAGCTCTCCGACGGGTCCACGCTGATCATCGACGCGGGCACCGGTATCCGCAGCTTGGGGGTCGGCATCGCCCAAAAGCTGCCGAAGATCAACATCCTGCTCACCCACCTGCACCTCGACCACATCCAGGGCCTGATGTTCTTCGCGCCCTGCTTCCGCTCCGAGTCCCAGATCACGATCTGGGGGCCGTCGTCGCCGGAGGCCTCGCTCGAGGAGCGGATCGCGCGCTACATCTCTGCACCGCTCTCTCCCGTCGAGGTCCGCGAGCTTCCCTGCGGAATCAGCTTTCGCGACACGCCGGCGAGCGAGTGGGAACTCGGCCCCGCCTCGATCCGAGCCGAGGCCGTCACCCACCGCGGGCCCACCCTCGGCTACCGGATCACCGACGCCGACACGACCGTGACCTACATCTCGGACCACGAGCCCGGCCTTGGCGCGTCGCTCGAGACGCTCGAGCCGGAGTGGATCTCGGGGTTCGACCTCGCTCGCGACGCAGACCTGCTGATCCACGATTGCCAGTACACGGACGAGGAGTACCCAGAACACGTCGGCTGGGGCCACTCGAAGCTCAGCGACACCCTCACCTTCGCCCGCCGGGTCGAGGCACGCCGCCTGATGCTCTTCCACCACGACCCGCTGCACTCCGACGACTTCCTCGACCGCTTCCACGAGACGGCGCAGGAGCGCTGGGCCGAGCTCGGCGGGCCAGATGGAGCGATCGAGATGGCGGCCGAGTCGCAGGAGATCGAAGTCGGCTCTGCTGCCAGGGTCGCCGCCGCCGGCTAATCAGCTCAGACGTCGGGGCGCCGATCCGCCCAGGGCCGCTCCGCTTCGAGCTGTGCGCCGAGGGAGATCAGGGTCGCCTCGTCGTTCGGGCGCGCGATCATCATCACCGAACGCGGCAGGCCTGAGTCGGATAGGCCCGCCGGGATGGTCGCAGCCGGCTGCCCCGTGTAGTTCCAAGCCGCGGCGTAGGGATAGACGTTCGACATCCCGTTGATCGTGCGCAGTGCGCCCTTGCCTCGCCAGCGCCCGATCTCGACCGGGAGCTGCGCGGTCGCCGGGGTGAGCAGCACGTCGTAGTCGCGCCAGAGCTCCTGGATCTTGGAGGCCCTCGCGGGCATCCGGTCGCGGATCTTGGCGAGCCGGCGATCGCTGAACAGCCGCCCCAGCCGGACCAAGCCCTTGGTCTGGTCCGAGAGTCGCTCCGGGTGGGGCAGCGACAGCGCCTCGTCGCGAATGCCGCGGAAGTAGAGGGGATAGAAGTCGGTCACCAACGGCCCAAGATTGGGCGCGGCATCCGTCACGTCGTGCCCGAGCGAGCGCAGCAGAGAGATCGTCTCCTCGTAGGCCTCGATCACCTCGGTGGCCTTCGCCACCGGCAGGAGCGTCTTGGTCGTGCACGCGATCCGCAGCTTGCCCGGCGAGGTTCGCGCCGCCTCCACCAGGGGGCGCTCGAGGGGCGGCGGCGAGTCGAAATCGCCCCTCTCCGCGCCGCTCACCACGTCGAGGTAGAGGGCGGTGTCCATCACCGTCCTGCTGACACAGCCCGAGACCGAGAGACCATGCCAGTGATCGCGATCGGGCGAGAGGGAGACGCGGTTGCGCTGCGGCTTCAGCCCGAAGAGGCCGCAGTACGCCGCCGGATAGCGGATCGAGCCTGCGCCGTCGGTGGCGTGGGCGATCGCGCTCATGCCTGCGGCGACCGCCACAGCGCTGCCGCCGCTCGAGCCGCCCGGCGTCCGTGAGGGGTCCCACGGGTTCCTGGTGTCGCCCCAGGTGGGGCTCTCGGTGAATCCGTAGATGGCGAGCTCCGGAAGGGTGGTCTTGCCGAGGATCACGGCGCCGGCGTCGCGCAGGCGGCGGACGACGTGGCCGTCCTCCTTCGCCGGCGCGCCGTAGGCCGCGGTGCCGTGGGTGGTGACCTCCCCCGCGTAATCCACGTTGTCCTTGATCGCGACAGGCACCCCCAGCAGTGGCCCCCGATCGCCCGCGGCGAGCCGCTCCTCGACCTGCTTCGCGTCCGCGCGCGCCTGATCGCCGAGCACGACCCGGTAGGCGTTCAGGCTCGGCTCGATCCGCCAGATGCGCTCCAGGTAGAGCTCGACCAGCTCGCTCGGTGAGACCTCCTTGGCGCGGACCAGCTCAGCTATCCGGGCCGCACCGGCGAAGGCGACCTGATCGTCGACAGAGGGCATGACGCTCACGGCCGCATCCTCCCGCAAAACCGCAACCCCCGTTTGCGGCCCAGGCGGGGAAGGCTCGGCCGTCCGCCAAGGACCCTCGCCCTCTCGCGATCGAACTCCGCGTCGGAGCTACGCGGCGGTCTCGCGGTGCGGCAGCTTCCAGTCCGGCCGGGGGAAGTGACACGTGTAGCCGTTCGGATACCGCTGGAGGTAATCCTGATGCTCGGGCTCGGCCTGCCAGAACGGCCCGGCCTCGCTCACCTGCGTCACGGCGTTGCCCGGCCAGAGGCCGGAGGCGTCGACGTCCGCGATCGTCTCCTCCGCCACCGTTCGCTGCTCGTCGCTCGTATAGAAGATCTCAGAGCGATAGCTGCTGCCTATGTCGTTCCCCTGCCGGTCCCTGGTGGTCGGATCGTGGATCTGGAAGAAGAACTCCAGGATGTCCCGGTAGGAGATCCGCTCGGGATCGAAGACGATCTCGACCGCCTCGGCGTGGCCGGGATGGTTCCCGTAGGTCGGGTTGGCGTTCTCCCCGCCGGTGTATCCGACGCGGGTCGAGATGACGCCGTCGCGATTGCGAAGCAGCTCCTGGACGCCCCAGAAGCAGCCTCCAGCGAGGATCGCGGTCTCGGTGTTGTTGTTCACGGCGCCGCTCCTTCGGTCGAGGTCTGTTCGTGCCTTGCCGTACTCCACTGTCCATCGTAGAGCCGCCCCGTTACTCCTCCGGCGGAATCAGATCGGGAGAGGCTGGCGCGACCAGGGCGTCAGGACTCGCATGGCCCGGCGCCACCGGTGGCGCCGCAGCGCCCTGCGGACGAGTTCCTTGTCGTGCGGATAGCTGAGCAGCTCCTCCGCCTCCTCCCGGGTCAGCCAGCGGAGCTCGTCGACCTCGCCGTGGGGCTCGAACTCCCCGTCGATCGGTTCCATGAGCCAGTAGCGGACCAGCTTCCTCCGGCCCTTGCGATCCAGATAGGAGACGTGAGGAAGCTCGGCGATCGGCTCGCAGCGGTATCCGGTCTCCTCCCCCACCTCGCGGAGCGCGGCCTCCCGCCAGCTCTCGCCCTCCTCGAGCTTTCCCTTGGGCAGGGACCAGTCCATGTACTTCGGCCGGTGGATCACCGCGACCTTGGTCCGGCCCTCCTTGTCGGGCGCGATCAGCACGCCCCCGGCGGCCGCGATCTCCAGGGTGCCGTCTCCGATCTCGAAATCCTCGCGGCTCATTGCCGCAGCCTAGTCGCGGGAGCGACTGATCGAGACCCGGAATACCATCGCGCCGTGCGCACGGTCGGGATCGACCTCGCGGCGCAGCCCGCCAACACCAGCGCCTGCACGGTCGAGTGGGGGCCAGGGCGGCCGCTCATCTCGGAGCTTCGCCCCGGGCTGGACGATGACGCGCTGCTCGAGGCGATCGGGCGCGCCGACAAGGCCGCGATCGACGCCCCCTTCGGCTGGCCGGACGAGTTCGTCGAGGCCGTGACCGCCCACCGCAACCGGGCCGGCTGGCCTGGGAGTGGCGAGGACCAGGATCTCTACCGCTTCCACCTCAGCTTCCGCGCCACCGACCGCCGTCTGATCGAGCACGGCGCCCGCAGGCCCCTGAGCGTCTCGACGGACCTGATCGGCGTGGTCGCGATGCGCTGTGCGTACCTGCTCGACCGGCTCGCCGCGTTCGGTGAGCCGGTCGACCGGGCAGGATCGGGCAAGGTGGTGGAGGCCTACCCGGCGCCGGCGCTCACGAGCTGGGGCCTCTCCGCAACCGGCTACAAGAGCCGGGTCGGTGCCGCGCGTCTGCCCGAGCTGCTTTCCGGGCTCGAGGGGCGACTCGGCGGCCTCGACATGACGGTGCAGCAGCGAGAGCTCGCCGGCTCGGACCACAACTGCTTCGACGCGCTGGTCTGCTCGCTCGTCGCCCGTGCGGCCACGCTGGGCCTGACCGAGCCGCCGGAGCCGGGAGAGGAGGCAGACCGGGCCACGCGAGAGGGCTGGATCCATCTGCCGACGAACCCCCTTCCCGATCTGCTCGAGACGTGATCGGCGGCTCGGAGGGAAAGCTCTCACTGCGGCAGATCGCCAGTGAGATGTGGAGGGTCTACCGCCGGCACTGGCGCTTCCTCGTCCCCGCCGCCGTGGTCATTCTGCTGCCCCAGTCGATCGCCGACGGCATCCTCGAGGGCTTCCACGTCGAGCACATCCGGAACCTCGTGGACGTCGCGACGATCGGCGTGGCGCTGTTGACGGCGGTGGTGAATCTGATGGGTCAGGCGTTCTATGCCGGGCTCACGGCCGCGGCCGTCGTCGACTGGCGTGCCGGCCGACCCCTCCCACCCACCTCGACACTGATCCGGTCGATGCCGATCGGCCGCCTGATCGCGCTTGACGTCGTCGTCACGATCGGCGCGGGCATCGGCTTCATCCTGCTCATCGTTCCCGGCTTGATCTTCCTCACCTACGTCGCGGCCTCGGCACCGGTGCTGAAACTCGAGCACCTCCGCGTACGGGCCGCGATCAGGCGGAGCATCGGGCTGGTCCGGGGCAGGGCGCCGCGGGTCTTCGTGATCATCGCGGGAACGACCGTGCTGACGGAGACAGCGGTCCAGGCGATGGCTGCTCCGTTCCATGGCGCGGCGCTGCTGAGTGCAGTCAACCTCGTCGGCGAGGCGATCTTCCAACCGTTCGAAGGCCTGGTGGTGGCCCTCGTCGCGATTCATCTCCTGGAGCTGCATGGCCAGGCGCCGGCTCCGGAAGCGATGGCGCGGGCGCTGGTCGCCGACCAGGATTGAACAGCGGGAAAGAAAACGGGCCGCCCCCTAGGGCGGCCCGTGTGATCCGAATCGGCGGCGGGCGGGTGGCCCCTGCGCTTTGGTTTCCTACTCCCCTTGGCGCGTGCCATTCTGCCCGCCACCCGGGTGCGCGTCATCGGGGCGAACTGCGGGATCCGACTACGTAGTTCTCCCCCTCCCAAGAGAAAGGGCCGGAGCGATTCGCTCCGGCCCCTCCGTTTCTCTGACCATGAAATGGGCGCGCTCGGCGCGCCCGCGGTCCATCCAGGCCGGCGGTCAGTCCTTCGGATCGCGGTCCTTGCCGATGGTCTCCTTGACCTTGTCGGCGAGGTCGTCGACCTTGCCCTTGACGCTCGAAGTGGCGCGATCGACCTTGCCTTCACGCTTCAGCTTCTCGTCGTCGGTGAGGTTGCCAGCCGCTTCCTTCGTGCGGCCCTTCGCCTCATCGATGTGCTCACCCATGTTCGATGGTCTCCTTTGTTTCGATCGTCTCGTTCATCGGTCCCCACGTGAGTACCCGGCCTTCACTCCCGAAAACGGAGTGACAGCGACGCCTGCGGTCGGCATGATCAGGGCATGAGCAAGACGACCAGGGAGCGGCTCGGCCAGGACGACGCCCAGATCCTGCGCCTCGCGGTGACCGACCTCGATGACCTGCGGGGCGCTCTGGCCGACTCGATCGGTGAGCTGGAGGTCGCGGTCTGATGGCCCGGCGCAAATCAACCCTCGCCGAGTACGAGCGCAAGCGCGACTTCTCCAAGACCCGCGAGCCGAGCGGCAAGGCCAAGCAGGAAACGGGCAAGGCCAGGCGCCGCCACCCCCGTTTCGCGATCCAGAAGCACTCGGCCACCTCGGAGCACTACGACCTGCGACTCGAGGTCGATGGCGTGCTCGCCTCCTGGGCGGTGCCAAAGGGGCCCTCCCTCGATCCACGCGACAAGCGCCTCGCCATGCGGACCGAGGATCACCCCCTGGAGTACCTCGAGTGGGAGGGCGTGATCCCGGAGGACTCCTACGGCGCCGGGCCGATGATCGTCTGGGACCGCGGCGTCTTCCAGAACATCTCGGAGACCCGGCGCGGCGAGCCCATGGATCTCCAAAAGGCGATCGAGGTGGGCGACGTGAAGCTCTTCATGCTGGGCGAGAAGATCAAGGGTGCCTACGCCCTGGTCCGGACCGGACCGGCTTCGGACCGGGAGAAGTGGCTGCTGATCAAGAAGCGCGACGAGGGCGCCGACGCTCGCCGCCGGCCGACCTCCTCACAGCCCGAGTCCGTGCTCAGCGGCAGGACCATCGAGCAGGTCCTCGAGGAGGAGGCAGAGCCGGGGCAGTTCCGCAAGCACCGGGCGCGACGGCGCTAGTCTGGGCCCATGGCCACCGCGGCCCAGGCACGGACGCTCCAGAACTACATCGCGGGCCGGTGGCGCGCTGCCGGGACCAGCGAGGTGCTCGACGACCGGGATCCGGCGACGGGAGACCTCGCCGCTCGGGTGCCACTCTCGGGCGCCGCCGACGTCGACGCCGCGGTTCAGGCCGCCCGCGATGCCCAGCCCGCCTGGCGGGAGGTCCCGCCTCAGGAGCGCGCCCGCTCCGTGCTGGCCCTGCGTGACGCGCTGCTACGGCACCGCCAGGAGATCACCGCACTCGTCACCGCCGACATGGGGAAGACGCTTGCCGACGCCGACGGCGAGGTCGGCCGCGGGATCGAGTCCGTCGAGTCCGCAGCGGCCATCCCGCACCTGCTCAAGGGCGAGACGCTCGAAGGAGTCGCGGCCGGCCTCGACGTCGAGATGGTCCGCCAGCCAGTCGGCGTGGTCGCCGCGATCACCCCGTTCAACTTCCCGGCGATGATCCCCCTCTGGTTCCTCCCGTACGCAGTCGCATCCGGCAACGCGTTCCTGCTGAAGCCCTCGGAGCGAGACCCGCGGCCCGCCGAGCGCATCTGTGAGCTGATTGGTGAGGAGGAAATCTTCCCGCCCGGCATCGTCAACCTCGTCCACGGCGGGCGCGGGGCGGTCGAGGCGATCCTCGACCACGAGGGCATCGACGCGGTCTCATTCGTCGGGCAGGCGAGCACCGCCCGCTTGATCGCTACCCGATCCGCGCAGACCGGGAAGCGGGTGCAGGCCCTCGGCGGGGCCAAGAACTCGATGATCGTCGCCGAGGACGCCGATCTCGCCAGTGCGGTGCCCGCGATCATCGGATCGGCGTTCGGCGCTGCCGGGCAGCGCTGCCTCGCCGGTTCGGTCTGCGTGATCGCGGGCGACGAGGCACGCCAGGCCGTGGTGCGCGAGGCCCTCAGATCTGCGGCGGAGGAGCTGAGCATCGGGCCGGGCGCGGACCCGGGCACCGACGTCTGTCCAATGGTCGCCCCGGAGGCACGTGAGCGGGCCGAGACCGCGGTCGCGAGCGCGCAGTCCGAGGGCGCGACGGTCCTGCTCGACGGGCGGGTCGGCGGCGGCGAGGCCGGCACCATGCTCGGCCCCACTCTGGTCGAGGTCACCGACCCGGAGTCCGAGCTGGCCCGCGAGGAGATCTTCGGCCCCGTGCTCACCCTGGTCGGGGTCCCCGACCTCGACGCCGCCATCGATTTCGCCAACGGCTCTCGCTACGGCAACGCGGGCTCGATCTTCACGACCTCGGGCGCGGCGGCCCGCGCCTACCGCTGGGGGATCGAGGCGGGAATGCTCGGAGTGAACATCGGCGTTCCGGCGCCGGTGGCTTGGTTCCCGTTCTCGGGCTGGAAGGACTCGATCGACGGCGACCTGCACGCCAACGGGCGGGATGCGGTCGAGTTCTACACCCGCAAGAAGGTCGTGACTTCGCGCTGGTAACGGCTTCGCCACCGGATCGCGGCCACAAGCGGCCGGGCCCCATAACCGCTCGGGGGCTTCGCCCCTCGCTCAAAATGCGCCGGCCTGGTGGCCGCTAGGCCTGGCCGATCAGCGCGCCGCTGACGGCGACGACCATCCCGCCAATCGTCACCTGCACGAGCGAGCTGCGCAGCGAGACCTTCAGGAAGCGCTTGCGGACCCAGGCAATCGCCACCAGCTCGCAGGCGACCGTGATCGAGGCCAGCAGCAGTGCCGTGTGCAGGTCGCTGATCACGAACGGCAGCGCGTGAAATGCCCCGCCGACGAAGGTGGCGCCCCCGGTGATCAGTCCGCGCGACATGGAGGTGCCGCGGCCCGTGATCTCCCCATCATCGGAGAGGGCCTCGGAGAGGCCCATGCTGATGCCGGCGCCGAGCGCCGCGGCAAGCCCGACGAAGAGCGCCGCGTGCGAGCCGGCGAGGAATGCGGTGGCGAAGATCGGCGCGAGGGTGGAGACGGTGCCGTCGATCAGGCCGATCAGCGCAGGCTGGACCCGCTGGAGCATGAACCGCTCCTCGTCTGCGGGACCGATCCTCCCGGCAAGCCTTGCCACCAGTTCAGCCACTTGCTACATAGTACAAGGCTTTTAAGATAAGGTTCACCTAAGATCTACGATGTCCTAGTAGAACGGTCCGAGAAGATGACGGCCAAGACTGACATTCCGCCCCGCACCGACGCCGAGCTCTCCGAGCTGCTGCGCCGGCGCGGCCTCCGGGCGACCTCCCAGCGGGTGGTCATGCATCGCCTGCTTCGGGACCGCAACCGGCACGTGAGCGCGGAGGAGCTCCTCTCGGAGGCGAGCGAGCGGCTGCCCGGCGTCTCCCTCCCCACCGTCTACGCGACGCTCGAGCTCTTCGAGCAGCTCGGCATCGTGAGAAGGGTGAACGGCGGCGGCGGGACGCTCCTCTGGGACACCCGCGCCGACACCCACCACCACACGATCTGCCGCAACTGCGGCCGGATCGAGGACATGGAGACCCCGATCGACCTGGAGCGGGCCCGCCGCAGCGCCGCGCGCTCGGGCTTTCGGCCCGATCGCGCCGAGGTCGTCGTCAGCGGGCTCTGCGCCCGCTGCGCCCGCAAGTAGCGGCCGCTACCTCGGCTCGGGGTACGGTGCGTACTCGCTGCGCTCGCTCATCGTGGACCCCCTTCTATCGGGTTCGGCGCGCTCCGGCGAGCACGACCCGTGCGACCAGCTCCGGATCGTCCCAGGTCGGCACGTGCCCACAGCCCGGGAGCACGACCTGCTCCACTCGCCGAGGCAACAGCTTGGCGGGCAACGGCCTGTTCCGGACGAGCGTGTCGTGCTCGGCCCAGGCGAGGGTGATCGGGACCTTGACCGACTTCAGCTCCTCCACGCGGCCGGCGCGCATCAAGGTGCTCGCCTCGTCATACGCCGGCGCAGTCACGTACGCCCTGGCGATCGCCTCTGCCTCCCCCGGGCTGAGACGCTCGGGCCTGTGGACAAAGCGGCCCAGCGTCTCGCGCCGGCCCCGTGCGGTCTGCATCACCGGCCGGAAGAGCGGCCGCAGCGCGCGGCCGCGACGCCTGGCGCGGGCGAGGCGCCCGTTGGAGGGATCCGGCGAGCGCTTCCAGAACCCGGCCGCACAGAGCGCGACCACGGCGGTGGCGGCGCCCTGGCGGGCGCACTCGATCGCGACCCAACCTCCGAGGGAGATTCCGGCAACGGCCGGCTTGCCCTCGATCCCGAGGGCGTCGTAGAAGTCGAGGACCGCCGTCGCCAGATTGGCGGCCCTGGGCGAGACGCCCTCGGGCAGCTCCGCCGAGTCACCGAAGCCGGGCATGTCGACCGCGATCACCTCGCGCTCCGCGGCCAGACGGTCCATCACCGGCGACCACTGAATCAGGGAGCCGCCGAGCGAATGGAGCAGGATCAGCGGCTCTCCGTGCCCGCGCCGTATGTGGTTGAGCCAGACCGTCCCGACGGCGGAGCGGAGTTCGTTCGTCATAGCTCCAGGTCGTACTCCAGGTATGACCCCGACTCGGCCCCGGTGCGGTTGTAGACCTGCTGCGCTCGGCGGTTGTCCGGAGCGGTCAGCCACTCCATCGCGGGCATGCCGAGCTCACGGCAGCGCTCCGCGCAGACCTCGATCAGTGCGTCGGCGATCCCGCGGCCACGCGCTTCCGGGTCGACGAAGAGGTCCTCGAGATAGCCGATCCTCGCCGCCTTCAGGCTCGACCACTTCCAGTTGAGCGTTGCGAAGCCGACCACTTTCCCGTCGTCGCGCGCGACGAAGACCGCGCCCTGGCTCGGGTCGGTGATCAGCGTCTCGAACATCGTCCGGAGACCCCGATCGTCCGGCTCGGTCTCGTAGAACTCGCAATAGGCGCGGATCAGGGGGAGCATCTCCTCGATCTCGCCGGTGTTCGCCGACCGGATCTCGACACCCTCCGCGAGCTCTCGCGGCCCCTCGGCGACCGGGTCCTCTGCCATGGGCCGATAGTACGCAGTCGGCCCCAGGAAGCCGCGTGTCGGCCGCGAATACAGGGGGTCGGCATGGCTCAAACGGAGTCCCCGGCACGCCTGATCGCCCGCAACGTCCTCGTCGTCGTGGGCGTTCTCCTGATCCTGTACCTGATCTACCTGCTGCGCAGGCCGATCAGCTGGCTGATCATCGCCGCCTTCCTGGCCATCGCCCTGGCTGGCCCGGTGAACTTCTTCCAGCGCTACATGAAGCGAGGACTGGCGATCTTCCTCGTCTATCTCGGCCTGCTCGCGATCCCGATCGGGCTGGGGGCGGTGCTCATCCCGCCGATCGTCAACCAGATCTCAGACGTCGCAACCAACGCCCCGAGCTACGTCAACGACGTCGAGGACTACGTCAACAAGAACAAGACCCTCAACGACCTGAACGAGAAGTACGACATCACGCAGAAGCTCTCGGACGAGGCGAACCAGCTGCCGAGCAAGGCCGGCGACGCCGCGAAGGTCCTGCGGGATATCGGCTTCGGCCTCGTCAGCTCGATCTTCGCCGGCGTGTCGATCCTGATCCTGAGCATCTTCATGGTGGCGGCAGGGCCCAGATGGATCGAGGGCTTCATCCGCATGCAGAGGCCGGAGCACGCCGAGCGGATAGAGCGCACCCTGCGGCGGATCGCCAACGCCGTCGGGAACTACGTCGGCGGCGCGCTCCTGCAGGCGACGATCGCGGGCCTCGCCGCCTTCATCATGCTGACGATCCTCGGGGTCCCCTTCGCGGGTCCCGCTGGCGGTGGTGATCTTCGTCTTCGACCTGATCCCGGTCATCGGCGCCACGATCGGGGCCGTGCTCGTCGGGATCGTCACCGCGTTCGTCAACTTCCCGATCGCCCTGATCATCTGGGTGGTCTTCGCGATCGTCTACCAGCAGGTCGAGAACTACCTGATCCAGCCGCAGATCCAGAAGCGGGCGACCAAGATCGAGGCCTTCATCGTCCTGGTCGCCGTGCTCTTCGGCAGCACCCTGTTCGGGATCCTCGGCGCGATCCTCGCGATCCCGGTCGCCGCCTCGATCCAGATCGCCGTGACGAGTACCGCGAGTACCGCCGCGAGGTCCTGGCGGCCGAGCAGGAGGCCGGCGGACCGACGCCAGCGCCTCCGCCGGAGGGACCGACCCCGGCGCCGGAAGCTACTTAGCCGCGGCGACCGACTCGGGCACGTCCGCCGCGGAGGCGTCCTCGAGCGCCCGCTTGAGGATGTCGCGGAGGGCTCGCTGGTCCTTCTCCGACAGCGAGGCGATCGGCGGCGGCGGCTCGGCCATCCGCTTCGTGATCTGGGTTCTCAGCCACTCGCCGTCCTCGGTGAGCACCAGGAGCTTCACTCGGCGGTCCCCCTCGGCGGGCTCGCGGCGGACCAGGCCTCGCTCCTCCAGCCGATCGACGATGCCGGTCACGTTCGAGCTGTCGCAGAAGAGCGCCTGCGCGAGCTCGGACATCTTCAGCGGCCCGCCTCCCAGAATCCGCACCGCGATCATCTGCTGAGGGGCGAGCTCGAACTCACCGCCCATCGCCATGAAGCGATGCCTGTTGGTGATCATCAGCCAGTGCATGAGGCTCCACGCCTCGCTCCCCGGATCCGTTCGACCGGCCTGAGCGGCGAGCCAGGACTCCGGTCCCGGCCAACCCCTCTCGCCCTCCCTGCGCTTCGTCACTCCCTGCGTGCTCATTGCCCCGATATTACCTGCATCAGTCGATATTTGCAAGGCTCAATTATCTATGTATACTGGCGACCTTCTTTGCAAGCGAATGCAACCCGGAGGGGGAAGCCGGATGCCGAGCAGCAATGGAGTGTCGACGGAGGCCAATGGAATCGAGGTCAACGGCCTCGTCCGCGAGTTCAAGGGCGGAGTGCGCGCCGTCGACGGAATCGATCTCGAGGTCCGCCCCGGCGAGATCTACGGCTTCCTCGGCCCGAACGGCGCCGGCAAGTCGACCACGGTCCACATGCTGACCACCCTCCTCCCTCCTACCGCCGGGTCCGCGCGCGTTGCCGGGCACGACGTCGTCAAGGAGGGCGCGGCCGTCCGCGACGCGATCGGAGCCGCCCTGCAGGAGGCGGCGCTGGACCCGAACCTGACCGCGCGCGACCACATGCGCCTCCAGGGCGCGCTCCACGGTATGCCGAAGGCGGAGCGCACGAAGCGCGGCGACGAGCTGATCGAGCGGGTGGGCCTCTCCGACGCCGCCGACCGCAAGGTCGGCGGCTACTCCGGCGGGATGAAGCGCCGTCTCGACCTCGCGCTCGCCCTGCTGCACGGCCCGCGGGTCCTCTTCCTCGACGAGCCCACCACCGGCCTCGACATCCAGAGCCGCACCGCCCTCTGGGACGAGGTCGCGCACCTCTCCCGGGACGAAGGGATGACGGTGTTCCTCACCACCCAGTACCTCGAGGAGGCCGACCAGCTCGCGGATCACCTCGGCATCATCGATCACGGCAAGATCGTCGCCGAGGGCACGCCGGATGCGCTCAAGGCGGAGGTGGGCCGCCCCACCGTCGAGGTCGTCCCCGCCGACCACGCGGAGCGCGACCGGGCGGTCGAGCTGCTCCGCCCCTTCGGAGAGCTGGTTCCGGGAACCCCGCAGGGCGCGGCGGTCCGGCTCGATGAGGACGGCGGCGAGCGGCTCGCGGACATCATCCGAGCCTTCGACCAGGCCGGCGTGAAGGTCGCGAACCTCGAGCTGCACGAGGCGAGCCTCAACGACGTCTTCCTCACCAAGACCGGCCGCTCTCTGGAGGGCGCCCAGCGTGAGGCCGCCGAGGAGGGCGAGACGGGCGAGCATCCCGCCCTGGAGGGGGCGGCTGCCTGATGGAGGCCGCGGCCCTGAAGGCACCGATACCTGCCGTGCGCGAGGGACCTTCCATCTGGGTCCAGGCCCCCGAGCTCGCACGCCGCTCGATCATGCGCACGGTCCGCCAGCCCGCGGCGGTCATCCCTGCGACGACGTTTCCACTCATCCTGCTGGCGATCAACTCCGTCGGGCTCAAGGAGGCGACCGCCCTCCCCGGGTTCCCCACCGACTCCTACGTGACCTTCGCGCTCGCCTTCGCCTTCATCCAGGCCGGGGTCTTCGCAGTCATCGGCACGGGCCAGAACCTCGCCGAGGACAACCAGGGCGGGTTCTTCAACCGGCTCCAGCTGACTCCGATTCACCCCGCCGCTCTCGTCGCCGGCCAGCTCGCCGGCACGCTCGCGCTCGGTCTTTTCCAGGCGGCGACCTACATCTCGATCGGCTTGCTCGCCGGCGCGCACATCGCGGCCGGCTTCGGCGGAGCGCTCGTGATGATCGCCCTGTCGATCGCGATCTGCCTCGCCTTCGGCTCGATCGGTCTCGCGGTCGGCATGCGCGTGGACGCGCCGGAGAAGGTCCAGAGCCTCTTCCCGCTGATCTTCGTCTTCCTCTTCCTCAGCTCGATGAGCCTGCCGAGGAACCTGATCCAAACGGACTGGTTCCGGGAGATCGCGACCTACAACCCGGTGAGCTACATGGTGGAGGGACTGCGCAGCCTGCTGATCACGGGGTGGGACGGGGAGGCCCTCGCGCTCGGCTTCGGCTGCGCCTTCGGAATCCTCGCCCTCGGGCTGACCTTCGCCTCGCTGGGTCTCAGGGAGAGGATGGTGCGGACGTGAGGCGCTACGTCTCGGTCGCGGGTGGGCTCGCGTGGCGGCTCCTGCACACGCTCGTCACGAACCCCCTCCTCTTCCTGCCGCCGATGCTGATGCCGATCTTCTTCTTCACCGCCTTCGCCGGCGGGCTCTCGGCGATCGGCAACGCCCCGGGCTTCGATTACGCCCCCGGCTACACCTCGTTCATCTTCGCCTTCGTCCTCTGCCAGAGCGCGGCCTTCGGAGGAGTGTTCAGCGGCTTTTCGATCGCGGCGGACTTCCAGTTCGGGTTCGGGCGGAGGCTGATGCTGGCCACCCCCCATCGGACGGCTCTCATCTTCGGGTACGGCATCGTGGCGATGATCCGCGCCGCGGTGACGCTCACCGCGGTGACGCTGATCGCTTTGGCGGTCGGCATGAAGATCGAGGGGGGCGGCCTCGACCTGTTCGGCATGTACGCACTCGCCGGCGATCATCAACGTCACCGGGTTGCTCTTCGCCGCGGGAGTCGCCCTGCGCTTCCGCAGCCTCCAGGCGACGCCCCTGATGCAGGTGCCCGTCTTCCTCTTCCTCTTCCTCGCGCCGGTCTACGTCCCCCGCGAGCTGCTCGGCGGCTGGGTGCACGCCGTCGCCCCCTTCAATCCGGCCACCCATGTGATGGAGACCGTCCGCGACCTGATCGCCGGCACGGGCTCCGAGTACCTGGCGACGCTCGGCATCATCGCGGCGCTGTTCGCGGCGGTCTTCGTCTTCGCGATCACGGGCCTGCGACGCGCCGAAGCAGCGGGCTAGCCGGACCTCTCCCCGAGCGGATCTACGAGCGGGCCGCGATCCGCGCGTCGGCCCGCCTCTTCGCGCCTTCGGGGACCAGCCTTCCCCAGCGGCTGCGATTGCCCGCGACCCAGCGGTAGACGCGGTCGGTGATCCGGGGGGCGCGCGAGGTGAGTGCCGCTAACGGCGCGCCGCCGCGCAGCAAGCGGAACAGGCCCGGGAACGCTGCTCCCGCGGAGCGCACCGCGCCATCCTCCTCGACGAGGTGCCAGGAGGCCAGCCGCTCGTCCTCGGGCATCCCTGTGAGCAGCCGCTTCGCCTCCTCGGACTGCAGCGCGACCGGTCGGAGCGCCCGCGGCCGATCCCAGGCGAGCAGCTTGCCGAGGCACCAGCGGCAGAAGCCGCAATCGCGGTCGTAGAGCAACGTCACCTGCGTCATGGTCGGATTGTCCCCGAGCGGTAGTGTCCATTTCGTGGCGACCGCAACCATGTGGGAGGAGATCGTCGACGCGCTCAACGCTCTCAACGGCGGTCCCCACGCCGGCTTTCGTGCGGTTCACGCCAAGGGAACCGTCTGCGAGGGCACGTTCACCGCGACCCCGGAGGCCGCCGAGCTCTCTCGGGCCGCTCACTTCCAGGGAGACCCGGTCGAAGCAACGATCCGGTTCTCGAACGCCAGCGGCCACCCGCGTGCAAAGGATGCGGACCCGATCGCCGGACGAGGGTTGGCGGTCAAGTTCCACCTGCCGGACGGTGAGGCCACCGACATCGTCTCCGTCCCGCTGGTCGTCTTCTTCGCCCGCAACCCCGAGGACTTCCTCGCTATGACCCGCGCGCGTGTTCCCGACCCGGAGACCGGCCAGCCCGATCCCGAGAAGCTGGGCACCTATCTGGCCGAGCACCCCGAGGCCGGCGTCGCCGTCCAGAAGGGACTGCCGAAGCTGGCCCCGACGACGAGCTTCGCGACGTCCGACTACCGGGCGCTGCACGCCTTCTGCCTGGTCGACGCGGAGGGCGGCACGCACTGGGGCCGCTACACCTGGGAGCCCGAGGAGGGCCCCGAGTACCTGAACGAGGAGCAGATCGCCGCGGCCTCCCGCGACTACCTCCAGGACGAGATCCGCGAGCGGCTCGCTGAGGGCATCGCTCGTTTCACGCTCGAGTTCGCCCTCGCGAACGACAGCGACCCCCTCGACGACCCGACGGCCGAATGGCAGGGAGAGCACGAGGTGGTCGAGCTCGGCGAGCTCGAGGTGCTCCGGGTGGTCGAAGACGCCGAGACAGCGGACAACCCGATCGTGTTCGATCCGATGCGGCTCACTGACGGGATCGAGCCCTCGGCCGACCCGATCCTGGCCGCACGGCCGAAGGCCTACAGCGTCTCGATCGACCGCAGAACTACCTGACGGGGTTGCTCCTCGGCCTGCGCCCCGGGGCACCCTCGGATCAGTCGTCGAAGCTGAGCACGAATGCCGGGTGGTCCGGCGCGATGCGGCGAAGCTCCTCGTCGGGCGCGTCGGCGTCGATGCCGAGGAAGCCCTTCACCTCCCAGGACCACTTGTCCATGTAGAGGCGGAGCAGCGGGAGCTTCTCGGAGTCCCGGACCTCGTCGGCGTGGAAGTGGCGGACCTTGCGACCGCTGCGAAGCTCGCCCCCGCCCGCTGCTCGTAGGTTGCGGACCCACTGCGTGGTCCCACGCGGAGAGAGGAGGTACGTGTGGCCGTCGAGCTCGAAGGGATTGACTGGGTTGGTGCGCATCTCGCCGCTCTTGCGGCCCCGCACGGCGAGCGTCTGGGAGCCCGCCACGTCGATCCCCAGGCGGTGAAGCCCCTTGATCAGGGGGTTCACGATGTGGGCCGTGAACCAGTCGGGCTTCTTGTACATCGGCGCGTCAGGCACTCTCAGCAGCCTAGAGCAGCCTGTTTAACGCTCCCTTCGCGTTTTCGGCGGTTCCCCGCGGGTAGGTGGGGGGCCATGTCCACCAAGGCCGAAGTGGCCGAGGCCCGCGCCAGCCGCCACGAGGAGCGCGCGAGCGAAGTCGCTCCTGACCGGGACTGACCCGTGTACCGACGGGGCGGTCCCGGCCTGCTCACGGTCATCTATCTGGTGATCGGGGTCTTCGCTGCCGGAGATCACAACTACATCCATCACGACAACCTGGGTCAGGTCGTCTCTGCCCTGCTGGCGATCCTGCTCTGGCCGCTGGTCGTCTTCGCTGACGTGAACCTCCACATCCACTGAGGGGCTCGTCGCAGGAAGGTTGGAGTACGTTCCCTCACGTGAGTGACGGCCAAACCGTCATCAGCTGGCCCGACGACCACACGCCGGAGAACTCGGCATTCCACGCCGTCAACGAGCTGCAGATGGCCGCTGATCCGGAGGCAGTCTGGGCGTGGATCTGCCGGCCGGATCTCTGGCCGACCTACTACTCGAACGCGAAATTCATCAAGCACCTGGGCGGGCCCTGGCCGAAGCTGGAGCTTGGGAGCCGCTTTCGTTGGTGGAGCTTCGGCGCGTTCGTCACCTCCGAGGTCGTGGAGTACGAGCCGGCGGAGAGGATCGCCTGGGACGCCAAGGTGCTCGGCGGCCGCGGTTACCACGGCTGGCTGCTGCGGCCGCAGGAGGGCGGCACCTACGTGCGGACCGAGGAGACGCAGAAGGGCTGGGGCATTCAGGCCGTCAAGCCGGTCCTGCGCCCGATGATGGTCCGCCTGCACCAGCGCTGGCTCGAGGGTCTGTCGAGGGTCGCGGCCGGGGGACCGCCCCCACCGCCCCCGTAGTCTCTGGGCATGGCCGCCCTCGAGGAGCTTCGGGAACGACTCGGCGCGATCCACGATCTTGGCCGGGCGGCCTCGGTGCTGGCCTGGGACGAGCGGACGATGATGCCCAAGCGAGGGGCCGGAGCTCGCGCCGAGACGCTGGCGACCCTCGCCCGCGTGCGGCACGAGATGTTCATCGCCGACGAGATCGGCGGCCTGATCGATCGCGCCCGTGCCGAGATCGATGCCGACGCCCCGCCCGGCGAGTCGGTCGATGCCGACCTCGTCCGGGTCGTGGGGCGCGACTGGGACAAGGCGCGCCGAGTGCCCTCGGAGCTGCGTGCGGAGATGGCCCGCGCCAGCTCCGTCGCCGAGAACGTCTGGGTGGAGGCCAAGGTCCGCTCCGATTTCTCGATGCTGCTTCCGCACCTGAGGGAGAACGTCGAGCTCACGCGCCGGTTCGCGGAGTGTTACGACGGTTTCTCCGGCTTCAGCCGGACCTACGACGCCCTTCTCGACGAGTACGAGCCGGAGATGACCACCGAACAGATGAGCTCGGTGCTCACGGACCTGCGAGAGGGTCTGGTGCCGATCGTCGCTGAGGCGACAGAGAACGGAGCCGGCTTCGAGGTCGATCCCTTCCGCGGTGAGTTCCCGGTCGACTCGCAGCGCGACCTGATCACGGAATTGATCTCCGAGATGCCGTTTTCCGAGGACTCCTGGCGGCTCGACCCGACGGAGCACCCGTTCGCTCTCTCGATCACCACCACGGACGTGCGGCTGACCACGCGCTACGACGCGGAGAACCTGGCGGTGTCGCTGTTCAGTTCCATGCACGAGGCGGGTCACGGGCTCTACGGGGCGGGGGTCGATCCCGAGCTGGTCAGGACACCCCTCGGGAACATCCGCTCGCTCGGCCTGCACGAGTCCCAGAGCCGCCTCTGGGAGAACTGGGTCGCCCGAAGCCGTCCATGGCTGCAGCGCCACCTACCCCTCCTGCGTGAGCGCTTCCCCGAGGTGTTCGGCGAGGTCGACGCGGCGGGCCTCGAACGTGCAGCCAACCGGGTGGAGCCCTCGCTGATCCGGATCGAGGCCGACGAGGTGACCTACAACCTCCACATCTTGATCCGCTTCGAGCTCGAGCTCGAGATCTTCGAGGAGGGCCTGGCGCTCGCTGACCTGCCGGAGGCATGGAATGCGCGCTACCGTGATTATCTCGGGGTCGATGTCCCCGACGACGCTCATGGCGTTCTGCAGGACGTCCACTGGGCGAGCGGCGCCTTCGGCTACTTCCCCACCTACAGCCTGGGCAACGTCATCGCAGGCCAGCTCTGGGAGGCCGCCAGCCGCGACCTCGGTGACCTCCCGGCCCAGATCGCCCACGGGGACCTGGCCTCACTCGGAGGATGGCTGCGCGACCGGGTCCATCGTCATGGCCGCCGCCTTTCCCCCACCCAGATCCTCGAGCGCGCCGGCTGCGGCGAGCTCACCGTCGAGTCCCTGCTCGCGCACCTCCGCGACCGCGTGACATTGGCCGTTAAGGCCTAGCGAATCGCGCACAAGTTTTCGGAATTTGCGGGTATGTTGGCTCGGGAATGGAGGTCGGACCGCGTCGCAACGGCGTATACGGGGGCTGGACACGCGCAGGGACCACCCGCGTCTTCGTGCGCGTTCCATCTGAGCTCAAGGAGCGCTCCGAGCATTCGGACGGGTTCAGCGGAAACGGGGACGCGCCGGAGCTGGACTCCACGCCGATCGTCCTCGTGCACGGGCTCTCCTCGAGCCGCACGCTCCGCCCCCTGATCCGGGCGCTCGGCATGCGGCGACCGGTCTACGCGCCGGATCTGCCCGGCTTCGGGATGAGCGATCAGCCGATTCACCCTCTAGACATCGCCGGGCTCGCCAAGGCCCTGCGCCGCTGGCTCTTCGACAACGAGCTCGCCCCCGCGATCGTCGTGGGCGTCTCCTTCGGCTGTCAGGTCGCCGTGGACCTGGCCGTCCGCCACCCTGCCGCCGTCGACCGCCTCGTCCTGGTCGGCCCCACCTTCGACCCGAAGGCTCGCAGCGCGAGCAGGCTTGCGCTGCGCTGGGCGCGCAATGCCCCGCGCTGGTCGCCGCGCCTCGCGGCCACGGTCGTGCACGACCTCATCGACGCGGGGCCGTGGCGCAGCGTGCGGACCCTGCGGGAGGCTCTCGGGGACCGGGTCGAGCGGAAGCTCTCGAGGGTGGAGGCGCCGACCCTGGTGGTGCGACCCGAGCGCGACCACCTCGTTCCTGAGGCTTGGACGGAGCGGGTAGCGGAGCTGATCCCGGACTCCGAGCTCGTGGTGCTGCCCAAGGCGGGCCATTCGATCAGGCCACGAACGGCGGCCAGGCTCACCGCGCTGCTCGTGCCATTCCTCTCCGACGGCGACGACGATTTCGAGCCCGAGGAGGAGCTCAGGTTGGAGGCCGGGCAGGTCGAGAACGTCAGAGGGGCTTTCGAGCCAGCACCCCGATAGGGTCGCCCTCGATGGAGATCCAGCGGCACAGGGCGCCGATCCGGATCGCGCTGCTCTACGTGGCGATCACCACCGGCATCCTGGCGGTCTGGATCCTGGTCGCGCCAAGGAGCTTCTACGACGACTTCCCGGGCGGCCCGGCCCACTGGGTCTCGGCGCTGCCGCCCTATAACGAACACCTCGAGCGCGACTTCGGAGCCGCCTCGCTCGGTATCGCTCTGCTGACCGGGCTCGCCGCCTACTGGATGGACCGCCGGGTGATCCAGGCGGCTGCACTCACCTGGATCGCGGCCGGTCTGCCGCATCTGATCTACCACCTGACCACCACGGAGCACTACTCGACCGGCGACAACGTCGCCAGCCTGATCGGGCTCGCCCTCGACGTGGTCCTGCCCCTCGGGATCCTCTACCTGGCGAGCGAGGGGGCCCAGCAGGCGGCGACGCGGCCAGCCGAGGCCGAACGGGTCTAGCCCTTCCCCGAGATCAGGTCCCAGGCGCGGCGGAGCTTCTGCTTCAGCCCGCCCCCGTCGGTCTCGGCGAGGTCGTCGGGGGTGACCTCCAGGGCAGCCGGGTTATCACCCGGCTGCGGCAGGCTCTCCGCCTGTTGGCGGTCGATCTTGAGCAGCACGCCGCGATCGAAGATCTCCTCCACCTCGGGGGCGTCGACGAAACGGTGGCCTCCCGGAAGCACACTGGTGTCGAGCACGATGCCGTCGAAGATGTCCTTTTCGGGCACGGCGAGCACGTGCTCGACCTTCCCCACCTTCTGACCGTCGCACGTGTAGACGTCCGCCCCCTTGCCGAGGGTGAGGTAGGAGCTCGGGTCGCCAAGGTCGGGCATCGGGCGAGCCTAACCTAGTGTCCCGTCATGGACTTCGGCGTCTCCTACTTCCCGACCGACGACTCGATCGAGCCGGCCGAGCTCGCCAGGATGGCGGAGGAGCGGGGCTTCGAGTCGGTCTTCGTCGCCGAGCACACCCACATCCCGCTCAGCCGCGAGACGGCCTACCCGGCGGGTGGCGAGCTGCCCCGCGAGTACTGGCGGATCTACGACCCCTTCGTCGCGCTGACGACGATGGCCGCCGCGACCGAGCGGATCAGGATCGGCACGGCGATCTGCCTGCTGGTCGAGCGTGACCCGATCGTCACCGCGAAGGAGGTCGCGTCGCTCGACCGGCTCTCCGGCGGCCGCTTCCTGTTCGGGATCGGGGCAGGCTGGAACCTGGAGGAGATGCGGAACCACGGGACCGACCCGACGAGGCGCTTCAGGCTCCTGCGCGAGCGCGTCGAGGCCTGCAAGGCTCTTTGGGCCGCGGAGGTGGCGAGCTATCACGGCGAGTTCGTCGACTTCGACGAGATCGTCTGCCGGCCGGCGCCGCTCCAGGAGCCGCACCCGCCGATCATGGTCGGCGGCAACGGGCCCACCGTCCACAAGCGTGTCCTCGCCTACGGCGACGCCTGGTTCCCCAACCGGATCCCTCCGGACGACGCGATGATCGCCCGGATCGAGGAGCTGCAGCGGCTGGGCGAGCAGGCCGGGCGCGGGCGGATCCCGGTGACGATCCAGATCCCGCCGAGGGATCTGGCGGTGCTGGAGCGCTACGAGGAGGCCGGCGTCACGCGGTCGGTCCACATGCTGCGTGCCGGGGATGCCGCCGCCCGCGACTCCGCCGAGCGCAAGCTCGACGAGTGGGTCGGGCGCATCGAGGCCTACACAAGCGGTTGACGCGGATCCGCCACCGCGACGGATAGAGTCGCGGCGCGTGTACCACGCCCTGCTCTTCTTCCACCTGCTGGCGGCGTTCTTCCTGGGGGCCGCCGTGGTGATGTTCTCGTCGTTCGTCCTGGGCGGTCCGCTGAACCGCCCGAGCAAGCTCGTCGCCGAGATCCTCTGGGGCGTCGGCGGCCTCGGCACGCTCGCCCTCGGCATCTGGCTCGCGCTCAACCGCCCCGAGTACGAGCTCTGGGACGGCTGGATCATCGCCGCGCTCGTGCTCTGGGTCCTCGCGACGGGATCGGGCGCCCAGGCCAGCCGGGGCGTGCAACCCACCGTCGATGGCTCCGCGGTGGCGATCGACCGGCGGACGGCCTTCGCCCACTGGATGCGCGTGCTGTACGTGGTCGCCCTGCTCGTCGTCATGGTCTGGAAGCCGGGGGCATGAGCGTGCTCGCCGTCATCCGGCCCGACTCCTGGTTCTTCCCGCTCTTCCTCCACATCGCGGGCGCGATGGTCCTGGTCGGAGCCTTGACGCTCGCCTCGGTCTATCTGATCGGCTCCTGGAGGAGCGGCTCCGCGGCGCTCATCCGGACCGCCTACCTGAGCCTCTTCTACGCCGCGCTGCCCGGCTACATCGTCTTCCGGGTCGGGTCGGAGTGGATCGCCGACAAGGAGGGGCTCACCGACTCGAACCTGACCTGGATCGGGATCGGCTACGGCGTCAGCGACCTCGGCGCGCTGCTGCTGATCGTCTGCCTGGTGATCGGCGGCATCTCCGTCCGGCGGATGAACCGCGGTCGGCAGCCCTCGCCGATCGCGGCGCGAGTCGTCACAGGGCTTGTCTCGCTCGTCCTCGTCGCCTACCTGGTGGCGGTCTGGGCGATGACGACGAAGCCGACCTAGCGGGCGATCGCCGGGCCCCTCCAGCGCAGGTAGCTTGCCCCGAAGCTCCTCGCCTGCGGGGGCAGCAGCGGACCGGAGGCCCTCGACGCTCGCGCCAGCGCCCGGAAGCGGAGCTGCTTGGTCGCGCTCCAGCGGACGCCGAGCCGCTCGCGGAGCGGCGGCGGCAGCATCCCGATCGTGGCCAGGGCGCCGGTCCTGGCGTAGGGCCAGCGGAGCAGGCGCCAGACGCCGTCCCGCATCCAGGGCAGAGGCGGGGCGGCGGGATCGCGAAGCGCGCCGATCACGTCCTGGGCCGCCTCGGTGTCCTGGAGCTCGTCCGCGACCATCCGGTCGAAGTAGGTGAGCAGCTCGGGCCAGGTCTCGGGCAGGTCGTCATCGCGGACGCCGATCAGCCGGCCTAGCCGGCGCCACTCCGACCAGAAGCGCTCGGTCTCGTCGGGTCGGAGCGGCGGCGAGCAGAAGAGCTCGTGACCGCGGATGATCGACTCCGCCAGCGTCGCGTGGACCCAGGCGTAGGGCGCCGGGTCGAGGGCGTGGTAGCGGACGCCGTCGGGCCGGACGCCCTCGATCCGGTTGTGCATGGCGCGGACGCGCCGGCCCGACCTCCCAGGCGAGGTCCGCTCCCCCGTAGACCATCGAGCTGGTGTAGTCGAGCGTGCGCAGGAGCCGGCCCCAGGGGTCCTGCTTGAAGTTGGAGTGCTGGCTTACCCCCGCCCCCACCGAGGGATGGCTCACCTGCAGGAGGAGCGCGTAGCCGGAGGCGGCGAAGAGGCGGGCGTCGCCCGCGATCCGCCAGGTGACGCCCTCGCGGGGCGGGACCAGCTCGGCCGCCTCCTCCCTCGGCGGCAGTGTCGGATCCGAGGTTGCGATGGTGCTTCGAGTATCGCGCCGGCGTCGGCGGTGCTCAGGCGGCGGCCTGGGCGGCGGCGGCGATCCGGCCGAGCTCGCGGCCGAGCGTCTCCGGGGTCCAGCCGTCCTCGCCGGAGAGCAGCAGGCGCGCGCCGGACTCCGCCAGGCCGGCGATCGAGTTGCCGAGCAGCCGCGCGGTCTTCTCGGTGTCGGCCGCGTTTGCCCTCGCCGGCATCGAGCCAGGCCTTGGCCACGAGGGTGAGGCGCATCACCTGCTCCTCGCGGCCGCGCTGGATCCGGTGGGCGATCGCGGCGTTGCCGCCTCCCTCACCCAGAAAGATCAGCCGATAGACCTCGGGGGAGTCACCGACCGCGCGCAGGAAGCCGGTGAAGCCCTCGGTCAGCGTGGTTTCGGGATCGGAGAGGTCAGTGTTGGCGAAGGCAGCCTGGATCTCGGCCAGGATCCGCTGCTCCTCGCGGGCGAGCAGCGCCCGGAAGAGCTCGTCCTTGCCCGGGAAGCAGGCGTAGACCACCGGCTTGGTGACGCCGGCCTGCTCGGCGACGGCCTGCATCGAGGTGCCGTCGTACCCGTGCTCGAGAAAGAGCTCGAGCGCCGCGTCCAGTACCTCGGGCCGGCGCCGCTCGGGACCGAGGTGGGCGGCGCGCTTGCGGTGATGCTCGGCCTTGGCGGCGTGCTTGGCGGCCAGCCGCTGGTGCTGGATAGCGCCTCGCTTACGCCCTGATGTGCCCCTTCGTCTCGCCATTCCTACCTATGGTAGCTTTTTCCTACTCCAGGTAGCAACCTTACAAGGGAGGCACGACAATGGCAGACGAGATCTCGATCGGGTTGAGATTCCTACCTTGAGTAGTATTTTGCTACTCTGGGTAGCAATAGAGAGTCAGCACCGAGACTTGAGCTTGACTGAGGAGGACGTGAGGCGCGATGGCGACCCCGGAGACGAAGGCAACGGAGCAGGAGCAGCCGGTTCAGGACGGCCGGGCGGCCGAGGCCAAGGACGCCGCGGCTGAGGCCACCGAGAGCCTCGGGATCGAGGTCGGAGATACCCCCTTTTCCCTCGAGCTCGCCCAGGATCAGAAGGACATCCGCGAGTGGGCGCATGGGTTCGCCGAGCAGGTGGTGCGGCCGTCGGCGCACGAGTGGGACGAGAAGGAGGAGTTCCCCTGGCCGATCGTGCAGGAGGCGGCCAGGATCGGGCTCTACGGCTTCGAGTCGATCGCGCAGTTCTGGGCCGACCCGTCCGGGCTGACCTTCCCGCTGGTGAACGAGGAGCTCTTTTGGGGCGACGCCGGGATCGGCATGTCGATCTTCGGCAGCACCCTGGCGGTCGCCGGGATCTACGGCTCGGGCACGCCCGAGCAGATGGTCGAGTGGGTGCCGCAGTGCTACGGCACTGAAGACGACGTGAAGGTCGGGGCCTTCTGCGCCTCGGAGCCGGACGCGGGCTCGGACGTGTCGGGCTACCGCACCACCGCCAAGTACGACGAGGGCAAGGACGAGTGGGTGATCAACGGCCAGAAGGCCTGGGCGACCAACGGCGGCATCGCCAACGTCCACGTGGTGATCGCCTCGGTCGACCGCGAGCTCGGCTCGCGCGGCCACGCCGCCTTCGTCATCCCTCCGGGCACCAAGGGCCTCGAGCAGGGCGCGAAGGTGAAGAAGCACGGCATCCGCGCCTCCCACACCGCCGACGTCCACCTGGACGACTGCCGCGTCCCCGGCTCCTGCCTGCTGGGCGGCAAGGAGAAGCTCGACGAGCGGCTCGCCAAGGCGCGCGAGGGCAGGTCGGCCAAGGGCCAGGCCGCGATGCGGACCTTCGAGCTCTCCCGCCCGACGGTCGGCGCGCAGGCGGTCGGCATCGCCCGGGCGGCCTACGAGTACGCGCTCGACTACGCCAAGGAGCGCGAGGCGTTCGGCCGCAAGATCATCGAGAACCAGGCGATCGCCTTCGCCCTGGCCGACATGAAGATGGAGATCGACGCGGCCAGGCTGCTGGTCCACCGGGCCGCCTGGATGGGCAAGACCGGCAAGGACTTCAACGCGGCCGAGGGCTCGATGTCGAAGCTGAAGGCCGGCGAGGTCGCCGTCTGGGTGACCGAGCGGGCGATCCAGATCCTGGGCGGGAACGGCTACTCGCGGGAGTTCCCCGTGGAGCGGATGCACCGCGACGCCAAGATCTGGACGATCTTCGAGGGCACCTCCGAGATCCAGCGCCTGGTGATCAGCCGGGCGATCTCCGGAGTCCACATCAAGTAGGCGGAGCGCTCCGACCGGCACGCCGCCCGGCTGGCCGACGTCGCCGCACGCTCAAAACGAATCGAGGCAAAACGACGTGTTTGGATCAAAAAGCGAACAAGCGGGTATGGCGAAAGACGAGATGGAGGAGGCGCCTCTCGTGTCGACCGGCAACGGTCGCTCGTGGCCGAAGGGCGGCGAGCCCCTCGGCGAGTACGAGGAGGTCGAGCTCCACGGCCACAAGGTCAGCTTTCAGGCCGCCGGCGACGGTCCACTGCTGATCCTGCTGCACGGGATCACGTCGACCTCGGACGCCTGGCGCGAGGTGATGCCGGCGCTCGCCGAGCGCTACACGGTGATCGCGCCGGACATGATCGGCCACGGCCGCTCGGCAAAGCCCCGCGGCGACTACTCGCTCGGCGCCTACGCCGCCGGCGTCCGCGACCTGCTCGCGGTGCTCGGCTTCGAGCGCGGCACCGTCGTCGGCCATTCTTTCGGCGGCGGCATCGCGATGCAGTTCTCCTACCTCTTCCCCGAGTACGTCGACCGCATGGCGCTGATCTCCTCCGGCGGCCTCGGCCGGGAGGTCCATCCTCTGCTCCGCGCCGCCACCCTGCCCGGATCCGAGTGGGTGCTGCCGCTGATCGCCCGCGAGTGGCCGGTCCGTGCCGGCGGGGCGGTCCACTCGGTCGCCGCCAAGCTCGGGCATCGAGGCCGGTCCAGACCTGGCCGAGTTCGCGCGCGGCTACGCCTCACTTACCGAGGAGGGTGCGTCAGACGCCTTCATCCACACGATGCGCAGCGTCATCGACCAGGCTGGCCAGCGCGTCTCCGCCCTCGACCGCCTCTACCTCGCCGACCAGATGCCGACCCTGATCGTCTGGGGCGACTCCGACCCGGTGATCCCGGTCGAGCACGGCCGGAATGCCCATCGGATCGTCACCCACAGCCGCTACGTAGAGATCGAGGGCGCCGGCCACTGGCCGATGCTCGACGCTCCGGACCGGATCGTCCGCGAGCTGTCCGAATTCATGGAGGAGACAGAGCCGTTCGAGTGGTCGCTGGAGAAGGTGCGCGAGCGCCTTCAGCGCGGGCCCGATCCCGCGTCCGAGGCGATCACCGCCGCAGCCGACTAGAGGAGGCGCCATGTCCTTCATGACCTTGCTCGGGGCGAGCAGCAACCCGCCAGCCGGGGGAGCGGCGACCTCAGACGTGATCTACGCCACCGCGGGCGCGGTGGTGGTGACGATCCTGCTGCTCGGCCCGATCCTGCTCTACAAGCTCGGCCGCTTCCCCGCCCTCGGCAGGCTCGCCAACCTGGCCGAGCGGGTCACCAAGCTGCCCGGCTGGGCGGCGCTGCCCGGCACCTTCCTCGCGGTCACCCTGCTGATCGCGGTCTTCGGCATGTACTGGGACATCTCCCTGCACATCGATCAGGGCCGCGACCCGGGGCCGCTCGCCAACCCCGCCCACTACTTCATCCTCGCCGGGCTCTTCGGCGTGCTGCTCGCCGGGGTGCTCGGCATCGCCCTTCCCAAGGGACCGACCCGCACCTCATTCGAGGTCGCGCCCGGCTGGCACGCGCCCGTCGGCGCCCTGATGATCGCGATCTGCGGCGCGAGCTCGCTGGCGGCCTTCCCCCTCGACGACATCTGGCACCGGATCTTCGGCCAGGACGTGACCCTCTGGGGGCCGACCCACCTGATGCTGATCGGCGGCGCCGCCCTCTCCGTGCTCGGCGCCTGGGCGCTGCACGCCGAGGGCGACGAGGAGCGCCGCGCGGCCAACCGCCCCCTCCCCCGCTGGACCCGCTTCCGCGAGATCGTCCTCGCCGGCGCCTTCCTGGTCGCGCTCTCCACCTTCCAGGCGGAGTTCGACTTCGGTGTCCCGCAGTTCGCGCTCGAGCTGCAGCCGGCGCTGATCATGCTGGCCGCCGGGATCGGCCTGGTCACCGCGCGCGTCCGCTTCGGGCCCGGCGGCGCGGTCGCTGCCCTGCTCGTCTACATCGGCATCCGCGGGGGGCTGACGCTCCTGATCGGGCCGCTCTTCGGCGAGATCACCCCCCACTTCCCGCCCTACGTCGTCGAGGCGCTGGTGGTCGAGGCGGTCGCTCTGCTCTACCTGCGCGGCGAGCCCGCCGCCGAGCGGCCGATCGGCTTCGGCGCCCTCGCCGGGCTCGGGATCGGCACCATCGGTTTGGCGGCCGAGTGGGGCTGGTCGCACGTCTGGGTGGTCAACCCCTGGCCCTCCTCGCTCTTCCCCGAGGCCGCGATCACCGGACTGATCGCCGCGCTCGCCGGCGGCCTGATCGGCGGCTTCGTCGGCCGCTGCCTCACCCCGGCGGTCCCGCGGCGGGAGCGGATCCCGCGCGCGGTCCTGCCCGTCGCGGCCGTGGCCGCCGTCGGCGTGGTCGCTTTCTGGATCCCGGTCAACGCCGGGCCCGGCGTCCGCGCCACGCTGGACCTAAACGTCCAGAACACTTCCGACGGGCGCGTCGCCACCGGGATCGTCCAACTCGACCCGCCCAACGCCGCGGACGGCGCCTACTGGTTCAACGTGACGAGCTGGCAGGGCAAGGACGGCCCCGCCCACATCGACACGCTCGATGAGATCGGTCCGGGCCGCTACCGGATCACCGAGCCGATCCACGTCGACGGCACCTGGAAGACGACCCTGCGCCTGCACAAGGGTCGTGAGCTGGCCGGCCTGCCGATCTTCCTGCCGGCCGACCCGGCGATCCCAGTCTCAGAGGTCCCGGTCACCGAACACGGCACCCGCACCTTCGTCCTCGATCACAAGAACCTGCAGCGCGAGCAGAAGCCGGACGTCCCGGGCTGGCTCACCCTGGTCGCCTATCTCGGGGTCGGCGCGATCTCGCTGGCCCTGATCTTCGTGGTCGGCTGGGGCCTGGCGCGGCTGGAGAAGTACGGCGGCGGCCCACCCGATGAATCGGCGGAACCCGCCGGGGTCGGTCCCGCCAAGGAGATCGACGAGGGCCCGAAGCCGGGAACGCGTCCCGCGACGGCCTGATGGATCCCACCCCGGTCATCCCCCTCGCCCACGCCGGTCACGTGCTGGCCGACGCGGCGATCTTCCTGGTCCCGGTCGGCTCGATCCTGCTGACGATCTGGGCCCTGAACCGCTGGGGGCCGAAGGACAACTGAGCGGCGGCGCCCGGCCAAGCCGGGCGCCCGGACCTAGCCGGCGGACTCGGCCTCTGCCTCCATCTTCTGAAGACGGGTGTAGTAGTCCGGGAACTCGTTCAGGTGGGCGAGCGCGATCTTGCCGGTGACCACCGGGTCATCGCCGGTGACGTTGGTCGCCGGATCGTGGGTGCCATGCTCGAGCTCGACGTCCATCCCGGCGCGGAACTGCTCGACATCGAACGGCGCCGCCTCCCAGTCGATCCCGATCTGCTCGCCGACCCGCCATGCGTCCTCGGCGCTGAAGTGGCTCGTTGGGTTCACGGACGCAGACTAGCCTTGACGGCCCGCTTGTGGCCAAGGAGTCGAACAGGCGATCAGGGGCTGGGGCTCGACTGAGACCCAGGGGTTATTTGAGGCCGAGCTCGGTGTCCTCGTCGGGGTCCGCGGTCGGCTGGATCGGGAAGTCCTCGGAGACCCAGTCGTCCATGCCGCCTTCGACCGCGACGGCGTCGTAGCCCTGGTCGCTGAGGTCCTTCGCCGCCCGCACCGCCAGCTTCCCGTTCTTCGCGATCACCATCAGGCGCGCCCCGCTGATCGAGTGGCTTCGTGGCCGCGCTCGGCATCGCCGTCCGGGAGGTGGATCGCGCCGGGGACGTGGCCCTCGCTCCATTCCTCCTCCGAGCGCACGTCCACGGCCTGGGCGTCGTCCGCCGGCGATCTCGCGACGCGCCTCCTCGACCTGGACCTTCTCCTCCCTCGGACGTCATCGCCGACTGACGTACCCGCCTTCAGCACGACCCCAATCCGCGCCCGCGGACCCGGGCGTACCATGAGGCAATGGCGACTGCGCCGAGGCTGGATCCGTATCGAGGTCGCTGATCTCGGCTCGCGGCTGCGGGAGAACATCTCGCGCGCCGTGAAAGCACCCGATCACGTGGTCAGCGACCTGGTCGTCGCCCTGCTCGCCGAGGGCCACGTCCTGATCGAGGACGCGCCCGGCGTCGGCAAGACGGCGCTCGCTCGGGCGCTCGCGCGCTCGCTGGAGGCCGAATACGCCCGGGTCCAGTGCACCTCCGACCTGCTCCCCGCCGACCTGGTCGGCACCAACGTCTTCAACCAGCGCACCTCGACCTTCGAGTTCCACCCGGGGCCGGTCTTCGCCAACGTCGTCCTCGTCGACGAGATCAATCGCGCCTCGCCGAAGACGCAGTCCGGCCTGCTCGAGTGCATGCAGGAGCGGCAGATCACGATCGACGGGCACAAGCACGAGCTGGCGCGCCCGTTCGTGGTGCTGGCGACCCAGAACCCGGCCGAGTACGAGGGCACCTACCCCCTCCCCGAGGCCGAGCTCGACCGCTTCATGGTCCGGGTCACGCTCGGCTACCCGGCCGCCGAGGACGAGTCCGCGATGCTCGCCGAGCACGCCGACCGCGATCCCGTCGAGGAGCTCGGCCCGGTCGCCGACGTGAGCGCGGTCCGCGGCGCCCAGGCGGCGCTGGCCGACGATCGAGGGAACGGACGCGCTGCGCCGCTACGTGGTCGCGATCTGCGACGCCACCCGCCGCGACGAGCGGGTCGAGCTCGGCGCCAGCCCGCGCGCCGGGCTGATGCTGTTCCGCGCCGCCAAGGCGCTCGCCGCGCTCGAGGGCCGCGACCACGTCCTGCCGGACGACGTCCAGGCGCTCGCGCCCTCCGTCCTCGCCCACCGGCTGCTCCTCTCCTACGAGGTTGACGGCGACCAGCGCGAGGCGGTGATCCGCGAGGCGATCGACCGCGTCCCGGCGCTCTGAGATGACCGGCGTCGGCGGAGGCCGCCGCCCCGCGGGCTCCCGCGACCGCAGCGCTGGGCGTCGTCTTCATCCTCGTCGGCCTCGGCTTCGGGCTGACGGCGGCCCTGGTCTGCGGCGTCGCCCTGCTCGGCCTGGCGATCGTCGCGGTCGGGTGGGTCGAGCTCGCGACGCTGGGCGGCCGCCTCGAGCGCCTGCCCGGCCCGAGCGCGCCTCGAGGAGAGCGAGGCGTACCTGCTCCGCATCCGGCTGCGGCAGGACCCTCCTCCCACCGCCCGGCGGCGAGCTCGAGCGATCCGCTGCTCGAGCGCAGCGTCCCGGTCGGCCCGCGCTGGCCGCGCCGGCTCGACCGCGCCGTCTGGCTGACCAACCCCGGCCGGGTTCGAGCTCGATCCAGCCCGGCTGGTCGTCCGCGATCCCGCTCGGCCTCTGGCAGCGCCGGCTCGACTCGGAGGAGTCGCTCGATCTGGTCGTGCTGCCGCGGATCGATCAGTGCGCTGGGCGGGCCCCGGCGCGGAGCCGCGCGGGCAGTCGCCGGGCTCGGGCCACGCGAGCGAGGCGGTCTCGCCCCGAGGCGGGCCCGCGCAATTCGAGGTCGACGGGCTGCGGCCCTACCGCGAAGGCAGCCCCGCCTCCCGCATCCACTGGCCGGCGGTCGCCCGCACCGGCGAGATGATCGAGCGGCGCCTGGTCGCGGGCGGTGAGCCGAGGCCACTGGTCGTCTTCGACCCCCGCGGCGCGGACGATCCCGCTCATCGCGAGCAGGCGATGCGCGCCGCCGCCTCGCTCTGCGTCGAGCTCGCGCGGACCGGCGGCTGCGACCTGCTGCTGCCCGGGCGAGCGCCGCCCGCTCACCATCGACCCTGCGCTGCGAGCCTGGCCAGAGGCGCATGTGCGGATCGCGGTCTCGGATCCCGAACGCGGGTCCGCAGCTCCTGCCGGCGA
Source organism: uncultured Solirubrobacterales bacterium (assembly GCA_963728755.1). Lineage (GTDB taxonomy): Bacteria > Actinomycetota > Thermoleophilia > Solirubrobacterales > 70-9 > DASUPK01. Next base: position 159,647 of record CAVSLI010000009.1, on the reverse strand, counting down.
TGAGGGGCTCCGCGGTCCTCTGGGTGACGGCCGGCCGGGCGCTGCCGGCCTCGCTGCGCCAGCTCCGCGCCGGAAGCTTCCTGATAACGCCGAGCGGCTCCCGCCGGGCGGCGGCCCTCCGGGTCTCCGGCTGCTTCGGTTATCCGGTGGGCGCGGTCGCCGAGCGCCGGAAGACGCGGCGGAGGCTGGCGGCGTGAGCGCGCTGTCTGTGCCACGCCCCGAGCGGATCGAGCTGATCTGCTTCGCCGCCCTCGGGATCGTCGCCTCGCTGCAGTGGGCCTCGCTGGTCTCCGACCCGCCCGCCACCCGGGTCGCGCTCGCCGTCGTCCTCGCCACCGGCGCGGGGGCGGCAATCGCGGCGATCGGGCGCCTGCCGCTCCCGCGCGCGACCCGCTGGGCGCTCGGCGCCGCGGCGGTGGTCCTCGCGCTGTTGGTCGGCCTGGTGATCGTCGGCCTGCCGGCGCGGCTGCTCCTGCCCGGCCATTGGGGCGAGCTCTCCTCCAACGTCGACCGCAGCCTGAACGGGCTCACCGACGTTCCCATCCCCTACGCGGGCGCGGACGTCTGGACACGGCTGGTGATCCTGCTGGCGGCTCCGCTGATGGTGGGCGCGGCGGCCTTCGCGGCGTTCTGGCCGAGGCGTCGCCGGGCCGCGGGACGGATCTGCGCGTTGGTCCTGCTCGTCGGCCTCTATCTCGTCGCGGTTGCCTGGGCGAGACCGGACCGGCAGCTGGCGGGCGGCGCGCTGCTCGTACTCCTTGTCTGTGCCTGGCTCTGGCTGCCTGCGATCGAGAGCGGCCGCGGGGGCGCCGCCGGCATCGCGATCGCGGCGGCCGCGCTGATCGCGGTCCCAGCCGCTGCGGTGGTCGATCCGGGACGGGCGCTGATCGACTATCGCCACTGGAACCTGCTCAGCGCCCACGGGATCAGCTTCCGCTGGGATCAGTCATACGGCCCGCTGGACTGGCCGCAGAAGGGGACCCTCCTGCTCGAGGTCGCGAGCGAGAAGGTCCACTACTGGAAGGCGACCAATCTCGACACCTTCGACGGCGTCCGCTGGGCGCGCTCGACCGGACCCAGCGTCGAGCCGGCGCTGGGCGCGCCTCTCAAGTTCCACCCGAAGGGGACGGCGCCGCGCCCCGACCCCGAGTGGGTCGACCGGATCAATTTCAGGTCCGCGGCCTGACCAGCGACTTCGCAATCGGAGCCGGCACCACCCTCGCGCTGAGGCGGGCCGAGGCCTCGCCTGACCCCGACGGGGTCTGGGCGATGAACCAGGAGCTGCGCCCGGGGAGCTCCTACACGGCCCTCGTCTACGACCCGAAGCCGAGCCCGACGGAGATGCGTGCGGCGGGCACCGCCTACCCGTCCGAGGCCGCCCGCTACGTCTCCTTCACGCTCTCGGGCGGCCCGGATGGGGCGCGATCGATCGACGCGCCGCTCTGGGGCGCGTCCGGCCCGGAGTCGATCGGAGAGCAGGTCCAGGACACCCCGTACGTGGGGATGTACGCGCTCGCCCGGCGCCTGGCCACCGGCGCGCCCACCCCGTATGACGCGGCACGCAGGATCGAGCTCTACCTGCGCGGTAACTACGAGTACCGGCAGGACGTGCCTAACCGGACCTACCCGCTTCCCTCCTTCCTCGCCGACGACCACGCCGGCTACTGCCAGCAGTTCTCCGGCACGATGGCCCTCATGCTGCGCATGCTCGGCATCCCGAGCCGGGTCGCCACCGGCTTCGCGCCCGGCGGCCGCGACCCCGAGCGCAACAACTACCTCGTCGACGACACCGACGCGCACAACTGGGTCGAGGTCTTCTTTCCCGCCATCGGCTGGGTGACCTTCGAGCCCACCCCGCCGGCCGCCCCAGCCGCCACTCAGCTCGACGACAACGCCCTCGGCGTTACCGACCCGACCCTGCCGGACGGCGACAACTCGGGTCGCCAGGCTCCCGATCCTCGCGGCGGTGATGTTCCCGCCCCCGCGCCGCAGAGCGGTGTTTCCGCGAGCTCCGGCCAGGATTCATCGGGTCAGGGCGCCGCGGTCGCTCTGGGGGCCGGCGCCGGGGTGCTGGCGCTCATGGGGCTCGGCGCCTACGCGCTTCGCGCGCGGCGCCGGGCGCGGCTGGAGCCCGATGAGCTGGCTGACGCCGAGGTGCGGGAGCTTGCTCGCGCCCTCGCGAAGCTCGGGTCACCGTTGCCGCCGGGGACGACGCTGCGACGTGCGCGCGAACTGCTCGAGCGATTCGCGGGACCGGCCGCCGCGCACTACGCCGCCCGGCTCGAAGCTCGCCGCTACCGGGACCCGAGCGCCGCCCCGCCGGGAGTCGCCGAGCGCCGTGCGTTGCGCCGGGCGTTGCTCGGCGCGGCCGGCCTTCGCTCCGCCCTGCGCGTGCTGCTGGCGGTGCCCCCGGGTGGACCGGCGCCCCGGCATAGGGCAGGCGCGGATCGGAGGGCCACCGGGGCTCACCCGCGGCGTCCCAGCGCCGACCCGACCGTGGCAGCGGGTTGAGGCGAGCGAGCAGGCGACCGCAGCTCTCATCATCCTCTTAGGCGATCGCGCCAGCATGAGAACGTGCGAGTACTGGTCGTAGACGACGAGCCGCAGCTCCGCAGGGCCCTCGAGCGCGCGCTGAAGCTCGAGGGCTACGACGTCGAGCTGGCGGCCGACGGCGAGCAGGCCCTCGGCTCGATCGCGTCGGCGACGATGGACGCCATCGTCCTCGACGTCCTGATGCCGAAGCGCGACGGGCTGGAGGTCGCCCGCGAGCTGCGCGCCCGCGGCGACCGCACCCCGATCCTGATGCTGACGGCGAGGGACGCCGTTCAGGATCGGATCGACGGCCTCGACGCCGGGGCTGACGACTACGTGGTCAAGCCGTTCGCGCTCGAGGAGCTTCTCGCGCGACTGCGGGCCTTGCTGCGCCGGACGAACGGCCACAGCGGGGAGAGCCTCAGCTACGCGGACCTGACGCTCGAGCCGGCAACGCGCGAGGTGCACCGCGGCGCGCGCCCCGTGCAGCTCACCAAGACCGAGTTCGCGCTGCTCGAGCACCTGATGCGCCACCCGCGGCTCGTGCTGAGCCGGTCACAGCTGTTCGAGGCGGTCTGGGGCTACGACTTCGGTCCGCGCTCGAACTCGCTCGAGGTGTACATCGGCTACCTGCGCCGCAAGACCGAGGAGGGTGGCGAGCCGCGGTTGATCCAGACCGTGCGCGGGGTCGGGTACTCCCTTCGCGAGAAGTGACCCTGCGGCGCCGCCTTGCGCTGCTCTCGGCGCTGGCGGTCGCCCTGGCGGTGCTGCTCGCGTCGGTGCTGGTCTACACCCTGGTGCGGGACCGGCTGCGGGGCGACATCGACCACGAGCTCCGCCAGCAGGCCGAGCGGATAACCCAGCGCTTTGCGACCGGGCCCACTCCGGGCGGGCCGGGCATCGGGGAGGCTCAGGTCGTGGGCGGGGGAAGCGGTGCGCCGCCTCCGCCCGGTGTCGCCCCGCCCGACACGAATGGGAAGGGCAAGAAGGCACAGGGCATCGAGCGGGGCGAGCAGTACGCCTTGACGCTGCCGCCGCCAGAGCCGGGAGGTCCGGAGGCCCTGGCCCAGCTGATCTCGGCGAACGGCACGGTCATCCCCGGACCGAGCTCCGCCATCCAGATCCCGGTCTCGAGCGCCGACCGCAGCCTGGCGGCCGGCGGCGGCGGGGCCAGGTTCGAGGACACGCAGGCCGGCGGCGCCGACCTGCGGGTGCTCACCCAGCCGCAGGCCGATGGAACGGCGATCCAGGTCGCCCGCTCGCTCGAGGACACCAACCACACCCTCGACACGCTGATCATCATCCTGGCAGCCGTGAGCGCGGGAGGCATCGCCCTGGCGGCCGCGCTCGGCCCGGTGGTCGCGCGCGCGGCGCTCGCGCCGGCCGGCGAGGTGTCGGACGCGGCCGAGGAGGTGGCGCGCACCCACGACCTCACCCACCGCATCGAGGTTCGCGGCGAGGATGAGCTCGGCCGGCTCGCCGCCAGCTTCAACGAGATGATGGTCGCGCTGGAGCGCGCCGAGGCAGCGCAGCGGCGGCTGGTCGCCGACGCATCCCATGAGCTGCGCACCCCCCTCGCGAGCCTGCGTACGAACATCGAGACGCTCGGGCGCGGCGATCGCCTCGACCCGGAGGAGCGCCGCCGGCTGGTCGCCGACGTGACGCAGGAGCTCGAGGAGATGACCGAGCTCGTCGCGGACGTCGTCGAGCTGGCACGGGCCCCCGGCCAGGACGCGATCGCGCGCCAGGACGTGGCGCTGGACGAGCTCACCCGTGATGCGATCGAGCGAGCCGAGCGGCGCGTGCGGGGGATCAGCTTCGAGCGCCGCCTGCAGCCGTCCCTGGTCAATGCCGACCCGCAGCGGGTCGGCCGGGCGATCTCGAACATGCTCGACAACGCCGCGAAGTGGAGCCCACCCGGGGGCAGGATCCAGGTGGAGGTGAAAGACGGGCGGGTTACCGTTCGCGACCACGGGCCGGGGTTCCCGGATGGAGACCTCGACAAGGTCTTCGACCGCTTCTGGCGCGCCGACGAGGCGCGGGGCAAGCCGGGCTCCGGGCTCGGCCTCGCGATAGTGCAGCGGGTCGGAGAGGAGCACGCCGGCGTCGCGCGAGCCTGGAACGCACCCGAAGGGGGGGCCGTGGTCAGCCTCGAGCTGCCCGCCATCAGAGGCGACTCCTCGGCTTCGCCGGTGGGGTCGCCCTAGGACGCCAGGCGCGAGAACCTGAGGGCCAGCTCCAGCTCGAAGCGGGCGTCCGGGTCCTCGAGTTGGTCGCCGAACAGCTCCCGCAACCGCCTGAGGCGGTAGCGGATCGTCTGGGGGTGCAGATGCAGTGTGCGGGCCATGGCGGCGGCGTTGCCGCCGTGCTGCACGAAGGCGAGGGCCGTCTCCTCCATCCGCCCGCGGGCAGCCGGGGTGAGCTCCGCGAGCGGCGCGAGCCTGCTCCGGGCGAGGCGGTCAGCCAGCCCCCCTGAATCGAGAATCAGCAGCTCGGCGAGATGCTCCTCGGCGACGATCGGAGAGGCAACGTCGATCGCTCCGGCATCCGCCGCGCGCAGGGCCGCCTTGGCGAGGACCCATGACGAGCCCAGCTCACCACGCGGGACGGTCGGGCCGAGCGCGCCGATGACCCCCTCGGTCGCACGCTCGAGCTCGGCGGTCCGGCTCCGGCTCGCCGCCCCGGAGACCAGGGCACAGCCGATCCCGCCCACGGACCCGGCCAGGGCGTCGGCGGAGAGTCGGCGGCCGACGCGGCCGAGGTCGACCTCCGCCACCGCGAGCGGGGCAGCGCTCCTCGGCAGTCGCCAGCCGGCCGCCTGCGCGGCGGCCCTGAGCTCCGGCTCCTCAGCGGGGGGATCCCGCAGCAGCAGCGCCAGGAGCTCGCGCCGCCGGCGCTGGCGCTCCCCCTCCTGCTCGCGCTGGGCCTGCGCGTACCCCTCGATCGAGTCGGCAGAGAGCTCGTCGATGTAGGCGAAGATTGCTTCGGCGAGCACGGCGAGTTCATCGGGGTCGACGTGACGTCGCCGGGCCGCGGCGGAGATTCGCCGCCACGCCACTCGGGCGCCGACGCGATAGGCGGACTGCAGGGAGTCGAGCGTGCGGCCCTCCCTGAGCTCCCCCTGCCCCAGGCCCACGTAGACGTCGCGGCCGGGCTCCCTGCCCGCGTCGGGATCGCGGATCAGGGCGACGAACTGCCGGAGGGCCTCAGTGACGCCCGTGCGGATGCCGGCGCCGAAAGCCCCCTCCAGCGGCCGGGCGTACTCGGGGACCTCGCGAGCGATCGCGGACAGGATCTCCTCGGTCGCCGCGGGAAGCTCAGGCTCGATCGCGTCCGCGAGCTCGGGCGGTAGCGCCCGCCACGGCTCGGTGCCAAGGTCGTTTATCAGTTCAGTGATAAGAAATCAGCCCCGAAGTTGGCAATCAGGCTAACACTCGTTTCGGCACCATGCGTACTCTCGATGCATGACCCACACCATGACTCGAACCACCAAGCTCACCAACCTCGGCGCGGTGGTGGTCCCCTTCCTCGCCACCCTCGCCGGGATCGTCCTCTTCTGGAACCGCATCGTCAGCGCCACCGACCTGGCGATCCTGGCGGTGATGTACCTGCTGACCGCGACCGGGATCACGGTCGGCTTCCACCGCATGCTCACGCATCGCTCATTCCGCACCCACCGGGCGACCGAGTACCTCTTCGCCGTCCTCGGCTCGATGGCCGTCCAGGGCTCGGTGATCGCCTGGGTGGCGGACCATCGCAAGCACCATGCCCACACCGACGTCGAGGGGGATCCACACAGCCCGCACGTCGGCCATGGCGACGGAGTCGGCGGCGTGCTGGGCGGCCTCTGGCACGCGCACACCGGCTGGCTGCTCTCGGAGCACGGCCGCGCCGACTGGAAGCAGGTACGCCCCCGACCTCTGGGAGGACCGCGGGATGCGGCTGATCAACCGCCGCTTCGTCAGCCTGGTCACGCTCGGGCTGGCGGTCCCCGCCGCCGCCGGCTACCTGATCACCGGCACCATCGCCGGGGCGGCCACCGGCCTGCTCTGGGGCGGCCTGGTACGAATCTTCTTCGTCCACCACGTCACCTGGAGCGTCAACTCGATCTGCCACTTCATGGGGACGCGCAGGTTCGAGGTCGACGATCGCTCGACCAACGTCTTCTGGCTCGCGCTGCCCTCGCTCGGCGAGTCCTGGCATCACAACCACCACGCCTTCCCGCGCTCGGCGGTGCACGGCCTGCGGCGCTGGGAGCTCGACCCCTCAGCTCTCGTGATCCGGTCGCTGGAGCGGGTCGGGCTCGCCTGGAACGTGGTTCGAATCGCGCCCGAGCGTCAGGCGTCGAAGCTCGCGGGCGCCGGTTCGGCGACGAGCGAACCTCAAGCAGCTTCTTAGCTCGATCTCAGCCTCCTCTCAGGCCCGGCTGGCTTGATGGTCGGGAGCCCGGCGCGACCGGGACCTCGACGGACAGGAGTTGGTGATGAAGAGGAAGCGACGCATCACGATTCGACTCGGGCCGCTCGGCATGTCGCTGGTTGCCGCCGGGATCACGGCGGTCGGCTTCGCGGCCGTCTCGCTGGCGGACAGTGGCAGTGGCAGCACGGACAAGGGCGGCGGCACCCTGACGTTCCAGCTGCCGGCCCGCCCGGGCGGCGAGGCCGGCGTGGCGTTCGCGGCACCAAACCTCTCGGCGGAGGACCGGCAGGCGATGGAGGACTTCCGGAAGTGCATCGAGGACAACGGCGCACCACCTCCTCCGGACCCGGGCGAAGTGGACCCGGGCCAGGGCCCGCCGAAGCCACCGAGCGCGGCCGATCGGGAGAAGCTCCAGAAGGCGTTCGAGGAATGCAAGGCCAAGCTGCCCGCGCAGCTCCAGGACGCCGGACCGCCCGGGATCGGCACGTTCCACTGCGGGCCGCCGCCCGGCGCGCCTCCCCAGCAGGGCCAGAATCAGGAGCAGGGCCAGAACAAGGACCAGAGCAATCAGGCGGGCACGCAGTCGAGCGGCTCGACCTCGTAGTCAGACCCATCCGGCATCACAGCGCGAACGGGCCACGGCGTGGGCCCGTTCGCTGTCAGCCAGGCAGTCCGACCGACTCCAGCGCCACCGAGATGTCGGAGTAGACGGTGACGCCGGCCACCTTGCGGTCGCGCTGCTCGAGCACGTGCGCCAGCGGGACGTCGAGGTCCCCTGCGTCCTCCTTCTGCGTGATCTGGAGCCTGCCGAGCACCACCCACCGGCCGTCGTGCGCGGCGCGGAGACCCTCAGGCTGAAAGCGATCCGCCTCGAAGAGCTCCTCGATGTCCGCGCGCCACCGCTTGTAGCCGCGCAGACCCCTGTAGGTCTTGTCATCGAGGAAGACCGTCTCCATCCGGAGCTGGAAGTCCGGATGGAGCAGGGCCTCAAGTCCCTCCCCCCCGCGGTCGAACTCATCGTAAATGCGCCTCACCGCCTCCAACGCAGGGCCGGTATTGGCCTCCTCCATCGCCACATTGAACTGACGTTCGAGCGTCTCGACGTCGTGCTGGTCGTACATTGGACGGCTTTCAGTATCTCCCCGTAGTGCGGATCCGGCTCGGCGCTGCTTGGGCAAGCTATCGGAGCCCGGGCGCCTCCCGTCTCCCGCTGATCGCCCGAGCTAGGGTTAGGTCAGCAGGACGCGGTCATGACGAACAGCGGAACCGCAACGATCGGCGCGAACCGATCCATCCCACCACCGGGCTGGGCGCGCATCTCCGACCGAATCATCGCCCGGCTGCGCGCGCGATCCATCGACGACAAGCTGCTCAGCGGTGGGGTCACGGATGGAAGCCCCGTCGTCCTGGTCAGGCGAGCGCGGCTCCTCCAATCTCGCTACCGATCCAGGGTCGCCGCCTCTCTGCGGAGGATGATCGACGCGGCTCGGCACAACGAACCGAACTTCTTCGCCGCCAGGCTTCAGCTCAAGGTGCGAGAGGTCCTCGCCGTCGCGCCCTTGATCCTGACCCTCGCAGACGAGCTGGAGGAGGAGGAGAGCGTCAGCCCGCGTGGGGTCATCCTGGCGGACCGGCTGGTCACCGACGGCGACTCCCCGGTGTACGGACCGGATCCAATCCACCGGCCTCCCGGGCAGACGGTGGAATCCGCGGTCAAGCACGCCCGCGCCGCCCTTCACGTCGGCTGAGCGGCGCCCCCGGCGGCGGCGCCGGCTGCGGTTAGCATGTGGCCACCTCCGGGGGAAAAGGGGATCCGTTGTCCGCAACGCCAAGCGCAGACATTCCGCAGTTCGAAATCAGCTCGGGGCCCGGTCCGAATGACGCCTATGTCGTCCGCGTCGTCGGAGAGGTCGACATGTCCCACGAGGAGGAGCTCCGGGCCGAGCTCCACGCCGCCGTCGAGGCCGATGCGAACGCGATCGTCGTCGACCTGACCGAGTGCGCGTTCATCGACTCGAGCGCAATCCGCGCCCTGCTTCTCTCGCGGGAGGAGAAGCTCCCGCAGAAGGGCAGCGAGAGCCTCGCCGTGGCCACCTCCAGCGATCAGATCCTGCGCATCCTCTCCGTGATGGGCCTTGATCAGGTGCTCCCGATCGAGCCGACGGTGGAACGGGCCGCAGCCGCCCTATCGGGCTGAGCTGTGTCTCCGGCTTAGACTGCCCGTCAGAGACGGATGCATGACATCGCCGAGTTCCTGGCGCGCCGCGACCCCTTCAGCGGGCTCGATGAGGCTGAGCTGGAGCGGCTCGCGAGCAGGACCGAGGTCGAGTTCTTCCGCGCCGGTACGAGGATCGTGCCCCAGGGGGAGCGCTCGCAGGGCCGGATCCGGGTGATCCGCCGCGGGGCGGTCGAGCTTTTGGACCAGGGCCGCCCCGTCGACCTGCTGGGCGAGGGCGAGATGTTCGGGCACCCGTCCGTGATCTCGGGCGAACCGACCAGGTACGAGGTGCGAGCGAAGGAGGACACCCTCTGCTACTCGCTCGCCGCGGAGGACGTCATCCCCCTCCTCGGGCGTCCGTCGAGCCTTCGATTTCTGGTGCGATCGCTCCTTGCCCGAGGCCGGCCCGTCTCCGGGAACTGGTCCGAGGCGCCGAGCGCCGAGGTCGCGCGGCAGTACGCCGCTGACCTGGTCAGCCGGCCGCCGGTGATCCGCAAGCCGGAGACGACGCTGCGTGACGCGGCTCGGGTGATGAACGCCGAGGAGGTCAGCTCCGTGCTGGTCGAGCTCGACGGAGGGGAATTCGGGATCGTCACCGACCGGGACCTCCGCTCACGCGTCGTCGCGGGCCGGCTCTCGCCGGATGACCCCGTGAGCGCCGCAATGAGCGCCCCGATGGTCGGGGTCGGAGCCGACCAGACGGGCGCGGACGTGATGCTCACCATGCTCGATCACGACATCCGCCACGTCCCGGTCTTCTCGAGGCCGGGGCAGGTGCTCGGCGTGATCGTCGCCATCGACCTCATCGCCGCCGAGACCAGCTCCCCGTTCGTACTGCGCCGAGCGATCGCGAGGGCTCGGAACAAGGACGAGCTGCGCGAGGCGGCGGGTCGCCTCCGGTCGGCGGTGGTGACCCTTCACCGCGCCGAGCTGGCACCGTTCCACGTCAGCGATGTGATCTCGGCCGTCTCGGATGCCTTGATCCGCAGGATGATCGAGCTCGCGATCGAGTCCAGCGGGCAACCCCCCGCCGAGTTCGCCTGGATGTCCCTGGGCAGCCACGGCAGGCGGGAGCCGATGCCGTCCTCGGACGTCGACTCGGGGATGTCATGGCAGGACCGGCCCAGCCCAGACCCGATCACGACCGAACCGCGACGTCGGCTGGCCTCGACCCGCACGACCGCCTACATGCAGGAGATCGCCGCGAACGTGGCCGACTGCATCCGCGTGCTCGGTTGGCGCCTGGATCCGCACGGGGTGCGGGCGTCCGGGGCCTTCTCGGCCAGCTCGATCGAGGATTGGCGGAGGGCCATCGAGAGCTGGCTCCGTCGCCCGGACGACAATAGGGTGCTGATCGCGATTTCAATCCTGCTCGACGGCCGCGTCATCTACGGGCCCGCGACCCGGCTCGATGTCAAGAAGCTGCTCTTCGAGGAAAGCGACCGCACCATGCTGGAGCGGTGGATGCTCCGCCTCGCCCTCGCCGCCAAGCCACCGACGGGCTTCATGCACAACATCACCGTTGAAGCCTCCGGGAAGCACGCCGGGACGTTCGACATCAAGCACAGCGGGCTGCTTCCGATCGTTGACCTGGCTCGCTACTTCGCCTTGGTCGGCGAGATCCCCGCGAACCACAGTCTCGATCGCCTGCGGGCCGCAGCCGATCAGGGGATCCTGGAGCGGACCGAAGCGCGGGTGCTGGAGGAGGCCTTCGAGCTCTTCACGGCCATGCGGCTCGAACACCAGGTCGCTCAAATCGAGGAGAACCGCGAGCCCGACGATCGCATCGACCCGAAGCAGCTCGATCCCCTGACGCGCCGCTACCTACGAGATGCCTTCAGGGAGGTCGCCGCCGTGCAGAGATCCCGGAGCGCCCAGCGGCGGGCCGTCCCCTCCCGATGAGGGCGGTCGAATCGCCCGCCGGTCGCGCCTATCTGGAGTCACCGATGCCGCCGGACGGCGCGCCCTGGCTCGAGGTGGATTTCACGGTGATCGATCTCGAGACCACCGGTCTGGATCACACCTCCGACGAGATCGTCTCCTTCGCGACGGTCACCGTCTCAGGGGGCCGCGTCACCCTGGCCGATTCGCAGTACGAGCTCATTCGACCCGACCGGATGCCGGACGCCGACACGGTCCGGATCCACGGCCTGCGTGAAGCGGACCTGGCCGATGCGGCACCACTGTCCGACCGCCTGGACCAACTTCTGGCCGCCCTTGCAGGCCGGGCGCTGGTCGCCCATGTGGCGGCGGTCGAGCGCGGCTTCCTCGGGGCCGCGCTCGCGTCCCGTGGGCTGGAGCTGAGGAATCCCCTGGTCGACACGGCTGCGATGGACCGCGAGCTGCGCCGGCTGCGTCGTGCGCCGGCGGCCGGAAGCGACCCGATCGGGCTCTCCGACCTCGCCCGCTCGCTCGGCCTGCCGGTGCACCGCCCCCACCATGCCGACGGCGACGCGCTGACGACCGCACAGGCGTTCATCGCCCTCGCGACCCATCTGGAGGCGTTCCGGGATCCGCTGACGCTTCGCTCGCTCGAGAACATGGGAGACGGGCCCCGGCGCCGCGGCAGGCTTCGGTCCCTGCTCCACCGATTCGGCCTCGGAGTGCTGCACGCCTAGCCGATCCGTACAAGCCCATCAAATTGCGGAAATCGGACTTGACTCACGTCCGCTTCCGCACATAGGGTCCCGCCAGCAGGCGATAATGCCTCGACATAGGCTCCTTCACAAGGAAGTAGCGGGGGCCGCAACGGAGGGAGAGGGAAGTGAATCCACCCGAAGGTATTTCCGACTCCGATCAGAGCAGGCGCGACGAGGAACGCCTCGCGGAGCTGGGCTACAAGCAGGAGCTCCCGCGCGGCTGGAGTGCATTCACCAACTTCGCGATCTCGTTCACGATCATCTCGGTTCTGGCGGGAACCTTCACAACGTTCTCGTTCGCCTGGCTGCACGGCGGCCCGGTGATGGCCTCGATCGGCTGGCCGGTGATCTGCTTCTTCGTGCTGATGGTCGGCTTCTCGATGGGCGAGCTGACCTCGAGGTACCCGACGGCGGGGGGCCCCTACTGGTGGGCCCACGACCTCGGCGGCAAGGGCTGGAGCTGGATGACGGGCTGGTTCAACATCGTCGGCCTGCTCGGGATCGTCGCATCAGTCGCCTACGGCTGCGCCTTCTTCCTCTTCAACCTGTTGCAGCTCTACAGCGTCGACATCTTCGGGGTCAACTTCGGGGACACCACGCACATACTCGCCGAGACGTTCCTGCTCTTCCTGATCATCCTCTTCCTCTACACGGTCGTGAACATCTTCGCCGACCGGATCCTGGCCCTGATGAACAACATCTCGGTGGGCTGGCACCTGCTCGGCACGGCCATCATCATCGCCCTGCTGGTGTTCGTTCCGGACGACCACCAGAGCACCAGCTTCGTCTTCGGCGAGCGCCTCAACGAGAGCGGCACGCTCGGCGGTGACACGGGCGGTCTGGGCTTCTGGTTCCTGGTCGCGCCTGTCGGCTTCCTGCTCGGGATGTACACGCAGACCGGCTACGACGCATCCGCTCACACGGCCGAGGAGACCCACGGCGCCGCGATCAGCGCCGCCCAGGGGGTCTGGCGCTCGATCTTCTTCTCGGCGATCATCGGCTGGTTCGTACTGCTGGCGTTCCTCTACGCGGCGAACGACGTGACCGCCGTGAACGACGGGGGTGGCGCGGTGTTCGGCATCTTCAACTCCGCGCTCGACCCGTGGGCCGCGAAGCTGGTGGTACTGATCGCAACGGTCGGGCAGTTCTTCTGCGGCGCCGCCGGCCTGACCAGCGCCTCGCGGACCTGGTACGCGTTCTCGCGCGACCGGGCGATTCCGGGGTGGAACCTCTTCGGGCGCGTCAATCGCGACCGGGTGCCGTTCAACGCGGTGATCGCCGTGTCGGTCTTCTCGCTGATCATCTCGATTCCCGCCCTGTTCGGGAAGAACGACATTCCGTTCGCGTTCTTCGCGCTGACCGGAATCTGCACCGTGGGCCTCTACCTGGCCTACATCCTGCCGGTGTATCTGCGGCTCCGGGCGGGCGATTCGTTCCAGACCGGCCCGTGGAACCTGGGGCGTCGCTATCGGCTGGTGAACATCCTCGCGATCCTCTTCGTGATCGTCGTGGTCTATGCGCTCGACCTGCCGTACGACCCGACGGGCCTGCCGTGGAACGCCGACTTCGAGGCGGCGAACGTGAACTACACGCCGTTCGCGATCATCCTGCCGCTGATCTTCGGCATCTGGTACCTGGTCTCGGCGAAGAACAAGTACCAGGGACCGGTCAAGACGCTCGAGGAGGACGTCGTCACCGCCGACTAGGAAAGGCGAAACCAAGTCATGAACGATTCGGACAGAAGCATCGGCGAGAAGGACTTCGCCATGGGCGCCGGGGTCCTCCTGGCGATCGCTGTGCTGTCGATCATTCTCGCGATCGTTTCCTAAGCACCTGAGCTGAGCGCGGGACCGGGCCAGTTCAGGCCCGGTCCCGGCTGTGCCCGTGGGCCCGGAGGCCGTTTATGCTGCCCCCAGGGTGTGCCGGGAAGTCTGGTCGGCGGTCCCGTCGTCGACCCAGGAGGGCTTCGGTGCGCCTCACCGGCAGAGGAATCCTCTTCATCGCCTTCGCCTTCACGGTGATGGCGGACCCCGTCTCCTCGATCGCGTACGCGATCGAGTCCGCGCTCCGTCACCTCGACGGGGACCTCGGCGACCTCTTCCTGGCGATGGCCCTGGTGATCGCCACGATCGCGTTGATCGCCGCCACCTACCACCAGCTGATCCGGCGCTTCCCCGAGGGCGGCGGCGGGGCGCGAAGCGTGGGCACCGCCTATGGCGATGCCTGGGCTTTCATCCCGCTCGGCGCGCTGCTGGTGGACTTCGTGATCACGGTGGCGATCAGCTGCGCCGCCGGAGCCTCGGCGATCATCGCCTACGTCCCGGCGCTGGAGCCCGAGCGGATCCCGCTCGCGCTCGCCCTGACCGCTCTGGTCGCGACCGGGATCTCGTTCGGCCATCGCGGCAGGGTGGCCTTCGCCACCGCAACCCTGCTCTTCCTGCTCCTGGCGGGGGTGGTGCTGATCGCCGGCGCCGGCGGGGCCGCCCAACCGCCGGTCAACGAAACGGAGCATGCCTCGCTGCTCGCCGACGCCTCCCTGATCCCGGCGCTGTTGGCGATGCCGCTGGCGATGGCGCTCGCCACCGGCATCGAGGCCCCCTCCGACGCGATCGCCCAGCTGGGCGGCCTAGACCGCTCCTCGCGTCGGCGGTTCGGTCAATGGACGATCTGGCTGACCGTGGCGATTGTCGGTGCGCTCACCATCGGGATCTCGACCCTCGCCGTAACGCGCGGCGTCGGCCTGCCGCCAGCCGACTCGACCCTGCTGGCCGAGGTCGCTCGGACCAGCGTCGGGGACGGCGCGGCCTTTGCAGCCTTCCAGGCCGCGAGCGCGCTCCTGCTGCTGGCGGCCGCGGCATCCTCCTACCTGGCGGCGTCCGGCCTGCTCAAGGCCCTCGCACTGGTCGGGGCCAACCGCGGCGACGACGGCTTGGTGCCGGCCCGCTTCGCTCTGCTCAACCGCTTCCACGTCCCGCCCTGGGGAATCCTGGTGGTGCTGGTCGCGTCGGCCGCCCTGATCGCGATGGCGGGCGGGCGCGACCAGGAGATCGTCCGCTACTACGCGGTGTCGGTCTTCGCCGGGTTCCTCGGGGCGACGCTTGGATGCGCGAGGCTCTCACACCGCGACGGGAAGCGCGGGGAGCTCGCCATCAACCTGATCGGTGTGGCGGTGGTCGCCTTCGTCCTGGCGCTGAACGTCGCTCGGCCTGCCGGCGTCATCGTGCTGAGCGCCGCCGGACTGGTCGCCGGATATCTCTATGCGGTCTGGGTGAGGCGGGGCCGCCCAACCGGGGTCGCCGAGGCGGAGTTGCGCGCCGAGGCATCGGCCCCGACTAGGTAGTGGAGTGCCATCTGCGCCTCTAGCTCGACCGCGCCGCGCGCGCCGACCGTGTAGATCACGGATCCCGCGTGGCTCAGGAGCCGCTCCACCATCGCCACACCGCGTGGTCGCACCCGCTCGCCATCGCGGAGCACATGGGCGAGAAACAGCAGGGAGTCGCGCGCCTCGCTGACCTGCTCGCGGACGACCGGCACTGCGGCGCTGATGCCTGATGAACGGGTGGCGTCCGCCTCGCGAACCAGTTGCTCGATCCAGCCGGCGAGACGCCGGCGATGCCTGTCCGAGCCGAGCTGAGCGGCCCGCAGGGCGAGCGCCGGATCGCTCGTCGGATCGTCGCCCACCGCGAGCCTCGCATCCAGTGACGGCTGAGACCAGCGCACCTGCGCCCGGAGCGCGAGGTCCTCGACGAACCGGGTGAGGCGCCGTGGGCTACCCACCGACTGGCTCCAACGGTTTGACCGGAGCGGGCCGACCGTCGGTCGGCTGAATGCGGTCGCGCACCAAGACGTCGCTGGTCGGATCGTGCTCCACCACGACACGGCAGGGCCGGTGGGCGAGCACGTACCTGGTCGTCGGGCCGAGCAGGCGCTCCTCGCTTGGGGCGTGCTCCGTCGAGATGTAGATCAGGTCCGAGCGCCGCTCCTCCGCCTCCTCGACGATCGCGCGTCCCGGATTCCGTGTGCGGATCAGACGGCAGCGGACCCGGCAGCCCGCGACCTTCGCCTGCATGCGCGCCACCTCGAGGACCCGGCGCGCCTCGCGCTCCTCCTCCTCCAGGCCACCGTTCAGCGGGAGCTGGCCCGGAACCTTGAGCACGTAGACCGCCTCCACCGCCGCGTCGGGGCCGACGAGCTTGGCGGCGCGGGCCATCGCCTCGTTGTCGACGCTGGTGCCGAGGATCGGGACGAGTGCCGAGTGATAGGCGACCTCGACGAAGCCAACCGGAAGCTCGGGCCTGGGGATCCGGTACTGCTCGCGTGGATCGAGCCCCTGGCGCCGCCGGTAGAGGAAGTAGCCGGCCATCCCGGCGACCATCCATCCCGTACCGACGATCCTGGCCTCGGAGTGCAGTGCGACCACCGAGGCGAAGGCGATGCCCGTCCCGAGCGCTCCGAGCACGGCGGTCATCGGGACGGGCTTGCCCCGCCAGTTGACGTTCCACGGCGCGCGATAAGGCCGGTCTCGGAGTGGATCCTTGAGGCGCAGCGCGATGATCGCGACGTGCGCGATCGTGAAGGAGAGCATCGCGCCGAAGCTGTAGAGGTTGCCGAGGAAGTCGGTCTCCCCCGGGATGATCAGGAGGATCGCGATCACCGAGAAGAAGGCGATCGTGAACCAGGGGGTGCGGTATCGCGGGTGGAGTCGTGAGAAGAGGCCGGGCAGCTGCCGGTGCTCGGCCAGCGACCAGGACAGGCGTGAGATCCCGATCAGCCCGGCGTTGGTGGCGATGATCAGGATCGTCGCCGCCAGCGCGCCGATGTAGTACCGGGCTGCGGTCAGCATCGTCCCGTGGAGGTGGAGCGCCGAGACGATCCCGAGCACCGGGTCGTCCTTATAGGTCGTGCCGAGAGCCGTTGAGTAGTGACCCGCCGCGTCCTGGGTAACCGGCAGTGCCGACATCGAGATGATCGAGATTCCGGCGAAGAGGCCGATCACCGCGATCAGCACGAGGTTGACGGTTCGGGGCACCTCGACCCCAGGGTCGCGCGCCTCCTCGGCCATGTTGGAGACGGTCTCGATGCCCGTGTAGGCGATCATCGAGATCGAGACGGCGAAGAGCAGCTGCGTGTAGCTCGGCGCGACCCCGAGGTGCACCTGGCTGACCATCAGCGATGGGTTGAGGATCACGATCGCGCCGAGCACCACCAGCGCGATCTGGGTGAGCAGGTCGGTGAGCGCCAGGAAGATGTTGAGCTTCGTCGACTCGCCCAGCCCGCGGATGTTGAGCAGCGCGAGGATCGCGACCACAGCTGCCCCGCCGAAAACGTCCCAGGGCCCGTGGCCCAACGCCGGGACGAATGCCCCCAGGTAGTGCGGGACGAAGAAGGCGCTGATCGCGACGGTGATGATGTAGTCGAGCGACAGCCCCCAGCCGGCGAAGAACGAGACCACCTCGTTGAAGGCGTGCCGGGCGAACGACGACGAGCCGCCCGCCTCGGGGAACATCGAGGCGCCCTCGGCATAGGTCTTCGCGGTCAGGGCGAAAAGACCGCCGGCGAAGATGAAGACGAGGGGCGTCAGCCCCAGCGCGTGCGCCGCGACCAACCCGAGGGCGTAGTAGATCGACGAGCCGACGTTGCCGTAGGCCGTCGCGAAGAGGCCCGGCACCCCAACCGACTTCTTCAATCCACGTGCCTTGAGCTCCGCCATGGCTTCCCAATTCCATGGTCGGCCTCGACCCGCTAAGCGCCCGCTAAGGACCGCAGGCGGGGCGTAGAGATTTCGCTAAATCTGGCTCTGGAGCGCCAATTGCGAGGGGCCGCGTTCTAATCTCGCTGCAGGTGTGCCGGGAAGCCTGGTCGGCGTCGTTTCGGCGTTCGACGAAAGGCTCGTATGACTACCGGCCCACTCTCCAGGCGGCTCGAGGCCCATCGACCGCGAGTCGCGATCCTTCTCAGGCTGGTCGCGATCGCGCGCGCGCCGGCTCTCGACGGGGAGCTCGCCGCCGGGATGAGCCCTTCGGTCAGTGCCGCCCATCGGCTCCGTGCCGATCACCTCCGGCGCAGACCCGTCCGCCGTCGCATCGCGACCGCTCTGGAGCGTGCGGTGGAGGACGCCTGCCATCCGGACCTGCCCGGAACCCCGCAGGTGCCGCTCCGCCGGGAGGCGATTCACCGCTGTCGCCGAGAGATTCAGGCTTTGGCCAAAGCGGTCGCGACCGCGGACCAGCCACGAACCCAGGGCGTCGCGATTGCATTCCAGCTCGCGTTCGACGGCGGTAGCCCGCTCTTTCTCCAGGCGCAATCCCATGATGGCGTCGAGCGGCTCGCCAACACCGTTCAGGCGGCGCTCAGCGCCCTCAGGGTCTCGGCGGAGTTCGATGGAACCGGGCACTGAGGATCGGGCGGAGGAGTACCGGCCGCGGCCGGCCTCGGCCGCCGATCTGATCTCGCCGCTGCGCGCGCTCAGGCGACCGGGCAAGGCGATGCTGTTCTTCGCCTTCGCCTTCGCCGTCATGGCAGACCCGGTGTCCTCGGTCGCCTACGCGATCGAGGCGGCGCTGCGCGCCCTCGACGGCCACCTCGAGCTGCTGCTGCCGACCATGTCGATCGTGATCGGGATCATCGCCCTGGTCACGCTCAACTACTGGCAGCTGGTGAGGGCCTTCCCCGAAGGCGGGGGTTCGCCCGAAGCCGCCGGCAAGGCCTTTGGGGAGGAGTGGTCCTTCCTTCCGATCGGCGCTCTGATCGTCGATTTCGCGCTCACCATCGCGATCTCGATCGCCGCGGCGGGCAGCGCCCTGATCGCGTACCTCCCCGCTCTCGCGCCCGAGCGCATCCCGCTCGCCATGGCCCTGCTCGCCCTCGTCGCCGGGCTCACCTGGTTCGGCCACGGTGGCCGGTTGGTGTTCGCGCTTATGACCAGCCTCTTCATTCTCGCCGGCATCGTGGTACTCGCTGCCGGCTGGATCTCGCCAGCGTCAACCCACGGGAGCGCTCCGACGACCGGCTCCGCAAGCCCGGCGCTGGTGGCGGTAATCCTCGCCTTCCCAGTCGCGATGGCGCTGGCGACCGGCACTGAGGCGCCCGCCACCTCGATCGCCCAGCTCGGCCAGCTCGACAATCGCGGGCGCTGGCGCTTCGGCCGCGGCACGCTCGGGCTGACGATCCTGATCGTCGGCGGTCTGACCCTCGGACTGACCGCGCTCGCCGTCCATCTGAGCGTCGGCATCCCCGGCAGCGACGACACCCAGATCGCGAATCTCGCCAAGGCAGCGGTCGGCGACGGCGCGCTGTTCGGGTTCTTCCAGCTCGCGAGCAGCGTCCTGCTGCTGGCCGCAGCCGCCTCCTCCTTCCAGGCCGGTCCCGGTCTGCTCAAGGCGCTCGCCCGGACCTGGCCGGACGGCTCACCGGGCCTGCTCCCCGGCCGGCTGGCTCGGGTCAACCAGCACCACACCCCGGTCCTGGCGGTGATCATCTACACGGCGATCTCGGCAGCGATCGTCCTCGCCGCCAGCGGCCAGGAGCAGGAACTGGTGCTCGTCTACGCCGTCGCCGTCTTCGTCAGCTTCCTGGCCGGGCTGCTGGCCATGGCCCGATTCTCCCGGCGGCAGGGCAAGAGAATCCTGTTGGCGACCAACTTGATTGCCGCGGCGGTCGTGGCCTTCACACTTGCGGTCAACCTCGAGCGCGGCTACCCGCTGATCTCGATCGCCGGAACCGTGCTGGTCGGCGCCTTCCTCCACTACCGCTGGGTCCGCGCAGGTCGTCCGCGGGGCATCGAAGCGGTGGAGCGAAGCGCCGAGGCGGACGAGTGAATCGGGCTATTGCTCGACCCGCAGTCGGTAGCCGATACCCGGCTCGGTGATCAGATAGCTCGGATTGGATGGATCGGGCTCGAGCTTGGCCCGGATGTGGGCGAAGTGAACGCGGAGGTAATGAGTCTCGTCCTCATAGCCCGGGCCCCAGACCTCTTGGAGGAGCTGGCGGTGGGTGACCAGGCGGCCCGGATGGCGGGCGAGCTGGCTGAGCAGGTCGAACTCGATCGGGGTGAGGTGCACGACCTCTCCGCCCCGCCGAATGGACCGGTCGGCGAGATCGACCTCGAGATCGCCGACCCGTACAAGGGCGTCGCCATCGTCGCTCCGCCGCCGCAGCACGGCGCGCATCCGGGCGAGCAGCTCCTCCGAGCCGAACGGCTTGGTGACGTAGTCGTCCGCGCCCGCGTCGAGCGCACGGACCTTCTGGCGTTCGTCGCCGACCGCCGAGAGCACCACGATGGGCACCTGGCTCCAGCGCCTGATGTCGGTGGCCACGTCGACGCCATCGCCGTCAGGGAGGATCAGGTCGAGCACGATGGCGTCGGGAGGCCTGGACGCGACCGCGTCGAGCGCCTCCTGCTTCGTGGCCGCCTCCTCCACCCGATAGCCCGCATTTCCCAGGACGACCTTCAGCCCCCTGACGATCTGTGGCTCGTCGTCCACGACGAGCACCCGCACCTCGCTCATTTGACGGTCGTCGGCTGCTCGACGAGCGGGAAGGCGACGGCGAACGCGGTACCGTCGGCGGAGTCGGCCTGCAGCCGGAGCTCGCCGCCGTTGGCCTCGACGAAACCCTTGGAGATCGCGAGGCCGAGCCCCGCCCCCTCGCGTTCGTCGCCCGTGTTGAACGCCTTGAAGATCGCGTTGCGCTGACCAACCGGCACCCCGGGCCCTCGATCGATGACCCGGACCACCACATTGCCCGCTCCGACGCCGCCGCTGATCCGTACCGGTTGATCGGGCGGGGAGTAGCGGAGCGCGTTCTCGATCAGGTTGGAGAAGACGCGCTCGAGCTGGGAGGCGTCGGCGCGCACCAGGGGAAGCTCGCCCTCGAGCTCGATCTGGATCCGGTTGTGGGAGTTCGCGGGATGAAGATGAGACACGGCGGTGGAGATCACGTCGAGCAGGTCACACCAATCGGTGCGGGGGTGGACGGCGCCGGCCTCGATCCTGGAGAGATCCAGGAGGTTGCCGATCAGTCGGGTGAGGCGTCCTGCCTCCTCATCTATAGCGTCGATCAGGGCGATGCGGTCCTGGGGCTTGGTGCCCTCCTCCCGCAGTCCCTCGGCGGCGGTGCGGATCGCGGTCAGCGGCGAACGCAAGTCATGCGAGATCGCATGAAGGATCACCGTCTTCGCGGCGTCGGCCTGTCGCGCAGCCTCCGCCTCCGCCCCGTGCGCGGCGGCGCGTGCGCGCTCGTCGGCGACGTCGATCAGGCGTGCGAGCGGAGTCGCGATGCGGTTCAAATCCGGCTGCGTCCAATCCGAGGAGGCTGTGGCATATAGCCACACCGATCTCGCCTGCGTCGGCAGCCGGAGAGCCCTCTCGCCGTCCTTGGCCTGGGGCGCCGCGCTCCTCTCCAGCCGGAGTTCGCCTCCGGCGGCATCCTCCAGGCTGCTCGAGATCCCGCCGATGACGTCGGCCTCGCCGCCGAGCGCTGCGGTGGCAGCATCGGCGAGCATCGCCGCCTCGCTTCCTCGTGCGGCCGCCTGCTCAGCGCGCAGCTCGGCCTCGGCCGCTCGCTCCCGAGACTGCCCGGCCAACCGCCCGACCACCAGGGCCGCCAGCAGAAGCACCCCGAGCGCGACCACGTTGTCCGAGTCGGCGATCGTGAGCTGGTGAAGGGGTTTGATGAAGAAGAAGTTGAGGATCAGGACGCCGATCACCGCGGCGGCGAGCGCGGCGACCTGTCCGCGGCGGATCGCGACGGCGAGCACGGCGATCAGGTAGAGGCTGCCGAGCCCAGCGGGGGTGGTGACTGGATTGAGGAGCGCGACCAGGCCGGTGGCGAGCCCCACCCAAGCCAGGGTCTCCAGAGTCGTGACGGCGATGCGGCCGAAGGGGAGCCGCGAACGCAGGGGCTTCATCTCGAATCCAGTGTAGGTACGGCGTCAGGCCGGATCGAGAGCCTCGGTCGCCTGCACGAACTCCTTCCAGCGCTCGTGCTCGGCCATGCGCCAGCTCTCGTCCCGCTCCGGCTCGACGCGGCGGTCGGCCGGCAGCATCTCGGGCAGGTCGTTGAGCGAGTCGATCACCCCGGCTCCCACCCCGCCGAGCGCCGCCGCCCCGAGCACGGTCGCGTCGGCCCCGGCGGCCTCCACCGGTGCGCCGATCGAATCCGCCTGCAGCTGCAGCAGCAGAGGTTCGTTGGTCAGCCCGCCGTCGACCCGCAGGGTCTCGACGGGCGCCGTTTCGCGGATCGCCGCGACCACGTCGGCGACCCTCCAGGCGATGCCCTCCAGTGCCGCGCGGGCGACGTTCTCGCGCCTCGTGCCGCCGTAGATCCCGGAGATCACGGCGCGGGCGTTCGGCCGCCACCAGGGCGCCCCGATCCCCGCGAGGCCGGGCAACACCCTGGCCCCGGCGGAGGTCTCGACCTCCCGCGCCAGCTTGCTGAGCGCGGGCGGGTTCTCGGCGATGCCGAGCTGATTACACATCCACTCCAGCATCGCCCCGGCCGCGAAGACGCCTCCGTCGAGCGCGTACTCCACCTTGCCGTCAATGCTCCAGGCGACGGTGGGCAGCAGCCCGCCCGCCGGCTCCGGCACGCCCTCGCCGACATGCGCGAGCACGAAGACGCCGGTTCCGTAGGTTGCCTTCACCCGGCCGGGCTCGACGCAGGCCGCGCCCGCCAGTGCCGCCTGCTGGTCGACCACCTGGCCGCGGAACGGCAGCTCGACCGGCCAGCTCTCGTGCTTGAGGGTTCCTAGGTCGCCGGCGGTGTCGCGGATCTCCGGCAGCACGTCGATCGGCACCCCGAAGATCTCGCAGAGGCGCTCGTCGAACGACCCCGGCCTGTCGATCCGCTGCAGCTGGGTCCGCGAGGCGGTCGCGGGCTCGGTGGCGAAGCCGGCGCCGAGCCGGTCGCAGAGAAACGAGTCCACGGTTCCCATGCGCAGCCTGCCGTCGTCGCGGGCCTTCTTGACATCGTCGTTGTGGCGCAGCAGCCAGGCCAGCTTGGCGGCCGAGAAGTAGGGGTCGAAGGGCAAGCCGCTGAGCTGCTTGACCTCGTTCTCCGCCTCGGACAGCTCGTCGAGGATCTCCTGGGAGCGCTTGTCCTGCCAGACGACGATCGGGCTGAGCGGTTCGCCGGTCTCCCGATCCCAGGCGAGCACCGACTCCCCCTGGTGGTCCAGGCCGCAGGCGACGACCTCGCCCTCGGTTCCCTCCAGGAGCTCGGCCACGGTCTCGGTGACCGCGCCGATCACCTCGCTTCCGTCCTGCTCGACCCAGCCCTCCTCCGGATGCCGGTTGACCTTGTCGCGGCGCGCCTCGGCCACCGGCTGCAGCCGCTGATCGAAGAGCGCGGCCTTCACACCAGTCGTCCCCTCGTCGATGCCGAGCAACATCCCGTCGCTCATATCCGCACCCTATTCGCCCAGGGCCGGGCTGGGGCTACCCAACATCGACGATCACGGGCCCGCCCGCCGGATCGACCGCCGCTGCCCAGCTCGCCGGGATGTGCGCAGAGCGGCCGGGGACGAGACGGCCGACCCGCGCCCTCCAGAGCTGTTGCCCGTCCTGCCGGACCCGAGTGCGAGCCCGGCGAATGAACTGGCGTGAGCGGAGCAGAAAGCGGCCACGGGGCGGATCGTGGCCGGCGGCCAGCAGCAGGTTCGGGGCGACCCAGGCGAGCGGGTCTCGCGCCACCAGCCGGACCGTCGACGGCCACTCCCCCGGACCGCGCAGGTAGGCCGCGACCGCCGGCGCGACGTGGCGACCGTCGAGCGCGCAGATGTCGGCGGTCTCGGCCGGATGGAGCAGATTCCCGGCGGCGAATACGCCGGGAACCGTCGTGCGCAGAGCCTGGTCCGACGAGGGGACCAAGCGAGCCCGGATCGAGCTCGCAGCCGGCCATCACCGCCAGCTCGTGATCCGGGATCCAGTCCGCGGTGAAGATGACCAGGTCGCACTCGACGATGCGAGTGCTGCCCGAGTCGAGCTCGGTCAGCTCGACCGACTCGACCCTCTCGGCGCCGTGGATCGCGCTGATCGCGGTGCGCGACCAGACCGGAGCGCGGTAGCGAACCGCGGCACCGGCACGGAAGGCGGCCAGAGACTGATGTTTCGGGAGCTCGGTGACCAGGCCTGCGACCGAGGCGCCGGCGTGCGCCAGCGTCGCCACGGCCGAGAAGCTGACGTGCTCGGCGCCGACGATCACCGCTCGGCGCCCGACTCCCTCGCCGCGCAGGTGGACGAGCTGCTGCAGCGTGGAGGTCGTCATCACGCCCGCGGGTCGCGAGCCCGGCACCAGTCGCGCCGAGCGCGGACGCTCCCGGCAGCCGGTCGCCAGGATCACCGCAGGCGGCTCGATCTCGCGGCGGCCGTCTGGCCCTGTCAGCTTCAATCCCCGCTCCCCCTCCCAGTCGGTGACCATCGTTTCCGCCACGACGTCGACACCGGCATCCGCGGCGAGCTCCCGGTAGCGCTCCGCGTAGCGAGGCCCAGACAGGACCGTGTGCAGGTCGCGCAGTCCGAAGCCGGTGTGATCGGAGTGGCGCGGGATGCCGCCAGCCTGCGGCTCTCGCTCGATCACCGTCACCGGCCCGATCCCAAGCCGACGCAGGTCGATAGCGGCGGCCAGCCCCGAGGGCCCCCCTCCGATGATCACCGGGCCGTCAGCGAGCGTCATCCGAGTCTCCCTCGATCGCGGCGGCGATCTCTGCCCCGCAGAAGAAGCCTTGGCAGCGGCCCATCAGGGCGCGCGTGCGGCGCCGCAATCCGTCCGCGTCCACCGGTGGGATCGGGCTCGCCAGCGCCGCGTCGATCTCCCCGCGCGTCACCCGCTCGCAGAAGCAGACGATCCGCCCGTAGTCGGGGTCGCGGCCGATCAGCTGGGCGTCCTGGTAGGGGCGGGAGCCGAACTCGCCGATGTTGGGCATGTGCACCGCGGCCCCGGACTGCGGCTCGGAGAGCTGGAGGCCGGCGTCGGCGAGCTCATCACGCACCCATTCGGCGATCCCGAGAGAGCCGGTGATCCCGGTCGAGCGGATCCCGCCCGCGCAGACGTAGCGCTGCTCGGGATGGGCCCTGAGCTGATAGTCCCGATGCTCCGTCGCCGCCCGCAAGCCGACGTAGGTGGCGGTCACCTCCTGGCGAACGAGCCGGGGAATGATCCGCTCGCCCGCCGCCATCAGCGAGGCGAGACCCGTCGCGGTCGTCGAGCGATCCGTCTTGTCGTCGACGTCCTCGGCTGTGGGCCCCAGCAGGAGATTGCCGTAGATCGTCGGAGAGACCAGCACGCCCTTCGTCTTCTCCGTCGGCACCGGCAGCAGGACGTGGTTGACCAGCCCGCGGGCGAGCTTGTCGAAGACGATCAGCTCACCGCGCCTCGCCGTCACCCGAAAGTCGGAATGGCCCAGCATCGCGTCGATCTCGTCGCTTCGCAGCCCCGCAGCGTTCACCAGGTAGGCGGCTCGGATCGGCCCCCGCCCAGTCTGCAGCTCGTGGCCGCCGCCCACGCGGCTGGCGTTCCTGACCGCCGCATTGAGGACGAGCTCGCAGCCGCCCCGGAGTGCCTCGGTCGCGTAGGCGAGGGTCGTCGTGAACGGGCAGACGATTCCCTCTCCCGGGATCTCGATCGCGCCCTGGGCGCCCGGCCCGAGGTTGGGCTCCCGGGCGTAGAGCTCGTCGAGATCGACCGGCCGGGTCTCCCGGTAACCGTTCTCGACCGCGCTGGCCTGGACGTCGGCGAGCGCCGCGTGCTGCTCCGGCGTCCAGGCAACCATCAGGGCGCCGAGCTTGGCGGTCGGGATCCCGACCTCCGAGGCGTAGGCGCTGAGCAGCTCATAGCCCCTCGCCACGAGCTTCGACTCGACGGTGTCCGGCTTGGCGTCGAAGCCGGTGTGGAGAATTGCGGTATTCGCCTTGCTCGTCCCGGCCCCGATATCCGGTCCTGCCTCGACGAGGATGCAGCGGGCGCCACGACGAGTGAGCTCGCGGGCGACGGCACAACCCACGGCGCCGGCTCCGACGATCGCCACGTCGAAGGGCCCTTCGGGCACCGAGCCTTCACGCAATCCCATGCGTCGAGCGTATTGACCGCTAAGTTCAGCCGATGGCACGCCCCCTGATCGGAGTCTGCGCCGCGATCGAGCCCGCCAGCTTCGGGGTCTGGAGGGAGCAGCCGACCGTGCTGCTGCCGCTCTCCTACTCGCGGGCAATCCACGGCGCCGGCGGGATGATGGCGATGCTGCCGCCCGACCGGCGGGCGTCGGAGGACCCGGGCGAGCTACTCGACCGCCTCGACGCGCTTGTGCTGGGAGGCGGCGCCGACATCGACCCGGAGAGCCAAGGCGCCGAGGCGCATCCGGAGACGGTCGGGACGAATCCCGACCGCGACCGGTTCGAGATCGCGCTCGCGCTGGGAGCGCTCGAGCGCGGCATGCCCCTGCTCGGCGTCTGTCGCGGCATGCAGGTTCTCAACGTGGCCTGCGGCGGCACGCTCGACCAGCACATCCCGGAACGGCTCGGGCACGACATCCACCGCCCCGTCCCGGGGTCATGGGCCGAACACGACGTCCGGATCGAACCCGGATCGCTCACGGCGGCGGTCGCCGGGACCGAGCGGCTCACGGTGAAGAGCCATCACCATCAGGGCATGGACCGGATCGCGGACGGCCTGAAGGCGACCGCCTGGGCGACCGACGACGACAGTGTCGAGGCGATCGAGTCCCAGGACGGCGGCTTCGTCCTCGGCGTGCTCTGGCACCCGGAGGAGGACCTGGAGGACCGCGTCATCCCCTCGCTCGTCGAGCGGGCAGGCTGATAGCCCGCCCGCCCCCGGGCGTATCCTCGGGTGGGCTGTCATGGCTCGACGGATCCCAAGGGACGAATCGCTGGCGCGTGTCCACGGCGTGGGCGCGCTCTTCTCGGCGGCCTACGGCAACGTCGGCTCGTCGATCTACTACGCGCTGGGCGTCACCGCCGCCTTCGCCCTCGGGCTGACGCCCGTCGCCTTCGTGATCGCCGGCCTGATCTTCGTGGCCACGGCCGCCACCTACGCCGAGGCGACTGTGATGTACCCCGAGGCGGGCGGCTCCTCGAGCTTCGCCAGGCACGCGTTCAACGAGCTGATCAGCTTCTTCGCGGCCTGGGGGCAGATGCTCAACTACATCATCACGGTCGCCATCTCGGCCTTCTTCGTGCCGCACTACCTCGCGGTCTTCTGGGCGCCGTTGGGCGAGTCGCCCGGCGACATCCTCGGGGGCATCGGCGTCGTCGCCTTCCTCGCCGCGCTCAACATGAAGGGGACCCAGGAGTCGACCCGCCTCAACCTGATCCTGGCGATCGCCGACCTCCTCACACAGGTCATCCTGGTGGTGATCGGGCTCGTCCTGGTCTTCAGCCCGAGCATCCTCGTCGAGAACGTCCACTTCGGCGTGGCGCCGAGCTGGGGAGACTTCCTGCTCGGGATCGCGGTCGGGATGATCGCCTACACCGGCATCGAGACGATCTCGAACATGTCCGAGGAGGCCAAAGACGCCCCCCGGACGGTCCCGAAGGGAGTAGGCCTGACCGTGCTCGCAGTGCTCGGTCTCTACGCGCTGCTGCCGCTGATCGCCCTCTCGGCGATGCCGGTGCACCAGGTCGCCGGCGGTGGGTACGCGACCGATCTCGGGACCAAGTTCGCGGACGATCCCGTGCTCGGGATCGTGGAGAACCTCGGCCTCGGCGCCGGAATGACGGACGTGCTCCGCTACTACGTCGGCGTCCTTGCCGCGGTGATCCTGCTGATCGCGACCAACGCGGGGCTGATCGGCGTGTCGCGCCTCACCTTCTCGATGGGCCACTACCGCCAGCTGCCGGAGCGGCTGCGCCAGATCCACCCCCAATTCCGCACCCCCTACATCGCCATCCTCGTCTTCTCGGGGATCGCCATCATCACCCTGATCCCGGGCGAGACGGAGCTCCTGGCGACGCTGTACTCGTTCGGCGCGATGCTCTCCTTCACGATCGCCCACGTCGCCGTGATCAGGTTGCGCCAGAAGTACCCGGACAAGGAGCGGGAGTGGAAGCCGCCGGGGAGCGTGCGCGCCTTCGGCTTCGACGTGCCGCTGACGGCGGTGTTCGGCGGCTTCGGCACCTTCGCCGCCTGGATCGTGGTCATGGCACTCAACCCGCGGACGCTCGTCATCGGGGCGATCTGGATGGCTCTGGGCACCGCGATCTACCTGCTCTACAGGCGATCGCTCGGTCTCTCTCCAACCCAGACCCACAAGGTCCTGCTGCCGGAGCCGCTCGGCGTCGAGGAGATCGAGTACAAGAGCGTGCTCGTCGCAGTCGAGGATGACGAGCCCTTCAACGAGCAGACGATGGTCACCGCGGTCAAGCTCGCCGCGAAGCGCCGCCGGGCCGTCCACGTGATCGCGATCGTCACGGTGCCGAACAACCTGCCGCTCGACGCTCCTCTCGGCAGCCAGGAGGAGGAGGCGCGGTCCAAGATCGAGCAGGCCAAGCTGATCGGCGGACTCCGCGTCAGCGGCCACGTTCACCGGGCGCGGCCCAACCAGGCCGGCCACTCGATCGCTGAGGAGGCGCGCCAGCTGAAGGCGAGCGCACTGGTCATGGGGCTCCGCTATCGCAACGGCGCCCCGCTCTATGGCAAGACGCTGCAGACGGTGCTCGCCGAGCGGCCCACCCGGGTCATCGTCGTCGGTGAGCCGGAGCGGGCCCGGTCCGGGGCCGGGGCCGGCGAGCCGCTGGCGGGCGTGCCGGCCTAGCCGCGCTCGCGGTCACCCGAGACGTCGAGCGTCTTTTCCACCACCTAGCCGCGCTCGAACATCCGGCGGCGCTCGTAGTCCGTCACCACCTGGTCGAACTCCTGCTGCTCGTAGCGCGCGTAGTTCGAGTAGTGGTCCCGCACCGCCTCGCCGAAGGCCTTGGTGACGAAGTCGCTCGAGTCCCAGAGCTCCTTGGCCTCGCGCAGCGCCGAGGGGAACGGCTCGGCCTCGCCGGCCTCGTAGGCGTTGCCCTTCAGCTCGGGCCCCGGGTCGGTCTGATTCTCGATCCCGTCGAGGCCGGCCGCGAGGAGCGCGGCGAACGCGAGATAGGGGTTGGCGTCCGCCCCGGGGATTCGGCACTCCGCGCGGCGGGACTGTCCGTGCCCGACGACCCGGAAGCCGCAGGTGCGGTTGTCGCGGCCCCAGGAGACTGAGGTCGGCGCCCAGCTCTCCGCGGCGTAGCGCTTGTAGGAGTTGACCGACGGGGCGATGAAGAGCGCCAGGTCCTTGACGTGGTTCCGCATGCCGCCGAGGAAGTGCATGAACGTGTCGGTCTCCTCCCCGTTCTCGTCGACGAATACGGATTTGCCGTCGGCGTCGACCAGGCTCTGGTGGAGGTGGCAGGAGCTGCCGATGTCCTTCTCGGAGGGCTTGGCCATGAAGCTCGCCGAGATGTCGTTGAGGAAGGCGATCTCCTTGACGCCGTTCTTGTAGATCGTGTGGCGGTCGGACGCGGTGACCACGTCGGCGTAGCGGAAGTTGACTTCGTGCTGGCCGTACCAGGCCTCGCCCTTGGAGAACTCCACCGGGATGCCGGCGCCCTGCATGCCGCGCCGGATCGCCCCGAGGTACTGCTCGTCCATCGTGGTGGCGAGGATGTGGTAGTCGAGGATGTAGGGGATCGTCGGGGTGAGATCGTTGAACCCCTTCTCCCAGGCCTCGGCGTAGCTCTCCTTGTAGAGGTAGAACTCGAGCTCCGAAGCCGCATAGGGGGTGAAGCCCATCTCACGGGCCTTCTCGTAGACGGCGATCAGGACCTGGCGCGGCGAGGCCACCACCGGGCTGCCGTCGTGCTCGACTACGTCGGCCAGGACCATCGCCGTGCGGTCCAGCCAGGGGATCCGGCGCAGAGTGGTCATGTCGGGCGCGATGCCGAAGTCGCCGTAACCCTTCTCCCAGTTGGCCATCTCGTAACCGGGGACGGGCTCCATCTCCATGTCGAGGGCGAGCAGGTAGTTGCAGCCCTCCACGCCGTGGTCTACGGCCTCCTCGAGGAAGTAGTCGATCTCGATCCGCTTGCCGAACAGCCGCCCCTGCATGTCCGTGAAGGCGGTGACGACGGTGTCGATCGTGCCTTCCTCGCCCTCCTTGCGGAGATCGTCGAGCGAGAGCATCCCGCGGGTTCCGCCCGGGCCACCGGGTCTGGGGGCAGCTTCCTTGCTCTCCTCGCCTGACGCCACGGCCGGACCCTATATCGTCGGGACGTGGCGAGCAAGGACGCTATTGCGGTGATCGAGCCAGCAACCGAGCAGGTTATGGCCGAGGTGCCGCGCGCCGGGGTCGAGGAAACCGATGCAGCGGTCGAGCGCGCCCGCGAGGCCTTCTCCGACTGGCGAGCGGTGGCGCCCGGCGAGCGCTCGGTATTGCTCCACGGGCTCGCCGATGCGATCGAGGAGCGCGTCGAGGACCTGGCGACGCTCGAGGCCCGCAACGCGGGCAAGCCGATTTCGGACGCCCGCGGCGAGATGGGGATGGTGGTCGAGACCTTCCGCTACTACGCCGGGGCGCCGGAGCGGCTCACTGGGAAGACGATTCCGGTTGCGGGCGGCGTCGACATGACCTTCCGCGAGCCGCTCGGCGTGGTCGGCCTGATCACGCCATGGAACTTCCCCCTCACGATCGCCTCCTGGAAGGTCGCTCCAGCTCTCGCCGCCGGCAACACGGTGGTGCTGAAGCCGGCCGAGCTCACCCCGCTGACCTCGCTCGAGCTGGAGAGGATCGCGCTCGACGCGGGCCTTCCCGAGGGCGTCCTCAATGTGGTGGCGGGCCCGGGCTCGGTCTGCGGCCAGCGCCTCGTCGAGCACCCGGACGTCGCCAAGATCGCCTTCACCGGCTCGACCGAGGTGGGCCGGCGGATCGCCCAGGGCGCCGCCGGGACGATCAAGAGGGTCACCCTGGAGCTTGGCGGCAAGTCCGCCAACGTGATCTTCGGCGACGCCGACCTCGCCGCCGCCGCCGCCTCGGCGCCGATCGCCGTCTTCGCCAACGCCGGCCAGGACTGCTGCGCGCGCTCGCGCATCCTGGTCGAGCGCTCGGCGATGGACGAGTTCATGTCGGAGCTCGAGGGCGCGGTCAAGTCGATGACGGTCGGCGACCCCCTCTCGGAACAGACCCAGATGGGCCCGCTGATCTCGTCCGACCAGCTGCACACCGTCTCCTCCTACGTCAACGGCGACGCGCCGGTCGCGATCCGCGGCTCGGTGCCCGACGGCCCCGGTTACTGGTTCCCGCCGACCGTGCTGGCTCCCGTCTCCAACGACGCCCGGCCCGCCCGTGAGGAGATCTTCGGGCCGGTCGCCTGCGTGATCCCCTTCGCCGACGAGGCCGAGGCGATCAGGCTCGCCAACGACACGATCTACGGCCTCTCGGGCTCGGTCTGGACGCGCGACGGCGCCAAGGCGATGCGGACGGCGCGGGCGATCGAAACCGGCGTGATCTCGATCAACTCGAACACCTCGGTGCGGGTCTCGACCCCGTTCGGCGGCTTCAAGCAGTCCGGCGTCGGGCGCGAGCTCGGCCCGGACGCGCTCGACGCGTACACCGAGGTGAAGAACGTCTACTACGCGACTGAGGACTGATGGCCGGCCGGCTCGACGGCAAGGTCTGCGTGATCACGGGCGCGGCGAGCGGCATCGGCGCGGAGACCGCCCGGCTCTTCGCCGACGGAGGGCGCCCGCGTCGTCGGCGTCGACCTCGCGGAGGGCGCCGAAGGGGAGCTGCCGATGCAGGCCGACGTCGCCGACGAGGACTCAGGTCCGCGAGATGTACGCCAAGGCGGCGAGCAGATGGGCCGCATCGACGTGCTCTTCAACAACGCCGGCATCAGCCCGGAGGACGACGTCTCCGTGCTCGACACCTCGCTCGACGCCTGGCAACGGGTCCAGGACGTCAACCTCAAGTCGGTCTTCCTCTGCTGCAAGCACGGCATCCCCCACCTGATCACCTCGGGCGGCGGCTCGGTGATCAACACCGCCTCCTTCGTCGCGGTGATGGGCGCCGCCACCTCGCAGATCTCCTACACCGCGTCCAAGGGCGGCGTTCTCGCTCTGTCGCGCGAGCTGGGTGTGGAGTTCGGGAAGAAGGGCGTCCGCGTCAATGCCCTCTGCCCCGGCCCGGTCAACACACCTCTCCTGCAGGACCTCTTCGCGAAGGACCCGGAGAAGGCGGCGCGCCGCCTGGTCCACCTGCCGATGGGCCGCTTCGCCGAGGCCCGCGAGATCGCCCAGGGCGCGCTCTTCCTGGCCTCCGATGAGAGTTCATACGTAACCGCGTCGACCTTTCTCGTCGACGGCGGGCTCTCCGGCGCCTACGTGACGCCGGAGTAGCTAGAAGAGCGAGACGTCGCCGCGGAGACCTTCCGGAGGATGCGTCTCACGCGTCGCACGCTAGTCCGTACCGCCGACGGCGTCGAGGAAGCGGCCGCAGAGCTCGCGGCCGAGGCGATTCCACCCGGCGATCCTCGACTCCGTCTGCTCACGGAGCGCCTCGGGGTCGATGCCGATCCGCACGGCGTCCTCGTCCACCTGGTAGTCGTCGATCCAGTGGGCGACGTCCGCGGCCGACACCTCCGCATGGAATTGAATTCCCCAGGCGACGTCGCCGATCCGATAGGCCTGCCCGCAGATCCGGCTGCGGGCGAGGATCGCGGCCCCCTCGGGCGGCAGCGCCTCATAGCTGTGCCACTGGAAGCCGGTGAAGCTCGGAGCGAGCGGCCCGATCACCGGATCGGAGGCGCCCTCGCCCGTGACCTCGACTTCGAACCAGCCGATCTCGGGCTCGCTGGCACGCCTCGCCGTTCCGCCCGCCGCGTCGGCGAGCAGCTGGCAGCCGAGGCAGACCGCCAGGATCGGCATGCCGTCGTCGAGCATCGCCGCCAGGAAGTCCTTCTCGAAACGCAGCCACGGATACCGGTCCTCCTGGTCAGCGTGCATCGCGCCGCCGAAGGTGAGCACCGCGTCGTAGTCCGCGATCTCCCGCGGCGGGCCCGTCCCCTCGCTCCGACAGCATCCACTCGTCCAGCTCCACGCCGCGCGACAGGATCTCGTCGGCGAACACGCCGGATCCGGCGTCCGGCTGGTGGACGATGGCTAGGGCCCGCATGGGTGGGATACTGGCGGATGGTGTGGGCATGGACGCATCCCAGGGTTTAAGGCAACCGGTCGAGACGGAGGGAGCGCCCGCTCCCATCGGCCCCTACTCGCAGGCGGTGGTCGCGGACGGGGTCCTCTACTGCAGCGGGCAGGTGCCGCTCGACCCGGCCACGGGCGAGCTGGTGGACGGAGGCGTCGCGGAGCAGGCGAGCCGCTGCCTGGAGAGCCTGGACGCGGTCTGCCACGCGGCGGGAACGCGGCTCTCCGAGGCCGCCCGGATCGGCATCTACCTGACCGACATGGAGCTGTTCGCGCAGGTCAACGAGGTCTACGCGGGGTTCTTCTCCGAGCCGTTTCCGGTCAGGACCACCGTCGGCGTGGCGGCGCTGCCGAAGGGCGCCCTGGTGGAGATGGACGCCACGGTCCCGCTCGGCCCGGACTCGGCCTGAGCGATCCTCCTCGAGATGGCCCCGGTAACCGACACGGTCTCCCTCGCTGAGATCACGCGAGCCCGTGAGCTGGTCGCGGACGTCGCGCGCGACACCCAGGTGATCGAGTCGCGCTACCTCTCCCGGACGACGGGGGGAACGATCGCACTCAAGGCCGAGAACCTGCAGCGCACCGGCTCCTTCAAGGTCCGCGGCGCCCTCAACAAGATCGCCTCACTCGACTCGTCGGTGAAGGGCGTAGTCACCGGGAGCGCCGGCAACCACGGTCAGTCCCTCGCCTACGCGGCGCGGGCCCGCGGACTGGAGGCCACCATCTTCATGCCCGAGCGCGCCGCCCTCGCCAAGATCGCCGCGGCCCGGGAGTCGGGCGCGGAGATCGTGCTGACCGGCGAGGCGCTCGACGAGTGCGTCAGTGAGGCCCGCGCCTACTCTGAGGCCGAGGGCCTCGCCTTCGTCCACCCCTTCGACGACCCGGCGGTGATCGCGGGCCAGGGGACGATCGGGCTCGAGCTGCTCGAGGAGGTGCCCGATCTCTCCCGCGTGCTCGTTCCGGTCGGCGGCGGCGGCCTCGTCTCCGGCATCGCGACCGCGATCAAGGAGAGCAGGGACGACGTCGAGGTGATCGGCGTCCGCTCGCAATGTCCGCTCGCGGACGGGATCGCCGTCAAGCAGCCGGGCGAGATCACCGGGCCGCTCCTCGACCGCCTGCTGGACGACGTGGTCACCGTCGACGAGGACGCGATCGCCGAGGCGATCATGCTCTTGCTGGAGCGCACCAAGCTGGTCGTCGAGGGCGCCGGTGCGGTGGGCGTCGCCGCGCTCCGCCAGCGTGCGGTGGAGCCGGCGAGGTCCGGGACGACCGTGGCGATCCTCTCTGGGGGCAACATCGACATCGGGGTGCTGGCCGACATCGCGCGCCATCACGAGACCGAGCGCGGCCGCCGCCTGCGGGTGTTCACCACCATCTCGGACGAGCCCGGCTCGCTCGCCGCCCTTCTCACCCGGCTCGCGGAGGGCGGCGCCAACCTGATCGACGTCGCGCACGTGCGTGAGGGTGTCGGCCTCTCGGTCGGCGAGACCGGTGTCGAGCTCGTCATCGAGACGCGCGGCCCGGACCATGCCGAGCGCCTGCTCGAGCTGATCAACGAGGGCGGTTACTCCGCCAGGGTGCTCTCGTAGTCGGCCGGATCCAGGCGCCTGGTCAGCCAGCGGTACTCGAGCGTGAACCCCGGCCAGTTGTTCGTGTCCTTGCCGTGCTCGTCGACGTACCAGTTGCTGCAGCCGGTCAGCCAGACCGAAGCGGAGAGCCGCTCCTGGAGCGTGCGATCGAACGACTCCTGGACCTCCGGCCTGACCGCGAGCCATCCGCCCGTCTTCCGGACCTTCTCGACGGCGTCCACGATGTAGGCCATCTGGCTCTCGAGCTGGGTGATGATCGATCCGGCCCCGAGGTTCGTGTTCGGGCCGTACATGACGAACAGGTTCGGGAAACCGGCCACCGTCATCCCGAGATAGGCACTCGCCCCGCCACGCCACACGTCGCTGAGCTCGCGCCCGTTCATGCCGCGGACCTCCATCGGCGCGAGGAAGCTGTGGCTCTCGAAGCCGGTGGAGAGCACCACGACGTCCGCCTCCCGCTCTGTCCCGTCGTCTGCGATGACGCCCTTCTTCGTCAGCTTTCTGACGCCCTGTGGAATCAGCTCGACGTTCGGCCGCTCGAAGGTCGCGTAGTAGTCGCTCGACACCAGGACCCGCTTGCAGCCGATCACGTCCCTCGGCGTCAGCGCCCTTCTGAGCTCGGCGTCGTTCACCTGCTCGTCGAGGTTCTTCTCGGCCATCCGGACGGCGAGTCGGCCCAGCGGCCGAAACCGCGTGTAGGCGGATGTGAAGAGCTCATACCGAAACCATTGGCTGAAACGGACCGCCAGCCGGGCGGGCGGGAAGACGCGGAAGAGCCGCTTCTGCCATTCGCGGTACGGCCGATCGACTTTCGGCAGCACAAATGGCGCGGAACGCTGATAGACGTCGAGCTGACCGACGCGGTCGGCGATCGCAGGCACGACCTGGACCGTGCTGGCCCCGGTGCCGATCACCGCGACGCGCTTGTCCTCCAACTCGACGTCATGATCCCAGCGGGCGGTGTGGAAGATCGGGCCCTTGAATCGATCGGCGCCGGGGATGCGAGTCAGCGCCGGACGGCTGAGCTGGCCACAGGACGAAACGAGCACGTCGTACTCCGCCTGATCGCCGTCCGCGGTCGTGACGCGCCACCTGCCGCCCTTCGGATCGAAGTCGGCCCGCGTGACCTCGGTCTCGAGTTGGATGTTCCGGTCGAGCCCGTATTTCGCGACGCAGCGCTCGAGGTAGGCGAGGATCTCGCGCTGCGGCGAGTAGGTGCGGCTCCAGTCGGGGTTGGGCTCGAACGAGAACGAGTAGAGATGGGAGGGGATGTCGCAGGTCAGTCCGGGGTAGGTGTTGTCGCGCCAGACGCCGCCGATTCCCTCGGCCTTCTCGAAGATCGTGAAGGAGTCGAGGCCCGCGCGCTTCAGGGTGATTCCCAGCCCGATGCCGCCGAAGCCGGCGCCGATGATCGCCACGCTCGGAGTGGGCCGTCCGTTGCGTGCGGCGCTGCCGGCCGCGACGTCGCGGTCTCGGAGCGGTCGTCCCAAC
Organism: uncultured Solirubrobacterales bacterium; assembly: GCA_963728755.1. Taxonomy (GTDB): domain Bacteria; phylum Actinomycetota; class Thermoleophilia; order Solirubrobacterales; family 70-9; genus DASUPK01. Next base: position 123,588 of record CAVSLI010000009.1, on the reverse strand, counting down.
CAGATGCGGCCGAGCGCACGGTGCAGATCCGCCATGGCCTCATCGGCGCCGCGCAGCAGTCCGGCGCCGAGCTGAAAGTCGTGCCACATCCCCTCGAAGCCGGCGTAGTCGACGTCGACGCCCGCCTCCCGCAGCCGCTCCGCGAGCTGTTCTGAGTCGCTCAGCAGGAGGTCGTGCGTGCCGACCTGGATGTATGTCGGCGGGAGGCCGCGGAGGTCGGCTCGCAGGACTGTGAGCTCCGGATCGAGGGGATCGGTTTCCCCGCGGTAGAGGTCGCCACAGTGCATCGTCCAGCCGGCATCCAGCCCGGCGTCGCGGCGGCGGTTGAAGCTCACCGACGGACCCGAGCAGGTCAGGTCGAACCAGCCGTTCAAGAGAACCAGCCCTGCCGGCAGCGGCTCGCCCGCATCGCGAAGCCGCGCCGCCAACGCCACGGTGAGCCCTCCCCCCGCTGAATCGCCGGCCACGACGATCGAGCCGGGTGTGAGCCCGGAGGCGAGCAGCTCGCGGTAGGCGGCCAGCGCGTCCTCGAGCGCGGCCGGATGCTTGTTCTCCGGCCCCAGCCGGTAGTCGAGCAGGTGAACCGGCGCGCCACCCGCCACGGCGATTTGGGCCGCAAAGCCACGGTGGGTCCGAGGCGAACCGACGACGTAGGCCCCACCGTGTAGATAGAGGATGGCTCGCCCGAGGTCGGCCCCCTCCGCAACGATCCTGTCGCAGGGACGGCCCCCCAGCGCCTCGTGGGTGATGGTTACCCCGGGCGGCGTGCGGATGATCTTCGCCGCGGTCTCCGTCCAGGCGCGCTGGGCGCGGATCGAGATCCAGGCACGCTGGGTGGACCGCTGCAAGAGGCGCGTGAGGAGCTTGCCGACTGGCCGAGGCAGATACCGGCTCACGGTCAGCGGAGAATAGGCTTCTGTGGTGGCCTCCCACGAGACCGTCGACCTGACCACCGAGGACTCGGCGGCTCGGATCCTCCTCAACCGGCCCGAGGCGCTCAACGCCTGGAACGAGCAGTTCGGCCGCGACCTGCTCGACGCGGTGACGACCGTCGCGCAGGACGAGTCGATCCGTGCGCTGATGATCACCGGCGCGGGCCGGGGCTTCTCCTCCGGCGCGGACCTCAAGGAGCAGCGCTCGGAGGGCGAGGGCGGGGTGCCGGACCTGAGCGCGCGGCTGAGGGAGATCTACCACCCCATCATCACCGGCCTGCGCGAGATGCCGAAGCCGGTGGTCGCCGCCGTCAATGGACCGGCCGTCGGGATCGGCTGCTCGCTCGCCCTGGCCGCGGACCTGATCGTCGCCGCGGAGTCGGCCTACTTCCTGCTCGCCTTCGTCAACATCGGCCTGGTTCCGGACGGCGGCTCAACCGCCTTCCTCCCCGCCCGCATCGGCTACGCCCGTGCCGCCGAGATGGCGATGCTCGGCGAGCGCGTTCCCGCCGACCAGGCGCTCGAGTGGGGCCTGATCAACCGGGTGGTGCCCGATGAGGACCTCGCGGGCGCGGGCGACGCACTCCTCCAGCTGCTCGCCAAGGGACCCACGACCTCCTACGCGGGAGCGAAGCGCCTGCTCAACCGCCGGATGTACGCGGGGCTCGCGGAGCAGCTCGAGGCCGAGGCCGACCAGCAGCGCGAGCAGGGGTCCACCCAGGACTTCGCCGAGGGCGTGATGGCGTTCGTCCAGAAGCGCCCGCCCAACTTCACCGGGCGATAGGCAACTACGCTGGCCGGTGATGTTCTTCCGGCAGATCCTCCACGAGGACTTGAGCTGCGCCTCCTACCTGGTCGGCGACGCGAGGGCCGGCGTCTCGGCCGTGATCGACCCCCAGTGGTCGATCGACCCCTACCTGCGGCTGAGCCGCCTGCATGGCGTGAGGATCGAGCACGTCCTCGAGACCCACAACCACGCCGATCACGTCTCCGGGCACGGCCGGCTCGCCCGAGCGACCGGGGCCACGATCCACGTCCACGAGCTTGCCGACGCCGAGTACCCGCACGAGGCGTTCACCGACGGCTGGAAGCTCACCCTCGGCGATGTGGAGATCGAGGCGATGCATACGCCCGGCCACCGTCCCGAACACACCTCCTTCCTGCTCCGCGACTCGGGACGTGAGGGCGACCCCTGGGCGGTGCTGACCGGCGACTCGCTCTTCGTCGGCGACGTGGCCCGCCCGGATCTCGCGATCGAGAAGCGCGAGGGCGCCGCAGGGATCTTCCGCTCCCTGCACGAGCGCCTCCTCTCCCTGCCCGACGACGTCGAGGTCTGGCCCGGCCACCTGGGCGGCTCGGCCTGCGGCAGCGCCGGCATCGACCACAAGTCGACCTCGACGATCGGCTTCGAGCGCTCCCACAACCGTGCGCTGCGCTTCCAGACGGAGGAGGAGTTCGTCGAGGACGCGGTCTCGACCCTCGGGGACCCGCCGCCGAACGTCGAGCAGATCGTGGCCGTCAACAGGGGGCCGCTTATCGAGTCGATGGGAACGCCGATCCCCCTTGCGCCTCGCGCGGTGGAGGTCGGGATCGCCGAGGGCGCGCTGCTCGTCGACGCTCGCACCAACGAGCAGTTCGACGAGGCGCACGTCCCGGGGGCGATCAGCGCCTCCGCCTACGAGACGGGGTTCGCCACCAAGGTCGCCAAGGTGGTGCCCCCCGACGCGGAGCTGATCGTCGTCGCCGCCTCCGACGGCTACGAGCTCGAGGCGGCGGAGCTGCTCGCCTCGGTCGGGCTCAGAGTCCGGGGCTACCTCGCGGGCGGGATGACCGCCTGGCGCTCCGAGGGCCGGCCAGTGCGGAGAATCGAGCTGATCGACCCGGACGAGCTGGCCGAGCGGCTGGAGAACGACGACATGCTGGTGCTCGACGTCCGCGAGGAGGACGAGTTCGCCGAGGCCCACATCCCGGGCTCCGTCCATCTTCCTTACGGCGAGCTGCCCGAGCGGCAGGGCGAGCTGCCGCGCGACCGGGCGATCGCCGCGATCTGCAGCGGCGGCAAGCGCAGCGGGCTGGCCGCCTCGATCCTGCAACGTGAGGGCTTCGAGCGGGTCGTGCACGTCGCCGACGGCGGCGTCGGCACCTGGCGCCGGTCAGGCCGCCGGGTCGACCAGAGCTAGCCTCACTTCTTGCCGCCGCCCTTCTTCGCGGCGTTCTCGCCCGCGCTGATCTTCTCCAGGAACGGGATCAGGCGCTTGATGAACGCGTTCTTCGGATAGGCGGCGTTCGGGTCGTTGTGGGCGTAGGTCGACTGTCGGTTGACCAGCTTCAGATTCTTCTTCGGGATCCCCGCGGTCTGCGCCAGCGTCTGCGCGGCCAGCGGGACGTTTGGGCCGCCCAGCGCGGCGCCGAACGCGTAGATCCGCAGCCGCTTCGGCAGCTTCGCCGCGTCGGTCGAGTGCACGTTGAGCACAGCCTGGGCCGGGTTGGCGAGGCCGTCACCGACCGCGCCCGAATCGATCGTCAGGCGGAGCGGGTGGTACCAGGCGGTGCCGTCCATGTTCTGCAGGCCCCAGCCGGAGAACATCGTCGCCCAGCGCTGGATCGGGGTGATCGCACCCGCGCGATCCCAGCCCCGCGGGTCGCCGCTCGCGGCCAGGTGGCCGGAGTGGACCTGCGCGGCCCGGAGATTCGGCGGCGAGGTTGCGGCGTCGGTCGCGAAGCCGAACCCGCCCTCATTGGTCGGCATGATGCCGCCGGGAGGCACGAGGTTCGAGGGCAGCAGAGGCCAGCCGACGAACGCCGAGAGGGTGTTGGGGGAGGCCTTCGCCGCCGCCGAACCGACGGCCCCGAAGAGTCCGGCCAGAGGAGCCGGGATCCCCCCGAAGCTGAGCCAGGGCGAGGACGTCTGCAGGTTGTTGAGGTTCGTCTGCGCCTGTTCGGGGCTGACCGGTGTTGGGCTGCTGGCGCCGTCGATCAGGACGAGGCCCGAGAGGTCCCGCCCTCCGGGTCGGCCGTTGAAGTCCCAGGTGGCGTACGCGGTCGCGATCGACCCGCCCAGTGAGTGGCCGCCCATCGCCACGTTGCGGCCCTTGCTCGCGGCGGCCTTGGCAATCACGCGAAGGTCGTTGACCTCGGTGTTCATCCCCCACTCCCTGGCGAACGGGACCTGGGAGTTCTGCACGGGCTGATAGTGGTTCGTGATGCTCGAGTTGCTCAGGTAGCCCAGGTAGTAGTTGAAGAGGTCCGTTGCGCTGACCTTGCCCTGCTTCAGCAGATTGAGCTCGGACTGGTCCTCGAGGAAGTTCTCGCGGCGCTCCACCGACCAGACCTGCCAGTCGGGAAGCGTCTTGGTGATCGTCCGTGCGAGGGGCTGGAAATACGCCGCGCTCGCCGAGGTGCCCGGGTTGAGGACGAGGACGTTCTTTGCCTTCGGGTCGCCGATCTTCAGCACCCCGACCACGTTCAGGTTGTCCGGCGTCCCCGGTGAGGGGAACCCCCGCATCACCTTGAACTTGACCGGGATCTTGGCCCCTGCCGCCGGCGCGACCGCCGCCCACAGCGCGACCGCTGCGAGCGCGACCAGCGCCAGCCCGATCGGCTTCCTCTGCCCTGCCCTCATTGCCGCTCTCTCGTCCTCTCCTGGCCTCGTTGAGACAAGCGACGCCAATGTATCGATGCGACGTCTCCCGCGGATGCCGAGTATTCGCGCAACTTCGGGGCACCTGAGGGGTTCTGATCGATCCATGAGGCGCGCCGTCATCCTGATCTCGCTGGCCGCCGCACTGGTCACGGGACTCCTGGTGTCGAGCGCTTCCGCCGCGGGGCCCGGCTTCAACCTCCCGACCAAGCGCCTCGAGGGGGCCTACAAGTTCGCGCTTCAGGACCGGCGGTTCGACCCGGCCGGCTGCTACGCGCCCCCGAAGGAGCTGGCGAGGATCCTCACCAAGGCGACCAGGCGAAAGGTCGGCGTCGCCCGCGGCACCGGCGGTCTCCGCCGGCTGAACCAGGTCTACGTGCTGAGGTCCGGGACGAACTGCAACCGGGTGCGGATGGCCCTGCGGGCGGTTGGCGGAATCTACGTCCTTGACTCACACCTCGGCACCGTCCGGATCCAGGGCCGCAAGGGGGCCGCGACTCCGGGGCTCGCCCGCACGCTGCGCAACGTCAGTCTCGTGACGCAGACCTACAGGCTCAAAAAGCCCGACACGGCGCCTCGCCTCGAGGTCATGTGCCCCCGCGGGAAGTACCCGATCGGCGGAGGCATGACCCAGAGCCCCGCCGTGGGAGCGGACGGCGAGGGGATCTATCCGCACTCCTACGAGCGACTCGGCGCCCAGCTCGGGTACCACATCAGCGTCGTCGTGCTTGATCCGAGCCCGGGTCAGACGACGGCGCGCGAGGTCACGATGCAGGTCGTCTGCGGCCGCGGCGTGATCCCCGCAACCCCCACCCCGCACAAGACCGTCTGGGTGAGGAGCGGACAGACCAAGACCGTGACCGCCCGTTGCCCGAGAGGCCAGTTCCTGGTCTCGGGCGGATTCCAGCGCACGAACTTCCGCAGCGACGGCGGCGACTACATCACCGAGTCGAGGGCGGCGGGCCCGCAGGCCTGGACGGTCACCGGCAGCGCCTACGGCACCGGGCAGGGCGAGCTCACCGCGATCGCCTACTGCGCGCGGATGAGCAGGCCGAAGCTCACGGAGGTCACCTCGAGCCCCGCCCCGATCGGCGCCGGCCAGCTGGCGAGCAGCACGACGGCGGCCTGCCCGGCAGGGAAGCAGCTCGTCGGGGGCGGCTTCTCGAACGGCGGTTCGCCCAACGCCTTCTTCGCCGAGGGCACCATCAACCGGAATGACACCTTCACCGCCCGCAGCTATGGCTTCTTCGGGCCCGCCTCGGGCTTGACGGCCTACGGCTATTGCTGGCCTCCAAGGGCTAGACGGCTTAGCCGTCGCGCTGGGACCGCAGCGCCACGACCACGAGCTCCATCGCCGCCGCGACGTCGGCACTGCGGAGAACCTGGATGGCCTCCTCCCGGTCACGCGTGCCCGAAGCGGACGTCCGGGAGCACCCGATCCGCCCAGCGGGGCAGGTACCAGGCCCACGAGCCGAGCAGCCTGAGCAACACCGGCATCAACAGCAGCCGGACGAGCATCGCGTCCAGGAGCACGGCGATGCCGAGGATGATTCCCATCTCCTTCGGCGGCAGCGGCCCCGAGAGGGCGAAGGTGAGGAAGACGGCGACCATCACCGCGGCGGCCGCGAAGATGACGCGTCCCGAGTGGGCCAGTCCGCCGACCATCGCCTCCTTGGCGTCACCGGTGCGCTCCCAGTGCTCCTTCGCCGAGGAGAGCAGGAAGACCGTGTAGTCCATCGAGATCGCGAAGATCATCGCGAAGAAGAAGACCGGGCCCCAGGCGTCGAGGAACCCCTGCGGCTCGAATCCGAGCACTGAGTGGAGCGCCCCGTCCTGGAAGATCCACTTGGCCACGCCAAAGGCGGCGCCCGTGGCCAGCAGGTTGGTGACCACGCCAACCGCGGCGATCACCGGGGCCTGCAGGGCGAAGAGCAAGAGCGCGAAGCCAAGAGCCGAGGACCACGCCGATCACCAGCGGGGTCTTGGCCGAGAGCGCCGACTGGAGGTCGTAGTTCTCGGCGACGGCGCCGCCCACCAGAGTCCCGCCCGGCAGGTCGGCCCGCAGGCGATCGATCGTCGCCCCCACCGCGGGGCTCGAGGGATCCTGCTCGGGAACTGCCTGGATCAGGGCGAGCCGAGCCGGAGCGCGCCGACGGGGATCACCTGGCCGATGCCCGGATCACTTTGGGACATGCGCCGCGACGCGCTCGGCGTTCGGGGCCGGCGTCACCAGCTGCAGCGGCCCGGTCGCACCCGGACCGAAGGCGGCCTGCACCTGCCCGTAGCCCGACGCGCGAGGAGTCGTCGGCGGGCACGACCTTGATCGAGGGCATCGCCGTGTCGAGTTGCGGTGACCGGGACGATCAGCAGAACCAGTGCCGCCAGGGCCGGCACTCCGATACCGAAGCGGATGACGCCAGAGCCGCTCACCCCAGGCTCGCGAAGCGTGGCGAGCGGTGCTCTCCCGAGTGCGCCCAGGGCAGCGCGAGCTTGTCGACCCGGGGTCCCAGCTTCGCCAGCACGGCGGGCAGCAAGGTCAGCGTGGCCCCCAGGACGAAGACCACCGCCAGCATGATCCCGAGACTCACGGAGCGGAAGGCCGGGCTCGGGACGAGCATTACGGCGCCCAGCGAGATCAGCACCGTCACTCCCGAGAAGAGCACGGCCTTGCCCGCAGTGTCCATGGTCTGGGCGACCGCCTCCTCCGGCGGCAGCTTCGACCCGAAGACGGCGCCGCGAAAGCGGTGAACGACGAAGAGGGCGTAGTCGATTCCGAGCGCCAGGGCGAACATCAGTGCGAAGTTCATCGCCCAGATCGAGATCGGCAGGATCTGTGTCGCCGAGGTAAAGCGAGCCGGCCGCGGCGATAAGGCCGACCATCGTCAGCATCAGGGGCAGGCCCGCCGCGACCAGCGAGCCGAAGGCGATCAGCATGATCGCCAGAGTCACCGGCCAGGAGATCACCTCCGAGCGCAGCATCGCGCTCTTGTTGGCGGCGTTGAAGTCCGACCACATTCCGGAGGCGCCTGTCAGGTGCACCTGCGACTCCGTCGCGTCCGAGTCGCGGTGAGCGGTCCCTTCAGGTCCTCCGCCGCCACGACCATTGCGTTCGAGTCCTTCGCCGCACCCGTCTGCACGATCGCGGTGTGACCGTCGGGTGAGATCGAGGCGCCGAGGCGCGGCGGGACCACCGTGCGCACGGCGCTGTCAGCTCGCAGCTTCCGCTCGACCGCGCCGAGCGTCGCGGCGAAGCTCGGATCGCCGACGGTCGCGCTCGGTGAGTGGACGACCACCATCAGACCGTATGCGGAGAGCCCGTTGAAGTTCTGGTTGATCAGGTGACGGGCCTGGACGGACTGCGAGCCGCTGGTCTCCCAGCCCGCACCCGAGAGCGCCTTCTCGACCCGCGGCGCCAGGAAACCGAGGCCTAGCGCGATCACGGCCCAGCCGATCAGCACCACCCTGAAGTGGGTCGCGGTGTAGCGCCCCAGTCTTCCGATCGGGCCGACGTCGGTCACCGTCTACCTCCTTCGAGCAGGCTCTCGAGCCGCTCGATCTCCTCGCGCAGCCCTTCACTGACCTCGCTCACACAACGCCGCAGACCACGGGGTCCGCAGATCGAGTAAAAGGAGAAGTTCCCCTGTTTGCGACGTTCGATGATCCGCGCGCGAAGCAGGACCCCGAGATGCTGCGAGACGTTCTGTTGCGAGGCGCCGGTGAGCTCCTGCAGCTCCGTGACGCTCCTCTCCCCCTCGAGCATCGCCTCGAGCAGCCGGATCCGCATCGGCTCTCCCAGCACGCGGAAGCGTTCCGCGATGCGCTCAACCAGTGGGGCGGGCAGTGGGTGCGACACCTCGAACTTCGCCATGCCCAGATGATACAACTACACAGTTGTATGGCAGTGTGATTGTGATCACTGAGATGGTGCCCGGTGGGTACCCTCCGACGGCTTCGCCATCAGGTCCCGGCCACAGGCGGCCGCCCCGGGTAAGCGCTCGAGGCTAGCGCCCCTCGCTCATGACGGTGTTGCCTGGTGGCCGCTAGTACCCGGAGGGGTGGCGCGCGACGAAGCTCGAAGCGTCGTCACGCATCACCGTGGACCAGCGCGGCCCGCTGCCGCCGCCCGGCCCGCCGGTGTCCCAGCGCAGCCCGGCGACGTACGCCCAGGCGTGGCCGCTGTTGGCGAACACCGTGATCCAGTTGCCGCCGCCGGACTCCCCCCAGACCTCGAACCCGGTCGAGTCGAGCGGGCTGGAGAGGAAGCCGCCGCCATGCAGCATGTAGCTCACGGCGCCCGAGCAGTCGTAGCCGCTCGAGGTGAACGAGCCGTGCCCCCCACCCCAGATGTAGGGCAGGTCGTCGATCTGATTGGCGGCCGCGATCGCGCCGCGCACGGCGAGTGGCGCGTTCGCGGGGGGGATCGCGTCCCCGCTCGAGTCGATCGTCGCGTGACCGGCCGGCGCCGGGATCTCCGAGAGGTCCGCCTGGATCTGATGCTCCTTGCGGAGCAGCGAGTTGAGGACTCCCTGGCGCGCGTTGCGGGCAGCCGCCAGCCGCGACTGCTGCTGCTGGATCTGCGCGTGCTGGCTGGCGATCTGCCGCTCCCTCGCAGCGACCGCGTCCCGGGCGGCCTGGATTCGGTCGTGGGTCGCCTGCAGCTGGACGACGAGCGCGGTGATCTGATCGCGCAGCCCGCGAACGCGGGAGACGACCTCGTTGTCGTACTCCTGAATGTGCTCGATGTACTCCGTGCGGGTGAGCAGATCCGACCAGCTCGCCGACTGCATCACCACCGCCGTCAGGTCCGGATCGTTCGCCTTGTACATGTCGACGAGCAGCTGCTCGAGCGCGGCGACCGCGTCCTGCAGTTTGGCCCGCACCCGGGCGAGCTCGGCCTTCTCCGCGTTGAGCTCGGCCGTCGCCGTGTCGAGCTCGGCCTGCCTCACCTCGAGTTCGTGTTCCGCCGCCGCCTGCTCCTGGCGCAGCCGCGACTCCTCTCCGATCAGCTGGTCGACCTCGGCATTCATCTGGTCGATCTGGCCGCGAAGCGGGCCCTCCACCGACTGGATCCGGTCGAGCTCGTTCTGCTTCTGCGCGATCTTGGAGGCCGGATCTCCGATTGCGCTTTGGCCCAGCAGCAGGCCGATCACGAGCGTGACCAGCACCATCAGCGCGAGCACAGCAGCGCGCCCCCTGCGGGTGGATCGCCCTCTTGGCAGTCGGTGGCTAGGCATCAGCGGGTGCGCGGCACGTGGGCCGCACACCGCAAGCGAGGCTATTGACTCGGCGCCGGAATGTGAGCGCTCGTTAACACGACTGCAAGATCCGTTGCGACTGCAGGAGTACCCCGGCTTTCCCGATACGCCGGCCGCGAGAGGCCTTGATCTCTAGGATCGCCCGAATGGCCGAGGAATTCTGCGACGTCGGGCGGGGCGTGACCCTCTGTTATGAGGCCTTCGGGGATCCAGACGAGACCCCCATGCTGCTGATCATGGGACTGGCGACGCAGATGATCGCCTGGCACGAGGACTTCTGCACCGAGCTCGCCGAGCGCGGTTTCTACGTGGTCCGCTTTGACAACCGCGACATCGGCCGTTCCACCCATTTCGACTTCCAGCCTCCGACGGTCAAGCAGATGCTGACCCGCCGGCTCGGTCCCGAGCAGTACACGCTCTCGGACATGGCCGAGGACGCCGCCGTTCTACTTCGCGAGCTGGAGATCGCGCCGGCCCACGTCGTCGGCGCCTCGATGGGCGGCATGATCGGGCAGATGCTGGCGGCCGAGCACCCTGAGGCGGTCCGCTCGCTTACCTCGATCATGTCGACCACCGGCAGCCGACGGCATGGCCAGCCGGCGTTCTCGGTCTACCGCTATCTGCTCCGCCCGCCGCCCCGCGACCGCGACGGCTACATCCAGCGCTCGGCAGAGATCTTCGGCCTGGTCGGCTCGACCGGCTTTGAGCGCGACGAGGCCTATATTCGCGAGCGGGCCGCGCGGAGCTTCGATCGCGGCTTCGACGTCCGCGCCGGCGGGCGTCAGCTTGGCGCGATCATCGCCTCGGGCGACAGGACGAAGGTTCTGGAGCGCATCAAGGCCCCGACGCTGGTGATCCACGGCACCGTCGACAAGATGGTCCGCCCCTCCGGCGGCCGCGCCACCGCGAAGGCGATCCCGGGCGCCCGGCTGATGATGATCGAGGGCATGGGGCACGACCTGCCGCGCGGGGTCTGGCCGCAGATCATCGACGGGATCTCGGAGCACGCCCGGGCGGCGAGCGGCCAGCAGGCCGCCCTCCTCTGATTGACGCGTGCACCGCGCCGCCGGTGTCCGCGATCCAGATCGCCGACCCGTCGCGGAGAACCTCGGCCTCGCCCGGCGAGGCGGGATCGCGGAACTCGATCTCGGCATCGATCGCCTCGGGCTCGGGGCCCGCGGCCAGCTGCTCCTCGAGGGGCGTCCAGTAGTGCGAGTTGTTGATGTGCCCGGCCGGATCCATCTCCACCGCCCGAAAGCTCCAGGCCCAGCGCTCGGCGTCGGCCGGCGGGTCGGGATGGCGGAGGCGCACGTTTGCGTCGCGCCCGCCCGCGCTCTCCTCATAGATCGAGAGGAAGTCGGGCGGGAAGCGCATGGGCCGCCCCCGTTCGGGATCGAGGCAGATCCAGAGCGCGACCGTCTCAACCGACGCGTGCTCGCCTCGGATCGAGGTCCTGCGCTCGGCGGAGAAGCGCCCGATGCCGCTGCAGAAGGTGCGCAGCTCGAGCTCCTCACCGAAGCGCGGGAAGGCCTCCACCCGGATGCGGTTTCGGCGGACGATCCACGCGCCCCGGCCCTCGAATCCGGCGTCGACCAGGTCCCGGTAGGCGATGTCCTGCAGCCAGCGCGCCATCGCATCCAGGCGGCAGCGGCCATTGTCGTCGGCATCCGCGATGCCGGGCCGCAGGGCCCGGTCGTAGGACCGGCCGCCGGACCAATCGACCAGCTCGGTCAGCTTCACTAAACGGGTTGCTCCTCGGCTTTCGCCTCGGAGCACCCTCGCATCACTTGAGCTCCTCGAGCGAGTCACGCAGGCGGTCCAGCATCGACCAGAGGTCCGGCATCTGGTCGCGGTCCGCGACGATCCCGAAGTCCATCTTGCCGCAGTAGCTCATCACGGTCATGTTGAGGCCCATGCCGTCGGTGATCACCGAGACGGGGTAGTTGGCGACCAGGCGGGCGCCGGCGCAGTAGAGCGGGAACTGCGGGCCCGGGACGTTCGAGACCACCAGGTTCCAGGTCGGCCTTCCCGCTGTCGTCGAGATCGCGAAGGTGGCTCTGGCGGCCCGGGCGAAGACCGCCGGCGGGATGAAGTGGTTGGTGTCCTGGAGCAGCTCCGCCGGGAGGGCGCGGTGATGCTCCTTCATCGCGGCAAGCGCCTCGTGGGTCCTCTTCAGGCGCCGTACCGCGTTCGGCTCGTTGGTGAAGAGGGGCGCGCTCATCAGCATGATCCGGTTGCCGTAGGTGCCCAGCTGCTCGTCGGTGCGGACGGAGACCGGGACCTGCACCACCAGCGGGTCGGGCGGCAGCACGTCGTGCTCGAGCAGCCAGCTGCGCACGGCCCCGGCGCAGATCGTGACGACGACGTCGTTGACGGTACAGCGGTGCTTGTTCTTCACCTCCTTGACCTCATCGAGCTCGAGTTGGCCGAAGGCGAAGCGGCGATGCGGCGAGATGCGCCCGTTGAAGCAGGTCCTCGGCGCCTTGTAGGTGGTGTGGGCAAGCACCCCCGTCTCGCGGTTGGAGAGAGGGCGGGTGAGACGGTCGGTGACCTTCGCGATAAGGCTCGTGCCGGGGATCCCGGCGAAGACCGGTGACTCGTCGAGGTTGGGCAGCGCTCTCGGCAGCGAGCGGAGCATTCGCAGCGGGTAGCGCGGGACGCCCATCAAGCCGCGGGTCAGCATCTCCAGATCGCTCGGCTTCCGATCCGCTCCGTTCCCCTGTGGCTCGGGCAACTCACGGCCCTCGGGGGCAAGGTCGAAGAGCACGCCCATGATCTCGGCGCCCGAGAGCCCGTCGATCAGAGCGTGATGGATCTTGGTCAGCATCCCGACCTGCCCGTCCTCCAGGCCGTGGATCAGATAGAGCTCCCAGAGCGGCCGCGAGCGATCGAGGGGCCGCGAGACGATTCGCGCCACCTGCTCGGCCAGCTTCTCGTCCTTGCCGCCCGGTGGCAGCGCCAGCTCGCGGACGTGGAAGTCGAGATCGAAGTCGGCGTCGTCCAGCCAGTAGGGGTAGTCGAGGCCGAACGGGACCTCGACCAACCGCCAGCGCAGGGGCGGCAGGAGCGGCAGCCGCTCCTCCATCAGCCTGCAGATGTCCTGGAAGGTGAACTCCCCGCTTGGCTTGGTCGAGGGGTCGAGGATCGCGAGACCGGCGACGTGGCCGGTCTGATTGGAGCTCTCCAGCGCCAGGAACTGCGCGTCGAGGCTGGTCAGCTGACGCATCGCGGCGATTCTAAGCTTGCCCGCCGCGCGGACCACTCCTACCGGGGCGGCGAGTCCTTAACGAGATCACCCAGCGCGTCCGCGTGCTCCAGGACGGTGGCGCGACCTGGTGGCAGCTTCCGACGTTTAGGAAATATTTGCGCAGGCAAGTACCTTCGGAGAAAGACTTCGACCCCAACTCCCCAGGAGGATCCGGATGGACCTCGCACTGCTCGTTCTTCGTCTGGTGGTGGGCCTGCTCTTCGCCGCTCACGGCGCCCAGAAGCTCTTCGGCGTCCTCGGCGGAGGCGGCCTGGAGGGCACCGCCGGCATGTTCGACAACATCGGGTTGCGGCCCGGCTGGCTGCAAGCCCGGGCCGCCGGCACCGCCGAGCTCGTCGGCGGCCTGCTGATCGCCCTCGGGCTGTTCACGCCGTTCGCAGCAGCCGCTCTGATCGCCGTAATGGTCGCGGCGATCGTCACGGTGCACGCCCCGAACGGGATCTGGAACACGAACCAGGGCTATGAGTTCAACCTCGTCCTGATCGCCGCCGTCTTCGCGCTCGCGGGGATCGGCGCGGGGGCCTGGTCGCTCGACAACGCCCTCGGTTTCGACCTCCACGGGACGATCTGGGCGATCGCCGCCCTCGCCGCAGGCATCATCGGCGGGATCGGCACCGTGATCTCCGGCCGGATCTCGGCCGGGCACGAGCCACACGCCGTGTCGTAGCTATTTCCCGAAGATCAGCGGCAGCTGTAGGCCGATCGCGAGTGCGGTCAGTGCCAGCGCCGTGAAGCGCTGGTACGGCCGCAGCGCGAGCGCCGCCAGCGGCAGGAACCAGATCAAATACCAGGGCAGGAACCAGGTGGTCGTGACGATCACCGCACAGGTCGCCCAGCCGGCGTTCTCGAGCCAGTCACCGCCGCGGTAGACGCGGACCAGAAGCAGCGCGACCGTCGCCACGAGGACCAGCATCCCGATCCGGCCGAGGGTGTCGTTGGCCAGGCCGAGACCCAGGACGTTGTTGATGAGCCCCGGCACGTCGTTGGGGGTCTCGAGGCGAGCGTCCCGCTGGAGGACGTGGAGGAGGCTCGAGACGTGCGTGCCAAAAACCAGCACCGTGATCGCTCCGATAACCGCCGCCGCCGATACCCCCCAGACCAGGGCCCTGGCCGGCCGCCTCGATCCGAGCAGAGCGAAGGGCAGAAGCACGACCGAGGAGCTCTTCACCGCCACCGCGCCCACCAGCGCCACCATCCCCGACTCCCGCCCGCCAAGCAGCAGGTAGACGCCTCCCAGCGCGGCAACCAGCATGAGCAGGTCGTTGTGGGCCCCGCCCACCGCATAGGCGAGGAGAACCGGGTTGAGCCCGAAGAAGAGCGCCGCCGGAAGTGGCGGACGCCCGAGCCGCGTCGCGCATGCCCAGACCAGGGCGACGCAGCCGAGTCCGGCGAGTGCGCTGACCGACTTGAGGACCCAGATCGCCGTCGCGAAGCTCACCCAGCCGAGCGGCAGGCTGGCGAGCGTGAAGAGCGGGCCGTACGCCGTGGTGTTGAGCGGCCAGCCGACGTATATGTAGGAGGGGTCGGTTGGCGCGGCCGAGAGCGGGTGAATGTAGGGGTTGAGGCCGTGAACCTCGTCAAGCCGGGCATAGCCGACGTAGTTGAAGATGTCGCTGGAGAGCAGAGGCGGCGCGATCACGAAGATCAGGTGGAGAAGGACGATCGCCCCGAGCCCGACCCGGACCCGCACCGAGTCAGCGAACGCGAGCACGCCGAGGTAGCAGACGCCGAGCACGATGAAGACGACGCCGAACTCGGTGCCGCTCATCGAGAGGTCGATGCCGTGGAGCGGGCCGCGTAGTGAGTCAGGCAGTCCGTGATGGATGTGCAGCGTCGGCCCGTAGTGCTTTGCCGCCCCGCCGGCCGCCATCAGAAAGGCCGCCGCCACCATTCCGCCAAGCATCGTGTTGGCGATCAGGGCTCGCCGCCGGGCCTCCAGCCGCGGTAGCGCGGGCAACGCGGGGCGGATCGCCGCCGCCGGCTCGACCGCCGAGTCAGCGGATGCGGGAGTTGACTCCATCGCCGGCGCGGATCGTAGAGGCCATCTCTAACGGCGGTTAAGGCCGCAACGTTCGGCCGGTCCTTTGCGTCACCGCAGCGGGAAACGCCGCAAAGCCACGTTTTGCAGGGATTTCAGCGTCTGCTAACATGTTCAGCCCCGCCGGGTCAATGGAAACCCGGCATTTGCAGCACTTTCGCGCAGTTCTTGCACTTATCGGCAGCCTTCGCGAAGCAGTGCTCCAGACCGCGGAGGTAACCCCATGTCCAACACCACAACCGCAAACAAGCGCACCCGTGCGCCCCGCACCCGCAGGTGGACCTGTGCCGGCTGTGCGGTGACCGTGCGCTACGCCGCCGGCAGCAGCGCCATCCCCCGCCGGCCCGAGGGCTGGACCAAGCGGGGCGGGCAGTGGCTCTGCCTGCACTGCCAGCGCGAAAAGGCCGTCGAGAAGGCGACCATCGGCGCGAACGGCGACGGCTGGGCCTCACGGCGCCAGGCACTGCTCGAGTTCGAGCTGCGCCGCAGCCCGGAGGTGCCCGACGGCGTGATCGCCAAGCGCGCCAACTGCTCCACCGGCCACGTGCGCAAGGTTCGCGAGGAGCTCCTGCGCGACGGCAAGCTCCCCAAGGCCGCCTAGTCTCTCGGCGCCCCGGCGTCGTCGATTGACAAAATCAGGTACGGTGCCAGCCGTAATGCACCTGCCGAATCGGGTTGATTCGGCGGCGGTTCTTGTGGCCGCCGTTGATGCCTGAGCGGGGGAACCAATTGGAGCGCAGCTCCGTGGGCGAATCGGCACAGCCGTAGCGCACTCTTTCGGCGCGAGCCCGTCAGCTAACCCCGTAGGCCTGAGAAAGAGAGGTTGGCATGGGCACGTTGATCGATCATCTCGCCACTGATCGTCTCCGGGGCGGGAGGCTGGTAATTGCTTACGCGGTTGGGCTCATCCTCGGGATCACGATCGCGCTGATCGCACTACTGGCGGCCGGCACCACTCCATAGCCACGAGCGGGCGCTAGCGGCCGAGCGCCGCCATCCAGGCGAAGAGCGCTGCGTTGGCCGAGTGCAGCTGGATGCTGCCCTTCGGCGCGTTCGCCCGCGACGCCTTCTTCCCGTACCAGGTGCGCAGATAGAGACCATGGCGGTCGCGCGCCCGGTGCAGCGCGCTCCGCGCGTTGCGCTGGGCATCGGTGACGCGTCGTAGAGATAGCGCGGGTTGCCGGTCGCCCGATAGGCATCCAGGAAGGCGAGGCCCCACCAGCCGTTGTCGTCGAACCACGGTCTTCCCCGGCTCGCGCTGGCCCGGCTTCGGCCCGAAGCCCGGAACGGGCCTCAGGTTCGGGTTGAGGTAGAGCTCGGCGCCCCTGGCGAAGCGGTTGAGCTGATCTCGGTGCCGCTTTGACGGCTGGGCGACCTGCAGCCCGTCGAGGGCCTCGAACAGCGGCACGATCCCCACAGGGAGGCGACGCTGGAGCCGCCCAGGACCGAGCTGTACCAGTGCCTGCCGCGGTTCCACCACTTGTGCGTCTGTTTGACGCCCTTGTTGGCGGCGCCCAAGTAGCGGGCCTGGCTTCGGCTCCGAGCCGAGGAAGCGCTCGGCAAGACGGCCACGCCGACCAGGGCGAGCGCCAGGAGCATGACGGCGGTTGTCGAGCTTCTCCGGACGAACGGCACGCCTTGCCCACGAACACCTCACGCGGGGTTTTGACGCGGAACGCCGGATTTGGTGCGGCGCGATAGCCGTCAGCCCTGGATGGGCGGTTAACCGGCGCAGTTTCGGGCCATTTGTGAGATATATGGGGATGGGAGTTCGGAGGGCCGTCAGGCCGCTCCGAGCCACGGAATGGCAAAGAGGCTGCTAACCATCACAGTCCTGGGCAGCACGATCGCTGTCCTCGCCGCCGGTACCGCCAGCTCGGTCAGCGTCGGCGGGGTGACCGTGAGCGTGCCGACGGTTTCCGTGCCCCTGACGGACCCCCTGCCTCAGGAGCCGCTGCCGGACAACCCGCTGCCGGACACGCAGCTCCCCAGCCTGGGCGGCGGAGGCGGCGGGTCCACCACAGGCGGCGGCGGGTCGACCGGGACGAGCGGCGGATCCACAGCCGGCGCCGGATCGACCGACAGCGGCGGCTCGACCACCTCCGGTGGCGGCGGCTCGACGACCTCCGGTGGCGGCGCGAGCACAGGGGGCAATACGTGGCACGGGCGGCAAGGGGCTCTTCGCCAAGCACAAGAGGAAGCGTCAGAGGGCCAAGGACGTGATCATTGACCAGCAGAACGGGGTCACCCAGCCCATCCTGCGCAACCCGGACGGCAGCCCGACGCCCCAGAACCCCGGGCTCACCACCGCCACCTTCGGACCCGCACCGATCGGCGTACCGAACCCGGTGATCGACTCCTTCGAGATCCCGCCCTTCCTGCTCCCGATCTACCAGTCCTGCGGCACCGAGTACGGGATCCCCTGGCAGGTCCTGGCATCGATCAACAAGATCGAGACCGCCTTCGGCACCAACCTGAACGTCTCCTCGGCCGGCGCGATGGGATGGATGCAGTTCATCCCGTCCACCTGGGCCGGCTACGGCGTCGACGCCAACGACGACGGTCGCAAGGACCCCTACAACCCGGTCGATGCGATCTGCGCCGCGGCTCGTTACCTCAAGGCCGCCGGCGGCGACCAGGACATCCGCCAGGCGATCTTCGCCTACAACCACGCCGACTGGTACGTCGACGAGGTCCTGCTCAACGCGAACCAGTACGGCAGGCTGCCGGACGCCCTGGTCGGCTCTTTGACCGGGCTCACCGAGGGAGCGCACTTCCCCGTCGCCGCCAAGGCACGCTACGCGGACGACATCAACGACGCCGCCGCGCTCGCTCGCTCGACGACCCAGCGCCGGGCCGCCGGCAACGCCGCAGACGTGATCGCCTCCGATGCCCAGCGCCGAAGCATCAACGTCTACTCGAGCCTTAACGCTCCGGTGGTTGCGGTCAACGACGGCGTCATCAAGAAGATGGGCGACTCCAAGGAGCTCGGCAAGTTCGTCGTCCTCCAGGACGCCTACGGCAACCGCTACACCTACTCGGGGCTCGGCCAGATCGCCGCGGTGCATCCGGTCCCGCGCGAGAGAAAGCTCGGCGCCGGCGACTTCAAGCTCGAGGGACCGAAGAAGGATGCGGCTCCGAAGGCCCCGGCGACGGCGGGCGACCACGCGAAGAAGGACACCACGACATCGGCGAAGCAAAGCCCGCCGACATCGGCGAAGCAACGTCCGAGCGCCCCGCCCGCGCGCCAGCGGCTCTTCGCCCTGCCCCAGCGGCCGAACAACGCCGACCAGGCCAGTCTCCTCGGCCAGACGAACCCTCTGGCCGGACAGGCGGCGGCGAACAGCGAATCGTTCCACTTCGATCCGAAGACCATGCAGCTGAAGCCGCTCAAGGTCGGCTCCAAGGTCGTCGGTGGATCCGTGCTCGGCCGAGTGGGCCAGACCGATCCACGGCCCCCCCACCTCAACTTCGCCATCCGGCCTGCGGGCCGCGGCGCTCCGACCATCGACCCGAAGCCGATCCTCGACGGCTGGAAGCTGCTCGAGACCACCGCGATCTATCGGGCGAACGATCGGAACCCGTTCGGCTCGAACCCGACCGTGGGCCAGGTCCTGCTCGAGTCGAAGGCCGCCCTGATGCAGCGGACCCTGGCTGACCCGAAGCTCTCGATCTACTCGTGCGGCCGCCAGGACATCCAGACTGGGCAGATCGATCGCCGCGTGCTGGCAGTCATGGAGTACCTGGTCGCCAGGGGCTACCGCCTGACGATCACTTCCTTGAAGTGCGGTCACTCCTACCTGACGGCATCGGGCAACGTCTCCGCCCACTCCTACGGCTCGGCCGTCGACATCGCGGCCGTGAACGGGATCCCGATCACGGGTCACCAGGGGCCCGGTTCGATCACCGAGGCGGTGATCAAGGACCTGCTCCTGCTCCAGGGGGCGATGCGCCCGGCGCAGATCATCTCCCTGATGGACCTCGGGCCTCCGACCTTCATCCTGGCCGACCACTACAACCACATCCACGTCGGCTACACGTTCTCGACGAGCGGCAACCTCCAGCAGCTCGGACAGATGCTGAAGCCCGATCAATGGCAGCGGCTGATTCAGCGGCTCGGCGAGATTCAGAACCCGAAGGTGCCCGCGAAGCCCTCGGCGGCGGCACTGCCCGCCAAGGGCAAGCGGCAAACCGGCGACTAGCGGGTCTCAGTCCGGGGAGTCCTCCCGGATGTCCTCGGCGACTCGGTCCTTGAAGGGCTTGAGCTTCTCGAACATCTCGTCGGGCTGCACCTCCCCTGCCTGGTCGGAATCGCCGACCAGCCACGGCGCCGCGTCGACGGCGGTGCGCCAGCCCGCCTCCTCCGGATCGGTGTCGTCCTCGCCGCGGCCGCCATCGGGCAGCGGCTCGATCTCGTCGAGGTAGACGTTGGTGTACTGACCGCGCTGCTGCTCGTGGTAGGCGATCCTCGCCCGGCCTCCCTTCGCCCGCTGCGCGGCCTCTCCGATCGCCTCGCGGAAGGTCGTGTATTCGTCCCCGTCCGAGCTCCGGACCACGTAGCGGGTGTTACCGCCCTTCGTCTCGAAGGTCCGGACATCGGCGACGAAGGTCTCTCGCTCCACGATCCACGGATACCCGCGCTGATCGGGGACACACCCGGCCTACGCGGCTGGGGCCTTGGGGCTCTCAGTCCGGGTACTCGTCCTTGCGCCAGGCGCGCGGCTCCTCCGGACCCGGCTTCGGTGCACGGTCAAGCAGGAAGGAGTGGTACGGCGCGACGAACGGATCGGGCGCCATCACCTGGTACGTGAGGTAGACGGTGCCGTTCTCGCGAGCGAAGGCGATGAAGCCCGGGCCCTCACGAAGGCCGTCCTTTAGGTCCGCGCCTACCTGCTGGGACCACTCCTCGAGCCAGTCGGGCGGGTCGTCGATCATCTGCCTGACCTCGGGGACCTGCTCGGCCTGCTCCTCCGTCATCGCCAGGCCGAAGTCGAAGGGGAAATCGGTCTCGTACGTCGAGACGTAGGGGAAGTGCCAGCCCATCCGCTCCTTGTAGGCGACGAGGCGGTCAATCGGCGCCCGCGAGAAGCAGAGCAGCGTCACGTCGCGGTGATTCATGTGGGTGAGCGTGCCGTCGAGCTCGTCTCCCAGGTTGGTGCAGCCGGGGCAGGCACCGACCTCGTAGTCGGGCCCGAACATGATGTTGTAGGCGAGCAGCTGCGAGCGGCCGTCGAAGAGCTCAGAGAGGCTCTTCTTGCCGTCCTCGGTATCGAACTCGTAGTCCTGCTCGATCGGGACCCAGGGGAGCGCCAGCCGCTTCTCCCTGATCTCCTGGTTTCGCTCGGCCTGCTCGGCCTCGAGCTTCGCGAGTTCCGCTCGCGCCGCCTCCCACTCCTCGCGTGTCGCGGTCTTGTGCTCAGGCATTTCGGCTCCTTCCTCTTCGTGAGACAACAGACGAGACTCGAAACGGCGAGCAAACTCATCGCAGACGAACCAAGGGCCCTCCTCGAGCGGCCTCGCCGAGCGTACTAGTCTCCGCTTCGTCAACAGGCTGATCGTTCTCTTCACGCGGGATCTCCGCCTGCACGACCATCCCGCTCTCACGGCGGCGACCCGGGGCGCCGACTCCGTCATTCCGGTCTTCGTGCTCGACGACCGGCTGGTCTCGGGTCGCAGCGGGACCCCGAATCGGCTCGCCTTCCTCCTGGACTGCCTCCGTGACCTTGACCACTCCCTGCGAAAGCGCGGCTCACGGCTCGTGATCAGGCAAGGTGACGTCGTCACCGAGGCCACGCGCCTGGCCCGCGATAGCGGCGCCGGCGGCATCTATCTGAGCGAGGACGTGAGCGGCTACGCGCGAGAGCGGATGCGCCGCCTCGAGCGCGCCTGCGATCAGGAGGGACTGGTCCTCCGCGCCTTCGAGGGAGTCACCGTCATCCCGCCGGGGGAGCTCACTCCTCGGGGTGGCGATCACTACCGGGTCTTCACGCCCTTCTGGCGTGCCTGGCGGCCTGCCTCCAAGCGAGCTCCGCTCGGAGCGCCGCGGGACCTGGGCGCGACGTCGCGGCTGCGGAGACAGGCGATCCCGAAGCTGTCCGACCTAACCCGCGCGACACCGGTCGAGCACCTGCCTCGAGGCGGAGAGACGACGGGGCGCGAGCGGCTCAGCCGCTGGCTGCGAACCGGCGCGGACCGGTATGGGGACCTGGCCAACGAGCTGCCGGCCGACGCGACATCACACCTCAGCCCCTACTTGCACTTCGGCTGCCTCTCGGCGAATGAAGTGCTCGCCCGAGTCGACGATCGCGGGGTCCTCGAGGACTTCGTGCGCCAGCTCTGCTGGCGCGACTTCCACCATCAGGTGCTGGCGGCGCGCCCGGACCTGCCCTACGCCGACTACCGTCCGGGCCGCCGCAGGTGGAAGCGCTCTCGCTCCTCACTGGAGGCGTGGGAGCGGGGCCGGACCGGCTATCCGATCGTGGACGCGGGGATGCGCCAGCTCGCCGGGGAGGGCTTTCTCCCCAACCGTGCCCGCTTGATCGTCGGCTCCTTCCTCACCAAGACCCTCGGGATCGACTGGCGCGCGGGTGCCGCCCACTTCGAGCGGCTGCTTGTTGACGCGGACCTTGCCAACAACGTGGGCAACTGGCAGTGGGTGGCTGGGACCGGGAACGACACCCGCCCGAACCGGGTGCTCAACCCGATCCGACAGGCCCGCCGGTTCGATCCGGACGGCGCCTACGTGCGACGTCTGGTGCCGGAGCTCGCCGGGCTCGAGGGCAGCGCGATCCACGAGCCGTGGAAGCTCGATCCCCGGGAGCGCGCACGGTTCGAATATCCCGACCCGCTGGTCCCCCCGCCGGGCTAGCCCTCGGCGGCCGTCTCCGCGAGCCGTCCCAGGAACCGGCGGGTGACGGCGCGGTGAATGCGCTGCTGGGTCTGCGCGTAGATCCAGACACCCACACTCGCAAACGGCCCAGTGCCGCGAAGCCACGGGTAGAAGTTGCGCACCTCCATCCGGACGCGAACCCGGCTGTGGCCGTTCCCGCCCGGCTCGATCGGCTCCAGTGACATCCTCAGGAACCCATGATCGCGGCCCCTTCGAGAGACGAGGATGCCCCGCTTGATCCGCCAGGTGACGACGCCACGACCGCCCTCGAGCTCGTAGTCGGGCGCGTGGAAGCGCAGCAGGACGAGCTGCCGTGCGAGCAGCACGACGCACTGATCCTGACCGTCCGACCTCACCCGGATCAAGCCGAGCGTGAACCGCGTGATCAGGCGCCAGTACTCCGCCGCCGCCCATTGCAGGAAGGCCCGATTCAGGACCCGAGACACTGGTTCGCGGACGTCGAGTCTCCGCGCCCTGGACTGACTCCACCGCACCGGTTCGCGGCACCTTCCCGAGCCGGTCGGGATAGACGCGAAGATCGGCGCCCATCAGTCGATCTCCGGATCTTCGGCGAGAGCCCGGCCCAGCGCCTCGCTGAAGTGGACCGGGTCGATCCCGAACTCGTCCGCCATGGAGCCGTCCGTGACGGTCGTCGGGGTCGACAGCCCTTCGATCAGCGGCCGCGCGATCTCGGCGTCGACGGGAGTTACCAGACCGATCCATAGGGAGGAGAGCCACGGGGTGAGCAGGGGCACCGGGAGCTTGGGGCGGGGGTTCGTGCCGAGCGCGTAGGCCATCCGGTCGAGCATCTCGCCGTAGGAGAGGACGTCCGGCCCGCCGATCTGGACCTCCCGGCCCTCCGACGCTGGGACGTCGGGTGCGCTTCGCAGGTACGCGATCACGTCCTCGACCGCGATCGGTTGTGTCGGAGTCGACAGCCAGGCGGGCGCGATCATCGCCGGCAGCCGCTGAACCAGGTAACGGAGCGTCCGGTAGGACTCGCTTCCGCGCGCCCACCACCATTGCCGCCCGGAAGTAGGTCAGCGGTGGGCCCGACTCGCGCAGGATCTCGGCCGTGCGCTGACGGCTCCGAAGGTGCTTCGAGCGCGGCCGGTCGCCGAGCCCGCCGAGGTAGACGACCCGGCCCACCCCCTCGCCGCTTCGCCATCTCCGCGAAGTTCGTCGCGGAGCGCTGCTCCATCTCCTCGAAGTCGCCGTCGCCCCCGCGCCCCATCGCGTGGACGAGGTAATAGGCGACCTCCACTCCCTCCCCGGCGCCGCGCAGCGAGTCGGCATCGAGCACGTCGCCCTCGACCAGCTCGAGCCCGCGATCGGCGAGATCGGCTCGCGCGCGATCGGTCGCGAACCAGACACGCGGACGTGCCAGCCGTCGTCCGCGAGCGCGGTGGCGAGCCGGCCGCCGATGAAGCCGGTCGCTCCGGTCACCAGCGCGGTGCGGGAACGGTCCGTCATCCGGACCGGGCGAGTTGTCCGGCGCTGCGAACCGGGTCCGGCTCGAGCGCCGCCGCTCCGAGGCGCTCGGCGAGATCGTCGCCGGCGCCATCGCCGCCGATCAGCACCGAACGCGGCCCGCCAGGTCGCGGATCTGTCCCGAGACGGACTCGAACGGCTGGGTCGTGACCGCGGCGAGAACAACGGCTGTGGGCGCGAGCCTCTCAACCGCGTCCGCGATGGTCTCGATCGGGGTGTCGCTGCCTAGAAATGCGATCCGCCAGCCGCGCCCGCGAAGGACCAGTCCGAAGGCGATCAGGCCGAGGTCGTGCCGTTCGCCGGGAGGGCAGGCGAGCAGGGCGAGCGGGCCGGCCCCCGCTCCCCAGTTGCGGCCGAGCGAGAGCATCCTCCCGCGCAGGACTCCGGTCGCGAAGTGCTCCTGGGCGACTGAGATCTCTCCGCTCTCCCAGCGGTCTCCGATCTCGTGCATGACCGGCAGCACCACCAGGCTCGCGACGGCGTCGACGGTGAAGCGCGCCAGCGCATCGTCGAGGATCGCGTTGGCGTCCGTCTCGTCGAAGCGCTCGAGGGCCGCTCCCAGCCGCTCCGCGTGGTCCGGCGACTCATCGGGTCCTCGCCCCGACACCTTCGGCGCCTGGGCTGCCGGAACCGCCAGCCGTGCCGCCTCGGCGGCGGAGACGCCGGAGTCGATCAGCGCCTTCATCGCCCGCACCCGCTCCTCGTCCCCGGGTCCATAAAGACGAAACCCCCCGGGGCTGCGCGCGGGTCGCAGCAGGCCGTAGCGGCGCTCCCAGGCGCGTAGTGAGTCGACGCCGACGCCCGTCCGGCGGCTCAGCTCGCCGATCCGAACGAGGGGTGCGTCATCGGGTGTAGAGGGCATTACAGACACTGGACAAATCCTTGACAGACCTCAGCCTAGCTGTTACAAACGTGCTCGTCAACCTGGACAGACTCTTGATGACACTTCAGACAAAGGAGAACCGATGACGACTAACCCCAGCAGCCAGGCACTTGCCATCAGAGCGCTCTTCCTCGGTGCGGCGCTGCTCTCGTTCGGGCTCTCCGTCGCCCTCTATTTCTCGGGGGAGCACACCGACGGCATCTTCGTCGGTCTCTGGGTGCCCTCCATCCTCGCCCTCGGGGCATTCCTGGCTCCTCGCCGGGTGCCGGACTCGGCCGCCGGTGCGGCACGGGAGACGGTCCGATGATCGGCATCTTCCTCTACGGCACCTTCGTCTTTGCCCTGGTCTGCGTCGCGCTCGGACTACTCACCTGGGGGATCGTCAACGAGCGCCGCGACCGGACCCGCTTCGAGCAGGGCCGACAGGTCTTTGGCGACGCCGCCGCGCTCGAGGTCTCGCGGGAGCCCGAGGGGACCCCGCGGTGACCGGACTTCTGGATCGCGCACTCGACTTCACGGTCGTTCCCGGCTACTCCCGGATCGGGTTCGCCCTGCGCGGCCTGGGTCGGCACGAGCCGGTCACCGCTTCGCTCGAGAACCGGGTGGTCCTGGTGACCGGCGGGAGCTCCGGCCTCGGCGAGGCCGCCTGCGAGCGATTCGCGGCAGCCGGCGCTCGCGTCCACATGCTGGTGCGAGACCGGGAGCGCGGCGAGAACGCCGTGTCGAGAATCCTGGCTCGGCAGCCCCGCGCGCGCGGCGCGATCGAGCTCGCGCTCTGCGACCTCTCCGATCTCTCCTCGGTCCGGCGCTTCGCGGAGAGCTTCCAGGCGCGGCGAGAGCGACTCGACCTGCTGGTCAACAACGCCGGGGTGCTTCCTCCGGAGCGCGCCTACAGCGCGGACGGCGTCGAGCTCACCTTCGCGACCAACGTGCTGGGCCCGTTTCTGCTCACCTCGCTGCTGCTTCCCGCCCTGCTCCTCGGCAGCGCCGTCGCGGGTGATCACCGTCTCCTCCGGCGGCATGTACACGGCGCGGCTGGACGCCGACGACCCCCAGCTGGAGCGCCGCGAGCTACGACGGCCCGCGCTTCTACGCGCACGCGAAGCGCGCCCAGGTCGCCCTGAACCGGGTCTGGGCCGAGCAATTTCCGGCCGACCGGATCGCCTTCTGCGCGATGCACCCGGGCTGGGTCGACACCCCGGGCCTGCGCTCCTCGCTTCCCCGCTTCCGGCGGCTGATGCGCCCGCTGCTGCGCAACGCCCGCCAGGGCGCCGACACGATCGTCTGGCTCGGGACCGAGCCGGTGCTCGAGCCCGCCACGCGGCGGGTTCTGGCAGGACCGCGCCCCACGGCCTGAGCACCGCCTGCGCTCGACGCGGGAGACCGCCGAGGAGCGCGGAGCGCGTCTGGCACGAGTGCGAGCGCCTCTCAGCCGCATCGGAGGCGCGGCACGCGCCGCGGCCATCCTGCTGAACCCACGAACCAGGAGAACGAGAAATGGCCCGATTCACCGGAACCGTCCAATCCCACCACCGCGCGGAGGAGGTCTGGCACTACCTCGCCGACCTGCGCTCGGTGGCGGAGTGGGATCCCAGCGTTGACCGCATCGAGCTGATCGACGGCGAGGCCCGCACCGAGAGCGCTCGGTACGAGCTCGAGGTGAGCTTCCGCGGCAAGTCGCTCGCCCTCCCCTATCGGACCGTCGAGGTCGATCCGCCCCACCGGGTGGTGTTCACGGCCGGCACCGATTCCGTGTCGGTTCGCGACGAGGCCCGGATCGAGCCGGCCGGTCCCGCGGGAAGCACGGTCATCTGGGACGCCGAGCTTCGGCTCCGCGGCCTCCGACGGCTGCTCGACCCTCTTCTGCGCCCGGCGTTCAATCGGATCGGGAAAGCCGCCGAGACGGTCTGGCCGATCGCCTACGCAAGCCGGTCCTCGAGGCGCCGGCACCGAGCGGGTGGAAGCATGAGGCGCCGCGTCGATCCGAAGCGCGTCGCGGTCGTCGGTGCGGGCGTCTCCGGCCTGGTCGCCGCGGCCGAGCTGCACCGCGCCGGCCACGACGTCCGCGTCTTCGAGGCCGCGCGGCTACCCCGGCGGACACACGAACACGATCGACGTCGAGACGCCGCTCGGGTCTTGGGCGGTCGACACGGGCTTCATCGTCTTCAACGAGCTCAACTACCCCAACTTCGAGCGCATGCTGGCCGAGTTGGGGATTCGCCTCGCAGCCGACCGACATGAGCTTCTCCGTCTCGGACGGGCGCGGGGGGTTCGAGTGGGCGACCACCGGCCCCCGGGGACTCTTCGCGCGTCCGGCCCACGCGCTCGACCCGCGCTTTCACCGGATGCTGCGCGACCTCGTCCGCTTCAACCGGGAGGCGCGCAAGCTGGTCGGCTGCCGCGGCCGAGGACCCTCGCTGAGGCGCTTCCTCGCCGACGGCGGCTACTCGGACGTACTTCGTCGAGCGGCTGCTGGTGCCGCAGGCGTCCGCGGTCTGGTCCGCCGATCCCGAGCTGATGTGGAGCTTCCCCGCCGGCTTCCTGGCCGAGTTCTTCGAGAACCACCGGGTGCTGCAGCTCCGCGGCCGGCCCTCCTGGCGCTCGATCACGGGCGGCTCGCGTCGCTATGTCGAGAGACTGATCGAGCCGTTTCGCGACCGGGTCCACCTTCGCACCCCGGTGCGCCGCATCCACCGCTGCCCCGAGGAGGTCGTGCTCACCCTCGACGACTCGTGTGAGGCCTTCGACGAGGTGGTGCTCGCGGTCCACTCCGACCGGGCACTCCGCATGCTCGCCGACCCGAGCCCTGCCGAGGCGGCCGTCCTTGGGGCGATCCCCTATCAGCGAAACGAGGCCGTGCTTCACACGGACTCGAGCCTGATGCCCCGGCGCCGCGCCGCCTGGGCGAGCTGGAACTACCACCTGACGGATCGGCCGGCAGGCCGGACGACGGTCACCTACCACATGAACCGTCTGCAGTCGCTCGAGGCCGATCGGGACTTTTTCGTCACCCTCAACATGACCGAGGCGATCGATCCGGCGGCGGTGATCCGCACGATCGACTACGCCCACCCGGTCTTCACCCCGGAGGGCATGCTCGCCCAGAGCCGCTGGGACGAGATCTCGGGCGAGCGGCGGACCCACTACTGCGGCGCCTACTGGCGCTGGGGGTTCCACGAGGACGGAGTCTGGTCGGCGCTGCGCGCCGCCGAGCGTCTCGGCGGGCGCCCGCCGCTGTCCCAGCCCGACACGGTGGAGCCGCCGACTGAGATCGCGCCTGCGGTCCCGGCCGAGCTCGCGGAGGCAGCGTGACGGCCTCCGCCCTCTACCAGGGCTGGATCGCCCACCGCCGGATTGACCCGGTCCCCCACTCGTTCAGCTACCGGATCTTTCTTCCGCTGCTCGATCTTGCCGAGCTCCCCGACCTGCTCGATCCGATCCCTCTGTGGTCGGCGCGCAGGCGCGCGCCGGCGCGATTTCGGGACAGCGACTACCTGTCCGGCGGGAGCGGCCCGCTCGCCGACCGGGCGCGCGAGCTCGCGGGCACCCGTCTCGGCCGCACTCCGAACGGTCCGGTCCGGCTACTCGCCAACCCTCGCTACCTGGGGGTGGGTTTCAACCCCGTCTCGTTCTTCTTCCTCCACACCACCGACGGGGTCGGCATCGACGCCGTTATCGCGGAGGTCACCAACACTCCCTGGGGCGAGCGCACCGCCTACGTGCTCGACGGCCGGCCCGGCGCGCATGACGGACCGATCACCGGGAACTTCGAGAAGAGAATGCACGTCTCCCCGTTTCAGCCGATGGAGCAGGCCTACCGGATCTCGGTGGGCGTGCCCGGCGCGAGTCTGCGGATCCAGATCCGAAATCTCGAGGCGGACCGCGAGGTCTTCATCGCCACGATGGCCCTGCGCCGCGTCGAGCTGACCCGGACCCGCATGGTCCGGCTCCTGCTCGGGCACCCGCCGATGACGCTGGTGACACTCGGGCGCATCTACGCAAACGCTCTGCGACTGAAGATTCGAGGAGCCCCGTTTCATCCGCACCCGGAGGAGAGGGTCGATCTCGCGGAGCCTTCTTTCGCATCCTCGCCTTCTCTCCCCGCCGGCAGCATTTACCCGCATTCGCGGGAAGACCGTGACCTAGTGACGACGCAGGCGCCGCCGCGATGTCGCACTGCCTCGGCGCTCGAGTGAATCGCCCATCAGCCACAACATCGGTGGCCAAAGGCGCACGTCCGTGGAGCCCACGTGCGGGTCAGTGCGGCCAAACCCACCCGGGCACGGGCACCTCGACGCTCAGATCCTCGGGATCGAGCGTCGAGGCAAGGGGGAGACCGAGGCGACGAGCGAGTCTGTACGCCCATGCGTAGAAGAAGGGGACCGGCAGCTCGGGTGTCAGGCGGACGACCTTCCCGCTCACCGTCTCGACCTCCACCGTCGTCTCACTGCTGGGCAGGAAGAGGCCCTCCGGGCGCCCTACCCGAATCAAGCGGAGTCGGCGCGGACCGCCACCGTCGTTGATTCTCCCGATTGCCCTGGCTGTTTCCCGCAGCTGAGACGGTCTGGGGCGCCACATTTGCATCCCTGCTACCCGCCCTGGCGCGGCTTAGGCGCCCGGTATCCCCTAGGTGAGCGAACCCCGGTGACTCACCGGGCGGCGACTCTGCAGGTCGACCTCGAGCGCTGAGTGGTCGCTGAGCCCCTGATCGCGCCATGCGTGGTGGTAGGCAGCTGAAGCCGGGCGAAGTTCCTCCGATGCGAAGACGTGATCCAGACGCCAACCGCCGTCGTGGCCGGCGATCCGCCGCCATGTCCAGCTCGGCTCGCGCTGCGCGTAGCCGTGCAGTGCTCGGAACGCATCGCGGTAACCGAGCTCCCGGAGCCCTGGAACGACACCGAGCTCGGCCTCGTCCCACTCGGACCCGCGCTCGGGTCGCAGGCGGCCTCGGGAGTCCCGTGCGAACGAGATCACCTTGCCGTCGGGAAGCTCGCGGCGGGGCGTGTTGAGGTCTCCGCAAAGCACACGCGGACCCCGCCGGGCGCTCGCCAGCCCGTCGCGAATCGCCTCCAGCGTTCGAACTTTGACCCAACCGTTGGCGGCGTTCGGAACGTGGACGCAGTGCAGCTCAACGGCGTCGATGCCCGCGGATGACGAGACGGCTGCAATGGCGGTCTCCGGCCAGGGCATGGGCAGGGCGGGGGCGTCTTCCAGCGGCCTGCGCGAGCCCAGGAGCACGCCGGTGCTGCGCCGGGCGGCTGGCTCTCGCCCCGGATCGGCCCGGTCCAGCGATGCACGCACGTGAGGGATTCCGATCGTCTCGAGCGCCACCCTCCACAATGGCAGCGTGGTCCGGGTGACCTCCTGGAGTGCGACCACGTCGGGGTCGCGGCCGGCAAGCGCGGCGGCCTGCTCGGCGAGACCTGAACTGCGCCGAGCCACGTTCCAGCTCACGACGCGCATCGGCGAGGCTACGTCCTCATCCTCAGCCGGGTTCACGACCGTAAGGGCGGTGAGCCGAACCTGGCGCTCGATTGCCTCGTGGCGGTAGTCGAAGATCCGCTCGAGGTCATGGTGCACGAGCGCGCGGTCAATGAGCTCGCCCAGGGGTCCGAACGGCAGCGCGTAGCGAACCGCATCGAGCATCAGGACGTGGTCGCCGCCAGGCTCGAGGCTGTGGGTGTGGTGCCAGAGGCGGTAGGGGCCATGCACCTGCACATCCACGAATCGGCGAGGGGGCTCCCAGACATCGATCCTGCTGACCCAGCGGATCGGAACTCCGTGCAGGCGCAGGCTGTATCGGATTTCGGCACCGGCGGCCATCTCAAACGGTCGGGAGCGAACCTTGAACCGCAGCCACGGAGGGGTGATCTTCTCGAGGTTGTGCGCGTCGGCGAAGAACTGGAAGACCTCGGCGGGGCTGCCGACCACGGGTTGACGGCGCTCGAGCGCGTGGATTCTCAACACCTTCCTCCGAATACGTGATCGCCTGACTCGTCGGGGTAGCGATATGTTTGCGGCCCCGAGAGAGGAGTCGCGATGAGCACCGGCCTCGTCATTGTCCTGATAGTCGTAGTCGTCCTGATCCTGATCGCGCTTTTCCTGGCAGGCAGGAGGCGACAGGAACAGCGCCGTGAATCGCAACGAATTGAAGCGGGAAGCCACCGCGAGGAAGCCGAGCTGCGCGGCGCGCGCGCTCAGAGGGCGGAGGCAGAGGCCCGCGAGCAGTCAATTCGAGCGGAGAAGGAAAAGGCGGCCGCCGATGAGCACGCCGAGCGCGCGAGAGAAATTGATCCGGATCGCGATGATTAAATCTTCCGGAGTCGCGGGCCCCGCCCTGACGTCTTTCTGAAAAGAACAGCGGCCCCGGTGGAGCATTGGGGCCGCTCGATGTCAACACTCTCCGTCTTCGGTTACCCGAATTCGCTGAGGAACGCGGGGCGCTCGCGGGGCGGTGTGCTTGGCTTGCCTAGCGGTCCGGGTACGGATCTGCGGCGGCGTCGCCCCCCGTGACTGCTTCCCAGGAGTTGTTGCTGCACTGGGGACAGGGAGGCAGGCTCTTCACCGAACCAGTCTTGATCTCGTTGCCGCACTCTGTGCAGCGGTAGGTCCCGGCGGAAACATCGCTCCCACTCGGGATCGACTCCGATCTCTTGCCTGTCAAAAAGTCGAGTAATCCCATGCTCTCATCCTTCCTGTGTGCGAGGTGTCGTGGGAGCGCCTTACCCCGCCCCTGGCGGCGGAAACTTCCGGGCGGCTCGGCTCTCAGGCTCGCTCGGAGATGAGTCCAAACGAAGAGCTACTCGAACGGCTCTGATAGCTCCTGTCCCTCTGCCGCTGCGATCTGTGCGCAGCGCCAGCCGAGAGCGATACCGGTCTTCAGGTTCATCTCCGCCGTGAACGCGATGTCGCGGTGATCAGCGGAACCCACTATCGCCATGACCCGTGCAGCTTGTGCCCACTCGTCGGCCCACTCATCTACGGCGTCCGGGTCAAAGCCGTCTACGTGCGGCCAGCGTTCCTCGTCGGATTCGGTGTTCGACCACACCTCGAGCATTTCGATGAATGCTTCGGTGATTTCATCGAAACCGATCAACTTGTCCTCCATCAGTGGCTACCACCCATCGAATGAGCTTCATCAACTCAATTGCCCGCACAGGATCGATCCTGCCCCGGACGGCTTTCCCTCTGCTTGATCCATGCCGCCAGAGATCGCCGCTGAAAAGCGTTGGCGCATGCAGGTCCCGGTTCAAAAGGGGTGTGGACGCATGCGAACCCGCCCTCGGGGTAGGACACTTTCAGGTTCGGACGGTCGCGAGAATGAAACCGTGGCCGCAAGGAAGGGAAAGAGAGGGTAGGAAGATGGCCCAGGGAACGAAATCGTCGGGCAAGCGCTCGGGCAGCAGCCGCGGTTCGAGCCGCAGTCCCTCGTCGAGCCGCAGTCGCTCGTCCAGCACGAAGGCTTCCACGCGGTCGCGGCCCCGAAGCTCGAACGGAAGCCGGGCGAAAGGAAGCACGAGCCGAAGTCAGGCGAGTCGGAAGCGGTCAAGCGGCGCCACGTCTCGAGCGAAGTCGACGGGCCGCGGCGCAGCGAGCGCCGGGCGGGCTGCGCCGAGCAAAGCCGGAGGAAGGGTCGCACAGGTCGCCTCGAAGGCGAAGACTCCGCTCGTCGCTGGCGGCGCGGCTCTCGCCGGCATCGCCGGTGCTCTCGTGATGCGCGACCGCAACAAGACGCGGAACCCGCTCAAGAAGATGAGCGCTCCGTCGATGCCGAAGGGGATGTCGAAGTCGCTCAACAAGGTGGACCTGAGCAAGGTCGATATCGAGTCGCTCACCTCCGCTGGTCGGCGCGTCGGCAAGATCGGTCAGCAGGTCGGCGCGGTGGCTGAGGCCGCCGACTGGGCGCGGAAGAAGAACAAGTAGCCGCCGCGGACTGTCCCCGGGGCCAAGCAGCCGGCCCTCAGCGCGACCAGAGCATCGGGGCCGCTCAAGCGATCCGTTGCTCGAACGCGGTCTCCAGCCGCGGTCCTTCGGCCTCGGGATCACGGACCGTCTTGGAGATCGTCAGGCTGGCCTGACGCCCCTTGAGACTCAGGGTCGCGATCTGGTTTTCGAAGTAAGGGCCGCCGGCGAAGCGCCAGCGGATGTCGGGATCCTCGACCCCCGCTGCGTGGGCGAGGGCGCGGACGAGAGCTTCCATAGGACGGGCATGACCGACCCGCACCGCGAGCCGCTCGTTGACGTCGAGCGCCTTCCGGAACGGGGAGCAGACCGCCTGGTACACGGCACTGCTCACGTCGGCGTCGCGGCGGAACGCCACCTCGGCGAGGTACGCGTGGTGGACGTCGCCGGAGAGGATGCAGATCGTGGCCGGGGGCCGGCCGTGCGCGCCGGAGCCGACCTCCCTCAAGAAATCACTGAGACGCATGAAGGAGCGCTGAAAGGCGGCCCAGTGATCGCAGTCGAGGGCCCGCCTCACCCGCTCTCCGATCCTTGCCGCCCCTCCACCCCAGGCGCCGTTGCAGACCGCCTCGTTCCACGCCTCCAGGTAGTGCAGGCCCGGCGCCAACAGGAAGGGATCCGAGGTTCCGATCAGCAGGTGGTCGAAGTCCCCCCGCGCCTTGTCCTCGATCCACTCCCACTCCTCCTCGTCGAAGATGGAGCGGCGATCCTCCTCCAATACCCGCCCGACCCGTGAATCCATGACGATCAACCGGGTCGAGCCGAGATCGCGGTAGTAGCTCCACCGCTTCCCCTCGCGCTCTCGGTTCTCCTTGGCGGCGTACTCCCGGAGCACCGGACCCGCGTCCTCGAGCTCACGAACCTTCCGGTGGAGCGAGGTCTCCTCCAGCTCTCGCGGCGAGAGGTTGCCGATGAACTGGTAGATCCAGTACGACATCAGCCCGGCCACCGCCCGCTCCTCCCACCACGGCAGGCGACTCATCTCCTCCAGCCAGGAGCGGGAGATGTTCCAGTCGTCGTGCATGTCGTGATCGTCGAAGACCATCGCGATCGAGACCGTCGAGAACAGCCAGCGGATCACGGGGTCCCCCCAGGACTCCCAGTAGAGCCGCGTGTACTCCTCGAAGTCGGCGACCTCCTCACCGGGGGGTTCGGTCGTGTCCCGCTTCGAGCGGATGAACTCCTCTGCCTCGGGCGAGACCTCGTCCGCGTAGACCTGGTCTCCGAGGAGGAGCACCAGCTCCGGCCAGCGATCGGGCTCCGACTCCAGCATCGAGAGCGCCAGGGTGTGAAGGGCATCGGGGCCGCGTCCGCGATCGTCCTTGTCCTTGGTCAGCGTGTACGGCGGATGATGCGGGAGGGCGACGCGGCAGGAGCCGAAGATCAGATCGACTCGGCCGTCCGGATCGACCGTGCGGATGATGCTGGCCGGGAACTCGGAGCCGGGCTCGGGCCAGCGGACCTCGCCATCGAGCGAGACGCCGTACTCGTAGGTAGTCCCGGGCTCGAGCCCGCCCACGCAGACGAGCGCGTAGTGATGACCCTCGACGCCGAAGGTGCGCGCGCGATGGTCGAGCACCTCCACCTCGCAGGCGTCGTCGGTCTCTACCCAGACCACGGCCTCCGTGTCCGAGACGTACCGAAGCACGGGACCTAGGACCAGCTCGGGCACCGCTGCTTCATATCCGATGTCGGCGGAATGTCCGCGCTCCTCAACGTGTCCTTAACCGGGGAAGCGTGGCCGTCGGTTTCCACGGTAAACCCGTCGCATCGCGGAGGCTGAGGCCCGAAACGTCGACCGCTTCCTCGAGCGCCTGAAGCGCAGCGCCGCCGCGTACCGCACCAGTCATGACTCAGGCGCCCAGCGCGGCGAAGGCGACGAAGCCGGCGAACAGGGCGCTCCAGGCGACCACCACCGGTATGCCCAGCCTTTCCTTGGGGAGCCGCCACAGCGCCAGGGCGCCGCCGGCCAGGCCGACGACCCCGGCGGCGACTGCGAACCGGTCGAGGTCCCAGTCGGTCACCGTGAGGCCGAGGGCAATCGGCACGGTCGACTGAAACGCCATCGCCCCGGTGATATTGCCGACTGCCAGGGTGTCCTTGTCGCGGCGCATCCAGAGCACGCTATTGAGCTTCTCCGGGAGCTCGGTCGCCAGCGGAGCGAGCACGAGGGAGAGCACCAGCGCGGAGATGCCGAGCGCCTCCGCGACCGTCACGACCTCCTCGACGAAGAGCTCGGCGCCGCCGACGATCATCAGCAGTGCGATAACGAGCTGGGCGACGATCGCGATGTTGCGCGGTTGGCCCTCCCTACTGGGGTCGAACTTGAGCGACTCGATCTCGTCCAGGTCCTCGCTCTCGCCGCTCTGTCGGACCGTCCGCCGCACGTAGGCTCCGTAGGCGATCAGTAACCCGACGGCCCCGGCGATGTGGACGGACGTCGAGTCGATCAACCCCAGACCGATGCCGATCGCGAAGCAGGGCAGAAAAAGGCTGAGGTCGCGGCGCAGCGAGGGGTCGTCGGGGGTCACCTCCGAGCCGCTGCTTCGCCGTCGGCGGAACGCCAGCGCGCTGGCGCCGATCAGCAGCATGCCGACCGTGCCCAGCATGAAGGGGGCGCCGACGATGGCGCCGATCGCGACCTGCTCGGACTCGCCGCCCGAGAGGACCGCGACCACGGGAATCAGGGACTCCGGCAGCGCCGTACCGACCGCGGCCAGCAGGCTTCCGACGGCTCCTTCACCGAGATCGAGACGCTTGCCGGACCACTCGATCGCGTTCGTGAAGAGGATCGCTCCGCCGATGATCAGCGCGAATGCCGCCGCTAGCAGGGGCCCCGTCATGCGGTCGGTGAATGGGCGTCCTGGTGCTTGCGTCGGACGCGCTCCTCGGTGATATCGATGTCCTCCATGCGGATTTTGTCGATGTCAGCCACGCCTTCAGCTCCTCTCATCTCGTTCGCCTCGAACAGCGCATCGCCTACATCACGCGCAACGACGCGCTGACCGCCCTCCAGGAGCGCGTCGCTGAGCCGGAGGGCGGTGACGATGATGACGGTGTGCAGGACAAGCCGGACTGATCCGTGAGCTCGTAGGCGTCCCTGCCGGCCCAGGCCCCTTCGCTCTTTTAGGCTGGCGTAATGGCGGAGCTGCGAGGGGCGGTGATCGGGTACGGCCTCGCGGGGTCGGTCTTCCACGCGCCCCTGATCGCCGCGACCCCTGGGCTGAAGGTGAGCACGGTGGTGACCGGCAACCCCGAGCGCCAGGCCGCGGCGGGCCGGGCGCATCCCGATTCCATCGTCACCTCCAGCGTGGAGGAGGTCTTCGGGCGCGCCGCAGCGCACGACTTCGTGGTGGTGGCGGCCCCCAACGACGTCCACACCACCCTGGCGCGTAGAGCGCTCGACGCCGGGCTGCCGGTGGTTGTCGACAAGCCCTTTGCCCCGACTGCGGACGAGGCCCGGTCGCTGGTGGAGCACGCGGAGAAGCTCGGTGTCCTGATCACGGCTTACATGAACAGGCGCTGGGACTCCGACCAGCTGACCCTCCGACGCCTGCTGGAGGAAGGGAGACTGGGCAAGGTCCTTCGCCACGAGTCGCGGCTGGAGCGCTGGCGACCGGCTCTCTCCGAGCCCAGGCCGTGGAGCGAGACCTCCCCACCGGAGGCGGGGGGCGGCATCCTGCTCGACCTGGGCTGCCACCTGGTGGACCAGGCAATCGTCCTCTTCGGCGAGGTCAAACGCGTCTATGCGGAGCTCGTCAACCACCGAGGCGGCGGCGCCGACGATGACGCCTTTCTGGCACTGGAGCACAGCTCCGGCGTCCGAAGCCACCTCTGGGCTTCGCTGATGGCCGCATCGCCGGGCCCGCGTCTCCGCGTGCTCGGCGACCGCGCGGCCTATCTCGTCACCGACGTCGACGGGCAGGAGCAGGCGCTTGTCTCAGGCGCCCGACCCGGCGACCAGGGCGCCTGGGGCACGGAGGCCCGGGAGAAATGGGGCCGGTTGATCAACGAGCAGGGGAGCGAGTCGATCGCCAGCGAGAGGGGTGACTGGCCGCGCTTCTATTCGCAGCTCGAACGGGCTCTGCGCCAGGGCTCCTCGCCGCCGGTCGACCCCCGGGATGCGGTCGCCGGCCTCGAGATCCTCGATGCAGCGCGCCGCAGCGCGGCGACCGGCACGGTGGTCTCGCTCAGCTGAGCCGGGACGCGGTGGCTTATAGGGTGGCCGCAGGTCCGGTGCCACGGAAGGAGGAGATCAGCGTGGGACGCATCGAGGGCAAGGCATGCATCGTCACCGGCGCGGCGTCCGGAATCGGCCGGGCGACGGCGGCGCGGTTCGCCGAGGAGGGCGGGCAGGTGCTCTGTGTCGACGTCGATGGCGACGGAGCGCGCGAGGCGGCGGAGCAGATCCGCGCGAACGGCGGGACGGCCGAAGCGGAGGAGGCCGACGTCGCGGTTCGGGAGCAGGCGGAGGGCTTCGTCGCGCGCTGCGTCGGCCTGTGGGGCGGCATCGAGGTCCTCGTGAACAACGCCGGGGTGAACCTGCCCGGCGTCTTCCATGAGGCGCCCGACGAGACGATCGAGCGCACGCTCGCGGTGAACGTGAAGGGCCCCATCTACGCTTGCCAGGCCGCGATCCCTCACATGCTCGAGCGCGGGATTGGCTCGATCGTCAACGTGTCGAGCGTCAACGGCGTCGTCGCCGAGCCCTACCTGACGGTTTATGCCGCTTCCAAGGGAGCGGTTGTGATGCTCTCGCGGGGCATCGCGCTTGACTACGCGAAGCAGGGAATCCGCTGCAACGCGATCTGCCCGGGCTGGGTCGACACGCCCATCAACTATGCCCACGCTGAGATGCTCGGCGGGCTGGAGAAGATCTATGAGTCGATCGACTCATTCCAGCCGATCGGGCGCCCGGGCGAGCCACGCGAGATCGCCAACGTCGCCCTCTTCCTCGCCTCAGACGAGGCGAGCTTCCTGACTGGCTCCGTCGTCTTGGCCGACGGCGGGATGACGGCCCAGTAGAGGAGCACCCGGCGAGCCAAGGGCCCTCACGACGAGCCCCTAGATCGGCGCGGTCGGCACCACCTGGCGGCGCTAACAACTCGATTTCTTGCCGCGCCCCATGCAGCGATCGCTACCCGCGTCCCCGCGAAAGTCATCGTCCCCCCCGCGCCCGATCAGGAGGTCGCGACCCGGAAGCCCGACCAGGAGATCGTCATGCCGGGTGCCGACCAGAAAGTCGCGCCCGATCGAGCCCTCGAGCACCTCGCTCCCCTGGATGTGAGTCGGGTTGCATCCCCGGCCGTTGCGGCGGAGCGTGGCCGTGCCATTCAACCTTGCCCTCACCCCCCCGATCGTCACGTGTCCAAAGCCCGCCGTGTCGGCGCCGCCCGGCCCGCCAATGTAGTGGTGGCCGTCGCATGGGTTATCGGAAACGATGTTGTCATTCCCCGGACCGCCCTCCATCGTGTCGGGGCCGCCGCCGCTTCCAACCAGACCGTCGTCCCCGACGCCACCGATCAGATTGTCCGTGCCGCTCTCGCCCGCAAACAGGACGTCTGAGCTGGGGCCGCCGGTGAGATTGTCGTTACCGGGGCCCCCATCGAGAACGACTTCCGTCCCCGCCGGTAGACCACCGCCAACACTCAGCGTGTCATTGCCGCTGTCTCCCCAGAGCACTATGTAGCCAAGCGGAGCGGTGGGCGTCCCGCAGGAGACGCTTGCGGCGCCGGCTTTCGCGCAGCCGGCGCCTGCGCTCAACTGGCCGGTGATGCTCAAGCCGTTGCCGGTCGCATTCACACTCACCGAGTCGCTGCCCGGTCCACCGAGCACGATCAGACCCGGGTCGGGGCTGATGGGATTGGCGATATAGGCGCTTGATCTGGGGGGTGGGACGTTGCAGGAGGTCCTGGCAAATCCCCCGCACGAGTCGCTGCCTCCGTTGCCGTTAGCGAACCCGCCGCCGCCGCCGAGCAGACGATCGTCGAACGGTGAGCCCACCACGTTCTCGATTCCGGAGATCCTCTCCGGCGAATCGTCGCCATCGGCGTCTCCGGACCTCAGATTGACGCTCACGCCGTTGAGACCGCTCGACGGACCGGGCGGCGTCGCGCTCCCGAAGCTGAGCGTGTCATTTCCGTCGTCACCCGAAAGGAAGTCATTGTTGATTCCCCCACGGAGCCAGTCGTCACCGCTGCCGCCCTGCATGTCGTCGATCCCCTGGCCGCCAGCGATCAGGTCATTACCCGAATCGCCCGAGAGATGGTCATCCTGGATCTGGCCGAAGATCCGGTCAGTCCCATCGTCGCCGTGGAGTGAGTCTCCGCCACCGCCGCCCAGCAGCGTGTCATCTCCTGGCCCTCCGAACGCCTGGCCCGAGCCGGGGCCTTCGTCGATCACGTCGTTGCCCGCCTCGCCGAAGAGCCTGTCGCGGCCCGTTCCGCCCGAGATGAAGTCATCACCCTCGCCCGCGCAGACGATGTCCTTGTTGCGCTTGGCGATGATCGTGTCATTTCCCCCACCGGCGACGATCACCTGAGGGCCGTGCTTCGGCACATTGATGACGTCGTTCCCCACGCCGCGAACTATGGTGGCCTTGTGTCCACCGCAGCCTGGTTTCGCCGCCACCTCGCCCGCGGCCAAAGCGAAGGCGACAACCGCGAAACCGATCGTCAGGACACCTCCCGCAATAGCGGTCTTGAAGTTTCGCCCGAAGCCCGGCAGGGTTTTCGCGTCCATGCAATGACCCCTCGCTCGTGTGCGCTTCCGGGGTTAGCTGTCGGGCTCACGCGAGATCATGCCGGTGACCGGCAATTCGCCCCGGAACTCCCCCGGCCGCCGGCTCGCTGACCGACACGGCGGTTTGGCAATCCGGGCGAAGATAGTACCCCCGGCCGACGCATCGGCCCGGTCGCAGGAGCGGGGGCGGGATTCGAACTCACAAGTCCACCGAAGCAATCGCGCTAACGTTGCTCATCCGGCATGAGCGTCGACGCGGCACTCGACTGGCGCGATCGCCAGGTATCGGCCGCAGAGGCCGTTTCGGTCGTCCGACCCGGCGACAAGGTGTTCCTCGGCAGTGCGTGCGCCACTCCGCGCAGCTTGGTCGATGCTCTCGAGCGACTCAACCGACCCGGTGTGACGCTGGTGCACTTCCTCACCGACCGGTTCGGCACGGATGACCCGGCGCAGACGAACTACCGGCATCGAGTTTTCTACGTCGGGCGTGACGTCCGCGCGCTGCGCCAGTCGCACCAGGTGGAGTACCTGCCGCTCTCACTCGCCGACGCCCCGCGGCTGTTTCAGAACGGGCAGATCCCGCTAGACGTCGCGATGCTGCAGGTCGCCCCACCCGACCCGGACGGGACCTGCAGCCTGGGCATATCGGTGGACGTGACGAAGGCCGCGGCCATGAACGCCCGCACCGTCATCGCCGAGGTCAACCCTGCGATGCCCCGCACCGCCGGCGACAGCCGGATCCCGGTTGATCGCATCGCGAAGTTCGTGCCGGTCGAGACCCCGGTGGTGGAATACCTGCACCCTCCCGTCGGCGAGGTCGCCGAGCAGATCGCCCGCTACGTCGCGAGGCTCATCGATCACGGTTCCACTCTTCAGATCGGCCTCGGCCGTGTACCGAACGAGATGCTTGCTCATCTGACCAACCGGCGCGAGCTGGCCGTCCACTCCGACGTCATCACGGAGCCGATCGTCGACCTCGTCGACGCCGGCGTCGTCACCGGGCCGGTCACGACGAGCTGGGCGATGGGTTCGAGGCGCCTCTACGACCTCGTCGACGACAACCCACGCTTCGGCTTTCATGAGATCGAGTACGTCTGCGACCAGACGGTGATCGCGAGCAAGGAGCGGATGGTGTCCGTCACGCAAGCGTTCACGATCGACCTGACCGGCCAGACGTCCACCGAAAGCCTCGACGGTGAGCTCTATGGGGGCGTGTCCACCGGGCCCGCGTTCCATCGCGGCGCACTCGCGTCCCCCGGTGGGACCGCGATCGTCTGCTTGGCCTCACTTACCCCGGCTGGCCGGTCCGCCATTTCCCTGGAGCTCGGTCCCGACGAGGCGGTAGCGATTCCGCGGGCCGACGTGCATTGGGTGATCACCGAATACGGCACCGCGTACCTGTTCGGCCGCTCGCTCTCCGAGCGGGCGGTCGCACTGATCGAGATCGCGCACCCCGACGTCCGGGACGAGCTGCTCGACGCGGCCATCGAGCGGGGGCTCGTCGGGCCGAAGCAGGAGCTGCACAGCCGCACGGCATACCCGGTAAGCGAGGTCCGAGACGTGGAGCTGCGCAACGGTCGGACCGTATGCCTGCGCCCGACGCGCACGAGCGATGCCGGTGCGATGCAGGAGCTCTTCTATCGACTCAGCGAGGAGGATGTCCAAACCCGGTTCTTTCAAAGGCTGACCTCGCTCACCGATAAGGCCGCCCAGTACCTGTGCAGCGTCGACTACGACGAGGAGATGGCTTTCGCAGCGGTGGTCGGTCCGTCGGAACACGAACGCATCGTCGCGGCCAGCTGTTATTACCTCAGCCCGGCCAGCGGACTGGCCGAGGTCGCATATATGGTGGACCCGGAGTGGCAGGGTGCCGGGCTCGGGGGAATCCTCCACCGCGGACTCGTCGATTACGCCCGTCGGCACGGCGCGCGCGGCCTGACCGCCGACGTGCTGGCCGGCAATTCACCCATGATGCGGATCTTCGAACGCGGTGAGCACTCGCTCAGCTCGAAGACCTCCGAAGGGGTCAGGGAGCTCACGATGCTGTTCTAGCGCCAGCAGCCGATCCAGACCCGCTGGCCGCCGCCGGGTGTCCGAATGCGAGAGTGCAGTAGAGCTTCGTCCCCATGCGAGCAACCCTGGCGTCCCAGTCGAGACCCCTCCCGCGCCGGCGCGCAATCGTCGCGGTCGCGGTTGCCGCGGTGACGATCGACACAGCGCTGCTCGGGCTGATCGCCCCCTTGCTCCCCGAGATCGAGCGCCGGACGGGTGCGAGCGAGTGGGCGCTGGGCGCCTCCTTCGCAGCCTATGCGGTGCCGATCGTGTTGCTCTCGCTCCCGCTGGGGCGGCTCGCCGACTCGCTGGGACGGAGGGTTCTGGTCATCGCGGGATTGCTGCTGGCGGCGGCGGGCTCCGCGGTGATCGCCGCCTCCGGATCCCTTTCCCTTCTGATGGTAGGCCGCGCGATCCAGGGAGTCGGGTCGGCGGCGAGCTGGATCGCGGCGCTCGCGCTCGTCTCCGACCTCGCGCCGCCGGGCAGACGGGGCGAGGCAATCGGATTTGCTCTGGCGGCGACCGGGGCGGGCTCGATCGCCGGGCCCGCGCTGGGCGGCGTGACGGCCGACCTGCTCTCCTTTGCCGCCCCGTTCCTGATCATTTGCTGCGTCTCGCTCGCGCTCGCGCTCGCGGCCGCCACAGTGCTTCCTCCCGATTCGGGGCGCCGCATGCCCCAGGCCCCAGCCTGGGCGACGATCCGGGGCTCGATCGGATCCGGGATCGGAGCGGTGGCCACCGCGATGACACTCGGCGGGGCATGCGCGCTGGGGCTGATCGAGGTGGTCGCGCCGCTCGACTTCGACGCTCGCCTCGACCTATCCAGCTCGGCGATCGGGCTGCTGTTCGCCGGATCGATAGCGGTCGACGCGGCCCTCGCGCCGCTCGGCGGCCGCTGGGGCGATCGGCGGGGCCGGCGCGGCCCCGCAGTCGCCGGACTCGCCCTGACGGCGGCGTCGGCGCTGTTGCTCGCAGGGCTCGGCGGCACGCTGGGGGCGGGTCTGGCGCTCGGCGTGTTCGGCGCCGGATT
Source organism: uncultured Solirubrobacterales bacterium (assembly GCA_963728755.1). Lineage (GTDB taxonomy): Bacteria > Actinomycetota > Thermoleophilia > Solirubrobacterales > 70-9 > DASUPK01. The sequence goes on along the minus strand of CAVSLI010000009.1, from coordinate 81,407 downwards.
CAGCCTCACGTTCTCCGCCGCGGTCCCCTGGCTTGACGAGGCCTTCGGTGAGCCCGAGCGTGGCTTCGGCTATGGAGTGCTGAACCTGCTCTATGGGGCCGGATACACGATCGGCCCACTGCTGGGCGGCGTGCTGCTGGAGGTGGTGAGCGCCGATGCGGCCTACGGGCTGACGGCTGCGGCGCTCGGCTGCGGCGCCGGCACACTGCTCCTGCGGGCCGGCGCGTCGACCACGACGGCCCCCTCCTCGTAGATGACTACGGGGTTCAGCTCCAGCAGCTCGAGGTCTGCCCCGACAAGCCCTGGCTTGGGAGGATCCCTTCGTGAAGCGAGCTGGGGGGTCTGAATGCAGCGAGTAGTCGTCATCGGCGCCGGCTTTGCGGGCCTCGCCGCCGCCGACGCCCTGCGCGCAGGCGGAGCAGAGGTGACCGTGCTCGAGGCGCGCGACCGGGTCGGGGGCCGCGTATGGTCGGTGCAGTTCGGGGAGGGAGCCGTGATCGAGCGGGGCGCCGAGTTCATCCTGCCCGGTTACGACTCGATGAACGCCCTCGCTGAGCGCTTCGGGATCCCGCTGGTGCTCAAGGGGACGCCCTATGGGCGGCGCGTGCCGGTTGGCGAGGAGGCTGTGTCCCGACCGCCCTCGAGGACGCATTCGACCGCCTCGCCGGCGGCCGGACCGCGGACGGCACAAGCGCTGCCGACGCGATCGCCGCCCTGGACTTGGACCCGCCCCTCTCGAACGTGATTCGGACGCGTGTCGCGATCTCGAACGGCCATCCCGCCGACGACCTCGAGGCCTCGGTGCTCGACGAGGGAGCGTCGACCTTCGGCGATTTCGACAACCACACGCTGGAGGGCGGCAACATGCGACTCGCCGAGGCCCTCGCGGCCGAGCTCGGCGCAGCCGTGCGCCTCTCCTCCCCCGTGCGGCGGGTGCGCTGGTCGCAGGGCGCGGTGAAGGTCGCCACCGATCACGACGAGATCCAGGCGGACGCAGTCGTGGTCGCGATCCCCACCGCGCCGCTGGCCGAGATCGAGTTCGATCCTCCGCTCGAGGGCGCGACCGCCGAAGCGCTGCGCGCGGTCACCTACGGCCAGAACTCGAAGCTCTTCCTTCGCCTGCGCTCGCCTGCGCCGCCGAGCGCGATCATGTCCGTGGCCGGACACTTCTGGACCTACACGCAGCTGGGCGCGGATGGCGAGCCTGCTCCCTTCGTGACCGGCTACACGGGCACGATGAGCGCGATCGATGCCCTTGGCGGCTCAGACGGGGTCGAGCGCTGGGTCGCCGCTCTGGTGGCGCTTCGGGGGGACCTCGATCTGGAACCCGAAAGCGCCCTGCTTTCGAGTTGGGACGACGATCCCTGGGTGCGGGGCTCCTACTCGGCCCGCACCCTCTCATCGCCACTTCGCGACGACGACCTGGTGAAGCCGATCGGCCCCCTCTTCTTCGCCGGCGAGCACACCGCTGGCGAGTGGCACGGGCTGATGGAGGGGGCGCTTCGGAGCGGGCAGCGCGCGGCCGAACAAGTCCTGCGATCTACCCAATAGAGAAAGGGCGCGCTTGCGGCTCTTTCTCGAGTAGCGGGTACACGGTGGGCGCCCGACTGGCGTTTCTACATTCCGATGAAGCACACGGCCCGTGGCTACTGGCTCGAGGAGGCTGGCGACCGTCCGCCGCTGCCGTCCGCCGAGGGAGAGCTGAACTGCGACGTGCTGGTAGCCGGCGGCGGCTACACGGGCATGTGGACGGCCTGGCGGATTTCCCAACTGGCGCCGGCAGCGAGCGTGATCCTGCTGGAGTCGGACTGCTGCGGGCATGGGCCCAGCGGTCGGAGTGGCGGTTTTGCCAACGCCATGTGGTTCAGCATGCACACCCTGCGCGAGCGCTTCGGGGGGCCGGCAGCCGCTCGCGTCGGGCGGGCGGCTCAGGGCGCCGTGGACGAGATCGGCCGGTTCTGTTCGGAACAGCGAATCGACGCCTGGTACCAGCAAGGCGGATACCTGCAGGTCTCGGCAGCGCCTGCCCAGGACGGGGTCTGGGACGAGGCGGTCGCCACCTGCCGGGAGCTCGGCGAGGCCGGCGCGGTGGAGCAGCTGAGCGCTGAGCAGGTGCGGCAGCGCTGCCGATCGCCCCGCTTTCGTGCCGGCGTGCTTTACGGCGGTGCGGCGACTGTGCAGCCGGCACGACTGGCGCTCGGCCTGCGTGAGCGGCTCAGCGACCGCCCCGGCCTCCGTGTTTTTGAGCGCTCGCCGCTTCGTCGGCTGCGCGCCGGAAGCTGGGGCTGCCTGGGCGAGACGCCGAGGGCCCGAATCCGATCTGCCTCGTGTGTTCTCGCCCTCGGGCCCGCGTCCGGCGCCGCCGGTTCGCCGATGCGCGGGCGCCTCACGGTGACCTCCAGCCACATCGTGCTGACCGAACCAGTCCCGGAGCTGCTCGAGGAGATCGGCTGGATCGGCGGCGAATGCATTACCGACGGTCGAGCGATGGTTCACTACATGCGAACGACGCCCGATGGGCGGATCGCCTTCGGCTGGGGCGGCGGCCGGATCGCCTGCGGCGCACGGCTGGGAGGGCGCACCGAGCTTGACCCCGGCGTCGTCGACCGAGTGGCGTCTGACCTGCGCTCGTTCTTCCCTGGGCTGGAGGGTCGTCGGATAACCCACGCCTGGGGTGGCCCGATCGATGTCTCGCCGACCCATCTCCCCGTAGTCGTCCCCTTCCGCTCAGAACGGGTTTACGGCGTTTTCGGCTACACCGGGAATGGGGTCGGCCCGTCCCTGATGATGGGGCAGATCCTGGCATCGCTGGCGCTGGACCGGCGCGACGAGCATTCACAGCTGCCCCTGGTGGAGCCCGATCCTCGCCGGGTCCCGACGGGCTTGGCGTCGTGGATCGGCGGCAACGCGATCCGGGCCGGCTTGGTGGCCAAAGAGGCCGCCGAGGAGCAGGGAACAGTGCCCGGCCCGCTCAGCAGAGGCCTGGCCGCGATCCCCAAGCGGATCGGCTTCCACATCGGGCGATGACGCGCCCAATAGACACCAAGGGCCCTAGGGCCACACAGCGAGGGTCGGCTCAGTGCGGCGGTGCGGCGTCGAACCCGGGGGCGCAGGCGCCCGACCCGCCGGTCGCGGAGGATGCGACGGGCGGCGTTGTGACCGGCAGCGGCCATCACTCCGCCGCCCGGATGAGTGCCCGCGCCGCAGAGGTAGAGCCCGTGTACCGGGGTCGCATAGTGGGAGAGGTCCGGAGCCGGGCGCATGAATGCCATCTGGTCGAGCCCTTGCTCGCCCTGGAAGATGTTCCCACCCTGGAGCCCAAAGATCCTCTCCAGGTCCGGCGGAGCGAGCACCTCGCGCTCGAGGATCGCGTCCGGGACATTGGGCGCGTACCGGGCCAGGTGCTCGACGCAGGCGTCCCCGTAGCGGTCGCGCGCGTCGCCCTCCCAGGCGTCCTCGTCGGGCGGCCCGTACTGCGTGAACATCGTCATCACCCAGCGGCCGTCGTCGGTGAGACTCGAGTCGATCGCGGACGGGAGCTCGGCCTCGACGTAGGGCTCCGTCGCGGGGCGGCCCATCAGGCAGTCCTGCCAGGCCCGCTCCAGGTAGTCGATCGACGGGCAGAGGTTGACGCCGGTGGTGTGCAGCATCCGGTGCTGTTCCTCCGTGACCCCCTCGTACCGGGGCGGCTCCGAGAGCACCATGTTGACCTTTACCGAGCCGCCGCGGGTCCGGTAGCGCCTCATGTCCTCCGTGATCTCGGTGGGAAAGTTCTCGCCGCCGGCCAGCTCGAGGATCGTCGTCTTCGGGTGGGCGCCCGAGGCGACGATCGGGGCGCGGATCTCCTCGCCGCTGGCGAGCGTGACGCCCACTGCTCGCCCGTCGCGAATGTCGACGGAGGCCACCTCGGCGTCGGTGCGGATGGTCGCGCCGGCGGCCTCGGCGGAGCGGGCGATCGCCTCGCTGATCGCACCCATCCCCCCGATCACCTGGCCCCAGACGCCGGGCATCCCGTCGAGCTCGCCGAGCGCGTGGTGCAGCAGGTTGTAGGCGGTGCCGGGGGTTCTCGGACCGGCCCAGACTCCGACGACGCCGCTCGAGGCGATCGAGCCCTTCACCGCGTCGTGCTCGAACCAGTCGTCAAGGAGGTCGCCGACCGAAATCGTGAAGATCCGGACCAGGTCGTGGACGTCGCGCCTGGACAGCCCCGCGGCGCGCCCGGCCTCGCGCAGGAGCGCCGCGACGTCGAGCGGGTTGCGCGAGCCGAGGGCCGGCGGTTCGCGGAGGAGCATCGGCCGTAGGAACTCAGCGGTCCTCTCGAAAAGGTCCTCGAAGTCGGCGTAGACCTCGCCGTCGCGGCGCGAATGGGCGGCGATCGAGGCGGCCGTCTGCTCCGGCTCGTTGTGAAAGAAGATCGGCCCGTCGGGCGTCATCGCGGCGTAGGCGGGGTCGAGCGGGACCGCCCGATAGCCGAACTCGTCCAGGCGAAGGTCGGAGACGATCTTCGGCTGGAGCATCGAGACGACGTAGGAGGCCCGCGAGACCCGGGCTCCCGGCCAGACCTCCTCGGTCACGCACGCACCGCCGAGAATCGGCCGCCGCTCGAGCACGATCACGTCGAGCCCGGCGCGGGCCAGATACGCGGCGGTGGTGAGACCGTTGTGCCCCCCGCCCACGACGATCGCGTCGTAGCTCGCTGGCGGAGGCCCCGGGGTGGCCGGTGCGCTTGGAACGGGGGTGCTCGTCGCCGCCTCGATGGCGGCACCCTAGCAGATCGTTGATCTTGTAGTCAATTTCACAATCAGCGGGCAACCGCGTCGACGGCCACGCATCCCTCCCGGTGAACGACCACCGGATTGAGCTCGATCAGCCCCAGCCCGCGCTCGAGCAGCAGATGCCCGAGCCGGGCTGCCAGATCCGCCGCCGCGTCGACGTCGAACCGATCACCGCCCCTGCCCCCAGTCAGGAGATCCGCGCCGTCAAGTGACCGGATCCCCTCGGCGACCCGCCGGGCATCCGCGGGCAGGGGAATGACCGCCACGTCGCGGAGAACCTCGGTCCAGATGCCGCCCAGTCCGACGGTGATCACCGGCACGATCGCGTCGGCTCGCGCCGAGATCAGCAGCTCCACGCCCGGGTCCGCCATCCGCTCGACCAGCAGGCGCGCGCCGTCCGCCTCGGGGAGGGCGGTCAGGCGATCGTGAGCGCGCCGAAGCTCCTCCTCGCCTGCGATGCCGAGGGCAAGCGCACCCGCATCGGTCTTGTGCCGAACCCCGGGGCCGGAGAGCTTCAGGGCCACCGGCCAGCCCAGCTCGTTCGCGGCGGCGACGCAGCCAATCTCATCCCCGGGATCGAGCTCGACGCCCTCGGGGACTGGAACACCGCCTTCGCGAAGCAGCCGCTTCGCTGCCGCCTCGCCCAGCCAGTCGTCGACGTCCCCATTTGAACCGGTGCGGGCACCGGACGCCGCCGCAGCGATCGCCCGCAGCCGCGTCGGGTCCCCCGGGGACCTTTGGAGCGACCGGACGCAGGACAGCGCGGTGACGAGGCCGGCAACCGCCGGGATCCCGCGGGCCGAGAGCTCCCGGGCCGCGGGGTCGTCCAACAGGTCCGGCAGCGTCGAGGCGATCAGCGCGGCCGCGTCGCAGCGCTCGGCGCCGTCGGCGAGTCCGGTCCTGACAGCGCGCCATTGATCCTCGTGCTCGGGGCGAAGCCCGGCGGGGTGGTCGTAGAGCAGCAGCAGCTGATCGATCGCGGGGTCGGTGCCGACTGCCTCAACGATCGACGCGAGCAGCTCGCTCTCTCCCCAGATCAGCGAGGTGTAGTCGAGAGGGTTGCCCGGTGTCGCGGCGTCCGGCAACAGCTCCACGAGCCTCCGCTTGGTCTCTTCAGCCAGTGGCGGCAGCTCGATTCCCTCCTCCTCCGCGAGGTCGGCGGCGATTCCCGAGTCCCCGCCCGAGCAGGTGAGGACGGCGAGCCCTCCGGCCCGGCCCGGCCGGGCCCGCGGTTCGGCGAGCACTCGCGCCACCTCCAGGAGCTCGTGTGGATCCCGCACCCAGGCCGCGCCCCCCTCCTCCACCAGCGCGCGGAAGACCCGCTGGTCCCCCGCGACCGCGCCGGTATGGGCCGCCGCGGCCTCTGCGCCGGCTCTGGACTCGCCGACCTTCAGCACCGCCACGCCGACATCCCGCTCCGCGCACAGCGCAAGCGACTCGGCCAGTCGCGCCCCGTCGCCGTCCTCCTCGAGGAAGAGGGCGATCGAGCGGACGCCGTCACGCGCCGCGACCGCCGCGAGCCAGTCCGCCGCGTCGAGTCCGGTCTGGTTGCCCGTGGAAACGAGGGTGTGGAAGTCGATGCCGCGGCGCGAGCCGATCGCGTTGACGGCCAGGTTCCCGCTTTGTGTGATCACGGCGACGGCCCCAGGCCGGAGCTCCGGCACCGAGTCGCCCCAGAGCGGCGCCCGGGCTGTGACGGCGATCACTCCGTTGCCGTTCGGCCCGCAGAGAGGGATCCCCGCCCGCTCGCGCGACGCCGGCGAGCTCGCGCTCGAGCGACCCTCCGCCCGGCGCCTCGCCGAAGCCGGCGGAGAAGACGACGGCACCCCGGCAGCCGCGCTCGGCCGCCTCGGACAACGACGCCGGCACCTTGGCGGCCGGGATCGCGAAGACCACTGCGTCAACCGGTTCGGGGAGGTCCGCCGGCGACGGCACGCATTCTCGGCCGTGCACGCTCGCCCTCGTGGGGTGGACGCCCCAGACGGGGCCCGGAAACCCCGCCCGCTCGAGATTCCGAAGGACCGTGTCTCCGTAGGAGCCGGGCCGGTCGGTCGCACCGACGACCGCCACCGAGCGCGGCTCCAGGAGCGGGGCCGGATCGGGCCGGTGAGGGACGCCCGCAGGCACTAGTGGAGGATGCGCTCCACTCCCCGCCGCTCGAGCCCCCTGGCGATGATCAGGCGCTGGATCTCGCTGGTCCCCTCCCAGATCCGGTCGACGCGGAGCTCGCGCAGGAACCGCTCGGCCACGTTCGAGCGCACGTACCCGCGGCCCCCGAACGCCTGGACGCAACGGTCGGCGCACCGCCAGGCCGCCTCGCTGACGAAGAGCTTCGCCATCGAGGCCTTGTGATGGGCCAGCTTGGGATCGGCGCCGTCGTCGATCATCGCCGCGACCTGGAGCGTCGAGCAGGCGGCCGGCGGCGGCATCCGCGGCGGAGTCGGCCAGCGGGAAGGACACGCCCTGGTAGTCGTAGATGCGCTCGCCGCCCTGCTGGCGGGAGGCCGACCAGTCGACGGTCTCCTCCAGCAGCCTCCACATCGCGCCGACGCCGCGCGCTGCGATCCCGAGCCGCTCCTCGCTGAACCAGGAGCGCTGCAGGTCATCGCCGCCGCCGATCTCCCCGATGTAGTCGTCGGGACCCGACCTCGACGTTCGTGAAGCTGATGGTCGGGTGGCGGTCCGGATAGCTGTGGGTGAAGTCGGGGTCGTCGACGATCTCCACCCCCGGCCGGTCGCTGTCGACGACGAAGAGCGTGGGCAGCCGGTCCGCTCCGTCGACGAGATTCGCCATCACCACCAGGACCGACGCGATGTCGCCGGAGGTGACGAACCACTTCTCCGCGTTGATCACGAAGCCGCCGTCGCTTCTCTCGGCCGTCGCCTCGATCCGCGACGGGTCCGAGCCCGCGCCCTGCTCGGTGACGGCGTAGGCGTCCTTCGCCTCGCCGCGCAGCGCCGGGCGCAGATAGCGCTCGATCTGCGCTTGGCTGGCGTGCTTCCAGACGTTGTAGGCGTTGGGTACGTGCCAGCTGATCGCGTTGGTGCTGCGCCCGTACTGCTCCTCGACGAGCACCCACTCGGTCCGCGTCCAGCCCTGTCCCCCCGCCTCCGGCGCGTGGAGGCCGCCCGGCAAGACCGGCCGCGATCGCCTCCGCCTTGACCCTGGCGATCGTCTCCTCGGGCAGGCGGCCGCCCGCGCGCCTCGGCCTCCTCCTCGAGCGGCATCAGGACGTCCTCGACGAACGCCCGAGCGCGGGCCTGGATCTCCCTGGCTCGCTGATCCAGTCCCGGAATCGGGTTCGAGAGGTCGCCGACTGGCGCCGTGGCCGGCATGGCGTCGCACGTTAATAGCACTTGACTACAAAGTCAAGACGGCCTAGGATGCCGCGCGATGACCGCCGCACCGCCGCTCGACTCCGCTCAGGTCTCGGAGACGCTGCGGCCGTTGGAGCAGGCGACGATGCTGCCGCCAGCGGCCTTCACCGATCCCGCCGTCTTGGACTGGGAGCTGGAAGGGATCTTCGCCGCGGGCTGGATCTGCGTCGGTCACCTCTCCCAGGTGAGCGAGCCGGGCCGCTTCCTGATGCGCGAGATCGGTCGCGACAGCGTCGTCGTGATCGGAGGCGAGGACGGCCGGCCACGTGCCTTCCACAACGTCTGCCGCCACCGCGGCGCCCGCCTCGTGACCGAGGGCGAGGGAAGCGTGAAGCGGCGCCTCCGCTGTCCCTACCACGCCTGGTCCTATGACCTCGACGGAGCGCTGCGCGCCTCCCCGCACATGGACGGGGTCGAGAACTTCGACCCATCGTGCAACGGGCTCGTCCCGGTGCGCCTCTCGACCGTCGGCGGCCTTCTGCTGGTGGACCTCGGCGGCGACGCGCCGGATCCGGCCGAGCACATCGGCGACCTGCTCGAGCACCTGGAGCGCTACCGGAACGCGGAGCTCCGCAGCGGCGGGCAAGGTCGATTACGTCGTCGCCGCGAACTGGAAGGGGATCGTCGAGAACTACAACGAGTGCCTGCACTGCCCGGGGGTCCACCCGGAGCTCAACGCGCTCAGCAACTACATGAGCGGCGAGGAGATCGAGGGGGACGGGGCCTGGTGCGGCGGCTCGATGACGCTGACCGGGGAGGGGGCCGCGACGATGGGGATCGACGGCGGCCATGCGACCGACAGGCCTCCGATCGAGGGGCTCTCGGAAGATGAGCTGCGCTCGATCCTCTATGTGGCGCTCTTCCCGAACGCCCTGGTCTCGTTCCATCCCGACTACGTGATGCTGCACACGCTCTATCCGCGCGCGGCCGACCGCACCGACGTGGTCTGCGAGTTCTTCTTCGAGCCGGCCACGATGGAGGCTCCGGACTTCGATCCCTCCGACGCGATCGGGTTCTGGGACATGACCAACCGCCAGGACTGGTACGTCTGCGAGCTCGCGCAAAAGGGTGCCGGCTCGAGGGGCTACACGGCCGGCCGCTACTCGCTCGAGGAGACCGACACCCACGCCTTCGACCGCATGGTCGCCGAGCGCTACCTGGAGGCTCTGCGGGACCGCGAGGCGGTCTCGGCGTGAACGGCGTCGCCGCGAGCCTCGGCGAGGTGGGGCTCCCCATGCCGGTCGGCGCGCTCGCCTCCCGGGACTGGGACGCGATCGTGGTCGGCGGCGGGCACAACGGCCTCGCCGCCGCGGCATACCTGGCGCGTGCCGGCAAGAGCGTCTTGGTGCTGGAGCGCCGCGAGCGCCTCGGCGGTGCCTGCACCCTCGAGAGGCCCTTCGACGACGACCGATTCGTGATCAGTCCGTGTGCCTACGTCGTCGGGCTGCTCGACGAGGTCGTAATCCGGGAGCTCGGCCTGCGCGAGCGCGGCCTGAGAGTCTTCGTCGCGGATCCGAACCTCTGGGTTCCCTTCGAGGACGGCAGCTCTTTCGGCCAGTGGCTCGATGACGAGCGGACGGAGCGGAACCTGGACGAGCTCGGTGTCTCCGAGGCGGACAAGAAGGGGTACTGGGCCTACGAGGAGCTCTTCGACGAGGTGCGGATCAAGCTCCGCAAGGGCGAGCGCGACACCTGGATTGGAGACACCCCGACGCGGGCCGAGATCGAGGAGATCCTCGACGGGAACCAGACCATGATCGACCTCGTCTTCGAGGCCTCGATCGCGGACGTGCTCGACGCCCACATATGCGACGAGCGGCTCAAGACGGCGCTCTATGGCCAGGGGATCATCGGAACCTGGGGGGGCCCGTGGGAGCCGGGAACGGCCTCGATCAAGCTGATGCACTACCAGGGTGACCTCGAGGGACGGGGACCGGTCTGGGGCTACGTCGAGGGCGGCATGGGGATGGTGAGCTTCGCCATTGCGGATGCCGCACGCGAGTCCGGCGCGATGCTGGCCTGCGGCGTCCCCGTGTCGGCGATCCATCCGGGCGAGGGTGTCGAGCTCGAGGACGGCACCCGGCTGCGCTCCGGGACCGTGCTCTGCAACGCGGACCCGAAGCGGTTGCTCGGGATGCTGGACGGCGCCGACCTGGACGCGGACTTCAGGCAGCGGCTCGAGGACTGGAAGGTCCGCAGCCCCGTCGTCAAGTTCAACGCCGCCCTCGAGCGGCTGCCGACCTGGACCGCCGCCCCGGGCGAGACCTGGCCGGCCCAGGCGACGATCGACGTCTGCGGATCGATGGAGGAGGCGCAGAGGGCGTTCGAGACCTGCGCCGCGGGCGAGCCCGCAGTCGGCTTCGGGGAGGTCTACATCCAGACCGGCTACGACCCCTCGCCGGCTCCCGAGGGCAAGCACCTGCTCAGCGTCTTCGGCCAGTACGCCCCCTATGAGATCAGCGACGGGGACTGGGACTCTCGCCGCGACGACGTCGCCAAGCAGTTCATCGACCTGATCTCGCGCTTCGCGCCGGACCTGCCGGACTGCCTGATCGACCACGAGGTGCTCGGGCCGCGCGACATCGAGCAGCGGATCGGGCTGACCGGGGGCAACATCTTCCAGGGCGAGGTGACACCGGACCAGATGTGGGAGGGGCGCTTCAGCTCGCGCACGACGGTGCCGGGCCTCTACCTCTGCGGCGCGGCGACACACCCGGCAGGGAGCGTCATCGGCCTCAACGGCCGAAACGCCGCCGAGGCCGTCTTGGCGGAAGGCGGCGTCGCCATCGGCGCCGCCGCCTAGCCGCCCGGCGTCGGAGGCGCGCCCTAGGCTGAATCAATGGAGGAGGCGAGCGCCCCGCAGTCGGACGCGCCCGATGCCAGGGAGCGGATCCTCAGAGCCGCCACGGAGTTGATCGCCTCCGACGGCATCGACGAGGTGAGGATCGCGCGGGTCGCCAACCAGGGCGCGCGCCTCGACCTCCCTCGTCCACCACTACTTCTCGACGCGCGAGGAGCTGCTCGCGCAGGCCCTGCTCCAGTCCTTCGAGCTGGCGGCGGACGAGCGCTTCGGGGCGGGCCCCGCGGCGGCCGCCTCGGCGACGGAGGGACTCGCAATCGCGATCGAGGAATGCCTGCCGACACCCGGGGAGGGAGAGCGTGAGTGGGTCCTCTGGGTCGAGCTCTGGCTTCGGGCGGCGCGCGAGCCGGAGCTGCGTCCCGTCGCGGGCCGGATGTACGAGAGCTACCGGGAGTGGGTCGCGCGGGTGATCCGCCGCGGGGTGGAGAGCGGCGAGTTCAGCCGGGTCGATCCCGATGACGTCGCCGATCTCGCCATGGCTCTCTTCGACGGGCTCGGCGTCCGCGCCCTGATCCGCGACCCGGCGATGGAACTCGACGACGCCCGGCGCGTGGCCGCCGAGCGCCTCGGCGCCGAGCTCGGGGTAGACCCAGCGGCGCTCTCCGGTGTGGAAGGATCAAGCGGCCCTTGACTTGCCAGTGCGGATCGGCGTAAGCTGAACGACGATTCAGCTTTCGTTTTCGGAGGAGAGAGCCGGGGAAGGTGAGTCCTCGCCCGCAGATCGATCACGTCAGGCGACCGCAGATCCTCGCCGCAGCGGCTGAGGTGATCGCCGAGCGCGGCCTTGGCAAGACACGGATCGCCGACGTCGCGGAGCGGGCGGAGACGAGCTCCCCGGCGGTGATCTACTGGTTCGGCACCAAGAGCAAGCTGCTCACCGCGGCGCTCCAGGAGGACGAGCGCCGCTTCGACGAGCGCATGGCGGAGCGGCTCGAGGCGCTCGACAGCCCCTCGGCCAAGCTCCGCGAGATATTCGAGATCTGCGCGGAGGACGCGGACTGGACGCTGTGGCTGGAGCTCTGGACGCGGGCGCTCCACGACGAGCCGATGCGCGAGGCCGAGCAGCAGGTCGAGGGGCGCTGGCGCGCAATGCTCACCGAGGTGATCGAGGAGGGCCGGCGCACCGGCGAGTTCACCACCGACTCCCCCGAGAACGCCGCCCTCGCCATCGGGGCGATGATCGACGGGTTGGCGGTCCAGGTCACGATCGAGGATCCGGACGTCGACCGCGCGCGCATGCTCCGGGTCTGCGTGTCCAACGCGGAGACGCTGCTGCACGCGGACCTCTCGGCCCGTCCCGCTCTGAAGGCCGCATCATGAGCGACAGCCGGCTCAATCGCCGCGACATGATGAATCCGGAGGCCGCGGGACGCATGTTCATCCTCGACGACTTCGAGGAGGCGATTGGCGAGGCAGCAAAATACGCTGTCCGTGAGACCGTGCCCCACCTCGCGGACACCGAACTCAGGAGGGAACTCGAATGACGCACCACCCGAAGGAACGGCTGAACTCCCTGAGCAGGCGCAGTTTCCTGCTACGAGGCGCAGGTGCCGCCGTGGCCTTGTCCGGTGCTGGCCCCCTGCTCGCCGCCTGCGGCAACTCGACGAGCGTCGAAGAGAGCACCGGCGCGGGCGGCGAACTCGTCGGGCCGGGAGGCCTGCCGCTCGCGAGGCCCGACAAGCGCGTGACCCTGCCGCGTTGGGAGGATCCCATCGCGTCGGGGCTCGAGCCGGAGACAGGCGGGACGTTCACCGTCTTCAACTATCCCGCCTACCTCTACAAGAAGCTCCTCACGGACTTCGGGGCCAAGTACGGCGTCGACGTCCAGTACACGCCGTTCGACAACGTCAACTCCGGAATCCAGCGGCTTGCCTCCGGAGCGGTCACGCCCGACGTGATGGATATCACGCCGGACACGCTCGATATCGGCGTTGCCGGCAAGCTGATCAAGCCGCTCAACCTCGACTACATCCCGAACCTCCAGAAGAACATCTGGCCGCAGCTCATCGACCCGTTCTACGACGGCGAGTCGCGCTACACCGTTCCCTACACCGTCTACGCCACCGGCATCGCATGGCGGACGGACAAGGTCACAGCAGGACATCGCCGGCATGGACCAGCCGTGGGACATCTTCTGGGAGTCTCAGGCGTACAAGGGCAAGGTGGCGCTCCTCTCCGAGAACCGGGAGACGATCGGCATGGCGCTCCTGCGCAAGGGGAACACGGACATCAACACCGAGGATCCCGCGCTCGTGAACCAGGCAGTGTCCGACCTCAAGGAGCTCTACGGCATCAGCAACATCAAGGTGGGCGACCTCCAGTACCAGACGGTCCCGGAGGGGTCGAGTTGGCTCAACCAGGCGTGGTCGGGGGACATGATCGCGGGCTACATCTACTACCTCCCGAAGGGAACGCCAGCGAGCGCCCTCGCCTTCTGGAAGGCACCAAAGGGGAAGGTGCCGGTCCAGAACGACTGCTTCGCGATTTGCTCGACCACGAAGAAGCCGGTGCTCTCGCATCTCTTCCTCAACTACCTCCTCGACAACGGCGTCGCCTATTCGAACTTCGTCGACTTCAACGGGTATCAGCCCCCGCTGAACGAGATCGACCCGAGCACCCTGGTGCAGAAGGGAGTCGTGCCCGAGAACCTGGCGAACAGCGTTCTGACGAACGACGATCTCGGGCCCGACTCGCTGCAGTACTGGACGCTCACGTCCAAGGGACAGCAGCTGTGGCAGAACGGCTACTCGGACTTCCTCGCCGGATGAGGGAGTTGACGGGTCCGGGGCGCGAGCGTTAGGGCGTCGTGTACCGGCGCTGGTTGTGGCCCGCTCTTGCGCTCCCGGGCGTTCTCTGGCTGGTTCTCCTCTTCGTCGTTCCGTTCTATGCGGTCCTTGGGGTCGCGCTGGGAACGGTCGACCCGATCCTCTTCCAACCGGTCCCCATCTGGAACCCGCTCGAATGGAACGTGGGTTGGCTCAGCGAGGTCCTCAGTAACCTCGCCCCGGGAGGAATCTGGTTCGACGTCGGGGTCAGGACGATCGTTTACGTCCTCATCTCCCTGGCCCTCTGCCTGCTGATCGGGTATCCGGTCGCCTACTACACGGCCCGGCACGCGGGGCGGTGGAAAGGCGTGATTCTCATCCTGATCATCCTTCCCCTCTGGATCAGCTACATGATGCGAATGCTCGCCTGGGTGAATCTCCTGCAGGAGGACGGCTGGGTGAACGACTTCCTGACGTTCACCCACGTGCTCAGCCAGCCGCGGGACTGGCTCGGCGGGAGCGCCTCGACCGTCATCCTCGCGCTCGTCTACGGCTACATCCCATACCTGATCCTGCCACTCTTCGCCGCGCTCGATCGCATCGACCGCAGCCACCTGGAAGCGGCACGTGACCTCGGTGCGAGCCCCTGGTCCGCGTTTCGCAAGGTCACCCTCCCGCTCTCGAAAACCGGCATCCTGGGGGGCGCCGTCCTGATCACGCTACCGATGTTCGGCGACTACTACACGCCGAACATCGTCTCGGGCTCGCCGAAGACGTCGCTGATCGGCAACCAGATCGACCTCTACTTCCACGGCGGCCCGCAGCCGACGATCGGCGCCGCGCTCACGATCGTGCTTGCCGCCTTCCTGACGATCCTCATGCTCTACTACCTGTGGAGCATCCATCGCGCCCAACAGGAGGTCGGGACGGTGGGGGCGCTGTGACGGCCGTTGCCGAGCGGCGAGCGAGGCCGCGGCCCTCGACCTTGACCCGCTTGCGCGGCTGGTTCCGCAACCCATGGGGAAAGCCGCGCTTCCTGCCCATCGTCACCTGGGCCTACATCCTGTGGTCGATCGTGCCGGTGGGGATCGCGGTGCTGTTCTCCTTCAATGCGACCCGCTCGCGCACGGTCTGGGACTCCTTCTCGACACGCTGGTACTGGGGGGATCCAGTGGACTCGGTCTGGCACGACCCGACCCTTCGGCATTCTCTTGTTCAGAGCTTCAAGCTGGCGGGAGCGGACGTTCTCATCGCTGTCCCGATCGGGGTTTTGCTCGCCCTCGGTCTCGCCCGCTGGCGCGGTCGCGGCTCCGGCACCTCCAACTTCATCATGCTTTTTCCGTTGGTCACGCCCGAGATCGTCATGGGCGTGTCGCTCCTCCTCGTCTTCTCCCACGTCTTCACATTCGTTCACACGGGAACGCTCGCCCAGATCCTCGGCCACGTGACCTTCTCGATCTCCTTCGTGGTCGTGATCGTGCGCGGTCGGCTGTTCTCGATCGGCAGGCAGTACGAGGAGGCCGCCGCCGACCTCGGGGCCACGCCGTTCCGCGCGTTGACGCGCGTCCTCCTGCCCTTGCTCACACCGGCGATCGTCGCCTCGGCCGCCGTGGTGTTCGCCATCTCGGCCGACGACTTCGTCATCAGCCAGTGGCTGTCAAGCGGCGGACCCACGGACACCGTCCCGATCCAGATCTACGCAGCGACGCGCGCCGCGCCGTTACCGTCTGTGAACGCGATCGCAACGATCATGATGGTGTCAACCCTCCTCATCGTCACGGCCGGCTTCCTCACCTGGCGCGTCTTCACCCGCGGAGAGCGTCGGGCGGGCAAGGCGGCGGAGGACATCGGCGGCGCCTTCAACCTCAGCTAGTTTCGGGAGACCAATGGCACTCGGCGAAATCGAATTGAGCAAGCTGACCAAGCAGTTCGCCGAGGTGACCGCGGTGGACGGCATCGATCTCCACATCCCGGCTGGTGAGTTCTTCTCGCTCCTCGGGCCTTCCGGATGCGGGAAGACGACCACTCTGCGAATGATCGCCGGCTTCGAGCAACCGACTTCCGGTGAGATCCTCCTGGACGGCACAGACGTTGCCTACACACCGCCTCACCAGCGCAACGTCAACACCGTGTTCCAGAACTACGCGCTCTTCCCGCACCTGAACGTCTACGACAACATCGCCTTCGGGCTGAAGGAGGCGAAGCGGCCGAAAGCCGAGATCCGCGAGCGCGTCGGCAAGGCGCTTGAGCTCGTCCAGCTTCCGGGCTACGAGAGGCGCAAGTCGTCCCAGCTCTCGGGCGGGCAGCAGCAGCGCGTTGCCTTGGCGCGCGCTCTCATCCTCAACCCGGCCGTGCTCCTTCTGGACGAGCCGCTCGGCGCCCTCGATGCGAAGCTCCGCAAGGCCCTCCAGATCGAGCTCAAGTCGCTCCAGCAGGAGGTCGGCATCACGTTCCTCTACGTCACCCACGACCAGGAGGAGGCGCTCACGATGAGCGACCGCCTCGCGGTCATGAACGACGGGCACATCGAGCAGGTCGGGGGGCCTCAGGACGTCTACGAGGATCCCGAGACGCTCTACGTCGCCGACTTCCTCGGCGTGTCGAACCTCATGCAGGCCACCATCGTCAGTGCCGGCACGAGCGCCTGCCGCGTCGCGCTGGACGGCTACGAGCTCGAGACGCGCGGAACGGACCGCGACGTCACGGGGGAGGCGAAGATCGTCATCCGACCGGAGCGCATCGAGCTCGAAGAGCACGGGTCTCCGTCGGGGCCGAACCGCATCCCGGCCATGGTGGAGCGCGTCGTCTATGTGGGCTCGGCGATCCAGGTGATCGTCCGGGCCGCCACCGGGGAAGCGCTCCAGGCGCTCGTTCAGAACACCGGCGGCGGAATCCCCTACGAGCAGGGCACCCCGGTGCAGCTCCACCTACCCGTGGACGCGCTGCGCGTCCTCCCTTCGGGCATCGGCGATGCGCCTTCCCTCAAGGGTGAGGAGCCGGATCCGGAGACTGTCGCCGCCGGCTGAGCTCAGCGCGGCGCCTTGCCGAGCGCGGGCATGTAGGACTCCTGCTCGAGGTGCTCGCCGAGCTGCTCGATCGCGCCGGGTCCGGCTAAGAGCCCCGGGCACCCGGGCGCCGACGGATCCGGCCGCCGTACATCGGCAGCTCCGGTCCAGCGCCGTCCAGTGAGTCGAGCTGCTCCCACAACCGCGACACGCCAGCGACGCCGAAGCTCCGCACCCGCTCCACGGCATCGAGATCGAGCACGTCGGTGAGCAGCTCCTCCCCCTCCCCGGCCTGGACTCGCACCAGTCCCTCGGGGTCCACGACCAGGCTTCGCCCCAGTGCCACCGGCTGCGCGGCGTTGACGTTGACGACGTAGAGCTGGTTGAAGATCGCGTTGGCCCGGGCGGCGATCAGCTCGGCCTCGCGGTCGGAGGTCGTCGTGAGAGTGGGCTGGATCACCACCTCCGCTCCGAGCCAGGCGAGCTGGCGGATCACCTCGGGAAAGGAGCCGTCGTAACAGATCGCCAGGCCGAGCCGGCCGACGCCCGGAATGTCGAAGGTGACGAAGCCGTCGCCCGGAACGGAGCCCTCGGTCGGACGCCAGGGGAAGACCTTGCGGTAGCGAGCGGCGAGCTCGCCCTCCGGAGAGACGACAACCGCGGTGTTGTGGATGTGGCCCTCGTCGGAGCGCTCGTAGACCGAGCCGGCGGCGATCCAAAGCTTCGAGGCGCGGGCGATCTCGCCGAGCCGCCCGGTGAGGGGGCCGGGCAGGGACACTGCGACCGAATCGGCGTAGCCGTCGGACTCGTCGAGCAGATCCGGCACGGCCGAGAGGTGAAGCTCCGGCAGCACGAGGAGCTGGGCGTGAGGCACGGCGGCCTTGACGGCGGGGGCCCGCTTGGCGAGAAGGTCCAGGGTTGCGTCGGGGTCGCGCGCGATCGGCGCCGTCTGCATCGCGGCGATCGAGAGCGTCCTCATCCGGGCCTCAGCCGGTCATGACTGTGTTGGCTTGTCGGCTTGGAGCTGAATCGCGTCGCCACACCAGCCTACGCCAGAAATCAGTCGCGACCCAGCCTGAAGGCGCTAGCTCCTGCATCCACGGTTAGGACGCGTTCGTTCGGCGCACGACCGTACACCCGGTCCGGCGAGGCGCTGATGACTCGGACGGCGGTGTCAGTCCGACTCATCGCGGGCGCGCCCGTAGCGTTCGTAGATCACCCCTGAGCCAAACGTCTTGGTCTCGATCAGGTCCAGCGGGATGTGTTCGGTGACCGGCGGCAGGAACGGCGTGCCGCCACCGACGACGACCGGATAGCGGAACATGCGCAGCTCGTCGACGAGGCCGAGCTCGATCGCCGCCGCGGCCAGGCCGGCGCCGCCGATCCCGACGTCCTTGTCGGTCGCGTCGAGCGCCGCAGCGGCCTCCTCGGCCACCGACGCCTCGGCGAGCCGCGCGTTGCCCTGGACGCTGTCGAGCGTGCGGCTGAAGACGACCTTCGGGATCGCGCACCAGGCGTCGGCGAACGCGGCGTCGAGCTCGCTGTCGCGCATCGACGGATCCGTCTCCCACACCAGCATCGTCTCGTAAAGCCTGCGGCCGAGCAGATAGCCGCCGAGCGCGCGTACCTGCGCGACGTGGAAACGGAACAGCTCCTCGCTAGGGACCGTCCACTCGAACGCGCCCTCGCGGTCGGCGATAGAGCCGTCCACCGAGACACCCATCGAGTAGATCAGCATGGGTCTCCTTCCTTCTGCAGGTTGCTCTGCCACAGCTAGTGACCGATCGCGAGACGAGAACTCATCGTCGTGGGTGGCCCAAGTGATCGTACGGCGCGAGAAGCGGTTCTCCTCTCCGGGCGAGCGTCTGGTGGAATCACGTCCCTCTCCCCCTCTGCTCCGCCATCGCTTCCCGTCTAAGATTCCGCATCGCGGCGGCGGGTCACTGAGTGACCCCCGCAATCAAGGAGGAACGTTGGGCATGACCACCGTGGAGAACGTCGGCGACATGATCGGGAGCGCCTTGGCCTGGCGTGAGACCACCGAACGGGCTAACGAATCGTCCCCCAAGAGATGAACAGGCCGCTCTCTGGAATGCGGGGCGTGCTCCTTGGTCTTGGGCTTGGAGTGCTGGCGGCGAAGAAAGCCGGCCCCCTCACGAAGAAGGCCGACTCCCTCTTGACGGGCGCTCTGTCGAAATATGTCGCGTCTCACGCGACTGACGAGGTGCCTTCCACCGACCAAGCCGCCGTGGGCCCCCCGGCAACGTGACCGGGTCGGCGGGCTTCCGAGAGGTTCGGAAAGAAGTCGAGCCGGCAGTCGGCGCGTTCCTCCCGACCGGCCCTTAGTCCGCTTCGGTCTGCGCCGCGTCGAACATTCGATTGAACTTCCGGGGCCCGCTGGGCCGAGTCGTGGAACACGTTCTTCGAGCCGATGCCCATCGGCCCCGCTCGCTACGCGGCCTCGGCGTCGATTCGTGCCAGCACAGGGGCTGGTGCCTGCTCGTCCTCGTCGGCGATCAACCGGTCGAGGAACTCCGACGCGAAACGCCGTTCCTCCAGACTGAGTCCGTCGAACTCCTCGTCCAACTTCTCTTCCGGCCTCCCTCCACGCCATAGCTTAGGGTCGCCGCGCATGTAGCGATCGACCAGCTCGTGCACGAACTCGGCGACGCGATCCTTAGCTTCCTCGGTCATCATCGGTTGCTCCTCATCCGTGTTCATGCCGTGAGCGCGGCTGCCACGCGCTCTGCGGCTATCTCGTTGGACTGTCGGCAGCAAGTGGCTGACGGCTTCCCGCTTCGACGTAGCTGCGTTATGTCCTCCAGCCGATCTAGGTGCTGTAACTGTCCAGGGGGTCGTCCAGATCGAGTCCCGGGTGGGGCCGGCCACCAGAGGGCGACCGGCCAACTACCAACCTCATCGGTGAGGTCGATCTGCAGCCGTGTGGCGGCCTACGACTCTGTGGCCGCCGAGGTCGTCGAGGTGCGGGGCACGGAGCCCTCAGACTCGAAGCGGCCCTCATAGTGGAACCATCGCCAGAAGGATGGATCGATCTCCTGCGCGAGGTTGTCGCATTGCACGCACACGAGCCGCGATGTACCGCTGGAGTGGTCCAACGCGCTGACTCCCGTCATGCTTCCGCACCGCTCACAGCGATCTTCCGACCCCGACTCCATCTCCCTGTGCTACCCGGTGACGACTTGTCGGAATCGCCGAAGCCGGCGGAGATGTGGGGCTGGCGAGCGTGGCTCGGCAGCGGCTTCCGGCAGGGCCGGGTAGCTACTTGTACGCGATGCCGGCACTCGCCGGGCCGGCGAGCGGCATCACCTCCGTCTCCTTGAACCCAGCCTCCCTGCACCATCCGGCGAAGTCAGCGCCGGTGTAGTCGAAGGCGTCCCCGAACTCGATCAGCATGTTGAGCGACATGAGCATGCCGAAGGCGTTCTCGCGGCGCGCGTCATCGATCAGGTTCTCTATGACGATGAACGCGCCGCCGTCGGGCAGCGCGTCGTAGGCGGCCTTGATCAGGTGCATCTTTCGGTCGAGGTTCCAGTCGTGGAGGATCAGCCCCATCGTGATGACGTCAGCCTTTGGGAGGGGTTCGGCAAAGAAGTCACCCGACGCGACCGTCACGCGATCGCTGAGTCCGGCGGCTTCGATCGTTCGCTTGGCGATCGGCGCGACGACCGGCAGGTCGAAGCTCGTGCAGCGCATGTGGGGATGGCGCCCGGCAACGATGATCGACAGCTGGCCCGTGGCCCCGCCCACGTCACAGAGCGTCTCGTACTTCGAGAAGTCGAATTGCTCCGCGAGCGCCTGGAACCCGCCCATCGAGACCCCGGCCATCGCGTTCATGAACTGCTCGAGCCTGTCCGGATCGGCATACAGCTCGTCGAACATCGGCTTGCCGGTGTGCTTTATCTCGTTCTGGGGCTTTCCGCTCCGCAGGGCCTCGGTGAGATCGCCCCAGAACGGGTACAAACGCGCGTTGGACATCTCGAGTATGCCGCCGATGTAGGCCGGGCTCGCCTTGTCGAGAAATGCGGCGGTCGCCTCTGTGTTGCGGTAAGTCGCGTCGTTCCCCTCACCCTCGCGATCAAGTAATCCGAGGGCGACGAGCGCATCCGGGAAGTCCGGGATCGCGCGAGGATGGAGGCCGAGCTCCTCGGCAATCCTTGGACCGGTCATAGGCTCGCCTCCCAGCTTGGTGAACAGCTCGAGCTCGACCGCCGACAGGAGGGTCTTCGACCCCCAGAAGCCCATACCGACCTGCATGATGTGTGAAGGATCGGCTCGCTTGGGCATCCTGTCGTCTTCGCCTCGTTGACCCCTGCTCCGTTCCTGCTGGCGGCGAGACTATCGGAGCCCGCTGAGGGCGACGAGGCGGCAGCTGCCCACGACGGCACCGATCGAAGACCGTCCACCCAGCCACGCCGAATCCGTTCCAGCTGGCCTCGACGCCACTCTGCTTGCCGCGACCGGAGATGATCAACCCGATAGCGACGAGTAGGGTCAATGCAATGAGCGCCCGGGAGAGCGCGGTCGAGGATCAGGGAGGGGACCCATCGGCGAGCGCGCCCAGGATGCCGACCGGCCGCGCGCTGCTCCTGATCGTGGTCCTGATGCTGCTCACGATCAGCGGGCTGTACGTGCTCCTTCCGGCTTTGGCCGGAGCGGAGAAGACCTGGCATCGGCTCGACGAGGGGGATCCGATCCTCCTGGTGCTCGCCGCGGGCCTCGAGGTGATGTCCTTCTGCTCCTACGTCTTTGCGTTCCGGGGCGTGTTCGGGACCGGCTCCATCCGCATCAACCTGCGGGACAGCTATCGGGTCACGATGGCGGGCCTGGCCGCCACCCGCCTGCTCGCCACGGCGGGGGCGGGCGGCGTTGCGCTCACGGTCTGGGCCCTGGTCCGCATGGGAATGCCCCGAGCCCAGATCGTCTCGCGCGAGGCGATCTTCCTCGTTCTCTTCTACGCGGTGTTCATGGGCACGCTGGTCGTCGGAGGAGTCGGGCTCTACGTCGGAATCTTCCCTGGCGAGGCCCCCTTCGCCCTCACCATCGTCCCCGCGATCTTCGGGGCGATCGTGATCGTCCTGGCGCTGCTCGCCGCTCGCTTCTCCGCTGGAATCCAGCGCGCCGCCAAGAGGGTCAAGGCGGCCGAGGGGCGCATGTCGAAGGTGGGCAGAGCGATGCAGACGCTTCCCGCCGCTCTCGCGACCGGCGTCAGGGGCGGGATCGCCATGGTGCGCGCGAGAAAGATCGAGGTGCTCGGTGCCGTCGGCTGGTGGGGATTCGACATCGCGGTCCTGCTCGTCTGTCTGCACGCCTTCGGCGGCTCCCCCCCGGTGGCCGTGGTCGTCATGGCCTACTTCGTCGGCATGATCGCCAACACCCTGCCGGTGCCGGGAGGGGTGGGTGCCGTCGATGGCGGCATGATCGGCGCGCTGATCGGGTTCGGGGTCGATTCCGGACTGGCGATCGTCGGGGTTCTCAGCTACCGGTTCTTCGCGTTCTGGCTCCCGATCATCCCCGGGGTGATCGCGTACGTCCAGCTCCTGCGGACCGAGCCGGCGAAGCGATCATCCCGGTCATCGGGTAGACCTGTGTATGCGCAAGGGAAACCGGGAGGTCAGGGCGGTGGCTGACTCGTTGAGTTCGCGGTTCCCGAGCCGCAGGATGTGCGGTTAGTCCCCTAGCGCTGCTGGTCGTCAATCCGCTTCACGGGGGAGCGCAAATCCGCCCCAGGCTGCAAGGGACTCTTGATGAGCACCGGGCGGGCCCTCGCCTGAGAGCGCTGCAGCTCCTGCTGTCACGCGATGCGAGAGCAGTCGTGAATGTGGCGGGGCTTCTCCTCCTCTCCGGTCGTCCCAGCTCGCTCACTCGCAGAAGGCAATAAAAGGAACGCCAATCAGGCTGACCCGTTGGGTACTGAGGGGGACTGCGAACTGGATTCGCCCGCCCCCGTTTCTGGGGATTCTCACGAGCGTGATTTGGAACGTCTGCTCAGTCCCGTGATCGATGATGGCGCTCGGAAAGGCATTTTGGATGTCTGCGATCGTCGCGCCGATCCCGACTCCGCGTGCCCTTGCGCCACCTCGAACCTGGATGTCAGCGACCCTTCGAGGGGTCTTTCGAGTGAAGTCGACACTGCCCTTCAGCGGGGCGAGCAAACGCGCCGATCGCGTGTTGGGCGCCAGCTCACATCCCCTGTGCAGCCGTCCGACGAGATGCCGTTGGTGAAGCTTCGTGAAGGTCGCGCCGATCTTGACACCGCCCACGCCCCGCGGGGTGACTTTGGCTACAGATGCCGTCTGCGCGGATACGGCGATGCCGCTGCTTGCGACCGCCGTGATCCCGATGAGAGCCGCGAAACCCAGCAGGGGCCTGAGCGCTCTCCATCCCATCGGCAGAGGCTACTGATTCGCAGCATGGGCGCGCGTCGCCGGGGTCGGTGAGGACGATCTCCCGTAGGACCGCGGCAATACCTATGAGAAAGGCGTGCCGGGATCAGAGGCTCGCTCTTATTCGACCACGAGCCCGTGCCGCATCGTGTTCTCGGTCATCACCCTGGGCTCCGCGAACTGAAGTAGGTAGTCCGGACCGCCCGCCTTCGAGCCGATGCCCGACCGCTTGTTGCCCCCGAACGGCTGGCGCGCGACCATCGCGCCCGTGATCCCGCGATTCACGTAGAGGTTGCCCACCGGCGTTCGCCGCGAGACGTACTCGACGACCTGGGGGCTGCGGGAGAACAGGCCCCCGGTGAGGGCGAAGGGCAGCGAGTCGACCATGTCGCACGCCTCCTCCATGCTCCCGACCCGGGAGACGGCGAGCAGCGGGCCGAAGATCTCCTCGCCCAGCACGGGCGAGTCGTCCGGAAGCTCGCAGGCGACGCGCGGCGGGCAGAACCAGCCTCCGTCGGGGGCGACCGCCGCCTCTCCCGCCATCCGCCCCTGCTCTCGGGCGAGCCGCGCGTAGCGCTCCACGCGGTCCCGCGCCTCGCGCTCGATCACCGGCGGGACCTCGCTCGTGAAGTCCTCGGCCTGCCCGATGATCATCGCCTCGGTCGCGCCCGTCAGCCGCTCCACCAGGGCGTCGTGCACGGCGTCGTGGACGAGCACCCGCGCCGCCGCCGAGCATTTCTGACCGGCGTAGACGAACGCCGATTGCAGCACCGCGGGCACGACCTCGTCGAGGTCCGCGTCCGAGTCCACGATGACGCAGTTCTTCCCCCCCATCTCGGCCACCACGCGCTTCACGTGGTGCTGGCCCTCCGGCGTCTCGGCTGCCGCCCGCAGGATCTCAAGCCCCACCGCGCTCGACCCGGTGAATGCGATCACGTGCACCCGCGTGTCCCGCACCAGCGCCGCGCCGGCGTCGCCAAAGCCGGGCAGCAGGCTCAGCGCATCGGGCGGCACGCCCGCGGCGTGTAGCGCCTCCACGAGCATCAGCGCCGAGCCGGGAGACTGCTCCGCCGGCTTCAGCACGACCGCGTTGCCGGTGGCCAACCCGGCGGCGGCCATGCCGGTGGGGATCGCGAGCGGGAAGTTCCAGGGCGATATCACGGCCACCACGCCGCGCGGCGCGTAGCGCATCGTGTTGCGCTCGCCCGGCACCTGGAGCAGCTCGCGGCCCCGCTCGAGCTGGATCCCCGCGCGTGCGTAGTACTCCAGGAAGTCAATCGCCTCGCATACGTCGGCGTCGGCCTCGCCCCACGGCTTCGCGCACTCGCGCACCTGGAGCGCGGCGAGCTCGAGCCGCCGCTCTCGCAGCCTGTCGGCGGCACCGCGCAGGACTTCGGCACGCTCGGCCGCGGGCCTCGAGGCCCAGGCCTGGTACCCCCGCTCGGCCGCCTCCACTGCTGCGGCGGCGTCCGACTCGGTCGCCCTCCCCGCATGCGCCACTATCCGGGAGGGCGCGCCCGGATCGGTGGAATCGAACCCCGTGTCCGCTCCCGGCGAGCCCCCGATCAGCACTGGCACGCGCAGCGGCAACCGAGCGTCCAGCGCGCGCAGCGCCTCGAGGAGCGAGTCGCGGACGGGTGCCCGCCGCAGCTCGAGGATCGGCTCGTTCGCGAACGGCGGCAGGCTCACGGGGTGGCGAGCAGCTCCTCGAGCGCAGTGCCCTCGCGCCAGTTCTGCAGGAAGGACTCGTTGGAGGTGTTCTCGAGCAGCCGGCGGACGAGGTAGGCCATCCCTGCCACCAAGTCGCCCACCGGGCAGTAGCTACGTACCCGCATGCCGTGCGCGGCCAGCGCCTGAGCGAGCTCGTCGCCCAAGCCGCGTAGTACCTGGAACTCGAGGTCGCGATCCTCGCCCCCTGCGGCGCGGCTCGACGCGATCGCGTGTGCCACCGAGCGCAGGTTGTGCGAGGCGATCGCCACCCGCACCGCCGGGCGCGCCTCGACAAGACGCCCAGCGAGCCGCTCGAAGTTGCGATCGCAGTCCGACTTCTCCTCGAACACGGGCGGCGTCCAGCCGTGCTGGCGCGCCTCCACGATCTCGTGGTCCCAGTACGCACCCTTTACGAGTCGAACCACGAGCGGCGGAGTGCGCCCCGTGGCGCCCGCCCAGCCGAGGAGGCGATCGAGCTGGGCGGGCGACTCCCGCAGGTAGGCCTGGAGCACGAGCCCTGCCGAGGGGCCGTGGCGGAACTCCTCCTCGTCGAGCAGCTCGAAGAAGAGCTCCGTCGTCGCCTCGAGCGTGTCGAGCGACTCCATGTCCACGTGCAGGTGGGCGTCCAGGTCACGCGCCAGCCGCAGCAGCGGGCGCAGCCGGCGGGCCGCGTCGTCGCGGCCGACCGCGGGGGCCTCCGGGCGCATCAAGGGGGTCAGGGCCGAGACCTTCACCGAGACGTTCACGCGCGGCAGCGGCCCCACCGAGTCCTGCTCGAGCACCGGCCGCGACGGCCAGCTTCGGGCGTCGGCCGAGACGGTTTCGAGCGCCTCGCGGCAGCGCGCCGCGTAGCCGTCGGCCTCGGCCTGGGTCACCGTGGCCTCCCCCAGCAGGTCCAGCGAGGTCGCGATGCCGTCCCTCCACTGCGAGCGGATCGTTCCCAGCGCTGCGGCGGGCGTCTCCCCGACGATGAAGCGGTGCGCCATGTGCCGGACGCCCGCGGCGACCGCCACCCCGAGCGCGCGCCGCCCCGCCTGGGAGTTCGCCATGCGCATCGCAGTGTCGACCGGCAATGGCCGGTCGTCCACCTCGGAGAGGTAGGCCCGCAGGTGGCCGGCGAGGTCGTCGAGCGAGCGGGTGGCGGGCGTGACATCCACGAGCCGGAATAGCGCGGATCGGAGCTGGGCGTCGTGCGTGGCCAGCTCCATCGCCTTCGCGTCGAGGTTGCGGATCGGGTGCCGCGCCCCGGATGGAAAGGCCGCCGCGAGCGACCGCCCCACCCGCCGCACCTCGGGTTCGAGCTCGGCCGCTGGGGGCGCCTGATCGGCCACTGCTCGCAGGCTACCTCGGCCGGAGCTGCGGTTCGAACCCGCGATCTTCAGGTCATGAGATCCCCCGGCGGAGAGGTCCAATACCGGCCTCAGTGAGCGCCGCGCTTGCCGGCCAGCAGCTCCAGGGCGTGCGGGAGCGCGTCAGCAATCGCATCTCCCGCCTCCCCGATGCTCTTCGGGCTGCCGGGGAAGTTGACGATCAGGGTGCTACCCCGGATGCCGGCGACCCCGCGTGACAGCATCCAGTGGCGGGTGTGCGGGCGGGATGCCGCCCGCATCGCCTCCGGGATCCCCGGCGACTCCCGCTCGATCACCGCGCGCGTGGCCTCGGGCGTCAGGTCGCTGGGGCCGAACCCCGTCCCGCCCGTGGTGAGCACCAGATCGCAGCCCTCGGCATCGCTCCAGTGCACAAGCCGCGCGGAGATCAGCTCCCGGTCGTCGGGGATCACCTCGCGTCCGGCGATCTCGGCCCCGAGCGAGCCCGCGAACAGGACAAGCGCATCGCCGCTCTCATCGCCCCCCTCGCCGGCGGCCCGCGAGGTGGAGATCGTCAGGATCGCCGCCCGCACGACTCAGCGCCCGGCGGAGCCGCGATCGCCGGACTCCGACTCGCTGCGCCACTCGCCGCTTCGCCCACCGGACTTCTCCAACAGCACGACCCGCTCGATCGCGACCCCGCGCTCGATCCCCTTGACCATGTCATAGACGGTCAACGCCGCGACGGCGCACGCCATCATCGCCTCCATCTCGACGCCGGTCTGACCTACGGTCCGGGCCTCGGACCTCAGCACCACCAGCCCGGCCCCCTCGTCGACGTGCACCTCGACGCCGACGTAAGTGAGGGCCAGCGGATGTGCCAGCGGGATCAGCTCGTCCGTGCGCTTCGCCGCCTGGATGCCGGCCAGGCGCGCGGTTCCCACGACGTCGCCCTTTCGGGAGTCCCCGCGTGCCACCGCCCCCGCCGTCTCCGGCGACATTCGCACGACGGCCTCGGCCCGGGCGTATCGCTCAGTCGATTCCTTGGACCCGACGTCGACCATGCGGGCCGCCCCCTCCTCGTCGAGATGCGGCAGCTCGCTCAAGGCCCCGTGCCGCCGTCGGTCACCCCGGTGGGCGGTGCCGCGCCCTCCACCCAACGGCCCGCCTCGGCCTCCCCGCTGATCTCCACCTCGCGCTTCCAGATCGGCGCCTCGGCCTTGATCCGGTCGATCGCCTCGCGAGCGCCCGCGAAGGCCTCCTCCCGGTGGGCCGCCGAGACCGAGACGATCACGCTCGATTCCCCGAGCGGGACGGAGCCGATCCGGTGCTCGGCCGCCGCCGCCGCCAGTCGGTGGCGCTCGACACACTCGCTCAGGATCTCCCCGATCTTCTGCTCCGCCATCTCCCGATACGCCTCGTAGTCGAGCCTGGTCACCTCGCGCGTGGTGCCCTGGAAGCTGACGATGGCTCCTGCCTCGGGGCGCGAGACCAGGCCGGAGACAGCCGCGACCGAGAGCGGCTGTTCGGTGATCCGCACGTGCACGCGGCCGTGATCGCCGCCGCTCACCGGCGGCACGAGGGCCAGCTCGTCGCCGGACGCAAGCCGCGTCTCGGGGTCCGCGTAGTCGCGATTGACCGCCATCCGCACCGGCATGCGGCCCAGCAGGTCACTCAGCTCCGGCCGTGCGGATAGCTCCTCGAGCGCCTTAGCGACCGTCGCGCCCTCCTCGAGCTCGACCTCGATCGAGTCCCTGCCGGCGCGTTCGCGCAGGATCGCGAACAGTCGCACCGTAACGGTCATTGAGGCGATCCTAGAGCCGGCAGCAGCTCGAGCTCGACGGTCTCGCCAACCGCCGGCGGATCGGCCTCGGCGGGCACGATCGCGAGCGCATCGGCACCCAGCATGGAGGTGAGTATGTGGGAGTCCTGATCGCCCGTGGGGCGAGCGTGCCAGCCGTCGTCACGCAACTCGAGGCGACAGCGGACCGCATGGGCCCGGCCCGGCGGCTTGGGCAACTCCTCATCGAGGATCGCCCGGAGCCGGTGGGCGGGGTCCGGCGCGCCGGTCATTGCGGTGATCGCCGGGCGGACGAAGAGCAGGAAGGTGACCATCGCCGAGACGGGGTTTCCGGGCAGTCCGAAGACGAGGGTCCCGGATGGACTGATCCCGAACCAGGTGGGCTTGCCGGGCTTCAGGGCGACCCTCCAGAAGACCTCCTCCACCTCGAGCGAGGCTAGCGCTCCCTTGACGTGGTCGTGTTCGCCAACCGACACGCCACCGCAGATCACGGCGATCTCGCCGTCCAGCATGCCCTCGATCGCGGCCCGGGTCGATTCCGGTTCGTCCCTGACGGTCTCGATGCCCACGACCTCCGCCCCCGCACTCAGCGCGAGCGCTGGGATCGTGTAGGCGTTCGAGTTGCGCACGCCGCCGGGCCGCGCCGGCTCATTCGGCTCCAGAAGCTCGTCGCCCGTCGTCAGGACCGCTAGACGTGGACGACGCGAGCAGGGAACCTCGGCGAGGCCAACGGACGCCAGCACCCCGAGCTCTGCCGCTCCCAGCCGGGTTCCCTCTCCGAGGACGACGGCGCCCGCCTCGATGTCATCACCGGCGCGGCGCAGGTTGTTGCCGGGCACGACCTCCGCCTCGATCTCCACCCTCCCGTCCCGCGAGCTCGTGTCCTCGACGCGAACTACGGAATCGGCTCCCTCGGGAATGACCGCCCCGGTGGAGATCCCGATCGCCTCTCCCTCGCCGAGCGCCGCGGTGGCCGGGTGCCCGGCTCGGCTCTCGTCGACGACGAGCAGGGTCGCCGGCGACTCGGGGCTCGCGCCGCTGGTGTCCGCCGCCCGCACGGCGAAGCCGTCCATCGCGGAGTTGTCGAAGCCGGGGACCGGATCGAAGCTCGCGACATCGTCGGCCAGGATCCGGCCGAGCGCCTCAGGGAGCGGCACCGCCTCCGTTCCGAGCGGGCGGACGCGCTCGAGCACGAGGTGGCGGGCGTCCTCGAGCACGATCGGCTTGTCGGCCGTCAGGTGCGTGCGAGCCTCTCAGTCGACCGCGAGCATCACATCGCTCGCCTTGATCACCGCGGTCACGTTCTTGCCAGGCTCGATCCCGAGCTCGCGAACCGACTCCACCGTCACGGACGCGACGAGCCTCATGCCGCCCGCCTCGAGCTCGACGTTCGCGATCGCCTCGCCCTGTGTGACGCTCCTGACCTCTCCCGGAAGCTTGTTTCGGGCGCTGATCTGCAAGATCTCCTCCTCTTGTCGGGCCGCTTCGATTCGGGTCGAGGCTAAATCATCCGCCTCTCGCCGCCCCGGGGATGCCGTGGAACGGCTTGCATAGGCAGGATCACCCACTGCCATACTCCGGGGGATGGATGAGCTCAGCCTGGGAGAGGCGGCGCGCGCGATCGGGGTGAGCGTCGACACGCTGCGCCGCTGGGACAGGGCCGGCAAGCTCAAGACCACACGCGATTCCCGCAACCGGCGGCGTGTTCCGGCCGACGAGGTGGAGCGGCTCCGCGGCGCCCCGGCGCGCCACCGTACCGAGGACTCCTTCTCGGCGCGAAACCGCTTCCAGGGGACGATCGCCTCCGTCGAGGTCGCCGGGGTGATGGCGCTGGTGGAGATCGAGGCCGGACCCCACCGGATCACGGCGGCGATCACGCGCGACTCCGTGGAGGAGCTGGGGCTGGTGAAGGGCATGCATGCCACGGCCACGGTGAAGGCCACCTCCGTGATGGTCGAACGGGAAGGCCGCCCCCCGCTCTCTAGCTAGGCACTGCATATGTAATGATCGCCCCGTGGGCCGCCAATCCAGGGCGATCAAGGTTGTCGCCTCGATCGCAGCCGTGGCGATCCTGGCCGTGCTGCCCGGCTGCGGCGGGGGTGGCGATGACTCGGAACCCCTGGTGGTCTCGGCCGCGGCGTCACTCGATACCGCCTTTCACGACTACGTCGAGGCCGCGGGCATCGACGCGAGGATGTCGTTCGCGGGCTCGGATGAGCTCGCGGCACAGATCCGTCAGGGAGTGAAGCCGGACGTCTACGCCGCCGCCAACACCACCCTGCCGGACCAGCTCCACGCCGAGGGGCACGTCGGGCAGCCCACCGTCTTCGCGACCAACACGCTGGTCCTGGCGGTTCCGAAGGACTCTGGGATCGATTCCCTCGACGACCTCACCAGCCCAGGCACGACCATCGCGATGGGTGACCCCTCCGTGCCCGTGGGGTCCTACACGCGCGAGGTGCTCGGCGGGCTTCCGGCCACCCAGCGCCAGGCGATCTACGACAACGTGCGCTCCGAGGAGCCGGACGTGAGCAGCATCGCGGGCAAGCTCACGCAGGGAGCGGTCGATGCCGGCTTCGTCTACGTCACCGACGTGGCGGCGAGCGACGGTGAGCTGAAGGCGATTCAGCTGCCGGCCGAGCTGCAGCCCAACGTCCAGTACGGCGCCGCGGTCGTCACCGGTGCAAAGGAACCGGAGGCCGCCCGCAGCTTCATCGACGGCCTCCTGAGCGGCGACGGAGCAGCCGCGCTCAGGGAGGCGGGCTTCAGGCCCCCACCGGGCTGATGCGACCGGCTGCCTTCGGTGTAGGCCTGTTCCTTGCGCTGTTCTGCGTCCTGGCGTTCCTGACGCTGCCCATCGTCGCGATCTTCGTCCACACCTCACCGGCCGATCTGATCAAGAGCCTCGGCGAGCAGGACGCGCGGGATGCCCTCTGGCTCAGCCTCAAGACTTCGCTGGCGGCCCTGGCGATCATCGTGGTCATCGGGACTCCCGCGGCCTACCTGCTCGCGACCCGGGAGTTCCACGGCCGGTCCCTGGTGGTGACCCTGATCGAGCTCCCGCTCGTCCTCCCCCCCGCGGTCGCCGGCATCGCGCTGCTCGCCTCGTTCGGCCCCGAGGGGCTGTTCGGCAGCGCGCTGCACGACGCGGGCATCGAGCTCGTGCTGCAGACGGCCGGCGTGATCGTGGCGCTCACCTTCGTGGCCGCGCCCTTCTACCTTCGCCAGGCGCAGGAGGCGTTCGCGGCGGTGGACCGCAGCCTGCTCGACGCCGCGCGCACGCTCGGCGCGAGCGAGGCGAGGGCCTTCATCCGGGTCGCGGTGCCGTGCGCCGGACAGGGCATCACCTCGGGGATGGCGCTGGCCTGGGGACGCGCGCTCGGCGAGTTCGGCGCGACCCTGATGTTCGCCGGCTCGTTCCCGGGGATCACGCAGACCGCCCCCCTGGCCATCTTTGCCCGCTTCAGCACCGACTTCACCTCGGCTCTCGCCCTCTCGGGTGTGCTGGTGCTGGTCTCGGCCGCGCTCCTGCTGTCCGTGAAGATCCTCGGACGCTCCAGCGTGCTGGGCGGTGGCGCCTCGTGAACGCACTGGAGGTCAGGGTGCGCGATCGGCTTCGCGAGATCGAGCTTGACGTCGACCTGCGAATCAACGGGCGCGGACGCGCCGCGATCGTCGGGCCATCCGCAGCGGGCAAGTCCACCCTGCTGCGCGTCATCGCCGGTCTGCGGAGCCCGGATCCCGGCCGGGTCGTCGTCGGGGATGAGGTCTGGCTCGACTCGAACAGCGGCATCGACCTGCGCCCCGAGGAGCGGGCGTGCGGCTTCATGTTCCAGGACTACGCTCTGTTCCCGCACCTGAGCGCGTGGCGGAACGTCGCCTTCGGGCTACCCGGCGATCGATCGACCCGGCGTCGCCGTCGTTTGAGCAGCTCGAGCGGTTCGGTGTCGGGAGGCTCGCGGACGCGCGCCCCGCGGAGCTGTCGGGCGGCGAGCGCCAGCGGGTCGCGCTGGCGCGCGCCCTCTCCCGCGACCCGGACGTGCTGCTGCTCGACGAGCCGCTCGCCGCGCTCGACACCCGCACGCGGGCGCACGCCGGCCGCGAGCTGGACGCGGCGCTCGACAGGGCCGGCGCCCTGGCGATCGTGGTGACGCATGACTTCTCCGAGGCGGCGCTGCTCGCCGATGAGATCTTCGTCATGGACGAGGGGCGGGTCGTCCAGCGGGGCACGGCCGCCGAGCTCTCGGCACGGCCGGCGAGCGCGTTCGTCGCCGATTTCGCCGGCGCGGTGGTGCTCGACGGCACAGCACGTCCGGCTGCGCGCGGTCTGACGAGGGTCGAGCTCGACGGCGGCGGGGCGGTGAACAGCACCGACCGGATCGACGGGCACGTCGCGGCGCTGGTCTTCCCGTGGGAGATCAGCCTGGAGCCGCCGGGGGCGCCGCACCCGAGCTCGGCCCTCAACCGGCTGGCGGTCGACGTGGTCTCTGTGACGGAGATCGGCAACCGGGTCAGGGTGGGGCTGGCCGCCCCGCAGCCGCTGGTGGCCGAGGTCACCGCCGAGTCGGTCAGGGCCCTCGGGCTCGCTCCCGGGACCCGCGCGACCGCCATCTGGAAGGCGACCGCGACCCGGCTGGTCGCGCGCTAGCCGCCGATCTGGCTCATCGACCGCGGCGGGCGCCTGAAACCGGGCTCGTTGATGCGGTGCTTGAGCTCCTTGCGCCAGACCGCATCGCGGATCAGCCCCTCGAGCTCGTCGTCGCTCGCCCCCCCGCGCAGGGGACCGCGCAGATCGGTCTCGTCGATCGAGAACAGGCAGGTGCGCAGCTTGCCGTCAGAGGTGATCCGGATGCGGTTGCAGTCGGCGCAGAAGGGCTCTGACACCGGGTTCACGAACCCGATCTCCCCCGCCCCATCCGCGAAGCGATAGACGCGTGCCGTCGAGTGGGGCTCGCGCGGGAGCGGCTCGAGCTCGTAAGCCGTCTCCGCGATCGCCCTGATCTCGGCTCCGGTCAGCACCGCCTCCGGCTCCCATTTGCCATCCGCGTCCAGCGGCATGAACTCGATGAACCGCACCTGGTACTCGGTCGACCTGGCCAGCTCGCAGAAGCGGAGCACCTCGTGCTCGGTGAAGTCGCGCATCGCGATCGCGTTCACCTTGATCGGCCCCACCTCCGGGAACGCGGCGACCGCCTCGAGCCCGCGCATCACCTGGGCCAGTGCGTCGCGGCGGGTGATCTTGAAAAAGGCGTCTCGCGCCAGCGAGTCCACAGACACGTTGAACCTGTCCACACCCGCGCGGACCAGCGCCTCCGCGTCGCGCTCGAGCAGGTAGCCGTTCGTGGTGACCGAGATCTCGCGGAGGTCCTCGACGCCGCGCAGCATCGAGACCAGCTTCGGGAAGTCCCGGCGGACGAGCGGCTCGCCCCCCGTCAGCCTCAGATCGCCGACGCCCATCGAGGCGAGCAGCGCGACCAGCCGCTGGTTCTCCTCGAAGGTGAGGATCTCCGAGCGGTCGAGCCAGGGCAGCCCATCGGCCGGCATGCAGTACTGGCAGCGGAAGTTGCATCGATCCACAACCGAGAGGCGCAGGTCGCCGATCAGCCGGCCGTGACCGTCGCGAAGGGGCTCGCGCCGCGTCATCCGGGGGCGCCTCCCTGTCCGGCGCCCTTGTCTCTGGCGGAGCGCCAACGGAGCCGGCGCCGGACCCACTCGGCCGCGAGGCGAGCGCTGACTGCCCCGATGGCGAGCACCCCCGGCAGCGTCTCCTCGACCGGCACACCGGCAACGTGTCCGAGGAGTGGTGTGAAGACGGACACGTCCATCACCGAGCCGGCGCTGGCTCGCGATCGGCCGTCGCGTCGTGGATCCGCCCCGCGGCCCCCTTGAGCCTGCCGCCCTCGCGTCCTCGGCGGACGGCGGTGATCTCGCCCATGATCGAAATCGCGGTCTCCGCCGCAGTCAGGGCGCCGATGTCGAGCCCGATCGGTGCAGCCAGGCGGGCGAGCTCATCGTCGGTGATGCCCTCGGCCACGAGGCGCTCGCGACGCCTCTCCTGCGCCCGCCGGCTGCCCATGGCTCCGATGTACTGGGCGTCGGAGCGGAGGGCGATCCGCAGCACGGCGTCGTCGAGCTTGGGGTCGTGGGTGAGCACCGCGATCGAGGTGGCCCTGTCGATTCCGCCCAGCTCGTCCAGGGCCTTGTCGGGCCATGCCGCGATCACCCGCTCGGCCTCCGGAAAGCGGTCGGCGGTCGCAAAGCGCTTGCGCGGATCGACCACGAAGGCGCGCCAACCGACCAGCCTCGCCGCGGCGGCGAGCTGTGCCGCGAAGTCCACGGCGCCGAAGATGATCAACCGGGGCGGTGGCGCCACCACATCGACGAACAGGATCTGCCCATCGTGTTCGTAGAGCTCGCTGCGCTCGGACCACATCGCGGACGCAGCCCGATCCGCGGCGGCAGCGTCGAGCTCGGCGTCTCCGAGGGAGCCGTCGCGCGTACCGTCCTCCTGGAGCAGCAGCTTCGCGCCCATTTTCTCTCCGTCGAGGACGGTGGTCAGGGCACCGCGGCCGCCCTGGAGGCCCAGCTCCCTGAACCGGCCCTGCAGCCCGCCGTCGTCGTAGGTCTCCACCCAGATCGAGATCTCGCCACCGCAGGGAAGTCCGACGTCCCAGGCGTCCTCGTCGGCGATGCCGTACTCGAGCAGCCGCGGAGCCCCGCCCCTCAGGATGCCCTCGGCCACCTGGACCACCTGGCCCTCAACGCATCCCCCGGAGACTGCCCCGGCCATCCTGCCGCCGTCGTTGATGGCCATCTTGGTTCCCGGCGGCTGGGGCGCGGACTTCTTCGTATCGACGACGGTCGCGAGCGCGACCGGATCACCGGCGCTCACCCAATCCCCGACGACCTCCATCACGTCCTTCATCCGCGTCTCATCCTCTCAGGCATCCGTGCCCACCAGCCGGTCCAGTCCCTCCTCCACCACCTGCTCCTGATCATCACGGTACTTCAGCACCGAGCCCAGGGTGAGCTCGGCGGCGGAGGTGTCGAGGTGGTCGATCCCGAGCAGCTCCAGCGCGGCGACCCAGTCGATCGTCTCGGCGATCCCCGGCGGCTTCTGAACGTCGCTCGAGCGCAGGCGTCGAACGGCCTCGGCCGCCTCTGTGGCGAGCTGCTCCGCGGTCCCGGGCACGCGGCGCCGGACGATTTCGACCTCCCGCTCGGGGCTCGGATAGTCGATCCAGTGGTAGAGGCAGCGGCGCTTCAGCGCGTCGTGCAGGTCGCGCGTGCGGTTCGAGGTCAGGATCACGGCCGGTGGATGCGACGCCCGGATCGTGCCGATCTCGGGGATCGTGACGCTGGACTCGGCGAGCATCTCGAACAGGAAGGCCTCGAAGTCGTCGTCTGCCCGGTCCAGCTCGTCTACCAGGAGGACGGCCGGCAACGGCCCCTGATGCTCGATCGCCTGGAGCAGAGGGCGAGCGGTCAGGAACTCCCGGCCGAAGAGCTCCTCCTCCTCGAACGGACCGCCCGTCGCCTCCGACGAGCGGATCCTGAGGAGCTGGCGCGGGTAATTCCACTCGTATAGAGCCTCGGAGGAGTCGATGCCCTCGTAGCACTGCAGCCGGATCAGCTCGGTGCCAAGGGCCGCCGCCAGGGCCTTCGCGGCCTCGGTCTTGCCCACGCCGGCCTCGCCCTCGAGCAGCAGCGGCTGCGGCAGCCGGAGTGAAAGGAACAGTGCAGTGGCCAGCCCGCCATCGGCCAGGTAGTCGACCGCCTCGAGCCGCTGCTTGAGGGACTCGATGTCGGGAACGGCGGCGCTCACCGGCGTCTCGGCGCCTGGGCGGACGGGGCCGGTCATGGCGAGCTCCCGGCCTCTGCCAGAACAGCCTCGTAGTCCTCGCGGGTGTCGACATCGCGCGGGATCGGGCCCGGCACCCGGACCTCGACAACCTCGTCCGAGCGGCGATCCATCAGCTTCCAGACGGCCTTGTCGCCGTGCAGTTCTCGCAGCTCTCCGAAGATCGTCCTGCCGAAGGCGAGCGGGTGGCCACGGCCGTCGTCGTAGAGGCACGCCGCAAGCGCGGTGCCCTCGGCGCAGCCCTCGATCAGGGCGCGCACGCCCTCGGGGGTCACGCCCGGCTGGTCGCCAAGCATGAGGACCATCAGCTCCGAGCGCGAATCGATCGCTCCGAGACCCGACGCGATCGTGGAGGAGCAGCCCTCGCCGAAGTCCGGGTTCTCCACCACATCGACGCCGGAGAGATCAACCCCGCGCCGGACGTCCGCCGAGCTGCCGCCGAGCGCAACGATCACCTGGTCGAACCCGCTCGCCCTGGCCGTCTCGAGGGTGTGGTCGAGCAGGGTGCTGGAGCCGTACGGCAACAGCTGCTTCGGCTCCCCGAGTCGGCGCGAGCCTCCGGCCGCGAGCACGAGGCCCGTGACGAACCGCTCAGCGGGCCGCGCCATCGGGAACGCCCTGGGCGCTGAAGGTGTCGCGGCAGCCCTCCGAGCAGAAGAAGTGGAGCCCGCCGTCCCGCTCGAGCTGGATGCTCGCCTGGCTCACCGCGACCTCCATGCCGCAGACCGGGTCGATGGCGATCTCGGTCGAGACGACCGCCGGGGGCTCGCTCGAAGCCGGCTCGGCCGGTGGATCCCGTTCGGGCTCAGGGCCCACGGCGACCGGCTGCTTCAAGGCTCGCGGATGCTTGCCCGCGGGCCGCAGGGCGACGATCTCCGCGAGGATCGCCAGGGCGATCTCCTCCGGGGTCTCCGCTCCGATCTCGAGGCCCGCCGGCGTGTGCAGGCGAGCGAGGTCTTGATCAGGGAGATCGAGCGATTCCCGCACCGCTCGCCCTCGGATCTCGCTGGCCACCAGGGCGACGTACGGGACTTCCGACCGAAGCGCCTCGGTGAGCACCCGCTCCTCGTCGTGGCCGTGTGAGGCCACGATCACCGCGGCGTCGTCCGCGCTGGGCCGGGCCAGCTCCGCCGGCCCGGACTCGACCGCATATCCCACCCGCGCCGCCAGGTCGGCGAGCGCGATCGCGATCGGCGCCGAGCCGACGACCCTCATCGTCGGCGCCGGCAGGTGCGGCTCGAGGAAGACCTCGAGCGCGCCGCCGCTCAGGCAGGGGTTCTTGACCGTCACGGAGCCCTCCTCGGCCTCGGGTTCCCCCTCGGCCGCGCCGGGCAGGATGCGCAACAGGAGCGGCTCACCGGTCTCCATCGCGCGCAGCGAATGGAGCCGGACCGAGGCCTCCGCGCAGGTGCCCCCAACGAACCCCTCGATGGCGCCGTCCGGGCGCACGATCGCCGAGTCGCCGGCCCTGACGCTGGTCGGGCTCTGTGCCCGAACCACGGTGGCCGTCACGAACGGCGCTCCGCGGAGGGGCGGGCCGGTACCGCCGTTCGCACTCATCGCGCCTTCTCCGTCGCCTGCGGGCACTTGGATCCCTCCGAGCAAGGGTACTCGCGCGTCCCTCTGGCCCCGGGCCTATCCGGCCGCCTGCACGGCGTCGACCCGATAGGTCGTCTGGGCGTCCAGCGAGCCCTCGATCCCCTCGGGAAGCTCGAAGCCCCCGAAGGTGTGGAGCGAGACCTCCTGGATCCTGACCCCCTCCCGGTCCCCGCCGTCCACCGTCCAACGGCCGTTCTCGAAGCGGAGCGCGTCCGGCGACGCGCCCAGCATCGAGGCGGCCACGATCTGGGCCTTGTCACGAAGCTTGACGGCAGTGGCAGCCACGTTCTCGCCGACCGCATCGCTCGGCTCGCTGTTGAAGCTGTTGCCCTCACCGAAACGATCGGTGTCCTCGTGGACCACCTTGATGTCCTCGGGCGGGATCCCGAGCTCGGCGGCCGCGATCCCGGCGAGCTTCGCCTCCTCGCCCTGCGACGCCTCACTGAGGCTGAGGACCGCCTTTCCGGTGGGATGCATTCGCAGGAACACTGCCCGGTAGGTGGCGCCGTCAGCCATCACGAGTCCTTTCCCTCGGATTTGGTCAATGGGTGGTCCTCCCCCGCTTCGGCCCGTAGCCGCTCGGCATGGGCACGGGCCGCTGCGCCTCGGTTCGCTCGGCGCTCGGCCAGGTCGGCTCCGGTCGCATCGCGGGTTTCTCGGTCGCCCCCAGGGCCGTCCCCTTGGACATGTCATCGGCCGCGATCGCCTCGGCCACCTCGTACATGGCCTCGAGCGAATGGCCGCTGAGGAAGGCGTCGCAATGGGGCAGGGCGGCCGCCATTCCACCCGCACCCGGGGAGAAGCCGGTCGCCCCGGCTCGAGGATTTACCCACACCACCCGATGGGCCAATCGCCCGAGGCGCTCCATCTCCCGCTCGAGCAGAGCGGAATCCGCACGTTCCCAGCCGTCCGAGAGGATCACGACCACGGCACCCCTCGCCATCCCCCGGCGCCCGTAGCGATCGTTGAAGCTCCGCAGCGCCTCGCCGATGCGGGTGCCGCTCGACCAGTCCGGCGCGGCGGCGACGGCTCGCTGGATCGCGGCTTCCGGGTTGCGCCCGCCGAGCGCGCGCGTCAGCCGCGTCAGGCGGGTGGCGAAGACGAAGGCCTCGGCGGGAGCGCCGCTCGCAACCGCCGAGGTGAGGAGGTGGAGGTACGCCCGCGCGTACGGCTCCATCGACCCGGAGATGTCGCAGAGGAGCACGAGCCGACGCGGATGGGTCCGCCGGGTGCGCCTGGCCAGCGTCATCGGGTCGCCCCCTGTCCGGAGGCTGCCCCGCAGGGTGCGCCGGAGGTCGAGGTGCTCACCCCGCCTGGCGCGGCGCCTTCTTCGGGCCCGACGGCGCGGGGCGGCGAGCTCCAGCGCCGCCATCAGGTGCCGGATTTGCTCGAGCTCGTCCGGATCGAGGGACTCGAAGCTCTTCTTGCGCAGGCGCTCCTCCTCGCTGGCGGCCGCCAGCGGGACCTCGACCTCGAGCTCCGCCTCATCGTCCGCCGGGGGCGATGCCGTGCCGCGCATGCCGCCGTCGGCCACGTCGCGTCCCTCGCCCGCCACCTCCCGGGCCTGCGGCACCGGCGGTCGGTCGCTCGGCCGCGAACCGCTCAGCGGTGGCGAGTAGGGGTCACCGCGCTCCTCATCCGGCTCCAGCGCCGGATCGAAGACCGCCACGAACACACGGTCGAAGGTCGGCAGCTGCGACTGGGAGGACACGAACACCGAGCGTGCGGTCCAGTAGAGCTCGGACCGGCGGAGCGGCCCGACGAGCGCCACCGCCTCCGCGAAGCGCGAGGCGCGCTCCGGCGTGGTCGGCAGGCCGGCCGCGCGGAGGCGCTGGCCCAGGGCGGTTGCCAGGGCGGGAAGGTCGATCGCGTCGAGCTCAGGCACGCCCGATCACTGCGGCGGCTCGGCCCTGCCCTGCATCGCCGCCCAGACACGGGCCGGGTTCAGCGGCATGTCGACGTGGGCGACGCCGTGGCTCTGGTAGAGCGCGTCGCACACGGCGTTGACGATCGCGGGCGGCGAGCCGTTGGTGGCCGACTCCCCCACGCCCTTGGCCCCGATCGGGTGGTGCGGCGAGGGGGTGACCGTGGCGCCCAGCTCCCAGTCCGGGCACTCGAGGGCGGTCGGGATCAGGTAGTCCATCATCGAGCCGTTCAGGCAGTTGCCCTGCTCGTCGAAGCTGATCAGCTCCATCAGGGCGATCCCGACGCCCTCCGCCAGGCCGCCCATGACCTGCCCGTCGACGATCATCGGGTTGATCCGAACCCCGCAGTCGTCCACGGCGATGAACCGCCTCACCTTCACCTCGGCGGTGTCCGGATCCACATCGACGACACAGATATAGGCGCCGCAGGGATATGTGAGGTTCGGCGGGTCGTAGACGGACTGGCCATCCAGACCGCCCTCGAGCCCTTCGGGGAGCGGTGCCTCGCCGTACGCGGCCTCGGCGATCTGATCGATTGTCGCGCCCTTCTCGGGATCGCCCCTCACGGACCAGCGGCCCTTCTCCCAGACGAGGTCCTCGGGAGAGGTCTCCAGCATTCCGGCCGCGATCAGGCGAGCCTTGTCGCGCACCCTGCGGGCGGCCACCGCAGTGGCGGCGCCGGCCACGGGGGTGGAGCGGCTTCCGTACGTACCGAGCCCGAAGGGCGTGCGGTCGGTATCCCCGTGGCGGACCTGGATGTCATCAGGTGAGATTCCGAGCTCCTCGGCGACGATCTGGGCGAAGGTCGTCTCGTGGGCCTGTCCCTGGGTCTGCGCGCTGATGCTGAGCGTCGCCTTGCCGGTCCCGTGAACCCGAAGGTCGCAGCCGTCCGCCATGCCCTGTCCGACGATGTCCATGTGCTTCTTCGGCCCGGCGCCGACCACCTCGGTGAAGAAGGAGACGCCGATGCCCATCAGCTCGCCGCGCTCGCGCTTCTCCGCCTGCTCCCTGCGGAGCTCGTCGTAGCCGGCGATCCGCATGGCTTCGCGCATGGTCTTCTCGTACTCGCCGGAGTCGTAGGTCCATCCGGTCTTGCTCTCGTAGGGGAACTGCTCCGGCCGGATGAAGCTCTTCATCCGCAGCTCGGTGGGGTCGACGTCCATCTTCAGCGCCAGCTCGCCGACGAGCCGCTCGATCAGGTAGATGGCCTCGGTGACCCGGAACGAGCAGCGGTAGGCGACGCCGCCCGGCGCCTTGTTCGTGTAGACGGCCTTGACGCTGCAATGCGCCGCCTCCAGGTCGTAGGAGCCGGCGAACACGTGGAAGAAGCCCGCTGGGAACTTCGATGGCTGCGCCGTGCTGTCGAAGGCGCCGTGATCGGCGATCACGTCGACCTGCGCCCCGGTGATCACTCCGTCCTTGGCGCAGATCCGGCCGCTCATGATGTAGTCGCGCGCGAAGCCGGTCGACATCAGGTTCTCCGAGCGGTCCTCGACCCACTTGACCGGCTTGCCGGTGATGATCGAGCCCACGATCGTGCAGACGTAGCCCGGATACACGGGAACCTTGTTCCCGAACCCGCCGCCGATGTCGTTGGTCATGACCCGGATCATCTGCTCGGGCAGGCCGGCGACCTGCGCGTAGACGGTCCGGTGGAGGTTGGGCGCCTGGTTGCCGTTGTAGATGTCGAGCTGACCCGTCTCCGGGTTCATGTCAGCGATCATTCCGCAGGTCTCGAGCGGCGCCGGGTGACAGCGCGGGTAGATCATGTCCCGCTCGAGGACGATGTCCGCCTCGGCGAAGACTCGGTCGCACTCCTCGGCGTCGCCGGCCTCCCAGAGCGGGGTCGCGAGGTTGTCGGTTTGGTCCGGTTTGTCGTCCCTGATCAGCGGCGCGTCGGGGTCGAGCGCCTTGCGGGCGTTGACGACCGCCGGCAGCGGGTCGTACTCGACGTCGAT
Organism: uncultured Solirubrobacterales bacterium; assembly: GCA_963728755.1. Lineage (GTDB taxonomy): Bacteria > Actinomycetota > Thermoleophilia > Solirubrobacterales > 70-9 > DASUPK01. The sequence continues at coordinate 40,059 of CAVSLI010000009.1, read as the reverse complement.
CAGGGGCAGGGCGTCGCGCGCCGAGTAGCGATCCTCGGCGATCACGAACGCGACCTCCTGGCCTTGGAAGCGGACCTTGTCCCCGGCCAGGACCGCCTGCGAGTCGTAGGAGAGCGTCGGCATCCAGGCGAGACCGAGGGTCTCGAGGTCATTGGCAGTGATGACTCGGTGCACCTTGGGGTGCGCGAGAGCGGCCGAGGTGTCGATCGAGACGATTCGCGCGTGAGCGTACGGGCTGCGCAGCACCGCGCCGTGGAGCATGCCCGGGAGGACGATGTCGTCCAGGTACTTCCCCTGCCCCCGGATGAAGCGCGCGTCCTCCTTGCGCTTCATATTGCCGTAGCCGATAGGCGTCTCTTTCGCCGCGGTCGTCGCCATTCTCATCTCCTCGATTCGACGGACTCGTGTTCTGCGGCCCAGCGGACAGCTCTGACGATGTTGGCATAGCCGGTACAGCGGCAGATCGCGCCCGAGATCGCGGTCCGGATCTCCGCCTCGGACGGGTCCGGGTTCTCATCCAGCAGTGCTCTGGCGGTCATGATCATTCCCGGCGTGCAGAACCCGCACTGGAGGCCGTGCTCCTCGTGGAAGCCCTGCTGGACGGGATCGAGGCGGCCGTCGACCTCGATCGACTCGATCGTGCGCACCTCGTGCCCGTCGCAGCTCGCGGCGAGCGTGGTGCAGGACTTCACGGGGCGACCGTCGAGGTGCACGACGCAGGCGCCGCAGTTGGAGGTGTCACAACCCCAGTGCGTCCCCGTCAGGCCGAGGGTGTCGCGCAGGAAATGGACGAGGAGCAGCGCGGGCTCGATCTCCCGGGTGACCCGCTCGCCGTTGACGGTCACGGTGATCTCCATTCAGCCCTCCCGGTTCGATGCCCGTTCCGCGGCTCGGCTCAGAGCGCGTTTGGTCAGCACGTCAGCGAGGTGCCGCTTGTAGTCGACCGGTCCACGCCCGTCGGCGATCGGCGAGCAGTCTTCGGATGCCAGACCGCTCGCCTCGGCGAACAGCTCCTCGGAGGGCTGCTTGCCGCGCAGGAGCTCCTCGGAGCGGGTCGCGTGGATCGTCGTCGGCCCGGCCGCGCTGAGCGCCACCCCGGCATCGGCGATCCGGCCGCCGTCCAGCCAGAGCGCGGCGGAAACGGCGACGATCGCCCAGTCGCCCGCCCTGCGCTCGACCTTCTCGTGGGCGCTGCCACCGCCCGGGCTCAGCGGCAGGCGGATCTCGGTCAGGATCTGGCCGTCCTGGATCGCAGTCATGTAGGGGCCGACGTGGAAGTCCTCCATCGAGACGACGCGCTCCCCGTCCGAGCCGGCGATCACGACCTTCGCCTTGAGCGCGGAGCAGACCGCGGACAGGTCCTCCGCGGCGTCGGCCTGGGCCAGCGAGCCTCCGATCGTGCCCCGGTTACGCACGGGAGGATCGGCGATCACCCGCTCGGCGTCGACGAAGACCGGGAACTGGCGGGCCAGAAGCTCCGACTCGAGCAGTTCCCGGTGGCGCGTCATCGCCCCCACCCGGACCTCGCCGTCCGCCTCCCTGATGTAGGAGAGCTCGTCGAGGTCGTTGATGTCGATGAGACGCTCGGGATTCGCCAGTCGCAGCTTCATCATCGGCAGCAGACTGTGGCCGCCGGCCAGGAGGCGCGTCTCGGGCCCGTAGCGCTCGAGCAGCTCGATCGCGTTCTGGACGCTGGTCGCCCGCTCGTATTCGATCGGTCCGGGTGTCTGCACTTGGAGATCCCCCGCCCTCTACTCACCCATCCGACGCACTGGCCTGATCGGAGGCTGGATCACCGTCGGTGCCGGGCTCCGTGCCGATCACCGGGGACCTGGGCCGATGCTTCGGCCCTCCCGGCTCGTCCGCGACCGGACCGCTGGGATTCGTGTAGATGGCGCGGGCTGCCGCGCTCGAGTAGGTCGGATCCCTGAGGGCGGCGCCCGCCATCGCCCCGGCGCCGAGCGGGCTCTCCCGCCCCAGACGCGCGAGCTGCACCGCGCCCCGCGTGTAGACCTCGTCGATGTTCTTGACCTCGCCGCCTCGGCCCTGGCGCGCCAGCACCGCCGCGCCGGCCCCCGGGAAGACTGATTCGATCAGCCCCGCGGCATCGTCCTGACCCGCCTTCTTGTCGAGCAGGCCCTCGAGCAGATCCGTTCCCGCCGAGAGGTCCTTGTTGATCGTCTCGACCACCCCGTTCACGGGCTCGCTCTTTTGGAGGATGCCGCCGACCGACTCGATCACCGCGTCGAGCCCGGCCGTGATCTTCCGCAGCTCGAGGATCACCGCGACCAGGTAGACGACCAGGGCCAGGATCACCAGAACGACTGCGATCAGGGTGACTGCGGCGGCGGGCTCCATATCAGGCGTCCTCGAGGATGGTGTCGAGCGAACCGCCGTAGTTCGCGACCACGGTGACCGTCTGGCTCACCTGTTCCTGGGTCGTGTTCAGCAGCTCCACGGCGTCGAGGTCCTTCGAGGCCGCCTCGGCAACCGGCCGCAAGCCTTCGACCGCCCGGCTGGTCTCCTTGGCCGCGTCGAGTACGCCCCTCAGCAGGACCACCACGACCGGGACGATGACGAGCAGAAGCACGGCGTTTCCGATCCACCAGAGCGTCATCGCTTCTCCGCATGCTCGGCGATGATCGCGGCCTTCGCGGCCACCGACGGCATCAGGCCGATGATCCCGTCGAATTGGGCGTTGATCGCCTCCACCGCGGGGCGGAGCGGCCGCAGGTGCTCCTCTTCGACCGTGCTCAGGGCCGCCCCAAGATCGTTCAGGTCGCTCGCGATCGACGAGAGCCGGCGGCGGATCTCGATCAGCGCGAGCGCCAGCACGACCACGAGCACCACCGCCTCGGCCACGCTCAGCACGATCAGCAGGCTGGTGCTCATTCGGGCTCCCCGTAGCCCTGCGAGAGTGCGTTCATGTAGCCGTCCTGCACGACGCCCTCGGCGGCGATCTGCTCGAGGACCGGCGCGGTCGCCTCGAGTTGCGGGATGTTCGACGTGTTCTCGGCGACCTTCCCCGCCGAGCCGAGCAGGCCGGTGACCGCGGCCTGGATCCTCCCGAGCAGGTTGAGCAGCGTGATCAGCATCCCGGCCACGACCAGGGCCACCACCAGGCCCACCGCGAGCGTCACGTACCAGAGGGTGCGCTCGGAGCTGGCCAGGGCGACCACGACGTCCATCAGTGCCCGACGGCCGCCTTTCTGAGCGCCCGAGCCGCGTGCAGGATCCTGACGCCTGAATCGTTGATCTTGGCGATGCCGCTGAGCCCGTCGGTCTGCGACCGCAGGGTCTCCACCGCGTCGTTCGCAGTCTCCGCCTGCCCCGCGATCCGGTTGGCCAGCATCAGGATAGTGCCGACGATGATCACCGCCACGACCACCACCACGGCCCCGAGTCCCAAGCCGATGTACCAGGAGGTGGTGTCAGCACCGATCAGCATTCCATTGCCTCAACGCCAGCGGTTACCGCCCATGCCGCGACAGTATTACAACCGGACTCAAGCATTCAAGGACCTGGAGAAGGTCAGAGCTTCGCCAGATTCTCCGAGAACTCCTTGATCATTCCCTCGGTCACTGCGGCGATCACTCCCTCACCCATCTGTGCCGCCTTGCCCGTGACGTTGATCTGCGAATGAAGCGCGACCTCGGTCGCGTCGCCGGTGTCCGTCAGCTGCATCGAGACTTTGGCGTCGGCGTTGCCCTGCCCTCCGGCCTCCTTCGCGCGCGCGTTCATCAGGGCCCGATGCCCGGAGTCATCCTCTTCGACGATCTCGGCGGGTCCGGAATAGTTCATCGTCATCGCGCCGAGCTTGATCTTGACCTCGGCGTTAACGGCGCTGTCGCCCGTCTTCTCGATGACTCTGGCCCCCGGGACGCACGGCACCACGCGCTCGAGGTCGATCATCGTGTTCCAGACCTCGTCGAGGGGCTTCTGGACGGTGAACGAGTTGTCGAACTCCATCGGATCCTCTTTCCGCCGAATAGATTGCGTGCTGACGATGCCGATCATGTCAGGCACGCACACGCTTGGGCCGGAGAATGCCAGCCTCCGCATCAAGACCGAGAGGCATGGCGCGGCCGCGAAGGCGGGTCACGACCTGCTGATCGAGGTCGGCTCCTGGGAGGGAACCCTCGAGGTCGCCGAGCAGGGCCCCGTGAGCCTCGAGCTCGGCGCGGACAGCGGCTCGATGCAGGTGATCGAGGGAACGGGCGGAGTGATGGCACTGACCGAGGAAGACAAGGCCGAGATCAAGAAGACGCTCGAGAACGAGGTACTGCCGGCCGGCCGGATCGAGTTCGAGTCCAGCCGGATCACATCCACGAAGGATGAGGGGCGCGTTCAGCGTCTCGGGCGAGCTCACCATGAACGGCAACCGTCACCCCCTCGGCTTCGAGCTCAGCGTCGGCGACGAGGGGATCACGGCTCGAGCAACGGTCACGCAATCCGACTGGGGCATCAAGCCGTACTCCGGCCTGTTCGGCACCCTCAAGGTCAGGGATGAGATCGAGGTGGTGGGGAAGGCCGCACTTTCCTAGCCAGGAGGACTCGATACCTATCTTGCGGCCGAATAGAAACGGTCAGACACTCGGGTGCGTGGGCTTGTATATGCAGTCGATGGCCTTTAGGTTTGGATGACGGTCCCGACCGTGAGGGAGGTCGGATGCACGACATCGCGGAGTTCCTGAGAACGCATGACCCGTTCAGCGGACTCGACGACGAGACGTTGGAGCGGCTTGTCGAGCGGGTGGACGAGGAGGCCTTCGAGGCGGGGGCCACCATCTTCAAGCAGGGCGAGCGGTCTCAGGACAGGGTGCTGGTGGTGCGACGAGGGGCGATCGAGCTGGTCGATGGCAGCCGGGTCCTCGACGTGCTCGGGGAGGGGGAGCTGATTGGACACCCGTCGATGCTGTCGGGTCTGCCGTCCGGGTTCGAGGCGCGCGCCCAGGAGGACAGCCGCTGCTATTCGATGCCGGCTTCCGATGTGATCCCGCTGCTGGCGCGGCGATCGAGCCCGTCGGATCTGACAGGGTCGCTCCTGCAGCGTCCCGAGCCGGGGGGCGCGGCCGCGGAGGCCGACGTCTCCAGCGCCGAAATGACACAGCAGCCGGCCAGGGCCCTGATCCGTCGCGAGCCGGTGACCTGCGCGGCGGATCGCCCACTTCGCGAGGTGGCCCGGGTGATGTCGGACGAGAACGTGAACTCGATGATCGTACGGGCGCAGAACGGAGAGCTGGGAATCGTCACGGACGGCGATCTGCGCGACCGCGTTGTGGCCGACGGGGTGTCGGTGGACACCCCAGTGGGCGAGGTCGTGTCGGAACCCCTGATCACCGTCGGTGCGGATGCTGCCGGCGCCGACGTGATGCTGGCGATGCTCGACAATGACGTCCGCCACGTCGGCGTCCTCTCGCCCAGGGATGAGTTGCTCGGAGTGCTCGGCGGCATCGACCTGGTCGCCGCCGAGGCACGCACGCCCTTTTCGCTTCGGCACGAGATCGCGCGGGCACGCGACAAGCAGGAGCTCAGTGAGGCGGCTGAGCGGCTCCGGTCCACGGTGGTCGCGCTGCATGCCACCAAGCTCCCTCCGCAGCAGATCGGCCGCGTGATCTCGGTGGTCGCCGACGCGCTGATCCGGCGAATGATCGAGCTGGCGATCGAGTCCAAGGGGGCGACGCCGGCGGAGTTCGCCTTCCTTGCGCTGGGCAGCCACGGCAGACGTGAGACCGTGCCCTCTTCCGACGTCGACTCGGGGATGGCCTGGGAGGACGAGTCGGAGCAGGAGTCCGCCGACGGCGTTGTGGACTACATGCGGACGATCGCCGCCGACGTGGAGGACTGCATCCGGGTCGTTGGCTGGAGCCTCGATCCACACGGCGTGACGGCATCCAGCGAGTTCTCCGCCAGCTCGATGGACACCTGGCGCCGGTCGATTGGGAATTGGCTGCAGAACCCGGGCGACGCACAGGTCCTGATCGCGACCTCGATCCTGCTCGACGGCCGCACGGTCTACGGGCCGGCGGAGCTGGACCCGCGGCCGATCCTGCTGGAGCCCGAAAATCACGCCGCGCTGCTGCCAACGATGCTCCGTCTTGCGCTGGCGTTGAAGCTACCGACCGGTCGCAGGGGCAACATCTCGGTCGAGGGCTCGGGCGAGCACAGCGGGACCTTCGACATCAAGCACGGCGGACTGCTTCCCGTCGTCGATATCGCCCGCTTCGGGGCACTGAAGTCCGGCGCCAACGTCACGGCGACGATCGAGCGGCTGCGGGCGGCGTCCGAGCTCGGGGCGATCGAGCCCGCTCATGCCCGGACGCTCGAGGAGGCCTACGACCTCTTCAGCACCCTCCGGCTCGAACACCAGATTCAGCAGCTCGCGCGGGGAGACGAGCCGGATGACCATGTCGACCCGAACGAGCTTTCAGAGCTCGCGCGGCGGTACCTGCGCGATGCATTCCACGAGGTCGCCGCTGTGCAGAAGTCGCTCTCTGTCGCGCATGTCTGAGACGGCCGAAGTTTGTTGAGATAACCGCGCGCCCAGCGTCTGTAGAAGCGGTTGCTGCGGAGGGTCGCAATGAGGCACCTCGCGGCCCGATGAGCATGATCTAGTCCAATGAGCCCCCGCGACCAGCCGTGCGTCTTGATCACGATTCCGATCAGCCACTACTGCGAAAAGGCTCGCTGGGCGCTGGATCGCGCGGGCGTCCCGTACCGAGAGCGGGCCCACCTGCAGCTCATCCACTGGCTTGCTGTGCGCCGCGCCGGAGGTGGGACGACCGTCCCGGTGCTCGTGTGCGGCGATCGGGTGCTGGCCGACTCGGCCGACATCGTCGATGAGGCCGACGCGAATGCGCCGCCGGGTCGGCGGCTGTACCCGGACGATCCGGGCGCCGCCGCAGAGGTTCGGTCGCTGCAACGCGACTTCGACACAAACCTCGGACCCCATGGGCGAAGGTGGATGTACAACGAATTGCGCGGACGTCGCGATCTCGCAATTGCCTACGGGTGCACAGGCGTCCCCACCTGGGAGCGCCGGACGCTTGCGGCGGCCTATCCGGCGATGACACGCGTGATCGATCGCTTCCTCGACATCACGGCGGCTACGGCGGCACGGTCCAAGGCCCAGGTGCGGATGGTCTTCGACGCCGTTGCAACGCGGCTCAGCGACGACCGGCCATACCTGTGCGGCGAGCGGTTCACCGCCGCCGACCTGACCTTCGCCGCGCTGGCGGCGTCGGTCTTGATGCCGCCCGAGTACGGGGTGCCACTGCCGCAACCCGAGGAGCTGCCGGCGGCAATGGCCGAGGTCGTACTGGAGTTTCGCGCACACCCCGCAGGGGCGCACGCGCTCGCCATGTTCCGCAACGAACGGCGCTAGAGAGCGGCGGCTTCCGCTCTCCGCTTCGGACGGCCACCTGAATCGAAGCTCATTTGACCAAGCGAGCCGGCGTTGAGGTGGCGATTGGTGGTAACACGTGTATGAGGCGAATCGGAGGTGAAGACATGGAGCTGAAGGTCGGGAATCGAATCAAGGTTGAGGCGGAGTCGACCGAGCGGTCGCCTCGGACCGGTGTCGTTGAAGAGGTGGTGGGTGAGGCACCTTCCGCTCGTTATCGCATTCGCTGGGATGACGGTCACCAGACGATTTACGCGCCCGCAGCCGGGGCGGTTAGTCCCGCCGAGCCGACCGAGACGGAACCTCGCTGACTCTGCTCGAGGCGCGTCGCTCGCCCGGGGGAGCGACGCTTCGGCGGCCTCCCCTTCCCCGGAAGGACGATCCGCAGAAGCAGCCGCCTGAATAGAGCGGCATCCCACGCAGAACGCCTGCCCCAGGAAGATGCTGGAGGCGCAGGTTCCAGACTTCCAGTGCATGGTTTGAACCGCGTATTTCCATCTCTGAGGAACTACCAGCGCGACTGGATTCGCGCCGATGTCGTTGCGGCGCTGACGGTCTGGGCCGTGCTCGTGCCCTCGGCCTTGGCTTACGCCACGATCGCGGGGGTCTCACCAGTCGTCGGCCTCTACGCGGCACCGCCGGCATTGGTTCTGTACGCGGCGTTCGGTAGCTCCCGGCAGCTGATCGCCGGGCCATCGGCCGCTGTGGCAGCCCTGTCAGCGGCGATCGTCGGTAACGCCGTTGCGGGCGATGGAGATACGTTCGTCGCAACCACGGCTGCGCTCGCCATCTGCGTTGGGGTCGCCGCACTGGTCGCCGGCCTATTGCGCCTCGGGTTCCTGGCGAGCTTCATCTCCGTACCCGTGCTCACGGGGTTCATCGTGGGCCTGTCCCTGACCGTCATGGCCGGCCAGGTCCCAAAGCTGTTCGGAATCGAGTCCGGCACTGGCGATTTCTTCGAGAGGGTCTGGGACTTTCTGATCAACATCGACGAGACCCACGGCCTCACGTTCCTGGTCGGGGTCGGGTCTCTGGCGGTGCTGCTCGGGTTTCCTCGACTGGTTCCGGCGATTCCAGGGGCTCTGGTGGCCGTGCTCCTGGGAATCGGCGCCGTCGAGCTCCTCGACCTCGGCGCCCACGGGGTTCCGCTTGTGGGCTCGATCCACTCCGGCCTCCCCTCGGTGGCCCTCCCCGACGTCAGTCTGGACCGCTTCGGAGGCCTCGTTGCCGCAGCATTGGGAGTGATGCTGGTCGGCTTTGCCGAAACCCTGGGCACCGCAAAGACGTATGCACGACGAGAAAACCGGGAGATCGACCCAAACCGCGAGCTGATCGGCCTCGGGGCCGCAAACCTCGGCGCAGGCTTCTGCGGCGGATTCGCTGTCAACGGGAGCCTTTCGAAGACGGCGGTGAACAGCACGGCCGGCGGGCGGACCCAACTCGTCGGCCTGATCGTCGCGGGTCTGACCCTGCTGACCCTGCTCTTGTTCACCGGCTACTTCGAGAGCCTGCCGGTTGCGACCCTGGCGGCCGTGGTGATCGTCGCGCTGATCGACCTGATCGACTTCCCGGCGCTTCGGGACTTCTACCGCGTCTACAGCAGGCGGCTCGGCCGAGCCTACGGTTTCGCGGCTCGCGCGGACTTCGTCGCGGCCGTCGTCGCGATGCTCGGGGTGATGATCTTCGGCACCCTGACCGGGTTGTTCATCGGAGTTTTGATCTCGCTGCTGCTCCTGCTCTACCGCGCCTCACGGCCACCGGTGGCTGAGCTCGGAAGGGCCCCCGGGCCGAGCGGTCATTTCTCAGATCTCGATCGCCATCCGGAAAATCGGCGGGTGGAGGGCATCGCTGTATTGCGGGTTGAGGGCGGCTTGTTCTTTGCCAATGCCGGACCGATTGCAACCGAGGTCCGAAGCGTGTCCCGGCGCGCTGACGTCCACACAATCGTCCTCGATGCGGAGACGATGCCCTTCATCGACGTGACAGCCGCCCAGGTCCTGGATCAACTGGCGCGAGAGTTGGAGGCGGATGGCACCCGGCTGGTGATCGCCCGAGGCGTTGGCCTGGTTCGTGACGTTCTCGCTACAACCCCAGGAGATTCGATGCTCGATGTTGCGTATCCGACGGTCGACCAGGCTGTGACGCGGATCGTCGCAGAGCGCTGAGGATCGCTCGTGTACCCCTACCGGTTCAGGCCCTCGTCAGGGGTGGCGAACAGGCCCTGCGAGTGCGTCCTGCTCGCGCTTCCTCTGCCGAGAGGTAAGACCGCGAGCGACAACATCTATTGGCGCACCTGAGGAGTACCTTGCGGTCCTCCAAGACATGCGAAGGAGAGCGGAATGAGCTGGCGACTTGAGGGCACCTACTTCGAGAACTGCAATTGCGATTTGGTCTGTCCATGCACCGTTTCCGCAACCACCCTGCCCGCGGATGAGGAGCGGTGCCATGTGACCTTCGTGTACCACCTCTCGAAGGGCGAGATCGAGGACGTTGACGTCTCCGGACTCTCGATCGCGCTGTTCGTAGACGCACCGCAGATCATGAGCGAGGGGGGATGGCGCGTCGGTCTGTTCGTAGACGAGGCAGCCTCCCCCGATCAGGCGGAAAAGCTTCAGGCGGTCTTCTCTGGCCAACTCGGCGGGCCCCCGGCCAACCTTTCCCCGCTGGTGGGCGAGGTTCTAGGCATCGAACGCGGTCCGATGGAGTTTGCCGACGACGGACGCCTCCACCGGGTGCGCATGGACGAGCGACTCGATATCGAGATCGAGGACTACGTCCCCCCCAATGGGACTGAGGTCGCCACCCTCACGGGGATGACCATCACTCCCAACCCCACGGTGACGATCGCGCGCGCGACCCGCGCTCGGGTGCGCGCGTTCGGACACGACCTATCCCAAGACGGTAAGAACGGGCACTCGGCTCCCTTTTCCTGGAGTGCCTGAGTCCCGATTCCCAGGGCGTTGCTTGGACCGGCCGCTCATCTCAGTTTCACCTTGATCTGGTCGGTTGCAGTGGCACCGCTCTGATCCGTTGCCGTGGCCTTGACCGTGACCTTGGCCTTGCCCTTCTCGTCAAGCCTCTTCTGAAGCCGCTTGCGCTTCGCTCGCTTCAGCTTCACCTTGACCTTGGTCTTCTGGTTCGCCGCCAGCACCTTCGCCGTCTCCTTGATCGCCTTGCCCCTCGCGACCAGGGTGGAATCGGCGCTCGCGGTGGCGAAGAACTTGAGCTTCTTTCTCAGCGGTTGCTTTTTTGCCGCGAGCTTGAGGGTCATGGGTTCGAGGGCCATGGTTTTCGATGGGCATGCCGGAGCGGCCGACGACCCCGAGCCGACGATCTTGTCCACGGCGTCTCCGTCGGTCACGTAGAGCTCGCAGCTCGCGTCCTCGCCGAATGAATGCGGGCTGTTCAGCAGTGGGACGCCCTCGGAGTGATCCGCACTCGCGAGGGGCAAGCCAAGCTGGATCGAGCGCAGCTCACCCGTGCAGAGATCGGTGTAGATGTAGCGGCCGGCAAGCTCGGGGATCTGCGTGCCGCGATAGACGTAGCCGCCGATAATCGCGCAGCCAAAGGGGTTGTCGCCGCCGGGATCGGCGTGCGGGTAGGCAAAGACTGGTGCGGTGAAGGTGGGCCCGCCGCAGTTGGGCCCGGTGAAGCCCTCGCATGTCGGCCATCCGAAATTCGCACCCCGAGCGAGCCCGGAGGCGGTCGGGCTGAAGTCGACCTCCTCGAACGAGCCCGCGCCGACGTCGGCGATGATCAGGTCCCCGGTGAGGCGGTCGAAGGAAAACCGGAAGGGGTTTCGGAGCCCGAGGCTCCATACCTCCGGCACGGCCCCTGCAGTCCCCACGAACGGATTAGACGCCGGAACGCCGTGAGCGCCCGGCCCGGCTCCGTGAGGATCGATGCGCAGGATCTTTCCGAGCGGGTTGGCGAGCGTCTGGGCATTCGCCCCGTTCCCCGCCTCCCCCACCGAGACGTAGAGCAGGCCGTCCTTGCCGAACTGGAGCTGGCCGCCGTTGTGGTTGCTAGCGCTGCTGTGGGAGATCACCATCACCGTTCGGCGGGTTGCTGGGTCGGCGACGTTGCGATCTGAGCTGACGTGGAACTCATCTATGTGGATGTCACCGAGGGAGCCGCCTGAATTCGGCCCGTCCCCGGTGTAGTCGACGTAGAAGAGACCGTTGGTCGCGTAGTTGGGGTCGAATGCCATCGAGAGCAGTCCCCGCTCGCCGTCGGTCGTCGTCAGCATGTGGATGTCCAGGAACTGCGTCACAACGCCGTCGTGAATCACCTGGATCCGGCCGGCCCGCTCGACTACAAACAGGCGTGAATCCCCCGGCGGGGAGGTCATGTAGACGGGCGAGCTGAAGGTCCCGACTTGCTGAAGCTCCAGTGCTCTGGCGCTCGCGGGGAGGGTCAAAGCCACGACGGCAACGAGGATTGCCGTGAATCTTCGAAGGAAACGCATTAGTAGGGGTCCCTCGCTGACGCAACCCTACTCGGCTCGGTCAGTACGTCCCTCCTGTTCCCGAAGTGGTTCGGCTGAGCCAGTCCCGCGACTCTCACCTTCACGCGAACGCGAGATCCCGGCCAGCTGAGTGCCGCTCTGCAAGGAAAGCGACACCCGCCGCGAGATACTGCGTGGGCGATGTCGGAGGAGGACATGGGGCTGACGCGGCTGAAGGGCTCCTGACCCACCCGATGGGGGCGGTGGGAGAGCGCTTGGGGCGGTACGCGGACAGGACCGGCTATGGCCGCGTCGTCCGCCACAGGGACCTGCGGTTGCTCCTCGGCGCTCTGCTGGTTTCCGCCACCGGGTCCTGGGCGTACAACGTCGCCCTCGTGGCCTTCGTCTACGAGCGGACGGGGTCACTCACCTGGGTCGCGGCCGCCGGCCTCGCACGCTTCATCCCCATGGCGCTGGTGGGGCCCTACTCCGGAGTGATCGCCGAGCGCTTCGAGCGCATCCGGCTGATGGCAACCTCGGACATCGTCTGCCTCGCCAGCCAGGCGGGGCTTGCGCTGACGGCCGCGCTCGATGGTCCCGTCGTGCTCGCCCTCGTCCTCGCCGTGGTCACCACGGTCGCGAACTCGGTCTATTTCCCCGCAGTCAGCGCCACCATCCCTGAGGTCGCCGGCGAGGACGAGCTCGCCGCCGCTAACGCCCTCAACGCGACGATCGAGAACCTGGTCGTGATCGTCGGACCCGCCCTGGGCGGCATCCTCCTCGCGCTCGGCTCACCGACACTCGCCTTCGCGGCCGATGCCCTCACCTTCGGCGTCTCGGCGCTGCTGGTGACCCGGATCGGCCAGCGCAGTACCCCCAGCGACGTCACCGAGGGTGGCGAGGCGGGGCTGGCGCGACAGCTTTCGGTCGGTCTGCGAACGATCGCCGAGTCGGGCTCGGTCGCCTGGCTGGTCGCGTTCTGTGCCGCCGCAAGCTTCATCTACGGGACCGACGTCGTCCTGTACGTCGACGTCTCCCAGTCCAAGCTCGGAACGGGCGGGGATGGCTTCGCCTACCTGCTCGTCGGGCTGGGGATCGGCGGAGTGGTGGCGGCGACCGGGATCCACCGCCTCTCGCAGTCCGGGCGGCTCGGCGGCGCCGTTGTGGCCGGCTTGATCGCCTATTGCGCGCCGACCGCCCTGCTCACCGTGGTTCACGCTCCCGCGGTCGCGTTCATGCTCCAGATCGTTCGCGGCGCCGGGACGCTGGTGGTGGACGTCCTCGCGATCACCGCCCTGCAGCGTGTACTGGCGCCGAACCTGGTCGCGCGCGTCTTCGGGGTCTTCGACTCGGTCACCATCGGCGCCATCGGGCTCGGGACGCTGCTCACCCCGGCCGTAGTCGACCTGATCGGCCTGGACGGCGCCCTGCTCGCGGCGGGGCTGGTGTTCCCAGTATTCGCTCTGGGCGCCTATCCGACGCTACGGCGCCTCGACGTCCGCGCCCAGGCCCGCATCGCCGGCCTCGAACCGCGGCTCGCGGCACTCGAGCAGGTGGCGATCTTCGAGTCGGCCTCGCGGACGGCGCTCGAGCGTCTCGCCGCCGAGGCCAGGGAGGTTGGCGTGCCCGCCGGGAGCGCCATCGTCCGCGAGGGGCAGCCGGCGGACGCCTTCTATGTGCTGATCGAGGGGAGCGTCGATATCGCTGCGCGGGGCGAGGCCGGCGGTCCCGAACGCCACATCCGCACGATGGAGCCGGTCAGCGCCTTCGGGGAGATCGGGCTGCTGGCGCGGTCGTCGCGCACTGCGACGGTCACGGCGCTACAGAGCTCTCGCCTCTACCGGATCCGGGGCGAGGCATTCCTCGAGGCGCTCTCCTCTGCACCGGCGAGCGGGGCCTTCGTCGAGACCGCGCGCGGCCGGCTCGCACTGACGCACCCCTCCAGGCAGTCCGTTTTGGGGTCGGACGCCGTGTGATCGAGATCACTGCACAGGTCTCGTTGCAGGGGTTACGATGACTCGAAGGCGGCGTACCGGAGGCATCCGGCCGCCGGCGCCCACCGAAAGAAAGGGATGGGGAGAATGGAAGAGCGTCCAGAGGAGAATCTCGATCGCGAGGAGTCGATCGAGGAGGAGGCCCCGGAGGTCGAGGGCCATAGGAGGAGGTTCGACGTCGAGGAGGAAGGCGTGGGCCGCAAGAAGCGCGGGCCTGAGGCGGAGGACGATCTGGAGAAGGGCCGCAGGCGCTAGCGACGCCAGGTCTTCGCGAGCCGGGACGCATCGCGTCCCGGCTCGTTCTGCCTCTAGAGCAGCTCCGCGAGGGCGTTGAGCAGAGTCTCGGCCTGCCGTCTGCGCTCGCCGTCGAGACCTTCGAGCCTGGCCTCGAGCTCCGCGAGCTGACCCGTGCCCGACCTGCCACTGCCGCTTTCCAGGGCGATCGCGGCCTGGTTCGCGAACAGCCCGAGCAGATCCATCTCCATCAGGCTGAAGCCGGCGCGCTTCGGCCGGTCGAGGACGGAGAGCACACCCAGCACGCGCTCATCCCGGAGCAGGGGAGCGGCCATCAGCCCCTTCGGCATATAGCCCGTCATTTGGGCCACATCGTCACTGAAGCGCGGGTCCTTGGCGACGTCCTCGATCACGACCGGCTGACGCGCCGAGAAGACCCAGCCCGAGACTCCGGTTGCTTCGGGGATGCGGTGCCCGATCAGGGTTTCCGATCCCTCGCCGGCGACGGCCGCGAAGACCAGCTCACCCGCGTCCGCGTCGTGGAGCATGATCGACGCCGCCTTGGCGCCGAAGATCGCACGTGCCACCTCGGCGATCGAATCGAGCAGCGGCTGCTGCGAGCTCATCCCCCACCCACGTTGGTCGCGGTGAGGTAGAGGACGCTTTTCAGCTCGAACGGAGTCAGCGCGGAATGCTTGCCGAGAATCCGTGCGCAGATGCCGCTCAAATGCGCAGTGGCGAAGGAGTTGCCGCTGGCAGTCACCGTTGAGCCCTCGGTCCAGGCCACCTCGATGTCCTCTCCCGCCGCGAGGAATTCGACGGGCGGGTCGGCGTTGTAGCGGAAGTCTTCGGGGTCTCCGCCTGCATGTCCAGCGACGGAGACGACCGAGGCGAACCTCCACGGCCAGGAGTCGACTGGCATGTTGTGCGCGGAGCAGACCAGCGTCGAACGGCGAAAGTAGGCGCGGTCGGCGAGCTCGTGGAGGCGCTCGATGAACCGCCGATGGGTCGTCGAGAGGCTCAGGTTGATCACGTCATATCCCTGATCGATCGCCCAGCGGAGCCCGGAGATCAGGTCGTCGCCGGTGCCCTGGATGGCGTGCCCCAGGACGCGGACGCTGCCGAGCTCGCAGTCCGGCGCGAGCGAACGGATGATGGCAGCGCTGGCGTTTCCGTGGCCGCTGGTGTCTCCCTCGCTGTCTTCTACGACTCGCTCCTGACCGCCCTCTCCCCGCGAGACGAAGACGGATCGTTCCACTCGCCCGACGAGCGGGTGATCCGCGTCGATCCCGCTGTCCACCACGCAGACGCGAACTCCCCGGCCGCTCGAGCCACCCCAAGCCCAGTCGCGCGTGACCGGGTTCGGCCAGTTGGATTGCAGCGGCGTCGGCCCGGCGTCCTCCGCCTCGAGGGCCCAACCCGGCAGCGGCTCGTCGGTGGCGGCCATGCCGCAGTATTACCGTGCACTCGGGTTATATCCGGGCCGATCCCGCTCGGAGCAGCTTCTTGAGCGTTACCCATTGGACTTGCCGTGTGCCCCCGGCCAAAGTAGGGTCCGGGGGGACCACGCAGGTCGATCAAGAGGGGAAAGAGAAATGGCTGATGCCGCACTGTTCATCGGGTGGGGTCAGGTGGTGCGCGGACGCGAGAAGCGCGCCCTCCAGGTATTCAACGAGAGCGTCGAGTATTGGGGAGGGCTCCAGGGAGACGGCAAGATCGAGGACTTCGAGGTCGCACTCCTGGAGCCGCATGGCGGCGACTTGCAGGGCTTCGCCCTGCTGCGTGGCAGTGAGGAGCAGATCGCCGCGCTCCGCGCCGACGAGGAGTTCGCTCGCCGCCTCGTACGGGCCGATCAGATCATCGAGTCCCTGGGTGTCATCAACGCCTTGATTGGAGAGGGCCTAGCCCGCGGCATGGCCCAGTACCAGGGCGAGATTGACGACCTGGATTAGCGCCGACCACGGTTAATGGCCCTGCCGCAGCGTGACGTGGGCCGCGAATATGTCCGAGCAGTTGGTCACCGGTCGCCCTGCGGGATCGGAACGGTTCACGTGGGTGGCGATGCTTGTCGGCGATTCGTATTGGCCCCTTTCTTGGAGTAAGTCCTGCGCCTTCATGATCTCGCGGACGATCAGCGACGAGTCCTCGTTGCACTTCCGGTCCAGTGCTGCGACCGCACGGTCGTATCGCTGACGGCGCAGGTGGGGCGGAGTCGGCGCGGCGGGCTCCGAAGCGGGCTCAGCGGAACCACCAGTCACCCAAATGCCGACCGTGGTGCCTTCACGAAGCTTGCTTCCGCCAGGTTCGTCCATGTACAGGACCCTGCCAACGGGCTCATCAAACTCGTCAATCGCTACTACCTGCACGATTGGCCTAAGTCCGGCGTCTTCAATCGCGGCACGTGCTTCGGGCACAGGCTTACCCGTGACGTCAGGAACCGCGACCTCCCGAACCGTTGAGCCGGTGGAGTCGCCCGAGCCGCCGCAGCCCGCCACGAGCGCGACTGCCACGGCGATCACGAGCAGGCGTTTCACGCGCGGGAGTATCCGACCGCCCAGGGTGGCCCGCAACCCCCACTTCAGGCGCTGTTCGGCACGGGGATCGTCTGTCCATCGGCCGGAACGTCGACACGATCCGAGAGGCCGGCCGCGGTCAGCGCGTCATGCAGCGTTGTTCGCGTGATTCCGCAGTGGTTCAGTGCCTCGAGGTGAACTGCGATCACACGGCCTGGCGCGAGACGGACGAACTCGAGCTGCTCGTCCAGCGTCATCAGGATCGGGGAGCCGATGTCGAGCTGCGCGCCGCCAGCGTGCAGGACGGCGATGTCGGGTTGCTCGAGTTCCAGCACTGCGCGCACCTCGTCGGTCAGGACCGTGTCCCCGGAGAGATAGAGGGTCGGTTCGCCAGGGAGTCGGAGAAGAAACCCGACGCCGGCTCCCATCAGCCGGCCAACCAGCCCGCGGCCGTGTAGGGCGGGCACGGACCGCAACTCGCCGCCGAGGAGGCGGACGGTCTGATCGTGAGCAACGGGATGCGCATCGATCCCCGCCCGGCGCAGCGCCGGGGCGTCAGCCGGCTGACATGCAGTGGGGACGCCCGAGCGGGCGAGCAGATGCTTGCCTTCGGAATCGAGGTGGTCGGCGTGACCAAAGCGGAAGTGCGTGACGAGGGCTCCCGTGATTGCAGCGAGTTGCTCGCGGGACCCCTCAGCCAGCGGCACCGTTGGGTTGAGAGCTGGCTGTGACCTGATCAACGACAGCGGAGGCCACCGCCTCGGCGGCGCCAACGACGGATCTACAACCAGCCTTTGTTCAGCACCCTCGACAACGAGAGTGGCGTTGCGCAGCAGCGTGATCCGCATGTTTTCCAACATAGACACGTGAGTGCCTCGCCGAACGGCATCAACGTTCTCCTGCTGCACAGCAACCAGGGGAGATGCCCGGAGATCCCCAGACTACGTCCTGGTCGAGCATGGCCAGAAGGCCTCAACGCTCTCGATACCTCGATGGTTCTCCTCCGACACCTCAATTTCGCACGGGCCCGTGCGAGTGCGGTCGTCGCATCACCATCTTCAGTCGTCGGATGATTTCGTCGGCGCAACGACCTTCGGGCTCGGCTGGGCGCGACGGGCGGGGCGGCCCCGCGGATGCAGTCGCTCAGCCACGAAGAGGCCGTGCACCAGTTGGATCGCGATCGAACCCTCTCCAACGGCAGACGCCACTCGCTTCGCGGACCCGTGGCGCACGTCGCCAGCCGCGAAGACGCCCGGCATGCTCGTTTCGAAACGAAGGGGACTGCGCTCGAGCGGCCACTCTTGGTCGGCATGAAGGTCCGTTCCGGTCCGAACGAAGCCGTGCGAATCTCTGGCCAGGTCCGGGGGGAGCCAGTCGGTGTGGGGGCGAGCTCCGATCATCAGGAAGAGTCCGTCGGCGCGGACCGTCTCCTCGTTCGCCCCGGTGCGAAGCACAAGGTGCTCGAGCCATCCGTTGCCTCCGCCGCCCACGATCTCGGTTCCGAGGCGAATCTGCACGTTCGGCGTCGTCTCCACCTGTCGCGCGAGGTAGTGCGACATCCCGGCGGCGAGCGACGGTGCACGCACCACCAGCGTGACGCGCCCGGCGTAGCGAGCGAGGTGGAGCGCGGCCTGTCCAGCCGAGTTCGCGCCTCCGAAGACGTAGACATCCTGTTCGGCCATGGCGGCCGCATCGGAAGCTAGGCCGCCGTAGAAGACGCCAGCGCCATTCAGGGCTTCAAGCGCCGGAATCCCGAGGCGGCGATAGGTCGCGCCGGTGGCGAGGACAACCGCGCGAGCACCCACGCGTCCCCCCTCGGAGAGGCTCACGATGAGGCGATCATTCTCGCGACGAAGCTCAGTCGCCCTCTGCATGAAGGCGAAGCTGGCCCCGAAGACCCACGCCTGCTCGTACGCTTGCTCGGCCAGACGGCGTCCGCTGACGCCTCGCGGAAAGCCGAGATAGTTGCGAATCAGCGAACTGGAGGTGGCCTGGCCTCCGATCCCGCCCTCGTCGACGACCAGCGTGCTGAACCCCTCCGAGGCGCCATAGACGGCTGCCGAGAGACCGGCCGGACCGGCGCCGACTATCACGAGCTCGAAATCGTTCCGTTCCGCCTCCACCACCACCCCCGCCGGGTCCGCGAGCTCGGCGTTACTCGGGTCTGCCAGCACCTTGCCATTCGGGAAGACCACGAGGGGGAACTTCGGGTCGACGCCGGCTTCGGCGACCAGGGCGCGACCCTCGCGGGAGTCCGCGAGGCAGAATGAGTGCGGAATCGCACAGCGGCCGAGGAGACGCCTCAGCTCATAGGCCCTGCCGGACCAAGATTCGCCAACTATGTAGATGGTGTGTGGAGCGGTACCTCGTTCGTGCGCCCACTCGAGCAGGAAGCTCGAGATCGCCAGATGGAAGAGCTCATCCGGTGGCTCGGACGGCCTCAGCACGTAGTAGTCGATCCGGCCGTGGCTCATCGAGTCGAGGATCGCCTCGCCCGTCGCCTGATCTCCCCAGCCGCCCCATGCGATCAGAAGGCCGCGCTTCACGTGCGGGTGAAAACGACGCGCAGCAGCGAGCAGCTCGCTCCCGGGCATCCCGGGGAGCGCATGTCCGGCGAGCACCAGGGCAACCTCCTCTCCGGCGGTCGCAAGCCCCTCGAGGTTGGCAAGCGCCTCCTGCGGCGATCGCTCGCAGATGACGCGGTAATCCCGGCTGTAGCGATCGCGTAACTCCCGCGCGACATCCCGCAGCGCGTCGGGCTCATCCACGGCAAGAAGCACCGGGGCAGGCAAGCCGCCAACTCTATCGCCGCTAGAGAAGCGACCGATGAAGGCGCCGTAGCGGCTATCTCCGCGGGCCTTTCGTGTAGTAGCGGGGCGGGATTCGAACCCGCGGCCTTCGGGTTGAGCTCTCGGTCGCGCTGCTAGTCCTCCCCACCGCCCGACTGATTATCGCGGCCGCGCTGCCGGCCAATATCGACTGCTTCATGGCCGGTTTCTAGGTAGCGAATCCAGCGGATTTCCAGTGTGCCTCAAGCGTCGTGAGCGACCTTCGGCGGGTCAATCCGCCACGCAGAAGGGGAGCACATGTCCACCACAGCCGCCCTGGTACCGCCGCTCGCCTTGCAGACGCCCCGAAGGGACCCGGTCTCGCCGGGCTCCGAGGTGGCTAGCAGCGAAGTCAACGAGAACCCGCTCGCTCCGGGGTCCCCACTCCCCATCGCTCTGCGACGAGCAGTCTCGGCCGCGAAGGTTGCCGCTCGTGCCGGCCTTGCGATCCCCGACGCACAGGACTTCGACCAGCTCGAGGAGGTGGCACGCGCACTTCGCACGACCGCTGTGTCGCTGCACGATGTCCAGGCCGGACCTGCCCAGGCGAGCGCGATCATCTCGGAACTCGCCGACTCGCTCACCCGGCGCGCGATTGAGCTCTGCGTCTCGGAGCTGGGTCCACCCCCGTGCCCGCTGAGCTGGGTCGCGCTCGGCAGCTACGGACGACGGGAGCCCGCCCTCGGATCGGATGTGGACTCCGCCCTGGCATGGGACGGCGACGAGGATGACGAAGAGGCGAAGAGCTACATGCTCTTGCTGGGCTCACGGGTTTGCGGCGCCCTCGCGCGGTGCGGCTTGACCGCCGACGAGCGCGGGGCGAGTGCGGGTGGCGATCTGTTCGTGCGACCGACAAGCGAGTGGCGGCGGCTGATCCGCGAGTCCATCAGCGATCCCGAGAAGGACAAGGGACTGATCGTGATCTCGCTTTTTCTGGACGGTCGCATCCTCCATCACGGCGGGGGCGCCTTCGCCCTTCGCGAATGAGTTCGAGGCTGCCGCCGAAAAGCGCGGACTGCTTCGCCTGATGCTGAGGCTGGCCCTGGGCAACAAGCCCTCCGTCGGCCGGCTGCGCGACTTCGTCCTCGAGCGCTCCGGTGAGCACCGTGGTCGGCTCGACATCAAGCACGGCGGCCTGCTCCCGGTGACGTCGATCGCCCGTTACGCGAGCCTGGCCGCCGGGGCGATCGCCGCCGCCTCGACGCCGGAGCGGCTCAGCGCCGCCGACGCCGCGGGCACGCTCGACGGCGACTCGGCGCGCTCGTTGGGCGAGGCGTTCGAGCTCTTCCAGAGCCTGCGCCTCGAGCACCAAGTCGATCAGATCCAGCGCGGGATCGAGCCGGACGACTACCTCGACCCCAGGGCACTGGAGCCGGCAAGGCGTCGCCGGCTGCGGGATGCCCTGAGGGAGGTCCGGGCGGTCCAGAACAAGCTCGCGCGCGGGCTGGTCGCCGGACGCGCGTTCGCGTGATGGCCGTCCTGGAACGTCAGTCCGAAGTCGTGGAGGGCTACCTGCGGACGGCGCCGCCTGCTTCTTCCCTTCCCTGGCGCCAGGCGTCGTTTGCGGTCCTCGGCCTCGAGGCCACCGGTCAGGACCCGCGCCGTGATCAGCTCGTCTCCGTCGCCTGCGTGCCGGTGGAATGGGGGAAGGCGATCATCGGGAAGTCCTTCGAGGCGACGATCGGACCGGGAGGGATGGCGCTAGAGCCGATCGTCGAGGCGCTGACGGGCCGGATCCTCGTCGCCCACGGCGCATCGCGCCATACGGGCTTCCTCTCCGCGGTCTTCGAGAGGGTCGGGCTGCGGCTGCACGGCCAGGCGCTCGATACCGCCGTGCTGGCCGCGTGGGTGCCGCCCGCGCGCGCCCGCGGATGGTGATCGGTCCTGGTCGCCCGCGGACATCCCGCCGGGGCTCTCGGAAGCGGCGTCGGCCATCGGCCTCCCGGTTCACCGCCCGCACGAGGCGGGCGGAGAGGCCCTCACGACCGCTCAACTGTTCATGGCACTGGCGAGCAAGCTCGACCGCGTACACCCCCAGTCGGTCGGCTCGCTCGCCCGCCTCTCCTCCAAAAACGGGGATTGCAACCGGGGGCCCTCTCGGTAAGGCTCCCAGTGGAGGAGGAACAACATCGATCCGCTCGATAGGAGCGTAGGGGCCGACCTCGCGGGCTACCGGCTCGAGCAGTTGCTCGGGCGAGGGGGGATGGGCGAGGTCTTCTTGGTGCGGGATGTTCGCCTCGGTCGCCCGGTCGCGCTCAAGGTGCTCGCCGCGAGCGTCGCCGAGGACGAGAGATTCAGGGAGCGGCTGCTTCGCGAGTCACGGCTCGCCGCCAGCCTCGACCACCCGAACGTGATCCCGATCTACGAGGCGGGAGAGGAGGACGGTCGGCTCTTCATCGCAATGCGCTATGTGCCGGGCGGAGACCTGAAGGCGCTCCTGCGGCGCGAGGGAGCCCTGGATCCCGCACGGGCGGTGGCCATCTTCGAGCAGATCGCGGACGCGCTCGACGCCGCCCACCGGCATGGGCTCGTCCATCGAGACGTGAAGCCGAGCAACGTCCTGCTCGATCGCGAGGGGGGGCGCGAGCACTGCTATCTGGCGGACTTCGGCCTCACCCAGAGCGCGTCCGAACAGGGCCCGGCCGACGGGCAACTGATGGGGACCGTCGACTACGTCTCGCCGGAGCAGATCCGCGGCGACGAGATCACCGGCCGCGCGGATGTCTACGCGCTCGGCTGCATGCTGTTCGAGTGCCTTACGGGCGAGGTTCCCTTCCGACGTCGCTCCGAGGTCGCGACCCTCTTCGCCCACCTCGAAGAGGATCCGCCGTCCGCGTCGGCGCGCCACTCGCCGCTTCCGGCCGCGATCGACCCGGTCTTCGCGCGAGCGCTGGCGAAGGAGCCGGACCAGCGTCAATCGAGCTGCGCAGAGCTCGTAGCCGACGCGAGCGCGGCGCTCGGACTCGACGCGGTGAGGCCGCGCCGGCTGCGGCTTGCGGTCGCCACGGCCACCGCCGTGCTCGTCCTGGTGGCGGCCGCGCTGGCCGCGATCCTGGCCACCGCGTGAGGGAGCGCCGACCCCGCCGACTGGTTCGGTGGTCGGGATCGATCCGGTGAGCGGCGACACGACCGCGCTACCGCGTCTCGGCGCATCCAGGTGCGATCACGACGGGCGCCGGTCGAGTGTGGCTGGGTGACTTCCGCGATGGTGCGCTCTGGACGTTGGAGCCGAGCACGGGCGAGCTGAGGCGCGTCAACTCGATTGGCCAGCCGCGTGATCTCACGGCGCTCGGCGGCAAGATCTACGTCGTCTCGGACACCTCGGAAGTCTTCACGCAAGTCTTCACCGGGCACGGTTGCCCGCTACGACGCGGTCACCGGAGTGCGTGAGCGCAAGCTGGATCTCTACAGCTGCACCGTCGCCGGAGGAGAGGGTGTCCTCTGGTCGATGGGACTCTTCGGTGACAAGAGGCTGAGCACCGACCCCGGAGAGCTTCGGATCCTCCGCAACGTCACGCTCCCGTACCGAGAACCGGCCTCGGTCGAGACGACTCGTATCAACCAGCGCGACCTTGCCATGGGCTACGGGTCGGTGTGGGTGCTGGGCGACGGGATCGACCGGCGGATGTGGCGGCTCGATCGCTGGACCGGCCGCATCCTCGCCACCATCAAGCTCCCCTTCATTCCGCGAACGGTCGCGGCGGGCGAGGGAGGCGTCTGGGTCACTGCACCACTCGACGACCGCGTGTTGCGGATCGATCCGGAGACCAACACCATCACGAAGACGATTACCACAGGCCGCGGCACGAGCGGCGTCGCCGCGGGAGCCGGTTCGGTGTGGGTGACGAGCACGATCGACGGCACGGTGTCACGCATCGACCCGGGCAGCGCCGAGGTCGTCGACCAGATCGACGTGGGCGGGCGGCCACGCGAGGTCGCGGTTGGCGCGGGCGGCGTGTGGGTGACCTCCTATGCGAGCTGATCTCTCCCGGGTCGCTTGTTTGCTGGCCGTCGTGTCGCTCGCTGTGGGCGCAGCGGGCTGCTCGGGCGGCGAGCAGCCGGTGCGGATCGGCCTGCTCACCGACTGTCGCGGGCTCTTCTCCGGCTACGAGGACCAGATGCTCGCCGGCGCCGAGCTGCCGCTGCTCCGGCGCGGTGCCCGCCTCACGAACGGGAAGCCGTCCGGAGGCGTCTCCGACGCCCGGGCTGCCGGCCGCGACCTCGAGCTGATCAGGGGGTGCACCGAAGAAAGCGAGCACACGATCCTCGTCGAAGAGGCTGCGTCGGCTCATCGAGGTCGAGGGCGTCGACGCCGTCGTCGGCGCCATCGGCGAGTCGGACTCGCTCGTGTTCCGCGAGCTCGCCCGCAAGTACCCGGAGGTGGTCTTCATACCGGCCTGGTCGGGTGCCCAGGGGCTCACCCTGCGGCACCCCGCCGCGAACGTCTATCGCTTCGACACCGACGAAGCTCAGGACGTGGCGGGGCTTGGGAGCTATGCCTACCGCGAGCTGGGATGGCGCCGCGCCGCTGACCGTCGCCGACTCGACACCCGTCGGGTGGCACGAGGAAGCGGCCTTCGTCGCGGAGTTCTGCGCCCTCGGCGGGAAGGTGACAGCGCGCTTCACGGCGCCGATCGACCTCGGCGACCCGAAGGTCGCCCACGCTCTCCGGGGCGCCGACGGCGTCGCCGCGCTTACGTTTGGGGGGGCCTTCGTGCCTCCCAAGCTTCTGCCCTCGCTCGCCCGCGTGGTCGGCTCGCCTGAGACCCGGATGGTCGTCGGCACATATGTGCTCGAGGACTCCAATGCCCTCGTGCCCATCGCCGGCCCACCCGCCGGGGTCGTCGGCGCGTCGTCCATCCCGCCGGCAAACTCAACACCCGCGATGCGCGATTACCGGCGAGCGTTCACGAAGGCATTCCCCGGGCTGCCGCCTTCGGATGCGGAAACACCGGTCGCGCTGGCCTTCAACGACGCCATGGAGGGCCTGCTGCGCGGGCTCGAGGCCTCGGATGGCGACCTGTCGGATGGTCGTCAACGGCTGCGCGAGGAGCTCGCGCGAGTGAGGCTCGACCTTCCCTCGAGCCCCGTGCACCTCGACCGGAACCGCCAGGCAGTCCGCAACACCTACCTGAAGCGAGTCGGTCGCGGGGGCGGCCGGCGGGCGTTCCAGCTCGTCAGGGTCGTGCCGGAGGTCGAGCAGACATTCGGGGGTCTCCTCTCCGATGCCCCCTCCCCCGGCCCCGGCAGCCAGCCGTGCCGAAAGGCGACTCCGCCTCCCTGGGCGCGCTAGCCGCTCGGCCCAACCGTCCAGGTGAAGCGGGTCTCGCTGGTCTGGGGTGCCAGCCCTCCGGGCCGCAAGCCCCGCCGGACCAGGAGCGTGGTCAGTCCGGGAGTCGTGGCCAGGGCGGTTCGAGCGCCGCCCAGTCCCTCCCGTCGCCAGCGCTCGGTGAGACCGACGACGACTAGACCTGCATCGCGGGCCGCGGCGACGAGCGCTGCCGGTGAGGGCTCGACGATCAGCGGGTCGGCCTCCACGCCGAAGCGCCTTCTGCAGCACGAGCGAGGCGCTGGCGAGCAGGCGGCTCGCGTCGCGACCTCCCGGGCCGGTGCTCGGTCCCGCGAGCTGGATCGGACAGTCGAGCGCTTGCGCGAACCACGCGCCAAGCTCGACCGCCGCCCAGTCATGTTCGAAGCCGGAGAAGGGGACCAGCACGGGCCCCTTCATCTCGGAGTGATCGCCGACGACGACCGCGACGTCGCACGGGGCGTCATCGAGCAGCGATAGCAATCGAGCGTCCTCGAGCAGCCCCTGCGGGGCATCGACGAGCAGGATGTCCACGTCCTGCTCCGTGGCAAGCCGCGCCAGGTCGGCCCCCGGGGCCACCGAGGTGAAGGCGGCGACCCGGGCGACGACACCCTGCTCCTCCGAGTGGGGCGGTCGCCTCTCGCAGGCGCTTCGTCACCTCGAGCAGGTCCTCCGAACTCGAGACCGTCGAGGCCAGCACGAGCTCGCGATCCGGGTGGCGGGCGAGCGACCCCCCAGCGCGACCAGCGTTGGCACCGAGCTCATCGCCAGGGCGGCGATCAGAACGGTCCTCGCCTGAGCGGGGGCCTCTGGCGCCACCGCTGCCCCGTCCGGCCGGCGGAGCAGGTCTGGATCGTGGCGGAGAATGGCGCGCTCGAGCTCTCCCAGCTCCTCGCTGGGCTCGATCCCGAGTTCCTCGACCAGCGTTTCGCGAGCGGCTCGGTAGGCCTCCAGCGCCTCGGCCTGGCGCCCGGCGCGGTAGAGCGCCAGCATGCGCAGTCCCCGCAGCCGCTCCCGCAGCGGATGCTCCGCGATCAGGGCGTCGAGCTCCGCCGCGACCGCGTCTTCGCGGCCGCAGTCCAGGTCGGCCTCGATGCGGTGCTCGACGGCGGCGAGGCGCAACGCGTCGAGCCGGGCCGCGATCGGTGCGATCCCCGGCAGATCGGCCAGGTCGGACAGAGCGGGTCCGCGCCAGAGCGCGAGCGCCTCGGTCAGCTCGGCCGAGCACTTTGCGGCAGATCCCCTTGCCCACTCGGCCATCCCGGCCTCCGCCCGCTGCTCGAACCGGTGAAGGTCCAGGGCGCCACTCGGAACGACGACCGCGTAGCCGCGCCCACGGGTGGCGATCACTTCCTTGCCGAGCGCCTTGCGCAACTGCGAGACGTAACCCTGAAGCAGGTTGGGCGCCGTCTCCGGCGGGGACTCGTCCCAGACGTCGTCGATCAGCCGATCGACGGGCACCGTCTGGTTCGCCTGTGCGAGCAGGAGGGCGAGCACGGCGCGCTGCTGTCGTCCCCCGAGCGACGCCGCAGCGCCGTCAACGAGTGCCTGCAGGGGACCGAGGATCCGGAACTCGACGCCCACGTATCGAACCTACCAGCGCCGACCAGGACTTGACCTGCCTCGGCTCGTATCCCGTGTAGCGGGGACCCGATTCGTTTCTCGCTACCACCCGACGCGGATCCGCGAGACCGTGCGGCACTGGGCTAGACCTACTACTGCTTTTGATCCAAAGCGGCTATCTCACGAGGCAGCCACAACCAGGTGGCTTAGCTGGATGGCCTAGTCAGCCCACCAGTCGCGCTGGCCCTCGACGTCTTCGCGTGGAGACTCGCCGAGATTGGGCGCGCCGATGACGATGATCTCGAGGCCCTCCGGCCCGGCCTCGTAGCCTCGCCACGTACCAGGGGGGACGCGCACCACGTCCCACTCCTTGAGGTCGACGATCTCGTCGTCGAGCTTCATCCGACCGCTCCCGCGCACGACCACGTACGCCTCCTCCTGCTTTTTGTGCGTGTGGCCATACGGAAAGCGACAGCCGGGCGGGACGCGCTGGTAGCTCAGCCCGGATTGCTCGAGCTCGAGCGCCTCGGTCGCCAAGCGGAATTCCAGGTCCGGCGGGCCGTCGAACCTGGACCCGACGTCCTCCAAGTCCTCCTTGAGGTTCCTGAGCGTGAACGGCACGGCCGCAATCCTACGGTGCCTCGCTGACTGTGCTTCCGACCTAATGGGGTACCGCTTTCCATGCAAAGCAGCCACGGCGGTACCGCGTCTAAGAGCTTGTCCCAAGCGGGGCCCCGCTGTAGGGTGCCGTAGGTCCGCGTGGTCGGAGTCCGGGAGCAAAGGAGGAGCCGTGGCTAAGAGCATGACGCTGAGTGCCGCACAGAAGGTTGTCGAGGGGGCGCGCGCCAAGGCCGATGAGATCGGAGTGCCGATGAACATCGCCGTGGTCGACGAGGGCAACAACCTGACTGCGTTTGCCCGCATGGATGGCGCTTGGCTGGGATCCATCGACATCGCCCAGAACAAGGCGTACACAGCCCGCTCCTTCGACATGTCGACGAAGGATCTGGCTCCGCTGGCGCAGCCCAACCAGCCGCTGTTCGGCATCGACGCCAGCAACCAGGGGCAGCTGATCATCTTCGCCGGCGGGATCCCCCTGCAGGAGGGCGACCAGGTCGTCGGGGCGATCGGCGTCAGCGGCGGCAGCGTCGAGCAGGACCACGAGGTTGCCGAAGCCGGGGTCGCGGCGTTCTAGCGGAGGAGCATCATGGCCGACAACAGAGGCGTTGCCTACATCGAGCCGGGCAAGGTCGAGGTACAGAACATCGACTTCCCGGAGTTGGAGCTGAAGGACGGGCCCGGAGTTCATCCCGACAATGTCGGGCGCAAGACCCCCCACGGGGCGATCCTGCGGGTCGTGTCGACGAACATCTGCGGCTCGGATCAGCACATGGTCCGCGGGCGCACGACCGCGCCGGCAGGGCTGATTCTCGGTCACGAGATCACCGGCGAGGTGATCGAGGCCGGGCCCGACGTCGAGTTCATCAAGGAAGGCGACCTCTGCTCGGTGCCGTTCAACATCGCCTGCGGCCGCTGCCGCAATTGCAAGGAGGGTCACACCGGCGTCTGTCTCAACACCAATCCCGATCGCCCGGGATCGGCCTACGGCTACGTCGACATGGGCGGCTGGGTCGGCGGCCAGGCCAACTACGTGATGGTCCCCTATGCCGACTGGAACCTGCTCAAGTTCCCCGACAAGGATCAGGCGATGGAGAAGATCCTCGACCTGACGATGCTCAGCGACATCTTCCCCACCGGCTACCACGGGTGTGTCAGCGCGGGCGTAACCTCGGGCTCGACCGTCTACATCGCCGGGGCGGGACCGGTGGGGCTCGCCGCGGCCTGCTCGGCCCAGTTCCTGGGGGCCGCGGTGGTGATCGTCGGCGATCTGATTCCCGGCCGCCTCGAGCAGGCGCGCTCGTTCGGTTGCGAGACGGTCGACGTCTCCAAGGGCGAGCCCAAGGACCAGATCGAGCAGATCCTCGGCGTCCCGGAGGTGGACTGCGCCGTTGACGCTGTCGGCTTCGAGGCGCACGGCCACGGCGAGGAATCCGCGATCGAGGAGCCCGCCGATGTGCTCAACTCGATCATGGACCTGACCAAGGCCGCCGGCAAGCTTGGCATCCCGGGCCTCTACGTCACGGGCGATCCGGGGGCGGTAGACGACGCTGCCAAGCACGGGTCGCTGTCGATCCGGATCGGCCTTGGCTGGGCGAAGTCCCACAGCATGACCACCGGCCAGTGCCCGGTGATGCGCTACCACCGCGGCCTGATGAACGCAATCCTGAACGACCGCGTTCAGATCGCCAAGGCCGTGCACGCGACCGTGATCACGCTGGACGATGCCCCCCAGGGCTACAAGGACTTCGACTCGGGTGCAGCCCGCAAATACGTCTTCAACCCCAACGACTTGATCCGCGCCTAGGAACTACACCTGGTACTGGCTGCCGGCTCCGGCGTCCGTACGGGGATCGGCCTAGCGCCAGCGGATCGGTTCTATCTCCACCTGCTCGCCCGGCTCCACACGCTCGGTCGCGGTCGGGACGATCGCCAGCGCGTCAGCGCCCAGCATCGAAGTGAGGATATGGGAGCCCTGCTCCGGACGCGTCGGGGTCGCGCGCCATCCGTCCTCGGCCAGTCGCAGCGAGACCCGGACCGCGTGCGCCCGGCCGGCGCGCTTCTCGTAGCCACCCTCGAGGGTCGCAGTGGTTCGGGCCTCAAACGGGTCCAGGCCGGCGAGGGCGCGCAGTGCCGGTGCGACAAAGAGCAGGAAGGTGACGACGGCGCTCACCGGGTTCCCGGGGAGGCCGAAGACAAGCCCGCCGCCCTCGGCCGGGCCGCCGCGCATGAGACCGAACCAGGTCGGGCGACCCGGCCGCAGGGCCACGCCCCAGAAGAGCTGCACGGCGCCGAGCTCCTCGAGCGCCGGACGGACGTGGTCGTGCTCGCCGAGCGAGACGCCTCCGGAAATCACCGCGACATCGCTCCCGATCGCCTCAGTCAGGACCTCGCGGGTCGCCTCACGGTCGTCCCCGACCCGTTTCACGCTGGTCAGCTCGGCGCCGGCGAGGCTTGCCAGCGCTCCGACCGCGACGCCGTTGGTGTCCCGGATCTGGCCGGGGCCGATCTCGGCCGAAGGCTCGATCAGCTCGTCACCGGTTCCGACCAGGGCCAGGCGCGCGCGCCGGCGACAGGGGACGGGATCGCAGCCCACCGACGCGAGCACTCCGAGCTCAGCCGGGCCGAGCGGCATAGGAGGGGCGATCAGGGGCTGTCCCGGCTGGATGTCCTCTCCAGCGCGCCGGAGGTCCGCCCCGGATCTCACCCGCCGTTCTGTCTCGATCGCTCCCTCGCGTTCGGTCGCGTCCTCGATTCGCACGATCGCGTCGGCACCGTCGGGGACCACCGCACCGGTGGAGATCCTGATCGACGCGCCCGCTCCGAGCGGACGCTCCGCCGGATGGCCGGCGCGAGATTCCCCGCTGATCGACAGCCGCACGGGCCTCCCGGGCGCGGCCGCAGCCGTGTCCTCCGCGCGGACCGCGAAACCGTCCATCGCCGAGTTGTCGAAGGGCGGAATCGCGACCGCGCTGCGAACCTCCTCGGCAAGCGAGCGGCCCAGCGCGTCGGCGAGCGGCACCTGCTCCGTCCCCAGCGGCTCGCAGCTCTCGACGACGATGCGACGCGCCTCGTCGAGCTCGATCAGGTTCCCGGTCATGCGACCCGAGGCTAACCGGGACGCGCCCGTCCAGCCTGCGAGGATGCCTCGAGTGGACTCCCTGATCGCGGTGCTGGCCGGGGGCCAGGGCGAGCGGGTCGGCGGCGCCAAGCCGTCGCTGCTGCTGGGCGGTCGGCCGCTGATCGACTACTCGGTCTCGGCGGGGCTCGAGGCGGGAGCCGACGTAATCGTCGTCGCGAAGCCGGACACGGCTCTGCCGGCCTTGGAGGCCCCAGTCCTCCGCGAGCCGGAGGAGCCCCGCCACCCACTATGCGGGATCGTCGCCGCCCTGCGTGAGGCGGGGGGGCGGGCGGTGATCGTCGTCGGCTGCGACCTGCCCTTCGTCACGGCGGAGCTGCTCGGCTGGCTCGGAGGGCTGCCGGAACCGTTTGCCGTCCCGGAGCTGAACGGTCGCCTGCATCCCCTTCTCGCCCGCTACAGCCCCGGGCTGCTCGCACCACTCGAACGAGCCCTCGAGGGGCGGCGGCACTTGCAGGAGGCAGTCAGGGAGCTTGGCCCGCGCCTGATTCACGAGGACGAGCTCGGCCGCTTCGGTGAGCCCGGGCGGCTGCTGTTCAACCTCAACACCCCGGAGGATCTCGCCCGGGCCCAGGCAATCCTCGCGTCGGCCCGCTAGCCAATCCGCTGGGCGATCTCGCGGGCCTCCGCCGGCGATTTACCCGCCCGCGCCGCCAGCCAACAGGCGACGGGCGCGGCGATCCGCTCGGAGGAGTGCGCCGCCTCCGCTGCGAGCGCGAGCAGCGCCCCGAACTCATCCTCGCTCGGAGCGTCCACGCCGAGTTCCGCCGCAAAGCCCTCCAGCCACTCTGTCGCGTTCATGGCCGGCAGTCTGTCAGCCCGCGCCTGCTGCCTCGACCGTGACCCTGGTGTTGTAGTCGGGCATGCCGGCCTCCGGCGAGAGGTGCCCGGAGGCGACCAGGACGTTTCCCTCCGGCCAGTGGACCTGGAGATTGCCGGGCGCGATCGGGGCGAGGTGGGCCCGGCCTCGTAGCTCACCGACCTCGCTGCGCAGCAGCACCTCGTCCCCGTCTGAGACCCCAAGCCGCTCGGCGTCGTGCTCGTTGATCAGCACCGCCTCGCGTGCCGCCCCGGTGTGGTGGTCGTGGCTTTCCTGGACAATGCTGTTGAACTGCTTGCCGCGGCGGGTCGAAAGCACGAAGCGCCCATCTTCGGCGACAGGTCGTGGAATCGGCACCGTTGTGAAGTGAGCCTTGCCGTCCGGGGTCGGGAAGCTCGGGCCCGCGCACAACATCGGCCCGCCATACTGGAATGAGTCGCCCTCCTCGCGCAGCTCCTCGATCCCTTCGTAGTTCGCCACTACGCGAGCGATCTCGCTGCGAATCTCGGCCGTACCGGCAAAACGCACCTGCTCGGCCAACTCTGGCCGCACACGGGCCGCCAGCTCGCTCATCACATGCCACTCGGGCCGTGCCTCGCCGATCCTCGGGCCGGGAATCTCGGGGCTGAAGATCACCCGCCGCTCGGTGCTGGTCTCGGTCACACCGCCCGGCATCTCGTAGCGGGTGGTGGCGGGCAGCAGGACGACCTCTTCGGCCGGGTCGATCAGCATCTGGCTCGAAGCGACGATGTCCATGTGGACGCGCAGCGGGATCCGCGCCATTTCCCGCCCGATCTCGGCCGAATCGGGCAACACGTCGACGAAATTGCCCCCCGCCGAGAACAGCACGTCCAGCTCATCGCGACCCGCGGCGTCGAGCATCTCGGGGGCGGTCATGCCAGGCGTCGCTGGGACCTCGAAGCCCCACTGATCGCCGAGACTGGCGGCGTTATCGGCGTCCACCGGCTGGCCGCCCGGGAACGAGGTCGCATAGCACCCCATCTCGGCGCCACCCTGGACCCCGGAGTGGCCGCGGATCGGCATCAGCCCGCATCCCTCACGGCCTACGAACCCGCGGCTGAGCGCCAGGTTGACGATCGCGCGCACGTTCTCCTCACCGTTTTCGTGCTGAGTCACGCCCATGCTCCAGACGAACACCCCCCGCCCGGCCTCGCCGACCATCCGCGCCAGTTCGAACATCTCCTCGCGCGAAGCACCGGCCGCCCGCTCCAGGGACTCCCAGTCGGCCGTCTCCAGCTCGCTGCGCAGGTCGTCGAGGCCAACCGTGTGCTCCGTCGCGAACCGCTCGTCGAGCCACCCTTGGTCGAGCACGTGCTTGAGCACCCCGGAGAGAAAGGCGACGTCGCCACCGATGTTGATCTGGAAGAAACGGTCGTCGATCCGGGTGCCGAACACGGCGCTCTCCACGTTGGAAGGAACCCAATAACGCTCCATCCCCGGCTCGCGATAGGGGTTGACGACGGCGACCTTCGTCCCTGCCTTCTTCGCGAGGTGCAGGTACTTGGTTGCCACCGGCTGGTTGTTGGCGACGTTGGAGCCGATGAACACGATCAGGTCGGTGCCGATCCAGTCTGAGTAGGAGCAGGTGGTTGCGGCGACGCCGAGCGCCTGCTTCAGCCCGAAGGTGCTGGGCGAATGGCACATCCGGGCCGAGCTGTCGATCGAGTTGGTCCCGATCGCGCGGACAGCCTTCTGGGCTGCGTAGTAGGACTCGTTTGGCATCCCGCGGCTCGTGAGGTAGAAGCCGACCCGCTCTGGGCCTGCTGAGCGGATTCGCTCGGCGATCAGCCCCAGCGCCTCGTCCCAGCCGATACGACTGAAGCCCGGCTCCCCGGACCGGCGCAGCATCGGGTATGGGAGGCGGCCGAGGTGGCGCAGCTCGGCGCCCGACCGCTCCCGGAGGGCGGCAACGTCGTTGAGGACCGCCTCGTCCATTGCCGGCATCGTGTTGAGGCGGAGCAGCCGCAGTCGGACGTTGCAGAGGTGGATGCTGTCGATCGTCCAGTCGTGCAGCCCCTTGGTCCCGAGGGCGCAGCCGTCGCAGACACCGCTGCTGAGAATGCGCCACGCATAGCGGGCGTTGTCCCGGTTCTCCCACAGCGCCCGGGTCACCTCGGCGAAGTTGTTCGGGCGCTGCTCGCCGATCCCGAAGGGCTTCCAGCTCGCCCAGTTGGACGGGGTCGGACCGCGACGGGGTTTCCTCAGCATGGCGACATCGGCTCTCTATTTTCCTACGTATGCCCTCGGAGCGCGAGCCTATGCCCTCGGAGCGCGAGCCCGATCCACGCGGTTTTGCAACGGTCATCCACGACGGGGTCAGCGACCAGGTCGCGGTCGAGGAGCCGCTGGAGATCCGCGTCGACGGGCGGCCGTTGGCTGTGACCATGCGCACGCCCGGCAGCGACGAGGAGCTGGCGTTGGGATTCCTCTACGGCGAGGGGCTGATCGACGGTCCGCGCCGGGCCGGACCGACCGAGGACTTCGCCGCCAACACGGTCGAGGTAGAAGGGCCACTGCTGCGCGACCCCGGCGAGCGGCGCTTCTACACGACCTCTTCCTGCGGCGTCTGTGGCAAGGGCGCGCTGGAGGAGGTCACCGTGCACTCCCCCCCGGCCGCGAAGGGGCCTCTCGTCGACCGCGAGTTGCTCGCCGCCCTGCCCGATCGGCTGCGCCAGCCCGTCTTCGCGCGCACCGGCGGCTTGCACGCGACTGGGCTGTTCGACGCTGACGGTGTGCCGCTCATCACGCGCGAGGACGTCGGCCGGCACAACGCGCTGGACAAGGTGGTGGGCCGGGCGCTGATTGACGGCCTGCTGCCGTTGCGCGGGAGGATCCTCTGTGTCAGCGGCAGGCTCGCCTTCGAGTTGGTGCAAAAGGCCGCCGTCGCCGGCGTGCCGATTCTGGTCGGCGTGGGGGCGCCGACCTCGCTCGCGGTCGAGCTTGCCGCGGACCGCGGGATGACGCTCTGCGGATTCGCCCGCAAGGGGACAATGAACGTCTACACGGGACCCGAGCGGGTCGGCTGAGGGAGCCTGCACCCTTTCGGCGGCCAGAGGAGAACGTCGAGATCGTCGCAAAGGAGTAGGCGGGCAGGTTCGAATCCTGCTCGGGGCGCTGCCTAAGTGCGGCGCTTCACCACCGCCCCAGGATCCGCGAGATCGTGCAGCAGCCGCCCTAAACCAGACTCCTGCTTTTCGTCCGAAGCGGCTATTTCCGGACTTCTCCCCTTGCTTGGCCGCCTACGGCCTACGACCAGAACTCGTCCCAGGCGTAGAGGTCGTTGAAGTGTTCCCGGCCGTCGACGACCTTGCCGTCCTTGAGCTCGAAGACGATGCAATTGCTGACATCCAGGCGCTTCCCGTCTCGCTCCGCAGTGCTGCGCTGGAGGCCGATCACCCGGCCGTCATCGCCGGCGAACAATTGCTGTAGCTCGGCCTGGAAGGTGCCCCCCGTCCTCTCCCCGATCTGGCCGAAGTAGGCGAGAGTCGCGTCGCGGCCCTGGTAGTCGTCGGCCATCGAACTCCTCCCCGGCAAGTGCCAGACAACGTCCTCGTCGAAGAGTTCCGTCAGGGTGTCGATGTCGGCCGCGTTGAAGGCGTCGTAGGCGCGCTGCATGATCGCCACGTTCTCATCTGTCCATGGCTCCTCCTATGCCCCCTTCAATGCTGCTGCCCCCTTCGCAGCGACCCTAACACCCCGTCCGTACTCAGCGCCGGGCTCAAGCCGAGACTGCTTGCTCGCCCGAGAAGCTGGAGCCGACCTCAAAGTGCTGCTTTCCATGCAAAGCACCGCTTCTCGTCCAAAGCGGCGCTCTTAGTCGATGGCAGCGCCGGCCGCGCGGGCCTGCCCTAGCCGCTCGGTGCGGCCTTTTTTTGCCGCCTCTACCCAAAGTGGACCCGGACCTGCTACGTGTAGCTCCACTAGGGCCACAGACAGCGATCCCCACATAGACACAGCGGGGCGCGACGTCGAGGGGCTATAGCTCCACCAAACGAGAGGGGCAACCATGCTCCCTAGCAAGACGCTCGCCGAAGAGCATGTCGAGATGATGCTCACGGTTGGGTCCCCGTTCGATGAGATCGAGGACTACATCAACCAGACCAAGCTGCGCAATCACCAGAAGTCGGCGCTTTGGCTGATCGCCTGGTCGGAGCAGGCACGCTCCGTGCAACGTCGAGTTGCGCACGAGGCGCTAGCCCTCAGCTAGACGCGTTCGTCCTCTTCGAAGCGCAAGAAGCGGCTCAATGCCGTGCGGCTCCCTAGTTGGGGTGACGACCGGTCTCGCGGATACGAGTGCGGTGGTAGCGAGAAACGAATCGGGCCGCCTATTCGATCTTTTGCGAGACGCACGGATTAGGCGTGGCTCGAGCTACCTATCGAGTGCTGCATTGCATGGAAAGAGGCACTCCGCCGTAGGCGCTGACGCTCCCCGAAGCCGGCCACTGTTTGGAGCCGAATCGTTCCCCCCAAAGTCCGCCGGAAACCCGACCCTCACACCCTGCGGTAGCGGGCGTCGGCCATCGAGTAGACCGCGAACCCGGCCAGCCCGGCGGCAACGACGCCCAGCAACGCAGGGCCGTACGACGCATCCGCGAGGTTGCGTAGCGCGCCATCGAGCCCGATCGCCTCGTGCGGGTCGTAGTCGATCGCGGCCTTGATCAGCCCGTAGCCGATCAGCGCGAAGATGACGGCCCGCGCGACGTGTCCGAAGATGCCGAGCGCGGTGTAGCCCTTGCGGACGCCGGGGCCCATCTCGCTCGTCTTGGCGTCGTCGAGGAACTTCTTCGCGAGGCCCTTGTACGCCTGGTAGGCGGCGACGCCGATGAGGACCGCCCCGGCGATCGCGACGAGCACCGTGCCGCCCGACCATCCCAGGACGCCTCCGGTCGCCTCCTTCGGCGTCCCCGAGCCGGTGCTGGAGCCCGTGAGGATCTTCACCGCCGTCACGCAGAGGATCGCGTACGCGATGCCGCTCGCGAGCGCCGCGACGCGGTCGGACCCGCTGTCTCGCTGCTCGGCACCATGGCCGACGGCCGCGCGGATCAGCCTCCAGAGCGCGTAGCCCGCCAGCCCGATCGCGACCAAGATGAGCAGCGTCTCGCCGAACGGCCGGTCGGCGATCGTCTTCAACGCGCCCTGCTGGTTGGTCGCCTTGCCACCGTCGCCGAGCGCGAGCTTCAGCGCGAGTACGCCGATGATGAGGTAGACGAGCCCGCGGGCGATGAGGCCCACTCGCGCCAGCCAGCCGAGCGGCTTCGCGGCCGCGAGCTCGTCGCCCTCGCGTCTCGCCTTGTCGCTGAGGTCATTGGATCGGATGTCCACGTTCGTCCTCATTTCGCTCCGCTCCCTCCTCGGGCCGCGCGCGGGACGCAGACCGTGATCGCGCCGGCTTCGACGTCGACCTTGAACGACTTGACCTTCTTGCGGTCGCCTCCGTCGAGCTCGTAGGGGACCTTGCGGTCGAGCTTCACGCGCACCGAGCGCCCCTGGGTAACGCGTACGAACGGCGACTTCTGCGCGCTGCCGAGGGCCGTGCGCGTGGCCGCGCGCACCAGCTGCACCGGGCCGTCGGAGGTGAGCACGCCGACGTCGAGCAGGCCGTCGTCGGGCTGCGCGTCGGCGAACACCTCGATGCCGCCGAACAGGTTGCCCACATTTCCGAGCAGGATGCAGCTCGCGGGCCCCTTGTACCAGCGCGTTCCGTCGACCTTGACCTTCGCCTCGAAGCTCGCGGTGTTCAGCTTTGCAGCCCCGCCGAGCACGTAGGCCGCGCGGCCGAGACGGTCCTTGAAGTCGTCGGCGCCCTTGATCATCGCCGCGTCGAAGCCGGCGCCGGCCATCACGGCGAAGCGCTCGCCGTTGAAGCAGCCGACGTCCAGCCGGCGGCGGTCGCCGAGCAGCGCGACCTGCACGGCTTGTGCGATGTCGCGCTCGATGCCGAGGTTCGTGGCGAACAGGTTCGAAGTCCCCGCGGGGACGATCGCGAGCGGAACCTGCGTGTCCTTGAGCGCGTTGACGCAGCGCCGCACCATCCCGTCCCCGCCCCAGGCGAGGATCAGCTCGGCGCCGTCCTCCAGCGCCTGCTTGACCGCGCGCGGCGCCCGCTTGCTCTTCGGCACCTCGATCCACAGCGGCGCGGAGACGCCCGCCTCCTCGAGCGTGCGCCGCAACTCCGAGAGCCCGCCGCCGAACGTCTTGCCAGCATGGGCGACGACCGCCAGCTTCATGCGCGCGAGCGCCTCTCCGCGGCCGCGCCGGCCGCGCGGCAGGCGAACAGCAGCAGCAGGATCGCCCCGATGCCGACGAGCACGCCGCCGGCGACGTCGAGCGGATGGTGCATGCCCCGGTACATGCGCGAGAGCGCGACGAACGTGGTCAATAGGATCGCGCAGGTCCAGGCCAGCGCCTTCGACAGGCTGCTGGTGAAACGGGTGGTGAGCAGCAGCACGAGGCCGGAGTAGACCGCGACGGAGGCGGCGGTGTGCCCCGAGGGGTAGCTGGCGTCGACCGGAAGGTTTTCCAGCCGATGGACCGATGGGCGGTCGCGGGGAACCACGAGCGACGTGACGCGGTAGGTAGCCGACTCGGCGAGCAGCACGAAGACCGCGAACGCCGCGATGCGCCAGCGGCGGGCGGCGGCACACGCGAGGCCGACGACGCCGACGAGGATCGGCAGGACCGGGGCGCCGCCGACCTGCGAGCCGATCTCGGAGATCGTGTTGAGCGTGCCGCTGCGGTGCTGGGCGAGCGTCTCGTTGAAGCTCTCATCCGTGCCGGCCAGCCCGAGCCCGCTCCCGCTGACCAGCACGTGCACGACGAGCAGGGCGAGCAGGATCGACGCCGCGGCCAGCAGCAGGAAGCCGCCGAGCAGCGCGAGCGCGAAGACGAGGGCGGGGTGGTGGGAGCCGAGTGCGCCGGCGAAGCGCTCGGCCGCTCCACCGGGGCGCGCGACGAGCGCCGGGACCGTCCGGCGGTCGCCTCGCCGCTCCGTCGTCGGTGCCGAAGCCACGCGCGATCGCTGGTCGATGGTCACGACAGGGAGTACTTCCCAAAGCGCGGCCATACTATGCCGCGGGTCGTCCCCGCAAGGCCGCAGGCCGTTGACTCGCGGCCGTCAACCTGGCCGATCGGCGCCGGGCTGGCGCGCGGTGCGCGCGGTGCGCCTCGACCCCGAGAAGGCCACGGGGCTCGCGCTCACGCTGGCGCTCGTGGCCGTCCTCGCGGGGGGCGTGGTGCTCGCCCTGCTGGCGGTTGTGGTGCGCCGCACCGACATGCTCGCAGGCCTCAACAGCAGCGTGGCTGAGTGATCCATGCTTCCTTTGCGTGAAGCAGGAGCGGTGGCGCTCTCAGGCCGGAGGCCGACTGATCTCGCGAATCCTCAGGCGGTGGTAGCGAGAAACGAATCGGGCCCCCGCTACTCCCCAAGGGCCCTCATAACGAGGGCCCTTGGTGTGCTCAGGGAGCGGGCCGCGAAGCGGCCCCTCTCTACGGGCTGACGGAGTAGGTCGCTAGAAACGCAACCTCAGACCGGAAGCTTCTGTGCGTTCTTCCGGCACCTCTTGTGCGCCTTCTTCGAGTGCTTCTTCTTGCACTTCTTGAGCCCCGCGGCGCGCCGCCCGGTTGGTGTCTGGACGGCGCGCTGCCCGGTTGGTGCCTGGGCCTGGAAGTAGTGCTTTTCCAGGTAGTGGGCGACCTTCTTGCCCAGCACGGC
The DNA here is from genome assembly GCA_963728755.1 of uncultured Solirubrobacterales bacterium. Classification (GTDB taxonomy): domain Bacteria; phylum Actinomycetota; class Thermoleophilia; order Solirubrobacterales; family 70-9; genus DASUPK01. The sequence goes on along the minus strand of CAVSLI010000009.1, from coordinate 1,461 downwards.
TCCCTGCACGTCGGCGGTGCGGAAGTGGATGCCGCTCCACACGCGCGCGCCGATGATCTCCTTGAGGGCCTCCGAGAAGCGGTCGAAGCTCCTCGTCGGGCAGGGTGCGGGACTGCACTTGTTGCTGATCGCGGTGAACGCGATCTTGTCGGTGCCGAAGAACTCCTGCAGCGCGTGGACGAAGGCACCGCTGATGCAGGTGTGCCCCGACGGGTGGTCCGGGAAGCCGGGGGTGACGAGCGGCGGTCCGGAGACGGGAATCGTGGGGTTGAACAGCGGCAGCCAGGCCGGGTCGGCCTCGGTCGCCGGGTTGCCGTCGCTAGCGGCCTCGCGGATCGCGGTGATCGGGCGCCAGAAGTTCCAGTAGTACTTGTCGTTCCAGCAGCCGATCGAGCCGTCGGCCCCGGCCAGGTTCGTCATCGCGAGCAGGCGGGCGCTCTCGACGCCGTCCAGCTGCTCGCTCTCCGCCAGCGCGCGGAAGACGCGGTTCCAGATCGAGATGCCGCTGTCCTGCCAGAAGATCGCGGCTGCCGTCTGGTCGGCGGTGCGGCTCGTGCTCGTCAGCGAGCCGAGCTCCTTGACCTCGTTGAAGTCCTCCGCGTAGGCGGCGCTGGTGAGCGCGTTCGGGCCGTCGGTGCGGAGCATCTCCACGCTCGGGACGAGGAACGGGTCCACATCCCCTACAAAGGCGCCGGGGTCGCCCCCGAAGTTGGGCGGCGTCTTCCGCCACTCTCCGGGATCGGTGCCTTCGACGACCGCGAACGGGTCGAAGCGTCCGTCGTCGGCGCGCGCGGCGAGCATCGCCGCGGCGGCGGCGGACCCCGCCGCGATGCCGTCCTGCTTGTGAACGTCCTCGGGAATCGCCGCGAGCGAGTCTGCGTAGGCCTGGTCGAGCCAGACGCGAACCGGCGGCGGCAGCATCGGCGCCCCCGCCTGCTGGAGCCCGACCAGCACCTTGTACGCGGCGGTGGCGGCGGCGGCGGCCTTCGAGGCCGACGGCGAGGCCGGCGGAAGCCCGGCGAGATACGGCTGATGCCCGCCGTCGATCGCGTTGACGGCGTCGTAGACGGCGCCCTGCACCATCCCCACGTGAAGCACGGAAACCTGCGGCGCCTGGCCGACGCCGGGCATGACGGGCGCGGTGGGTGGGTTGCCGAGCGCGTTCGCTGCGTAGAGGTTCCAGTCTCGGACCGCCTCGGCGCTCGTGGACTGCTGCGCGGCGCCCGCGGTCGCCGGGATCGCGAGTGCGCAGACACCGAGGACGAGCAAGACCAGCCGACGCCACGCCGGCCGGGTCAGGTTGGTGATCGTGTGAGCCCTCATTTCGGGCCTCCTTCGAGTCGTGGCATCGGACCTCCCAATGAGTCGAGGCTCTGGTGCCTGTTGACAGCCAGAAGGCTCCGACACGGCGGTACATTCTCGGTACAAAAGGCGCCGGGCTAGGCGTGGTCTAGGCGTGCG
>CAVSLI010000008.1:0-215469 GCA_963728755.1 uncultured Solirubrobacterales bacterium | reverse complement strand
CTACTACTACGCGGCCGCGGAGCGTCTACCACCTCTCTCCGTCGACGGCGCTTTCCGATCGAGTCCACGCGGTCCGGCTCTTCTCGGCCCTGCTCGCCGCGATCACGGTCCTCTTCGTCTTCCTCTTCCTGCGGGAGCTCATACCCAGCACCCGATGGGCGTGGTCGGTCGGGGCGCTGGCCGTCGCGTTCCAGCCATGTTCGCCTTCACCGCCAGCGGCGTGACCAGCGACGCTCTGCTCTATGCGGCGTCCGCTGGGATCTTCTACGCGTTCGCCCTCGCCTTCAGGCGTGGGCTCACCCCGCGGCGCGGAGTGGCGATCGGTGCCTGCGCCGCGATCGGGCTTCTCTCGAAGCTCAACACCATCGGCCTTGCGCCGGGGATCGGCCTCGGTTTGCTCGTGCTGGTGCTGAGGTGCCGCCGCGAGCGCCGCCGCGTGGCGATCGGCGGCGCGCTGGCGGCGGTCGCCGTGATCGCCGTGCCGCTCGCGCCTACATGCTGCTCAACTCGACGGTCTGGGACCGCGGCCTCTGCTTCGGCAACGGTGGCGTCCCGGGGCCGACCGGGATCCCGCCCCCGAACCGGGGAGACGACGTCCACGAACCTCTTCGACGCCTTGAACTACATGTGGCAGTTCTACCTGCCGAGGCTTCCCGGGATGGATTCGCTCTTCCCGCGTATCGGCTCCGCCACGTCTGGTTCGACGGGTTCATCGGCCAGTTCGGCTGGCTGGACTACGGCTTCTCCGCAGTGGGTCTACGACCTGGCGCTGGCGATCGCCGTCGGATCGCTCGCGCTCGTGGCGAGGGAGCTGATCCGGGTCCGCGCGCGAGCTCCGGTCCCGGCTCGGGGAACTGGTCACGTACCTGTCGCTGGTTCGGGCTGCTCGTCCTGATCGGGGCGACGAGCTACGTCGCACGGATCGGAGGCGCGACCGGCTACGAGCAGCCGCGCTATCTCTTCCCGCTCCTCGCCCTCTACGGGGCCCTGGTTGCGATCGCCGCCCGCGGCGCGGGCAGGCGCTATGGGCCCGCGGCGGGGTGCTCCTGGTCTCCATCGCGATCGCCCACACCGCCGCCGCGATGCTCCTCACCCTGTCCCGCTTCTACGGCTGAAGCCGTTGCCGGGCGGCGAGCGGCGACATCTGGCTGCTCGACCATGGCGAGATCGCGGGCGGCGGCCAGCGCTTCGGCTTCCGGCTGGCCCGCGCGCTGGGCGACCGGGGCTCGACGTCGGGGTCGGCTGCCGCCGCGACAGTCCCCTCGCCGGCTGGTGCGCCAGGGACCGGGATCGAGGTGGAGGACATGCGATTCGGAGACCTGGTCCCGCTGGAGGGCCTCCTCGATCGCGGCGGCCGTGGCCCGCACCCGCCGCTTTCTGAGCGGCGCCGGCCCGGACGCCCTCGTGATCGGCGAACCACCCGCGCGTCCACGCCTACCTCTACGCCGCCACGCGCGGCTTCGCCGGAGCGCCCGCGATCGTCAACCTCGCGCACGAGCAGGACAGCGCACGACGGCGATCCGCCCGCTTCGTCTACCGCCGCTTTGGGGCGCTGCTGGTCGTCGGGGCGAATGCGGCCGGCGATTACCGAAGAGCGGCTGCCCGGCGTGCCCGTCATCAAGGTGAACAACTTCCTCCCGGTCGACTACTTCAGGAGCGCGCAGCGGCGGCAGCCCTCTCCCCGCGTACGACCGAGCCGGCGCTCGGCGTGCTGGCTCGGCTGATCCCCGAGAAGGGCATCGCCGAGCTCGTCGACGAGCTGGCGACGGACTGAGACCCGCCGCGCTGGAGCCGAGCTGCTGGTCGGCGGCGCCTTCCAGGACGCGTCGTACACCGAGGGCGCTCGAGCGGCGGATCGAGGACCTCGGCCTCGGGCGACCGGATCCGGCTGCTCGGAGAGGTCGAGGACGTGCCCGGCCTTCCTCGGCTCGATCGACGCGCTCGTGGTGCCCTCGACCGGTAACGAGGCCCAGCCGACGGTGATCATCGAGGGCCTGGCGCACGGCGTCCCGGTCGCTCGTTCGCGAGCCCCTCTTCTCGGCGGACTACGACGGACCTGCCGGTCGTCCCCTACGCGGACGCGAGCGACCTCGCCGGGTCCTGCAGGGACCTCCCGCGCGCCTCGGCGCCCGCGAGGAGCTGATCCGCCGCTTCGGGCCCGACCAGGCGGTCGCCGGCCCTCGACTCCGCGGCTCAGGCGGCCAGGGCCCGCTCGTAGCAGGCGAGCGTCTCCGCTCGGCGGCCCTCGGCCAGGTGAAGCCGGCGGCCTGCTCGCGCCCCGCCGCGGCGAGTCGCTCGCGCAGGCCTGCGTCAACGCAGCAGGCGACGCGATCGCCTCGGCCATCGCGCCGGTGTCCAGCGGGATCGAAGTAGAGCGCCGCCTCGCCGGCGACCTCCGGCAGCGAGGTGGCGTTCGAGCAGGCGACCGGCAGCCCGCGGATCATCGCCTCCAGCACCGGCAGGCCGAAGCCCTCGGCGAGCGAGGGAAAGGCGAGGCAGGTCGCGGCGTCGTAGAGGCCCTCGAGCTCGGCGTCGGAGACCCAGCCCAGGAAGCGCACCCGCTCGGCGGCCCCGGCCCGCCGGGCATGCGCCGCGAGCTCCTCCTCCCAGGCGGGTCGCGTACCCCGGCACGACCAGCACCGCCGGCCCCTCGATCCGCGCGATCGCGTCGATCAGACGCTCGAGGTTCTTGTGCGGCCGGTGGGCGGAGACGCTGAGCACGATCGGCGCGTCGCCGAGCGAGTACCGGCGCCGCAGCGCGGCCTCGGGCTCCGGATCGGCGGACGGTCGGGAACCCGGGCCCTGCGTAGATCGACGTCGATCTTGCCCGGATCCACGTCGAGGAACTCGACCACGTCGCTCCTGGTCGCCTTCGAGATCGCGATGATCCGCCTCGAGCGCCTCGCCGCGAGCAGGGACGAGAGCGCTCATCCCGAGGGAGAGCGGCCCGGCGTGCGCCTCCGGGAAAGCGCCTGTAGATCAGGTCGTGGATCGTGGTCACCTGCGGGACGCGGTGCAGCACCGGCGCGGTGGTGAAGAGGTTGTGCAGGATGTCGACGCCGGCGCGCCGCACGGCCAGCGGGAGCAGCGTCTGCTCCGCCAGCACCCGCCGCGCCCGGCTCGCGGCCCGGACCGGCAGCTCGATCACCGAAACGCTCCGCGTCCAGGGCTCGCCGCGAAGCGACGGCGCCCCCTCCCGCGAGGCGAACAGCACCAGCTCGAGATCGCCGCTGGCCTCGAGCAGGGCCGGGATCAGCCGCCTGGCGTAGATCTCCGAGCCCCCGGTCTGCCGGGGACGAGATGCAGCAGATTGAGGCCGACCTTCAAGGCGCGCAAGGTTCGCACGGATGCCGGCGCCAGCGCCTTCCTATGCTCCCGCGCATGATGGCAGCTAGACCCGGGAGCTCTCCGGCCGGCAGCGGACCGACGATCAGCGTCGTCGTCCCCGCCTATAACGAGGAGCGCTATATCGCCGAGGCGCTGGATGCGGTGCTCGCCCAGACGCGGTCACCGCTCGAGGTGATCGTCGTCGACGATGGCTCCGACGGACGGGACCCGTCGAGATCGTGGCCGGCTACGGGAGCGGGTCCGCGCTGATTCGAGCAGGAGAACCGCGGCTGCCCCGGCGCCTTCGACACCGGCTTCCGCGAGGCGCGGGGGAGTTCGTCGCCCTCTGCCCGGCGGACGACATCTGGGAGCCGGCGAAGCTCCAATGGCAGCAGGACGCGCTCGGCGGCCCATCCGGAGGTGGACGTCGTCTTCGGCGCGGCGCAGAGGTTCGGCCTGGCGAGCGGCGACCACCCCCGCCCGGCTCGCACGGGCACCTGCTCGACGGGCGCTGGTTCGCGCCGCGAGATGTATCGGCGGAACCTGATCGCGGATCCGAGCGCCGTGGTCCGCCGGTCGCTCTATCTCGACCTCGGCGGCTACGAGCCGCTGGTGGGAGAGGACTACGAGTTCTGGATGCGCGCGCTCGCCGCCGGGCGCGACCTTCCATTTCGATCCGAGGCTGGTGGTCCGCCTGCGCGAGCACGGCGGCCAACCTCTCCTACCGGGCGCTGGACATCTGGGAGACGAACCACCTGATTCACAGCCGCTACGCGGATCTGGCCGGTGATCCGGAGCTGGTGCGCAGGACGCTCGCCCACGATCTGCTGATGATCGGATACTGCCGGGCGGTGATGGGCCGCTCCCGAGACGCCCGCCGCTCGTTCCGGGCCTCGCTCGCGACCCGCCTCAGTCCGCTCTCGCTGGCGGCCGCGGTCGCCATGTCGGTACCGGGAGTCGCCCGCGCGATCAGCGTCGCCGCTCCCCGGGTGAGGCGGGCAACCTCGGGCGCGACCTCCCCCTGAGCCATGCGGATCCTCTACGTGGCGATGTCCGACGACTACGGCGACCCGGCCGGCGGGCCGAGCTTCGAGGAGGTCAACTTCAAGAGCGCGCTCGAGGGGATGGGACACGAGCTGGTTCCCTTCGACTTCATGGCCGAGAAGCGGGATACGGAAGGCGCAAGATGAATCGCCGGCTGTTGGCGGTCGCCAGGGAGGCGGAGCCCGATCTCTCCTTCTTCGTCCTCTTCGAGGACGAGATCGACCCCGAGACGATCAAGGGCGTCGGCGCGGCAGGCGGCCCAACCGTCAACTGGTTCACCGACGACCACTGGCGCTTCGACCGCTTCACGCGGCATTTCGCTCCGGCCTTCGACTGGTCGGTCACGACCGACCGCGACTCGCTTCCCCGCTACCGCCAGATCGGCTACGAGCGCGCCATCCTCTCCCAGTGGGCCTGCAACCGCTACGCCTACGACTGGACGGGCCGGGAGCTCGAGTACGACGTCACCTTCGTCGGCCGGTGCTATGGCGAGCGCCCGGCGACCGTGGAGCGGCTGCGCGCGGAGGGCTTCGACGTTCGCTGCTGGGGCTTCGGCTGGCCCGAGGGCCGGATCGAGCACGACGAGATGGTCCGCGTGTTCGGGGCGAGTCGCATCAACCTGAACCTCTCGGCGGCCTACTCGCCGCCGCGGGGCATCCGCACCCGGATCGCGGACCTGGTTCGACGGCAGACGCAGGAGCCGCGCAAGAGCCAGATCAAAGGCCGAACGTTCGAGGTCCCGGGCAGCGGTGGCTTCCTGCTCACCGACCGTGTGCCGCACCTCGAGGACTATCTGACTCCCGGCCGCGAGATCGGCGCCTTCTCCTCAACGGACGATCTGGTCCGCCAGGTGGGCTGGTGGCTCGACCAAGAGCAGGAGCGCGCCGCGAGCGGCGGAAGCCGGATATCGCCGCGTGCGCGCCGAGCACACCTACGATCATCGCTTCGCGGCGATCTTCGCCCGCATCGGACTCGACGGACCACATTCAGCGGCCGACAACGGAGAACCTAGACTTCCGATCTCATGAGCCAGAGTTCGCCAGAGGCACCTGCGGCACTCCCGCGCGGCGTCACCGGCTCGCCGGCAAACCTGGTCGACGGCAGGGTGCGGGTCTCCGTGCCGATGCGTCGCCGGGTGCGCCTGGGCGAGATTCGGACGAGCCTCCCGGTCGGCATGGATGCTGGGCAAGCGGGACATGAAGGCCAAGTACAAGCAGTCAGCGCTCGGCCCGCTCTGGCTTGTGCTCCAGCCCCTTGGGATGTTGCTCGCGATCACGATCGCGTTCTCCAAGGTGACCAGCGTGAACACCGGGAACGTCCCATACGTCGTTTTCGCGCTTGTGGGGCTCGCCGTCTGGACCTATATCCAGATGACCGATCAGTGTCGCCCCGATGACGCTGCCTTCCAACCAGCTTGTCGTACGGCGAAGCCCGTGCCCACGACTAGCGCTGGTCACGGGAACCTTGATCGCCGTCCTCCCTCCCCTGGCGATCGTCCTCACCGCAAGCGTCGCAGCGGCGGCGATCAGCTCCGGGCTTCCGATCCAGGCGCTCGTGATGCCGCTGATGGTGGCCTGGCTTCTGTTGTTGATGTGGGGCTTCACCCTTCTGGTCGCGGCCCTCGGGGGCCGTTTTCGCGACGCCGTCGCCTTCACCCCGCTGATCGTCCAAGCCGGGATCTTCCTGACGCCCGTGGGCTACCCGCTGGATGCAGCGGGTTCTTTCGCCAAGGTGCTCGCCTTCAATCCGGCATCGGGTTTGATCGAAGGCTGGCGCTGGTCCCTCCTCGGTATCGCGCCTGACGGCTTTGCAATCGGGATCGCGCTTGCCGAGACCGTCGGCGCCGTGCTCGTGGGCTGGTACGTGTTCGGGCGAATGGAGCCTCGCTTTGCGGATTACGTCTGAGTCCAACGGCGGCCAGCCGAAGCCGGACCTCGCCGTCCGATGCGACGGGGTCGGCAAGAGCTATGGCCTGGGCGAGGAGCTGAGCCTCCAGCACACCCTGAGCACACTCGTGCGCCGCGCCCATGAGCATGAGCGCTTCTGGGCGCTCTCGGACGTCAGCTTCGAGGTCAGTCGCGGTGAGTTCTTCGGCATCGTCGGGGCGAATGGCTCGGGAAAGTCGACGCTGACGCAATTGATCTCCGGGATCGCGATGCAGGACACCGGAAAGATCGAAGTCTGGGGACGCATCGTCCCCCTGCTGGAGGTCGGCGCCGGCTTCCATCCGGAGCTGACCGGCCGGGAGAACGTCGCCCTCTTCGGGACGATCCTGGGGCTCAGCGCCGGTGCGATCCGGGCGGAGATGGATCGGATCGCCGAATTCGCCGGCATCCAGCGCCACCTGGACACAGCGTTGAAGCGCTACTCGAGCGGCATGCAGGCGAGGCTCTCTTTCGCTACCGCCGTTTGCTTTCCGGCCGATACGTACGTCTTCGACGAGGTTCTGGCGGTGGTGGACGAATCATTTCGGAACCAGTGCGCCGAGGAGCTCGCCAGGCTGCATCGCGACGGTCGCACGATCATCGTCATGAGTCACGACCTGGACCTGATCAGGAGCGTGTGCTCGACCGGGATGTGGCTGGACAACGGCCGAATCCGGATGCGCGGCGCGATGGACGAGGTGGCCGACGCCTACGCTCCCGCGATGCAGGATGCCGCGAAGGCGGACGGTCGCTAGCGGGCCAGCGCAAATTGCAGGAAAGGCCCATACGTCTCCACCTCGGCTGTGGCGAGAAGTACCTGGAGGGGTACGTCAACATCGACTACCCGCCCGACGAGCACTCGGTTCAGGTCTCCTCGCCTGCAGACGTGTATGCCGACATCACCGAACTCTCGTACGAGCCGAGCTCCGTGGCCGAGGTACGGCTGCACCACGTCTTCGAGCACTTCGACCGCGTCACTGCACTCCGCCTCCTGATCGACTGGTACGCGTGGCTCGAGGAGGGCGGGATCCTGACGATCGAAACACCGGACTTCGAAGCGAGCGTGCGGCGCTTCCTGAAGCGACGATCTCGGTCGCACCGCGGCGAGATCGTCCGCCACATATTCGGGTCACAAGAAGCAGCTTGGGCGTTCCACGCCGACGGTTGGTACGAGGACAAATTCCGCGAGGTTCTCGAAGCGCTGGGTTACGAACTGACCCGTGTGGAGCGCGCTTCATGGCGGGCAACCGACAACATCACGATCGTGGCGAGAAAGCCGTCGCCCCCTTGGTTGTCGAGAGAGGCCTTGATCGAGCGAGCCGGGAAGATACTGGCGCTTGCGATGATCGACCAATCGGAGTCGGAAGTCCGACTGCACCGAGTCTGGCTCCGCTCCTTGGGCAAGCGGGGAACCCCCGGTGATCCCGCTAGCCGGGGTGTCGCTCGTCCTGGACGGGCGCCGGCCTTCGGGCGCGGCGGACCCGCCGCCTGACCCCGTCGGGGAAGCCCCTGAGGCGGGTTCGCAGTTGATTCGCCCGCGCGGTCAGTAGACCTCTTGATCCCCAGTAGTGGCGGGCGGTGCGGTGGGGATCGTGGTGCGAGAGCTCGATCCAGTCGGTGTCCGGGGCGCCGAGATGTCCCCAGCGTCCCTTGTAGGCGGCCCAGTCCTGTTCGCGGGTCTCGAGGTTGGCGGCCCGCTGCGCAAGGTTCGCGTGCGAGTAGTGCTCGATGAATGAACTGGGCGAGTCCAGGCACTTCCGGCCGACCTCCGCCATTCGCAGGGCCAGGTCCCCGTCCGCGTGGTAGAAGCGAAAAGTTTCCTCATCGGCGTAGCCAACGGACGCCAGGGCATCGCGGCGAAAGAGGCCGTGGTTCACGAAAACGCCACCGCCGAAGGTGCGTCCGACCCAGTAGCGCTCCTGCTCCGGCCAGTTGCGCCAGTAGAAGGCGACGGCGCCGACGTCCTCGCCCTCCCGCTCCAAACGCTCGAGCCCGTTGCGGATCGCGCCGGGCACGACCAGGCAATCGTCGCTCAGCATGCAGATGTAAGGAGCGCTGGCCGCCTTGAATCCCAGGTTCATGAAGGAGCCCCACGCCCGGCGCGGGATCGGGCTCGCCGTGCCAGCTGCCCCGGTTGTGCTGGACGATCGTGATCACGTCCTTCCGCTTCGCCAGCCAGCCCAGGGTGCCGTCGTCCGATCCCCCGTCTACCACGATGATCTCCGCCCTCGGGAAGGGCAGCTCCGCGCGAACGCTGGCAATCGCTCGCTTCAGGTACCAGCGCCGGTTGAGCGTGGCGATCACGACCGACACGGCAGGGTGCGCCGAATTCGCCCTTGTCGCCATCATCCGTGGAACATCGCTCCTAGCCGCCGCGCAGCCGATGACGCGCCGCCATCACCGTCGCGTGCAGGGAAGCCCGCAGGACCGCCGGATCGGCCGGCCGACGCAGCCACAGCCGCCAGCGCACCGCGGCGACCTCTGCCTCCCGCCGGGCGGCGGCGCCGCTGAGCCGGTTCTCCTGTGTGTCCTCGTAGGCGACCAGCTCGTCCGGCAGGACGAGGAAGCTGGCTCCGCGGTAGGCCAGGTTGAGCCAGGCCGCGTAGTCCTCGACCTTGATCGAAATCCCGATTGCCGAATCGGCGAAACCCCCCGCCGCGATCAGGGTGGACCGGCGCGCCACGGCCGTCGAGGTGATGATCGGGTTGTGTCGCAGGAACTCGGCTCGATCGGGCACCACCTCGCTCGTCAGACCGAAGTAGGGACCGCCGCTGGTGCGCATCGCGTCCGACGCCACCACGTCATAGCGCCCAGTCGAGATCGCCTTACCCTGGACCCGGAGCTTGCCGGGAACCCACTCGTCATCGTCGTCCAGGAATGCGACCCACTCCCCTCGCGCGCTCTGCGTGCCCAGGTTGCGGGCAGCTGCCGGGTTCCCGAAGTTGCGAGGCAGCCGCAGGTATCGCAGGCGCGGCTCCTCCGCAGCCCAGGCCTCGAGCTCGTCCTGGGTCCGATCGGCGGAGCCGTCGTCGCAGACGAGCACTTCGAGGGGTGGCCAGTCCTGGTTGAGTGCCGAGCCAATCGCTCGCTTGCACTCTTCCAGCCGCTCGTGGGTCGGGATGACGACGCTGATGCCCGGCTGGCTGGGACTCACGAGCTGGATTGATACTCGCACCCGCGATCGGTTCGACGCGAGAAAGAATTACGCCGAGTTCGCGGACAAGTTGATCGGACTCCATCTCTGATGAAGCTGGCGTTCATAGTTCTCGCACATCAGCGTCCCGCACAGCTCGCGCTGCTTCTGAGCAGTCTCCAGCACCCGGCTGCTCGTACCTACCTACATATCGATCGGCGAGCCAGGATCGCGCCGTTTGAGTCAGAGTTCGCACGCCATGGGATTGGGGAAGTCGAGCTGCTTCCCCGCCATGATTCTCGCTGGGGCGGAATTGGCACAGTGGACGCGGCACTGGAGGGCTTGGGCCGTGGTTTGAGGGAGCGCTGCGATTACTTCGTCTTGCTCAGCGGCCAGGACTTCCCCGTGTGGCCGATCGCCGAGACGATCCGCTTCTTCACTGAACGTCGAGAGGAAAGCTACCTGGAGCATTTCGCGCTCCCGAACTGGCGCTGGGCCTACGACGGCAGAGTGCGCACGGACTTCTATACATACGACCTGTTCGGTCGGAGAGAGACCTGCTTTCCGCCGGGTGAGGAACCCGCCTTGCCCCTGAAGGGACGGATCCTGAACGGTCTACTGCGCCTTTGGACGACCCACAAGCCGCCTCGACGGTTTCCGCACTACGTGCGGCCATTCGGCGGCTCCCAGTGGTGGAACCTCAGTCGGCCAGCCGCTGAATTCGTGCTCAACTTCGTTCACCAGCATCCTGACTATCGGATCTACCACCAGTACACCTTGTCGGCGGACGAGATCTTCTTTCACAGCATCCTCCTCGGCACGGGATTTGCCGATACGCAGCGGCTGGTCAACGATTCGCTCCGCTTCATACTCTGGCCACCCAACACCTCTCGTCCGAAGACGCTTTGTTCCGAGGACCTGTCGGCAATCATTCAGAGCGGCAGGCCATTCGCTCGGAAATTCGACATCGAAATCGATCGGTCGGTGATCGACAAGCTGCCTACACCGGCTGCCGCCGCCTTGGACTCATCCGGAGCGTGACCCGTCGTCGCCGTTCTCCGTGCCCGTCGCGGCGTAATCGAGCAGACTCACTGACTGATCGCATGTCCCTGCGAATCCTCCACTGTGTCGAGTTCTACCACCCGAGCCCAGGGGGATCTCAGGCCGTGGTCCGGCACGTCTCCGAGCAGCTGGTGCGCCGGGGGCACGACGTCACGGTCGCCACTACGCGGCACCCGGATCGCCGGTTCGCGGAGCTCGAGGGCGTTCGGATCGAGGAGTTCGATGTCTCCGGAAACGCCGTCCGCGGTCTCAAGGGAGAGGTGGAGCGCTACCGCTCGTTCGTCACGGCGGGCGGCTTCGACGTCCTTATGACGTACTCCGCGCAGCAGTGGACCACCGATGTGCTGCTGCCGGTACTGGATCGGATCGATGCCGTCAAGGTGCTCGCGCCGTGCGGCTTCTCCCGGCTCCGCGATCCGGCCTACGCCCCCTACTTCTCGGAGCTCCCCGCCCGGCTCGCCGAATTCGACCAGCTCATCTTCCACGGCGAGAACTACCAGGACATCGAGTTCACGCGAGGGGTGGGATTGGAGAACCTGACGGTTGTTCCGAATGGGGCGAGTCGAGAGGAGTTCGAGGGGCTCGACTCGGACTTTCGCGAGCGTCACGGCGTCGATCCGGACGAGCCGCTGCTCCTGACGGTGGGGCCACACAACTGGATCAAGGGCCACGCGCTCACCATCGAGGCCTTCCGGCAAGCGGACTTCGAGCGCGGCACCCTGGTCGTGATCGGCAACAAGCCCCTGCGGGTGGGCTGCCAATGGGACTGCCGGCGCCGCGCCTTCGCCACGCGGGTCGCGAGCCGCGGGCGGAAGCGGGTAATGGTGATGGACGCGCCGCGGGAGGAGGTGCTCGCCGCCTACAAGGCGGCGGACATGTTCGTCTTCGGCTCGCAGGTCGAGTGCTCCCCGCTGGTGCTCTTCGAGGCGGCGGCGTCGCGAACGCCGTTCATCAGCACGGAGGCGGGGAACGCGAGCGAGATCGCGGAGTGGACCGGGGGCGGAGTCGTGGTTCCTTCGGAACGGCGGAATGGACGGTTCCACGCGAGCCCGGATGCCTTCGCCTCCGAGCTGACGCGACTCTGGAATGACGTCTCCGCCCGCCGCCGGCTCGCGGAGACAGGCCGGGAGCGCTGGCTCCAGGACTTCACCTGGGATCGGATCGCCGAGCGGTACGAGTCGGTCTACCTCCGCCTCAGCGCTGAGCGCGGCTGACCGGAGCTCTGCCGGAAGCCAGGATGCGCGCGAGGTCGAAGGGGTAGGCGTAGACGCGGAACGGCCCGAACTGAGCCTCGTCGATCGGCGGCCCCCAGCGGGGCGGTGGACCCCCGAGCAGCGGCCACCCGGGACGCTCGGCGGTGACAAAGAAGCTTCGCGCGTCCCGCTTCGGGGCGTACCAGGCCTCGATCCGGTGGAGTCCGTACCGGCATAACCCGTCGCCAGTCGCGTCGCACCTCTCCACCGGGTAGGCGCGCACGGCGAAGTCGGTCTGGACCGTGATGACCGGCGCATTCACGTACGAGGCGTAGCCGTGCTCGAGGTGGTTCGCCGCGACGAACTGCCTGAGTGACGCCAGGGCACGATCGGGATATGGAGCCACCTGCGTGTACCTGCCGTCCGCAAGCTCGAGACAGCCAAGGATCGCGACGGCGGCGGCGGCGGCGGCCAGGGGAGTCAGGGCCCGCCGGCCGAAGGCGACGGCGGCGAGTGCCAGCAGCGCCGGCCAGAGCACGGTCACGTACCGGGTTGAGCCGATGTCCTCGGGAGCTGACGAGAGAATGAACGCTGCCGAGATGGCCAGGGACGCCATCGCCCAGTAGACGGCAAGCAGGCTCGTAGCCGGGCGGTCGCGTCTTCGGAGCCCGGCGGACACACGGAAGAGCGTCGCGATCCAGAGGATCGGCAGGCCCACGATTGCGACCAGGCCCACCAACTCGAGGGCCCACCCGAGCGCACTCGACGTCTCACCGAGCCTCCCGTGGATGAAGAGCGCCGAGTCCTCGAGTAATCGCCAGACATTGGCGAGAGCGTGCGAGGTGGACGCGAGCGGAATCGGCACACCGGTCTCGTGCACTCCCGCATCGTCGGCCCAGGCCGCGAGCGCACGGCCGCCGCCGACGCCTCCCAGGCAGGCTGCGGCTCCGAGCGCGGCGACGCGTCCCGGCACTGCCGCCCGCAGCCAGCCGTAGGCCAGCGCCATCAGGAAGGGCAGGACGCCGCCGATCAGCAGCAGGACGTCGCTGGACGCACCGGGTGCCAGCGTGACGGCCAGCCCGACCGCCCAGAGCGCGCGCTTTGCGCCGCCCCAGCCTGCGACGGACGGAACGCTCACCGCGAAGGCGCCGAGCAGCGCGACGTGGAAGAGGGTGTGCCCATGGGCGTTGGGGACGGCGACGTAGCCGAGTACCAGGGGAGCCGGAGCCGCCATCGCCAGTGCGACCACCAGCCCGGCCTGTTTCGAGACCCCGCGTCCGACCTGCCAGCCGATTAGTACGACGCTCGCCACGTAGAGGACGAAGGGGCCGGCCTCCCAGAGCTGGCGGTGGTCGGGGAGCCACCGGGTCAGGTGAAGGGCATACAACGGCTCGAGCCAGGCGTAGTTCCCAAGGATGACGTCGCCCGAGCCTCGATCATCGAGAAGCTCCGCGAGCACGAAGCTCGAGGCGTTGTCGGGGTTGCGGTAGAGCGCGCCGGTGACCGAACCAATGTCCGCGAGCAGCCAGACGAGGAACGTCCCAACCGCCGCGATCGCGACCGAGAGGACAACCGAGTCGAGCTCGCCCCTGCGAGGGATGGCGTGGTCCGCCGTGGAGCTCATCCGGCGGCCCGAGATACGAGGCGCAGGACAGAGGCCCGGCGCGAGCCATGGAAGCCGGGGAGATCCCCGACGGCTCCCTCCGTGTCCTCGACGTAGATCACGCCGACACGCTCGAGCAGTGTCGGCGATGCCGCGCGAAGGGCGCTCGCCTCGGCTCCCTCGGTGTCGATCTTCAGCACGTCGATCCGCCGCTCGAGCTCCAGTACCTCGCCGAGGACCTCGTCGATGTGGCGGACCCGAACCCGGATCGCTTCGGCGTGAGGACCCCCGAGCCCGCCGTAGCGACCGGTCGGCTCGACCGCGAAGCTCTCCTCTCCCGCCCGGTCGGCCACGGCGACCTGATCGAGCGACCAGCGGTTCTCGAATGGCTCGAGGTTGCGCCGCAGGCGCTCCACGTTTTGCGGCACCGGCTCATACAGCCAGACCCGGGCGGACGGCGATCGGGTCAGGAAGTAGAGCGCGGAGATGCCGATGTTCGAGCCGACGTCGACGACGACCTCGGCTTCCGCGTCGACCCGATAGTCCTCGCGGCAGAAGACCTCGTTGACGGTGATCATGTCGTGCTGGCTGTAGAGGGTCGGCGCCACGATCCCCTGCGGCGTGCGGATCTCGAAGCGGTGCGGGTACTCCCCGCCCGTGGTGAAGTAGCGGCGGGCGCCGTCGAGAGGGTGGGAATAGCGCCGCGGCATCCGGGCGAGCGCCACCCAGTTCGCGGGCCGCACCGCCTCGCGAGCGATGAAGCCGAGCGGCCTGTCCCCGAGCAGGCTCACGCCGGCTCCGCCAGCGCCGCGTAGGAGGCCTCCACCTGACGCAACGAGCTCTCGATCGAGAGCTCGTCCCGATGGTGCGCGGTACCAGTCGAAGGCGGAGGCCCGCAGCTCCGAGCCGCCGGCGACGGCGCGGACGATCGCGTCGGCCAGGACCTCCGGGTCGGCGGAGTCGACGACGAAGCCGTTCACTCCTTCCTCGACGAGCTCCGTTGCCGCGTTCTCGCCGCCGCGCACCACGATCGCCGGCGTCCCAACCGAGACCGACTCGACAACGACCATCCCGTAACCCTCCCGCTCGGAGGGATGGAGCAGGCAGGAGGCGGAGGCGATCCGGCGCATGAGCTCGTCGTGGGCGACCTTGCCCGGCAGCTCGACGACGCCGTCCAGGCCGAGCTCGCGGGACCGCGCGCGCGTCGACTCGGTGTCGGGCCCGTGGCCCAGGATCACGCAGCGCAGCCCCGGGATCCGTTCGCGAGCGCATGGCGATCGCGGCCGGAATCGCGGGCACGCGCTTCTCGGGGATGTGCCGCCCCGCGGAGACGACGAGCGGCTCCGGCCTGTCGGCCGTCGCCTCCTCACGGCCGAGCCCATCGGCCCACGAATCGCCGGCGTACTCGCCGGTCAGCCTGTCGATCGGCGCGCGGTGTCCGTAGGCCCGCAGGCGCTCCTCCGCCAAGCGCGAGAAGGTGAAGCTCCGGTCCGGTAGCCGAAGGCAGAGCCGTTCGACCGCAAATCCGATCCGACCCTTGAGCGGACCGAGATACGAGCGCCAGTAGTCCGGCCCCCAGACCTCGTGCCAGTCGGCGATCAGGCGGGGCTCGCGAGCGCGAGAGCCATAGGCCGAGCCTCGCGCCGAGCAGTGAGAAGTAGGGGAAGGATGCGCTGTGGACGGCGTCGTAGCGGCGACCGTGCCGCAGCAGGTGCCAGAAGACGCCGAGTCCGAAGCGGAGCGGCGGCCAGATCCGACGCCGGCCGGAGCGCGTGTAGAGCTCGCTCCGCGGCGAGACCGCGAGCGTCTCGAAGGACGTGCCAGGGCCCTCCTCGCGCCACTGGCGCCGGGTCAGATAGGTGATCTCATCGCGCTCACCCAGCCTCTCGGCGAGGTTTCGGTACCAGCGCTCCGCCCCGCCGACGGTGTTCGGGAAGAGGCAGTCGTAGACGATCGCAATCCTCATCGAGCGCGCTCAGCGCCCGAGAGGCTCAGGCGCCCTCGTGGCTGTAGCGGGTGACCTTGCCCGCCAGCTGGTCCTCGAGCGCGGCGATGTCGGCGTCGACCATGATCTCGACCAGCTCCTCGAAGCGCGACCTTCGGCTCCCAGCCGAGCTGCTCGCGTGCCTTCGTCGCGTCGCCGAGCAGCACGTCGACCTCGGCGGGCCGGAAGTAGCGCGGGTCGATCTCGACGTGCGCGCTCCCAGTCGAGGCCCGGCGCGCGCGAAGGCGATCTCGACGAACTCGCGCACGCTGTGCGTCTCGCCGGTGGCGATCACGAAGTCGTCGGGCTCGTCGGCCTGGAGCATCAGCCACATCGCCTCGACGTAGTCGGGGGCGTAGCCCCAGTCGCGCTTGGCGTCGAGGTTGCCGAGGTAGAGCTTGTCCTGCAGGCCGGCCTTGATCCGCGCGACCGCGCGGGTGATCTTGCGGGTGACGAAGGTCTCGCCGCGGCGCGGGGACTCGTGGTTGAAGAGGATCCCGTTGACGGCGAACATGCCGTAGGCCTCGCGGTAGTTGACCGTCGCCCAGTAGGCGGCGACCTTGGCGACGCCGTAGGGGCTGCGCGGGTGGAACGGCGTCGCCTCGGTCTGCGGCGGCGGCGCGGCGCCGAACATCTCCGACGAGGAGGCCTGGTAGAAGCGCGGGCTCGACGCCGGCCTCGCGGATCGCCTCGAGCAGCCGCAGCGTGCCCGGCGCCGGTGACGTCGAAGGTGTACTCGGGGATGTCGAAGGAGACGCGCACGTGGCTCTGCGCGCCGAGGTGGTAGATCTCGTCGGGCTGGAGCTCGTAGAGCAGCTTGGTCAGCGCGACCGAGTCGGACGAGGTCGCCGTAGTGCGTGAACAGCCGCACGCCCTGCTCGTGGGGGTCGTGGTAGAGGTGGTCGATCCGGTCGGTGTTGAAGCTCGAGGAGCGGCGGACGATGCCGTGCACCTCGTAGCCCTTCTCGAGCAGCAGCTCGGCGAGGTACGAGCCGTCCTGGCCGGTGATGCCGGTGATCAGCGCGCGCTTGGTCGTCCCGGGGACGCGGGCCAGGAACGGGTGCGCGTCGTTGGCCTCGGTGTTGCCTCATCGCCTGAATAGGAGCGAAATCGTCGCAGGGTTTCTCGTCGGCTGCATTCGCCACATCTGGCAGCGCCCTAATATCGCGCGGTCATGGGTGCCGAAACCAGGGCGCGCTCGACCGCGGTCGAGTCCGAGCGCGCCGCGTACGATGAGGGCGCCGTACTCGAGCGGTCTGACGCCTGGGTGCAGCGGGTTCCACCACGTCCTCGAGACACCCAACACGGTGCGTGGCGAGCGGCTCTTTGCTCAATTGATCGCCGAAAGTGTTCGAAACGGGGGGCGAGTGCTGGACATAGGCTGCGCGACCGGCCAGACCGCCAGGCAAGCAGTGGAGCTTGGCGCCGGCGAGGTCCTGGCAGTCGACCTGTCACAGAGATTCCTCGAAGAGGCCGAGCGGCTCGGCGACGGCGAGGGCAAGATCGAATACCGACTTCATGATTTGCATGATTCCCTTGACGGCCGCTTCGACTTGATTGTCGGTCGCGCCGTCCTTCATCACATCGACTGGCGCTCGTTTCTCCAGCGAACGTTCGCCGACAATCTGCAGCCGGGCGGACAGATGGTGTTCATGGAACCGATGACCCATCCGATGACCGTCGCCTTCCACCGTCTCGTCCGCAGCGCTCACACCCCCGGGGAGTACCCGCTGAGCGGAGGTGACGTTCGCTGGCTCGGAGCAAAACTTTCACCCAATGCAGGGTCCACCCGATCAACTTCCTTTCGTTCCCAGCGGGTGTGCTTTCCTCGTACCTGTTCAGGACTCCCGACAACGCCTTGACCCGTGCGACTGACGCAATCGACCAGCGGCTCGCGGGACGCCCGCTCGATGCGCGGGTATGGCCGACAGGGAGTCCTCGTAATCGAAAAACCGAGCTCGACCCGCGACGCGCCCACGGGGGCCATAGCGTCACTGCGAGGACGAGAAGCTCTCTCTGACTTGGTCCACTCGGTGCGGCTATCCTGCCGCCCCGCGCTGGACCGACCACGGCGATCCACGGATCCCTGCTCTCCGTCATCACCCCCGCGCGCAACATGGCGCGCTTCCTGCCGGACACGCTCGACAGCGTGGCGGCGCTGCGCACGCCCCACGAGCACATCGTGGTCGACGGCGCCTCCGACGACGGCACCGTCGAGCTGCTCGAGGGCCGGGAGGACCCGCACCTGACCTGGATCTCCGAGCCCGACAGCGGGCAGACCGAGGCGGTCAACAAGGGGCTGCGGCTAGCCCGCGGCGACCTGCTCGCCTGGGTGAACGCCGATGACGCCTACATCCCGGAGGCGGTCGACCGCGCGCTCGATCACCTCGCTCGCAACCCCGAGACGGGGGCGGTCTTCGGCGCGGTCAACTACGTCGACGAGCCCGGCGAGGTCTTCCGCACCCTGGTGCCGCCGAAGTTCAGCTGGCGCCGCTACCTCTACTTCGGCGCCTTCGTCACCACGCCGACGATCATCTGGCGACGCGAGCTGCTGGAGCAGGCGCCCTCGCTCGACGAGCGCTACGTGGACGCGGCCGACTACGACTTCTACCTGCGGCTGCTGCGCGGCGTGCGCGTCGACCGCATCGACGAGCCGATGCTCAACTTCCGCTACCACCCGACCAGCAAGACCACGACCGAACGTCTGGGTCCAGCTCAACGAGGCCCTGGAGATCCGGCTGCGCTGGGCCCGCAACCCGCTGCAGCGCGGCATCATGCGCGGCTGGGAGGGAACCCGGCGGGCGATCCTGCCGCGGATCTCCTCCTGGCCTCTGCCGAGCCCCGCGGGCTCGTCAAGCTGCTGCGGCGGGTCGGCGCGCGTGGCTGAGGGAACCGGGACAGGCCAGCCCGGCCCGGTCTTCGAGGGGCCGACCCTGCGGCTCCGGGTCGCCGTCTGGCTCGCGCGAGACGATCGAGTGGGTGCTCCGCCACCACCGTCTCGCGCGGCTGCTCTACGCCGCGGCGGACCTCAACGGCCGGCTGAGCGCTCTGATGCTGCGGGGCGAGAGGCGCGAATGCCCCTGCTGCGGAGGTGGCTTCCGCCGGATGTCGCGGCGCCGTATCTCGGGGTTCGGCGGGATCTGTCCCCGGTGCCGCTCTCATCCCCGCCACCGCGCGATCGCCCTCCTCCTCGGCCGCGGCGGCCTGCCGGGACAGCGGCTCCTGCACTTCGCCCCCGAGCCGCTCTTCGATCCGGTCTTCGCGCGCCTGCCGGGAATCGAGCGGGTCACCGCGGACCTCTACGCGCCCGCCGACATCCGCCTCGACATCACCGAGATGGACCTGGCGGATGCCTCCTTCGACCTGATCCTCTGCAGCCACGTCCTCGAGCACGTCCCCGACGACCGCGCAGCCATTTCGGAGCTGCGCCGCGTGCTCGCAGGCGGGGGGCTCTGCCTGGTGCTCACTCCCTACCGCCCGGACCGCCCGACCTACGAGGACCCCTCGATCACCTCACCGCTCGATCGCATGGTCGCCTTCGGCCAGCAGGACCACGTCCGCATCTACGGCAACGACCTCGCCGAGCGGCTCCGCGGAGCCGGCTTCGACGTCGACGACCGGACCCCCGCCGAGCTCTTCGACGCGACCACGCTCGAGCGCTGCGAGCTCGACCCCGAGGAGCACCTCTTCCTGTGTCGCGCCCCAGGCTAGGAGGTGTCGCCGCCGATGGGCCGATAGCGGCCGCGCGCGTGGTCGTAGCTGGCCTCGACCAACCCCCAGACCGTCTCGAGCTCGGAGTCGTCGCGAGGCCCGTAGACCATCATCAGCGTCTCCGGTAGGCGGCCCGCCCGCGCCAGCGGATGCAGCTCCGCCCAACCGCGCTCGATCGCTTCCCGGGCCAGATCGGGTGGAAGGGCCATGTGCAGGCTTCCGTCCTGCGGCCCGTGAAGATGGGCGAACTCGGTGCCGACCATGAATGCCTCGGGTGGGCCGGCGGCGAGCTCCGGTTCGAGATGCAGAGCCCGCGTCTCCGGCAGCGAGACGCCGCTCGGGCCAGTCAGGACCCCGCCGAGGTCGCCCATACGGCGCCAGAGCTCCTCCTGGAGCCAATCCGGAGCGTTCTGGCTGAGCTGCTGGTGAGGAATGGCCGGGCCCGTCCGGGGTCGCGGTCCGGTTCGGTCGGGGAGTTTCCCGGCATCGGCAGTCATGGCCGTCCCTGCGCCGGGTCGCGGGAGCCGCGGAAGAGCACCCTGCTGTAGATCGCCTTCTCGAGCGGCGCCGGGATCGGGCGCCAGGCGCAGTAGGTCCTGTAGGCGAGCCGATGCAATGGGCCGAGGTCGCTCTCGCGGGCGAACTCCCGGCGGCGCGCGAACAACGCGGCGTGCTTGGCGCGCATCTGGCGGTAGACGTGGCGATAGCGCCGGCGGTGCTCCTCGTTTCCCGAGCGCTCGTGCTTGCGGTACTCGTGAGTTACCCGGTTGATCTGGAGGCCGCGCCAGCCTCTTTCGAGCGCGCTCAGGCAAAAGTCCCAGTCCTCGTAGCCGTCGATCGCCGGATCGAAACCGCCGGCGTTCTCCCAGCAGCGGCGGCGGACCAGCCCGAGCTGTGCGCCGGCGATCGAGCGGTGGAGCAGGATGTAGGGGTCGAAATCGGGGAACCGAAGGACGCCCGACCACGCCCCGATCAGCTTCATCAGCCCGTAGCAGTAGCCGACGTCCGGATTTGCCTCGAGCGGCGGGCGCAGCACCTCGAGCGCGTCCGGGGTGAGCCGGTCGTCGGCGTCGACCATCAGCAGAAGGTCGGAATCCGAGTTCTCGAAGCCGGCGTTGCGTGCGGCGGCGACCCCGGCGTTCTGCTGCCCGATCACCTCGACCTCCGACGGCACCCCCTCGAGGGCCCGGACGGTCTCCGCGTCGGTGGAGCCGTCGTCCACCACGATCACCTTCGGCGGGCCGCCCTGCTGGCCGAGCGCCCGCTCGACCGACTCGAGCAGGAAGCGCCCGTGGTTGAAGCAGGGGATGACCACCGTGATGTCGCCGTGGCGCGGCACGGGGCGCAGGGTAGAGCGCACTAGGATCGCGTCCGATGACGGAGGACCGCGAGCCGCGTCCCGTTTCCAGGTCGAGCTCCGAGCTGATCCGGTGGATGAGCATCCAGGACGCCAACTCGGCCGGCTTCGTGCACGGCGGCGTGGTGATGCGGATGTGCGACGAGGTCGCGGGGATCGCCGCCATCCGCCACTGCGGCAGCCGGGTGGTGACCGCGGGAGATGGACCGGATGACTTTCACCGAGCCGGTGCACGTCGGCGAGCTGCTGCGCTGCTGCGCAAGCGTCAACGCGGTCTGGCGGACGCTCGATGGAGGTCGGGGTCCGCGTCGAGGCCGAGAACGCCGTTACTGCCGAGGTTCGGCACACGAGCACTGCCTACCTGACGATGGTGGCGGTCGATGAGAACGGGCGGCCAATGCCCGTCCCACCCCTTGCGCCCGAGACCCAGACCGAGGAGCGTCGCCAGCGCGAAGCCGAGACGCGCAGGCGCAACCGGCTGGCCGAACGCGAGGAGATCCTCGACGGCCGGCGCGCCGAGAGCGCGACGGGCTGAACCCGCGCGGCTCGCCCCCGCGCTCCTATCCTTCCCCTGCCACGTAGTGCCGATGACCATGCCCATAACCGCTGACCAGAGAACCGAGCAGCCGAGCCGGCCGAGCGCCGACGGCGTTCGCACGACCGTCGTTCTGCCCGCGTACAACGAGGGCGCTGCCCTTCCTCACGTGCTCACCGAGCTCGGCGAGTACCTGGACGACACCTACGAGGTGCTGGTCGTCGACGACGGTTCGACCGACGACACCGCCGACGTCGCAGAGCGGTTTCCGGTCCGCCTCGCCCAGCACACGTCCAACCGGGGCAAGGGTGTGGCGATCCGGACCGGGATCGCGGAGGCCAAGGGCGAGAACGTGGTGATCATGGACGCCGACGCGACCTACCCGGTGCCGGCGATCAAGGGGATGGTCGACCTGCTCGACGACCACGACCTCGTCCGAGGGGTCCGCGAGAGCGAAGCCGAGAGCATGCCTGTCGTCAACCGCGTCGGCAACTGGCTCTTCAACAAGCTCCTCGCGATCAGCCACGGCCTCGAGGGCACCGACCACCTCAGCGGCCTCTATGCGATCCGGCGCTCCGCGGCCGTGCGGCTCGGCACCGAGGCCCGCGGGTTCGACATCGAGACCGAGATCGGGATCAAGGCCAAGGCGCGGGGTCTCCGCGAAGCCGAGATCCCGATCTCCTACCTGCCCAGGGTGGGAGAGAAGAAGCTCAGTCCGTGGAAGGACGGCCTGCGCATCCTCGGACGGGTGATCGTGCTGCTGCTGATCTACAACCCGACGCTGACGTTCATCGTGCCGGGATTGATTTTGATGGCGGTCACGATCACCGGGGCCGTTCTGCTCGCGATTCTCGGGCCCGTCCACACCTTCTTCCTCGGGCTCGACATCAACAGCTTCATCGTCACGGCGCTTGGAGTACTGGCCGCCTTCCAGCTCGTGATCTTCGGCGTCGCCGCTGCCCTGTACGGGGTCGAGGCGGGCAAGGCGCCGCCCCAGTGGCTGCTGCGCGTGATCTCCGTGCGTTTCCGGCTCGGCGTGGCGGGCCTCGGGATGGCGCTGATGGTCGGCTCGCTCATCAAGCTGATCCAGTTGACGATCCGATGGGCCGGGAACAACATCTTCACCGACACCCGCGCCTTGGTCCTCTCCACCACCTTCCTGGTGCTCGGCCTGCAGATGCTCTCGGCGGCGCTCTTCATTTCGATCTTCAGCGGCCGGATCGGCCGGCTGGTCGAGCAGGAGACCGCCGAGCGAAGCGGCGCCGGCTGATCGGTCGCGTCCGTGCCGCGCTCCGCTCCCGGTCCGGGCCCCGCTCCGCTGGTCTCGGTCATAGTCGTCAACTACAACGGCGCTGACGCCCTCGGCCGGTGCCTGGAGGCGTTGATCGCCGCCACCGACGAGGCGATCGCCGAGGTCCTGGTGGTGGACAACGCCTCCTCCGACGGGAGCGACTCGATCGCCGAGGCGGCCGCCGAGCGCCACGACTCGGTCAGGCTGCTGCGCTCCCCCACCAACCGTGGCTACGCCGGCGCGGTGAACCTCGCGCTGGGCGAGGCGCGCGGCACGTACGTGGCCGTCCTGAACATGGACGTAGTCGTCGGCGCGGGCTGGCTCGACCCGCTGATCTCATTCCTCGAGGCGACCCCCGGCGCGGGCGTCGTCTGCCCGCTGATCCTGCTCGAGTCGGATCCCGGCCGAATCAACGCCGCCGGGCAGAACGTCCACGTCACCGGGCTCGGCTTCAACCGCCTGCTGGGGCAGCCGCGCGAACGCGCCGGGAGCGCTCCGGTCAGCGTCAGCGGCCTGCACGGGGCCGCGTTCCTGATCCGGCGCGAGGACTTCGAGTCGATCAACGGCTGGGACGAGAGCGGCTTCCTCTACCACGAGGACGTCGAGCTCTCCTGGCTCCTGCAGCTGGCGGGCAAGGAGATCTACTGCGTGCCGGCCTCGACGGTCAGCCACGACTACCACCTCACGATGTTCCCTCACAAGCTCTTCCTGCTCGAGCGCAACCGCTGGTCGATGCTGCTCGCCAACACGCGAGCCCTGACAAGGCTGGCCCTCTCGCCGCTGCTCGCGCTCAGCGAGCTGATGATGTGGGGCTACTGCCTGCTGCGCGGTCCCTCGTTCCTGCGGGCGAAGCTGGACAGCTACCGCTGGATCTCCGGCAATGGCGAGCGGATCGGCGAGCGCCGGCGGTTCATCGACTCGCTGCGTCGCCGCTCCGACCGGGCGGTGCTGCGCCGGCTGCACTGGGGCTATCCGCTCGACCAGTTCGTGACGCTCGGGCGGGAGCGCGGGGAGTCCGAGCGGAACCGGATCGGCGCCTAGGGCTTAGTCCCGCTTTCGGGCCGACTCCATATCCTCCCCAACCCCCTCTTGGCCCTCTTCCCGGGAACCTACCTCTCTGCAGGGATAATCCTGCTCGCCTCCCTGCTGGTGGGCCGAGCGGTGATGCTCGCCCTGGGCCGCCACCGAGCCTCGTTCCTGGAGGGCCCTGTCGGCCTGGCGATCCTGATCCTGATCTGCACGGTCGTGATCCGGCTGCCGGGCGACGCCGCCACCTCGCTGGCCGCGTCGGCGATCGTCGTCGTCGCATCCCTCGGCTTCCTGGTCGTCCGGCGCGAGGCGATCCTCGGCCCGGCCGTGGGCATCGCACTTCCAGTGGCGCTGCTCGCCGGACTGCTCGCCTCGCTCCCCTTCATCGCCAGCGGCCACATCGGGATCCCCGGCGTCGGGCTCAACAACGACATGGCGATGCACCTGGTCGACACCGACTACCTGCTCGACCCAAACGGGCCGCAGCCGCAGAGCTTCGTCAACGGCTATCCGATCGGGCCGCACAGCCTGGTCGCGACGGTCGCGAACCTGCTCGGCACCGAGCCGCTGCAGGGCTGGCTCGGGCTGCTCATCGCCGCACCCATGCTCACGGCGATCACCTCGCTGGGGGCGTTGCGGGAGCTTCCCGGCTGGCGGCACATACTGGGCGCCGCGCTCGTCGGCCTCGCCTATCTGACCGCCTCGGTCCTCGGGATCGCCGGCTTCAAGGAGCTGATCGCCGGCACGTTCCTGATCGCCTTCGCGCTGGGCCTCCGGGAAATCGAGCGAGAACCCGACGGCCGCATCGCGATCGTGATCGGCCTGGCGCTGATCACCGCCGCGATGGTCCCCGTCTACAGCCTGCCCGGCGTCGGCTGGCTCGCGATCACCGCCTGCCTGTGGCTGCTGGCTCATCTGCTCCGCATCCGGTCGCAGAGCGGTCGGGAGGGCGTGCGGCAGGCCGTCCGAGCATCGATGCCGATCGTGATCCCCGCCGCGATCCTCCTCGTGGTCGTCGGTCTGATCGAGCTGCCGAAGGTGATCGACTTCGTCCAGTCGGGCTCGATCGGCAACGTCGCGGACACCAACAGCAAGCTCCGCTACGTCGTCTCCCCGCTGGAGAGCCTCGGGATCTGGCCGAGCGGCAATTGGCTGCTCGGCACCCACGACTTCTCCCACGACTGGGTCTACTGGCTGTTCGGGCTGATCGGGCTCGCCGGGCTGATCGTGGGCTTCGCCTGGTGGACCGGGCGCCGCGACTACGCGGTTCCAGCGGCCGTCATCTCCGGGCTGGTCATCTACCTGCTCACCAAGTACATCGAGGACGGCGGCCTTTACATCCTCGCCAAGGCCGTCGTCGTGCCTGCCTCGGTCGTGATGCTGCTGATCGTCATGGCGCTTCTGGCCCCGGGCGGTGGCTTGGGGAGGCGGGTATTCGCCGTGGCCTTCATCGCCCTGGCCGCCTACTCGTCCTTCCTCGCACTGCGCGACACCATCGTGGCATCCACCGATCGCCTCGACCAGCTGGCCGAGTTCCGCAGCCAGGTGGCAGGACAGAAGGTGCTCGCCCTCACCAGCGACCGATTCACGGACTACGCCCTGCGGACCGCCACGGTCTACAGCCCGGCCTACAACTCCGAGATACGGGTCCCCTCGACCGGCGCCAAGACCCAGAGGCTGCCGATCGACTTCGACTCGGTGCCGTTCGACGTTCTGAATCAGTTCCCCTACGCGGTGACCACCAGCGCCGTCTATCAGAGCCAGGTGCCGCCGAACTGGAGCCTGGCCGCTTCGAGCGCGTCCTACCGGCTCTGGAAGCGAACCGGGACGACGCCGAGCGTCGCGATCCTCGCCGAGGAGGCGAGACCGGGACGCGTCTTCCGCTGCAAGAACCCGAAGTTCCGCAAGGTCCTCGCCGGCGGCGGGGAAGCCGTCGTCTGGCCCCGGCCCGTGATCGCCAAGCGGCTCTACTGGAGGGCAGGAGCGGCCGGTGGCCTGGTGCCCGAGGGCGGTCTCAGGGCCTCCGAGGCTCCGCTCGATAACAACCTCGCTCCGGGGCAGACGGCCAGCCAGACGATCAGCCTGCCGCCGGGGCAATGGAAGCTCTCGATCCAGTACGCGAGCCCCGTGACCGGGATCGAGGTCAGGGCGCCCGGCCTCGCTGTCCATCTCCCCTCGGGCATGGACGCCGCGATTCCGTACCGGCCCGACCAGGGCCCCTACTGGCCGGCGGGCGAGGTGACGAGCGAGGGCGGTCCGGTCACGGTCAGCGTCCAGGCCGACGACGTCAACCGGCTGCAGAAGTTGCTCGGAGTCGACGCGCCCGCGGTGATCGGCAATCTCACGGCCGTCAACCGCACCGGCTTCCGGACCATCCCCACGGCGTCCGCGTGCGGGCGCTACGTGGACCACATCATCGGCGGCAGCGTTCCCAGCAAGGCTGGACAGGCAGGCAAGAAGAATTCGAGCGGAAAATAGCCGCGTCCCTACACTCCCGCGCATGAAGGTTGGTGTCGTGGGGCTGGGGTATGTCGGGCTTCCGCTTGCGGTGGCCTTCGCCGAGCAGGGCAATGAGGTCGTCGGCCTCGATGCCGACCCGCGCAAGATCGACGCCCTCGCGGAGAACCGCAGCTACATCGAGGACGTCCCCTCGGAGCTACTCGCCCCCCTCGACGGCCGCCTCAGCGCGACCAGCCGCTACGCGGACTTGAGCTCGTGCGACGCGGTGATCATCTGCGTCCCGACACCGCTGACGAACTCCCGGGAGCCCGATCTGAGCTACATGATCGACGCCGCCACCTCCCTGGCGGCGGTGATGCAGAAGGGCCAGCTTGTCGTGCTCGAGTCGACGACCTATCCGGGCACGACCCGCGAGCGCCTGCGGCCGATCCTGGAGGAGTCAGGGCTCGCCGGCGGCCGCGACTTCCACCTTGCCTTCTCGCCCGAGCGGATCGACCCGGGCCGCACGGACTACACGATCCGCACCACCCCGAAGGTCGTCGGAGGGCTCACCGATGCCTGCGCCGCGCGCGCGGTCGAGCTCTACAAGCTGATCTGCGACGAGGTCATCGAGGTCAGCACCCCGGACGCGGCCGAGCTGACGAAGCTGCTCGAGAACATCTTCCGCTCGGTCAACATCGCGCTGGTCAACGAGCTGGCGATGCTCTGCGAGCGGCTCGAGGTCGATGTCTGGGAGGTCGTCGAGGCCGCCGCCTCCAAGCCCTTCGGCTTCATGCGCTTCGATCCGGGCCCGGGAATGGGCGGCCACTGCCTGCCGGTCGACCCCTTCTACCTCTCCTACAAGGCCCGGGAGCACGACTTCTACACCGAGTTCATCGAACTGGCCGGGAAGATCAATCAGAACCAGCCGCAGTGGTGCGTGCGGCGGATCGAGCGGGCCCTGAACGAGGTCGCGAAGGCGACCAACGGCTCCAAGGTGCTCCTGCTCGGGGTGTCCTACAAGGCCGGCGTCGGCGACGTCCGCGAGTCCCCCGCGCTGAAGATCATCCATCTGCTCCGCGACCTGGGCGCCGATGTCTCCTACCACGACCCGCACGTGCCCGAGCTGTCGGATCTCGAGATCTCATCGGCCCCGCTGGACGAGTCCCTGGCGGCGGCCGATTTGGTCTGCATCGTGACCGCCCACCCCTCGCTGGACTACGCCGACGTGGTCGATCGATCCTCGCTGGTCCTCGACTTCCGCGGCGTCACCCGCGGGATCCATTCCGAGAAGCTCGTTCGCCTCTAGCGGTCTAGCGGACGGCCTTGCCGGTCACCGCTATGGCGAGCGGCTCGTCGAGCGGCTCGGGTCGTCCTGATCGGCGTCAGCGCGACTAGGGTGTGAGTCGATGGCCAATCCGAGGGCCGAGGCCGAGGACATGCTGGGAGGGGACTACGAGGCGCGCGTCCTCGAGCCATCGCCACCTGCCGTCACCGACCCGCCCTACACCGATGACCCGGTCGAGCCGGGCGAGGTCCCGGAGGGGCGGGAGCTGGTTTCCCCGGTACACAACCGGGGGGACCTGACCTGGGATGAGATCGTCGGCCAGGAGCCGGACCTGGGACCGTGGTGCGCAGAGCGATGGCTCGGCGCCTGGAAGCGGCTCGAGCCGCTGCCCGCCACCTTCGCGGAGACGCGCGACGCGCTCCACAAGGTCGCGCTGGCCGTCGTCGCGCCCGCACGCAAGCCGGAGAACGAGATCTCGCTTCGATACACCCGCGGTGGCTTTGGAACGCCCTTCTTCGATGAGGGTGGCAGCGACTGCCAGGTGCGGGTCGAGGGCGCCGAGCTGATCCGGCAGCGCGGCACCGAGGAGAAGCGCGAACCGCTGCCCCCGGAGGTCGACCCGCTCGCCGCCCGGGCGCTCGGCGACCTCTACGGGTTCGCCTGCTTGGTGCTCGAGCAGCTGCGTGCCGACGAGGTTGATGCCGAGTCATCACTGGTCAGCCTGTGGCCCGAGCACTTCGACATCGCTGTGGAGCTTGGTGATGAGGCGGTCGGGCGGCGCGCCAACTTCGGGGCCTCACCGGGGGACGGAGACCACGACGAGCCCTATCTGTACGTCGGGCCGTGGGACACCAATCTCGCCTCGGGCGAGCTCTGGAACGGGACCGGCTTCCCAGGTGCCGAGCTGCGGTACTCCGAGCTGCTCGAGGCCGAGGACCAGCGGCGAGCGGCCCTCGAGTTCATGCGCGACCGCTCCCGCGCCCTGCAGGAGGGCTAGCCGAGATGAGCCGGGGCCAGGGAAAGCCGGCGAGCGGACTCGAACCGCTGACCCCTTCATTACGAATGAAGTGCTCTACCAGCTGAGCTACGCCGGCCTGTGCTGGTGACTCGCGCGATTGTAGGGTCCCGGTCCGTGAACGATCAGCCACTGCTCACCGAGCGCCGCGGCCGTGTGCTCCTGATCACCCTGAACCGCCCGGACGCGCGCAACGCGGTCAACCTGGCGATGGCCGAGGCCATGGCGGCCGCCCTCGATGAGCTCGACTCCGATGACGAGCTCAGTGTCGGCGTGATCACCGGCGAGGGCAAGGGATTCAGCTCGGGCATGGACCTGAGGGCGTTTGCGAGCGGGGAGAGACCGTGGGCGCGTGACCGCGGCTTCGCCGGGATCGTGCAGAAGCCTGCGGAGAAGCCGCTGATCGCGGCTATCGAGGGGTTCGCCGTCGCGGGCGGCCTCGAGATCGCGCTCGCCTGCGACCTGCTCGTCGTGGCGAAGGGCGCGAAGCTCGGCGTCCCAGAGGTGAAGCGAGGCCTGGTCGCGGCGGGCGGAGCGCTCCGCCAGCTGCCGCGCCGCCTGCCAGGGGCGATCGCGATGGAGCTTGCCCTCACCGGCGAGACGATCACCGCCGAGCGGGCGGCCGAGCTCGGCCTCGTCAACAGACTGGCCGATCCAGGCAGGGCGCTCGATATGGCCCTCGAGCTTGCCGAAGAGGTCGCCGCCAACGCCCCGCTCGCCCTGCGGGCGTCGAAGACGGTCCTGCGCCGGCAGTGGTCGTGGGACGACGAGACCTTCTGGGCCAAGCAGGGAGAGATGATCGCCCCGGTGTTCGCATCCGAGGACGCGATCGAGGGCGCGACCGCATTCAGCGAGAAGCGCGACCCGAACTGGCGCGGGCGCTAGGCGCTCTCGCTGCCGACCGGATCCGGGACCGCGCCGTTCGAGGCAGCTTGCGGTGCCGGCGTTCCCCCGACGGCGTGAGCCCCGCCGTCGACGTGGATCAGCTCGCCGCTGATCGCCTCGGACCAATCCGAGAGCAGGAAGCAGACCGCGCGCGCGACGGGGGTCGGGTCGTCCGAGTCCCAGCCGAGGGGAGCGATCTCCGGCCAGCTGCCGGAGAGGCCGTCGAAGCCGGGGATGCCGCCGGCGGCCGGTGAGGCGATCGGTCCGGCGGAGACCAGGTTCGCGCGGATCCCGCGCGGGCCGAGCTCCCGGGCCAGGTAGCGGTTGACCGCCTCCAGCGCCGCCTTGGAGACGCCCATCCAGTCGTACGCCGGCCAGGCGACGGAGGCGTCGAAATCGAGTCCGACCACGGTCCCGCCCGCCTCCATCAACGGCACCAGGTGGCGCACCAGTGCCTGGTAGGAGTAGGCGCTCGTCCTGAAGGCCTCCAGCGCGCTCTCCGCCGGCGTCTCGAGGAACTTCCCCCCGATCGCGTCGGAGGGCGCAAAGGCGATCGCGTGCAGAAGGCCGTCCAGGCCGCCCCAGCGCTCTCCGAGCTCGCGCGCGAGTCCGGCCAGGTCGTCCTCCGAGTTCACGTCGAGCTCGAGCACGTCCGGCGGCTCCGGCAGCCGTGCCCCGGCCCGCTCGGTCATCCGTCGCGTCCGCCCGAAGCCGGTGAGGACGACCTCCGCCCCGGCCAGCTGCGCCTCGTGCGCCACCGCGAAGGCGATGCTCTTCCGGGTCAGGACACCCGTGATCAGCAGTCTCTTCCCGGCCAGCATCAGGCGAGCAACCTGCCGTTCTGCAGCGGGGAGAGCTCTTCCTCGGTCGCGGAGGCGGTCGCGGAGGCGCCGGACGCAGCCGGCTGTCCCTCCTCTGAGACCGGCCGGCGGCGCCACAGCACAGCGATCTCCATCCGCGCCACCAGCTCATCGTTCTGGTTCACGATCCGCACGTTCAGCGTGACCAGGCCGGTCTCCGCTCCGAGCTCGCGCTTGTCGGCGAGCCGGGCGCGGACGCGAATCGTGTCCCCGAGCCCGACCGGCCGCTTCAGCACCGCGCCGTCGATCCTGCGCAGCGCGAGCACGACCCGCGGATCGATGGGGAGCAGCCCGAGGGCGTAGGAGATGACGAGCATCCCGTGGGCGATCCGGCGGCCGAAGGCGCTCTCCGCGGCCCAGGCGGCGTCAGCGTGCTGCGGATGCCAATCGCCGGTGAGCGCGGCGAAGCTGACGACGTCGTACTCGGTCACGGTTCGCCCCGAGGACTCCATCGAGTCCCCGATCTCGAGGTCGTCGAAGTAGGGCGGCGACTCGCGCCAGAGGACCCCGTCGCGCGTCACCTCGATCGACTCGGTCGTCATGCCATTCTCCTTAGTCCGTTGGCTCCGGCGAGCATCGAGAGCGTCCAGATCAGTCGCTCCCGCGTCTCGCCCGGCTCGATCACCTCGTCGACGTCGCCGGCGGCCGCCGCCGTCTCGGCGCTCAGGTGCTGCTCCGCGTATTCCGCCGCGAGGCGGTCGTGCTCGGCGCCGGCATCCGCGGAGGCCTCGATCGCCCGGCGGTGGATGATCCCCACCGCCTGGCGCGCACCCAACACGCCGATCTCGGCG
Source organism: uncultured Solirubrobacterales bacterium (assembly GCA_963728755.1). GTDB lineage: Bacteria > Actinomycetota > Thermoleophilia > Solirubrobacterales > 70-9 > DASUPK01. Next base: position 184,997 of record CAVSLI010000008.1, on the reverse strand, counting down.
CCGGGCCAGGCAAGCACCAGGTCCGCGCCCAGCTCGCGGGAGTTCATCGTGATGAAGCCACCGCCGTAGGCCTTGCGCAGGACCACGGTCGCCTTCGGCACCCGGGCCGCCGAGAAGGCGTGCAACAGGCCGGCGCCGCGGCGGATCACGCCCAACCCCTCCTGCTTCGTCCCCGGCAGGAATCCCGGCGTATCGACGAGGACGACCAACGGCAGCCCGAAGGAGTCGCAGCGGCGGATGAATCCGGCCGCCTTCTCGGAAGCCGCGGAGTCGATGACGCCGCCCAGATGGTGCGGTTGGTTCGCGACGACGCCGATCGGATGCCCGTTCAGGCGGGTCAGCGCCGTGACCATGTTTCGCGCCCAGCGCGGAGAGAGCTCGAGCATCGAGCTGCCGTCGGAGACTGAGCGGATCACCTCCCGCACGTCGTAGACCTTGCGCGGGTCGGTCGGCACGGCCGCGCCGGGGTCCGCACCGAACGGCTCCTGGGGAATCGCGGGATCGGGCCTCTGGGCCGAGCTCTGAGGCAGATGCCCGAGCAGGTCGCGGACCAGCTCGGCGGCGGCCTTGTCGTCCTCGGCCACCAGGTCGCAGACTCCGTTTCGCGAGTGGACGCGAGCGCCGCCCAGCTCGTCCATCGTGACGGTCTCTCCCATCACCTCCTCGACGACGTTCGGGCCGGTGAGAAAGAGCCGGGAGCCCTCTGTCATGACCACGAAGTCGGTGAGGGCGGGCGAGTAGGCGCCGCCCCCGGCCGAGGTCCCGGTGATCACGCTGATCTGCGGCACCCGCCCGGAGAGCGCGACGTGCCGCCGGAAGATCGCCCCGTAGCCGCCCAGAGCGCCGGCGCCCTCGTCGATGCGGGCGCCTCCGGAGGCGATGAACCCGACCACGGGCGCCGCCGCCCGGCCGGCCAGCTCGAGCAGCCTGACGATGGTCTCCGCCTGCGCGGTGCCCAGCGACCCGCCGGCGAAGCCCTGGTCCTGCGCGTAGCAGTAGACCGGCCGCCCGCCGACGGTGCCGGCTCCGCCGACGACGCCGTCACCCGGCGCGGAGCGCGCCGAGCGCGACTCGATCCGCGTCCTCACCAGCTCGAGCGACCCGGGGTCGCACAGAGCCTCGAGCCGGCCGAGCGGCGTGAGCCGCTCACGCCGGGTCGCCTCGCGTTCGGCCAGCATCAGGTTCACGCAGCAGCCTCCATGCAGAGGACCACGTTGTGACCGCCGAAGCCGAAGGAGTTCGAGATCCCGATGGCCGGGTGTCCGTTCACCGAGAGTTCCCTCGCCTCGAGCGGCACATAGTCGAGGTCGAGTTCCTCGTCAGGCTCCTCGAGGTTGAGCGTGGGCGGCGCGGTCTTCGAACGCAGGGCCTGAAGGGTCGCCACACCCTCCACCGCACCGGCCGCACCGAGCAGGTGGCCGATCGAGGACTTCGTCGAGGAGGTCGGGATCGCCGATGCGCGTTCGCCGAGCGCGGCCTTCAGCGCCTCGGTCTCCGAGCGGTCGTTGAGCGGCGTGGACGTTCCGTGGGCGTTCACGTAGGCGAGCTGCCCGGGCTCCACCTTCGCGTCCGCCAGCGCCTTGCGGATCGCGCGCGCGGCGCCCTCGCCGGTCGGGTCGGGCGCAGTCATGTGATGGGCGTCGGCGGTCGCGCCGTAGCCGGTCAGGTAGCCGAGAATCTGTGCGCCGCGCAGCTCGGCCGTCTCGGCGTCTTCCAACACCATCACCCCGGCCCCCTCGCCCATCACGAAGCCGTCGCGGCGGCGGTCGAAGGGCCGCGAGATGCCGGTGGGGGAGGTCGCGCCCATCTCGGCAAAGGCGGCCACGGCCAGATCGGTGATCGCCGCCTCGGTGCCGCCCGCGACGCAGGCGATCGCGTCGCCGTGCTCGACCATCCGAGCGGCGGCGCCGAGTCCGTGGGCGCCCGCCGCACACGCCGACACCGTCCCGAAGCACTGGCCACGGAGGTCGTGCTCTATGGCGAGGGCCCCGGCTGCGGAGTTGGCCATCATCTGCGGGACGCAGTGCGGCGAGACGGCCCGCTGCCCCTTCTCGCGGAGGAGGATGTGCTCCGACTCGATCGTCGAGAGCCCACCGATGCCAGTCCCCATCACGGAGCCGATCTCGGCACGATCGTAGGGCGCCTCGTCCAGCCCGGCCTGGGAGATCGCCTCGCCGGCCGCCACTAGGGCGAGCTGCGTGAACCGGTCGGTGCGACGCACCTGGCGGCGGGAGAGGTGGTCCGTCGGCTCGAAGTCCGAGCAACGCCCGAGGCCCTCCTCGATCCCCGACTCGCCGGCGGCCCAGCGCTCGTGCAGCGCCGGAGCGCCGACCCCGAGCGGGGTGACGGCGCCGATCCCCGTGATGGCCACCCTGCGGGTCATGACTGCTGGCGCTCGGCCACGAAGTCGACCACGTCCTGGACGGTGGCGATCCTGTCCATGTCGGCGTCGGTCACCTCGATGCCGTACTCGTCCTCGATCACCTGGGCCAGCTCGACGAGGTCGAGCGAGTCGATGTCGAGGTCCTCGAAGCGCGAGTCGGGCTTGACGTTCTCGGGCTCCTCGCCGAACTCGACGAGGGCTGTGACCACCCTCTCGCTCACCTGGTCCTTGGTTGCCGTTGCCATTGGTCTCCTTTCTCGTTTGGATCGTTAGGCGGACATGCCGCCGTCTACGGGCAGAACCGCCCCCGTCACGTAGGCCGCCTGCTCGGAGGCGAGGAAGCGGATGCAGGCCGCCACGTCCTCCGGCGTTCCCGGGCGCCGCGCCGGGATCGCGTCGAGCAGCGTGCTCGACCCGTTCGAGTCGGCGCCATTGCCGGTGAAGTCGCGTGTGAGATCGGTTTCGATCAGTCCGGGGGCGACGGCGTTCACCGTGACGCCGCGGCGGGCGACCTCCGCGGCCACCGTCCGGGTGAAGGCGATCAGTCCTCCCTTTGAGGCCGCGTAGTTGGCCTGCCCGGGGTTGGCGCGCAACCCGACCACCGAGGAGACGTTGATCACCCGCCCGAAGCGCTGGCGCATCATCGGCCCGAGCGCGGCACGGGTGAGCCGGAAGGCCCCCGTCAGGTTGACGTCGAGCACCCGGCTCCAGTCATCGTCGCTGAGCCGCATCGAGAGGTTGTCCGCGGTCATGCCCGCGTTGTTGACGAGCACGAGCAGCGGCCCGAGCTCTTCGGTGAGCCGATCGAGCATCTCGTCGGCCGCGGCGGCGTCGGCGACGTCCGCGGGGAGAGCCAGGGCCTTGCCGCCGTCCTCCTCGATGGAAGCCGCGACTGCTGCCGCCCCCTCTCGGTCGCGGCTGTAGTTGATCCCCACCGCCCAGCCGTCCGCGGCGAGCGCCCTCGCCGTCGCGGCGCCGATCCCGCGTGAGGCTCCGGTGACCAGCGCGCAGCCTGCCGTCTGCGGTGACTCGCGCTGCCGGCTGGCGGCGGCTGTCTCGACACCGCTCACGCCGCTCCCTCCCACTCGACGATCCCGGCGCCCCAGGTGAGGCCCGCCCCGAAGGCGGAGAGCAGTACCCGCGAGCCCTTCCGGAGCAGCCCCGTCGAGGCGGCCTCCGAGAGCGCGATCGGGATGCTCGCGGCCGAGGTGTTTCCGTACTCGGCGAGGCAATCGATGACACGATCCGCCGGCAGGTCGAGCCGCTCGCCGACCGCGGAGATGATCCGCGAGTTGGCCTGGTGGTAGACGAAGAGGTCGATCTCCTCGAGGGCGAGGCCCGCGTCCGAGACGACCTGCCTCGTCGTGTCGCCCATCGCGGCAACCGCCGCCCGGAACGTCGCCCGGCCGTCCATCCGAACCAGCCGTTCGTCGTGGTCGGCCTGGATCAGGTCCCCGCGAGCCCCGTCGGAGCGCAGCGCGATCGGGCCGATCTGGCCCGGCCCGGCCGGCGCGACCACCGCTGCGCCGGCGCCGTCACCGAACAGGCCTGCGGTCCGCCGGTCGGTGTAGTCGACGACCCGGCTCAGCACCTCGGCGCCGACGACGAGCACAGCCCGGGCCCGCCGGGACTCGAGCTGCGCCGTCGCCAGGGAGAGGGCCGAGAGGAAGCCCGTGCAGGCCGCGCCCACGTCGATCGCACCGGCGGAGCTCGCACCCAGCCGGTTCGCGACCAGCGGCGCGGCATGCGGCAGAAGCTGGTCAGGGGTGCAGGTCGCCACCAGCACGAGGTCCAGCTCCGCCGGATCGACCTCGGCGAGTGCAAGCGCCTTCGCACCTGCCCCCGCGGCTAGATCCACCAGGCTCTCGCCGCCGACACGGCGCCGGCGGTGAATGCCGGTGCGGGAGGAGATCCACTGCGCGTCCACGCCGAGTGGCCGGGCCAGCTCCTCGTTCTCTACGACGCGCTCCGGAAGGCACGACGCGACCGCCGCGATGCCGGGACCCGACGTCCGCTTCGAACCGTTCCTGGCGCCGGTGGCGCGGGCGACCAGGCCCTCGGGGTCCACGAGCGAGGCATCGACCTCCCATTGCTGTCCGGGCCCGAGCTCAGGCAAGGGCGGACTCCCGGCTCCTCAGGGTCTCCGTCTCTACGCCGTCCAGCGTGCGGCGGACGAGGCCGGCGAGCACCTTGCCGGGACCGACGTCGAGGTAACGGATCACGCCCAGCTCGCGGAGCTTGGCGAGCACCGCCGTCCAGCGGATCGGGCTGGTAAGCGAAGCGGCGAGTGCATCGCGAAGGTCGTCTCCGAAATGCTCCGCCGTGGTCGAGGAGAGCACCGTCGCTTCGGGCTCGTGAAACTCGATCTCCTCGAGCGCCGCACGGAAGGGCTCGACTCCGGAGGCCATGGCCTCCGTGTGGAAGGCGCCGACGACGGCGAGCTTCTTGGCACGCGCCCCGGAGGACTTGGCGGAGGACTCCGCGGCCTCGATCGCCGGCAGCGGGCCTGAGAGGACGAACTGCTGTGGCGAGTTCTCGTTCGCCAGGGTCAGCCCGTGCTCGGCCGCGAGCGCCGCGGCACCATCGCGGTCGCTGCCGACGGCGAGCATGCCGCCCGGCTCCCCGCGGTCAGCCGCGTCCGCCATGGCGCGCCCGCGCGCGACCACGATGCGCACGCCGTCGTCGTCGTCGATCGCGCCCGCCGCGGCCAGGGCGCCGACCTCGCCGAGCGAATGCCCGGCGAAGCACTCGGCCCGCGGACGGCCCAGCTGCTCATAGCCGGCGAGCGAGGCGCAGTAGACGGCCGGCTGCGCGTAGGCGGTTCCCTCAGACATCCGCGCGAACGGGTCCTCGCCCACGAGCTCGGTGGCGAGCTCGAGCAGATCGGGCCGAACTGCGGCGACGAGCTCGCGACTGGAGGCGTCGCCGACCCCCTGTCCCGGGAAGAGGACAGCTGAGGCGCTGTTGGCGTCCATGCCACATCAGTAACCCCGCACCCCCGCCGGGTGAACGGCCCAAGGCGCCATGCCCCCCGATCGGGGGGGTTTGGCGGGACGGGCGGGGGGTGCGCCGTGGGAGGCGGTGGCGGGCTAGGGGCCGCCGACCAGCCCGAGCTGCTCGGCCTTCCGTGCCGCCTCGGCCCGGTTCCGAACCCCGAGCTTGCGGTAGAGCGCGGTGGTGTGGTCCTTGATCGTGTGCGGGGAGAGGAAGAGGCGCTCCGCGATCTCGCGATTGGTCGCACCCGCTCCGATCAGCTCGAGCACTTCCCGCTCGCGCGGAGAGAGCGGGGTCGCCGGCCCCTCGGCCTGAGGGGCGAACACGGTCATGCCCCGGCCCACCATCCGCACCGCATTGGCCACCTCGTCGGCGCTCCAGTCCTTGGAGATGAAGCCGGCTGCTCCAGCCGCCTTGGCTGCCTCGGGTGAGATCCAGCCCGCGCCGGAGATCAGCAGCACCCGCGTCTTGGGCGACGCCTCGCGCAGCGCCTCGCAGAGCTCCGCGCCGGAGCGCTCGCCGAGGAAGAGGTCGACGAGCGCCACGTCCGGCTTGCTCCGGCGCGCCAGCTCCACCGCCTCGTCGGTCGTGGAGGCGACAGCGCACTCGCCCATCCACGGCTGGCGCCCGAGCAGCAGGCGAAAGCCCCACTGGACGACGGCGTGGTCGTCCACGACCAGCACGTCCAGCTTGCCACCGCTGCTCAGCTGCTCGGCAGCACCAGGCGCACTCGCCACTGGTCCTCCTCCCGGCCGTACTCCAGCATTCCGCCTCGCTGTAGCGCCTCGTAGGACGCCAGCCGCAGCCCCATCCGCGAGCCGCCGGCGCCGCCCGCGGCGCCAGCAGGCGGCAGGCCGTCGTTGCGCACCTCCATCAGGAAGGCACCGTCGGGCGCGTCGATAGTGACCCGCACCTCGCTGGGCTCGGCGTGTTTCTCCGCGTTCCGAAGCGCCTCGTTCAGGGTCGACACGGCGAGCGGCTCCAGCCGCTCCGGAACGTCCGCCCCCTCGCGCCAGTCGACCTCCAGCGGCAGGCGCTTGTACTGGCGACCGAGACGCTCGAGCTCGGAGCGCAGACCGCCGTCGGCGAGCTCCATCAGCGAGCTCCCGGCCGAGCCGATCAACGCATCTCGCAGGTCGCCGAGAGCGGCCTCGATCTCCGCCGCGCAGCGCTCGCGATCCTCGTCGACCAGCGGCTCGTCGGAGCCGAGCGCCAGCGAGACGCCGAAGAGCCGCTGGGTGATGCGCTCGTGCACCTCGCGGGCCAGGTCGATCCGCTCCGACAGCCGGCGGCTCCGCTCGAGTTGGCGCGTCACCTCGCGGACATGGCTCGCGAGGGCGGCCGTCCGGCCGAGCGCGTGCATCGTCGAGCGCTCGACCTCCGTGAGATCGAAGGGCTCACCGTCGCGGTCGGCGAAGATCACTCCCAGCCAGCGGCCGGCGGCCGCAACCGGGGTGCAGGTGATCTTCGAGATGCCGGGGAGGTTCGCGTACCGCGCCGGCACGTCACCCTCCAGGTCGGTCGTCTCGACGACGCGGTCCTCCGCCAAGGCGCGCTGGGCGATCGGTGTCTCCTCCAGCGTTCCGTAGCCGTGGACGATGAACTCGCGGTAGACGCCGTGGCTGCCGGCGGGCAGGACCATCTTTCGCTCGGCGTCATAGAGGAAGAGAACCGCCCGCTCCATCGACGTCTGAAGGCAGATCGCCTCGCAGAGGCGGTCGTAGAAGTCATCGAGCTCTCGCTCCTGCTCGAGCTGGAAGAGGAGGCGCACGACCACGTCCAGGGCCTCCGAGCTGAGCGACTCTTCCTTGGTCGTCATCTGTTCGGGGGTAGCCCCCCAGCGCTCCTTTGGTTACGTGACTCGCGCTCCGCCTCGCGGAGCTCGATTCTCATCACCCTCCTCCGGGTTGTGCACCGACATCATGACGAATCGCAGTCCGGGTGAAACCCGGGTTCCGGTCGGTGGCTTCGGGTCCGAAAGGGGGTTGCCTCGCGGTTAGTCGTCCGGGAGACGCGGGAAGGTGACCGTTACACGACGGCGAAGAGATGCAGCGGATGCCACCGAACTCGACCCAGAACCTGAACGCGAAGCTCTCCCTCACGAGAGTCGGAGAGCAGGGCTCCGGTCATCCCGCTCCGAGCTTCAATCTTCCGCCCATCCCACAGCGCCGCGCCAGAGGTCAAGATCGTCAGCGGCGCGAGCCGGTACCGCGGCGGCTACCACCTCAACGTCTAGTTCGAGCTACGGGAGGGCTCATCTGGCGCAAGGATGCGCCGGATGAGATCTCGGTTCGTCTGCCTGCTCGCCTGCGCGCTCATCACCGCGCCGATGGCATCGCCGGCTCTCGCCGCGAAGCCGGGCGCCCCGCCCCATGAGTTTCCCTGGGCCAAGCGCGTCCGCGAAGCGACTCGGTTCCTAGCGGGTCGTATCGGCAGCGCCTCCTTCGCGGTGGTCGACGAGCGCGGCCGGACCCATGGTTACCGGCGCGACGTGCAGTACTCGTCGGCCAGCCTGGTCAAGGCGATGCTGCTCGTCGCCTACCTGGACCGCCGGGACGTTCGGCGCCGCGCCCTCCGGCGGAGCGAGAGGCGCCTGCTCGGGCCGATGGTCCGGGTCTCGGACAACGACGCGGCGAGCGCGATCTACGCCCGCGTCGGCATCGACGGCCTCGAGAGGCTGGCGCACCGGAGTGGAATGCGGCGCTTCGCCGCCAGCCCGGTCTGGGGTGGCTGCCAGGTGGCCGCGCGGGACCAGGCTCACTTCTTCTCCAGGATCCGCTCCCTCCTCCCGGCCCGCCACCGCGAGTACGGGCTCGCGCTGCTTCACCAGATCGTCTCGTATGAGCGCTGGGGCATCCCGCAGGCCACGCCTCCGGGATGGCGCCTCTATTTCAAGGGTGGCTGGTTCCCCGACGACGATGGCTGGCGCGTCCACCAGGCGGCGCTGCTGCGCCGCGGTGACCGCCGGATCGCAATCGCCGTCCTCACGCGCGGCGGCCCGAGCCTGGAATACGGAGCCGCGACGATCACCGGAGTGACGGCGCGGCTCCTGCACGGCTATCGCTGACCGTCCCTGGTCCCGGCGGAAGGTCCCGCTCGGTGGGACCTACGTCGCGTCCTCGGCGAAGCGGTAGCCGACTCGGCGCACGGTGAGGACCAGCTCCGGGTTCTGCGGGTCGCGCTCGACCTTCTGGCGGAGGTTCGAGATGTGGACGTCGCAGGCGCGGACGTCGCCGCGAAACTCGGTCTGCCAGAGCTCCTCCATGATCTCCTTGCGGGAGAAGACCTGTCCCGGGCTCCCGGCCAGCAGCCTCAGGACCTGGAACTCGGAGCGGGTGAGGTTGGTGGGCTCCCCGCGCACCGTGACGAGGTGACGCGCCAGGTCGATGGACACCGGCCCGGCGCTGATCTCGGCGCCCTCGGTCCCGTCCGAGCGGTCGAGCTCGCGCCGCCGCAGCTGTGCCCGCACGCGCCCGAGCAGTTCGCGGACTGAGAACGGCTTGGTGACGTAGTCGTCGGCGCCGACCTCGAGCCCGACCACCTTGTCGACCTCCGCGCCCTTCGCGGTCAGCAGGATGATCGGCACCGGGCTGTGCGCGCGGACCTCGCGGCAGAGATCGAGCCCGCTCTTACCCGGCATCATGATGTCGAGGATCAGCAGGTCGAAGGATTCGCCGGAGATCTGTCCCTCGGCGTCCTCCCCGTTCGCCGCGAGCGTCACCCGGAAACCCTCCTGCTCGAGGGCGTAACCGACCGATTCGCGCACTGAGAGCTCGTCGTCCACCACCAGGATGCGGTTCGTTGCGCGGGGCGTCGGGTTCATGCCACCGGTGTGCGGGTCGGCTGGGCGACCCGCAGGCGCACCCAGAAGGTGCTTCCCACCCCGGGCTCGGAGCGGAGGCCGATCTGGCCGCCCATGACGTCCACCATCCGCTTCGCGATCGAGAGACCGAGCCCGAACCCCTCGCCCTCGAGCATTCCCGAGCCCCGATAGAAGCGGTCGAAGACCCGATCCTGCTCCTCGGGCGGGATTCCCTTCCCGGTGTCCTCTACTTCGATCGTCACGCTGTTCCCGTCTCCGCGCGAGGCGCGAAGGGTAACCGCGCCCGGCGCGGGCGTGTACGCGCAGGCGTTGCTGAGAAGGCCGATCATGACCTGGCGGAGCAGCACCGGATCGCCCTCGGCGACGAGATCCGGCTGGATCTCGTCGCGGAGCTGCACGCCGGAGGGCGTCTCGATCGCCTCCATCGCCTCCTCCGCCGCGACGGTGACGTCCACGATCTGTGCTGGATCGCGCTCGCCGGCGGCCTCGACCCGCGCGAGGGCGAGAAGCGATTGGGTGAGCCTGGTCATCCGCTCGGCGTCGTGGGCGAGGCGGTCGAGGAAGCGGTCGCGGGCCTCGCGGTCGTCCTTGGCTCCGCCGCGCAGGACCTCGATGCCGCTCATGATCCCGGCGAGCGGATTGCGAAGCTCGTGCGCCGCGTTCGAGACGAACTCCGCCTCGGCCTGCTCGCGCTTGAGCTCCTCGGTGCGATCGCGCACGACGAGCAGGACCGCGTGCTCGGCGGGCACCCGCCTGGCCTGCACGCCGTAGAGCCGCCCGTCGATGGAGAGCACCGGGATCTCGTCGGCGCCGTGTCGCGCGGCGCGCCGCAGCGACGGGGCCAGCGCCGGGGCGGGCTGGCCGTTGCGAACCAGGGGGCTCGCGGCCGGGTTGGTGAAGCGCACCCGCCCGTCCTCGCCGGCCACGATCACGGCCTCGGTCAGCCCGTCGAAGACCGCAGAGAGACGATCGCGCTCGGTGGCGAGCATGCCGAACGTCTTGCGGAGCTCCTGGCGCATGGTGTCGAGCGACCTCGTCAGGTCGCCGATCTCATCGCGCCAGCCGCGAGCCAGCGGGGCATCGAAGTCGCCGGCGGCCATCTGCTCCGCCGACAGCGCCAGGCGCCTGATGCGGATCGCGATCAGCGAAGAGGCGAGGAACCCCACCAGGACGCCGATCACGACCGCGATCATCAGCGCTCGCAGCCGATCCCCCCGTAGCTCGTCGAAGGCGTGCGTCAGTGCGGGAGGCGGCTCGGCGCGGACGATCACCGCCCCGCTCACCGGCACTTCCCCGCTGCCGAAGATCGGTGCGGCGGCGATGGTGACGTTGTCTGGGAGGCTCGCCTTGTAGCGCCGGCCGTCGAGCGCCACGCGCAGGGCCTCGGGCCTCTGTTGTACGGAGGTCAGTTGGGCGAATTCCTGCCCCGCGGCGAAGGGGTGCCCATGCCGGTTCAGCGCCCAGGCCGTGAACGTCCCGGTGTTGGCCTGAGCGAGCAGATTGGCGGCGTGGAGCTTGTCGACTTGGCCGAGCTCGTCCGCCAGGCTGGCGGTCTTGCCGACGGCCAGGTCCGCGGACTCGCTGCGCAGGGTGCGACCGGAGGAGTCATCCACGAAGACGTAGACCGAGGCCGCGGTGATCAGGCTGACCAGCGCGAAGGCGGCGCCGAGCCAGAGCCGCATCGGGATCCGGCGAACTCTCCCACCCGTCACGGTGCCTTCGGCCATATGGAGAAGATTGTTACGGCTTGCTCACACTCAGGGTGCAAGCGTGGCGGTGAGGCGGAGCCAGAGCGCCTCCAGGGCGAGCTCCTCGGAAACGTTGACCCTGAGGCGACGCCGGGTGTCGAGCACCCACTCGACCGCGGCCCGGGCCTTCGCGGCATCGAGTCCCTCGGCGTCCTCAGCGAGCTGGTCGAGCCGGTCGGTGTTGAGGACGATGCGATCGGCGCCGGAGGCGATCGCCGCCAGGTCTCGGTACCAGGCACAGCAGAGAGCCAGGCCCAGGTCCAGGGCCTGGGTCCGCGCTCGGCGCTCCGTGCGGCGGACCTGCTCGACCGCCTCCCGCGTCAGCTTGCCCTTCCGCCCGCGGCGAGCCGTGACCTCGGCCTCCTCGAGCAGGCGGCGCTCCTCCTCCGCCCCCACCCGCTCGCCTGCCTCGCTCGCCGCCGCCAGCAGCCCGCCCCAGGGCTCGGCGGCAAGCATTCCCGAGCGCGGGGCACGAGCCGCCTCTTCGGCGGTGGCGCGGAGGGCGGTGCCCCGCTCATCGGTCAAGAGCCTGGCGAGCTCGACGTCGCCGCCGCTGAGGCGGGCGGCCGCATCGGCGTCGGCACCGGCGCCCAGCGCCTCGAGCACGGCGTCGGGCCAGAGCGGGCCGAACTCGATCGGCGCGCAGCGAGAGAGGATGGTCTCCTCGAGCTGTTCGGGCTCGGAGCAGATCAGGATCAGGTGAGCGAAGGGCGCCGGCTCCTCCAGGGTCTTCAGCAGGGCGTTCTGGCTCTCGTCACGCAGGTCCTCGGCCTCCTCGATGACGAACACGCGGCGCGTCCCCTCGGCCGGGCTGAGGCTGGCGGCTCGGATCACCTGCTCGCGGACGTCGTCGACCAGGTGCTGCGCGCCCGGCGGGCGAAGCCAGACGAGGTCGGGGTGCGGGGAGGGATCGAGCAGAGCACGGCGGCGGGCGTCATCGGGGTCGGCGGCGCCCTCGGCGAGCAGCTCGGCTGCGAAGGCTCGCGCCGCCGCCGCCTTGCCCGAGCCGCGCGGGCCGCGGAAGAGGTAGGCATGGCCGGGCGCCGCGAGCGCCGCGGTCAGCGCGAAGGCCGCACGCGGCTGGTGGCGGGTGGCCTCGGCGAGGGCCCGGGGGACCGAGTTCTCGGCGGCAGCCTCCATCAACTAACGGGTCGCCCCTCCCGACATATGACGGGTCGCGCTTGCGCGCGCCGTCGCACCTTGTGGGCGCCCTGGCATCAGGACCCCATGCACCTCGGCCAGCACCGCGGCGTGGACGGCCTCGCGATCGCCCTCGGCGTCGACGACACGGACCCGGTCGGGGTGGCGGCGCGAGACCTCGTCGTAGCCCTCCGCGACCAGACGCTGCAGCTCGATGCCCTCGCCCTCGAATCGGTCCGCCTTGCGGCGCCCGATCCGCGCCGCCGCCTTCTCGGGATCGATGTGGAGCAGGATCGTCAGGTCCGGCCAGACGCCGCCGCTCGCCAGGTCGCAGATCTCCTCGACACGGTCGACCCCAAGCCCGCGGGCCGCGCCCTGATAGGCGACGCTCGAGTCGCTGAAGCGGTCGCAGACCACATCGCGCCCTTCCTCCCCGGCCGGGCGGACCACCTGCGCCACCAGCTCGGCACGCGCCGTGCAGAAGAGCAGCAGCTCGGCGAGCGGGTCGAGCTCCAGCGCCGGGTCCTTGAGCAGCCCGCGGATCCGCTCGCCCGTCTCGGTGCCCCCCGGCTCGCGCACCAGGACGACATCGTCACCAAGCGCGTGGGCGAGCAGCTTGGCCTGCGTCGTCTTTCCGGAGCCGTCGATTCCCTCGAGTGAGATGAACATCGGCGTCCCAGGCTAGCCCTCGGCCCGACGGGGTCCGCGGTGGGAGCGGGAACTACCTGCATTCCCCGGTTTATTTCCGGCCCCACTACGGGTAGCGGGGGGGAACCACATCCCCGGATGAGAGGAGAACGATGTTGGAGACGCCGGAGACACCGGGAACGGATGTCGATGAGGACACCGGCACCGAAGAGGGTGGCGGCGAGGAAAACGGTGGCCAGGAGGGCGATGTGGGCGGAGGCGACGAGAGCGCCTGACGACACCACCGATCGCATGACCTGAAAGGGCGGCCCCCATGGCCGCCCTTTCCAGTTAGGAAACGCCCAGATCGCACGCAACCAGCTTTTCCGCCATCTTTGGTCTGCTGTGGGGCGGGTGACTCACAGGCAAGTCGACGCGGGCGGTCTTCGCGTCAACCTCGCGGAGGCGGGCGAGGGCGAGCCGGTCCTTCTGCTCCACGGCTGGCCGCAGGACAACCGGCTTTGGGAAGAGGTGATCGCTCGCCTCCAGCCGCAGTATCGACTCCTCGCCCCCGACCTACGAGGGTTCGGCCAGACCGAGGCACCGGGGCACGGCTACGACGGAGAGACCCTCGCGCGGGACCAGATCGCTCTACTCGACGCGCTCGGGATTGAGCGCGCGAACGTGGTCGGCCATGACTGGGGTGGCTGGACGGCCATGATTCTGGGCCTCAACCACTCCGAACGCATCGGGCGACTGATGGTGATCAACGCGCCGCATCCTTGGCCTCGCCTCCGGCTTTCTCTGGTCCCTGAGCTGTGGCGGAGCTGGTACGCACTCGCTCTGGCGACACCCATCCTCGGCCAGGAGCTCCAGCGCCGTACCGACTTCGCCAAGGGCATCCTCCGTCGGGCGAGCCCACCGGGAACCTTCACCGCCGCCCAGCTGGACGCCTATGCCGACGACTTCCGCGAGCCGGCGCGCGCGAAGGCGATCAGTGCCCTCTATCGCTACTACCACACGACCTTTTTCCAGGTCTGTCGTGGCGCCTGGCGAGACCGACGCCTGACCGTCCCGACCCTCGTGCTGTTCGGCATTCGGGACCTCTACATCACGTCCAAGCTGCTCGAAGGCTACGAGCCATACGCGGATCAAATGCGCGTCGAGGCGATTCCGGACACAGGGCACTTCCTGGTCGATGAGCGACCCGACCTCGTCGCGGATCGGGTCGGCGAGCACTTCGCCTAGCTACCTCTTCGCGCCCGGCTTGGAGCGGGAGCCGTTCTTGGCGCCGTTGCCCGAGCCGGACCGGGTGCGGGATCCGGAGCCGTTCCGCGCCCGCTTCACCTTCGTCGCGGAGGCCTGGCCCGCGATCTTCTCCGCCTCCTTGGCGTCGGCGCCGTCGGCGCCCGCGGTGTCGGTGGCCTCCTTGGCGGCCTTTGCCTTCTCCCGCTCCTCGCGGCGACGCTTCATCTCCGCCATCGAGGGGCACTCGTCGTTCAGGCAGAGCTTCCAGGGCCGGCCGCGCCAGGGGATCACCTGCAGCCGCGGCGTTCGCCCGCAGACCGAGCAGACCTCCTCGATCTTGTAGAGGCCCTTGACCCGCTGAGGCAACGGAAAGGTCTGGTCGCACGAGTCGGGCGAGTCGGGGTTGTCGCCGTCCCAGCCCTGACAGCCGACGAAGCGCTTGCCGGACTTGCGCGCCTTGATGATCCGCAGCATGTTCGGCGAGCCGTCGGGCTGCTTGCGCCCGGCCTCCTCGCAGACCTTGCAGGGACCGAGGATTCGATCCTGGTCCATGCCGGCCCAGATCTCGCGGGCGAACTTCCGCCACTTCGCATCCTCGTCCTCGGTCTTGACGTCGTTGCCCATCTCGTCGAAGGCGGAACGCAGCATGTCGCGGCTGTCCGAGAGCACCTGGTCCTTGGTCATCTCGCCGGCGGCGATCTGATCCATCTCCGCCTCCATCTCGGCGGTCATGTCCGGGGTCGCCATCCGAGGCACGTAATGCTCGAAGGCCTTGGACATCGAGATGCCCGTCTCCGATGGCTCCGGCGGGTTGCCGAAGACGTAGCCGCGGTCATAGAGCTTCTGGATGATGTCCGCGCGCGTCGCCTTGGTCCCCAGGCCACGCTCCTCCATCATCTCGATCAGCTTGCCCTGGCTGATGCGGGGCGGCGGCGGGGTCTCTCTGCCCTCCATCTCAACGCCCTCGAGGTCGAGCTGCTGGCCCTCCTCGAGCTTCGGAATCTCGGTGTCCGCCGAGCGGGCATAGGTGTAGATCGCGGCGAAGCCGGGGTCGAGGACGACGGAGCCGCGAACGAAGTAGGTCTCGCCGGCCTCGGCGTCCTCCCTGCCCCTTGCGGTCTCGATGTTGGCGCGGGTCGACTCGCTGATCATCGGCGGAGAGAAGGTGGCGAGAAAGCGCCGGACGACCAGCTCGTAGACCCTGCGATGGGACTCGGAGCGCGCCTCGAGGCGCTTCGGGTTGACCGCCTGAGTCGGGTAGATCGGCGGGTGGTCGGTCGTCTCCTTCTTGCCGCGGGTGGGCTCCCGCGAGCGCCCGTCGAGCAGGAATGCGGCGGCCTTGAAATCGTCGACCGCGACCATCTGCTTGACGAGCTCCTTCGTATCGAGCGACTTCGGATAGACGGTGTTGTCGGTCCGCGGATAGGAGATGTAGCCATCCATGTAGAGGTCCTCGGCGATTCGCATCGCGCGGGACGGCGTGATGCCGAGGCGGTTCGAGGCGTCGGTGGTGAAGGCCGTCGTATTGAGCGGGGTTGGCGGCTGGCGAGTGTTCTTCCGGGCCGAGATCTCCTTGACCGTCCCCGGGGACTTCGAGTTGGCGACCGCAGCCTCCGCCTCAGCCTTCTTCCAGAACCGGTCCGTGCTGTGCTCGGCGGCAAAGCTGCCGTCCGGATGCGCGAAGGTCGCGGTGACCTCCCAGAACGGCTCGGGCTCGTGGGCCCGGCGCTCGAGCTCGCGCTGCACGATCAGGCCGAGCGTCGGGCTCTGCACGCGGCCGACGGAGAGGAAGTTGGAGCCGAAGCGCCGGGTCGCCATCGAGACGGCGCGGGTGAGCGTCGCGCCCCAGATCAGGTCCATGTCCTGGCGCGCCGCGCCGGCGTTGGCGAGCGGCATCGAGAGCTCATCGAGGTTGTCGAAGGCGCGCTCGATCTCGTCCTTGGTGAGGGCCGAGTAGCGCGCACGCTTGACGCCGACGAAGTCCCCGTTGTCGCCGCCCGCCAGCTGCCCATTGGAATCGACTACCTCCTGCAGGGCCTCGAGCCCGATCAGCTCGCCCTCGCGGTCGTAGTCCGTCGCGATCACGATGTCGTCGGCGTCCTTGGCGACCTTCTTCAGGGCCCGCACGACGTTCTTGTCGGTCGGCTCCTTGATCAGCTCCGCGTCGATCAGGTCGCGCGGATTGGTCTGCTGCCAGTTGTCGTAGGACTCCGGGAAGGCGGGGTTGAGCACGTGGCCCTTCAGCCCGATGGTCATCTGCTCGTGGCCGTTCTCGTCGGACCACGTGTAGAAAGGCGTCTTGTAGGACGCGCCTTCGGTGGCGGTCCCGCCGCTCAGGATCTCCGCGATCTTCTTCGCGCTGTTGTTCTTCTCGGTGACGATCAGTCGCATATGGCCTTCCACGGTAGCCCCGGCCGAAGATGGCCCCCTGGCGCTACGTCACTTCGGCCGCTGCGGTCGGCGAGCGTAGCAGGGGATTTCGGCGCTCCCGGGCGGCTGGGCCCTCATCCGCCTGTTATGTCGCCGTCGATTCCGCATTGCGTAGCGCCCTAGGCTGCCTTTCATGAGATCGCTGGTGACAGGGGGCGCGGGCTTCATCGGCTCGCATCTGGTCGACGCTTTAGCCGCGCGCGGCGACGAGGTTCTCGTGCTCGACGACTTCTCAAGCGGCAAGCGCGAGAACCTGGTCGGCGCGCTCGCCGCGGGAGTGGAGGTCGCCGAGCTCGACGTCGCCGACGCCCAGGCGATGTTCGAGGCGATCGGCCAGTTCCGGCCGCAGAGCGTCTTCCACCTCGCTGCGCAGATCGACGTACGCAGATCGATGGCCGACCCGGCCTTCGACGCGCGCCTCAACGTGGTGGGCACCGTGAACGCCCTCGAGGCGGCCGCCCGCGCGGAGGCGGCGAAGTTCGTCTTCACCTCGACAGGCGGCGCCATATATGGAGAGGGGGCCGAGCGCGCTGACGAGCTCCCCTTCGCGGAGGACGCGCGCTGCGAGCCCTTCTCGATCTACGGCCAGAGCAAGCTCGCGGCCGAGGGCTACATCGACCTCTACGCGCGCACCCGTGGGCTGCCGGCCACCACGGTGCGGCTCGGCAACATCTACGGCCCGCGCCAGGACCCGGCGACCGAGGCGGGCGTCGTCGCCATCTTCTGCCGAGCGGGCCGCGACGGCGGCCGCCCCACGGTATTCGGAACCGGTGAGCAGACCCGCGACTACGTGCACGTCGCCGATCTGGTCGCCGCCCTGCTCGCGGCCGAGGCTAGGGACGACGCGGGTCCGATCAACGTCGGCACCGGAGTCGAGACTTCGGTGCTCGAGCTGGTCGAGCTCGTCGGCAGCGCCTTCGGGCGAGACGACTTCGAGCCGGAGTTCGCGCCCGCCCGCGAGGGCGAGATCGAGCGGACCGTTCTGGACGCCACCGGGGCGGCGGAGCGCCTCGGCTGGCGGGCGGAGCGCACCATCGAGACCGGCCTCGAGCAGACGGCCGGGTCGGAGGTCTGAGGGCCTCTAATCTCTGGCCCATGCCGGCCCAGGCCTTCGAGGGCAAGGAGTGCATCTGCCAGTTCCAACGCGGGATCTGCGACCAGAGCTGCGTGCGCGACATGCTCGACACCCCCTTCTATATGGCGGCGATCAAGCTCAAGGGCCGCCGCTGCCTGGTGATCGGCGGCGGCGACGTCGGACTCGAGAAGGTCGAGGGGCTGCTGCTCTGCGATGCGGACGTCGAGCTGATCGCCCCGGAGGCGGGCTCCGAGCTCGCCCGCTACGCGGCCGAGGACTCGATCACCTGGGAGCAGCGCGAGTTCCACGACGGTGACCTCGACGGGGCCTTCCTCGCGATCGCCGCGACCAGCGACACCGACGTCAACATCGCCGTCTACGAGGGTGCGGAGCGCCGCGCGATGCTGGTCAATGTCGTCGACGTGCCGCCGCTCTGCAATTTCATTCTCCCGGCGATCGTGCGCAGCGGCCCTCTCGCGATCGCGATCTCGACGGCCGGCGCCTCACCCGCCCTCGCCAAGCGCATGAAGCGCGAGATCGCGGAGACCTACGGCGAGCCCTACGCGCGCCTTGCCGTGATCCTCAACGACAATCGCGGCTGGGCGAAGGGGACGCTCCCCACCTACCAGGACCGCAAGGAGTTCTTCGAGGGGATCGTCAACGGCGATCCCGACCCGGTCGAGCTGATCAAGCAGGGCCGGGAGAACGAGGTCCAGCGCCTGATCGAGCAGCACAAGGAGCGCTTCGCCGCAGCGCTCGGCGCCTCGGCGTAGCTAGCCGGCCGGCAGCGCGTAGATCGCCACGGCGGCGTACTGAACGGCTGCCGCGGCGACCACCAGGACGTGGAAGATCTCGTGGTAGCCGAAGACCTGCGGCCGCGGATCGGGCTTGCGGCGGGCATAGACCACCGCTCCGGCCGAGTAGAGCGCCCCGCCCAGCGCGATCAATCCGACGCCCACCGGTCCGATCTCATCCCAGAGCTGCGGCAGGGTGACGATCGCAACCCATCCCGTGCTCAGGTAGACGACGACGCTGAACCAGTACGGGGCGCTGATCCAGACGAGGTTGAGGACGATCCCCGCGGCGGCGGTGGCCCAGACCACGATCAAGACCAGCTTCGCGAGAGTCCCGTGCATGACCAGCAGGGCGAACGGGGTGTAGGTACCCGCGATGAAGACGAAGATCATCGTGTGGTCGAGGCGGCGCATCCAGCGTCGCACCTCAGGGGTCCAGGTGACGCGGTGGTAGAGGGCGCTGGTGCCGAGCATCGCCGAGAGTGAGAAGGCGTAGATCGACATCGCGATCACGGCGCGGGGGCCGCTCGCGGCCAGCACCAGCGCCGCGCCCGCACCCAGCGAGACGAAGAAGGCCCATTGGTGGGAGACCCCCCGGAGACGAGGCTTCTGGGAGAGCTTGTGGGCGGCCTCGTGAGCAACCAGCGCGGCGTTCTCGCGAGCGGTGGCCATCTGCCTGCCCGCGGCATCGCGGGCAGCTCCGAGCCGCTCGCCCGCCTCCGAGCGCGCGTTGCCCAAGCGCTCGCCGGCGGCCTCCGCCGCCCCCCGCGCGATCCCGATCGGATCTCGGCCCGCTTGCGCTTCGTCCGCCGCCATGGCCCGAACCATAGCCAGGCTGCTGGAAGCGGTTGTCCGGGCTAGGAGGATCCGCGATCGCCCGGAGCAGTTGTCAGCAGGCCGTGACCCGGGAGATACTGCACGTAGGGATGTGGGAGTTCGAGCATTCGGTCGAGGCCTCCGTCACTCGCCGGCGGGTCTGGGCGCTGTGGACGGACATCGGCGGATGGCCGGCGTGGAATCCCGGAGTCGGGTACGCGGAGCTGAATGGGCCGATGAGCGAGGGTGCGACGGGCAGGGTCCATGCGGAGGGCGGACCGACCTCCACCCTCAGAGTTCTGGAGATCGAGCCCGAACGGAGGTTCGTGACGGAAGCCGCCGAGCGCTTCGTGCGCCTGCGCTTCGATCACGAGCTCACGGACACCGACGGGCGGCTGCGCGTGACCCAGCGCGTCCGCATGACGGGCCTCGCGACGCCACTGCTCCGGCACACGGTGGGCCGCCGCCTCGAGCGCTCGATTCCCGCGGCGCTCGATGCCCTGGTCGAGCTCGCGGCGTCGGCTGACACCCCACACTAGATCTAGCGTTATCGTCCTTTCTCCAGTCCTGCCGAACGCTAGGGTCGGGTAGACTAAGACGAGTGAACTGTCCTCGGTGCGACTCGACCACCAAGACTCTTGAGACCCGCCGCGTCCCTGACGGCGCTGTCCGCCGCCGCCGCGAGTGCTCGAGCTGCGGCCACAGGTTCACCACCTATGAGCGGGCGGTCCCCGAGACCCTCGAGGTGATCAAGCGCGACGGTCACCGCCAGCCGTTCGATCGCGACAAGCTCCGCACCGCACTCCTCCGAGCCTCGCACAAGCGCGACGTCGATCCGCGGCGGCTCGAGGAGATGGTCGAGCGGATCGAGCGCCAGGCTCGTGACGCCGGCGGCGAGCTGCAGGCCGCACGCATCGGCGAGCTCTGTCTCGAGGGACTGGCGAAGCTCGACCGCGGCGCCTACCTGCAGTTTGCGGGAACTCTCCCGGATGCCGCTCGGAGCACGTCATGAAAATCCCCGCAAACACGGAGGAAGCGAGGCCCCGGTTCCGTCCGGAGCGCGGAGGATGCTCCGGAGCTCACCCCAAAAGCCGAGTGAGAGGAGAAAACTGATGCCGAGGGCCGCTTCGAAGGCAGCAAGGACGACCGAGAAGGGCCTCGTCATCGAACGCCGGTTCTCGACGGCCGGGGTGCACCCCTACGAGGAGCTCGAGTGGGAGACGCGGGACGCGATCATCGGCGATCCCGAGAGGCCGGCCTTCGAGCAGCGCGGCGTCGAGTTCCCGACCAGCTGGTCGCAGAACGCCACCAACATCGTCGCCCAGAAGTACTTCCGCGGGCAGCCCGGCTCCCCCGAGCGTGAGACTTCCGTCAAGCAGATGATCAGCCGCGTCGCCGGCCGGATCGCCGAGATCGGCCGGGAGACCGGCTACTTCGCGAGCCAGGAGGACGGCGACGCCTTCGAGGACGAGCTCACCTCGATCCTGGTCAACCAGAAGGCCGCCTTCAACTCGCCGGTCTGGTTCAACGTCGGCTGGAAGGAGCCCGGCTCCGAGCAGGCATCGGCCTGCTTCATCCTCTCCGTCGAGGACGACATGGACTCGATCCTCGCCTGGAACACCAAGGAGGGGATCATCTTCAAGGGCGGGTCGGGGTCCGGAATCAACCTCTCGAAGATCCGCGGCTCGATGGAGCAGCTCTCCAAGGGCGGGATCGCCTCCGGCCCGGTCAGCTTCATGCGGGGCGCCGACTCCTGGGCGGGCGCGATCAAGTCGGGCGGCGGTACCCGGCGCGCGGCCAAGATGGTCGTGCTCGACGTCGACCACCCCGACATCGAGAGGTTCATCTGGTGCAAGGCCGACGAGGAGAAGAAGGCGGCGGCCCTGAAGGCAGCGGACTTCGACATGCGTCTCGACTCGGACGCCTTCGCCTCGGTCCAGTTCCAGAACGCCAACAACTCGGTCCGCGTCACCGACGAGTTCATGCAGGCGGTCGCCAACGACGAGGACTGGGACCTGACCGGCCGCGTCGACGGCAAGCCGATCAGGACCGTCCGGGCGCGCGAGCTGATGGATCAGATCGCCGACGCCGCCTGGCAGTGCGCCGATCCGGGCATCCAGTACGACACGACGATCAACCGGTGGCATACGGACCCGAACACCGGGCCGATCACCGCGTCGAACCCGTGCTCCGAGTACATGTCGATCGACGACTCGGCCTGCAATCTGGCCTCGCTCAACCTGATGAAGTTCCGCAACGAGGACGGGACCTTCAACGTCGATGACTTCACCCACGCGGTGGACATCGTCTTCCTGGCCCAGGAGATCCTGGTCGGCTTCTCGAGCTACCCGACGGAGCAGATCACGAAGAACGCCAGGGCGTTCCGGCAGCTCGGCCTCGGCTACGCGAATCTCGGTGCCCTGCTGATGGCGGGCGGCCTGCCCTACGACTCCGCCGAGGGCCGCGCTCTCGCCGGATCGATCACCGCGCTGATGACCGGCCGCGGCTATCGGATGTCGGCGCAGATCGCCGGGGCCATGGGCCCGTACGACGGCTACGCGGTGAACCGCGAGCCGCACAACCAGGTGATGCGGATGCACCAGTCCGCTGCCTACGAGATCGAGGACGAGCTGGTCGAGGAGCCGCTGCTCCAGGCCGCCCGCGGATCATGGGACGAGGCCGTCGCGCTCGGCGAGCAGCACGGCTACCGCAACGCCCAGGCGACCGTGCTCGCGCCCACCGGGACGATCAGCTTCCTGATGGACTGCGACACGACGGGCATCGAGCCTGACTTCTCGCTGGTCAAGTTCAAGGAGCTGGTGGGCGGCGGGCAGATGAAGATCGTCAACCGCTCGGCCAACCTGGCGCTCGAGACGCTCGGCTACTCGCAGTCCGAGATCGAGCAGATCGACGCCTACATCAACGAGCACAACACGATCATCGGGGCGCCGGGCCTGAAGGACGAGCACCTGCCGATCTTCGATGTGGCGGTCGGCGAGCGCTCGATCTCGCACACCGGCCACATCGACATGATGGCCGCGGCCCAGCCGTTCCTCTCGGGAGCGATCTCGAAGACCGTGAACCTGCCGGAGACGGCGACGATCTCGGACATCGCCGACGCCTACGTCGAGGGCTGGAAGAAGGGCCTCAAGGCGCTCGCGATCTACCGCGACGGCTCCAAGACCGCCCAGGCGCTGAAGACCGACGCCGGCGAGAAGAAGTCCGAGCCGGCCGGCGATGCGACCGCCACGCCTCACCGCCAGAAGATGCCGCGCGAGCGCGAGTCGATCACCCACAAGTTCCGGATCGGCATGCAGGAGGGCTACATCACCGCCGGCAAGTACCCGGACGGCTCGGTCGGCGAGATCTTCCTCACCGACATCGGCAAGGAGGGCTCGACGATCAAGGGCCTGATGAACGCGTTCGCGACGGCGATCTCGATCGGCCTCCAGTACGGCGTGCCGCTCGAGGACTTCGTCAGGAAGTTCAGCTACATGCGCTTCGAGCCGGAGGGGATCACCACCAACCCGGAGATCCCGTTCGCGAAGTCGATGCCGGACTACATCATGCGCTGGCTCGCGAGCCGCTTCATCGACGACACCGATTACCTCGAGCAGCTCGGGATTCTCACGGACGCGGTGCGGGCGAAGAAGGAGGCCCAGCAGGCCTTCCCGATCGAGGACACCAACGGGCACTCGAGCGGTGAGGGCAACGGCAACGGGTCCCCGGACGACGAGGCGAAGGCGAACCGGGAGTCGAAGCCGGCGACGGCCGCGCTCACCGACACGCCGCCGGTGGTGCCGGCCAAGATGGGAGCGGACCTCGAGCTCGGCCCCGCCTGCGATCAGTGCGGCGGGATGATGCAGCGGACGGGCTCCTGTTACACCTGCTCGAGTTGCGGCAACAACACCGGCTGCGGCTGAGCCGGGGGTAGGTCCGCTAGCTTCGTCCCGGACGGCGGCTCGATCGTCGCTGTCGTGCTCGTCGCCGGCGCACTACCTGCCGCCGGCGGAGAAAGAGCGCGACGACGATCAGGGCCAGTGCCCCGAGGCCGGCGTAGAGAAGCGTGTGGTCGTCATCCTCCCCGGCCGACGTGCCCGGCGGTGGCTCCTTCGGGAAGTCGGCCCGATCGAGGGTGTCGCGCGCCTCGGCGCAGTAGCCGTAGGCGGTCAGCTCCGCCGAGCCGAACCAGCCGTAGCCGGTGGCGGCCCAGGTGCCGGCGCGGGTGAAGTAACCGTCCGCAAAGAGGGCGTCGTGCGAGTCGCCGAAGCTGAAGCCGCCGGCGATCAGCGCTCGGCCGGACGGGCATCGCGGTGTCGTAGCGGTCGCCGCCTCGCCCTCATCGACCGCGACGGTGGTCGAGACCTCCCTGATGGGGAGGCTACGGTCCTCCGCGCAGTAGGCGATCGCCGTGAGCTCGCCGCCGTTCGCGCCGGTTGCGCCGCCGCTCACTCGCCAGGCGTGCGTCCCCATCGCCCGCGACTCGGTGACGTAGTCGCCGCCGTAGACGGTGCCACCGTGGCTCACACCCGGTGTCGTGAAGTTGGTGCGCTGAAAGCCGCCGGAGAAGACCTGGGTCCCGTCGGGGCAATGTGCCGTCGCGGTCCCGGTCTCGTGCCGGTGGACGTAGGTGGTCGCGTGCGGCGAAGCGCTCGGGACGAGCCCCATTCCACAGACGACTTGGAGGACTCCCCGGTGCGAGGCGGTGGCGTCTTGGCTCGGATCGATGAGGGTGGCGGTGACATGGAAGCCGCCCTGTGCGCCAAGCCGCTCGTAGGAGTGCGGATAGATGCCTTCTCCGTCTTCGCCTAGGGGAGTCGCGTTGAACATCCCCCCGCCGAGCGGATGGGTTCCATCGGGGCAGAGAACCTCGGACCGGCGGGTCGCATCGGCCTGGTCGATCCGCAAGTCACTGGTGGCGGCCGTCAGGCCCCTCAGGGGACCTACCCCAGCGGCCAGCGATTCCTCGCTGCCGCCCTTGCCCCCCGCCAGGTAGACGGGTCCGTAATTGGAGTCGAGAACGAAGACTCGCCCCTTGATTCCGGTGCGAATCGCGAGGACGAGGCGGTCGCACCCGGTTTCGTCCGCGATCACGTTGACCAGGTCGAAGCCCTGCACGGAATCGAGGCTCGACGTGACCACGACCTCGATGCCCATCTCGCGCCGAAGGATCGCCGCCACCTCTCCCGGGGCCGGATAACACTCGTCCTCCGAGAAGACCCGCTTCGTCGCCAGGATCTTGAATCCGGCCTCGAGCTGGCTCGTGGCCTCGTCGTACCCGCCCTGGACCACGCCCTGCGGCGTCGCGAGCGCCGGCTTCGCGCAGAAAAGCAACCCGGATAGGGCGAGCAGCAGTGGAAGAACTCTTCTCATCTGATCATGCGGACGCGGAGCCGCATTTCTACTCACTTGGACGCCGGCGAAGCAGCTGTACCCTCGAACCATGGTCGCCTGCACGCACCTCGACCAGATCACCGTCGAGAAACCGGATGAGGTCGAGGGCTGTGAGGACTGCCTGAAGATCGGGGGCACCTGGGTGCACCTGCGGGTCTGCCGAAGCTGCGGCCACATCGGCTGCTGCGACTCGTCTCCCAACCGGCACGCGAGCAAGCACGTCGCCGCAGCGAACCACCCGATCGTCAGCTCGATGGAGCCCGGCGAGGACTGGTCCTACTGCTACGTGGACGACGCCGCCTTCGTCGTCTGAGCTCCCAGTTACTGGCTCTCCCTGGCGCGCTCGTCGCGCTGGGTTCTGTACCGCTCCAGCCCTGCCCACTGCTGCTCCGGCGGCACGGCCTGCAGCATCGCCTCGGCGGTCTCGGGATCGGCATGCCCGGCGGCTTGTTCCCGGATCAGCCCCACGAACTCCTCGGGCCCGACGCGTCGCGGCTAGCTCCGCCTGCTCTCGCAGGCGTTCCCGCACCACCTCGAGGTGGCGCTCCGGGTCGGGGACCTCGCCGAAGTGGGTCAGCCCCAGGCTGCCGGGCTGCCAGTCGCGAATGCGGTCGATCGAGTCCTCCCAGAGGTCGAGGTCGATGTCGGGCGGTGGAGTCGGCGGCATCACGAAGTCGCTGGGCGGGATCCGGACCGCGGCCACATCCCCGACGAAGGCCCGTCCGGTCGGCGGATGGAAGTAGCTGACGTGGTGGGAGGCGTGGCCGGGCGTGTACGCGACCTTGAAGCCGAGCACCTCCTCGCCCCCGCTCAGCGGTTTCAGATTCGCCTGCGGGACCGGCAGAACCTCGCCCCAGAGCCGCTTCATCTGATCGCCGTAGAGCCGCTCGGCGCTCGCCAGAAGCTTCGCCGGGTCCGCCAGGTGGCGCGCCCCGATCTCATGCACGTACACGGGCAGGTCCGGCCAGCGGCGAACCATCGACCCGGAGGCGCCCGCGTGATCGAGATGGATGTGGGTGAGCAACAACGCGCGAGGCCGCTGGTCGCCGAGCGCCTCGATCAGGCTCTCCATCGAGCTGCTCGGGCCCGGGTCGATCAAGATCCCGTCGAGCTCCCAGCAGCCGATCACCCGCTCGCGGCCCAGGTGCCGGACGTCGATCAGTCTCACCCTGTGACGATCCGCGTCGCCTGCGCGGCCCGCGCGCCGGCCGCGGCGGGCACTGCGGCTCCCTCCGCGCCCAGCACCTCGCCCGCGGCGCGCTTGCCCGACTGGATCGCGCCGTCCATGTAGCCCATCCAGCGAGTCGCGGTTTCGGTTCCCGCCCAGTGGAGGCGGCCGACGGGCTCGCGCAGCGCTCGGCCGTACTCCGTCCAGGCGCCGGGCCCGAGAACTCCGACGTAGCAGCCTCGCGAGTAGGGCTCCGCACTCCAGTCCTTCTCGACGTAGAGGACCGGATCGGCAGCCCGCCTGCCGAAGAGACGCTGGAAGCCGCCCAGGACCGCCTCGCGCCGCTCGCCCTCCGGCAGCGAGCCCATCCGGCGGGCGTCGCGGCCCTCCAGGAAGCCGAGCAGCATCGGGCTGCCGTCGGGAGCGGTGTTGTCGAAGATCACCTGGGTGGGCCCAGGGAGGCTGACGGCCTGTCCGCTCAGCCCGTCATCGCGCCAGAAGGGGTCGTCGTACACCGCGATGCACTTGATCACCGTGCCCATCGGCATCCGCTGGGTCAGCTGGTCGCGGGCGCCGGGTAGAGGCGGGTCGTATTCGATCCGCCCGGCGAGGGTGGGCGGCACCGCCACGATCACTCGACGCGCCCTGATCTCGCCCACGACGACCGCCTCGCCCTCGGTTCGGATCGCGCGGACCGGGGCCGCCAGCCGAACCCGGTCGCCGAGCTGCTCCGCCATGCGGATCGAGAGCTTCTGGGTTCCGCCGACCAGCCGGTCCTGCTGCGCCCCTCCCTCGGTATCGAGCAGCTCGTCCCAGCCCCCTGCCGCGGCGGCGTAGAAGAGGATGTGCAGGAGCGAGACCTCTGACGGCTCCACCGCGAACACGGCCCGGCAGGCAACTGCGAACGTCTCACGCGTCGTCGCCGTTCGCGCGTTCCGCCTGATCCACGTGGCGAAGGTCTGCTCGTCGAGCCGCTCCGCATCCGCGGCCTCCCAGGGCGCCTCCGGCGAAACCTTCCTGATCAGGCGCTTCAGCTTCAGGTCGGCCCTGCCGTAGTCGAGCATCACCAGCGGCCCGAGCATCGGGATCGTGCCGCTGTAGCGCTTCAGCTTCCCGCGCTCGTCCTCGAACAGGTTCTTCCCCTCCTCGGGTGTGGGATAAGTCTCGATCCCGAGCTCCCGAACCAGGGCCATCACCTCGTGCTGGGTCGGGCCGACCCACTGGCCCCCGACTTCGGCGACGTCGTCCGGATGCTGGGCGATCGGCTCGCTCAGGGTGCGGCCTCCGACCCGGTCACGGGCTTCCAGCACCCTCACGTCGAGCCCGGCGCCGCTCAGCTCGCGCGCCGCAGTGAGCCCGGCGAGGCCCGCACCGACGACAACGACGTCACAGTCATGCATCGCCCGAAGTATCCCGCCTCGGCGGGCGGTCGTACACATTCCGCTAAACTAATCCTTACGTGAACGTAAGCTTTCTCAGATCGCATGCCAACCGGCTCCGCCCAGGGGTTGAGGCCGGACACGAGCACTACAAGTGGTGGGTCCTGAGCTGCACGAGCGTCGGGATGCTGCTCGCGACCATCAACTCCGGCACGCTGATCATCGCCCTGCCGGATCTCGAGCGTTCGCTTGGCACCTCCCTGCTGCAGCTCGTCTGGGTGATCCTCGCTTACATGATCGCCTCGACCGTCCTGGTGCTGACTGCCGGGCGGCTCTCCGACCTGTTCGGGCGGAAGAAGGCCTATGTGGGGGGCTTCCTGCTCTTCACCGCCGCCTCCTTCGGCGCGGGCTTCTCCGCCGACGGCACCCAGCTGATCCTCTGGCGGATCGTCCAGGGCGTCGGTGGTGCCCTTCTGTTCGCCAACGCCCCGGCCCTGGTCACCGACGCATTTCCCCGCGAGCAGCTCGGCCTGGCTTTGGGTACCAACACGATGGTCGCCGCCGTCGGCCTGGTGATCGGGCCGGTGCTCGGAGGGGCTCTCGTTGCGATCTCCTGGCACTGGGTCTTCTGGTTCAACGTGCCGGTGGGCCTGGCTGGCGCCCTCTGGGGCGCACTCGTCCTGCACGAGGTCTCGAGCCGCGACCCGCAGCGCGGACTCGATCTGCTCGGGACCTCCACCTTCGTCGTCGGGTTGACCGGCCTGGTCTACGGTCTCTCACGCGGCGGCGTCTCGGGCTGGAACGACCCGATGGTGATCTGGCCGCTGGTCGCGGCCATTGTGCTGCTCCCTGCCTTCGTTCTGATCGAGCGGCGTGCCTCCACTCCGATGCTCGACCTCACGATCTTCAACAACCGGCTGTTCGCGGCCGCCACCGCCGCCGCCTTCATCAACGGCCTCTCCCGCTTCGCCCTGCTCTTCGTCTTCGTCTTCTACTTCCAGGGCGTCATGGGCGACGACCCGATCACCGCCGGGATCAAGCTCACCCCGATGGCGATCGGGATGCTGATCTCCTCGCCGCTCGCCGGGATCTGGGCGGACCGGCACGGCTCCCGCATGCTCGCCGCGCTCGGCATGCTGGTCAGCGCGGTCGCACTCGCGGGCATGACGACGCTCGGTGAGACCAGCCCCTACTGGGAAAGCACCCTCTGGCTCGGACTGGTCGGCATCGGGTCGGGCATGTTCAACTCGCCAAACACCGCCGCGATGATGGCCACGGTGCCCCCGCGGCGGCGCGGGATCGCCTCGGGCGCCCGGACGATGCTCCAGAACACCGGCGCCGTGATCTCGATCGCCTTCGTCCTCGCCATCGTCACGGCGGCCGTCCCGAAGACCGTGCTGTTCAAGATCTTCTCGGGGCTCGCCTCCGGCCTCTCGAGCCAGCAGCTCGCCCCCTTCATCCACAACATGCACACGGCCCTCTGGGTACTCGCGATCACGTCGCTGATCGGCGCGGGCGTTTCCTTGCTCAGGCCCCGCCACGAACCGGCGCGGGAACGGGACCCGGGCGTCGACGCCGGGCTGGAGAGGGTCGCGGCATGAGCGAGAAGCGCTACCGGATCGGGGACCTCGCGAAGCTCACGGAGACGACGCCGCGGACCATCCGCTACTACGAGGAGATCGGGCTGCTCAGCTCGGAGGAGAAGCGCGAGCCGGGCGCCCACCGCACCTTCGACGAGGAGGACCTCGAGAGGCTGCGCGAGCTGCTTCGCCTGCGCGAGCTGCTCGGCCTCTCGCTCGAGGAGCTCCGGGACCTGATGGCCGCCGAGAGCGCCCGCGCCACCCTGCGACGCGAGTGGCACGCCGGGATCGAGGACCCGGTCAGACAGCGGCAGGTCCTCGAGCAGGCCCAGGGCTACATCGACTCCCAGCTCGAGCTGCTCCGCCGCCGGCGCGACGAGATCGAGAAGCTCACCAAGGAGCTCGAGGGCAGCCGCAGGCGGGTTCGCGACCGGCTGCGGTCGGTGAAGCGCCGCGAGGTCAGCCCGGCAGGCTGACCTCGCCGTCGATCACCGGGATCACTCCACCGCTCACGCGCGGGCGGCCGTCGGCCATCTCCACCTCGAGCACGCTCGGGCGTCCCATCTCCTCGCCCTGCCGGATCACGACGCGCTCGCGGCCGGCGAACTCCGCCAGGTAGGCGCCGAGCGGTCCGGCGGCGGAGCCGGTTGCCGGGTCCTCCCCGCCCGGCGCGCCCGTCGAGAACATCCGCGCCCGCGCTTCCCCGGCGTCGGGGTCGACCCAGACGAGATAGAAGTTGGGCGTCTCGCCGGCGCGCGGTTCGGCGTCCGCGAGGGCCGCGTCGATCGCACCGAAGTCAGGCCTGATCCGGCCGAGCGAGTCCGGCTCCGAGACCGGGATGATCGCGGTCGGCAACCCGGTGGAGACCACCTGTGGCGCCAGTTCCTGATGCGCTTCCGCGGGGTTGAGGCCGACCGCGTGCATCACCGCCTCGACGTCGAGCTCGGTGCCGAACTCAGCCGCGTTCTGGACCATCTCGGCGCGCCAGCGCCCGTCCTTCTCGTTCACCTCGATCGGCTGGAGCCCGGCCTCGGTCTCCTGCACGAAGCTCGCCTCCCCCAGGCCGCGCCAGCGCGCGACCGCCACGGCGGTGCCGAGCGAGGGGTGCCCCGCGAACGGGATCTCCCTCTCGATCGTGAAGATCCGGTTTCGGTAGTCGGCGCCCTCGGCCTCGGACGATTGCACGAAGGTGGTCTCCGAGAGATTCAGCTCCTTCGCCAGGGCGAGCATCGCCTCGGCCCCGATCCGATCCGCATCGCCGACCACGGCCAGGCCGTTGCCGGCCAGGGGCCGCTCCGCGAAGACGTCGAGCCAGGCGATCGGATGGGCCATCGCCACATGATCGCGATTATTGAAGTTGATTCGCGCCGCGAGGCCTACGTTGTCGCCCAGCGCCACCTACTAGGGAGAGAGAGATGAACGAGACCTATCCGCTCACCTACTCGGTCGATTACCCGGAGCGTGACCTGAACCGGCTGACGACCTTCTTCCGGATCTTCACCGTGATCCCGATCGCCATCGTGCTCGGCACGGTGGCCCACGCGACCTACGGCGGCTGGGACGACAACGGCACCACGTACGCCGCCGCGGGCGGGCTTCTCGTTGCCGGGCCTTTGCTGATGATCCTGTTCCGCAAGAAGTACCCACGCTGGTGGTTCGACTGGAACCGCGAGCTGCTGCGCTTCGGCCTCAGGGTTCACACCTATCTGGTCCTGATGAGCGACACCTACCCGTCAACCGACGAGCAGCAGTACGTCCGCCTGGAGGTCGTCTATCCGGACGTCGAGACGGATCTCGCGCGGGGGATGCCGCTGGTCAAGTGGTTCCTGGCGATCCCGCACTACGTCGTGCTCTTCTTCCTGGGGATCGCGGCATTCGTCTGCGTGATCATCGCCTGGTTCGCGATCCTGTTCACCGGCCGCTACCCGCGCACGCTCTTCGACTTCGTGATGGGCGTGCAGCGCTGGGGCCTGCGGGTCGTCGCCTACGCCTTCATCCTGGTCACCGACGAGTACCCGCCGTTCTCACTGGAGTAGTGGCGGGGGCGAAATCGCGCTCAGTGGCCGTGGTGCTCGTGCACCACGGCGTGGCCCCGGCCGCGCGCGATCAGGTAGCGGTTCGCCAGGAAGGCGAACGGATAGGCGATCGCGAAGCCGACGGCGATGCTGCCCCAGAAGAGTGGGTCCCCGAGCCCGGCCTCGAGGGCGCTCGGGATCAGGATCACGGTCCCGTTGTCGATCAGCTCCATGATCGTGATCGAGACCGTGTCGGCGGCGAGAGCCGTCGCGACGATCGTTCGCGGCGCCAGCCGGGCGCGGATCAGCGGCATCGAGGTGAGCAGGAAGCCGAAGAAGTAGGCAAGCCCGACCGCCAGCGCGATCTGGGCGACGTTGCCCCAGCCGAGAGCGGTCGCCAGCGCCATCCCCAAGACCTCGCCGATCACGCAGCCGGTCAGGCAATGGTTGGTCGCCGCGATCGCGAGCCCATTGAGCTCGGAGCGAGGCTGGCTGTCCGGTGTGGCCTCCATCAGTGGGCGTGGCCCGCGGCGTGCGCGCCGACGGCCGCAGGCTCCCTCCGCGTGTACGCGGCGGGATCGGCCTCGAACTGCGACCGGCACTCCTCCGAGCAGAAGAAGTAGGCGCGCCCCGCGTGCACGGCGCGCAGCGCCTTCGAGCGGTCCACCTTCATCCCGCAGACCGGGTCGGTCGCGCCGCGTTGCACGGTCAGGTAGATCAGCGCCGCGAAGATCGCCAGGCCGAGCACGTTCAGGACCAGCTTGTAGTCGAGCTCGACCGACCCGAAGATGTCCGACCGCGACGGGCGGGTGTCGGGGATCAGCCCGGCGAGGCTGAAGATGCCGTCGACCAGCAGTGCCGAGAGCACGATGGTCACGAACATCAGCGCGGTGATCCGCAGCGCGTATTCGCGCCCGTAGTACTTGACGTAGGCGACGATGATCGGCAGCACGATCAGGTCGGCGAAGATGAACGCGATCACGCCGGCGAAGCTGATCCCGCCCGACCAGAGCACGGCGGCGAGCGGGGCGTTGCCGACCGAGCAGACGAAGCTGAGCACGGCGATGATCGGGCCGGCGATCACGTTCTCGAGCGTCTTCAGGCCAGAGGGCGCGTCCTCGATGAACAGGAAGTTGAAGAAGTCGTCGCCGAGCAGCCCGATGAAGCCGGCGAGCAGGAAGCCGATCGTGATCTCCTTCCAGAGCATCTTCCAGTCCGCTCGGAAGTTGTGCGCGACGTCCGACCAGGCCGAGGCCGAGGTGATTCGCTCGCGCCAGCTCATCCGCTCGCCGGCGGCGTGGTGCTGGTGCTTGGCCTGCACCTGCTCGGCATGGGCGCGGGCGCGCTCCTCCACCCTCGGCGAGACGAAGGCCCGCAGCATGATCCCCATCAGCGCGATCATCACGATCCCGCCGAGGAACTCCGCCGAGTGTGAACTGCCAGCCGAGCAGGATCCAGATCACCAGCCCGAGCTCCCAGACCAGGTTGGTGGAGGCGAACTGGAAGGCGAGCGAGGTGGCGGCCGAGGCGCCCTTCTGGAAGAGCGACTTGGCGATCGCGATCGCGGCGTAGGAGCACGAGGAGGAGGCGGCGCCCAGCCCGGTCGCCCTGGCGAGCGGCCCGATGCCGCTGCCCGAGAGCGCCGACTGGATCCGCTCGCGCGGCACCCAGGCCTGGACGATCGCCGAGATCGCGAAGCCCAGGACCAGGGCCCACCAGACCTCGTAGGCCATCAGGAAGGACTGCTTGAACCCCTCCCCGATCGTCGAGATCACATCCGCCACGGTTGACGACTATACCCCATAGGGGTATGCTCGGAACATGGCGAATACACAGACACCCGGATACAAGGCATCGAAGGACCAGTTGCTGAAGAGGCTCGCGCGCGTCGAGGGCCAGGTCCGCGGCGTGACCCGGATGGTGGAGGAGGACCGCTACTGCATCGATGTCCTCACCCAGATCGAGGCGGCGCAGGCGGCGCTCGACAAGATCGCCCTCGGCCTGGTGGACGACCACGTCCGAAACTGCATGCGCCGCGGCGAGGGCGCCAGCGAGGAGCAGGTGCAGGAGCTGATGGGCGCGGTCGGTCGGCTGGTCAGCTCGTGAGGGTCCTTGTCGCCGGAGCCACCGGCCGCTTCGGAGGAATCATCGAGCGGCTGCTGGAGCGAGGGCATTCGGTCCGCGCGCACCCCGAGCCTGTCGCGGCCTAGCTCAAGGACTCGTTCCTTTCTTCTCGCCGTGTGAGTCACCCAGCCTCACGATCGATCCCTTCCTCGAGGTCGCGCTCGGAGCCGTCGTCGGACATCGTCATATCCGCTGTCAGGAAAGCGAGCGGCCCGCCGAGGCGGGCCGCTCCAGGTTGAAACGGGACCAGGTCCCGCGCTCCA
Source organism: uncultured Solirubrobacterales bacterium (assembly GCA_963728755.1). GTDB lineage: Bacteria > Actinomycetota > Thermoleophilia > Solirubrobacterales > 70-9 > DASUPK01. The sequence continues at coordinate 151,996 of CAVSLI010000008.1, read as the reverse complement.
CACAGTTCTTCAAGTCTAGGCGCGGAGGGTGCCGGACTCGAACCGGATCCAGCCTGTTGGGCCGGACGCATCCATCCTGTGTGGAGCCTCTCGCCTTGAGAGTTCAACCCTCCGCACCGGGTTCAGTCCAGCTAGCGGAACCGCACTCGTGAGACGCAGACGTAGCGAGAGTGAGAACGGTCAGTCGTAGAGCGCGAACGCGGCCAGGACGACGTAGATCGCGATCAGCGCCAGGCCCTCGAAGGTCTGGGCCTCGCCGTCACCGGTGATCTGCCAGACCGCGATCGCGGTGAGAAAGAGCGCGCCGATGTAGACGGGTGCGAGCTCGAACGTCAGGTGTGTGGTGAATAGGTACGAGGCCAGCACCAGCGCCGGGAACAGGAAGGCGGCGATCTGGGCGACGGAGTTCTTCACCACCGAGATCGCGAGGTCGGACTTCCCCTTCGCGGCCAGGAAGATCCCGGTGAAGTTCTCCACCGCGTTGCCGGCGATCGCGACGATCACCAGGCCCGCGAAGGCCTTGGAGATCCCGAGCGACTCAACCGCCGGGTCGAGGGCGTGGATGAACCAGTCCGAGACGAAGGCGGCGCCGGTCCCGGCGACGGCAAGGAGCGCGACGGCAACGGAGAACGGGATCCGCGGCCGACTCTCCTCAGGCGCATCTTCGTCGGGGGGCGGATCGGAGCGCAGATACCGCCACAGCCAGGCTCCGTAGACGACCAGCAGGCAGATCGCGCCGACGGTGGAGATCCCCTCGATGTGATGGCTGGCTTTGTCAGAGGACGCGACCGAGAGCCCGATGATCACGATCACGAAGATCGAGACGAACAGCAGGGTCGCCGTGTCCTGCGGGAGGCGAGGCCGGAAGCGCATGCAGCCATCCGGCGCCCGGATCGTCCCTGCGACGATCACCAGACCGAGCACGAGCAGGGCGTTGGCGAAGATCGAGCCGATCAGCGAGGTCTGCGCGACGACCAACTCCCCGGATCCGAGCGCGAAGAGGACGATGAAGAACTCGGGCAGGTTGCCGAGGGTCGACTGCAGGAACCCGGTGACCGCCGGCCCGAACCGAAGCCCGACCTGCTCGGTCGCCAGGGCGACCACCCAGGCCAGGCCCGCCAGCGCCAAGGTTGCGGCGGCGAAGGCGACGACCGCGGACGCGTTCGGAGTAGCGGAGCACGCCGGCGATGGCCGTGATCGCCGCCGTCGCCCCGAGAAAGCCTCGCTCCCTTCCGCTCACGGTCGGGAGATTCTCACCTTCTGAACCTGCATATAGGGTCAACCGCGACGACGGAGCCGGAGCCGGGTTTCAGAAGCAGCAACAGGAGGGAGACCATGCGGCGAATCCGAAGACATCTGAGTTACTCGAATCTGATGTCAACACTGGCCCTACTGATTGCGATCGCGGGCGGAACCACCGCGATCGCGGCGAAGGTCAGAGCGCCGAAGAACTCGGTGACGACGAAGAGCATCAAGCCCTACAACGTCACCGCGCATGACCTCACGCGGATGATCCAGGTATTTGGAAGGGCGACGTTCACTGACCCAGCACCGATGGACGGCACGTCCAGCGGGAACACCGCCGTTGCATCTTGCCCCGCCGGCGCGCGGGTGATCACAGGCGGCGGGTTCGTTGATAACGTCCGTGCACACCTCAGTAGTTCGCAACCGAATCCTGGTTCGTGGAGCGTGACCGCGGTGGGGCGACGGTACGAACGAGGCGGGTATCACTGCGATCGCCTGGTGCCTGTCGAAGAGAGCCGAGAAACCCGGCCGGGGAGAGGGTTGATCCCGAACTGAGGCGATTGAGGTCGACGAGGGTCGGTCAGTAGACCCGATCGCTTCGTGTCTAACCGTTGACGATCAACTTTCGCTTCGGCGACGCGCCTGGCTCATAGGGATACCCACCCTGCCGCTTCACGAGCACCCTGAAAACGTAGCGCTGGCGGCCGAAAGTCTGGGTGAAGCGGTACTTCCCGTTGAACCTGCCGTCGATGTCGGTTCGCAGCTGTTTGAAGGTCCGCCATTTCCGGCCAACCCGTGCCTGCAATGTCACCGCGCGACCTTCCGAGTTCGGTCCTGGAATTCGTCCCAGGAAAACGGCTGAATGACCGTTGGCCAGCCTCTTCCTGGGAATTCTCAACGTTGGCACGACCGTCGAATCAAGATCAACGCGATCAATGAGTTTTCTGGTGTTGTGGCGATAGACGAGGTCGATATGCCGAGACGGCCCAGCGTCCAGCCGGGTAGCGAACCGTCCGTTTGATTGAGTGGTTACAGTCGTGGCGAGTTCACGACTTGCGTCCGGAAGTTCGATCGTTTGGTAAATGCAGACAGTCGCCCCGGGAACTGCGTTGCCCGTCCCGTCCCGTCAGAGAGCCACGGATCACCGGATCATCCTTGGAAGTCACCCGAGCTCGGCGATGCAGCTGACCGCTCAGATCGGCGCCGGCGTCTAGGGTCGTCGCGGCCGTGCCTCCAGAGCCAGCACAGGAGTTGTCGACCTGCACGGTTCTTCGAATGCAGGGAGACTCATTTCCGCCGGCGTCATAGCCGCAGATCTGAACATCGTTCGCCCCGTTCACCCAGCCAGCGCCGCGTTCGGTGTCCAGATGAACGGTTCGCAGGCCCGACGAGTCTGAACATGGCTTCAATCGCGAGTAAAAGCCGCCGGGAACGTCCGGATTGCAGAACGCGTCGATTGCCGACGGGACTCCATTCACGTAAACGGAAGTCGACCGCGCACCGCCTCCAGAGTCGCTCACAGTGGTGTTGATCGTCTGCACCCCGCTCACGGTGCCCCCTTCGAGTAGCTCACCGGATGCTTCAACCGAAGGAGCAGCCATGTCTCGCACCGTCGCGAGAAAGTTGTCGACATAGGCGAATGCGCGGGTGCTTACGCAGGGACGCCCGAAGCACTGTTCGAGGATCGCGTAATAGGTGGCGTTGGTCTGCACAGGCGTGACCCACTGCTCGCCGCCGGCTCCAATGGCGCCGTAGCCAGGCGATCCGTTACTCGCCGTCATCGGCCCATAACCGCCCTCGGCCCAGTAGTGAACCCTCGTCTGGGCACTGGCGAAGTTCGTGTTCGGCGGTGCGTTCCACTGCCAGGCGACCCAAGTGCCGTAGTTGCTTTGACCGTTGGCCTCGAGCCGAAGGCCAAACGGCGAGCCGCAGGTATCACTCTGTTTGACCTTCATCGCTTCTCCATAAGGCCGGATCTGGAAAGCGTCGACATTCCCCAAGGCCCCGGACACGCACTCCTGGACCAGATAATCGCCGTAGGCGGCCCGCGGAGCTGCAAGAACGAGGAAAGCGACGACGATCAGTGTCCCTAGCACCAGCAACATTCGGATCCTTGAGCCCAGGTGCTCGGCCCCGCTGACCGGTTGGGGTCTGTGCGGGTTCTCCGGCGAAGTCATCAGGTCCCTAAGTCCCGGCGGAGCCAAAGTCATCCCCGCCTCATCCCTCGATCCCGAATCCGCCGCCACCGGATCCTCCACCGCCACCGGAACCTCCACCGCCACCGGAACCTCCACCGCTGGACGTGCCGCCGAACTCGCCGCCCACGCCGCTGCTCGGCGAAGGAGCGGAATTTGATTCAAAGCTGAACTGCCGTGTCCTCTGCTGGATCGGTGTGGGCTGCTCCGCGGGCGGGGGGGTTTCCGTTGACTCGGCTGTTGCCTGAAGGGGTGGCTGCTCAGCCGGTGGTGGGTGTCCCGCTGGCAACACCGCTGGCTTGGCAGGTCGCTCGACCTCTGGCCGTGGGTGGTTCGAATCGGAAACGCCTCCCGCCCCTCCAGGATCCACCAGGCCGGTCGCGACGCAGGTCGCGCCACCGGCGGCCGTTGCACCGCAGATCGCAAGCACCTTCGCAACGACGGCCACGCCCGCGCCGCGGGTGCCGCCCGCGGTGGCAATTGCGGTTGCCTCGCCGCTGCTGCCGCCGCCGCCTCCGCGCAGCAGCAGCGAGTAGCCCGCTTCTCGCATCTTGTCGACGGCTGCCGCGGCGCGATCTGCGATCCACTCGTGCGGGCCGCCGCCCATCGAGAGATCGAGCATCGGTCCGGCCGGGAGCAGATCGAAGATCTTGCCGGGGACCGCCCGGTAGGCGCGGAGCTTCGCCCGACACGCGGCACAGCTGCGGAGATGGAACTCCACAGCATCGGTCGATCCGTTTGCGCCCTCCCCGTCGGCCAGCTCCGAGAGAGCAGTGGCGAGCTGCTCGCAGCGGCGCCCCTGTTCGATGTCGGCGAAGACCTGCAGAAAGCGCTTTCGGCCCTCCGCCATGCAGCGATTAATCTTCGTATAGGACCAGCCCGTGATCTCGCCGATCTCGGCGTAGGAGTAGCCCTGCGCCTTGAGGGTCAGGGCACGAACCTCCTGCGGCTTCAAGGAGCGCAGTGCCTCACCGCTGCGGGCGACGCGCTCCCTCCGCGCCACCCGGTCGTTCGGGCCCGGGCTTTCGGAGGCGATGAAGTCGAGTGGGTCGCGGTCCGCGTCGTCGTCATGGTTCGGTGAGCGCGGCGAGCCGAGGAGGCGTTCCCGCTGGCGGCGCACGGCCAGTGCCTCGCGCTTAGTCACCGTCTGCATCCAGCGCACCAAGGCATCGCCCTCGATCGGCGGCGCCTTGGTGAGCAGGATCTCGAGGGCGCGCTGATACGCGTCCTCCCCGTCGTCCGCGCAGATCGAAAAGCGACGAGCGGTACGCCTGAAGACGGCGTCGTGGCTCCGGATCAGGTCGCTTGCGGCGCGACGGCGAGACTCCGCCGCAGCCTTTTCGTCCCCATGATCGTCCGCTGATCGGGCATCGACCCCAGCGTCAGCGGTTGTTCCTCCCAGCAGACGCAGACGGCTCACCTCCGACACATCCAGGTGAGCTGAAAACTGGCACGACTCGCCCCGTCTCGCCAGCCACCTAGTACGGAATTTGCATACGCGGCTCCGAAAAGTCGCGCAAATTGCGCGGTGTCGTTGTCCTGTTTCCAGGCCTGCACGCGCTTGTCGCCGCGCGGGTCTCCTGCCATAGTCGGCCCGTGTCCATCGGGAGGGGAAAGATCGCGGCTGGCGGCGCTGGTCCTCGCGGTCGGGTTCGCCGGTGCGGGCTGGTCGCGGGACCGCCGGCCGCCCTGGCCGAAGAAGAAGGTGAAGATCGTCTTCTTCAAAGCGAGGGTGGCCTCCGACGGCTTCCTCACCCCCGGCCAGCCCGAGACGGTCGCCGTCTCGCATATGCCCGCGCGGGCCGACTTCAAGATGGCGATCGAGCCGCCGCCCACGACGCTCCAGTGCGGCCAGTTCTACTTCTGCGACGTCGCGCCGGTCGCCCCCGCGCCCGGCTCGCCGCCCTTCCGGACCAACAGCAAGGGGCGGGCGGTGGTCACCTTCGTGATGCCGAGCACCTACAACATCGCCACCGACCCGTTCGATCCCACCACCCGCCGACCCGTCACCTGGGCCAACGACCAGCGGGTCCACATCGACATCCAGGGGGTGAAGCGCAAGCCCCAGGTGCGGAAGGTCGGCTTCGGCTTCGGGCGGGCGGTCATCCGGACGAGCTCCGTAGCTGCGAGCGGACATTCCGCCTCGCTGAAATCCCCAGCTATTCTCGCCCGTCCATGACCACCAGCGTCGTCACCGGAGGGGCGGGGTTCCTGGGCTCGCATCTGTGCGAGCACCTGCTCGAGCGCGGGCACCGGGTGATCTGCATCGACAACCTCGACACCGGGACGCTCGAGAACCTCGAGCACATCCGCGACGAGAACCTTCTCTTCCTGAACCAGGACCTGACCGAGTACGTCCGGATCGACGAGCCGGTCGACTTCATCTACCACCTCGCCTCGCCGGCGAGCCCGATCGACTACGCGCGGCTGCCGCTCCACACGCTCAAGGTCGGCTCCTACGGGACCCACCACATGCTGGGCGTGGCGAAGTTCAAGCGCGCGCGGATCCTGGTCGCCTCGACCTCGGAGGTCTACGGCGACCCGGAGATCCATCCCCAGCCCGAGGACTACTGGGGCAACGTCAACCCGATCGGCCCGCGGGGCGTCTACGACGAGGCCAAGCGCTACGCCGAGGCGCTGACGATGGCCTACCACCGCCAGCAGGGCGTCAACACCTGCATCTCGCGGACGTTCAACACCTATGGGTCGAGGATGAGGCCCCACGACGGCCGCGCGATCCCGACCTTCCTGCGCCAGGCCCTCCAGGACAAGCCGCTCACCGTCTTCGGGGACGGCAGCCAGACGCGCAGCTTCTGCTACGTCGACGACCAGATCCGCGGGCTCGTCGCCCTGGCGGAGTCCGACGTCCACCTGCCGGTCAACATCGGAAACCAGGACGAGCACACCCTGCTGCAGCTCGCCGAGACCGTGATCGAGGTGACCGGCTCCCGCTCGGAGATCGTCTTCGAGTCGCTGCCGGTGGACGACCCGAAGATCCGCCAGCCCGACATCACCCGCGCCAAGGACCTGCTGGGCTGGGAGCCCGAGGTCTCGCTCCAGGAGGGCCTGAAGAGGACGATCGACGAGGCCGGCGTCGAGCGCCTCGTCGGGCAGCCGGGCTAGCGGCACCCCGCCGACCCTACGGAAGCGGCCGCCCCGGGTACTGAACCTGCTGGACCCCCCAGTCGTTCCCGTCGGGATCGCTGAAGAAGACGAAGCGGCCCCACGGGAGGTCCTGGACCTCACTCACCTCGACGCCGCGCTCGGCGAGCTCGTCGTGGGCGGCGTGCGCGTCCTCGACCACCAGCTGCAGACCCTCCAGGCTTCCCGGCTCCATCTCGTGCGCGCCGGTGGTGAACGAGATCGAGCAGCCCGACCCAGGCGGGGTGAGCTGGACGAACCGGATCTCCTCGTTGAACTGGTGGTCGTGGTCGTCGTTGAACCCGACCTGGTCGACGTAGAAGGCCTTGGCCCGGTCGATATCCGAGACCGGCACCTGGATCAGCTCCAGCTTCCAGTCGATCCTCGTCTTGCTCGCCGCCATCTCGATCTCCTTTTCGATCGGCATCGGGGTCTAAACTCCCCTTGCCTGCTGAGTTACTTATGTACTAAACATCTTATTAGATAAGGAATCATCATGTCGCCCGGCCGCACGCAGAAGAAGGAGCTGATTGGGGAGCTCATCAGCGAGTTCCGGATCGCGACCAACCAGGACAGCGCCTTCGACAACCTGGCCGCCGAGCGGATCGGGCTCAACCGCACCGACCTGCACTGCATCAACATCGTCGAGAACAGCGGCGGGCTGACCGCCGGGGCGCTGGCCGCCGAGTCCGGGCTCACGACCGGGGCCGTGACGGGGGTGATCGATCGACTCGAACGCGCCGGCTACGCCCGACGCGTCCCGGACCCCGCCGACCGGCGCCGCGTCAAGCTCGAGGTGACGCCGAAGTGGTACGCCCGCGCCGAGAAGATCTGGGGGCCGGTCGCCTCCGATTGGGCAACCCGCCTCGGCGGGCGCTTCAGCGCAGAGGAGCTGGAGCGGGTGATCGAGTTCTTCCGCACCAGCAACGAGCTCTCTCGCGTGCACCTCGATCGCCTGCGCAAGATGAAGTGAGCCCCCGGCTGCTATGAAGGCCGGGTGCCGCTTACCCAGCAGGAGAAGGGCGAGGCCTTCCGGGCGCTCCACCAGGGCGAGCCCTTCGTCATCCCCAACCCCTGGGACGCCGGCAGCGCCAGGGTGTTCGCCGGGCTCGGCTTCAAGGCGCTGGCCACGACGAGCAGCGGCTACGCCTTCACGCTCGGCCGGGCCGACGGGACCGTGACGCTCGAGGAGATCGCCGCACACGTCGCCTCGCTGTCGGCGGCGACGGACCTGCCGATCTCGGTCGACCTCGAGAACGGCTACGGCCGCGCTCCGGAGGACGCCGCACGGGCGATCACTCGGGCGGCCGAGGCGGGAGCCGTCGGCGGCTCGATCGAGGACTACGACCGCGACGACGGCGTCCTCTACGAGGCCGAGCACGCCGCGGAGCGCGTGGCCGCCGCTGCGGAGGCCGCGCGGGCGCTCGACTTTCCCTTCGCGCTCACGGCTCGCGCCGAGAACCACCTGCGGAGCAACGCGGAGATCGACGACACGATCGCCCGCCTGCGGGCATTCGAGCGCGCGGGCGCCGACGTCCTCTACGCCCCCGGCCTGGTCACCGCTGAGGAGATCAAGGCCGTCTGCGATGCGGTCTCCAAGCCGGTCAACGTGCTCGCCTTCGGGCGGCTCGGGCTGAGCTTCGACGAGATCGCCGCGGCCGGCGCGCAGCGGGTCAGCGTCGGCGGGGGCCTCGCCTGGGCGGGCGTCAATGGGGCGATCGAGGCCGCCGAGCGGATCATCGACGACGGCGACTTCTCCGGGCTCGGCACGCCCGGCCGCGTCAAGGAGTGGCTCGGCCCGTAGCGCTCGCTACTCGGCCGGCACGTCCGTCGGCATCTTCATCCGCCGCGCGGCGAGCTTCGAGAAGGTCCGGTCGGGCAGGGTTCCCTTGAGGCGGGCGCCGATCTTCGCGTCGGTGCCGACCAGGTAGCGGTGCTTCGGGTTCTCCGAGGAGATCGCGTCGTGGACGGCGACGGCGACCTTCTCCGGCGGGATCCCCCGGCTGGCCGTCTCGTTGATCACCTCGCCGAACCGGCGCAGCTGGCGGCCGTAGAGGCGGCGGGCGTCCTCCGGCATCTCCCCCACCCGCTCACGGATCTGCTCGTTTCCCTTGCTCCAGATCTGGGTGTCGATCGAGCCGGGCTCGACGACCGCCACGTCGATCTCCCAGGGCCGCAGCTCGTGGCGCAGTGATTCGCCGAGCGCCTCGATCGCGAACTTCGAGGTGTTGTACGGCGACATGAAGGGGCTCGCGACGCGTCCCCCGATCGAGGCGATGAAGACGATCGTCCCCTGCGCCTTCCGGATCAGCGGGAGGAATGCCTGGGTGACGGCCACCTGGCCGATCAGGTTGACCTCGAGGGTGTTGCGGAGCTCGTCGAGCGGCATGAACTCGATCGGGCCGCCCCCGCCGACGCCGGCGTTGTTGACGAGGCCCACCAGCCCTTGATCGCCCAGCGCCCCGGTGACCTGCTGCCTCGCCGACTCGATCTGGTCGGCCTCGGTGACGTCGATCGTCAGCGGGGTGAGCCGGTCGGAACCCTCCTGGGAGAGCTCCCTCGCGTCGGCCTCCTTGCGGACGCCGGCGAAGACGCGGTAGCCCTCCGCGTCGAGGAGTAGGGCGGTGGCGCGGCCGATGCCGGTCGAGGCTCCCGTGACCACAACCGCGCCGCTTGCGTTGGCGGCCATGAGATGAAGGACCCTACCGGAGGCCGCTCGGCCCGCTAGCTTGCCGCGCTGTGAGTGCCTCAGTGCTCGCGGTCGTGGGGGCGCGGCCGAACTTCGTCAAGGCGGCTCCGGTGATCTCTGCTCTGGAGGGATCCGACGGGATCACCGTTCGAGTCCTGCACACCGGCCAGCACTACGACCGGGCGCTCTCCGGTGGATTCATCGAGCGGCTCGGCATGCGCGAGCCGGACGCCAACCTCGAGGTCGGCTCGGGCACCCACGCCGAGCAGACCGCCGGCGTGCTCATCGGCACCGAACAGGACCTCCTCGCACACCCCGCCGACATGGTCCTGGTCCCGGGTGACGTCAACTCGACGATGGGAGCGGCCCTAGCCGCGACCAAGCTGCACATCGCCGTCGCCCACATCGAGTCCGGGCTCCGCTCCCGCGACTGGGGGATGCCCGAGGAGGTGAACCGCGTCGTCACCGACCGGGTCTCCGATCTTCTGCTCTGCACGTCCGAGGACGCCGTCGAGAACCTCGCCGCGGAGGGCATCACCGGCGACGGGGTCCAGCTGGTCGGCAACACGATGATCGACAGCCTCTTCCGGCTGCTGGAGGGTGTCGACCGCCCGGCGCTGCTGGAGAGGAACGGGCTCGAGGCGCGGAACTTCGTGCTGGTCACGCTGCACCGCCCGGCGCTGGTCGACGACCCGGAGCTGCTCGGGCCGACGATGGAGGTGCTTGCCTCGCTCGCCGAGTCGATGCCCGTGGTGTTCCCGGTCCATCCGAGGACGAGAGCCCGCCTCGAGCGGATGGGATATGCGGCCTCCGGAAAGGTCACCCTCGCCGAGTCGATGGACTACACCGACTTCATCGGCCTCGAGGCCGAGGCGCGGCTGGTGGTCACCGACTCGGGCGGCGTCCAGGAGGAGACGACCGTCCTCGGGATTCCCTGCCTCACCTACCGCACCACCACCGAGCGGCCGATCACGGTCGAGCTCGGCACCAACGAGTTGGTCGGCCTCGATCCGCAGTCGCTGCGCGAGGCGGCCGAGCGGGTCCTCGGCACGGCCCCTCCTGCCGAACCCCCGCAGATTCCCCTCTGGGACGGGCAGGCGGGGCCGCGCGCGGCGGCGGCCGTCGAGTCCTTCCTCGCGGGCTGAATATCGCGAGATGACAGAGTTAGCCCTCCGGTTGAGCGCGATACCGCCGGGTATACCCTCAGCGTGCCGTTCGACAAAGCCGCTTAGAGGCGAGGAGGAGCTATGTCACACCATTACTCGGGCGCTGATTTCGGCTTTCCGCGAGGCGATGCCCGACTCGACTACTGCGACCTGTTCGCGTTCCCCAAGCCGGAGGACACGAACAGGTCGATCCTCGTCTTGGACGTGCATCCGTCAAAGGCTCTCCCGGAGGGGGCCACCACTGCAGAGCCATTCGCGCCGGAGGCGATCTACGAGCTCAGGATCGACACCGACGGGGATCTGGTCGCGAACATCACCTATCGGTTCCGATTCTCGCCGTCAGAGAACGGGGCGCAGAGTGCGACGGTCCGCCGCGTCGAAGGCGCCGACGGGCCGGACGCGACGGCGGGGAAGCGATCATCGAGGGTGCTCCGGTGTCGATGGGCCCAGAAGCTCCGGTGACGGAGGCGGGCGAGTACCGCTTCTTCGCTGGCTGGCGTAGTGACCCCTTCTTCTACGACGCAGGCGGTGCCCTGAACGACTTCCAGTTCACGGGAGATGACTTCTTCGCCGACGCCGACGTATGCAGCATGGTGCTCGAGCTTCCCAATGGCGAGTTGGGAGATGGCGAGGTTAATCTCTGGCACCGAACGCTGGTCCCGGCAGATGACGGGAACTGGGCCCAGGTGGAGCGGGGGGCTCGAACCCAGATCGTCCCCTTCCTCGTCCCGAACGAGGAGAAGGACGCATACGTCGGCAGCGAGCCGGCAGATGACGATCGCTTCGTCGACGTGATGGCCCACTCGCTGGAGCACACCGGTGGCTACTCAACGGAGGAGGCCAAGCGGGTGGCGGCGACCCTGCTGCCGGACATCATCCGATACGACCCCACGCGCCCGGTTGCTTACCCGGACAACGGCCGCACGCTCACCGACAACGTGTGCCGATCCTTTCACGGCCATCATGACGAACGGGAAGGTGACGGAGGACGGGGTGGGCCCACACGACGACTTGCTCCCCGAGTTCCCATACCTCGGGCCGCCACACGAGAACCGGACGGAGCAGTAAACAGACCGCTGCACGCGGCGAACTTCGTACGAGTCTGCTTAAAGGCGGTGTGGCGGATGGCCCGCCGCCCGCTGCTCCTCCGCATCGAATGCTGGAGCCCTGCTCACAGCGGGATACTGCGTGGGCGATGTCGGAGGAGAACGTCGAGCTTGTGCGCCGGTCTATCGATGCGTTCAGCCGCGGTGACCTCGACGGGGTCCTCGAGTACTTCGCGCCCGATGCCGTGGTCGACTGGTCCAACTCCATCGGATTCGATGCAGGCGTCTTTCGGGGGCAGGGCGAGATCCGGGCGTTCATGGAGCGGTTCCACGAGGGGTTCGACGAAATTCGGATCGAACTGCTCGATGACCCGGTAGAGGTCGAGGACGGCCTCGTGGTCGTGGAGAACGTCAGTTACAGCCACGGACGAGACGGCATCGTTGTTCAGGCTCGAAGCACGTTCCTGATCACGATTCGGGACGGCGAGCAGACCTCGCTCACCCTCTACCAGACAAAGCAGGAGGCTCTCGAAGCCGCCGAGGCCGCGGCAACGGGAGCGGCGGCGACGCTGAGGCGCCTTTGGCGATCGTTGCGTCGTTCCGAGACGGGGCTGCGGGAGTAGGGCAGAAGTTCTGCTTGTCGACCACCGGTCGCCAACGGGGTTCCCGGGATCGCTGCTCCCTCGCGCGGAAGCTGGCCCAATCTGTGAAGTTCGTCACCACCGGGTTGGCGGTGGCAAGGACCGGGTAGGTTCCCCGCGCCCGCGGGAAGGGAACAAAATGGACGCGCTTGAGCTGAGTCAAATCCCGATTTTCTCCGACGTCGACGACGACGAGCTGAAAAAGGTGGGCGCGTCAGCCGAGTCGGTGGAATTCAGCGAGAGGGCCGAGATTCTCCGAGAGGGCGATTTCTCAAGGGCTCTGCTCGCGATCGAGGAGGGGACGGTGGAGGTCACCCGCGGCGGCGAGCACATCGCCAATCTCGGCCCGGGCGACATCTTCGGCGAAGCCGGCGTGGTCAACGACGCGGTGCGGAACGCCACCGTGACGACGACCTCGCGTCTCAGGCTGATCATCATGGGTCACTTGGAGGTGCAACGGCTGCAGAAGAACGCACCCGAGACCTATGCACGGATCGAGAGGCTGGCCGAGGAACGCAGCGGCTAGCCGTCGGCCTCCACGCCGCCGCCATCGCGCCGACCCCTTCAAGCCGCCGGGCTGCGGGAGTAGAGCGATGCCGCTGGAGAACCTTGCGAGATCACGGGCGGGATCTCCCATTTTGAATCAGGGGCAGGAGCCGCCGGGCGCCGAACGAATGCCCGCAGCATGAGGAGCGCAAGCCGAACGCTGGTCAAGTCGCCGCCCGAGCTCTGGGAGCTGATCGATCAACCCGACCGCATGCAGGGGCTGATGTGCGCCCTGCTCGGACGAGCGACGGAGGTGACCGTCAACGAGAGAAGGCCCGAGTCGCTCCTGCGCTGGGAGGCGTCCGGTGACGGCGCCGATGCCTGGATCGAGTTCAGGCTGGCCGAGAAGGGCTGGGGGACCAACGTGAGCGTGAAAGCCGAGAACGGCGGCGAGCCGACCCAGTTCGAGGGCTGGCTGGACGCGGTCCTGGACGAGCTGGCGACGCCGCAGAAGCGCCCCTTCGGCATGGGCGACTCGCCTCCCCCGGAGAAGCCCGCGATCCCCGAACCGGAGAAGCTGGCAGCGCCGGTCGAGGAGCCCGCACCGGAACCGGCGCAGGATCCCGCGCCGGTGCCGCAGAAGCCACGGCGCCGCCTGTTCGGCCTGCTCAAGTAACGGTCTACCCGGCGTATCTATCCTGTCCGCATGGCCACGCGGCCAAAGGACGAGGCGAGGACTGAGGGAGCGAACGGCGGGGCGTCTGACGCCCCCGACACCGAGCGCCAGCAGGCCGCCGTCGAGGAGGACCTCCACCGCTACATCGCGCCGGTCGTCGGTCCGGACGACGAGCGGAAGATCACCGACTCCGGGGTCGAGATCAAGCGGCTCTACGAGGAGGACGACGTCGCGCCCGGCCTACAGGAGCGCCTCGGCGAGCCCGGCGAATATCCCTACACGCGCGGCATCCATCCGGGCATGTACCGCGACCAGCTCTGGACGATGCGCCAGTACGCCGGCTTCGCGAGCCCCGAGGACACCAACGAGCGCTACCGCTACCTGACCGAGCACGGGTCGACCGGCCTCTCGATGGCCTTCGACCTCCCCACCCAGCTTGGCCGCGACTCGGACGACCCGCTCTGCGCCGGCGAGGTCGGACGCACCGGCGTTCCCATCGACACGCTCGAGGACATGCGGATCTGCTTCGACCAGATCGACCTCGGCGAGGTCTCGACCTCGATGACGATCAACGCCCCGGCGGCGATCCTGCTGCTGCTCTACGAGCTGGTCGGCGAGGAGCAGGGGGTGCCGGCGGACCAGCTCCGCGGCACGGTCCAGAACGACGTGCTCAAGGAGTACGTGTCGCGCGGCAACTACATCTTCCCGCCGGAGCCGACGATGCGGCTGACCACCGACATCTTCGCCTACTGCAACGAGAACGTCCCGAAGTGGAACACGATCTCGATCTCCGGCTACCACATGCGCGAGAAGGGCTGCTCGGCGGTCCAGGAGGTCGCCTTCACCCTCGCCAACGCGATCGCCTACGTGCAGGCGGGGATCGACGCCGGCCTCGACGTCGACAAGTTCGGCAAGCGGCTCGCCTTCTTCTTCAACGGCCACAACAACGTCTTCCAGGAGATCGCCAAGTTCAGGGCGGTTCGCCGGATGTGGGCGAAGATCATGCGGGACCGCTTCGGCGCAACAGACGAGAAGGCGCAGATGATCCGCTTCCACACCCAGACCGGCGGGGTGACGCTGCAGGCCCAGCAGCCCGAGGTGAACATCATCCGGGTCGCGCTGCAGGGCTTCGCCGCGGTCGCCGGGGGGACCCAGTCACTCCACACCAACGGCTTCGACGAGGCCCTCGCCCTCCCCACCGAGCGCTCCGCGCGGATCGCGCTGCGCACCCAGCAGGTGCTCGCCCACGAGTCCGGCGTCGCCGACACGGTCGATCCCTTTGCGGGCTCCTACTTCATCGAGTCGCTCACCGACGAGGTCGAGGAGCGCTCCTGGGAGCTGATGAAGAAGGTCGAGGACCTCGGCGGCTCGGTGAACGCGCTCGAGTTCATCCAGAAGGAGATCGAGGAGTCCGCGATCTCCTACCAGGAGCGCTACCGCACCGGCCAGGACATCATCGTCGGCGTCAACAAGTACGTCACCGACCAGGTCGACGACGTCGACATCCTCAAGGTCGATCCCGAGGCCGAGAAGCGCCAGCTGGCGCGCCTGAAGAAGTGGAAGGAGAACCGGGACCAGGCGGAGGTCGACCAGCGGCTCGAGGAGCTGCGCGAGGTCGCCCGCGGCGACGGCAACCTGCTGCCGCCGATCAAGGAGGCGCTGCGAGCAGGCGGCTCGATCGGCGAGGTCTGCAACGCGATGCGCGACGTCTTCGGCGAGTACCGCGGCGGCGCGTTCTTCTAGGCGACCGTCCGGACTTCGTTTCACGGCACGACGACCAAGGGCATCGGGCAGCCTCCGCCTGTAGACTCCGGCGCCATGAGAGAGAAGAACCCGATCACCCACGAGGAGAAGCTCGCCTACCTGCGCGAGCTGCGCGAGGAGGCGATCCACTCCGCCTCCCAGGAGGCTGTCGACAAGCAGCACGAGAAGGGCAAGCTCACCGCCCGCGAGCGGATCGAGAAGCTGCTCGACCCCGGCTCCTTCGAGGAGCTCGACACCTTCGTCCGCCATCGCACCCATGAGTTCGAGATGGACAAGCGGCGCCCCTACGGCGACGCTGTGGTGACCGGCTACGGGACGATTGACGGTCGCACCGTCTTCGTCTTCTCCCAGGACTTCACGGTCTTCGGCGGCTCGCTCGGCGAGGCGATGGCCGAGAAGATGGTCAAGGTGATGGACCTGGCCGCCAAGGTCGGTGCGCCGGTGATCGGCATCAACGATTCGGGTGGCGCACGGATCCAGGAGGGCGTCGTCTCGCTGGGGGCCTACGGCGACGTCTTCGTCCGCAACGTCCAATGCTCGGGCGTGATCCCGCAGATCAGCTTGATCATGGGCCCCTGCGCGGGCGGCGCCGTCTACTCGCCGGCGATGACCGACTTCATCTTCATGGTCAAGGAGACCTCGCACATGTTCATCACCGGCCCCGAGGTGATCAAGACGGTCACCGGAGAAGAGGTCGAGTTCGAGGAGCTCGGCGGGGCGATGAGCCACAACACAAAGTCGGGCGTCGCGCATTTCGCCGCCGACGACGAGGAGCAGTGCCTGGAGGACACCCGCTACCTGATGAGCTTCCTGCCGCTCAACAACCTCGAGCTGCCGCCGCGCGTGGAGCCCGCCGACGATCCCGACCGCGAGGACCCCGAGCTCGACTCGCTCGTCCCCGACGACCCGCAGAAGCCGTACGACATGCGCGACGTGATCTCCCGCATCGTGGATGACGGCGAGTTCTTCGAGGTCCACGAGCACTTCGCGCAGAACATCGTCGTCGGGTTCTCGCGGCTCGACGGGCACCCGATCGGCGTGGTCGGCAACCAGCCGAAGCATCTCGCCGGTGTGCTCGACATCAACTCATCGGAGAAGGCCGCCCGCTTCGTCCGCTTCTGCGACGCCTTCAACATCCCGTTGCTCACCTTCACCGACGTGCCGGGCTTCCTGCCCGGCACCTCCCAGGAGTGGGGCGGCATCATCCGCCACGGCGCGAAGCTGCTCTACGCATTCACCGAGGCGACGGTCCCCAAGCTCACCGTCGTCACCCGCAAGGCCTATGGCGGGGCCTACGACGTCATGAACTCCAAGCACATGCTGGCCGACTTCAACTTCGCCTGGCCGACGGCGGAGGTCGCGGTGATGGGACCGGAGGGCGCGGTCAACATCATCTACCGCCGCGACCTTCAGAAGTCGCCGACGCCCGACGAGCGGCGCGCGAAGCTGATCGACGACTACAAGGCCCATTTCGCCAACCCCTACTCGGCGGCTGAGCGCGGCTACATAGACGACGTGATCGAGCCGCACCAGACCCGCCCGAAGCTGATCCGCGCGCTTCGCACCCTGCAGACCAAGCGGGTCGAGGGCCCGAAGCGCAAGCACGGCAACATCCCGCTCTAGGTCGTCCCGTGCCCGGCCGCAACGGCAAGCAGAGCCCTCCGAGGCCGCAGATCGAGATCCAAGGCTCGGCCGCGTCGCCGGAGGAGGCGGCCGCGATCGCCATGGCGCTCGAGCGCTTTCTCTGGGAGACGGCGCCCGCCCCGCGGGCGGCGCCGCGGAGCCGCTGGCAGGAGGCGGCCCTGCGCGAGGGCGTCTCCGTGCACGGACAGCTCGCCGGCGGCTGGCGCTAGACGCCGTTGCTACGCAATTTGCGGACTTGCCCTGCGCGTCCGGTTCGAATAGAACACCCGCACCAAACCCCATCGCGCCAAGAGGAGAAGGAGGGTTCGTGGCCGTCGTAAAGATCATCGAGCTGGTCGGAAGCTCCAAGAAGTCTTCGGATGACGCAGCGCAGCAGGCGCTCAAGCAGGCACAGAGCTCGCTGCGGAACATCCGGGCGGTCGACGTGGTCTCCACGGGGCTGCGCGGCGAGAACCTCGACGAATGGCGCGCCCACGTGCGGGTGGCATTCCTGGTCGAGGGAACCGACGTCGACTAGAGCTTGGGAGGAGAGGTGGCGGCGGGCGGGCGCCTGTAAGGCAACGCCCGCCGCTTAACCCCTGGACCGGCTCAGAGCCTGACCACGGGCGCCTCGACCTCGTGCACCTGCCAACGCTCGTAGACGGTCCGGCAGATCGCCAGGTCCTGGATCGCGAGCCCGGTCGAATCGAAGAGGGTGATCTCCTCGTCGTCCCGGCGGCCTTCGGCGCCACCCGTCAGCGCATCGCCGAGCTGGATCACGTCGTCGCGCTTGATCAATCCGGCATCAACCGCGTTGGCGAGCTCGCCGCCGGCGCTCGCTTGCTCCCACTCGTCACAGAAGAGCCGGCAGCGCTTGATCGCAGCGAGGTCGACCTCCTGCTTTCCGTGCGCATCGGCACCGAGGACCGCGAGATGCTGACCCCGACGCAGGTCGGACTCGAGGATCACCAGGTCCTGACCCGGCGTCATCGTGACCACGACGTCCTGGGCCGCGGCCTCGCCGCGGTCGCCGGCACGCCAGCCCAACTCGTCCGCCAGCGCCTCGGCGGGATCGACGCGCGGATCGGCGCAGACGCCCGGGCCGTAGCCCGCACCTGCCAGGCAGCGAGCCGCCCAGGCGCCGTTCACCCCGCAGCCGATGATCCCAACGGACTTCGCGCCCGCTGGCGCGAGCGCCTGAGCCGAGACCGCGGCCGCTGCCCCGGTTCGCAGGGACGTCACCGAGGAGCACTCGATCACGGCGAGTTCCTCCCCGGTCTCGGCGTCGGAGAGCAGCACCTCACCGCGCACCACCGGCAGGCCCCTGGCGCTGTTTCGAGGGAACGAGGTCACCCACTTGAGCAGCGCCAGGCCATCGCCGAGTGCAGGCATCGCCCGGAAGTCGCCGTTCGGCGGGCTGTCGAGATAGACCTTCGCCGGCATCGTCCACTCGCCGCGCCCGTATCGCTCGAACGCCTCGCGGGTGCGGTCGATCGCTGTCTTCGGATCGATCGCCGCGAATACCGCCTCGCCGGAGATCACTGGGATCTCAGTCACCCGGCGATCTATACAGGGCGATGAATCCCGGATGGTTCGCGGGTCTCAACGGGTGAACCCAAAAAGAGAGGAGACAACATGCTCGAGAACAGCAAGGCGTACAGCGGATTCGCCGTCGACGACATCGACAAGGCCCAGGCGTTCTACGGCGAGACGCTGGGGTTGAAGACGTCGGTACTCGAGGACGGAAATCTGCTCCAGATCGACCTCGCGGGCGACCGGCCGACCCTGATCTACATCAAGCCCGACTTCACGCCCGCCACCTACACGATCCTCAACTTCCCGGTCGAGGACGTGGACAAGGCCGTGGACGAGCTCACCGCCAAGGGCGTCACCTTCGACCGCTACGACGGCTTCGAGCAGGACGAGAAAGGCATCGATCGGAGCGGTCCCGCCGATGGGATCGCCTGGTTCAAGGACCCGGCGGGCAACATCCTCGCCGTACACGGCGAGATGGAGGTCTGACTGCGCCGTCGCACCTCGCGGGAGGACGGCTAACCTGGCGGCGCCGCCCACCGATAAACACCTGAAACTCGATCAGGTTTGCTAGATTGCCCGGGCGGTAAACGCCGGGCACCGCACGTCGCCGACAGAAAGGGCCGGCTTTCCATGGAGCCAGTCTCCGCACCCGAGAAAAAGGGCGCTACCACCAATGGCGCCGGCAAGGCGCCGGCGAAGAAGGCGGTCGACCCCTCGACGCTGAAGCAGGACGTCAACAAGAAGCAGCACGGCAAGGGCAAGTTGGGCTCTCTCGAGAACCCCGAGGTCTACGAGAACGTACCTGGCCACGTCATCCCGATCCTCGAGCGCGAGTTCGACGACTTCGACACCGAGGCCGGCCGCTTCCTTCGGGGTGAACAGACCGAGGAGCAGTTCATTGGGTTCCGCCTCAAGCAGGGCGTCTACGGACAGCGCCAGCCCGACGTGCAGATGATCCGGGTGAAGCTCCCATTCGGGGGCGTAAGCCCCGAGCAGATGGAGGCCTTCGCCGACGCGATCGAGCAGTTGGCACCGCTCAACAAGGGCCACATCACCACCCGGCAGAACATCCAGATCCATCACATCCCGCTCGCCGACGCGGCGGAGTTCATCCGCCAGA
The DNA here is from genome assembly GCA_963728755.1 of uncultured Solirubrobacterales bacterium. Classification (GTDB taxonomy): domain Bacteria; phylum Actinomycetota; class Thermoleophilia; order Solirubrobacterales; family 70-9; genus DASUPK01. The sequence continues at coordinate 132,668 of CAVSLI010000008.1, read as the reverse complement.
TCTCGGAAGCCGGGCTCTCCTCGCGCGAGGGCTGCGGCAACACGATCCGCAATGTCACGGGCGATCCCTGGGCAGGCGTTGCCGGCGACGAGGCCTTCGACATCACCCCCTACGCCGCTGCCTATTCCCGCTACTTCGTGCGCCACCCAACCACCCAGCTCATGCCGCGCAAGGTGAAGACCGCCTTCTCGGCATCCGACGCCGATCGCGCCATCACCGGCATCCACGACGTCGGCTTCATCCCGAAGGTCGAGGAGGTCGACGGCAAGCAAGTCAGGGGCGTCGAGGTCAGGATCGGCGGTGGCACCTCGATCCAGCCGCGCATCGCACCCACTCTCTACGACTTCGTCGAGCTCGACAACGGCGACTACCTGAAGGTCACCGAGGCGGCACTGCGGATCTTCGACCGCCAGGACTGGCTGCGCGAGAACCGCATGCGCGCCCGAATCAAGGTGCTGGTCGACAAGATCGGCATGGACGCCTTCCGCGAGCTGGTGGAGGAGGAGCTCAAGGGCGACTGGGTGAACGAGCGCGACTTCTCGATCGACCACCTGCTCTTCGTCCACGACGAGGAGGCGAGCGCCCCGGACGTGCCTGGGTCCCACGGCAGTCCAAACGGCGACAAGAGCGAGTTCGAGGCCTGGGTCAACGCCAACGTCGACGCCCAGCGCCAGGAGGGCTTCGTCACCGCCACCGTCAAGGTGACCCGCGGCGACCTCACGCCCGAGCAGTTCCGCGGCCTCGCGGCGATCATGCGCGAGTTCACCGGCGGCTACGCCCGGACGACCGTGCAGCAGAACCTGGTGCTGCGCTGGGTCCGGCCCGAGTCCCTTTATGACCTCTGGCTGCGCCTCGAGGAGCTCGACCTCGCCGGCGCCGGCGCCTTCGGCGTCACCGACGTGGTGAGCTGCCCCGGGACCGACAGCTGCAAGCTCGGGATCACGGCCTCGATGGGGCTCAACGAGGTGCTCCAGGAGCGGCTCGAGGAGATGAACATCACCGATCCGCTCACCAAGCAGATTCACATCAAGATGAGCGGCTGCCCCAACGGGTGCTCCCAGCACCACATCGCCACGATCGGCTTCTACGGGGCCTCGATCAAGGTCGGCGAGCACACGATCCCGGCCTATATCCCCCACATCGCCGGCAACTTCGAGGGCGGCGACGTGGTCTTCGGCCATCGCCTCAAGGCACGCCTGCCCGCTAAGCGCGTGCCCGACGCGGTCGAGCGCTGGATCCGCCATTACGAGGAGAACCGGAACGAGGGCGAGAACTTCAACGCCTTCGTGGACCGGACCGGCTTCGACGCGTTCGAGGAGCTGATCTCGGACCTGAAGCTCCCGGTCGAGTTCAGCGCGGAGAACCTGCTCTTCTTCATCGACTGGAACCGCTCGGAGCCCTACAAGGTCGAGCGCGGTGAGGGCGAGTGCGCCGTCTAGTGGAGCCGACGACGACACACGGCCTCCCTGGCTCCGCCGTGAACGGCAACGGCGCCACCCCCTCACAAAACGGGTCGCGCTCGGCTGCGCCTCGCGCGCCCTCGGGTCAAGGCCGCAAGGGGGTCTTGCACGAGGCCTCCGCCACGGAGCACGCCGCCGTGCCCGACGCCGAGCTGGACGGCCTGGGCTTCGACCCTGAGGAGAAGGCGGCCGAGCTCGAGGACGCGAGCGCCGAGGAGGCGCTCCGCTGGGCGCTCGAGACCTTCAATCCGCGCATGTACATCGCCTGCTCGTTCCAGAAGACCAGCTCGGTGACGGTTCACATGGCAAACGCGATCGACGCCGACGCGCGCTTCTTCTACCTCGACACGGACGTCCTCTTCCCCGAGACCTACGAGACCAAGGAGCTGCTCGAGCAGCGCTACGAGATCAATTTCCACCGCTACAGCTCGATCACCCTGGAGCAACAGGCAGGGCTCTACGGCGGCGAGCTCTGGAACCGCGACCCGGACGCCTGCTGCGGGATCCGCAAGGTCGAGCCGATGCGCTCCGCCCTGGCCGCCGTCGATCTCTGGGTTTCGGGCATCCGGCGCTCGGACTCGGAGACTCGCGCGAAGGCGCCGAAGTTCGCCTGGGACAAGCGCTTCGGGCTCTGGAAGCTCAACCCGCTCGCCGACTGGTCGGAGGAGCAGGTCTGGGCCTACATCCAGGAGCACGAGATCCCCTACAACGCCCTGCACGATCAGGGCTATCCCTCGATCGGCTGCACCCACTGCACCCGGAAGCCTGCGGCCGGCGAGGACGCGCGGGCCGGACGCTGGGCCGGCCTCGAGAAGACCGAGTGCGGTCTGCACGGCTAAGTGCGAGGACGCGTCGCCAGGCGCGACCCGTTTGGCGGCGAAGCCGCTAACCTGCCCGCCTTCCTGACCCAGGTAGTCACCTTTATCCCCTCCTCGTTGCCATGACCCAGACCGCATTGAAGCTGCAGCTGAGCGACCGCCAGACCGCCGACTTCGAGATGATCGGGAACGGCGGCTTCGCCCCCCTCGAAGGCCCGCAGGCCTACGACGACTGGAAGAGCGTCGTGGAGAACATGACCCTGGCGAGCGGTGAGTACTGGCCGATCCCGATCACCCTCGCCACCGATCTCGACGTCTCGGAGGGCGACACCGTCGAGGTGACGAGCGACGAGGGCAAGCCCCTCGGCCGCCTCAACGTCACCGAGGTGTTCGAGCGAGACCTCGAGGCGGAGGCCGAGAACGTCTACCGGACGACCGACAAGGAGCACCCCGGCGTCGCGGCGATCTACGAGGAAGGTGCCCGCTGCATTGCCGGGACCTACGAGGTAGACGCCCTGCCCGACCACGAGGACGCGTTCATGCGCCGCTACTTCACGGCGGAGGAGTCTCGGAAGGCCTTCGAGGAGCGCGGCTGGAAGCGAGTGGTCGCCTTCCAGACGCGCAACCCGATCCACCGGGCACACGAGTATCTGACGAAGTGCGCGCTCGAGATCACCGACGGCCTTTTCATCCACCCGCTGATCGGCAAGACGAAGGCCGGCGACATCCCCGCCGACGTGCGGATGCGCTGCTACGAGATCCTGATGGAGGACTACTACCCCGAACGATCGGGTGATCCTCGGCGTCTTCCCCTCGAAGATGCACTACGCCGGGCCGCGCGAGGCGATCCTGCACGCGATCGCCCGCCGGAACTACGGCTGCACCCACTTCATCGTCGGGCGAGACCACGCGGGCGTCGGGGACTACTACGGGACCTACGACGCGCAGCAGATCTTCGACGAGCTCGACATCGACAAGCTCGGCATCCAGCCGCTCTTCTTCGAGCACTCCTTCTGGTGCAACAGGTGCGAGGGCATGGCGTCGGGCAAGACCTGCCCGCACGGACAGGAGGACCACGTCTTCCTGAGCGGCACGAAGGTGCGGGAGATGCTCGGCAACGGCGAGCTGCCGCCCGAGGAGTTCAGCCGCCCCGAGGTGGCTCAGATCTTGATCGACTCATACAAAGAGGAAGGCAATGGCTGACGAAAAGGGATTCACTCTCTGGTTCACCGGGCTCTCGGGCGCCGGCAAGACGACCATTTCCACGATCGTCGAGCGCGAGCTCCGCGATCGTGGTTCGAGGGTCGAGGTGCTCGACGGCGACGTGGTCCGCGAGAACCTCTCGAAGGGGCTCGGATTCTCCAAGGAGGACCGGGACACCAACATCCGCCGGATCGCCTTCGTGGCGGACCTGCTCTCCCGCAACGGGGTGCCGGCGATCACCGCCGCGATCTCGCCCTACCGCGAGATCCGGGACGAGGCGCGCGAGCTGATGGGCGACCGCTTCATCGAGGTGTTCGTCAAGGCGTCGGTCGAGGTCTGCGCCGAACGCGACGTCAAGGGCCTCTACGAGAAGGCGTTCAAGGGCGAGATCAAGGAGTTCACGGGCGTGTCGGATCCCTACGAACCGCCGCTCAACCCCGAGATCGTCCTCGACACCGAGCACGACTCGGCCGAGGAGGACGCCGCGAAGATCCTCTCGCTGCTCGAGGAGCGTCAGCTGATCCCCGCGGCGCAGCCTGCTTAGGGTTTGGGCGGCAGCTCCGGCTCGCCGAGGTCGTATGTCGAATAGGCGCCGAAGGAGTTGAACATCTTGTGGGAGGGGCCGTGAAAGTCCGAGGAGGCAGTGGCCGCCAGGCCCCTCTCCCGACAGAGCTCGAGGAGGAACCTGGTCTGGGCGCGGTCGTGCGCCGGATAGAAGCACTCGACCCCCTCGAGCTCGAGGTCGTCGACGAGCTCCGCGACCTGAGCGGGATCGTTCATGTCCCAGAACGGATGAGCCATCACCGCGACGCCCCCGGCGCTGTGGATGATCTCGACGGCCTCGCCAGCGTGGGGCCAGCGGCGCGAGACGAAGGCCTTGGCGCCGGGGATCAGCCACTCCTCGAAGAAGGCGCTCATCTCGTCGGGCTTGACGCCGGCTGCCTTCGCGATGTGGGGCCGGCCCACGGAGGAGGCGTCGCCGGCCTCGGCGATCGCATCCTCGAAACGGACCGGGACTCCCTGCTCGTTGAGGCGCTGGACGATCTCCTCGGCGCGGATGATCCGCTCCCGCTGCGCACGCTCCATTGCCGGCGCGATCATGCTCGTGTCCACCCAGTAGCCGAGCATGTGCATGTCATCGAGGCTCCCGTGAACGCACGAGATCTCCGTCGCCGGGACGAGCGCGATTCCTGCGCCGGCCGCCGCCTCGGCTGCCTCGGCGACGCCATCGATTCCGTCGTGGTCGGTGAGCGCGAGCGTAGTCACCCCCGCCTCCGCGGCGGTCGCCACCACCTGCGCGGGCGGAAGCTCCCCGTCGGAGAATGTGGAATGGCTCTGCAGGTCCAGCACGGGCGGCGCAGGATATGAGGATCAGCGCGAAAGCCGACTACGCGGTCCGCGCCGCGGTCGAGATGGCAGCCGCCGGTGACGATCCCGTCAAGGGCGAGGCGATGGCCGAGGCCCAGGACATCCCCCTTCAGTTCCTCGAGCACATCCTGCTCGAGCTCAAGCACGCGCGCCTCGTGCGGGCCCGGCGCGGCGCTCGCGGCGGCTACTGGCTCGCCAAGCCGCCGGAGGAGATCACCCTGGCAAGCGTGATCCGAGCCGTCGAGGGACCGCTGGCGAACATCCAGGACCAGGCTCCCGAGCAGACCAAGTACCCCGGCAATGCTGAGCAGCTCAGCGACGTCTGGATCGCGGTCCGCGCCTCGCTGCGCCGGGTGCTCGAGCACGTGACGATCGCGGATCTGCGCGACGGCAAGATCCCGGATGAGGTTCTCGAGCTCACCCGGGACGAGGGCGCCTGGGTCACGCGCTAGCAACCTTCGCCACGAGAAAACCCAGCAATTAGGGGGATAAGCCGGCTTCCGCTAAGGTCGCCCTCCCTTTAGGACTGATTCAGTCATAAAAGGGAACAAGGTGGGAAAGCGGCTTCGTCCACTTGCCGCTCGGCCCCCAGGGCCCAATGGATCCTAGCGATCGTCTTCTTCGGCTTCGGCGTCGGCTTCCTCGTCGGTCTCACCGGCATGGGCGGCGGATCGCTGATGACGCCGCTCCTGATCCTGCATCTTCGGGATCAAGCCGACCACCGCGATCGGCACCGACATCTTCTACGCGGCGATCACCAAGACCGCCGGCGGGTGGCGCCACCTCAAGTTGAAGACCGTGAATCTGCCGCTTACCTGGTGGATGGCCGCCGGAAGCGTCCCCTCGGCGATCGCGGGCGTCTGGTTTCTCGACTATCTCGAGGGCAGGCTCGGCGCCGACCTCGATGGCACCGTCTTCGCGATCCTCGCCGGTTGCCTCCTGGTGGTGGGGGCGATCACCCTGCTCCGCGGCCTCTTCCTGGCGGAAGATCCGAGGAGCGCGACGACTTCGAGATGCACACCCGTCACAAGGTCGCCGCGGTCGCAATCGGCGCGACGACGGGCTTCGTGATCGGTCTGAGCTCGGCGGGAAGCGGCACGGTGATCGGGATCATGCTGATCACGGTGTTCCGGCTTGACCGCCGCGTAGGGTCGTCGGCACGGACGTGTTCCACGCCGCGATCCTGCTCTGGGCAGCGGGCATCGCCCACGTCTTCAGCGGCAACGTCGACTTCGGCCTGATGGGGAACATCCTGTCGGCTCGGTCCCAGGCGTCGTGCTCGGCGCTCGAACATCTCGGTCAAATGGCCGCAGGGCATCCTGCGCACCGCGCTCGGAGTCGATCCTGATCGCGGCCGGGCTGACGATCATCAACAAGGCGAACACCGACCTGGTCCCGTACCGATCGGGTCCGCGGCCCGGTCTCGTTCATCGGTCTCTTCGCCGTGCAGCTGCTGCTCCGCCGGAGGTCGAACAGGATCCGGCCGAGCAGGAGTGGCTGCGGCGGGCTGCATGGTGGCCTCCCATGGCGACGAGATCGAGCGACGGCAGCAGGCGAGGCCGAGCTCGCCGCCGTTCCTGAGCGGCCTAGCCAGCGCCGAGCCGCAATACTCCCCCGCCGTGTTCGAGAAAGTCCTGATCGCAAACAGGGGCGAGATCTCCATCCGCGTCGCCAGAACGCTCAAGGAGATGGGGATCGGCTCCGTCGCCGTCTACTCGGAGATCGAACGCGACGCGCCACATGTCCGCGAGGCCGACGAGGCCTTCCTGCTCGGCCCGGCCTCTCCGTCGGAGAGCTACCTGAACGTCGAGAAGATCCTCGAAGTGGCGCAGAGCGCCGGTGCAGAGGCGATCCACCCGGGCTACGGATTCCTGGCCGAAAACGCCCCCTTCGCGGCCGCCTGCGAAAAGGCGAAGGTCACCTTCATCGGCCCGCCCGCCAAAGCGATCGAGGCGATGGGCTCGAAGACCGAGGCGCGTCAGATCATGCAGAAGGCCGGCGTCCCAATCGTCCCCGGCGCCACCGAGCCGGTCAAGGACGTCGCGGAGGCGAGGAGGCAGGCCAACGAGATCGGCTATCCGATCGCCTGCAAGGCAGCCGGCGGGGGCGGCGGCAAGGGCTTCCGGGTGGCACAGAGCGAGGATGAGCTTGAGGACGCCTTCGAGGGCGCCTCGCGCGAGGGCGAGAAGTTCTTCAGCGACCCGACCGTCTACCTCGAGCGCTATCTCGACGACCCGCGGCACGTCGAGGTCCAGGTGCTCGCCGACTCGAAGGGCAACGTCATCCATCTTGGTGAGCGCGACTGCTCGATCCAGCGCCGCCACCAGAAGCTGATCGAGGAGTCTCCAGGCCCTCAGGTCGACGAGGAGATGCGGGAGCGCATCGGCAAGATCGCCACCGACGCGGCCGCCGCCGTCGGCTACCGCTCGGCGGGGACCGTGGAAGGTCTCCAGGTCGGCGACGACTACTTCTTCCTGGAAATGAACACTCGCGTCCAGGTGGAGCACTGCGTGACCGAGATGGTCACCGGCTTCGACATCGTCCGCGAGCAGGTCAGGATCGCCGCCGGGGAGAAGCTCTCGATCAGCCAAGAGGAGGTCGAGCTGCGCGGCCACGCGATCGAGTGCCGGATCAACGCGGAGGCCGCCCACAAGAACTTCGCGCCGGCGCCCGGGCGGATCACCACCTATCGCGAGCCCGCCGGGCCGGGTGTCCGCGTCGACTCCGGAGTCGAGGCCGGCTCCGAGGTGACTCCGATGTACGACCCGATGTTCGCCAAGCTGATCGTCTGGGACCTCGACCGCGAGAAGGCGACCAACCGCATGACTGCGCGCACTCGGCGAGTACGAGATCGGCGGGATCACGACGCTCGTCCCCTTCCACCAGGCCCTGCTCGCCACGAAGCAGTGGGCACGCGGCGAGACCTGCCGCGATCTGACGGAGGACCGCGACTGGCTCAAGTCGCTCGCGCCCGAGGCCGCTGAGAAGCCCTCGGGTGACGAGGAGGCCTCCGAGGACGGCAAGGCCGAGCGGAGCTACCAGGTGGAGGTCGGCGGCAAGCTCTTCGACGTCAAGGTGATCGGGGACGCGGCGCCCGCCGCCGCCGCTGCGGCACCCGGCCCCGGCCTCCGGAAGCCCCCCAGGCGCGAGCGCGAGGGCGGCGGCGGAGGGGCCTCGGGGGCGAGCGAGGACCTCACCTCGCCGCTGCAGGGGACCATCCTGCGGGTCGCGGTCGAGCAGGGGGCCGAGGTGTCGGAGGGCGATCTGATCTGCGTGATCGAGGCGATGAAGATGGAAAATGAGATCACCGCCCATCGCTCGGGCAAGGTCACCGAGCTGCCGATCTCGGATGGCTCCTCGGTCAACACCGGCGACCTGCTCGCGAAGATCGAATAGAAACCGCTATTTCGCGCCGAGCTTCGCAGCCGCGTCGCGGAGATTCTTCACGGTGGCGTCGGGGGCCTTGCGACCCTCGAGCTTCTCGCCACGCCTGTTCACCCAGATGACCGGCACGTTCAGCTTGAGCGCCGGGCCGACGTCCGTCTCGTAGCCCGAGGCGATGTGGACCCAGCCCTTCTTGCCGCCGATCCGCCGGGCGCACTCGCGCAGGTGCGTCGGATCGGGCTTGTAGCTGCGGACCTGCTGGGCAGTGACCACGAGATCGAGCTCGGTGCGAAGGTGGCGGCGGGAGATGCCGAGCATCTTGTCGTCGACGTTGGAGACGATTCCGATCTGGTACCGCTCCTTGAGCCGGTCCATGGCTGCGTTCGCCTCACGGAAGGGAGGCCAGGAGGCGATGCTGTCCGGCAGGAACTGGGCGCGCGAGGGCTCGATGGTCCAGCCGATCTCCTCTGCCGCCTGCACGGCGGCCCTGCGCAGGACCTCGGCGTAGAGCTCGTAGGAGCCGGACATGATCTGCGCCTGGATCTCGAAGAAGCGATCGAGGAAGGACCTCTCATCGATGGTGAGGCCGTCGCGCTCGGCCTCCCGCTTGAAGGCGTCGCCGATGCCCTTCTCCCAGTCGATCAGGGTGCCGTAGCAATCCGTGGTCACCCACTCGATGTCTTTGAGCTTCGGAAGGGCCATGAGAGCCGCGGGATTATGGCAATTTGCATTTTTTTGGCGCGCTAGGCTCACGCGGACGGCTGGATCGGGGCCTCATGTACGCTCTCGCGGCCTCGTGGATCTGCTCGAGTACCAGGGAAAGCAGCTCTTCGCCCGCCACGGGGTTCCCGTGCCCGACGGGCGGGTTGCTGACACGGTGGAGGCCGCGGTCGAGGCGGCCGACGAAATCGGCTACCCGTGCGTGATCAAGGCCCAGGTCCAGATCGGGGGTCGCGGCAAGGCGGGCGGGATCAAGGTCGCCGAAAACCGTGAGCAGGCCGAGGAGCACGCGAACGCGATCCTCGATATGGAGATCCGCGGCCCGCGCGGTGAGGGACCCTTCACCGTTCACCAGGTCTGGGTCGAGCGCGCCTCGGAGATCGACGCCGAGTACTACGCGTCGATCATCCTCGACCGCTCCGCCAAGAAGCTCCTCGCGATGCTCTCGACCATGGGTGGCATGAACGTCGAGGAGATCGCCGAGAAGGATCCCGACGCGCTCGTGCGGCAGCACATCGAGCCAAACGAGGACTTCAGCGAGGCGCAGGCGAGCAGCCTGGTTGCCGAGGCCGGCGTCGATGAGGACGCCCGCGAGAAGGCGGTGGAGATGATGGTGAAGCTGCACGACGCCTTCAACGAGAGCGATGCGACCCTGATCGAGGTCAACCCGCTGGTCGTCACCAAGGACCGCAACGTGATCGCCCTCGACTCCAAGGTGACGATCGATAACTCAGCGCTCTTCCGCCACGAGGATCTCGCCGATCTCGAGGAGAGCTTCATCGAGGACCCACAGGAACGGATGGCCAAGGAGAAGGGGCTCACGTACGTGAAGCTCGACGGCGACATCGGGATCCTCGGCAATGGCGCCGGCCTCTGCATGTCCACCCTCGACGTCGTCGCCCAGGCGGGTGGCAAGCCCGCCAACTTCCTCGATGCGGGGGGCGGGTCCAAGGCCGAGGCGATCGTCGACGCTCTCGAGGTGATCACCTCGGACGAAAAGGTCCGGGCGATCCTCTTCAACATCTTCGGCGGCATCACCCGCGGCGACGAGATCGCCAATGGCATCATCGAGGCGTCGCAGCGGGTCGAGATCGGCGTGCCGCTGGTCGTCAGGCTGGACGGGACCAACTCCGAGGAGGGGCTCGCCTTGCTCGCCGACGCCGATCTGCCCGACCTGCACGTCGAGAAGACCATGCTCGGCGCCGCCGAGAAGGTCGTGGCGCTCGCGAAGGCCGCCGCAGGTGCCCCCGGACGCGCAGCAAAGGAGGCACCGTCTTAATGAGCATCATCGTGGACAGCGGCACGAAGCTCGTGATCTCCGGCCTCACCGGCCGCGAGGGCAGCTTCCATGGGCTGCGCAACCGCGACTACGGGACCGACGTCGTCGCCGGCGTCACGCCGAAGAAGGGCGGCCAGGACGTCGAGGGCATCCCTATCTTCGACACGATCGTCGAGGCCGTCGAGGAGCGGGGCGCGAACGCCTCGATGATCTTCGTGCCGGCCCGGTTCGCGGCGGCGGCGATGAACGAGGCGATCGACGCGGGGATCGCGACGGTGATCACGATCACCGAGCACATCCCGGTCCACGACATGCTCGACATCTACTGGAAGGCCCGCGACGCCGGCGTGCGCCTGATCGGCCCGAATTGCCCCGGCGTCCTCAGCCCGGGCAAGGCGAACGTCGGGATCATCCCGGCCCAGTTCTTCGAGCAGGGATCGATCGGGGTCGTCTCCAAGTCCGGGACCCTGACCTACCAGATCGGCAACGAGCTCAAGCAGGCCGGGCTCGGCAACTCCACGATCGTCGGGATCGGCGGCGATCCGATCGTGGGCTCCGACTTCATCGACATCCTCGCGCTCTTCGAGGAGGACGACGAAACCGAACTGATCGTGATGGTGGGCGAGATCGGCGGCGACGCGGAGGAGCGCGCCGCCGACTTCATCGCCGAGAACGTCGCCAAGCCGGTGGTCGCCTACATCGCAGGCTTCACCGCCCCGCCCGGGAAGCAGATGGGCCACGCCGGGGCGATCATCTCGGGCTCCTCAGGAACGGCCGAGGCGAAGAAGCAGGCGCTCGAGGCCCAGGGCATCCGGGTCGGGAAGAGCCCCACGGAGACCGCCCAGCTCGCCGCCGAGACGATCGGCGCGAAGGCCTAGCCCTAGGCGGTCTGCCGCGAGGATTTGTTGCGGAGCTTGGCGCGGGCTCGGGCCGCGCGCTTCTGCTCCTCGCTCTTGGTGAGGATCCTCTTGCGGGAACGCTCGGCGACCTGAGGATCTGCGACCTGAGGCTCGGACCGCTGTGGCTCCGCCGGCTCGGGCTCGGCAACAAGGGACTCCCTCGGCTCGGGCTCCGCGAGGGGCTCGGGCGTGGGTGCGGTGGTCCGCTTGATCTGCTCCGGCTCGACGCGTCCACCGAGCAGCTCCTTGGCGGCGCGGACGGCGTCCCTCGGCGTCAGGTAGGTGGCCCAGGAGACGATCTTTCCGTCTTGGACGAGCCAGAGCCCGCCGAACCGGCGATCGACCGCCGCGCCGTCCTTCGTCCTGCCGCCCTCGCGGCAGATGCCGACGACCTTGCCGGGACCGACCTCGGCGATGTCCTCGAGGTCGAAGCGGTACTCCTCCCAGCCGTCCAGGTAGCGGCGCATCGCCCGTCCGACCTTTTTCTGGCCCCAGACGAGATCGCCATCAGGTCGTGATGCCCGCTCGTCCCAGCGGATGTGAGGCCCGGCGAGCGCGAGTGCGATCTCGCAGTCACCGATGGCGTAGGCCTGAAGCGCGATCTTGACCAGCTCGAGCGACGCCGGCATCGCGCAACAGTATTCCGAACGGATCGGCGGCCTCCATCCCCCGGCGGTTGGAGTATGGCACCGTTCGTATACTCGACGCGCCAGTGGCCGACCGGACCATCAGCTTCGCGCGGGGCGCCCCGAGCGCCGACATCCTTCCTCACGAAGCGGTGCGCGAAGCCGCGGCCCGGGCACTCGAGTCGGACTGGGAGAAGGCGCTCAGCTACGGAACGGGCCGTGGCCATCCGGGTCTCTGCGAGTGGATCGCCGACCTCCACGACGTCCAGCCCGAGCGGGTGATGGTCACCAATGGCTCGATGGAGGCGGCCGCCCTGCTCTTCCGGCATCTGGTCGCGGACGGCGACCGGGTGATCGTCGAGCAGCCGACCTACGACCGCACGCTCCTGCTCCTGCGGCAGGCGGGCGCCGATGTGGTGGGCGCGCCGCTCGAGGCGGACGGCGTTGACCCCGCCGCCGTCGAGTCGGCGGCCGCGGACGGCGCGGTCGAGCTCGCACACGTCATCCCCAACTTCCACAACCCGGCGGGTTGCACGCTCTCGCTCGATAAGCGCAGCGCCCTCGTCGCGCTCGCGGCAGAGCACGGCTTCACCCTGTTCGAGGACGACCCCTACCGCCTGATCTGCTTCGAGAAGGACAGGGGGAAGACGATGCTCGAGATGGACAGTGCGGACCGGGTGATCCACGCCTCGTCGTTCTCCAAGTCGGTCAGCCCAGGGGTTCGGGTCGGCTACCTGGTCGGGCCGGCCGAACAGATCACGACGCTGGCAAAGCGGGCGAACGAGACCTACATCTCGCCGAACATGCTCGCCGAGTCGATCGTCTTCGAGCTCTGCCGCTCCGGCGGCCTCGACGAGAACCTGAAGCTGGTCAACGCCGCGCTGCGCAAGCGGCGCGACGCGCTGGTCGAGGCGCTGCGGGAGCACATCCCGGAGGCTCGCTTCGTGGTGCCCGAGGGGGGCTACTTCCTCTGGCTTGACCTGGACGACGACGTGGACACCGGGGCACTCCTGGCCGAGGCCAAGGGGGAGGGCGTCACCTTCGTCGCCGGCCCCGACTTCATGATCAAGGGCGGCTCCTCGAGCCTGCGGCTCTCCTTCGCGCCGGTCCCGGCGGACGACGTCCCCGAGGGCGTGCAGCGCCTCGCGCGCGCGCTCGAGCGGTTGCGGTCCGGAAACCGGACCGGCGCCGAGGCCGCCTAGACCCGGTCGCCGAGGATCTCTCGGGCGCGCCGGTAGAGATTCAGGTCTTCCACGCGCGTCGGATACGGCTTGTGCCTCTGCTCGTTCCTGTGCGCCTCGATCGCCCTGGCGATCGCGACGAGCCGGCGCTCGGCGAGGTTGCGGTCGGTGATCAGTGTCTTGGTACTCGCTTCCATGTCATTCCCCCGTTTGTTGAGTGACTTACTAGACTATGCCGTCGCTGGCGTAGCTGCAAGTCTGCGCCGCCGACCTCAAGCTGGCGCTAACGGTTGGTAAAGACCTAACGCCCGTAGCGATCGCTGGAGGTGACCAGCTGCTCCGGGAGCGGCGGCCGGGGCGGCGGCGCGGGGTCGGCCTTCACCGACACCGTCTCCGCGACGCTCTTCGAGACCGCATGGCGCCCCTCGTCGGAGCCGACCACGACCTCGTCTTCGTCCGAGGCCTCGATCGTGCCCACCAGGCCCGGATGGAGGCCGGTTCCCTTGAGGTAGTGGAGAATCTCCTCGGCCTCGTTCTCGAATCGCAGCACCCGGATCTGTGCGCCGGGCTCGACGTCGGCGAGCAGGACGCCCTCCTCCCTGGCCCCCTCGACGATCGGGTGGCCGTGGGGGCAGGTCTTGGCGTCGCCGATCGCGGCCAGCATGCGCTCCTCCAGGACCGGTGACATGGCGTGCTCGAGGCGCTCCGCCTCCTCGTGGACCTCGTCCCAGGGGATCCCGAGGACATCCGTCAGGAAGCGCTCGATCAGCCGGTGCCGGCGCGAGATCGCCTCGGCCTCCTGGCGACCTTTCTCGGTGAAGGTGAGGGACTTGTCGTCCCCGCGCCCGACGTAGCCGTCACCCTCGAGGCGGCCGATCATCTCGTGGACCGTGGGGGGAGAGAGCTGCAGGGCACGGGCGATGTTGGCACCGTTGATCGGGAGCCCGGCCTCCTCCAGCCAGAACATGATCTGGAGGTACTCCTCCTCGGCGACCGTCGCCTTCGCCATAAAGACGATCCTACTTGCCGCGTGCGGTGCGCTTCCCGACCGAGCGGCGCAGGGCATCGAGCCGGGCGTCCCACTCGGCGCTCACCATCTGGATCCAGGTGGCCGCCTCGTCGAGCGGTTGCGGACGGAGCCTGTAATGCGTCTCCCTGCCGACGCGCGTCGAGGTGACGAGGTCGGCGCCCCCGAGGGCGGCGAGGTGCTTGGCCACCGCCTGCCGGCTGATGGGCAGCTGCGCGGCGAGGCCGCTTGCGGTCACCGTACCGCCCCGGGCAAGGGTCTCAACCACCCGCCGACGCGTCGGGTCGCCGAGCGCGTCGAAAACTGAGTCCACCTGTCGGTGAGCCGGCGCCCTCAAGCGACGAGCGTGAAGCGCAGTGAGCGTTGCAGGCGTGCGAGCGCCGGTCCCCAGCCGCCGATCGCCATCGCGGTAGATCCGGCGGCGGTGTTTGTGGCCGCCGAGTATGTCGGGGTCTCGACGACGGTCACCCGGCTGCCGCCCGGGAGGGCCTCGATCGTGAACTCGACGTAGCTCTCGCCCTCACCCGGCCGCGACCAGGTGAACGCGAATCGCTCGTTCTCCTCGAGGGTCTCGACGGTCCCGTTGCGTTCGTCGTCACCGTCGCGGACGGCGATCTCGCCCCCCTCGACGGGATCGAGCTCCACCTCCGGCCCGAGCCACTCCTCGAGGCGGTCCTCCTCGGTGAGCGCCTCCCAGACCTCGTCCGGGCTGGCCTCGACCAGCGTCTCGCGCTCGACCCAGGGCGCCCGCTCGTCCGGATGTTCTGTCGGTGCCTCGTTTCGCAACTTCATGGTTGCCTATGCTAGCGTACGTTCTGCAACTGAAAGGTTGCGCTATCCCCAAACCTCCGGAGGTCGCCAAATGCCGCTGGTTCCCATGGTCGTCGAGCAGAGCGCGAGGGGCGAGCGCTCCTTCGACATCTATTCCCGCCTGCTCGGCGAGCGGGTCATCTTCCTCGGCCAGCCGATCGACGACCAGGTGGCGAACCTGATCGTGGCCCAGATCATCCACCTCGAGTCCGAGGACCCGGACAAGGACATCTCCCTCTACATCAACTCCCCGGGCGGCGTGGTCTACGCCGGGATGGCGATCTACGACGCGATGCAGTTCGTCAAGCCGGACGTGCGGACCACCTGTTACGGAATCGCCATGTCGATGGGCGCTTTGCTCCTCGCCGGCGGCGCCAAGGGCAAGCGGATGGCGCTGCCCAACTCACGGATCCTCATCCACCAGCCGAGCGGCGGCTTCGAGGGAGTGGCCTCCGATATCGAGATCCATGCCAAGGAGACACTCGAGCTCCGCGACCGCCTGGACGCGATCTACGCCAAGCACACCGGCAAGTCCAAGAAGCAGGTCCACGAAGACATGGACCGCGACCGCTTCTTCAAGGCGAGCGAGGCGGCGGAGTACGGGCTGATCGATCGCGTGATCGAGCAGCGAGAGCTGGAGCAGCGGCGCACGGGGTTCGGCGCGCAGAACGGCGGCGGCTAGGGCCGCGCGGGGTCCGTCCGCAGGATCCGCTCGACGTCCTCGAGGACCCGGCGGAAGCCGCGGGTGAGCGCCGTGGCCCAGACCCGCTCCTGGATTCCGCCGAGGAGCGGCGTCGGGACGGCGAAGACCGATGTCCAGTCGACCCTGGTCCAGCCTCCCTTCTCGGCGAGGTGGATCCTGCCGCCGTCGTGCTCGAGGGGAGCGTTGATGCGGACGATCAGGTACTCGAGGCGCGAGGGCCGCTCATACGCGGTGATCTCCTCCTCGAAGCGCAGCGGGCCGATCAGCACCCTGCGCAGCGCGCCCACGCCGTTCGCCGGATCGCCCGCCCGGATCAGCTCAGAGCCGCGGATGCCGCGGAAGCGGTCGTAGTCGGCGTGATCGGCGAGCAGATCGAAGACGCACTCGGCCGGCGCCGGGATGGACCTGGTGACATGGACGGTCCGCATCAGGCGCCGGCCAGGGTCGAGACGATCGCCTCGTAGACGCCCTCCCCCATCCGGCCCTCCGTGACGGTCACGTTTGCGCGGCCGGCCATCGCCTCGCGGAGGGCGGGGTCCCGCTCGGGCCCGTTGGCCGGGACGAAGAAGCGGCCGACCACCCGGGCTACGTCGAGGTCCTCGACGGAGTCGCCGATCGCGATGCACTCTTCGGGCGCGTAGCTGCGAGCCCGCATGTGGAAGGCAACCGCCCTCGCCTTGCTGGCGCCCTCCGGGAGCAGGTGGTAGGCATGGGCCGGGCCGTCGACCCCCTCCATCGGAGCAAAGATCGCGCCGTTGTCGATCAGCCGCAGGCCCTCGTGCCCTCGCTCCACGAGGAAGTGATTCGCCGCGCCCACGTCGACCTTGCCGCGGAAGAGCAGGGAGAACTCGCGCTGCTTGTGCCAGGGGCTGTGCCACTCGAGGCGGCCGGCGAAGTGCTCGAAGAGCTCGTCCGGGATGCCGCTGTCGACCATCGTCTCGGCGAGCGTCTTGCCGGGTTTCGGCTCCAGATCGCCCACGAGAGCCGTCCGCTCCCCGTCCATCGCCACCAGGCAGCCGACCTCGCAGATGTAGGAGGTCGAGCCGATCAGCTTGGCGTCCTCCATCACCGAGGACTCACGGCGCCCGGACTTGATCACCACCTCGACGTCGGCGCGGTGACACGCCTCGAGCGCGCGCGCCTGCAGCAGCGAGAAGCCGCCCTCGGAGTCCCGGAACAGGGAGCCGTAGCGACCGAGCAGCGTGCCGTCGAGGTCGGTGTAGACGCAGCGCAGGGCCATCGGCGCCGAACCGTAGCGGCGTTGTGCGAGGTTGCCCGGAGGCGAAGCCGAGGAGCAACCCGTTTAATGAGGGTCGTGCCCGCTTGGCGACTGACGGACAGGACTCTCGGCCTCGAGCGGCCGATCGGGGCGGGGATCGTGAACGTCACGGATGACTCGATGTTCGAGGGGGCAAGGAGCGGGACGCCCGAGCGAGCGATCGTGGATGGCGTGGCGCTGTCCGACGCCGGGTTCGAGATGCTCGACGTCGGGGCTGTGGCGGCGCGCAGCGGGCCACCGGTGCCGGCCGAGGAGGAGGCCGAGCGGCTGGTGCCGGCGATCGAGGGCCTCGCCGCCCGAACGGAGCTGCCTATCTCGGCCGACACCTTCTCCGCCGAGGTCGCCCGCCGGGCGCTCGAGGCCGGGGCCGGGGCGGTCAACGACATCTCGGGCGGCTCGGAGGCGATGCTCGAGCTCGCCGCCGAGACGGGGTGCGGCCTCGTCATCATGCAGATCGAGGGCCCGCCGCGGGAGGACCGCGATCCGCCTCGATACGACGATCCCATCGACCACCTGAAGGCGTGGTTCACGGCACGGCTCGAGACGGCGGCCAAGCGCGGCGTGGACGAGGAGCAGATCGCACTGGACCCGGGCCTCGACTTCGACCTCTCGGTAGCCGACGGCCTCGAGACTCTGCGACGGCTCGGCGAGCTCGAGGTGCTCGAGCGGCCGCTCTACGTCTCGCTCTCGCGCAAGGACTTCCTTGGCGCCGTCCTCGCCGGATCCTGGGAGGAGCGGCTGCCGGCGAGGGATCTCGAGTGGGCCACGGCCGCGGCGGTGGCGCTGGCGGTGACGGCCGGCGCCGACGTGCTGCGGCTGCACGACGCGAGTGCGCTGCAGGCCATGCGCATCGCCGCGGCGATCGAGGCGCCCAGAGGTGCCGAGGTTGGCTAGCCGCGGAGCGGTGGCGGGCGGGGCCTGGGAGCCGGCGCTCGGCCCGGCCCGAGAGGACGGCAGGCTGGTCGCCGAGTCCGCCGAGGCGGCGACGATGGCAAAGCTCAGCGGGCTGCCCGAATCGCTGGATCCCGCGCTCACCGAGGCGCTGAGCGCCGCCGGGATCGGGTCCCTCTACTCCCACCAGGCCGCCGCATACGAGACAGCGCGGAACTCGCATCTGATCATGACCAGCGGCACTGCCTCCGGGAAGTCGCTCTCCTTCAACCTGCCGGTCCTCGAGGGCATCGCCGACGAGCCGAAGCGGCGTGCGATCTACCTCTACCCGACCAAGGCACTCGCCCAGGACCAGGCCAGGAAGCTCGGCGAGCTGCGTCCGCCCGGGCTGCGCGAGGCGATCTACGACGGGGACACCCCCCGCGAGGATCGCCCCTCGATCCGCCGCCGCGCCAACCTGGTGCTCACCAACCCCGACATGCTCAACGTCGGCGTCCTCCCGCACCACAAGCGCTGGGGCGACTTCATCGCCAATCTCGGCTGGGTGGTCGTGGACGAGGCCCACACCTACCGCGGCGTCTTCGGCTCCCACGTCGCCAACGTGCTGCGCCGGCTGCGGCGAGTCGCCCGCCTGTACGGGGCCGAGCCGCGCTTCCTGATGGCCTCGGCGACGATCGCGAACCCGCGCGAGCTCGCCGAGCGCCTCACCGGCCTTTCCTTCGAGCTGCTCGACGATGACGGCGCGCCCCGTGCCGGCCGCGAGATCGCGATGTGGAACCCGCCGGTGATCGAGCAGCGCACGATGACGCGCCGCTCGCCGGTCTCCGAGGCGGCCGACCTGCTGGTCGAGCTGGTCTCGCGTGGGGTGCGGACGATCTGCTTCATGCGCAGCCGCCGCGGCATCGAGCTGATCAACCGCTTCGCATCGGACGAGCTGGTTCGCCGCGGCCAGGCCGGAATGGCGGAGCGGATCGCCCCCTACCGCGCCGGTTACACCCCCCAGCAGCGCCGCGAGATCGAGGCGCAGCTCGCCTCGGGAGACCTCCTCGCGGTCGCGGCGACCGACGCGCTCGAGCTCGGCATCGACGTTGGCGAGCTCGATGCGGCGATCTGCGTCAACTTCCCGGGAACGGTCGCGAGCCTGCGACAGATGTGGGGCCGGGCCGGAAGGCGCCGGCGCGGACTCGCCGTGTACATCGCGGGCGAGGACGCACTCGATCAGTTCTTCTGCCGCCACCCGGACGAGTTCCTGGAGCGTCCGGTCGAGGCGGCGATCCTCGATCACCGCTCCCAGCAGATCCAGATGCAGCACCTGCTCGCCGCCGCCTACGAGGCCCCGCTCGGGCCCGAGGACGACGAGATCCTCGGCGAGGGCTGGCGGGAGCGGGCCGAGCGCATGGTCACCGCCGGCGAGCTGCGCCGTGGTCGAGGCGAGCGCTACCTGACCCGCTCCGGGGACTTCGTGGCGGGGCGGATCGCGCTGCGCTCCTCATCCGCCGACAGCGTGGCCGTCGTCGACGCCTCCTCCGGCGAGATGATCGGCAACGTGGAGGCCGAGCGCGCCTTCTCGACCGTCCACCCCGGCGCGATCTATCTCCATCTCGGCCGCTCGTACGAGGTCGCCGAGCTCGACATCGGCTCGCGCCGGGCGATCGTCAGGCCGTTCGAGGGCGACTACTACACGCAGGTTAAGAAGGAGACCGAGGTCTACATCGAGGGCATCGAGACCCAGCGGAGCGCGCTCGGCGTCGAGCTCAACTTCGGCGCGGTCGCCGTATCCGAGCAGGTGATCGCCTACCAGCGCAAGCGGCTCGGCGACAACAAGGTGATCGACATCGTCGCGCTCGAGCTGCCCGAGCAGGACTTCGTCACCCAGGCCCTCTGGTACGTGATCTCCGAGCGGATGGCCGCGTCGCTGCCGAGCGAGGTGCTGCTCGGTGCCCTCCACGCGTCCGAGCACGGGCAGATCGCGGTGCTTCCCCTGATCGCGATGTGCGATCGCTGGGACATCGGCGGGCTCTCCACCAACATCCACTTTCAGACCGGGCAGCCCACGATCTTCATCTACGACGGTCACCCGGGCGGCATCGGCATCACCCGCCGCGGCTACGAGGAGTTCGAGCGCCTCGTCTCCGACGCAGACCGGCTGATCCGGGAGTGCCCCTGCGACGACGGCTGCCCCTCCTGCGTGCAGAGCCCGAAGTGCGGCAACCTGAACGAGCACCTCCACAAGGGCGGGGCGCTGGAGCTGATGGGGATGATGCTCGGCGAGCCGGGCCGGGTGAGCAGGCCGAAGCGCTCAGCCGGCTGAGGCCTCGACGGCCTCGACGGCCTCGGGGCACGTCCGGCCGGCCGTGCAGCTCGAAGTCCGGGGCCAGGCTGGCCCAGAGGTCGGGCGCCACGTCTTCGGGATCGACGAACTCCTCGGCGGTCCGGTCCACCGAGTTGATCGCCTCGTAGTTCCGCCGCACGAGTGCGAGGTTCTCCTCCGACACCGCCGGCAGTATCGCGTGGCAGACTCGCTTCGTGATCCGACGCGTACAGATCTCAGTGATCGGAGCCGCCGAGGGCGAGGAAGGACTGCTCCGCGACGCCCAGGAGGTCGGCCGGCGGATCGCGGAGGCCGGCGCGGTGCTGGTGTGCGGCGGCCGCACCGGAGTGATGGAGGCCGCCTCCAGGGGAGCCTCGGAGGCCGGCGGGATCGTGGTCGGCGTCCTCCCGACACTATCCCCGGCCGACGCGAACCCCTACGTCACCTATGCGATCGCGACCGGGATCGGCGAGGCGCGGAACCTCGCCGTGGTCGCGTCCGGCGAGGCGGTGATCGCCGTCGGCGGAGAGTGGGGAACGCTGTCGGAGATCGCCCACGCGCGCAAGATCGGCCGTCCCGTCGTCGCACTCCAGAGCTGGACCCTGCGAAACAGGACGGGCACCGACCTCGGCATCGTCGCGGCGGAGACGGCGGAGGAGGCGGTGGACGCAGCTCTGTCCGCCGCTGCGGGAGCTCAGGGGTAGCGAGCCCGCAGCGCCAGGATCGCGAAGGCGTGCGACCAGGCGAGCGGCGTTGTCGAGGTGGGTGCGCCCGTGATCGCGTCGACGCGCTCTGGGAGCGTCCCGTTGGGCGTCTCGGCGCGGTGGAGTTCGGCGAGCATTCGATCCGCGGCTCTTTGGTTCCCGAGCTCGACCAGCGCCCAGGCCGACCAGGCTGTGGGCGCGGTCCAGACCTCGCCGGGCGTCCAGCCCTCCATCGGAGGGATGCCGAACCGTGTCGACTCGCGGGTGAGGTCGAGCAGCGTTCGTCGCGCCGCCTCACGCAGGCCCGGTCGCGGTAAGACGGTGACCGCCCAGGCCGCCGCCGAGTCAAGCTGGTTCGTCCCGGCCTCGCGGACGAAACCGCGCGGCGACAGGAACTCGGCGATCTCGGAGGCGGGCACGCCGGCCGCGATCGCGTTGCCGAGCAGGTCGCCGGTGAGGTTCTCGCCGTAGTCCTGCCGGTCGCGCCATTCCGCGGGCTCGTGCGAAGCGCCCGCCAACCCGGTCGTCCGCTCGGCCTCGGCGACCCAACCTTCGGCGTCACCCGCCTCCGGGCGGCCAGCGACTGCTTCACCATCGGCATAGAAACGGGCCCCGTCATCGAGGTCGCGGGCCGCCAGGAAGCCGGTTACGCGGCGGGCCTCGGGTTGCAGTCCCGCCGCGTGCAGCGCGATCGCGCCGGCGGCAGCGTCCCGAGGCCAGACGTAGTCCCAGCCATCACGTTCACCCGCGATCATCGCGCCGCTCCGCGGATCGGTGAGAGCGATCAGGATGCGGACGGATCGGTCGTAGAGACGTCGGGCCCAAGCCGGTGCGCCCGCACCCAGGGTGCGAAGGCGGGCCCGCACGCTGGTTGGGGAGAACGGCCCGGTCTGGACGGTCCTGAAATGCTGGCGCGGAATCGCCGTCCTGATCGGCTCCGGCGGCTGCTCCGTGGCGCCGGAGACGGAGGCGGCGACAAGGACCGCAGCGCCGACCGCGACGATGCTCCGCATCACCCCCCTGACGCTAGCCTTTGCGCCTCGCGGCGAGGTAGCTCAGTTGGTAGAGCACACGACTGAAAATCGTGGTGTCGGCAGTTCGATTCTGCCCCTCGCCATCGCATAGACGCGCGGCTTCCGGGCGCGATCCCGACGTTTCCTGCGACATCGCCTAGCCCGCAGCCCGGCGGCGACAAGCGCCTCTCGCCTGATTCAGGCGAATCAGGTGTGCGCTACGACCTCGCGCACCTCGACGTTTTCGAGCGTGACCTCGTCCGTAATCATCGACGGCACCCTCTCGCTCATCGCCTGGGCGGCATCCTCGGACTCGAAGACGACCATCGAAATTCCGGAGTCGTCCTTTCGCGCCCAGTATCCAGCTACGAGCCCTGGGGCCTGCTTTACCCCGGGCACCACCTGCTCGCGCAGATGGCTCGTAGCGGCGTCGGGGTCGTTGATCGTGACCGTAACGATGACTGCATGCATCGCAGCCCTCCTTTGTCGCTGGTTGACAGGACTCTATCCGCCGGGGGGAGGATCCGAGACGCCCGGCACGTTCGTCGGCCAGCTGGGAGCCACGGGTCCGCTGCTGGGTCAAGCGGAGGCCGTGAACTAGACAGCTGGCCTTACCGACCTTACGTTCTCCTCCTCGCGCATCGAAGCCTGCCGCGGCCCGCGGAAAATCTCGCGATCCGGGTAGGAACCGGCTGTCGTGCCCGTCATCGGCCAAGATCCGCGCCTCTTCATCGATGCCTTCGGGGAGCGAGCCCTGCCGGAGCTGGCCGGATGAAGCGCAAGGTGACCGGCGACGTCTGGTGGAAGAACGCGGTCATCTACTGCCTGGACGTCGAGACCTTTCTCGACTCGGACGGCGATGGCTGCGGGGACCTGACAGGCTTGGACGACCGGCTCGACTACCTGGCGGGGCTGGGAATCGACTGCATGTGGTTGATGCCGTTCATGCCGTCTCGCCAGCGCGACGACGGTTATGACATCACCGACTTCTACGGCGTCGACCCGCGGCTGGGAACGCACGGCGATCTGGTCGACATGGTGCGGACCGCCGGCGACCGCGGCATGCGGGTGATCGCCGATCTGGTCGTCAACCACACCTCCGACCATCATCGGTGGTTCCGGGACGCCCGGCGTGGGCCCGAGTCTCCCTACTTCGATTTCTACGTGTGGAAGGACGAGAAGCCCGAGGAGAAGCCCGGCGACGTCGTCTTTCCCGACCGGGAGAACTCCAATTGGGCGTTCGACCGGAAGGCTAAGCGCTGGTACCTGCACCGCTTCTACTCGCACCAGCCGGACCTCAACCCCTCGAATCCGGAGGTCCGCGACGAGATCGCCCAGGTCGCCGGCTTCTGGCTCGAGCAGGGGATCAGCGGCTTCCGCGTGGACGCCGTCCCATTCCTGATCGAGCCAACGGGTTTGCCGAAGGGCGCCGACCCGGATCCCCACGAGCTTCTGCGAGATCTGCGCGCGTTCATCGGCAGGCGCAACGGGGAGGCCGTGCTCGTCGGCGAGGTCAACCTGCCGCCCGACCAGCAGCGGGAGTTCTTCGGCGACGAGGACGGCGACGAGTTGCATCTGGTCCTCTCCTTCACCGTCAATCAGGCGATGTTTCTCGCACTCGCACGCGAGGAGGCGGCGCCGCTGGCGCGCGCCCTCGAGGCGCTGCCGCCCATTCCCCACGACTGCCAGTGGGCCAACTTCGTTCGTAACCACGACGAATTGACCCTCGACAAGCTCACCGATGAGGAGCGCCAGGAGGTCTTCGCGGCCTTCGGCCCGGACGAGGAGCTGCAGCTCTACGGGCGAGGGCTGCGGCGACGGCTTCCCACCATGCTTGGAGGCGACCAGCGCCGGATCCGGATGGTCTACTCGCTCGCCTTCTCGCTGCCCGGCACGCCGGTGCTTTTCTACGGCGAGGAGATCGGGATGGCGGAGAACCTCGCGATCGACGGTCGCTATAGCGTGCGGTCCCCGATGCAGTGGTCTGACGAGCCCCACGGTGGGTTCACCACCGCGGAGGAGACCGTCCGCCCCCTCGTCGAGGACGGACCGTTCGGTTTCGGGGAGGTCAACGCCGCCAGCCAGCGGCGAGATCCGCACGCGCTGCTCAATTGGATGGAGCGCCTGATCCGTCGCCGCCGGGAGTGCCCCGAGCTGGGCTGGGGAACCTGGGAGCTGCTCGATTCGGGTGCGTCCGCCGTCTTCGCCCACCGAGCGGACTGGGATGGGTCCACCGTGGTCGCCGTCCACAACCTCGCGGGACGCGCCGCGGACGCGCGGCTCGAGTTCGGCGAGAAGGGCACGCTGACGGATCTCTTTGCTGACGAGGAGCACCAGCTGGAAGGCGGCGCGGTCACCCTCGCGCTGGGTCCCTACGACGCGCGCTGGTTCCGCCTGCGGCGGCCGGGCCAGCGCCTGCCGCCCTAGCTCGGCTAGTCACTTCCACCCGCGGTGTTCTGGCAAGGTCCTACTGGACCTGCTTGTCCTTGCCGGGACCGCCCTTCAGCTTGTCCTTGCCGGGACCCCCCCTGAGGGTGTCTTTGCCCGCCCCGCCGTAGAGCTTGTCGTTGCCCTTGCCGCCCTTGAGGGTGTCCTTGCCTGCGCCGCCGCAGATCACGTCGTTGTCGGCGAGGCCGGAGGCCGTGTCGTTGCCGCCTAGCGCTGCGATCACGTCTTCTGCAGGGGTGCCGCTGAGCTTGTCGACGCCGTCCGTGCCGACGATGGTCGCGGGCTTGCCCTTGCAGGTGGGCGCGGGTGCAGCGGGTTGAGGGCAGGGTCCCTGGATTGCGGCATCGGTCGGGCACAGGTCCTGGGTCTCATCGCCGAAGCCGTCGCGGTCGGAATCCGGCTCGACCTTCGCCGCGATGAGGATCCGGATACCGGACCTCACGACGGTGGTCGTCTGCGTCGAGCCTCTCTGGGGTTCGGTCGTGCTGCCGAAAAACCTGACCTGGTCCCCTACCGGCTGCCTGGCCCTCCCATTAGGCAGGGCTGGGGTGCGAGCATCCCGAGAACGTCGCCGGCCTGCACTGGGAGGCGAGCCGCGAACGTTCTCACGATGCCCGCGACGAAGATCTCCGGCCTGGTCGAATCCACGTAGATGAACTGATTGGGGGCGGCCGTTGGTCGCCAGACGAACAGCCTCCCCGTTCCTGGACCCGCGCCCCGCCATAGCCCTGAAAGCTCCAGCTCGTGATCACCCCGTAAGGGCCCGAGGGGACGGCATAACTCGGGGGCCCCTCGGTGGCCGACTGAATCAGGTAGAACTGACCGCCGCAGGCCAGGTTCGGAGCTCCGGTCTGCCCGAGGCTCACAGCAGCCCCGGCGGCCGATGGAGCGGCCAGTGTCGCGAACACCGCGCCAGCCGTCACCGCGACAATCAGGCGAGTCAGCGGACCGCCCCTCCCATCCCCGAAAACCTACACGAACTCGAATTTCGAAATGGGCGCGCTCGACTGTCATGCGGGCCCCGCTAGGGCAGCTGGCCGGGCAGTTCACTGCCGCTGGGCAGGTTCCCAGGTGAGTCGGTCGGCGCCCCGGTCGTCGGGGTCGTGCCCTGACCCTGGCTCGTCGACGGCGGCGTGCTTGGGGTGCTCGGCGATTGGACGGGCTGTGGCGCGGTGGGCTGTCGGATTCGAGCCTTGCGAATGGGTCGTGCCGCTGCCGCTGCCATCGGAGGTGTCGCTGCCGCTGCCGCTGCCACTTGAAGTGCCGCTGCCGCTGCCGCTGCCACTGCCGCTGCCGCTGCCGCTGCCGCTGGAGGTGCCGCTGCCGCTGGAGGTGCCGCTGGCGCTGCCGCTGCGAGCCGGCGAGGGGGAGGCGGTCCTCACCGCCCGAGTGGACTGATGGGATTGAGATGGGATTGAGCAGGGGCCGGGGCCGGGGGGTTCTGGGTCCTGGAGCTGGCCTCGGACGGGCGCGTCGAGTCGGAGCTGGGCAAGCCGGGCAGCAATTCGAATCCGCCCCAGACCCGAAGCGCGATCAGCCATGCGGCCAGCAGCGCCAAGGAGACCGCGCTGGCAGACCTCACCAGACGTCGCGCCAGCGCGAGCGGCACCAGAGCCCACATCGTGATCACGAGAGCGAGCGCGACCAGGATCAGCCCTGGCGATCCCGCGGGCGCGTTCATCTCCGCAGCTCCCTGCGCGAACCAAGCGAGAGCCGCCGTAACCGAGTCGTGCCCCTCGGTGACAGTTAGCACCTCGTAGGCGTCGCCGCCGCGCAAGACGAACGCCGTTGCGACGGCCAGCGCGACCGCGGCGGTCGCCGCGAGTTGCACCCCTGCGAACTTGAACAAGGGCATGGTGAGCTGAGCCCGATTCTCGCGCACGTGCAGCATGACCACGGCGGCGGTGACGACCGAGTAGATCAGGGCGTTGCTGAGACAGAACCAGTAGTAACCCCGTGCGGAGCCGGGATCACTCATGATGATTGCGGCAACCGCACAGGCGAGGGCCAGCGCCGGGTAGGGCAACAGGGCGACCAAGGGCAGCCGTCTCGGCCTGGTCACCCTCTTTGGCGTCACCTTAAAGGTGAACTGCTTCCTCGAGACCCACCCTGCAAACGCCTGGACAACCCCCCAGAGCACCCAGGGCCACCTGGTGAAGGTGAAGAGAAAGGTCTCCCAGCTGAACAGCTTGGCGTCCGCTGGCCGGTGGTATCCCTGTCGCCGCAGCCACCAGAAAATGGCGAGCCCGGCGAGGCCGACCAACCCTGCCCGGATGAAGAACTCGAGCAGGGGCACGCCCACCCAGGGAGTGTCGGTCAGTATCGCCGCGACCGGAAACACCAGGGCCATCAGCATGTGAAAGGCCCACAGCGGGTACCAGACCTGGTTGTATCCGAGCTTCACTTTCTCGCGGAAGCCCAGGCCGCCCCAATAGCGCTTACTGACCTGCAACAGGATGTTGGTCATGCTCCGAGACCACTGGTATTCCTGAACGATGCAATCGGCGAAGGTGGAAGGCCCGTCTCCGTGCGCCATGGCATCGATCGCGAACACGCCGCGCCAGCCGTGGGAGGCCAGCATCAGGGAGGTCGAGAAGTCCTCCGCCAGCTCAGGACCAAGGCCACCGACCTCCTCGAGCGCGGCGGTTCGCACCGCGTAGTGAGAGCCGATGCACGCGGGCGCGTACTTCCCCGAGTATCCCGCCTGTTGCGGACCGTGGAGGGGGGCCTCCCAGTAGAGGCGCCCTCGCGCAGCCCAGCATTCGGTCGCGTTTTTGTCGCAAATGCTCGGCGCGGCTACGTAACCAACGGTCGGATCGCCAAACGGTCGAACCATCTCCCGCAGGTATCCCGGGGTCGGAACGTGATCGGCGTCCAGTTGCGCGACGACGTCGTAATCCCGGTAGCCCCAGTGATCGTAAAAGTAGGCCAGATTGCCTTCCTTGCACCTGGTCCTACGAGGCCACGTCGGGCGGTGGTAGCCCTCGACTCCCTCCCGGCAGGAGACCCTGACGCTGTGCTCCTCGCACCAGCGCAGGGTCTCCGGCGAAGGGGACTCGTCCGCCAGCCAAACGTCGTAGGGGTAGGGGTAGTCCTGCCGCAACATGGCGTCGAGCGTTTCCGTCAACATGACCCACGGTTCGGAGGGCGCCTTGGTCACGATGATGGCCGTTCGCAACCGCGGGATAGGGAGACTCGGATTCGGCCGCTTCATCCGATACGTGAAGAAGAAGAACCATCCCAAAGGAGCATCGAGTAGAAGACCATCACCGAAATGACGACCATCCCGCCTGGAGTCACCCAGTGATCGCTCTGAAACCACCAGATCCAGAAGGCGACCACGGTGCCGATCCAAACTGCCAAGAGCGCGCGATATGACCGTTTCTGGCTGGCGGTCATTAGGTCCACGAGGTAGCGCCGGTTGTGGCCCGTCTCATCGGCCGGCGGGATGGGGCGGGGCCCTGGCGCCCTTTCCCTGCGAGTTGAGCGGGCCCCCCCATGGGTCCGCGTGCGTCGGCGTCGCTCTGCAATCGCTCCGCCGCAGAGCTCGGCCAGCACGACGAGCATCAATACGAGCGTGATGAGCTCGAGCGTGGAGGGAAGCCCTGGGTCCGATCCAGACCCCTCCGGCTCCTGGAGGGCCGGCTTTGGTCGAGCGGCGGGTTCCACCGTCCCGCGCGTGAAGCCCAG
Source organism: uncultured Solirubrobacterales bacterium (assembly GCA_963728755.1). Lineage (GTDB taxonomy): Bacteria > Actinomycetota > Thermoleophilia > Solirubrobacterales > 70-9 > DASUPK01. Next base: position 104,854 of record CAVSLI010000008.1, on the reverse strand, counting down.
TCCTCTCAAGGTCTTCACCCCAACGACTCCGCTTCTTCCGGGCTGCTCCTTGCTCTGGAAGCTGAGGGCATCGACCTCTCCGACCGGCACGTGCCGAGCGCGTGGCTCAGCTTTGACCACCGGCGCCCCGGCGAGCTGTATTGACACGCTGAGTAGGGCCGCTATCAGTCCTTTTGCGGCGAGGCCAAATAGCTTGCATTCATTGTCTCGTGACCTCAGTCGAGCTTCGAATGGACCTCGGATGTAGAAAGGCCCCTGGCGTGTGCCTGACGGAACCCCCGAAGCGGTTAGCCAGCGACCTGCTCCCCTCGCCTGTTGACATCTCAGGCCGCTGCTTTTCGTGGGGCTCTGCATGCCGAGAATCGTCCCAGGTCCGCCATTCTTTTTTGCGGAGTTCTGCTGCGACTCGCCTACTCCGATAGCCGGCGGCTTCGAGGTGGATCGCTACTTCCCGACGCCCTCGGGAACGATGCGAACTCCGCGCTCCTACCAGTTGCCTACCGGCGCTGATCAGCGCAAGTTGCAGGCACGTCCCGATTCCCGCTTCGAGGTCTGTCGGCTGCAAAACCGCGACTACGGAACCTGCGTGTCGACCGGACTGGCTAGCCCCCGACCTCGCCTCTGGGCCGTCCAACAAGCATGGGGGAGAAGCCAGCCAAGGCCGGGGAGGCACCTTTTTCACCGCCATCAACCACAGCGGCGGCAAGACCCCCTTCATCGGAACCTCCGCGTGTCCTTAGAAGCGCACCTTCAAACTGAATAACCGCAGGGGCACTCACCGCGTGTGAACGCGGTACCCGCGGGCTGCGGGAGTAGGCCGAAGGCCCACCCGACCGCCGGCCACGCCCGCGTGCGTCCCGGCCAGTTAGGGTGCGAACGACATTTCTTCGCCAACCAATGAGGAGAGGGAGAGATGACCTTTGGCGAGGCCGTTCGGTCTGGATTCGACCACTACGCCACGTTCGATGGTCGGGCGTCGCGACCCGCGTTCTGGTGGTGGGTCCTGTTTGTGTTGCTGGTTGATGTCGCCGCCAACCTCATCGACTTTGCGATCGGCGCACCAATCTTCAGCGCAATTGCGGGACTGGGGCTCTTGCTTCCCAATATCTCGGTGTCGATCCGCAGGCTCCACGACACCAACCGCACCGGTTGGTGGATCCTGATCGGCCTGATCCCGTTGATTGGGTGGATCGTGCTGCTCGTCTTCTACCTCCAGCAGGGCGATGCCGGCGAGAACCGTTTCGGGCCTCCGCCAGTAACGGTCACCGCTCCGGCAACGGCCGGCTGACCAAGCAACTGGGCTGCCCACCCCGTGATCCTTGGCCTAGAAAGAAACATGCCCTGACCAAGTAGAGAGGAACCAAGATGCGAAAGCGCAGCTTTGTGATCGGCGCACTGTCCACCGTGGTTGGTGCTCTGCTGGTGAGCGGGACCGCCTCGGCGGCCGTCACCGGCTTCACCTACGGAGCCACCATCTCGCCGAAGAAGCAATCGGCCAAGACGTTCGGGCCGGCGGCGATCACCAGCACCCTCGACACGTTCTTCACCGGCGGGTTCACCCCGACGCCGACCACGACCGTCGTCCAGTTCAGCAAGGACATCAAGTTCACGCCGGGCAAGCTGCCCCAGTGCAACCTGAACTCGATCAGCACCGTGCCGGACACGACGGCGATGAGCGTCTGCGGCAACAGCAAGCTCGGCACGGGCAGCGTCCTGGTCAACGGCGGCGCCCTCACCGGGAAGGTGACCGCGTACAACGGTGTCCCCAGTGGCGGTGGCAGCCCGCCGATCGGCTTTCACACCGACCTGTTCCTCACCTCGTCCGGCGCCTATTCGTTCAGCACGACCGGGATCGGCACCCTGAACACCAAGACCAACACCCTGACCACCCCGATTCCGCCCACCGGGACGTCGCTCACGCATTTCGAGGTCTCGATCGGCAAGATCAAGTCCGGCAAGAAGAAGGGCAAGCCGACCTACTACGTGATGGCGCGGTGCAAGAAGAAGAAGTGGACCGACGTGGCGACGGAGAGCTTCTCCGACGGCTCGACAAGAAGCTCGACGTCGGTCCAGAAGTGCAAGGCGAAGAAGTAGGCGGCTAGTCGGCAAGGACGTGATCGTCGACCTCGGCGGGAACGACAAGCTCTCCGGCCTCGCAGGCAACGATGTGATCTGCGGCGGCTCGGGCAAGGAAGCCCTCAAGCGCCGTCCCGGCAAGGACAAGCAGATCCAGAGGGCCTAGCCGCGGCCATCGCCATTTCTTTGCGGTCCTCGCGGAAGTTCTGTTTGTCTGCGTCTTGCCTGAGATCACGTGCGGGTGGTATCGATGTGTTCCGGAGGAGGAGAGAAGGCAAATTGGCAGTGATCAGGTTGAGCGTCCCTCGGGAGGTCGCGGAGGCGCTCCCTCGGTTCGAGGGCGTCCCGGTCGGCGACTCGATCTCGGTGGGCCACCTGATCGCGGACACGATCCAGATTCGAGCCGATGAGCTGCTCGAGGCGGTCGAGCAGTGCCCGGTGAGGGAGGCCGGTCAGGTCGCTGACATGCGCCGCCTCGTCGACCAGCTCGACCGGCTGGCCCGTTCCTATGAGCGGTTGGTGGGCGAGAGCGAGCCCCTGGACGGCGCTCCGGCCAGGGAGAGGCGCCGACCCCGCACGGCCCGATTGCCTAGCGCTGGCGCCACCGCGGCGGTTCGTTGAAGCTGACGGTGGTGGGGCCGCCCGGGACCTCAGACGTCGCCGGGCGCCTCAGGCCTTGCCGCTGCAGCTGGGGGTCCTGGGGCCGACACCAGCACAAATTATGACGTCGAAGCACTCTGGCGGCATAACCGCGCAGCTTTGCGGAGCGTCGCTTTTCGTCCAAAGCGGCTATTTCGAGAGTCCCAGCGCTCCGGACGGGTAGGTGCTCTCCCCGGAGGCCATACCGGTGCTATCGGGCGATGGTGCCGGTTGCAGAGGCGGACGCTTTTGGGTTGGATGAAGAACGTTCGGACATGAAACGCGGCGAAGGGATGCGCATGCGACCATTTCCGCTCAGGTTTCTTGTGGCCCTGGCCCTGGCCGGATCCCTGATCGGACCGAGTGCGGCGGGGTTGTTCGCTCCAGCCAACGGGCTGGCGCAAGCCGGGCGTTTTGAGCTAGTCGGGACCCACCCTCAAGCGTCCCAGCAGCCGACTGGCCGCGGGAGAACGCTCAACTCCCTCAAGCTCTGGAACGGCGCGATCTACGCGGGCTATGGCGACTACGACGCTAACACCGGACCTATCGCGATTACTCCATTCGCGCTGCCCACCAATCGGTTCGCTGCGCAACCTGCTTTTTGGGCGGACTCCGAAGAGCTACAGGTCTTCCGTTCCCTGAACGGCAACCTGTATCCCCCCTCGATCGACCCCAGGATCGCCGACGATTACTCGGAAACGCCGCCGGCGGGTCCGTGGGCGGGTCGTAATGTCGTGGATGCGCTGCATGTCTACGACATGGCCACGCGTACGGGGGGCGAGCTCTGGATGGTCGGGTCCTCGGGAAATAACGCGGTCGCCTGGCGCAGCCTGGACGGGGGCGTCACGTGGAGCATTGCCCTGACCGTCCCGCCTAGGAACAGCGGCGAGTTTGCCCGCTTCTACTTTGCCGGGGTCCATCAGAACGCGCTCTACGTCCAGGCTGTTGACAACGGCGGCGGCAAGCACCCGACATCGAAGGGCTTCGACGGCGGCGGCTGGTCCGATGGACCGGATCTCCTTCCACAAGGGGGCTATGGATATGACACCGAGCACCTCGACGGCCAGCTGCTCTATCTCACTCGGCAGTCGTCTCCGAGCAGCTTGCTGTCCTTCGATGGAGCCGAGGTGACGAACAGCGGGCAGGTCTTCTACAACTACAGCGTCGACGGCGACACGGTCTACGGGCTTGGAGAGAACGGGCAGATACGTAAGACGACCGACCTCACGTCGTGGATTGAACTCGCGCCTGCCGCCCTGCCGGCCGCACGCAGCATCGTCGTCATCGACGGAGTGATCTATGTCGGTACGACGGATTCACGCATATACAGGTTGTCACCCGCCTGCAAGGGAAAGCCTTCGACGATCGTCGGCACCAACGGCAACGACGTCCGCAGCGGCACACCCGCTCGAGATGTGCTCGTCGGCCTGGGCGGCAACGACAAGCTAAGTAGCCTCGCCGGCAACGACGTGATTTGCGGAGGCGCCGGCAAGGACACCCTGAAGGGCGGCAAGGGCAATGACAAGCTCTACGGCGGGGAGGGCAAGGACACCCTGAAGGGCGGTCCCGGTAAAGACACCCTCAAGGGCGGCCCTGGGAAGGACAAGCAGGTCCCGTAGCACCTACGCCCAAAGCGCTGCCTTCCATGCGGCCGTTAGACGCGGAAGTCGTGAACCAGCTCGACCGGAAGAGGCGGCTGCGAGACATCACGTCCGTGTAGGTCCTGCATCCGCTGCACGAACCACCGACTGATATCGGAATCGGACGAGACAAAGCGCTGGTGGGCATCAGGATCGGTTGCCTCGATGTAAACGATGGCGAGGGTCCCGCCATCCGGCATTTGCTGATGCCAGACGGCTTGGCGCGTGATTCCGGCGTCTTTCAGCGCGGCCGCATATTCATCTCGGCGAGCGCCCGCCATCTCGTCCCTAGTGTCGCGATCAAGATCCTCCTTCCCCTGCACGATAGGAATGGCCATCACGATCTCGGTCATAACGCTTTCCTTCCGTCAAAACGACCTGGTCGACTGAACCTACTTGGAATCGGCCACGCGACGCGCCCGGCGAGCTGGTCCGTCGTCGACGCTCACGATGCGATCCGCCCGGCGACGCGACAGGGCGACCTCGACCACTACCACCGCCTCCGCTGGATAAAACCGGTGCTTTCCGTGCAAAGCGCCGCTTCTCCTCCAAAGCGGCGCTTTCTGACCTACTCCCGCAGGCCGGCGGCTTCGAGGGCCTCGGCCTGCTCTTGAGAAAGGGCCATGGAGTGATCTCCCCCCGGTGCAGGTCATAGACCGGGGCGGAACGCCTGAGATCGAGCTGTGATCCCCCCTGAATGGCGAGCGGCCCCCTGCGAGAGGGGGCCGCTCGCTCGCCCAGTGCCCCTCGGACACTGGCTCGCCGCTACGTGTGCTACCCGCGCTTCGTGTTCAGCTTGCTGAAGGTGCATTGCACGCGCAGCTGAACCGGCAGCGCGTTGGCCGTGTCGTTGTCGAACTGGAACAGCCAGGCCGACGTGCCCGAGGGGCCGTCGGTCTTCTCCGCGAGCGGCGCGAAATTCCTGTTGTCGGAAGGCGGCCGCGTGTCGATCACTCCGCCGCCGATCGCCACGCCAGGGCCCAGCTTCGGGTTCGACGGGCACGTGACGAGATGATCCGAGACCCCGTTGTTCTGGGCCTGCGGAAGCAAGGTCACGTTCTGGGTCACGGTCTGGGTGGCCCCGCCGAGCCGGGTCCTCAGTGTGTTGTCCGTGCCGTTCTGCGCGACTGCGATGGAGGTGCCGCCCACGGCGACCACCAGCGCGATCAGGCTGAGGACGAGACCAGGCGACAGGTGCTTCTTGGCCCTTCTGATCATTTCCTCCCCCTCTCGGGAATCGGAAGGCACGAGCCTTCGACAGGCCCGCCTTGCCAGCGCAAACCCGCCCTATCTGCGGTAGTTGCGGCCGATGGCCAGCCTCGGCGGGCTGAGCGCTCAGCCGCCCGCTCCGTAGCCGGGGCGGGCTACCTCGAAGCTTGCGTGCGGAGCTTCGCTTCCATGCAAAGCGGGCCGCCGCACATTCCGCACTGCTGAAGTGGCACGGGAGGGCGCACGGCCCAAACGCTCGCCGGCTATTGCCGAGCTACTCCGTCACCCCGGCCCCTTCGATGGTCGCCTCGGGCTTGGTCGCGCTCAGGCTCGGGCCAGCCACATCGTAGGCGCGAAACATTTCCGTCGCACGCAGTATCGCGGGTGGCCCCGTCGGCGGGCTGGTTGGCTGGCTGACCAGTCTGTATGGTGCCCCCTTGCGCTCAAGGAGTGGGGCGCGGGACAGGCGAAGAGAGGAGTGCGTCGCGGGATGCGTCGAGTTGTCGCCGTCGGAGCAGGGCTGCTCATGCTGGTCGCCTGCGCCAGCGCCAGCGCGAACGATCCGACGATCATCGCCCGCAACATCCTGCCGTCGGGCCAGTACGGCGCTCCGGACCCGAACGCAGCCACGCAGGCGGAGATGTACAACGCGCTCACTCCTCTCTTCGACAACGTCACACCGAACGACCTGTTCACCGATTTCAAGTCGGAGAAGCTCGGCGTCGACACGGACGGCCCGACGACGCAGGAGGCCGTCCCCCTCCCCGGCGTCACCATCATCCGTGACCGCTTCAACGTTCCGCACGTCTACGCCAATACCCGCCAGGGCGGGATCCAGGCGGCGGGCTGGATCGGCGCCGAGGACCGGGGCCTGCTGCTCGAGCAGGTCCGCTACAACGCCCGCGTGGCGGTCATCGACGCGCCCGGCCTGAGCGCCATCGACCAGACCGCGAACCTGCAGAGCTTCAAGCCGAGCGCCGAGACCGAGGCCGTCACCGCCACGGAGACCAAGGCCCTGAAGCGGCGCGGCAAAGAGGGCAAGGCCGTCCTGCGCGACATCGACACTTTCATCTCGGGGATCAACGCGTACCTGGCTGCCACCCATTCCCCGAACGCACCCTGGACCCGCAACGACGTCTACGCCGTCAACGCCCTGAAGGGGCAGTTCCTGGGCCAGGGCGGCGGGCGAGAGGCTCTGAACTCGCAGTTCCTGAACGGCCTGCAGCAGCACCTCGGCAGAGGCAGGGGCATGGCGGCGTTCAACGACCTGCGCCAGTTCAAGAACCCACGCAGCGTCACCTCGGTCGGCGGGACCTTCCCATACGGGCACATCCCGAAGAAGCATCCGGGCAGCGTCGTGCTCGACCACGGCAGCTTCTCTCCCACGCCCGCGGCACCGGCCAACATCGCTCCCAGGTTCGGCTCGCAGCGGGTGGAGGCGAGCAACGAGCTGATGGTCACCGGCAACCGCTCGACGACTGGCCATCCGATTCTCGTCGGTGGGCCTCAGATCCAGCACTTCTTCCCTGGGCTCGTCTACGAGATCGACATGCACGCGCCACATCTGCACTGGCGCGGCGCCACCTCGCTCCCGTTCCCGGGCTACCTGCTGATCGGCCGCACTCCCCGCTTCTCCACCACGCTCACGTCGGCCGGCGGGGACATCATCGACCAGTACGCGGAAACGCTCTGCGGCGGCAGCAACGAGAGGTATAGGTACAAGGGCAAGTGCCGGCAGATGGGCCACTTCAACGCCGGGACCCTGGATGGGGAGCCGGTCAGCTTTCTGACCACCGTGCACGGACCGGTCGTCGGCTATGCGAGGGTCCGGGGAAGGACGGTCGCGATCTCCTCGAAGCGCTCGAGCCGTGGCAAGGACGTCCTTGACCAGCTCTACTACCGCCGGCTCTCTAACGGCCAGGTCCATGACCCGAAGAGCTTCTTCAAGGCGATCTCGCTGAGTCCCGCAGACCTTCAACGGCTTCTACATCGACAGCAGGCACATCGCGGAGTACACGAGCGGGCGTCTGCCGATCCGGCCACCCGGCGTCGATCCCGGGCTGCCGACCAAGGGATCCGGAAGGTACGAGTGGCGCGGCTTCCTCAAGCCGGACGGCCACCCGCACGGGCATCGACCCCAAGCAGGGCTTCCTCACCAACTGGAACAACGGCGCAGCCCGCGGATTCGGCGCCGCCGACGACGACTGGGCCAGGAACGGCTCGGTCGGCCGCATCCAGCTACTCAACTTCAATCTGAAGCGCCTCAGGAAGCACGGCAAGTGGTCGCCCGCCACGGTCACCGCGGCGATGAACGCCGCAGCGACCCAGGACGTTCGGGCGGTCGTCATGGTCCCGCTGCTCGCGAAGCTGCTGCGCGGCTCGACGGCACCGTCGCCGCAGGCCCGGCAGATGCTCGACCTACTTCAGCAGTGGCGTCAGCATGGCGGCAACCGGCTCGACCTGAACGGCGACGACCTGATCGATTACCCGGGAGCGGCGATCATGGACGCCGCCTATCCGAACATCGTCAGCAACGAGCTCGCGGCCCGGCTCGGGCAGTCGTTGCTCCCTGAGCTTCGCACGCTGATGAACCGCTGGGAGACACCGCCTGGCGGTCAACGCGAGGGCTGGTACATGTATTTCGACCGGGACATCCGCGGCCTGCTCGTCGAAGAAGCGGCATTCCCGATCAGTTCAGCCTCACCTACTGCGGCAAGGGACATCTGAAGCCCTGTCGACAGGCAGATCTGGACCGCGATCCAGGCGGCGGGCAATCAGCTCACCAGCCAACAGGGCACGCCGGATCCGGCCGCCTGGCGAGCGAGCGCCATCCCCGACCAGTTCACGTACACGCCCCTCCCGCTGGTGACCTCCCCCTACTCGAACCGCCCGACGGGGATCCAGCAGGTCATCTCGTTCAAGAAGTAGCTCGCGCGCTAGCCGCAGTCAGGAGCTCCGCTCGCTGAGCATGGCGCGGAGGCTCTCGTGGTCCTCGGCGCACGCTGAGCACCCCGCGAGATGTGCTCGCATCCCGGGAATGGCTGCGTCCGCATCGGCCCCCGAGAGCTCCAGCTCCACATAGCGGTCGAGCTCCTCGAAACAGCGCTCGCAGCTCAGCTCCGGCCCGGCCGGGCCGAGCAGGCGACCGATCAGTCGGTTCTCTCGCGATTGTTCGTTCATTCGCCTTCCTCCATCTGCACGTCCAGAATCATGCCCCGCTCGGCCAGCGCGGCCCGCAGCCGCTTGCGCGCGTCGTGCAGCACCTTGTAGAGCGCCCCTCTGGTGGCGCCGAGGCGCTCGGCGAGGACGTCGATCGGCACCTCGTTCAGGGCGAGTGCGACCAGCACCTCGCGCTGGCGCGGGGTAAGGCTCGTTCCGATCTCCTCGCGGATCGCCGCGAGCAGGTCATTCATCTCGACCTCGCCCTGCGGGGCGGGGCCGGGGTCCGGCACCTGCGGCCACTCCTCCGCTTCGAGGGGGAGTTCGCGCCCCTGCCAGGCGCGCTTGCGGATCTTCGCGGCCGCCTCGTAGAGGGCGAACTTGTAGGCCCAGGTCGTGAACTTGCTCTGGCCCCGGAAGTCATCCAGCTTGCTGAGGATCGCCACCATCGCGTCGCCCGCGCTCTGCTGAGCCAGATCCTCCTGGTCCCCGCCGCGAATCTGAGAGAGCCGATCGCAGCGGCGGCGAACCTCGAAGCGCGCCGCCCGGAGCAGCACCTCCCGGAGCTCACCGATCGCTGCGTCACGATCGCGGCTCTCCGGGCGGAGGCGCTCCACCCACCTCTGGGATTCGGAATCCATTCGGTCGGCGACCTGTGTCGGCTCAGCCACAGCGGTTGCCATGTCTTCTTAGCGTCATCGGCTCCAGATTTCTTACCCGCGACCCGGCGACGTAAGAACCGGCGGTGCCGCGACGCATATCGATTGAGAGCTGAAACAGCGCGGCGCCGGGTGGCCCGCGCATTCAAAAGGAGGCTTCATCGATGTCCAGCGTCAGCACCATCAGATCCGACGCCCCCGCCCGCGGGCAGGCCGTGTCTTCGAACGGCCAGGCCGCGGAGGCTGAGGAGCGCAGGGTCGGGATCGCCGCGCATCAGGCGTTCTGGCTGCTTCGGATCGCCTTCACGGTCGCGCCGATCCTGTTCGGGCTCGACAAGTTCTTCAATTGGTCGGTCGACTGGCCCGATTATCTGGCCGGCTGGATCAACGACATCGTTCCGGGCAGCGGCCAGGACTTCATGTACTTCGTCGGCGGGGTCGAGATCCTGGCCGGCTTCCTTGTCCTGCTCGCTCCGCGCATTGGCGCCTTCGTCGTCGCTGCGTGGCTGGGCGGCATCGTCGTCAACCTGCTCACGGTTAACCCCCCGCAGTACTACGACATCGCACTGCGCGACTTCGGGCTGATGCTCGGCGCGCTGACGCTCGGCCGGTTGGCGCTGGCGGTCGTCCCGGCCCGAAAGTCAGGGGTTCTGCCCGACAGGCCCTGGTAGGGAAGCTCGCCCCAGGGCGGAACCGAGCGAGTCACCCGGGACCCTCCCCCGGACGTGCTGGGGAGGGTTCCGGGAGACTGCCGTGCGATGGCACGGAAGAGAAGGATCGTCGGGGCGCACCTCTCCCCCCGCAAGCCGCTCGAAGCGGCCGAGTCGGTCGGGGCCGACTGCGTCCAGATCTTCCTCTCCGATCCACAGGGGTGGGAGAAGCCGCCGCCCCGCAGGGACGCCGCCGAGCTGCGTGCCACCAAGATGCCTCTCTACGTCCACGCCCCCTACCTGATCAACGTCTGCTCACCGCGCAACAACGTCCGCTACGGCTCGCGCAAGATCCTCCAGCAGACCTGCGACGCTGCCGCGGACGTCGCGGCGGCCGCCGTGATCGTCCATGCCGGTCACGCGGAGGACGGGATCGACCAGGGTGTCGGTCGCTGGCTGCGCACCCTCGAGATGCTCGAGTCCCAGGTCCCCGTCTACATCGAGAACACCGCCGGTGGCGAGAACGCGGTCGCGCGCCGCTTCGATGCCCTCGCCCGGCTCTGGGAGGCCGTCTCCCATGCCGAGACGAGCGTCGAGCTCGGCTTCTGCTTCGACACGTGTCACGCCCACGCGGCCGGAGAGGAGCTCTCCGACGCGATCGAGCGCGTGCTCGCGATCGTCGGGAAGATCGAGCTGCTGCACGCGAACGACTCGCGGGACCCGCCCGGCACCGGCGCCGACCGCCACGCCAACCTCGGCAAGGGCCAGATGGGCGCGGAGGTGCTGACGGAGATGATCAGGGCCGCGGGGCCCCCGGTCGTGGTGGAGACTCCCGGCGGCGCCAAGGGCATCCGGGCGGATCTCGAGTTCGTGCGCAAGGCCCTTACTCAGTCGTAATCGAGACTGCAACCCGCCCGAACGAATGGCTCAACCCGGGTCTCTACGGTGCTCACTCGCCGGATCGGGCGCGGCGCCCTCGGCGAAGATGCAGGCGCCGAGCGCGGCGACCAGCACCGCCAGCTGAGCCAGTGCCGATGCCGCCGTACCAAGGGCGATCGTCCCCAGCGCCAGCACCAGCGCGAGCCCGCGCCAGCGCTTGAACGGCAGGCCGAGCACCCAGCGGAAGAGGGCGTGCCCGGCGAGATAGAGGGCCGTCCCGCCGCCGAGCTCGAGGGCCCGAGCGAAGCTGAGCGCGTCGAAGGCATGCCCGATCGCCCGCTCGAGGCCCGCCGCGATGCAGACGATCCCGAGCAGCATCACCAGGTGGGCCCAGAAGTAGGCGACGTTCGCCGCGTAGAACTCCCGCCTGGTCGGCGTCATCGCGCGGAGAGCGTTCTCGGCCTCCTTGTCGTCCCCCATGAAGTACACCCACCAGAGCTCCGCGCTCAATGTGAGCCCGAGGGTGGCCACCGCCAGCATCTGCCAGCTCACGTCGACGCCGGAGGCGCCGATCCCGACGGCGACGACCGACTCGCCGAGCGCGACCATGACCACCAGGCCGTGCCGCTCGACGAAGTGGGACGGACGGATCCAGCCGGCCTCCTCCGGAACAAGTGCGGGGACCACGACGAAGATCGTCACGGCAAGGCCCCACAGCGCATACTCGGCCGCGCCGCCGATGATCGCACCCAGCAGGATCAGCGCGCCGGCGATCATGTTCATCCGCGCGAAGCTCCAGACCCCGGCCACCGTCCAACTCGCCGACTGCATGTAGAGGACCGTGTGCACCGCGATCACCACCAGGTAGGCGCAGGCGAAGACGACGCCGTCCTCGGTGAAGGCGGTCGGGATCGTCAGCGAGATCGTGAAGAAGGCGAGCATCCCGCCGAGCAGGGGCAGCCGCAGCGCCGTACGGTCCGGCGGGACCGCGTTGGTGAGCCAGGCGAAGGCCCCGTACATCCACCAGATCGCGGTCAGCATCAGGACGACCTGGCCGAGCGCCTCCCCATTCGGGTGATGGACCAGAACCGCGGTCAGCTGCGTAATGGTGAAGACGAAGACGAGGTCGAAGAAGAGCTCGAGCGTCGAGACCCGAAGCTCGTCGTCGCTCACCTCCTGAGTGCCGACAGAACCGGCGGCCATCGCGGCGGAGTCTGGAGGCCGAACCGGCCGGAGAGTTCGGTCCGGGCGCGCCTCTACTTTCAATTGGGCATGACGGACACGCTGTTCGAGAACGGAAACGGGAACAGCGCGGCGGCGAAGCCCGCGGCGACCGTCACCCTGCGCGGGCTCTCGGACGGCGATGAGGTCTCCGGCGCCTTCGTCGTGCGTGAGCGGGAGCGCCGACAGAAGCGAAACGGGGAGCACTACCTCCGGGTCGTGCTCGCCGACAAGACGGGAACGATCCCGGCCGTGGCCTGGGAAGCCGTCGCCGAGTGCTTCGAGGTCTGCGCGCCCGGTTCCATCGTCCTGGTCACCGGCAGCTTCTCGATCCACCCTCAATTCGGCCGGCAGATCAAGCTCGTCGCCGTCAGGGCCGCCGGCCCCGGCGAGTACGACGCCGAGCAGCTGGCGGAGGGTCCGGGGCGCTCGGTCGAGCTTCTCGAGGCCGATCTGCGCGAACTGATCGCGACCGTCCAGAACCAGTCGCTGCGCACCCTGCTCGAGCGCTTCTTCGGGCCCGGGACCGAGGCCTGGGCCCGCTTCCGCGAGGCCCCGGCGGCCAAGCACTACCACCAGGCCTACGCCGGTGGGCTGCTCGAGCACACCCTCTCCGTCGCCCAGGCGGTGAGCGCGGCCGCCAACTTCTTCCCTGGCATCGACCGCGAGATCGCAGTCACCGGGGCGATGCTCCACGACATCGGCAAGACGGAGGCCTACAACGACGACCCGCTCGCCATCGAGCTCACCGACGCAGGGCGGCTGGAGGGCGAGATCCCGCGCGGCTACTACCTGGTCCGGCGTGAGATCGAGCGGGTCGAGGGCTTCGATCCAGACCTCGCCCAGGCCATCCTCCACATCATCCTGTCCCACCACGGGCAGCTCGAACACGGCTCGCCGGTCGTCCCCGCCACCCGCGAGGCGACCCTCGTGCACGCGATCGACAACCTCGGGGGCAAGCTCGGGAGCTTCGACCGCCTCGAGAAGGAGCTCCCGGAGGGCGAGTCCTGGTCGCGGTTCGACCGAGGCATCGACTCCTCGGCCTTCTTCGGCTCGCGCGCGGCCTAGCCGCGATACGCCGACGCAAATTGGGCAAATCGCCTGCTGATCCGTAATAGGTGCGGATTGGACGGTGGGAGGCCGGGTCTATCCTGCCTCGCGCATGGCCAAGGACACCGAGAAGCTGATCCGCCAGCTCTCGCTGATCTCCTACCTGATGGCCCAGGGCAGGCCCACCTCGGCGCTCGAGATCAAGCGCGAGGTGGAGGGATACAGCGACATGAACGACGACGCCTTCGCGCGCCGCTTCTACGCCGACCGCGCGGAGCTCGACGCCCTGGGGATCACCCTGCAGGTCGAGAAGCCCGGGGAGAGCCTCCAGGGCTACGAATCCGAGCTCTACTCGCTGCCGCCCGAGAACTACTACCTGTCGGAGATCCGCTTCTCCGATGACGAGCTGGCGGCGCTGCAGACGGCACTGCAGCTTCTGGACGGCGAGTTCGCCTACGCGGAGCCGCTGCGGCTGGCGCTGCAGCAGGTCTCGTGGGGGCGCCCCAGCCCCCTGACCGCCCCCGAGCAGTCTTCGGTCGAGGTGCGGATGACGGCCAAGGCCGACGGCGCCGAGGTCTCGCAGCGCCTCTCGAAGATCGAGACCGCGATCTCCCGGCGCAAGACGATCGAATTCACCTACTACACGATCGAGCGGGACTCCGTGGAGAAGCGCAAGGTGGATCCCTACCACCTGGTCTACCGGGGCGGTCAGTTCTATTTGATCGGACACGCGCACGAGCGCGGCGCCGTTCGCGTTTTCAGGCTTTCCCGAATCCGGGGCAAGGTCTCCTACGCCTCGAAGGCGGAGCACGACTTCGCGCCCCCCGCGGACTTCGACCGCCGCGACTACGCCCGCCGCGCCGAGTGGCAGCTCGGTGAGATCGAGGGGACGGCGAAGATCTTCCTGCGCGACCGCGTCGCCTGGCTGGTGGAGCGCGACTTCGGCTCCTACGGGGCGTTCCGCAGTCCGGGCCGGGGGGACGGCTCGCCCGGCAAGGGCCGGATCTTCGAGACCGAGTACGCCTCCAGCCGGCAGATGGTCGCCTGGGTGCTGCATTGGCGGCGGAACGCGACGGTCCTCGATCCACCCGACCTGGCCGAGGAGGTCGCGGAGCGGCTCGAGCTGCTCAGCGAGCGGCACTCCTCCGACTTCGAGCCGGCGGAGCTGGTGCGGACCGTGCCGCCAGCCCCCCGCTCCTCGCGCTCGAACGGGCGCTCGGAGTCATCGATCCGGCCGGAGCGCTTCGCCCGGCTCGTGACGCTCGCTGGGATGCTGATCGAGTCCGCTAAGGGCGAATCTCGCCTGCCCGTCGCCGACGTCACGGAGCGGCTCCATGTCACCGACGAGGAGCTGCGCGACGACATCGACCTGCTGAACGTCGTCAACTTCGGGGGCGGGACCTACGTGCTCTACGCCGAGCTGCAGGGCGACGAGATCGAGGTCGACGCCGAGCCGTACGGCGACAACTTCGCGCGTCCGGCTCGGCTGCTTCCGCTCGAGGCCAAGGCTCTGGTCGCCGCGATCGACCTGTTCGGCGACCACCTCCCGCAGAGTGGGTTGGTCAGCGCGCGCAAGAAGATCGTCGCGGCGCTCGGCCACGATCCCTCCGAGGAAGGCCTGGAGATCGCCGCCTCCGGCGGGGACGACTCGGACGTCGCCCGCAAGGTGAACCAGGCGATCGAGCAACGGCGGGTGCTCGCGATCCACTATTACAAGGAGAACGAGGACGAGTTCACCAGGCGCGAGATCGAGCCCTACCGGCTCGCCAATGGCCCGGAGGGCTGGTACGTCGCCTCCTACGACCGCCGCCGCGAGGACGTCCGTCACTTCCGGCTGGACCGGATCAAGGAGGCCGAGATCTCGAAGGAGGGCTTCGAGCCCAGGCCCGAGGTCGAGGAGATCGCCGCGATCGAGGGCACCTGGCTCTCGGGCGAGAACGTGCCGGCCGCCGACGTCGCCCGCGTCTGGGTCTCCCCCGAGCGGGCGCGCTGGACGCGCGAGGAGCACACCGTGATCGAGGAGCTCGCCGACGATGCGGTCGTGATCGAGGTCCCCTACGGGAGCACCGACTGGCTGCTCCGGGAGATCCTCAAGGGGGCCGGTGAGCTGGTCGTGCTCGAGCCGGAATCCGCCCGCGAGACGATCGCGCACGAGCTCCAGCTGGACGCCGGCGCCACCCTGAGGGCCGCTTAGGTGCGCAACCGCCTGGGTAGGGTCCCGGGCGGATGTGCTTCGACTACGACTCGCGGCCGCCCGAGCTTCCCCCGGACCTGACCTGCCGGCCGATCGCCGGAGGCGCCGCGGCCGAGCAGCTCACGCTCGAGTCCGCGGACGGGACAGCCTTTTCGGCCGCCCTGGCCGGGGCCCCGGAGGGGGGCGAACCCGGCGTGGTGATCCTCCCCGACGTCCGCGGCCTCTACCCGTTCTACATCGAGCTGGCCGAGCGCTTTGCGCAGGCCGGCCACCACGCGATCGCCCTCGACTACTACGGGCGTACCGCCGGCCTCGGCCCGCGCGACGACGATTTCGACTTCATACCCCACCGACAGCAGGTCCAGCTGGACGAGGCCGACGAGGACCTCGCCGCCGCCAGCAGCGAGCTCCGGCGGCTCACAGGGGTCGAGTCGGTCGTCACCGTCGGCTTCTGCTTCGGTGGATCGCTCTCCTTCGTGGCCGCGGCGAACCCCAATCTGGATCTGGCGGGCGTGGTGGGGCTCTACGGCGTGCTGGACCCCTCGCGCTTCGACGGCCGCGGCGTCCTGACCCAGGCCGCCGATCTCACTCGCCCGGTGCTCGGCCTCTTCGGCGGAGCCGACGAGGCGATCCCGCAGCGGCAGATCGATGAGTTCGAGTCGGCCCTCTCCGAGGCCGGAGTGGAGCACGAGATCCACGTCTATCCGGCCGCACCGCACTCCTTCTTCGACAAGAAGCAGGATGAGTTCGCCGAGGAATCAGCGGATGCCTGGCGGCGGATCCTCGGCTTCCTCGCCGGTCTGCGCGAGGGCGTCGACTAGGAGCTGCCGGCGGCGGTCTCCATCGCCGCGTCCGCGGCCTCCTTCGGAGGAGCCCCCTGCGCGTAGCGGTGATGGATGGCCAGCGCGTTCCCGTCCGGATCCTGAAAGATCGCCTGCTTGCAGACCCCGCTGTCGATCGTCTCCGTCACGAACTCGATGCCGCGGGACTCGAGCTCGGCCTTCGCGGCCTCGTAGTCGTCGACGTGGAACTCGAGCGGGGTCGTGTTCGGACTGAAGTCGATGTTGAAGGCATCGACCTGCATCAGCGCGATCGTCACGGTCCCGGTCTCGAACTCGCCGGCCGGCATCTCGCCCCACTGCTTCCCGAAGGGCAGACCGAGGGTCTCGCCATAGAACTTCCTGGCGGCCTCCCAGTCCTTCGTCGGGAAGGCGATGAAGTCGACGCCGTTGAGCAGTTGTCTGTTGGTTGCCATGGCCTCACCTTGTCAGATTTTCTAGGGACGCCCGGCGTGGGCCGCCGGCGCCTCGACTGTCAGGACCTGCCCGGTTCGCGGGCCCTTGCCGATCTGATCCGGGCCGTTCCAGTCCGCGACGTTCATGAACAGCGTCCTTCCGTCCTCGCCGCCGAGCATGCAGGCGAAGCAGAACCGATCGAGTTCGATCTCGTCCAGGACCTCGCCTCCTTCCGCGACGCGAACGCAGGCCTTGAACTTCGGGCTCCAGATGGCGCCCTCGGCGTCCATGCAGATCCCGTCTCCGCCCTCCCCGAGATCGGCCCAGACTCTCCGATTCGAGAGGCCGCCGTCCTCGTCGATGTCGAACGCGGTCAATCTCCCCTCGTAGGACTCCGCGACGATCAGCGTCGAGTTGTCGGGGGTGACGACCATCCCGTTCGGGAAGGCGAGCCCGTCCGCCACCTGTCGCGCGTCGCCGGCCGGCATGACGACGCCGATGATCCCCGGCTTCGGCTCCTCCCCGCGCATCATGTCGAAGTCGATGTTGTTCACGTAGGTGTTGCCGCGGGCATCGACCACGATCTCGTTCCAGCCGTGCTCGGAAAGGTCGCTGAGATCGACGTGCGTAACGAGCGAGCCATCCGGCTCCATGCGAAGCAACTTCTCACCGCTCGTGATGAGCAAAGGCCCATCGGGCAGCCAGTCGATCGAGAACGGCAGGGACCGCACCGTCGCGACGACCTCGCTCTTCCCGTCCAGGTCGAGGGCGATCAGCTCCTCCGCGACCCAGTCGGAGAACCAGAGCCGGCCGTCGTGCCACCGGGGCGACTCGCCGAGCCCGATCCCTTCCATCAGAAGCCGTCCGGCCCGCGCTGAGGTCACGGTGCCGTTTTCCGCTCACCCGCATAGGTCGCGATCACGACCCCGGTCGTGGTCGTCAGGCTGTCCGTGAGCCGCAGCTCGGCGAAGGCGCCGTCGGGGAAGAGCCGGCGTCCCGAGCCCAGGATCAGTGGGTGGATCAGGAGGAGATACTCGTCGATCAGTCCGCGAGGCATCAGCGACCCGACGAGCTCACCGCTGCCGATCACCGTGATGTGCTCGACCCCGCCCTTGAGCTCGGCGACAGCCTCGGCGGCATCGCCCTCCAGCAGCTTTGAGTTCTCCCAGGGCAGCGGCTCCACGAGGGTTCTGGACGCGACGTGCTTCTCGGTGCGGTTGAGCGTCTCGGTGTACGGGCTGTCCTTCTGCTTCGGCCAGTATCCGAAGAAGTCCTCGTACGTCCGGCGGCCGAGCACCATCACGCCGCCGCCGCCCATCCGCTCTCCCATCGCGCGGCCCATCACCTCATCGGCGTACGGAGCCGCCCAGCCACCGTGCGCGAACCCGTCGCGCGTGTCCTCGTCCGGCCGCCCCGGCCCCTGCATGACGCCGTCGAGGGTGATGCTTTCGACCACCGTCAGCTCGCCCATCAGGACCCCTGGGCCGCGGTGGAGTAGCGCACTGAACCGGGGGTCGTCAGGAGCTCGCCGGTCTCGAGCAGGGTCTTGAGGCCCGAGAGGATCATCGGCCAGCCGCCGTAGAGCTCGCCGCTCACGCCCGGCCTGAGCTGGTCGTGGATGACGGTCAGCCGGCAGGAGTCGCCGACCGGCTCGATCTCCCAGGTCACCCTGGAGGCTCCCTCGTCCCTGACCTCGTCGCTCCACAGCGCGGTGAAGGTCTGGACGAGACGGCGGGGAGGATCGACGTCGATGTTCTCGCCCTCGGCGATGTCGATCACGCCGGGGACCGAGGACTGGTAGGCCGAGCCCTCCGACCAGTCCGACTCGGTGCCCACGCCGAAGCTGTACTTCGCCCTCATGTCCCGGTCGGTGATCGCCTTCCAGAGGCGCTCCGGCGTGGTCTTGATGTAGACCTCGAAGACGGCGGCGGTGTCATCGGGATGCAGCCCGACTCCTGCCTCGGGGAACTTCTCCATGTTCTTCCTCCTCTAGCTCTCTCTTGATGCCGCTGAGGGTCGCCGCCAGCGGTTCGGCGTATTTGCTCACCCAGCGGTCGTGGATTACCCGGATCGGGACGGGGTTGAGGAAATGGAGCTTCTCCCGGCCGCGCCGGCGGGTGACGACGAGGTTGGCCTCCTCGAGCACCCCGAGGTGCTTCATCACCCCGAAGCGCGACATCGGGAGCTTCCGCTCCAGCTCGCTGAGCGTCTGGCCGTCTTTGCGGAAGAGCTCATCAAGGAGCTTCCGCCTGGTCGGCGCGGCGAGCGCCCTGAACACGACGTCCTGATCCATGGTCCGAATATAGGTGACTTTTTGGTCACATGTCAAGAACGGGTCAGAATGCGCCGGTGAGCATCGACGTCCAGCGCCTCACCGCCCACAACCCCGGCCCGATGACCCTGGAGGGAACCAACACCTACCTGGTGGGCCGCGAACCGACCACGGTGATCGATCCGGGTCCTGATGAGCCGGCTCACACCGAGGCGATTCGCAGCGCCGGCGACGCACGGGGTGGCATCGGCGCCGTCCTCCTCACCCACACGCACCCCGACCACAGCGATGGGGTCGAGGCCCTCGGCATCGAGCCGGCGCATCCCAGCGACGGCGAGACGGTCGCCGGGCTGACCGCCCTGGCGACTCCCGGCCATGCCGCCGATCACTTCTGCTTTCTGCTCGATCGCGCCTGCTTCACCGGCGACCTGATTCTGGGCGAGGGGTCCACGATCGTCGGACCGCGCGCGATTGGCGGCTCGCTCGCCGACTACATGAACTCTCTGCGCTGGCTGCAGGGCCTCGAACTGGCCGTTCTCTATCCCGGTCACGGCCCCGAGATCGCCGACCCGCAGGCGAAGATCACCCAGTACATCGCCCATCGCCAGGACCGGGAGGACCGCCTCCTTGCCGCGCTCGAGCGGGGCGAGCGCTCGCGCGCCGCACTGGTCGCCGAGGTCTGGGACGACGTGCCCGAGGAGCTCAGGGGTCCGGCGTCGATCGCGATGGAGGCCCACCTCGAGAAGCTCCAGGACGAAGGGCGCCTGCCCTCCGACCTGCGCGACTGACCCACCCCTGGTATGAAGGTCCGATGGGCATGGACCTAGGCCGTCTGCTCCGAACCGGCGCCAAGGGCATGGGGATCGGCACAGCGCTGTTCGGCGGAACGGCTGCTGGGCTGTGGTGGCAGCTCTTCCGCCGGCCCCTCCCCCGCACCAGCGGCGACCTTCGGGTCCGCGGGCCGCAGGGACCAATCGAGATCGTCCGCGACCGCTGGGGGATGCCGACCGTCCGGGCCCAGACGCCGGCCGACCTCTGGTACGGCCAGGGCTTCTGCCATGGCCAGGACCGGCTCTGGCAGTGCGAGGTCAACCGGCGGATCACCGCGGGGCGAGTCAGCGAGATCGCGGGCCCGGCCGGGCTGCCCGTCGACCGGCTGATGAGGACGCTGGGTCTGCGCCGTGTCGCGCTGCGCGAGGAGGCTGAGCTCGACGCCGAGCTCCGGCCCCTACTGGATGCGTACTGCGACGGGCTCAACGAGGCCGCCCGGATCGCCTCTGCGCCCCCCGCGGAGTTCCAGCTGCTGCGCCTCGACTTCGAGCCCTGGCGCCCGGCCGACATGCTGGCGGGCGGCAAGCTCCTCTCCTTCGGACTCTCCACCAATTGGGAGCGGGAGCTTCTCCGGGCCGACCTGGTCCGCGAGCTCGGCGAGGAGCGGGCGGCGAGGATCGACCCGACCTACCCGAAGGGGAACCCCGTCGTGCTCCAGCCCGGACAGGGGTTCGACGGCGACGGTCTGCGGCTGGCGGAGCAGATCGGGCGGGTCCGAGAGCAGATCGGCCTGGCCACCGCTGCCAGCGGCTCGAACAACTGGGCGGTGACCCCCGCACGCTCCGTGACCGGCGGCGCCTTGCTCGCCGGCGACCCTCACCTCCCCAGCGGGATGCCCGGCGTCTGGTACGAGGTGGGCCTGGAGCTTGGCGACCGGTTCTGCCGAGGCGCGTCGATCCCCGGCCTGCCGGGATTCTCGCTCGGACAGAACAACGACGTCGCCTTCTCCTTCACCAACGTGATGGCGGACGTCGAGGACCTCTTCGTAGAGAGGATCGAGGACGAGAGCTACGAGTTCGACGGGGAGCAGCGGCCGCTCGAGATCGTCGAGGAGCTGATCGCGGTGCGCGGTCAGGATCGGGCCGAGAGCCACGAGGTCCGCCTCACCCACCACGGGCCGATCGTCAATCAGGCGCTTGGGGCGGACGATCAGCAACCCCTCGCCCTGCGGTGGGCGGGACTGGACGAGCCTGCCATCTCGCCCGCGCACGTCGGCGTGCTCGAACCCCGCAGCGGCCCGGAGCTGGTGGAGCTCCTGCGTGATCTGACGATGCCGGTGTCCAACCTCGTCTGGGCGGATCGCCACGGATCGATCGGCTACAAGATGGTCGGCCGGATCCCGATGCGCAGGGGCGACTGCCCGGATCTGCCGAAGCCCGGCTGGACCGGTGAGTTCGAGTGGGAGGGCTGGATCCCGTACGACGAGCTGCCCGAGCTCGTCGATCCGGGTGAGGGACACGTGGTCACGGCGAACAACAAGGTCGTTGACTCCTCATATCCCCACCACATCACCAGCGACTGGCTGGACGGCTACCGCGCCGCACGGATCGAACAGCTGCTCGGCCAGCGCGAGCAGCACGACCTCGACGACTTCCGCAGCATGCAGACTGACCTCTACTCAATCCCCGGCGACGAGGTGGTCCATCGCCTCGCCCGCCTGGAGCCGGCGACGCAGCGCGAGGTGAGGGCGATCGAGCGGCTGAAGAGCTGGGACCGGACGCTCGGGCCACGGACCGTCGCGGGGACGATCTATCAGGCCTTCCTGCTGCGGCTGGCGCGGGAGTTCACCCGGGCGGCGATCGGCGACCGCGACCTCGCGGAGCGCTACCTCGACCGCGCCGACAACGGCTTCATCGCGCACGTCAGCTCGCCTTGGCGCTGGCATGCCCACCTGCTCGATCTCTGGGAGGAGGCCGACGATGAGCTGATCGGCGGCTCATGGGACGAACTCGCGCTCGAGGCGCTGCGCGGCGCGCTCGACGACCTCGAGGAGCGCTTCGGCCCCGATCCCGAGGGGTGGCGGTGGGGGCAGGTGCACGCGCTCGAGTTCCCCCACGCGCTCGGGGCGGGGCATCCGGTTGCCGAGTGGATCTTCAACCGCACTCTCCACCCCGGCGGTGCGCAGGAGACCGTGGCGCAGGTGGCCTACAACCCGATCGATCCCTACCACGCGATCTGGGCGCCGAGCTGGCGGATGGTGGCCGACCCCTCGGCCCCGGAGCGCTCCCAGTGGCAGGCGTTCACGGGCCAGTCCGGGCACGCGTGGAGCGCCCATTACGACGACCTCCAGCCGCGCTGGGAGGCGGGCACGATGCAGCCGATGGCCGGCGAGGCCCCTTTCGAGACCCTTGTGCTCTCCCCGGCCGCTGGCGGGCCCTGATGCCGTCGCGCCGTGAACAGATCGAGCTCACCGACGAGGAGCAGCGCGAGCTGATCGAATGCGAGCGGATCGCGGTCGTCGCCTCAAACGGGCCGCGCGGATGGCCCCATGTGATGCCGCTCTGGTACGTGCCGCGCGAGGGCGAGATCTGGGTCTGGACCTACGCGAAGTCCCAGAAAGTGAAGAACCTGGAGCGTGACCCGCGGGCCACGTTACTGATCGAGACCGGGACCGAGTACAACGAGCTTCGCGGCGTGCAGATCGAGGCCGAGGCCGAGCTGATTCGGGACGTCGATCGGGTCGTCGGCTTCGCGAAGGAGCTGACCGTCCGCTACAGCGAGGGGATCGAGTCGGTCGAGGGTGATGCCGCAGCGGGCCTGCGGGCGCAGGCGCCGAAGCGCGTGTCCATCCACTTTCACCCGAAGCGCATCGCCAGTTGGGATCACGGCAAGCTCGGCGGCGTCTATTAGGGCGGCTCTCAGAACTGGGCGTTTTCCTGCATCCCCCCAATTTCGAGAAGATTTCCGCAGGAAAGTGGCAGAATCCCGGCCCTGGTGAGCCACGGACCTCTCAACCAGGGGGATTAGATGCGACGGATCGCGATAGCTCTCGCCGTAATGGGGACCATGCTGCTCGGCGCCGCCAGCGCGCAGGCCGCCGTACTCAGCAGCTCTGGCGGGATCATCACCTACGTCGCCGGCCAGGGGGAGAAAAACGACGTTCTGGTCGGAACCGATGTCCTGTTCGGCGGAACGGTGCCCGTCTACACCTTCAAGGATGCCGACGCCAACCCGATCACGACAATCCCTCCCTGCGAGTTCATAAACGGAGTGGCCACATGCAGGCCGGACGGGGTGAGCAGCCTCATCATCGACGTCCGCGACCGCGACGACACCGCGCAGGTGGGCGAGACCGTCGGCATCGGCGCCCTGATGATCGGCGGCCGCGGCAACGACACGCTGATGGGCGGAAACGGCGGCGACATCCTCAAGGGCAACGACAACCGGGATTCACTCCGCGGACGGGGCGGGGCGGATACCTACAAGGGTGGCCGCGGCCGCGACAACCTGCAGACCCTCGACGGCATCACGGACACCTTCATCTCCTGTGGTGACGGCCGCGGCGACGTCGTCCGGAAGGACAGAATCGACCCGAAGGCCCATCACTGCGAGTTCAGCAACCGCGGGAACCCCTCGAAGCCCCACTAGGCCGCTGCAGACCTTCGCATCGCTTCCCAGCTCCGTTCGGTGCTCGCGGCTTAGCCTCTAGCCTGCCGCGACATGGAAGAGCTCAAGGGGCTGATCCTCTCGGGGGGCGCCGGAACGCGGTTGCGCCCGATCACCCACACCTCCGCGAAGCAGCTCGTTCCGGTGGCCAACAAGCCCGTGCTCTTCTACGGGATCGAGGCGCTGGTCGAGGCCGGGATCACCGAGATCGGGGTGATCATCGCCCCCGAGACGGGTGAGGAGATCCGGCAGGCGGCGGGGGACGGATCGGACTTCGGCGCCTCGATCACCTACATCGAGCAGGAGGCTCCCCTCGGGCTGGCCCACGCCCTGCTCACGGCCGAGGATTACCTCGGACAGAGCCCGTTCGTGATGTACCTCGGAGACAACCTGCTCCGAGACGGGATCACCGACCTCGTCGAGGGCTTCCGGCGCTCGGAGCCTGACGCACTGATCCTGCTCACGCGCGTCGACGATCCCTCCTCCTACGGCGTCGCGGAGCTGAACGGCGAGCGCGTCGTCCGCCTGGTCGAGAAGCCGCGGGACCCGCCCAGCGACCTGGCGCTGGTCGGCGTCTACATGTTCACGCCGGCGATCTTCGAGGCCGCCCACTCGATCAAGCCGTCCGGCCGGGGGGAGCTCGAGATCACCGATGCCATCGACACGCTGATCGAGTCCGATCGGCGGGTCGAGTCGCACATCGTCAAGGGCTGGTGGAAGGACACCGGGAAGCTCGAGGACATGCTGGAGGCCAACCGCCTCGTCCTCGAGGACATCGAGCCGCGGATCGACGGTGAGCTGGACGCCGAGTCGCGGGTCGAGGGCCGAGTCGCGATCGAGAAGGGAGCCAAGCTGGAGCGAACAGTCGTCCGCGGGCCGGCCATCATCGGCGCCGGCGCCCGGCTCACCGACTCCTACATCGGGCCTTACACGGCGATCGAGCGCGACGTGGTGATCACCGGCTCGGAGGTCGAGCACTCGATCGTTCTGGCAGGCTCGAGCATCCGCGACTTGCAGGCGCGTATGGAGGCCAGCCTGCTGGGGAAGAACGTCAGCCTGAGCAGGAGCGAGGGAATGCCGAAGACGCTGCGCTTCCTCGTCGGCGACAACGCCGACATCTCGATCCCATGAGGGTCCTCGTCACCGGAGCGAACGGGATGCTCGGCCACGACGTGATCCGCGTCGCCGAGGACATGCGCCACCAGGTGATCGCGCTGGGCCACGACGACCTCGACGTCACCGACCCGCAGAGGGTGGAGCGGATGATCACCCGCGAACGGCCGGGCGCGGTGATCAACTGCGCGGCCTGGACCGATGTCGACGGCGCGGAGGAGTCGGAGAAGGAGGCGTCATTGGTCAACGCGCAGGGCGCCGGCTTCGTCGCCGACGCCGCAGACAAGGTGGACGCCAAGGTCGTCTACATCTCCACCGACTACGTCTTCGACGGGACCAGCGGACCATACGGCGAGTCCGACGACCCGGAACCGATCAACGCCTACGGCCGGACCAAGCTCGCCGGCGAGCGGGCGACCGCACTCGTCAACGGGCGCAGCTTCATCGTGCGCACCTCCTGGCTCTTCGGCCCACACGGCGGCAACTTCGTGGAGACGATGCTCCGCCTGGGGGAGGGCGGCGGCCCTGTGGTCGTCGTCCACGACCAGGTGGGCAATCCCACCTACACCGGGCACCTCGCCGTGGGGCTGCTGCGCCTTGTCGACAGCGCCGCCTACGGCATCCACCACATGACCGGCGAGGGCAGCTGCTCCTGGTACGAGTTCGCGATGGAGATCTTCCGGCAGGCGGAGGTGGTCACTCGTGTGATGGCATCGACCAGCGACATGATGGAGCGCCCCGCGAAGCGCCCCGCCGACTCGGTCCTCGTCAGCCGGCGCTCGGCGCCGATCAAGCTGCCGCCGTGGCAACGCGGGCTCTCCGACTACCTCACCCGCCGCGATCGGGAAGAGGAGACAGCGCCAAAGAGACGATCGAGCGCGTCGAAGCGCCAGCCGGTGCTCGACCACTGGCCCGAGAGGGTCCGGGAGGAGGTCGAGTTCGAGGGGAACGCCGACGGCGAGTTCGGCGATCCGCCCGACCGGGACGACGACCACGGTCAGGACGCGGCATGAGGCTGCTCGTCGCCGGCGGGGCCGGGTTCATCGGCTCGAACTACGTGGGCCACCATCTGGAGGCGAACCCGGACGACGCCGTGCGGGTGCTCGACAAGCTCACCTACGCCGGCCGGCGCGAGAACCTGGAGAGGCTTCCGGAGGACCGCTGGGAGCTGGTCGAGGCGGACGTCGCCGATCGCGATGCGGTCGGCACCGCGATCGAGGGCTGCGACGCGGCGGTCAACTTCGCCGCCGAGTCCCACGTCGACCGCTCGATCGAGGCCCCGGGCGAGTTCATCATGACCGACGTCTTCGGCACCTACGTGCTGCTCGAGGCCGCCCGGGACGCGGGCATCCGTTACCTCCAGGTCTCCACCGACGAGGTCTATGGCGACTTCGCGGTTGGCTCCGCGACCGAGGAGTCCGCGCTCAACCCCTCCTCCCCGTACTCGGCCTCGAAGGCGGGCGGCGACCTACTGGTCTCCGCCTTCGCCCGGACCTACGGCGCCGAGGCGCTGATCGTCCGCGCCTCCAACAACTACGGACCGGGTCAGCACCCCGAGAAGCTGATCCCGCTCTGCATCCTCAACGCCCTCGCCGGCGACCCGCTGCCGGTCTACGGCGACGGCATGCAGGTGCGCAACTGGCTCTACGTGGCGGACTGTTGCGCCGCGATCGACGCGGTGCTCGAGCGCGGTGAGGCGGGCGAGGCCTACAACGTCGGCGGGCCCGACGAGCTCGCGAACCTGGAAGTGGTGAAGCGCATACTCGCCCTGACGGATCGCGATGAGTCGCTGATCGAATACGTCACCGACCGGCCCGGCCACGACCGCCGCTACTCGCTCTCAGCCGCGCGGCTCGAGGCGCTCGGCTGGAAGGCGGCGGTCCCCTTCGACGAGGGCATTGAGCGCACCGTGACCTGGTATCGCGAGAACGAGTGGTGGTGGGCGCCGATCCGCTCCGGCGAATACCGCGACTACTACGAGCGGCAGTACGGCAAGACGCTCGGGGCCGGCTCGCCCGCTGAGAGGGAATGAGCTTCCGCCGCCTGCCCACCGAGATCGACGGGGTCGTCCTGGTCGAGCCCGACGTCCGCGGAGACGAGCGAGGCTTCCTCGTCGAGACCTTCCGAGCCGAGGCGATGAGGCTGATCGGGATCGAGGTCGACTTCGTCCAGGAGAACCACAGCCGCTCCGGCGCGCGTGTGCTGCGCGGGCTCCACATGCAGCGCGGCCAGGCGAAGCTCGTCCGCTGCGCCCGCGGGCGGATCTTCGACGTCGCCGTGGACCTCAGGCCCGACTCGCCCACCTACCGGCGCTGGGAGGGCTACGACCTCGATGACATCGAGCATCGCCAGCTCTTCGTGCCCGATGGCTTCGGCCACGGGTTCTGCGTGCTCTCCGAGGAGGCCGACGTCATCTACCGGCTCTCCAGCTACTACGACCCGCGACCTCGAGAGCGGCATCGCCTGGGACGACCCGGAGGTCGCCGTGCACTGGCCGATCTCCGATCCGATTCTGTCGCAGCGCGATCGGAGCGCGCCGCGGCTCGCCGCGGTCGCCTCATCCCTGCCCCGATGAACATTCTGACCCGCATGTGCGTGAGCCTCGACGGCTGCGTCAGCACCGCCGACGGGTGGCCCGCTCAGATGGCCGACCCGAGCTTCGTGCCGGGGGAGAGTCATGGCTTCCCGGAGTTCCAGCGTGAGATCGAGGCGGTGTTGATGGGCCGCACTACCTTCGAGCCCGCCCTCGACTCCGAGCGCTGGCCCTGGCCGGACCTCGATGTATTCGTCCTCGGCTCGCGGCGGCCGGACGGGACTCCCGACCACGTCGTGGTGGAGTCAGACCCGGCGCGCCTGCTGGACGGGATCCGCGAGGCGAACCGCGGAGGCGACGTCCACCTCGTCGGAGGGCCGCGGACGATCGAGGCGTTCCGATCCCTTGGAGCACTCGACAAGCTCGGCCTCCTCGTGCTACCGGTGCTGATCGGGGAGGGAATGCGGCTCGCGCCACCCGTCGATCCCGACGTGAAGTTGACACTGGAGAGCGAGCGTCTGCTGCCCGAAGGAGCGGTCGAGATCGTCTACGCCTGCGCTTGACCTAGGGGCGGCTGAGGGTCATCCCCGATGGATTTCGCCGACTTCCGCTGGAACGATGAGTTTTGGACGTCACCGGCGTCTAAGTGATGAAAATCGCAGTTACGAGACAGCGAATCGAGCATGTTTCGAGAACACGCCGACAGATGCGGATTGCTAGAACGCAACTTGGAATCAGCGCGAGCTTGGGAGTGAGCTCGCTAGGAAGGGGGAAGTCCGGATGACGCGTCGCCTAACCCGTCTCGCCGACATCGCCTACCGCCGCCGCGGCCGCGTGGTCCTGGTCTGGATCGTCGCGATGTTCGTGATCATCGGAGTCGGCTCCTCGCTCGCGGGGGAGTTCTCGGCCGATTACGACACGCCCGGTTCGGAGTCGAAGGCGGCGAGCGACATCACCGAGCAGCGATTCGCCGGCTACTCGGGCCAGGAGATCTTCGTCGTCTGGAAGGACCCGGCCGGGGCCAACAGCCCGCAGGCCCGGCAGCGGATCAACGCGTTCCTCGCCGAGGCCGAGAAGGTCAACAACGTCTCCCCGCACACTCCGATCCGGGTCTCCGACAACGGAGAGATCGCTGCGACCACGCTCCCGATGACCGTTCCCGGCTGGGACTTCAAGGACGACGACGCCCGGAAGATCGTCGACGCGGCAGAGGCGAATGACGGCGGCGGCCTGCAGATCGAGCTCGGCGGAGATCCCATCTACTCCGTCCAGAGCCAGTCCAGCCCTGAGGGCTTCGGCTTCCTCGGCGCCGCGATCGTCCTGCTGATCGCCTTCGGCTCTGTTGTCGCGGCCGGGCTGCCGCTGGGCATCGCCCTCGTCGGCCTGGGAATCTCCTCTGCCGGACTCATCCCGCTGCTGTCCAACGTGATCGACGTGCCCGACTGGACCACCGCCGTCTCCGGCCTGATCGGGATCGGCGTCGGGATCGACTACGCGCTGCTCGTCCTCACTCGATTCCGCTCGGCGATGCGGGAGGGCAAGGATCGCCACGACGCCGTGGTCGAGGCCGTCACGACCGCGGGCCGCAGCGTGATCATCGCCGGCCTTACGGTGGTGATCGCCGTCCTCGGGCTGATGCTGACCGGGCTGAGCTACATGTACGGAGTCGCAATCGCCACCTCCCTGGCGGTGCTCACCGTGATGTTCGCCTCGATCACGCTCCTGCCCGCCTTCCTCTCGTATCTCGGCCCGAGGGTCGACAAGCTCCGCATCCCACTGCTCGGCCGCTCCCTGAAGAGGGCGGACGAGGCAGAGCGGCAGCGGGAGCGAGGCGGCGAATCCCCGGCCGCGCGGTGGAGTCATGTCGTGCAGCGGCGGCCGTGGCCGTTCGCAATCGGAGCGCTGGTTGTCCTGCTGGCGCTGGCTGCGCCGGCGCTGGGCATGCGTCTCGGCTTCCCGGACGCGGGCAACGACCCGCCCGACTCGATGACCCGTCAGGCCTACGACCTGAACACCGAGGGATTCGGGCCGGGCACGAACGGCCCGATCCAGATCGCGGCGACGATGCCGACGAGCCCGCAGGCGAAGTCCGAGATCGACACCTTCGCGAACACTCTGCGGAGCACGCCCGACGTGGCGTTCGTCGTCCCGCCGCGGATCAACCAGGCGGGTGATGCTGCGCTGATCACGGTGATCCCGAAGACCTCGCCGCAGGACGAGGCCACCGAGGACCTCGTCAAGCACCTGCGCGATGACGTCGTGCCGGACCAGTTCAACGGCACGGGGATCGACGTCCAAATCGGCGGCGTGACTGCGGCTCTCGAGGATCAGAGCACCTACATGACTGGCCGCATGCCGCTGTTCATCGCCGGCGTGCTCGGGCTCTCGTTCCTGCTCCTGCTCGTCGCCTTCCACTCGCCGTTGATCTCGTTGAAGGCCGGGATCATGAACCTGCTGTCGGTGAGTGCCGCCTACGGCGTGATGACCCTTGCAGCGAACGGCGGCGGGCTCAGCAACCTGATCGGAATCGACCACGAGGTGCCGATCGCGCCGTTCATGCCGGTGATGATGTTCGCGATCCTGTTCGGGCTCTCGATGGACTACGAGGTCTTCCTGATCTCGCGGATCCGAGAGGAGTATCTGAAGGATGGGAATACCAGCCGGGCGGTCGCCGACGGGCTCGCGAAGACGGCCCGGGTAATCACCGCGGCCGCGGCGATCATGGTCGTCGTGTTCCTGTCGTTCGTCACTTCGAATGAGGTCTTCCTGAAGCTGTTCGGGATCGGCCTGGCGGCGGCGGTCTTCCTCGACGCCACCGTCGTCCGGATGGTTCTGGTGCCGGCGGTGATGCAGCTGCTCGGCAAGTGGAACTGGTGGATCCCGAACTGGCTGGAGCGGCGACTGCCTCGCCTGGACGTCGAGCGGGTCGCACCCGCCGGCGCCGAGGGCCGGGCGTAGTCCGAATTCGCAGGATCTGGCGCCTTTCTCCGGGATAGCCGGAGGAAGGCGCCAATAGGACTGCCGATTCGAGCCGCGGGTGGCGCGGTCGGTAAGGTCAGTAGGTTGGCCATGAGTACGTCCGCGACTCAAAAGTCACCCCTGGAGCCCTTCTCGGAGCCGGTTCGGAAGTGGTTTCAGGCGTCATTCGAGGCGCCCACGCCCGCCCAGGTGGCCGGCTGGCCGGCGATCGCCTCGGGAGCGCATACCCTGATCTGCGCCCCGACGGGGTCGGGGAAGACCCTCGCGGCCTTCCTCTGGGGCATCGACCGCCTCGCTCGCGAGCCCGAGCGGCTCGGGTCGGGCGTGCGAATCGTCTACATCTCGCCCCTCAAGGCCCTCTCATACGACATCGAGCGCAACCTGCGAGCGCCATTGCAGGGCATCGGCTCCCCGATCTCGGTCGCGCTGCGCACGGGCGACACGCCCCAGTCCGAGCGCCGCGCGATGCGTCGCGAGCCACCGGACATCCTGATCACCACCCCGGAGTCGCTCTACCTGATGATCAGCTCGCAGGCGCGCGAGATCCTCACCGGCGTCGAGGCGGTGATCGTGGACGAGATCCACGCGGTCGCACCGTCCAAGCGAGGCTCCCATCTTGCTCTGACCCTGGAGCGACTGGACCACCTCGCCAGCGACCAGTCGATTCAGAGGATTGGCCTCTCGGCGACCCAGAGACCGCTCGAGCGCATCGGCGACTTCCTCGTGGGAGCAGGGAGAGAGTGCGAGATCGTCGATGCGTCCGAGCCCAAGAAGCTCGATCTCGAGATCGTCGTCCCGGTCGAGGACATGGTCGAGCCGAGCCCGCTCGACAACAAGCGTCGCGACGGGGCCGACACCGGCAAGACTCCCCACCAGGACGTCAGCACCTCGCCCGAGCGCATCGACCCGGGCCCGATCGAGGCCTCCCTCGATCCGGCTACCAACACCCGCTCCATCTGGCCGGCGATCTATCCCGAGTTGCTCCGGCTGGTCCGCGATCACAACTCGACGATCGTCTTCGTCAACAACCGGCGGGCCGCCGAGCGGATCGCCAAGCGCCTCAACGAGATGCACAACGACGAGCTCACCGACGAGCTGCCCGCAACCGAGCACGCTGGCAACACCAAGAACGGCGAGGTGGCGCCGGCCGAGATCGCCCGCGCCCACCACGGTTCCCTCTCCCACGAGGAGCGGGCGCTGGTCGAGGAGCTGCTCAAGTCGGGTGAGCTGCCCTGCCTGGTGGCCACCTCCTCGCTGGAGCTCGGCATCGACATGGGGGCGGTCGACCTCGTGATCCAGGTCGAGTCTCCGAAGTCCGTGACGCGCGGCGTGCAGCGTGTAGGCCGCGCGGGCCACACCCTCGGCGAGGTCTCGAAGGGGCGGATCTTCCCCAAGTTCCGCGCGGACCTGCTCGAGTGCGCGGTGGTCGCCCGCCGGATGCGCACCGGGGAGATCGAGGAGACCGTCATCCCCCAGAACCCGCTCGACGTGCTCGCCCAGCACCTGGTCTCGATGGCCGCACTCGACGAGTGGGAGATCGACGAGGTCGAGAGGCTGGTCCGCTCGGCCCAGCCCTTCACCGAGCTCTCCCGAGAGCAGCTCGAAAACGTGCTCGACATGCTGGACGGCCGCTACCCGTCGGAGAAGTTCGCCGAACTGCGCCCGCGAATTGTCTGGGACCGCACCAAGGGCAAGATGCGCGGCCGGCCCGGCGCTCGCCAGCTGGCGGTCGCCAACGCGGGGACCATCCCCGACCGCGGCCTCTACGGCGTCCACCTTCCGGACGGGCGGCGCGTCGGGGAACTCGACGAGGAGATGGTCTACGAGGCGCGGCCCGGTCAGACCTTCCTGCTGGGCGCCAGCACCTGGCGGATCGAGGAGATCACCCGCGACCGCGTGATCGTCACCCCCGCCCCCGGGACCCCCGGGGCCGTCCCTTTCTGGCGCGGCGACGGGATCGGCCGACCCGCTGAGCTCGGCAAGGCGATCGGCGCCTTCTCACGCGAGGCGGTCAACGCCGACCCGAAGAAGCTCGCCAAGGAGAACGACCTCGACAAGCTGGCCGCGCAGAATCTCGTCAATTATCTGACCGAGCAGCAGGCCGCGACCCGCGTCGTGCCCTCGGATGAGGCGATCGTCGTCGAGCGCTTCCGGGACGAAATCGGCGACTGGCGCCTCTGCGTCCTCTCCCCCTGGGGCGGCCGCGTGCACGCCGCCTGGGGCCTCGCCCTCTCCGCCAAGATCCGCGACGAGCGCGACCTCGAGGCCGACGCGATCTGGTCGGACGACGGGATCGTCATTCATCTGCCCGACGCTGATGAGCCGCCTCCGGCTGACCTGGTGCTCATCGAGGCCGACGAGATCGAGGACCTCGTGATCCGCGAGCTCTCCGGCTCGGCCCTGTTCGGCGCCCGCTTCCGTGAGAACGCCGCCCGCTCCCTGCTCATCCCGCGAGCCTGGCCCGGCAAGCGCACTCCGCTCTGGCAGCAGCGGCTCAAGTCGCAGAGCCTGCTCGAGGTCGCTCGTGACTTCCCGCGCTTCCCGGTGATCCTCGAGACCTATCGCGAGGTGATGCGTGACGTCCTGGACCTCCCAGCGCTCAAGGAGCTTCTCCGTGACCTCCACTCCCGCCGGATCACGATGGTCGAGGTCGAGACACCGACGGCGTCTCCCTTCGCCTCCTCGTTGCTCTTCGACTACGTCGCCACCTACATGTACGAGGGCGACACGCCGAACGCCGAGCGCCGCGCCGCCGCGCTCGCCCTCGACCGCGACCTGCTGGCCGAGCTGCTGGGCCAGGAGGAGCTGCGCGAGCTGATCGATCCGGAGGCGCTGGAGGAGGTCGCCGAGCAGCTCCAGCACCTGACCGAGGCGGGCCGCGCCAAGGACCGCGACGGCCTACAGCAGATCCTCCGACGGCTCGGCGACCTGACCGAGGAGGAGTGCGAGCAGCGCACCGAGGAGGGCTACTCGGCCAAGTCGATGCTCGACAAGCTGGTCAAGGAACGCCGCGCCGCGATCGTCAGGATCGCCGGCGAGGAGCGCTACATCGCTGCCGAGGACGCCGGCCTCTACCGAGACGCACTCGGGGTCCCGCCCCCGGCCGGCCTGCCGGAGAGCTTCCTCGAGCCGGTGGAAGACGCTCTGGTCTCGCTCGTTCGCCGCTACGCGGCGACCCACGTCCCGTTCCCAATCCGCCAGCCCGCCGATCGGTACGGCGTCGATCCGAGCTCGGCCCTGAAGGAGCTCGAGCGCGCCGGTGAGGTGGTCCGGGGAGAGCTGCTGCCCGGCGGCACTTCACGCGAGTGGTGCCAGGCGGACGTGCTCCGGCGCCTCCGCCGCGCCAGCCTCGCCCGGCTGCGCCAGGAGGTCGAGGCGACCGATCAGCGCGAGCTGGCCCGCTTCCTGCCGAGCTGGCAGAACGTCGACGCCCATGGCCGCGCGGGCGCCGGTCCCGACCGGCTCCGCGAGGCGCTCGTCTCGCTCCAGGGCGTGGCGCTCACCCCCAGGACTTGGGAGCGCGACGTCCTGCCTCGGCGCCTCGGCGAGTACAGTCCGACCTGGCTGGACGAGCTCTGCACGAGCGGCGAGCTGGTCTGGGTCGGCGCCGGCCCCCTCGGCCGCAGCGACGGCAAGGTCGCCCTTTACTTCCGCGAGGACGTCAGGCTCGCCGGCCCGCCGCCGGGCAACGCGAAGCTCGATCGGCCGGAGAGCGAGGTCCACGACGCGATCCGGGCGCGACTCGCACAGGGGCCGTGCTTCTGGCTCGACCTGCTTGAGCTCGAGGGCTCGGCGGAGGAACTCCACGAGGGGCTCTGGGACCTCGCCTGGTCGGGCGAGGTCACCAACGACGCCTTCGCTCCGCTCCGCGCTCCCCGCCTGCGGGCGGCCCAGCGCAATGATCGGGGGGGCCGCCGCTTCGCCCGCCGCCGGGCCGCGGCCGCGGGGACCGTGATCGGCCGCTGGTCCCTCACTGCGCCGCTCTTCGCCGAGGCGCCCTCGGCCGGCCCGAGGCTGCGTGCGCTCGCCGAGCTGATGCTCGAGCGCCACGGGATCGTCACGCGCGAGACGGCGATCGCCGAGGGCATCCCCGGGGGCTTCGCCTCGATCTATGGGGAGCTGCAGAACCTCGAGCTGCTCGGGACCGCGCGGCGGGGCTACTTCGTCGAGGGCCTGGGCGGCGCCCAGTTCGCCCTCCCCGGGGCGGTTGAGCGGCTGCGCAGCCTGCCGCGGGAGGACGGCTCGCTGCAGGTCCTCGCCGCGACCGATCCCGCCAACCCCTACGGCGCCACCCTCTCGTGGCCGAAGTTGGAGGGCCAGCGGCGGCCCGCCCGGACCGCCGGCGCCTACGTGATGCTGCGCGACGGTGAGCCGCTGCTCTACGTCGAGCGCGGTGGGAAGGGGCTCCTCCGCCTCCAGAAGATCGACGACGGCGAGTTCATCGAGTGCCTCGGCGCGCTCGCCGAGGCCGCACAGGCGG
This sequence comes from uncultured Solirubrobacterales bacterium, assembly GCA_963728755.1. Lineage (GTDB taxonomy): Bacteria > Actinomycetota > Thermoleophilia > Solirubrobacterales > 70-9 > DASUPK01. The sequence continues at coordinate 70,429 of CAVSLI010000008.1, read as the reverse complement.
GCCAGATCGAGAAGCTCGCGGTCGAGCGCGTCGACGGGGAGCCGGTGATCGGATCCGGCATGGAGGCGGCGCTGATCGAGGCGGGCTTCCGTCGCCAGCCACGCAAGCTCGTGGCGTAGGCGATGGCCGAGGGCGACTCGATTTTGCGCATGGCTCGGAGAATCGGCGACACCCTGGGAGGCAGTCGCGTTGCGGTTCGGACACCGGGCCGGCGGCGGCCGGAGGGGCTGGCGCCGAGCTCAATCGACGGTCTCACGCTCGAGCGGGTCGAGAGTCGCGGCAAGCATCTGCTCCTTCACTTCGAGGACGACCTCCTCCTTCACAGCCACCTGGGAATGCACGGCGGCTGGCACGTCTATCGCGACGGCCAGGGCTGGCGGCGTCCCGCATCGCAGGCCTGGATCTCTATCGCCGCCGACGGCTGGGAGGCGGTCAACTTCCGAGGCTCCTTCATGCGCATCGGCAGGAGGGGACGCCTCCTGCGCGACCCCCGGCTGGTCCGCCTTGGACCGGACATCCTGGCGGATCACTTCGAACCGGCGGCCGCGATCGCACGGATGCGCACGACAAATCCGGGCATCGAGCTCGGCGAGGCGCTGCTCGGGCAAAGGCTGGTCGCGGGCATTGGGAACATCTTCAAGTCGGAGGGCTGCTGGGCTGCCAGGGTCGACCCGCAGCGGTCCCTCGAGTCGCTCGAGGACGAGGAGCTGGCGGACGTACTCGACGCCACGCGCGAGCTGATGCTTGCGGCCGTCGAATCCGGCAGGCAACCGAAGCGGGTGTACCGGCGCGCCGGCCAGCCCTGTCCGCGCTGCGGAGCGAAGATCCGCTCGCGGGCGCAGGGCGATTCGGCGCGCACCACGTACTGGTGTCCCGAGTGTCAACCCGGCTGAAACAGCCATAATCGGGGCCGGTATGGAGAGCGGAGCGAGGCAACAGATCGTCGAGCTCCTCGAAGGCGTTCCGCTGTTCTCGGAACTCTCCCCGGACGAGCTTGATTGGGTCGCCCAGGTGGCGATCCCGCGCAGCTATCCGCGCGAGACGCGGGTATTCCACGAGGGGGACCGCGGGGACGCCTGCTACATCGTCAGTCAGGGCAGCTGCCGGGTCACGCGCCAGCACTCCGACGGCCGCGTGATCACGCTGGCGACGCTCAGCCCGGGCGCGATCTTCGGGGAGCTTGCGATGCTCGATGGCGAACGACGCTCGGCCAGTGTCGAGGCCGCGGAGAACACCCAGCTTCTCGCCCTCCCCGCCACCGACATGCGCAACCTGATCCGCTCGCATCCGGAGATGGCCGAGAAGCTCGTGGTGGCGCTCACCCGCCGACTGCGCGAGGCGAACGAGCGGATCGCCCGCCAGTCCTTCCAGACGGTTCCCAGCCGTGTCGCCGGAGTCCTCAACCAGCTGCTCGCGGAGGAGGCGGTCACTCCCCTCGTCAAGGACGGGGTCACCATCAGGCTTCGCCAGTCGGACCTCGCCCAGATGGCGGGGACCTCCCGCGAGAGCGTCAGCCGCTTCCTCGCCACGCTCGAGAGGGCGGGCGTGGTCCAGGTCGGCCGGGGGCGGGTCACAGTGATCGAGCCCGAGCGGCTTGACGCCTACATCTTCTGAGTGCGCCGCGAACCCGACTTCGCGGAGCAGCGGGCCTGGATGGTGGAGCGCCAGCTCCGCCGGCGCGGCATCGCCGACGAGCGCGTCCTTCAAGCGATGGCCGCGGTGCCCCGCGAGCACTTCGTGCCCGAGGGCGTGCGCCGGAGCGCCTACAACGACTCGGCGCTGCCGATCGGATACGAGCAGACGATCTCCCAGCCGTGGGTGGTCGCCGCGATCTGCCAGGCCCTGCACCTGGACCGGGACGAGAGCGTCCTCGAGATTGGGACCGGCTCCGGCTATTCGGCCGCGGTGCTGTCGCAGCTGGCGGACCAGGTGGTCAGCATCGAGCGCGTCCCCGCGCTCGGCGAGTGGGCGCGCGAGCGGCTCGACGAGCTCGGAATCGAGAATGTCGATGTGATCGTCGGCGACGGCAGCCGCGGCCACCAGGTGGGCGCGCCTTACGACGCGATCGCCGTCCACGCGGCCACCCCCGAGGCGCCCCACAGCCTGCTCTCCCAGCTCGCGCCCTGGGGCCGGCTGGTGGTGCCGATCGCGACCGGTTCCGCCGACCTGCTCACCGCCTTCATCCGCGAGAACGGCGCCGTGCGCCAGGAGACGATCGGCCCCTGCCGCTTCGTCCCGCTGATCGGCGCCGAGGGTTTCCAGCCGCCTGGTAGCGACTGAAGTAGGCTCGGCGCGTGAACTCAGCGCTCTATGTCCTCAACTTCTATTCGCCCGTCTTCGTCGACCAGCTGCGCAGCGGGCGGAAGACGGCGACGATCCGGCTCGGGGACAAGTCGCGCAAGTACAAGCGCGGTCAGGTCGTCTGGATCACGGTCGGCTACAGCCACCAGCCGCGGGAGAAGATCTTCGCCGCGGTGGTCGACGACGTCGAGGTGAAGAAGGTCTCAGAGCTCTCCCCGCGCGACATCGAGCACGACAACCCCGAGTTCCGGCGACGCGAGGAGACCGTCGACTTCCTGGCCACGATCTACTCGCGGCCGATCTCCGACGACGACACGGTGACCGTGATCCGCTTTTCACAGATCGTGGAGCGGCCTTCCACTCAGTTCGGCAACGGCGAGACGCCATCTCGCAACTAGGTGCCCGAGTACCGCTTTCTCACAACCTGGCTCTTGGAGGCTCCGCGAGAGCGCGTCTGGGACGCGATCTATGACTCGGAGCGCTGGCCCCATTGGTGGAAGGGGGTCATGGAGGCCGAGAAGCTGGAGGAGGGTGACGAGGACGGGGTCGGGCAGTTCGGCCGCTACGTCTGGAGGGCGAGGCTGCCGTACCGAGTCGAGTTCTTCATCCGGACGACGCGAGTCGAGCGGCCCCAGATGCTGGAGGGCGACGCAACCGGCGAGCTTGCCGGCATCGGGCGCTGGCGCCTCTTCGAGCAGGATGGCATGACCGCCGTGATCTACGAGTGGAACGTTCGCACGACGAGGGCGTGGATGAACCTGCTGGCTCCGGTCGGCCGGCCGGCGTTCCAGTGGAACCACGACTACGTCATGAGAAACGGCGGCCGCGGCCTCGCGAAGCTGCTCGGGGCGCCCTTGATCGCTCTCGACTAGAGGCAGAAGCCCGCCTCTGGCTACAATCAGCCGTCTGGCACTCTCCTACCGAGAGTGCCAAATTCCATCGCAAGCTTCGGAAACAGCAGCAGACCTAGGAGGAATGCCGATGAAGTTGAAGCCGCTAGGCGACCGCCTGATAGTTCAGGCGGTCGAAGAGGAGGAAACGACAGCAAGCGGGATCGTCCTCCCCGATACAGCCAAGGAGAAGCCGCAGAAGGGCAAGGTGCTCGCTGTCGGCGACGGAGAGGTCAAGGAGGACGGCAGCCGCCGCCCGCTCGATGTGAGCGAGGGCGACGAGGTCCTCTACTCCAAGTACGGAGGCACCGAGATCACCGTCGACGGCGACGAGCTGCTCGTTCTGCGCGAGTCGGACGTGCTGGCCAAGGTCGGCTAGCCAAGGAACTTAGGAAGGAGGAACCACACATATGGCTCATAAGGAGCTGAAGTACGACGAGGATGCTCGTGGCGCCCTGCAGGACGGGGTCGACACCGTGGCCAATGCGGTCAAGGTGACGCTCGGTCCGAAGGGTCGCTATGTCGTCCTCGACAAGAAGTTCGGAGCGCCCACGATCACCAACGACGGCGTCACCATCGCCCGCGAGATCGAGGTCGAGGACGTCTTCGAGAACCAGGGCGCCCAGCTGGTGCGTGAGGTGGCGACCGCCACCAACGACGTGGCCGGCGACGGCACCACCACGGCGACCCTGCTCGCGCAGACGATCGTCCGGCACGGCCTGAAGAACGTTGCGGCCGGTGCCAACCCGCTGGGATTGCGCCGCGGCATCGAGAAGGCCGTTGACGAGGTCGTCGAGAACCTCCGCGAGAAGCAGTCGAAGGAGATCGCGGGCAAGGAGCAGATCGCCCGAGTCGCGGCCATCTCGGCCGCCGACGACGAGATCGGCAACATCATCGCCGACGCCATCGACAAGGTGGGCAAGGACGGCGTGGTCAACGTCGAGGAGGGCCAGACCTTCGGCATGGAGCTGGAGTTCACCGAGGGGATGCAGTTCGACAAGGGCTACATCTCGCCCTACATGGTCACCGACCAGGACCGCATGGAGGCCGTCATCGAGGATCCGTACATCCTGATCGCCAATCAGAAGATCGGCTCGGTGCGCGACATCCTGCCGGTCCTGGAGCAGGTGATGCAGGGTGGCAAGTCGCTGCTGATCATCGCCGAGGACGTCGAGGGCGAGACCCTCGCGACGCTGGTGGTGAACAAGCTCCGCGGCACCTTCACCGGCGTGGCCGTCAAGGCGCCCGGGTTCGGTGACCGCCGCAAGCGGATGCTGGAGGACATCGGCATCCTCACCGGCGGCGAGGTGATCACCGAGGAGATGGGCCTGAAGCTGGAGAACACCCAGCTCGACCAGCTCGGCAAGGCGCGTCGCGTCGTGGTCTCGAAGGACACGACCACGATCATCGACGGCGCCGGCGATTCCGAGCAGATCAAGGGCCGCATCAAGCAGATCAAGTCCGAGGTCGAGACGACCGACTCCGACTTCGACCGCGAGAAGCTGCAGGAGCGGCTGGCCAAGCTGGCCGGCGGCGTCGCGGTCGTCAAGGTCGGCGCGGCGACCGAGACCGAGATGAAGGAGAGGAAGCACCGCGTCGAGGACGCCCTGCAGGCGACCCGCGCGGCGCTCGAGGAGGGCATCGTCCCGGGCGGCGGCGTCGCGCTGCTGAACGCCCAGGAGGCGATCAAGCTCGACGACTACGACGATGACGACGAGCGCACCGGCGCGTCGATCATCCAGCGGTCGCTCGAGGCCCCCATTCGGCAGATCGCCGAGAACTCCGGATTCGAGGGCTCGGTAGTGGTCGAGAGGGTCCGCGGCCTGAAGGACGGCGAGGGCCTGAACGCCTCCAGCGGCGAGTACGGCGACCTGGTCGCCGACGGCGTCATCGACCCGACCATGGTCACCCGCTCGGCGCTGCAGAACGCGGCCTCGATCGGAAAGAACATCCTCACCACCGAGGCGATCGTGGCCGAGCCGCCCGAGAAGGAGCCGGCCGGCATGCCCGGTGGCGGAATGCCCGATATGGGCGGAATGATGTAAGGACTACGCTTGCCTCAACAGGCGAGTGTTTTCGAGGCCCGGCGCTTGCGCCGGGCCTCTTACTTTCTGGGCGTGCGTCGGAGCTGCGGTTCGCCGGCCGACTGCTTCCGGTCGGGCTAACCCCCCGCTCCCAGCACCGCTCCCATCGGCCGCGGCTCGATCCCCAGGCGCTCGGCGTCGGCGGTGCCGCGCTCGCTGGTCATCGGGACCTCCATCAGCTCGGCTTCCTCCCAGGTGGCGAAGGACGAAGGGCCGGCGAGCAGCTCGAGGACGCCCAGCCCGGCACGCACGACGGGCAGGGGTACGTGCAAGAGGGGCCGCTTCCGCCCGCTCGCCTCGATCACGACCTCGACGATGTCGTCGTAGGAGAGCAGCGCCGGGCCGGCGAGCTCATAGCGGCGGTCGGAATCTGGATTCGAGCCGGCTCCCTCGAGGAATGCGGCGACGCAGCGCGCCACGTCACGAGCCCAGATCGGCTGATAGAGGGCGTGGCCTGACCCGGACACGGGCACGGCGGGCAGCAGCGAGAACCGCTGCAGCAGCGTGATCCACGGATCACCAGGGCGGTAGATGATCGACGGGGCGAAGACGGTGGCGTCGAGCGGGGATGCGCGCACCGCGCGCTCCGCGAGGGCCTTGGAGCGGAAGAATCTGGTCCGCTGGAACGCCGTCGCGCCCATCGCCGAGAAGAAGACGAAGCGCTCGACCCCGGCACGCTCGGCCGAGCGCAGCAACCGGGCCGTGGCGAGGCCGTTGACCTCCTCGATCGTGGCGTGCGGCTGGTCGCGGATCGCCGCCGCCAGATGGACGACCGTGTCCACGCCGCGCATGGCGTGACGGAGCGGGAAGGGGTCCCCGATGTCCCCGAGCGTGATCTGGACGTCGACTCGGTACTCGCCGAGCTTGCGCGGATCGCGGACCAGGGTCCGTACCTGGTTGCCGGCATCGAGCAGCGCGGGCAGGAGCTCTCCGCCGACCACGCCGGTTGCTCCCGTGAGCAAGATCACGGGGCGGGACCATAGCCACCGCCACGGGCACCCAACGAAGTCCCGGCTCGCCTAAAATGTCGCGTCCCGCGGCGCCCGATGGGCGCCGCAATCGCAACCACGAGTTGGGAAAGGACAGACGCCTTGGCATACGTCATCGCGGAGCCCTGTATCGGGGAGAAGGACAACTCCTGCGTAGAGGTCTGCCCCGTCGACTGCATTCATCCGACGCCCGACGAGGCTGGGTACGACCAGACCGAGCAGCTCTTCATCGACCCGGACGAGTGCATCGACTGCGACGCCTGCGTCGAGGCCTGTCCGGTCGATGCCTGCTTCGCCGAGGACCAGCTCCCCGAGGAGTGGTCCAAGTACACGCAGATCAACCTCGAGTACTACAAGTCGAAGGGTTAGCCGCTGCTCGCCAGATTGATCGCCAGAACTGGCTTTGATGTTCGTTCCGGCCAGGCAGGGATCAGTCGCAGCAGTCGTCCGTGCACTCGCCCTGGCCGACGACCGGCGCGCAGCAGCCCTCGCCGCGCCACGACTCCCTGCCCTCGCGAATCGCAACCCCGGCGATCATCAGGGCGGTGACTGGGTCGGCCCACCACCAGCCGCCGACCGCGTTCGCGCCGAGGCCCACCAGCAACGCGCCGGAGAGATAGGCGCAAAGCATGTTTTGCCGTCCCTCGGCTCTGGTCGCCGCCGAGCCGAGCCGCTCGGCGACCCGCGCCTTGGCGCTTGCGAGCGGGGGCATCGTCGCCAGCGTGAAGGCGGCCAGGCCGATTCCGATCAAGCTCACCTCGGGATGCGATCCGTCGATCAGCTGTCTGGTGGCCTCGATCCCGACGTAGGCCGCGATCAGGTAGAAGCTGACGCCGATCAGCCTGTAGGCCCGCCGCTCCGCCGCCTCGGAGGAATGGCGATCACCACCGAAGCGCCAGAGGAGAACAACTCCGGCGATCGACTCAACCACCGAGTCCGCTCCGAAGCCGACGAGTGCGATCGACCCGGCGGCGACCCCGGCGCCGACGGCGATCGCGGCCTCGATCGCGTGCCAGCCGATCCCGAGCCAGGCCAGGAGCTTGGCCCGGTGCACCAGCGCGGAACGACCGGCACCAGGGCTCGGTGTCGCGATCGGAAGAGCATGCGACTCCATGGCCCGAGCCTAACCGCCAACGGACGTAGGAGCGCATACATGTCATACCGTCGGCTGAAGCTTGAGAAGCGCCGGGTTCAAGCGGTACGCAGGGCGGTCTTGGGGGAGCCCGGCAGGGAATCAACGGGGGTCTCCCGGGTCGCGGGGGATGAATAGCGTCCCGCGCGACCTCGCGAGCCCTGGGTGCGGAGTATCGGAGCGGCGACCAGCGCCAGGTACACGAGCAGAAGCACATTTCGCACCGCCAGCGGCCAGACGAAGCTGCCGCTCAGGGACTCGACCCCGTCGTAGTGCTGCAGCTCGATCTGGGTGAAGAGGATCGCGAGGAGCAGGACGAGGTTCTCCCTGCCGAGTCCGTAGGCACAGGCGGAGACCGGCAGCAGCCAGAGCAGGAACTGCGGCGAGAGCACCGGGGCGAAGACGACGAGCACTGCGAGCAGGGCGCACACCAGCTCGAAGTTGGTCGCCCTGGAGCGCCACCCGGCCCGGGCGAGCCAGATATAGGCCGCCGCCCCGATCCCCACGGAGATCCAGCGCGCGGCGGTCGCCCCGGCGGCGGAGATCTCGAACCCGCCGTGGCCCACCCCGGTGGCGATCCCCGAGGCACCCAGAACGTGCGCGACCTCGAAGGCGCTCGCCCCGAGGCTTTCCACCTGCAGGGTTCTCTCGGTGTGGTAGGTGATCGCCGAACCGAACTCGTCCCCCGTCGCGATCACGGCTGCCGCGCACAGCAGCAGCGGGATTGCGCCGGCGAAGATCACGCGACGCAGGTTCCGCTCGCCGCGCAGCAGCGCCGGATAGAGGAAGAGCGGGAAGACCTTGACCGCGACGCCTAGGGACAACAGGCCCGACCAGGCCGCAGAGCGCCCCCGATCGCGGGCGAGCAGGGCGGCAAGGACGAAGAGCGCGGGCACAAGATCGAATCGATCCAGCGCCAGCGGTCCGTAGTCGATCAGCGAGCGGTCGAGCACCACGCCCGAGAGCGTCACGAGCCCGACCGTGTAGACGCCGAGCGCGGAGAGCACCCGACTCGCCTCCCCCGGGAGGGCGAGCGCCACCAGGACGACGATCGCGACGTCGAAGAAGAGCATCTCCCACATGAAGCCGTCGACGAAGCCCTGCGTACTGTCGTCGAAATAAGCCGGGGCGATCAGCACGGGTACCGAGAGCGGCGGGTACTCGATCCGCTGGTCCCGGTAGGGCAGGTCCCCATCCTTGATCGCCTTCGCCTGCGGCGAGAAGTCGTTGACCAGGATCGACGACCAGTCGCCGATCGTCGGCACGAAGAGGGCGAGATGGAGAGCGCAGACGAGGGCCGCGGCGGTCGCCCGCCAGCGGAGCGGCATCCGCCTACTGGACCATCGGGAGCTCGCTGCCGCTGACCCGGCCGCCGTTAGCCTGCGCGGCCGCGGGCACGGCCTGCATGACGGGAAGCTCGACCGGCGTGGAGGCGACGATGCCGCGGGCGGCCTCGCGGATCATCTGCGAGGCCGGAGCATCGGGATCCTCGACCGCCAGAGGCTTGCCCTCGTCGGCGTGCTCGCGGAGCTCGCCGGAGAGCGGCACCTTGGCGAGCAGCGGCACGTCGAGCTCGTCGGCCAGAAGCTGACCCCCGCCCTCGCCGAAGATCGCCATGCGCTCGCCGTCGGGCCCGGTGAAGGCCGACATGTTCTCGATCACGCCGAGCACCTCGAGATCGACCTTCGAGGCCATCTCCGCGGCTCGCCGGGCGACGCTCTGGGCCGCCGGCTGCGGGGTGGTGACGATCACGATCTTGGCTTGCGGCAGAAGCTGGGCGAGCGTCATCGAGACGTCGCCCGTGCCGGGAGGCAGGTCGAGCAGCAGGTAGTCCAGCTCATCCCAGGCGACGTCCTCGAGAAACTGCTGGATCGCCTTGTGGAGCATCGGGCCGCGCCAGACCACCGCGGCGTTCTCCTCGACGAAGAAGCCGATCGACATCACCGTCGGCCCCGCGGGCGAGACGGGTGGAATGATCTTGCGCTCGGGCGAGACGTCCGGCTTGCGGTTGATGCCGAGCATCCTCGGGATCGAGTAGCCGTAGACGTCGCAGTCGAGCGCCCCGACCTTGTGACCCTCCGCGTGAAGCGCCGCGGCCAGGTTCGCGGTCATCGTGGACTTGCCGACGCCGCCCTTGCCGGAGGCGACGCAGATCACGTTCTTGACCTGGGCCAGGGCCCCCTCAGGGAGCTTCGCGCGTCCGAGCTTCTGCTGGAGGTCAGATTTCTCGCCTTCGGAGAGGACATCGAATCCGACCTCGACGGAATTGACCCCCTCGAGTTCGGTGACGTTCTTCACCACAGCCTGCTGGAAGTGAGAGCGGATCGGGCAGCCGGGCGTGGTGAGCGAGACCACCACCTCGACGCGTCCGTCGTCACGGATCTCGATCGAGCGCACCATGCCGAGCTCGACGATCGATCTCCGCAGCTCGGGGTCGATCACCCGGGTGAGCTTCTCGGTTATCTGGTCCTTGGTCGGCACAACTGAAAGTCTAGGGACCGCGGGTCGTTTGCCCCGATGACCGTCCCCCCACGCGAAAACCGGGCCCACGAGGGGCCCGGTTTTCAGGGAGGAGAGGTTGCTGCTTTCCGCCCGTCCTGACGGTGGGGCGGAACTTCTCCGGGCGACGCCACCCCTAGGGAGGGCCCGGGCTAAGCGATCAGACGCGCTCGCGCACCCTTTTGACCGCCGGCTCGACACGCTGGCGGTAGACCGGCTCGAACCGCTCCTTGACGATCGGCTCGAAGCGCTGCTTGTAGACCGGCTCGACCCGCTCCTTGACGACGGGCTCGACGTGGTCACGCGCCTTGCGCGCCTGGCCGATGAGCTGGTCGGTTACCTGGCGACGGACGTCTCCGCCCTTCGCCTCAGCCTTCTCGAGCTCGGCGGCGAGGCGCTTGCGAAGCGACTCGATCTCGCTCTTGCGCCCCTGAGCGTTGCGCAGGGTCTGGACCCGCTTCTGGAGCGCGTCGATCTCCTGCGAGCGCGTCTCGGACTTGGTCCACGTCTCGGCGGTGGTCCGGACAGTCTCGGCAACCGTGGGGCCGGCGCCGATCGCGACGTCCACGGCCTGCAGAGCCTGGTCGGACGGCTTGCGGTCGTTGGTCGTCGCCTGTCTGTTCGTCTCGGTCTTGGCGGTCTTGGAGGTGTTGCTCGTCTTGGTGGCCATTTCGGCTCTTTGATCCCTTCGGCTTGCTTTCGTCGGACACGTCGTTCTCGGCGAGTTCGGCAGGCTAGCACCGAACACATGTTTTGGCGAACACATGTTCTTACCCCGGCCAAACGCCCGGTTACACGGCTTACGCGCATTCGGCAGAAACAGACAGCGCGGCACGAAAAGTGCCTGCTGCAACTACCTGAAGAGCGCGAAAAGCCGCCGCTCTCGGGCGGCCCCGACCCGCTCGACCCAGCGTGCGGGGCTCTCGAGCTCATCCGGCTCGGGTAGCGTCTCCGGGGCGCTCCAGGCCCGGTTCAGCGTCCTGATCCCGTGCGAGCGCACCACCTCGTCGGCGAAGACCTTCCCGCGCCGGTACTGGGCGAGCTTCATCTCCAGGCCGAGCACCTTGGAGACGACGGAGTCGAGCAGGCCGCGGCGCTCCCGATCACGATCGAGGGCACGCCGCAGATCGGTGTAACCCGGGTCAAGCTGGTCGCCCACGGCATCCATGACGTGCTCGGCGTAGCCCTCGACCATCGTCATGATCGCCGTCAGGCGGTCGACCAGCCTGCGCTGGTCCTCCGACAAGAGAAGGATGGCGAGCTCCCCGCTCTTCACGGACCGCAGCAGCTCGCGCGGGTTGAGCCGGGCTAGCTTGCTGAGGACCTCCGTGGGCTTCACCTCCACGGCAGCCTTCTCGAAGAGCTCCTCGGCGATTCCGCCGATGTGCTCGCGCAGCCACGGCACAGAGGCGAAGTGGATGGCGTGCGTCGTCTCGTGGAGCGCGATCCAGCGCAGAAAGAGGTCGCGATCAACTTCGAGTCGAGCCCTCGCGGAGGAGAGGTTCGGGCCCACGAAGAGCAACCTGGGCGCGCGAGCCGGGCCGATCAGGGCGACGTCGTACTGGCCGATAACTCGCTGGGAGAGATAGCCGACCGCGAGACCGACCTCGGCCCCGGTCGCGGTGCGCACGATCGTCCGCTGGATTCCGGAGACGCTGCCGTTGTTCGAGCCGGAGATTCGGTTCTCTAGATGCTCCTCGACCCGCGAGGAAAGCTCCTGAAAGGACTCGAGGTTGACCCGAGCCCATTCGGCCCGATCGACGAGCTCGGCCTCGGGCAGCCTGCCCGTCGGCCTCAGCCCTGTGTAGTGACGGACCAGCCGGGCGGCGCGCTCGGACTCCGAGCGAAGCTCCTGCTCGCTGCCGTCCCATCCCGGGCCCGACCCGGCGAGCACGAGCGCGAGGCGCTCGGCGAGGTTCCAGTCGACCAGGCGCTCAGGCATGTACGGCGTCCTGGGCCTTGCGGAGCACGCGCAGGTCATTCGCCGTCCGGGCCGCGGCGACGTCGTAGCGGGCACCGAGGTCGAGCGGGGCGTCGGCGAGCCCGCCGCCCGCGAACTCCAGTGCCGCCCCCGCGCACCTGGCGATCAGCTGGCCGGCGGCGGCGTCGACCGAGCGGGCGTTCCGGGTGGTGATCATGCCGTCGTAGCGGCCCGCAGCCACGTAGCAGAGCGCCACCGCAATCGAGCCTGGGACGCGGATCCGGTAGGTGTGGCCCTGGAGCAGCTCGGCCGCCTTCAGCACGCGTTCGGGCTTGGTCGCCTCGAGCGCGATCACCTCGAGACCCTCGCCGGCCGGCACCTCCAGGGGGCGATCGTCGAGGAGAGCGTCCCCGTCGACGGTGGCGACGAACTCCTCGTCTGCACCGAACTCATAGACGTACCCGAAGGTGACGTCCTCCATCGACTCGCCATCTGCGACGGCGACGCTCAGGCTGTGCAGGGGGATCGTGCGGCGAGCGTTGAGCGACCCGTCGATCGGGTCGATGATCACCCGCAGCGCGGAGTCACCGTCGCCGAAGCTGACGGATCCCCGTTCCTCCGAGACGGCTGTGAAGTCGTACCCCTCGTCATGGAGCGCCTCGAGCTCGTCGAAGACGGCGTCCTCGCAGAGGCGATCGATCGTCAGCGTCCGGTCGCCGCCCGCGCCGATGTCCTCGTACTGCGTGCGCTGGACGATGGTGCGGTGCTCTTCGAAGATCCCCCGCTGCACCTCGACCGCCCGGCGGCAGGCGGCGGTCCACTGCTCGTCGCTCGGGGCGGCGCCGGGGGCGGAAGCCTGCGCCGGCTCGCCTCCCGGGGCCTCAGTCATGGGCGACCACCGGGCGAGGTTAGCGACTGGTTTCGGGCGGCTCTCGGCAAGGGAGACCGAGGCGGCGGGGGCATCAACTAGCCTGAATTCGAATGGGAGACGAGCGCGATCACGGGTTTCCGCGGCTGACCGAGCAGCAGGAGGCCGTCGTCGCACACGACGAGGGCGCGCTGCTCGTCCTCGGCGTCGCCGGGAGTGGGCGCACCGAGGCGCTGGCGCGCAGGCTCGCCCGTCTGGTGGGCTCCGGCGAGCGGGCGCTGGTGCTCACCTGCTCCGTGGCCGCTGCCCGGCGGATCAGGACGCGCGCCGAGGCGACAATCGAGACCGCCTACGAGGAGCTCGTCGTCCACACCCACCCGGTGGCGGCCGCTCGGCTGCTCCGCGAACACGCCACCGAGGCGGAGATCGATCCCTTCTTCGAGTCGCTGAGCCCCGCCGAGCGCCTCGCGATGCTGCTCGACCGGATCGACGAGCTCCCGCTCCGCCGGCACGAGATCCGCGGGAACCCGGCCGGGCTGCTCGCCCGGATCGTCGATCGGATCGACGCGCTCAAGTCCGCGGGGGCGACGGCCGAGCGCTTCGGGCGCTGGGCCGACGAGCAGGCCGGCGGCACCCGCTCCGAGCGCGATTCGGCCGCCAGGGAGCGGGAGTTCGCGGAGATCTACGAGCGCCACGACTCGATGCTGCGTTCGGCGGGGGCAATGGACGACATCGACGCCGTGCTGGAGCTGACCAGGCTGCTCGGGGAGCGGCCTGCGCTCGCCGGGGCGGTCGCCGAGCGCTTTCCGCACCTGCTGGTCGACGAGCTGGAGGACGCCTGCCCCGCAGAGCGTTCGCTGATCGAGGCGTTCGCACGCGGCTCCGGCTCGGCGGCGCTCTCATGTGACGACGAGCAGGGCCGGGGGCCCTGCGACGCGGCCTCCGCCTGGGCGCGGCGGGCGCTCGGGCCTCGCCAGGTCGCACTGGAGCCCACCTGGCGCTATGGGGGCGACCTGCTCGATGCGACGCATGCTGTGGTGGCCCCGGCCGGACGCGGCACCGAGGTCCCCCGCCGAGCCGCCGGCCCCCCGACCCGGGTCCGTTTCTGGTGCGGCACCAACGAGCGGGCCGAGGCCCAGGCGGTGGCGCGCGACATCGAGAGTGCGCTCGCGGCGGGTGAGGTGAAGATGGACGAGATCTGCGTGGCTGTCCCACGCGGTGGCGGTCCGGCGCGGGCGATCGCCGCGGCACTTGAGGAGCGGCGAGTCCCCTACCGGCTGAGCGGCCCCGGCGCCTTCTTTCAGCGGCCGGAGATCCGCGACGTGATCGCCTGGCTTCGCCTGCTGGCGGATCCGACCGACGCCGCGGCAGCCGTTCGCGCCCTCAGCCGGCCACCCGTGGAGCTGCGTTCCGTGGACCTCGCCCGCTGCACGACCATCGCCCGGAGGCGCAAGCTCGACATGGTCTCCGCGCTCGAGGCCTCGCTCGAGAGCCCGCAGATCCCGCCCGAGGCTCGGGACAGGATCAGGGAGTTCCTCCAGCTGCATCGCGCGGCGGCGCGGGCGATGGGCGAGATGCGGGCGGACGTCTTCGTCCGCCGGCTGATCGAGAGGATCGGCTTCCGCCGCCATCGGCTCTTCGCGGCCCACCCCGAGGCGGCCGAGCGCCTTCGCAACCTCTCCCGTCTCGGCGAGCTCGCGGAGGCCTGGACCCGGCGGGAGCCCGGCGGCTCCAACCGCGACTTCGTTCGCTACCTGGTGGCGGTGTCGGAGGCGGGCGTCGCCCCCGTCGAGGAGCAGAACGAGCCGATCGCCGAGGCGGTCAGGGTGATGCCGCTGGAGCGCACGAAGGGGCTCGAGTTCACGCGGGTGTACGTCGTCGGCCTGCACGCCGGAGCCGTGCCGGGCTCGGCGCCCGCCGGCCCGCCGACCGTCCCCGCGGGAGTCGGGGGCGCGGCGCCGTCGCACGAGAAGGTGTCGAGGCGCCTGCTCTATGTCGCGATGACCCGGGCGACCCAGGATCTTGTGCTGGCGAGGCCCGCGGCAACCGAGGCCGGCGAGACCCGCCCCTCCCCCTTCTACGAGGACGCCCGCGCAGTGCTCGACGCCCCCGAGCAGGAGCACGGCGAGGAGCTCTTCGGCCCGGCCGAGGGCATGCAGGCCACCTATAGGCTGATTCAGGACGAGGTGCTCGAGGAGGCCTGGCGTGCCGGCGGCAAGCTCCGCGAGCCCAGGCTCGACACCTACGTCGACGTCAACCGGGCGGTTGCCCGGTTTCTCGAGCTGGTCAAGCTGGCGGGGCTGATCCAGGGATCGAGCGAGGAGCCGGTCTCCGACTCCCTGTCGGTAGTCAACGACCTGCTCGAGCAGGCGATCTCGCCCGAGCAACGCGCCGCACTGCTCGACTCCGGGCTCGACGCCTATCTGCTCGACGAGGAGGGCGCCGCAACGCGGCGGCGGGAGCTGATCGCCAAGCGGGACGAGCCCTCGCTCGAAGCCTTCCTCCCCCGCCGTGGCGAAGGTCTGGCGCTCTCGGCGACGGACATCGAGCTCTACCGGACGTGTCCCCTCAAGTACAAGTTCGCGCGGGTCTTCGGCATCCCGCAGGAGACGACGATCAACCAGCGCTTCGGGATCGTCATCCACCAGGTGCTGGAGCGCTACCACGGCCAGCAGCCGGCATCAATGGCGACCACGGACACCGGCGCAGGTTCCGCAACCGCCGGCAGTCTCGAACGGCTGATGGCGCTCTTCGCGGTCGCCTGGCGGAGGGCCGGATTCGGGGAGTCCGACGACGAGCTCCAGTTCCGCGAGAAGGCGATCGAGGCGCTGCGCCGCTATCACGCCCGCGAGGTGGCGAGCGGCTCCCAGCCACGCTGGGTCGAGCGCAAATTCGACTTCCGGATCGGCCCCCACCACCTGCGCGGCCGCGTTGACCGCGTCGACGAGCTGCCCGGCGGCGGCTACGAGCTGATCGACTACAAGACCGGCGACCCGAAGCCGCCTGGGGAGCTCGAGTCGGACGTTCAGCTCGCGATCTATCGCCTTGCCGCGCGGGAGGCCTGGCGCCTCGAGGGAGCCGCCGGGAGCTACTGGTACGTGCTCGCCGACGAGAAGGTCGCCGTGGGCGGCTCCTCCGACGACCTGGAGCGCGTCGAGGGCGTCGTGCTCGAGGTCGGGGAAGGCATCCTGGGCCAGGACTTCGAGCCCCGCCCCTCGCCCGAGATCTGCTCCTGGTGCGACTTCCGCCTGATCTGTCCGGCGTCAGAAGCCTGACCTGACCCGACTGTACATTTGTACAGATGTGTGGTACATTTGTACACATCATGTTGGCTTGGGCTTATCTCTCGGCGGCGATCACCAGCGAGGTGATCGGGACGGTGTTCCTGCGATACACGGACGGCTTCACCAAGCCCGGCCCGACGATCTTCGTGATCGCCACCTACGCGGCGTCCCTCTGGCTGACCGCCCTGGCGCTGCGGCAGCTCGAAATCAGCCTGGCCTATGCGGTCTGGGCCGGCGTCGGGACCGCGGCGGTCGCCGTCATCGGCATGGCGGCACTCGGCGAATCGGTGAATGCCCTCAAGCTGGCGAGCATCGGGCTCGTGATCGGCGGCGTGGTGGGCCTCAACCTCTCAGGCGCCAGCTAGGCCGTACCTCCCCCGTGCCGATTAGCCTGACCGATATGGCCACGCAGGCAACCGCCGGTCGCCGCCAGCAGATCCTCGAGGCGGCGCTGCGTGTCATCGGCCGCTCCGGCCGCCAGGCGGTCACCCACCGCTCGGTCGCAGAGGAGGCGGGCGTTCCGCTCGGCTCGACCACCTACTACTTCGAGTCCAGGGACGATCTGCTGCGCCAAGCTCTCGAGCACGTCGCCGCGAGCGAGGTGGAGCGTTACGGAAAACGCGCCGAGGAGCTCCGGTCGGTGAAGACGGCGGGCGAACTGGCCGACCGGCTGACCGACGACCTCGTGGCGGCGGCCACGGATCGCGTCGCCTACATCGCCGAGTACGAGCTCTGGCTCGAGGCCGGGCAACGGCCCGAGTTGCGGGAGGCGGCACAGAGCTGGTGTGACGCGGAGCAGCGCTCCGTCGCCGCCGCTATGGAAGCCCTGGGCAGCAGCGATCCGCGCGCCGATGCGAGCCTGGTGGTCGCCGCGATCGACGGCCTCGGGGAGCGAGCTCTGGCACGCGAGGAGGATCCGGCAGCGGCGGCCGAGGAGTTCAGACCGGAGCTTCGGCGGCTGGTCGAGCGCCTCGTCGGCTAGCTCGCGACAGGGGGGTTGCCCTAGCCATCGCCGTGCTGGCGCAGGTAGCGCTCGAAGTCGCGCGCCAGCGCCTCGCCCGAGGGCACGTCCTCCTCGAGCTCCAGTCGCTCGGCCTGCTCCTCCTCGAGGCGCTTGACAAGCTCCTCGATCTCCGGATTCGCCGCGACGGCGCGGCTCACCTGGCTCTCGTAGGACTCGGTCTCCTCCTCGAGGTCCGAGGCCTCCACGGCGACGCCGACAAGCCCCTCCAGCCGGCGCAACAGCGCCAGCGCTGCCTTGGGATTGGGGACGGCCGCGACATAGTGCGGCACTGCCGCCCAGAGGCTGGCCGAGGGGATCCCCCGGCGTCGGCAGGCATCGTGAAGCACGCCGACGACGCCCGTCGGCCCCTCGTAGTTCGAGCGGGACAGGTCCAGCTGCTCGACCAGTTGCTCGTCGGACGCCAGGCCGGTGATCGGGACGGGAAGTGTGTGTGCGACGTCGGCGATCAGAGCGCCGAGGGTGACGACCATCTCGATGCCGAGGCTCTCCGCAATCTCGGCGATGCCGTCGCCGAACGTCCGCCACCGAAGGTTGGGCTCGGTGCCGGCGAGCAAGATCAGGTCGCGCTCGGCCCCGGCCGGGGTGGCGGAGAGCAGGACGTTCCCGGGCCACTCGATCTCGCGGGTCTGCCCCTCGGTCATGCGGATCGTCGGCCGGTTCGCCTGGAAGTCGAAGAACTCCTCCGGATCGATCTGGGCGATCAACTCGGCGTCCAGCGACTCCGCGGCCGTGGTGAGCGCGGTCGTGGCGGCGCCGGCGGCGTCGTTCCAGCCCGCGAACGCACTGATGAGCACGGGGGATCGGAGCTCCGGGGGCTCGGCCTCCCAAACGAGCGCGTCCATCGTTCGAGACTAGCGACTCGGGGACCTGGAGGTGTCCGGTCGACTTTGGAGACTCACGGCTCGTGGAGGCAACCGCCGCAAGGACACGGATCGCGGAGCTTCGGCCTGGCCAGCGCTTCAGCGGCGTCTACGCCTGCGTCCGCAAGGACCGCCTCTCGGCCCGCAACGGCTCGATCTACCTCTCCCTCGAGCTGCGGGACCGCACGGGTTCGATCGCTGCCCGCGGCTTTCGTGAGGTCGATCGCCTGGCCGGGCGCTTCGAGCGGGGCGAAGCCATCCGCGTCTCCGGCCGGGTGGAGCGCTTCCGCGGTGAGCTGGTGGCCGAGGTGGCGGACATTCAGCCGGTCGATGAGGCGGAGGTGAACCCGACGGAGTTCCTGCCCGCCGCCTACCGCAACGCTGAGGAGCTCGAGGGCTTCCTGGAGCACCTCACGCGCGAGGTCCACGACCGCGCCCTCAGCCAGGTCGTCGAACGGGTCCTGTTCAACGAGCCGGTCGCGGCGGGCTTCCGCCGCGCCCCCTGCACCCGCGCCGGCCACCACGCCTACGTCGGCGGGCTGCTCGAGCACACGGTGGCCGTGGGCACCCTGGTTCCGGAAATCTGTCAGCTGCACCCCCGCCTCGACTCCGACCTGCTGATGGCGGCCGCGCTGCTTCATGACGTGGGCAAATCGCGCGAGTTCACCTACGGGGCGGAGTTCGGCACCACCGAGGAGGGACGGCTGATCGGCCACCTCACGCTTGGGGCGGAAATCGTCGGCTCGGCGGCCGGCGGGCTGTCGCCGGAGCGCCGCGCGGCGCTCCTTCACTGCGTGCTCTCGCATCACGGCGCTGAGGGCGGGCGTGGTGGCGGGCGGGGCTTCGCCACCCCGGAGGCTCTCGCCCTCTACCGCCTGAATGCCCTCGACGCCGGCGTCAAGGGTGCCCTGGAGCAGGGGCTCTAACGAGGCTCGCGGGCCGGCCTCATCGCACGAACGAAGAGCTGCGCCGCGATCACCAGCGCCAGGCCGGCGAAGACCAGCTCCAGGGCCCGCTGGGAGATCTCGTTGGCGGTAACCACCCCGATCCCGACGCCCACCGGCGACAGCCCGCCGATGATCAGACCGTCCCTGACCCGGACGTTGCCGTAGCCGAGCTGGCGCCAGACCGCGACGAGCGCCACGGGGACGATCGCGAGCAGCGAGGTCGCCTCCGCCCTGACCTGGGTCTCGTCCAGGAAGATCGCCAGAGCGGGGACGAACAGAATCCCGCCCCCCACCCCGAGCAGGCCGCCGACCAGGCCGCCGGCGAAGCCCATGATTGCCGCTGCGACCTCGCTCACGGCACGATCAGCTCGATCGCGATCACGACCAGAAGCAGGGCGAAGATCAACGAGATGGAGCGCTCTGGGATTCGCTGCTGGAGGGCCGTCCCGGCGAAGGCGCCGGCGATTGCGGGCACGCCCACCAGGGCGGCGTTCGGAGGGTCGACGTTGCCGTAGAACGCCTGCAAGGTCACCGCGAGCGTCGCGATCACGACGATCGCCATCATGCTCGTCCCGGTGGCCTCCCGCGCCCCGTAGCCCAGCCAGATGATCAACAGAGGAACGATCACGCTGCCGCCGCCGACCCCGAGCAGGCCGCTGAAGACCCCGCCCGCCGTCCCGATGGCCGCCAGCTTGAGAGTCCGAGACGTGGCGGCCGGGGTCCGCTGCATGGCGGGCGATACTAGAGAGTGATGGCGGCCAGTCCCGACGCGGAGGCCTTGGCGGATCTGCTGGCGCCGCTCCGCCGGGATCCCGGACGTTCCGCGATCCTCACGGACGTCGACGGCACGATCGCGCCGATCGAGAACGACCCCGCCGAGGCGAGGGTGCCCGAGGGGACCCGTCAGCTGCTGCGGGCGCTCGCGAGGCGCTACGCCCTGGTCGGCTGCCTGAGCGGGCGCCGCGCCCTGGACGCGCGCCGAGTGGTGGGTCTCGACGAGCTCGCCTATTCGGGAAACCATGGCTTCGAGCTGCTTCTCCCCGGGGAGATGCAGGTGCGGCCGGACCCATCACTGAACGCGCACGAGGGGGACGCTCCGCGCTTCGTCGAAGGCCTCGACCGCGAGGAGCTCGAGCGGGCCGGGATCAGGACCGAGGACAAGGGCGCGATCGTCGCGCTGCACTGGCGAGGGGCTCCGAACGAAGCGGGGGCGGAGTCGCTCGCCCAGGAGATCGCGAGCGAGGCCGAGTGGGAAGGGCTCGTCCCCCACCGCGGCCGCAAGGTGCTCGAGATCAGGCCTGACGTCGCCGATCGACAAGGGGATCGCGGTCGCCGCGTTGGTCCCGGCCCGTCCAATCGACCACGCGCTCTATGGCGGGGACGATCGCACCGACGTCGATGCCTTCGCCGCGCTTCGGACTCTTCGTGGGGACGGCGAGATCGAGACCGCCGTCTGCATCGCCGTCGCCTCGGACGAATCCCCGCCCGAGGTCTCGGAGGCCGCGGACCTGACCGTCCCCGGGCCCGAGGGGTTCGTACGCGTGCTCGAGGCGCTCGCCGAATAAGGTCGCCCCGCCATGGCGTTCTGCGATCTGCTCAGGACGACGGTGCTGCTCGCCGCGGGGGCGGCGACCGTGCTGGCGGCGGTGACCGTGATCGCCGTGAGCGGGGGAAACGACACGCTCACCGTGTTCGTGGCCGCGGGCTGGTGGACGATCGCCCTGTTCGGCGGATTGATCCTCGGCCGGCCGGCGCGGGCAGCCGAGGCGATGCGGTCGGTCCTCGCCGAGGCGCGGACCGCCACGGCGATGCCGGAGATCGGGACCCCCGGCAGGGCCGCGCTCGCCCGGCTCTGGCCGATCGGCGCATTCGCGCTCGTTGCCGGAGTGCTCGGATTCGTCTTTCCGGGCGTCTCAGCCGTCGGCGCCGGCTTCGCCCTGGCGGCTGCTCTGATCTGGCGCGCGCGCGAGGGAGCGGTCGCTGCGATCGAGGAGCGGGATGGCGTGCGCTTCTACGTCGAGCCCGGCTCGGCGCTGCAGCCGGTCAAGCTGATCCGGACGCCCGGGCTGCGGCGGGACCGGCCCACGCCGGGACACCCGCCGCCACCACCGACTGCCGCGGCCTAGGCGCTCACTGGGGCGGCCTCGGTGCGGTCCGCGTCCGCGCCGCCCGCGTCGGCATTCGCCATCGCCATGTGGGCCTTGCTGTCTCGGGTTCGGATCAGGACCAGCGTTGCGACGAAGCCCAGCAGGGCGATCACCGCGCCGCCGAGAAACGCGCTCTGGAAGCCTTCGGTCAGCGCGTTCGGCACCGTCGAATGACCAGTCGCCAACACGTCGTCCGTGCGCGACGTGGCGATCGTCGAAAGCACGGCGAGCCCGAGGGCGCCGCCGATCTGCTGCGAGGTGTTGATCAGCCCGCTTGCCAGGCCCTGCTCGCGCTGATCGACTCCCGCCACCGCGGCGATCGTCGAGGTAACGAATCCGAACCCGAGGCCGATCGCCGCCAGCAGCGAGGCCCCGAGGATGTCGGTCAAGAAGCCGCCGCCCACCGACACCTGGCTGAACCAGAGGAGGCCCGCAGCTATGGACAGCATTCCCACCGCCAGGATCGGCTTGAAGCCGAACCGGGTGACGAGCTGTCCGCCGAGGCCGGCCGCAACGATGATCGTCAGCGCCAGCGGCAGATACGAGAGCCCGGCGTGGATCGCGCTGTAGCCGAGCACCTGCTGCATGTACAGGGAGATGAAAAAGAACATCGAGAACAGGGAGGCGCCGAGGAGCAGGCCGACGATATTCGCCCCGGTCAGCGTCCTCACCCGGAAGATCCGGAAGGGCACGAGCGGTGCCTTCGAGCGGAGCTCGATCGCGACGAAGATCGCGATCAGCGCCACGGATCCGGCCAGCAGGCTGACGATCTTGGTGGAACCCCAGCCTGCGCTGCTGGCGTCGAGGAACGCGTACGCCAGCAGGGAGAGGCCCGCGGTGATGCTGACCGCCCCGGCGGCGTCGAAGTGGCGCGTCGCCGACTCCGAGCGGCTCTCCGGGATCAGGCCAGGCGTGAACGCGAGAGCGATCGCCGCGACCGGGACATTCACCCAGAGGACCCATTCCCAGCCGAGGTACTCGGTGAGGATGCCCCCGAGGAGGACGCCGGCCGCTCCGGCCGAGCCCGCGACGGCGCCCCAGGCGCCGAGCGCCTTGTTCCGCTCGGCCCCGTCCTTGAAGAGGCTCGTGACGATGGAGAGGGCCGCCGGCGAGACGATGGCGGCACCCAGGCCCTGCGCGGCACGAGCCGCGATCAGCTGGCCCTGGGTGGCGGAAAAGCCCGCTGCCAGCGACGCGATCCCCACCACGGCGAGGCCGGCCATGAAGACTCGGCGCCGCCCGAGCAGGTCAGCTGCACGGCCACCCAGCAGCAGGAAGCCACCGAAGGCGATCACGTAAGCGTTGACGACCCAGGGAAGGTTGGCCTCCGAGAAGTCGAGTCCCTTGCCGATGCTCGGCAGGGCGACGTTGACGATGGACGCGTCCAGCACCACGATGAACTGCGCCACGCACAGGAGGATCAGTGCGGTCCACCTGCGCTCTAGATATTCCTGTGCGGTTGTCATCCCCCTTGACTCCTTTCGGTCGCTTCCCAGCTTCTGGCAACGGTTTCATCCAGACGACGAACTGGGTGTGTCGAAATGGACATCTCGGTCATGTAAGCTCTCAATCGGAAGCGGAGTTCCGGTTTCGCTTTGAACTATACGGAACTTCGATTCCGTTTGCAGCGTGAGGATCGACACACCACGAAAGAATCGCCGCGGAGGGAAGCGAGCCCAATGACAACCGTCACAGAGGCCAAGCCGTCAGCGAAGAACGGCGCCGCGCACGCGATGCGCGCCGATGCCCGGCGCAACCGCGAGGCGGTGATCACCGCGGCCAAGAAGCTGTTCGCGGACGAGGGCCTCGACGCGCAGATGCCCGACGTCGCCAAGGCCGCGAAGGTGGGCGTGGGGACCGTCTATCGCCACTTCCCCACCAAGGACGATCTGATCGCCGGACTCGCGGCCGAGCGCTTCGTGCGCCTCGCGGAGAAGGCCGGCGAGAGCCTCGAGGCTGAGGATCCCTGGGATGGCCTCTGCGACTTCATCCGCTTTTCGGCCCAGATTCAGGCCGACGATCGCGGGCTCTGCGAGGTGATGGGCTCCCGACCGGAGGTGATGCAGGCCTCGGCCCTGGCGGTCGGCCTCGACGCGCTCTGCGATCAACTGGTGACGCGGGCCCAGAGCTCTGGCGACCTCCGCAAGGACATCGAGTGGGAGGAGATCCCGATGATCGCTTGTGCACTGGGTGGCATCACCAAGGCGCACGGGCCCGGCGCCGGCCGCTGGCCCCGGCTGGTGGAGATCGTCCTCGACGGCCTGCGCGCCCCCGCCGGCTCGAAGCTCCCCAAGCCCCTTACTTCCTAGCCCGCTTCCGCAGCGGCGCGAACGACCGCCAGGCCCTCGTGTTGGCGATCTGATCGGCGCTCAGCCAGGCGCGACGCGCCGTCGCCACCGAGTACTGGATGTTCCCGAGCGTCTCGGTGCCGTGGGCATCGGTGGTGCAGACGATCCGGACACCGGCCTCCGCCGCGAGCTTGGCGTTGTGCTCGTTGAGGTCACGCCGGTTGGGGTTGCCGTTGATCTCCATCATCGTCCCGGTCCTCGCCGCCGCCTCCGCAATCCGTGCCATGTCCACCCCATAGGGCTCCCGCCGCAGCAGGAGCCGGCCGGTGAGGTGTCCGATGCAGTCCACCAGGGGGTGCTCCATCGCGGCGATCACGCGCTCGGTCATCACCTGTTCGGAGATCGCGAATGAGGTGTGGACGCTCCCAACCACCCAGTCGAGCTCGGCGAGCAAGTCGTCCGGGTAGTCGGGGGAGCCGTCGAGGCCGATGTTCACCTCGGAGCCGGCGAGCAGCCTGAAGGCCCGCGGCGCCGACTCGTTCCAGGCCCGGATTTCCTCGATTCGGTGGGCGAGCTGCTTCGCGGTGACGTGGTTGCCGAAGCCGTGGCTCGCCGAGTGGTCGGTGATCGCCAGATAGGCGTAACCGCGCCGTCGCGCCTCCTCCGCCATCTCCTCGAGGCTGTTGCGCCCGTCGGACAGCGTCGTGTGGCAGTGGAGGTCACCGCGAACGTCGTCGACGCTGACCAGGTCGGGCAGCTCGCCGGTGTCGCCGGCCTCGATCTCGCCCCGCCCCTCCCGAAGCTCGGGCTCGATGTAGGGCAGGCCGAGCAGCCCGTAGACACCCGCTTCCTCCGGGAAGCGGTGGACCTTTCTCCCCTCGACCTCGGCCACACCGTGCTCGCTGACCGAGTAGCCCCGCTGTAGCGCCCGCTCGCGCAGTTCGACGTTGTGCTCCGCTGAGCCCGTGAAGTGCTGGAGCAGGTCGCCGAAGGTCTCCTCCGTGCCGATCCGCAGGTCGACCTTGAGGCCGGAATGGGTGAGCACGCTGGCGGCGGCGTCGCCGCCGCGCCTCGACTCGGCGGAAAGGCCGTGCGTCGCCAGCGCCTGCACCAGGCCCGCCGCATCGTCAGTCGTCGCGATCAGGTCGAGGTCCTTGCAGGTCTCGGCCCAGCGACGGGCCGAGCCGGCGATCTCGATCCGGTTCGCAACTCCGAGGCCGAGAAGGTCCGAGCGGATCTCCTGCGCGATCGGGAGGACGTTCGAAAGGAGCAGGCGCTCCCCGATCCCGTCCTCGGTCACTCCCTCGAGCGAGGAGAGGATGCTCTCCTCGGTCTTCGCGCCGAGACCGCGCATCCCGCTGATCCGACCCTGCTCGGCGGCCTCCTTGAGCTCGGTGAGGTTTTCGACGCCGAGCTCGTCGAAGATCCGGCGTGCGGTCTTCGCACCGAGGCCCGGAACCCGCGTCACCTCGACGAGCGTGGCCGGGAACCTGGCCTTCAGCTTGTCCGCGGACGGAATGCTGCCGGTCTCGATCAGGGTCTCGATCTTCTCCGCCAGCGTCCTGCCGATGGCGGGCAGTTCGGTGAGCCGTCCCTCCTCGGCCAGCTGCTCGATTGAGACCGGGCTCTCGGCCACCGTGCGAGCCGCCTCCCGATAGGCCTGCACCCGGAACCGGTCGGCCCCGTCGAGCTCGTAGAGGATGCCGAGCTCCCGCAGGGCGGCGGCGATTTCCGCGTTACGCATACAGACAACTTATTGACAGCCGAAAGGGGGCCCGGGGCGGTGATTCCCTATGCCCGGCGTCTAACTACCCTTGCCGCCGTGCCCGACGCCGCCGCACCCGGGTCGAACGACGCCTGGGTCATCCTCCCGACCTACAACGAGGCCGAGAACCTCGAACGAATCGTGCACGCCGTTCTCGAGCGGCTGCCCGACTCGGGGCGGGTCCTGGTGGTCGACGACAACTCGCCCGACGGAACCGGCGAGATCGCCGACCGGCTCGCCGCCTCGACCGGGGGGATCTCGGTCCTCCATCGCAACCGTAAGGAGGGGCTCGGGCCGGCCTATCTGGCGGGATTTCGCATCGCTCTCGACGGCGGCGCCAAGCGGATCATCGAGATGGACGCCGACTTCTCCCACGACCCCGCCTACCTGCCGAAGCTGATCGGCGCCGGGGATCACTTCGACCTGGTGATCGGCTCGCGCTACGTCCCAGGCGGAGGTGTGGCCGATTGGGGGCCAGTGAGGAGGTTCGTCAGCCGTGGCGGCAGCGCCTACGCGCGACTCGCCCTTGGGCTGCCGATCCGGGACCTGACCGGCGGCTTCAAGTGCTTCCGCCGGGAGGTCCTGGAGGCGATCAACCTCGACGCGATCGAAGCGCGCGGCTATGCCTTCCAGGTCGAGACGACGTACCGAGCCATCAGAGCAGGCTTCCGGGTGGTCGAGATCCCGATCGTCTTTCGGGACCGCGCCGACGGCACCTCGAAGATGAGCAGGTCGATCGTCGCGGAGGCGATGTGGCGGGTCCCAGCGATGAGATTCCGCCGCTGGTGAGTTGCTTCACTTTGTAAAGTAACCGGTGAGCCGCTGGCTAGACTGAGAGTCGAACTTCAAACCAAGACCGAGGAGATCACCGTGCCGGGCAAGCTCAATGACGTAACCGACGCCACCTTCCAGTCCGATGTGCTCGAGGCTGACGGCCCCGTGCTCGTCGACTTCTGGGCGCCCTGGTGCGGGCCCTGCCGCGTTGTCCATCCGGTCCTCGAGGAGATCGACTCCGAGCGCGACGATCTGAGGGTCCTCAGCCTCAACACGGATGAGAACCCGCAGACCGCGGCCAAGTACGAGGTCCTCTCGATCCCGACGATGATCGTCTTCAAGGGCGGCGAGGCGGTCACCCGCCTGGTCGGCGCCCGGCCAAAGGCCCGGCTCGAGTCCGAGCTCGAGCCGGTTCTCGCGTAGCGGGATCCCGAGCAGCCACGAGGGGGAGCGGGGGATGAGCCTGGTGCGCTACTACGCCGCGGCGACCCTGGACGGCTACATCGCCGAGTCCGACGACACGCTCGACTGGCTGCTCTCCTACGAGGGCGAGTTCCAGGGAGCGGAATCGGATCAGGGCCAGGGCGGCTACGAGTCCTTCTACGACGGCATCGGCGCCCTCGTAATGGGGTCGGTGACCTACGAGTGGGTACTCGCTCACGTCAAGGGCTGGCCGTACGCCGGCAAGCCGACCTGGGTGCTGAGCACGCGCGACCTCGAGCGGCCGGACGGCGAAGACGTCGACGTCAGGGTCGTGGATGCCCAGGCGCCTGAGCTGATCGACGAGATACGGTCGGCCGCCGGCGAGCGGGACATCTGGATCGTCGGCGGCGGCAACGTCGCCTCGCAATTCGCCGAGCACGGCCTGCTCGACCGGGTGGAGGTGACTGTGGTGCCCGTCGTTCTGGGCGATGGGAAGCCCCTCTTCGACCGGCGGCTGCCGGGCGGGTCGATGCAGCTGCTGGGCGCGCGGACGTTCTCCAGCGGGATGGTCGGCCTTACCTACGAGGTCAAGCGGCAGCGAGAGAGCGAACCCGCTCCGGGTTGAGCTCCTCGAGCGAGTCGAGCACCGCCGCCGCCAGCGCGAGTACGTCGGGCTCCGGCGGAAAGTCGCGGTTGGGAACCGCGATCAGGGCCATCGCCGCGGCGTGGGCCGCCCGGATGCCGTTGGTGGAGTCCTCGATCGCGACGCACCGAGACGGCGGGACACCGAGCCGCCTCGCGGCCTCGAGGTAGACGTCGGGCGCCGGCTTCCCGCGCTCGACCTCCTCCGAGGAGACCGTCGCCTGAAAGGCCTCCGCGATGTCGGCCTCCTCGAGGACGAGGTCGATCACGTTCCTGTTCGAGGACGAGGCCAGCGCAAGCGGCCAATGCCGGGCCAGTGAGTTGACCGCCGCCACGGCGCCGGGCAGCAGCGGAAGACGCCGGCGGTACCGCTGCACGAGCCGATCGGCGACCTCTGAGGAGATCTTCTCGGGCGGAGCAGGCACCCCGAGCTCGTCGTGCATGTACCGCGACCACTCGGTCGAGCTCATGCCGAGCATGTCCCACTGCGCCTCCTCCTTCCAGCGCCCGCCGGACCCCTCGGTGAACTCCTTCTTCACCTCCACCCAGGCCGACTCCGAGTCGAGCAGGACGCCGTCCAGGTCGAAGATGACCGCG
The DNA here is from genome assembly GCA_963728755.1 of uncultured Solirubrobacterales bacterium. Classification (GTDB taxonomy): domain Bacteria; phylum Actinomycetota; class Thermoleophilia; order Solirubrobacterales; family 70-9; genus DASUPK01. The sequence goes on along the minus strand of CAVSLI010000008.1, from coordinate 42,994 downwards.
GCGATCTCCGCGGGCGACACTCAGGCCTTGCTGAGGGCGATGCGCAGCTCGCGGCCCTCGATTGTGGCCTTCTCGCCGGCGCCGTCCCCCCCGTAGTCCACGGAGGTGGCCAGAGTCTCGCCGGCGATGTAGGACTCGTGCTCGCGGGCGGCATCAAGCAGCTCGTCGTCGCCGCCCAGCTCGAGCGAGATCCGGTCGGAGACATCGAGCCCCGCCTGCTTGCGAGCCGCCTGGACCGCGCGGACCACTTCGCGCGCCAGGCCCTCCCGCCGGAGCTCGTCGTCGAGATCGAGCTCCAGCGCGACGGCGTGACCCGCCTCGGCCTCGACCTTGTAGCCCTCGAGCGGCTCCATGACGAGGTTGATGTCGTCGGCGGTCAGCGTGTGCTCCCTGCCGTCGATCGCGATGCCGACCTCGGCGCCCGCCTCGAGCTGCTCGGCGACGCCACCCGCATCGAGCGCCTCGACGGCCGCCGCCACCTGCGGCATGTTCTTGCCGAACCGCGGGCCGAGGGAACGGTAGTTGGGCTTCACGCGGTAGGAGACGAGCTCGGCCTCGGAACGGACGAAGTCGAGCTCCTTCACGTTGAGCTCCGAGGCGACGGCGGCGGCGAGACGCTCGATCGCCTCACGCTCGGCATCCGAGGCGACCACGACAGCCTTGCGGAGCGGCTGGCGGAGCTTCACCTTCGCCTGGGCGCGGGCCGCGCGGCCGAGCTCGATGGTGCGCCTGACCGCATCCATGCCGGCCTCCAGCTGGGAGTCGATCAGCTGCTCATCGACCTCGGGGTAGTCGCAGAGGTGGACCGAGTCCGGCTCCGGGTTGGCCCATTGATCCACCGGCTTCTCAAGACCGGCCTCCCTTCCGAAGAGCAGGTTCGAGTAGATCTCCTCGGCGATGAACGGTGTGAACGGCGCGAGCAGCTTGGCCGTCTCGCCGAGGCAGAAGCGCAGGGTCTCCAGCGCCGCGACGTCCCCGTCCCAGAAGCGGCGGCGGTTGAGCCGCACGTACCAGTTGGAGAGCTCCTCCGTGTAGTCGGCGATCGCGCGTGCTGCCGAGGTGCAGTCGAAGCCCTCCATCTGCTCGCGGACCTCCGCGATAGTGCGCTGCAGGCGGGAGACGGCCCAGCGGTCGAGCTCGGTGGCCTCGGCTTGCTCAGAGGAGGTCCACTTCGGCGGGTACGAGATCTCGCCGGTCTCGAGGCCGGAGGCGTTCGCGTAGGTCACCCAGAAGGCGTAGGTGTTCCAGAGCGTGAGCAGAAACTGCCGGACGGCCTCACCAACCGTCTCGACCGAGAACCGGTACCCGGTCCAGGGCTGCTGCGAGGCGAAGTAGTACCAGCGGAACGCGTCGGCCCCGTAGCGGCCGATCACCTCCCAGGGCTCGACCACGTTGCCGCGGCTCTTCGACATCTTCTGGCCCTCGGGATCGAGGATCAGGCCGAGGCAGACGACGTTTCGGAAGCTCGATCTGCCGAAGAGCAGCACTGCCTCCGCGTGCAGCGTGTAGAACCAGCCGCGGGTCTGGTCGATCGCCTCGCAGATGAAGTCGGCGGGGAAGCGCTCCTCGAAGAGCTCCTCGTTCTCGAACGGGTAGTGGAACTGCGCCCAGGGCATCGAGCCCGAGTCGAACCAGGCGTCGATGACTGAGAGGACGCGACGCATCACCCCGTCGCAGCCCTCGCGCTCGCACGCCCAGGTCACCTCGTCGATGTAGGGGCGATGGAGGTCCTCCGGGATCTGCCCCGCGCGCTCGCGGACGTCCGCGATCGAGCCGGCGCAGAAGCGCTCGTCACAATCGTCCGCGTCGCACTCCCAGATCGGGAGGGGGGTCCCCCAGTAGCGATCGCGCGAGAGCGCCCAGTCGACGTTGCCCTCGAGCCACTTGCCGAAGCGACCGTGCTTGATGTGCTCGGGGTGCCAGCCGACCTCCTCGTTGGCGGCCAGCATCCGGTCGCGGACCTCCGTCGTCTTCACGTACCAGCTCGACTTCGCGTAGTAGAGGAGCGGCGTGTCGCACCGCCAGCAGTGCGGATAGGCGTGCAGGTAGGTCTCCGCCCTCAGCAGCCTCCCCTTCGCCTCGAGGGCCTTGACTATGTCTGGGTCCGCCTCCTTCACGAAGCGGCCGGCGAAGTCGGTGATCCGCTCGTCGAAGCGGCCTCGGTCGTCGACGGGGTTTTGGAGCTTGATCCCGTACTGCTCGCCCAGGCGGAAGTCGTCCTCCCCGAAGGCGATCGCGGTGTGCACCAGACCCGTTCCCTCGTCGGTCGTGACGAAGTCGGCGAGCAGGACGGTGTGGCCGCGCGGGCCGTAGTCGGTGATGTAATCGAAGGGTGGCTCGTAGGACGTCCCGGCCAGGGCCTCGCCCGGGAAATGGGCGAGCACCTCGGCCTCTTCGCCGAGCGCGTGCTCGACCCGATCGCGGGCCAGCACGAAGACCTCGTCGCCGAGCCGAGCCCTGACGTACTCGATCTCCGGCCCGGCAGCGACGGCCGCGTTGGTGATCAGCGTCCAGGGCGTCGTGGTCCAGACGAGCAGGTGATCTCCCGCCTCGAGCGGGGACTCGGGGATCGCATCGCTCGGGGCGGGCTGGCGGACCGGCAGCTTCACGTATACAGAGGGATCCTCGACGTCGCGGTAGCCGAGGGCGACCTCGTGCGAGGAGAGCGCCGTGCCGTCGCGCGGGCAGTAGGGGACGACCCTGTACGCCTCGTAGAGCCGCCCGTCTTCCCAGATCCGCCGCAGCGCCCACCAGACCGACTCGATGTACTCGTTGGTCATCGTCACGTAGGGGTCGTCGAGGTCGATCCAGAAGCCGATCCGCTCGGTCAGGCGATTCCACTCCTCGACGTAGCGGAAGACCGACTCGCGGCAGCGCTCGTTGAACTCGGCGATCCCGTAGTCCTCGATCTCCTCCTTGGAGGTGATCCCGAGCTCGTCCTCGACCTCGAGCTCGACGGGGAGCCCGTGGCAGTCCCAGCCGGCTTTCCGCGGGACCTGGTTGCCGGTCATCGTGCGGAAGCGCGGATAGATGTCCTTGAAGACCCGGGCGAGGACGTGGTGAGAGCCGGGGCGGCCGTTCGCCGTCGGCGGCCCCTCGTAGAAGCCCCAGAGCGGCGCGGACTCGCGGTTCGAGAGCGAGCGGCGGAAGACGTCGCGCTCACGCCAGCGCTCGAGGATCCGCTCCTCGAGCTCGGGGAAGGACTGCTTCGGGTCGACTGGTCGGAATCCGGCCACGGAGCCGGATTCTGGCAGTCAGTCGGCTGCGGCCGGGCCCGGCGGGCGGCGGGGCGCGAGCTGCCTCGCCTCAGTCGGCCGGCATCGTCAGCGCGCCGTCCTCCTCGATCGTCCAGCGCGGATGGTGGGCGACCTCCCACGGGTGTCCATCCGGGTCGATGAAGATCCCCGAGTAGCCGCCCCAGAAGGTCTCGGCCGGCTCGCGGCCGATCGTCGCGCCGGCCTTGCGCGCCTCCTCGATCACCTGGTCGACCTCCTCGGTCGAACGCGTGTTGTAGGCGAGGGTCACGCCTCCCCAACCGGGCGAGTCTGTGACCGTGCTGTCCTCGGCGAGCTTTGCCCGGTCCCAGAGGGCGACCACCATGCACCCGGCCTGGAAGAAGGCGACGTCGTCCCCCTCCTCTGCACCGGTGCTCCAGCCGAGCGCCTCGTAGAAGCGGCGAGCGCGGGCAAGGTCCGAGATGCCGAGGGTGATCAGGCTCAGTCGCTGTTCCATCGCGGGCTCCTTCCGATTGCCGATTGGCTTGGCAGCGACGCTATCCGGCAATCACCTCGCTTGCCTTGAACATTTCGGACGTTCGCTAGGTTCAGAGCGTGGGCTACTACCGCGAGCTCGCTCCCTCGCGCGACCTGCATGCGCTGGTCGCCTGCCGGTGGGTCCGGCAGGTAACCGAGACGGCGAAGGAGCCTTCGACGCTGGTGCTGCCGGACGGCTGCGTCGACCTGCTCTGGCGCGACGGGGAGCTCATAGTGGCGGGTCTGGACCGAAGCGCCCGGCCGAACCCGCTGAAACCGGGGCAGACGATCCTCGGCCTTCGGTTGCGGCCCGGGGTGGCCGGAGCGGTGCTGGGGATGCCGGCGAGCGAGGTGCTCGACCGCCCCCGCACCCCCCTCGAGGACCTGCTGGGCTCCGACGCGGCCGAGCTGGAGGAAATGCTCGGCGAGACCGAGCGAGTGGAGCAGGCCTTCGACCTGCTCGAAGGGCTGGTCGCCTCCCGGCTCGAGGCGGAGCAGCTCGATCCCCTCGTCCTCGCGGCTTCCCGCCGTCTGGGCTTCGACGGGAGCCGGGTCGACCGGCTCGCCGAGGCGCTCGGAATCAGCGACCGCCAGCTCAGGCGGCGCTTTCACCGCGCCGTGGGCTACGGGCCCAAGACGCTCGACCGCGTGCTGCGGTTCCGGCGCTTCGTCGCGCGGGTTCCCGAGATGGCCGCCCGAGATGGCGACTTGGCGCGGATGGCCGCGGAGCTCGGCTACGCCGATCAGGCGCACATGACGCGGGACTGCGTCGCTCTCTCGGGGCTGACTCCCGCAAGGCTCGCCACCGCCTGGACCGACTGATTCGAGCCTCCGGCCTGCTAGCGAACCTACGCGGCGCGGTCGAGCTTGCGGCAGAGGTCCGCGAGTTGGCGCTTCTCGACCTCGTCCAGGACGCCGAAGGCTTCCCGCACCCGCTCGGCGTGCGCCGGGAAGGCATGGGTGACCAGGTTGTAGCCGGCCTGCGTAAGGGCGACGGCCACGGCCCGGCGATCGCTCTCCAGCCGGCTGCGGATGACGAAGCCGCGATTCTCGAGCGTGTCGAGGACCTCGGTCGCGGTCGCCTTCGACGCACCGAGGCGGCGGCGCATCGTGCGCAGCTCGAGACGTCCACCGGCGCTGGTCAGGAGGACCAGCATCGTGAAGCCGGTGGCCGAGACGCCGATCCTCTCGAGGTCCGCCGCAAGGCGACGCGTCAGATTCGCCTCGGCTCGCACCAGCGCTTCGAGCGCACGGTGAGCGAGCGGATCGATGGGGCGAAGGGGCGTCGCCTCGTCGGTCACGAGTGATCAAGTTATGGCCCGCGGCGGACGTACGTACGATCAGGTGATGCTCGAGCGAGTCGCCATCCTCCTGATGGGTGCAACGTTCGCCCTGATCTCCGGCTGTGGCAACAGTCAGGACGACCAGGCTCCGGCCTCTTGCCTGGTCGGCAACGAGGCGTATCTGAAGGCCCTCGAGCGCGCTCCGGCACCGGTCCTGCTCGGCAGCACGACGCCGATCTCCGACTGCCTCGTGCCCCAGCAACAGGCGGGACAGCTGGCCAGCATCGGCCAAGAGATGATCGTCGCCGCGACCAAACTCAACGCCGAGGCCCGCCGCGATCCCGGTGGGCCGGCGTCGGTGCAGCTCGGCTATCTGATCGGAGCGGTGAGCAGGGGCGCCGATTCGATCCACACCGAGCTGGTCAGGCGGCTCAACTCGTCGGCGCGCTTCAGCGAAACCGGCGGGGCGCTGCCGGCGAGCTTCGAGCGCGCCTTCGGACGTGGCTACGCCGCCGGGCAGAGGTCCGGCTAGGTAGCCTGCGAGACAATGGAGGCGAAGACCACGGACCAGCTCTGGGGGGGCGAGACCACGAAGGCGGTTGACAACTTTCAGATCTCGGATCATCCGATCCCCGCGCCGGTGATCCACTGGCTGGGGCGGATCAAGGCGGCCGCCGCGCGCACCAACGCGCAGCTCGGCAAGCTCGACGAGGACCTCGCCGAGCGAATCGCCAATGCCGGCGACGAGGTCGCTGCCGGCGAGCACGACGATCAGTTCCCGATCGACGTCTTCCAGACTGGCTCGGGCACCTCGTCGAACATGAACGCGAACGAGGTGATCGCGGAGCTCGCCGGCGGAGGGGCTCACCCCAACGATCACGTCAACCAGGGACAGTCCTCCAACGACGTCTTTCCCTCCGCAGTCCACCTCGCGGCGCTGGGCGAGGTCCACTCCGACCTGCTGCCGGCACTCGACGAGCTTCGCGCCGCGCTCGAGCGCAAGGCGGATGAGTTCTCCGGCCTGGTCAAGGCCGGACGCACCCACCTGATGGATGCCGTGCCGGTCACCCTCGGCCAGGAGTTCTCCGGCTATGCCGCCCAGATCCGGCTGGGGGCCGAGCGGGTCCGCTCCACCCTCGGCCGCGTCGGGCAAATCCCCCTCGGGGGCACGGCCACCGGCACCGGCCTCAATACCCATCCCGAGTTCGCCGCAAGGGTCCGCGAGAAGCTCAGCGCCGACACGGGCCTCGATATCTCCGAACCGGCCGATCCGTTCGAGGCACAGGGCAACCGCGATGCCCTCGTCGAGCTCTCGGGGGCGCTCAAGACCGTCGCCGTCTCGCTGCTCAAGATCGCCAACGACCTGGCGCTGATGGGCTCTGGTCCCCGGGCGGGACTCGCCGAGATCGTGCTGCCCGAGCTACAGAAGGGCTCCTCGATCATGCCCGGCAAGGTCAACCCGGTGGTCGCGGAGGTCGTGATCCAGGTGGCCGATCAGGTGATCGGCAACGACACGGCGATCACCATGGCCGGCAGCCAGGGCCAGTTCGAGCTCAACGTGCGCGTGCCGCTCATCGCCCGAAACCTGCTCGACTCGATCAAGCTGCTCGCCGCCGCCGCGCGGACGCTGGACCAGAAGTGCGTCAGCGGCATCGAGGCGAACGAGGAGATGCTGCAGCGCCATGCGGAGGCGACGCTGGCGACCGCCACCGCCCTCAATCCGCACATCGGCTACGACCGGGCCACTGAGATCGTCAAGGAGGCCCATTCCTCCGGCCGTCCGCTGCGGGAGGTCGCGCGGGAGATGGGCGTCTCCGATGAGATCCTCGGGGAGGCGCTCGACCATCGCAAGATGGCGCGCCCGAACGAGTAGGCGCCGCCGGACCGCTAGCCCTGAAAGGTGACCAGGCGCTCCTCGGTCAGCTCGCGGACCGTGTAGGCGGGGCCCTCCCGAGTGTTGCCCGAGTCCTTGACGCCGCCGTAGGGCATCTGATCGGTGCGGAAGGTCGGTACCTCGTTGATCAGGACGCCGCCGAACTCCAGGGTCTCGCCCGCCTTCAGGGCGTTGCCGACGTCCCGCGTGAAGACTCCGGCCTGCAGGCCGTAGCGGGAGTCGTTCGCCATCTCCAGCGCCTCGTCGAACGTCTCGAAGGTGTGGATCGTCGCCACCGGGCCGAAGATCTCGTCCTTCCAGGTGTGGGCCTTCCTCGGCTCGCCCCTGATCACCGTCGGCGCGATGCAGCGGTCCTCGTCGACCAGCTCGCCCCCGGTGAGGATCTCGCCGCCCTGCGAGGCGGCCTCGTCGATCCACTCCTTGACGCGGTCGCGATCATCCTGGGAGATCACCGGTCCTACGTCGGTGTTCTCGTCCATGGGGTCGCCGGTCACCAGCGCCTCGACGTTCTTCACGAACCGCTCTGTGAACTGGTCCGCAACCGACTGGTGCAGGAGGATGCGCTGCACCGAGATGCAGCTCTGGCCGGCGTGGGAGTAGGCGTGGAGCTTCGCCTTGTCCGCGGCGGCCTCCCAGTCGCCGTCCTCGTTGACGATCAGCGGGGCGGTGGAGCCCAGCTCCAGGTTGACCTTCTTGTGCGGAGCCTTCGACCGGATGCTCCAGCCGACCGGGGCGGATCCCGTGAAGGTGATCGCGCCGATCCGATCGTCCTCCACGATCGCATTGCCGACGTCCGAGCCCGAGCCGCAGACGACGTGCAGCCAGCTCTCGGGCAGTCCGGCGTCGTAGAAGATCTCCGCCAGCTTGATCGCGGAGATCGGCGTCTGACCGGCCGGCTTCAGGACGACGGCGTTGCCGGCGGCGATCGCGGGCCCGAGCTTGTGAGCGACAAGGTTGAGCGGGAAGTTGAAGGGGCTGATCGCGCCGACCACCCCGTAGGGGACGCGGATCACGATGCCGAGCTTGCCCTCGCCCGCCGCACCGGCCTCCATCGGGACCGTGTGGCCGGTCAGGGTGCGCGCGGCGACGGCGGAGAACTGCATCGTCGAGACGCAGCGCTGGGCCTCGACCCGCGCCGCCTTCACCGGCTTGCCCGCCTCGGCGGCGATCGTCATCGTGAGATCGTCCTCGCGCTCGGCGACCAGCTCGGCAGCGCGATCGAGCATCGCGGCACGCTCATAGGCGGGAAAGCCGCCGGCGTCGAACGCTGCCCGGGCGGCCTCGACCGCCTTCCCAACGAGCGCCGCATCGCCCTTCGGCACGCGGCCGATCAGAGTGCCGTCATAGGGAGCCTTCACCTCCGACCACTCGCCGGTCTCGATCCACTCGCCGGCGACGTAGAGCTTGTGATCGGTGGCCTGAATCGTCTCGGTCGCCATCGTCCTCTCCTTGTTTATGCCCATCACAACCGTAGCTCACGCGCTCGGGCTGCCCGAGGGCCGAGATGGCCACAGGGCCCGCCGAGCGTGCTCGATCCGGTACGCCGCAACTTCCCGCCGCCGGAGCCGTTATCCAGGGGCGATGCTTCGGGGGACCCGGATGATCCTGCTCGCGGCGCTGCTCGTCGCTCTCTTACTTCCGGCGACGGCCTCGTCCCTGGTTCGGAGCGGAGGCGCCCACAAGGCTGCCAAGCCCCGCGCCTGGGTCGTGAAGGGCGCCGGCTTCGGCCACGGGGCCGGCATGAGCCAGTACGGCGCCTACGGCTATGCGAAGCACGGGTTTGGCTACCGGGACATCCTCGCCCACTACTACACGGGCACCACGATCGGAACGACCGCGGACAGGTCGGTCCGGGTACTGCTCCGCGACGGCGTCGGCAGCGTCTCACTTCCGCGGTGCCGGCTCCGCTTGCGGCACGGCGCTCAAGCCGGGCAAGGGATACGTCGCCGGGCGGAAGGGAACCGGCGTCGTTCTGCGCTCCAAGAAGGGGAAACGGATCGCCCGCTGCGGCGCCGCGATGACCGCCGCGGGGTCGCCCGCGGTCACGGTCGCCGGCAAGGGCACCTATCGCGGCTCGCTCGAGGTGAGGACGTCGGGCAGCGCCCTACAGGCGATCAACGTCGTCGGGCTCGAGGACTACGTCCGTGGGGTGATATCGAGGGAATCGCCGGCGTCCTGGCCGCGGGAGACGCTCAGGGCGCAGGCGATCGCGGCCCGCTCCTACGCCCTCTCGACCGGCGTCCGCGGCGGCATCTTCGACGTCTACGACGACAGCCGCAGCCAGGCCTACGGGGGCGTCGCTGCCGAGACCGCCAAGACCGACCAAGCGGTGGCCGCCACGCACCTGCAGGTCGTCCTCTACGGGGCAAAGATCGCACAGACCTTCTTCTTCTCGACTTCCGGCGGCCACACCGAGAACAACGAGCTCTCCTCGCTCGGCTTCGGCCAGCCCGCGATCCCGTATCTACGGGGCGTCGACGATCCCTACGAGGCGGAGGCCGGCTCGCCTTATGAGCACTGGAAGCGGAAGTTCTCGCTCAGGCGGATGAACGCCGCGCTCGGGTCGATCGGGCTGCGCGGCAAGCTCAAGAGCATCGCGGTGACCCAACGCGGTACCTCGCCGCGGATCGTGCACGCCGACCTGATCGGCACCGGCGGGACCACCACCGTCAACGGCCCCCAGCTGCGCGGCGCGCTGGGGCTGCCGGACACCTGGGCGTTCTTCAAGAAGAAGTAGCGGCCCCGGGTCAGCCGTCGGGATACGGCTGCACCGGGATGCCGTGGTCCTTGTCCCGGGTGCCGAACTCGTACGCCGCCGAGCGCGAGACCTTCAGGGTCTCCGGGGGCCGCCCGTCGACCTCGACGCGCAACTCGAGGTCCGAGATCGAGCAGTTCAGCGTGTTGTGCTCGGGGCCGACGGGGTCGGCGTAGATCCAGGCGACGAAGTCCTTCGCCGGGGCGCTGACGCTGCCGCTCAATGCCACGCCCTTCCCCTTCAGCATGAAGCTCGCAGCCGTGGGCAGCTCCGAGACGTGCGTGCTCGGGATGTGCCCGAAGCCCCCGAGCCGGTGGGCCTGCCCGTCCAACATCAGCATCGCGTTGCCGACCCACGGCGTGGTCGCGCCGCCGACCTTGATTCGGCCGACCGCCATGTCGAAATAGTCCTCGGGCGAGCGGCCCTCGAAGCCGGATCCCTGGACCCAGATCCAGCGCTCGGCGTGTTCTGACCCCCAGTTGTGGCCGATCATCCCGCGCCATCCCTCCACGTCGATCCGCTCGCCATCGAGCTCGAGATGGCCGTTGAAGACCGCGTCCGGATAGGGGCTCAGGAACTTGGTCTTGGGAAGGCGCGCGCGGTAGAGGAGTTCGCGGGGCAGGTGGTGGAAGGGCTCGTGGCTGTCGGAGAAGCTCAGGTCCCAGCCGGCCTCGAGGACGGGGGACTCGACCCGCCCGGTCGCAGCTCCGTCGGTGAGGATGGCGTCGGCCACCCGGACGTAGGAATCCGGGGGCGCGCCGAGCTCGCCGGCGCCGAACTGGCGCTTGGTGGCGCGCGGGCCGGCGGCCTCCGCATCGAAGAGGACGAACCAGAGCGCGCAGGTCGGCTGCTCCCCAGGGCGCTTGTGGACGGTGTGACGGATCCAGGCGCCCCGGCCGCCACCCGGCTGGGTGAGCTTCAAATAGAAGCTCTCGTAATGCCCGGCCTTGGCCGGGACCTCCGGGAACCGCGCCTGGGTACGCACGGGCCGGGACGCTATCGGTCGTCAGGAGGTGAGGCGCGTCGCTCTGGCACGGACCTCCGCGACCAGCTCGTCGGCGCCCGGCACGACCCGGTCCCGCATCAGGACCCGGCCGGCAACGACGGTGGTATCGACCACGGAGCCACCCGCCGCGTAGACCAGGTCCGCGTCGAGGTCACCAGCGGAGAGCTCCGGGTCCGAGCCTCGCAGCCCCCGCATTGATCGCCTCGACGGGCCGCTCCCCTCCGGCATCGATGCTCACCCGCTCACCCTCCACCGGGTGCGCGCCCTCAGGAAGGCTGTAGCCGTAGACCACGGCCAGCCGGTCCCCAGTCGGTCGAGGCGCGCTCATCGCCGCGACTCTAATCCGCTGCCGCTCGCGGCTACGTCCTGATGTGGACCACGTCGCCGTCCTCGACGACGTAGTCGCGGCCCTCGATCCGGAGGGTGCCGCGATCACGGGCGGCGGCGTACCCGCCGGCATCGACGAGCTCGTCCCAGGGGATGACCTCGGCCCGGACGAAGGCGCGCTGGATGTCGGTGTGGACGCGGCCGGCGGCCTCGTAGGAGGTGCCGCCACGAGGCAGGGTCCGGGCCATCGCCTCCTTGCCCGTGTCCGCGGTGAAGAACGTGATCAGGTCGAGCAACTCGAAGGCCGCGCGGATCAGGCGCTCGAGCCCGGAGCGCTCGATGCCGAGTTCGTGGCGCATCTCCTCGGCCTCGCTCGGATCGAGCTCGCGCAGCTCCGCCTCCACCCGCGCGGAGATCACCACGACCTTCGCGCGCATCTGCTCCGCGTGGGCGACCAGCTCCGGCGGGGCCTCGGTGACACCCTCATCGACGTTGACGACGTAGAGGACCGGCTTTGCGGTCAGCGGGGAGAGCTTGCGGGGCGCGTCCGGGGCCGCCTCGGGCGGCGGCACCTCGCGCGCCGGCCGCCCTGCTGACAGAGCTTCCACGACGCGCTGCAGCCACTCGCGCTCGGCGACGGCCTCCTTGCCGCCGGAGCGGGCCTGCTTGGTGACCCGCTCGAGGCGCCGCTCGGCCGACTCGAGGTCGGCGGCCAACAGCTCCGTCTCGATCAGCTCTGCGTCCGCGAGAGGATCGACCCGCCCCTCGGGATGGGCGACCGAACCTGCGCCGTGGGCGCGGATCACGTGGCAGATCGCGTCGGTCTCACGAATCGATGCGAGGAACTGATTCCCGAGTCCCTCGCCCTCCGAAGCCCCCTTGACGAGGCCGGCGATGTCGTGGAAGTAGATCGTCTCGTGGACCACCTCCGTGGAGCCCAGCGTCTCGGCGATCCTCTCGGGCCGCTCGTCGGGCACGCCGACGACGGCGACGTTGGGCTCGACGGTGGTGAACGGGTAGTCGCCGGTCTCCGCCCCGGCCGCGGTGAGCGCGTTGAACAGCGTCGACTTTCCCGCGTTGGGCATGCCGACGATCCCGATCTTCATCGGCACGGTCTCACCTAGAGGGGTGCGAGCAGGCCCAGGGCCGTGCCAAGCAGCGCCCCGCCGAGCACGTCCGAGGGATAGTGCATGCCCAGGTACGGGCGGCAGGCCGCGATCGCGGCCGCGAGGACGAAGAGGATCGCCGCCTCAGGAGCGATCCGCGTCATCGCGGTGGCGCATGCGAACGACGAGGTGGCGTGAGCCGAGGGGAAGCTCAGCGAGCTCGGGGCACCGCCGAGCGGCGGCAGTCCGACGAGCACCGGCCGGGGCCGCCGGACGATCACCTTGACGACGAAGTTGAGGCCAATCGAGATCGGCCCGAGGAGGCCCGCAACGACCCAATCCTCTCCATTGTCCGGATCGATGAAGGCCAGGACGATGCCGATCAAGAACCAGACTGCGCCGTACTCGCCGAGCCGCCCAAGCCACCTGCCCACGGTCTCCGCAGCAGATCCGTGGAACCGGGTTCGCATCGCGTAGAGCAGGCGGCTGTCGAGGCGGGCGAGCACGGCGGCGCAGGATAGGGGGCCGAGTACCGGCGCCTCAGGGCCAGGCTGGGATGACTGCGAGAATCACCCCGTGGCCGAAACCGCGAACAGGATGATGGTGCCCGGTTACCGGCACCTCCCGGGCAACCACTGCGGCTCGACCGCCCTGCGCAACCTGCTCGGCTTCCACGGAGTCGAGATCTCCGAGGAGATGGCCTTCGGCCTGGGTGCGGGCGCCTGCTTCTACTACGTGGTCCTGGACGAGCACTCGCCCTCGCGCTTCACTAACGGCCGCGCCGCGAGGCTCGAGGAGAACTTCCTTGAGCTGACCGGCGTTCCGCTGCGACTACGCACCGCCGCCGACCCCGACGCCTCCTGGGAGATGGCGAAGGAGGCGATCGACCAGGCCAGGCCGATGCTGCTGCTCACCGACCTCTACTACCTCGACCACTATGGCCGCTCGGCCCACTTTCCGGGGCACGCGGTGGTGCTGGCCGGCTACGACGAGGAGCTCGCCTGGGTCTCCGACACCGCGTTCGAGGACCTGCAGACCACCTCGCTCGAGGGCCTCCGCGAGGCGCGGCACTCTCAGCAGCCGATCTTCCCGCTCGAGGGTCATGCGATAGACGTTCCCGAAGGCACGGAGATCGACCGCGACGACCTGCTGGCGCGCGCCCCGAGGGCGATCGAGCGAGCGGCGACCCAGATGCTCGAGCCGCCGCTCGGCGAGTTCGAGGGGTTGCCGTCGCTGCGGCGCTTCACGGCCGAGGTCGGCGGCTGGCCGGAGACGGCGGAGGACTGGCAGTGGTGCGCGCGCTTCCTCTACCAGGTGATCGAGCGGCGTGGGACCGGGGGCGGCAACTTCCGGGAGATGTACTCGCGCTTCCTTCGCGAAGCCGGATACGGGGAGTCAGCGATCGCGGCCGAGGCGGCCGGGGAGTGGACCGAGCTCGCGGTCGCCGCCCGAACCGGCAGCGAGCCCGATCAACCGGATGCCGAGCACTGGAAGGCGATCAGCGCTGCCGCCGAGCGGGTGCTTGACGCCGAGGAGCGGCTCTGGACCGCTCTGGCCGGATCGTAAGGACCGCGCCTAGCGCTTCGAGAAGCGAGCGAAGTAGCCGAGCGCGTTCCCGACCCGCCGCTCGAAGCCGAGCCCGGCGCCGCTTGCCCGCAGGCGCAGCGACGCCAGCCTGACGTAGTGCGGATCGCCGAGCAGCTCCCCAACCACCAGGCGGCCCCCGGGCTTCAACACCCGAGCGAGCTCCCTGAGGGCGGCGTCCTGGTCCGGGATCTCGCCCAGCACGGTCACCAGGTAGGCGGCGTCGAAGGTCCCGTCCTCGTACGGCATCGACGTCGCGTCCGACTGTGTCGGGGTGATGTTGACCAGGCCGCGCTCGCCGGCGCGCCCCATGGTGTGATCGAGCATCTCCCGCTGGAGGTCGAGGATGTCGACCTCGCCGCCCGGCTTCACCCAGTCGGCGGCGTCGAGGGTGTAATAGCCGGTCCCGGGGCCTACCTCGAGAATCCGCTCGCCGGGCCGCGGCTCGAGGATCTCGTGGAGCCGCGCCCGGGTGATCAGGGGGTGCGGCGCCTCAACCCAGAAGCGCTGCGAATAGGGGCAGGCCGAGGGGTTCTTGCGCCACCAGAGCGCCGCCCCGGCGACGGCCGTCGTACCGCCGAGCACCAGGTGGCGCAGCTTCACCCGGTGAAACCGATGTGGTGCTCGCCGGGCGCGCCGCGCAGGAAGACGACCTGGCGGAGGTCGAGTGCGACCGCGCCGTCCTCGGTCTCGATGTCGGTCCAGCCGTCGGCCTTGTCGAGCGCCTCGCGCAGGTCCTTGACCTTGTCGTCGCTCATCCGGACGGCGACCACCTGACCACCGGAGAATCCGATCTCGACCCGGCCAGCCGCCATCAGTGACTCTCTCGCGGCTCGACTATCTCGGTCAGCACCCCGCCGGTCGAGCGGGGGTGCACGAAGGCGACGCGGGAGTCACGGATCCCCGCCCGCGGCTCGGAATCGATCAACTCGATCCCGGCCGACTTGAGGCTCTCGAGCACGCCCTCGATGTCGTCCACGGCGTAGGCGACGTGATGCAGTCCGGGCCCCTTCTTCTCGAGGTATTTGCCCACCGGCGTGTCCGGCCCGAGCGGCCGCAGCAGCTCGACGTGGCCCTCGCCTACGTCGAGCAGGACCGCCTCGACACCCTGGCTCTCGACGGTCTCACGGTGGGACACGGGCATCCCCATGGTCCCCTCATAGAGGGCGACCGCCCCGTCGAGGTCCTCGGTGGCGACGCCGATGTGATCGATCCGGCCGAGCATGGGCGTGGAGTCTACGTAGCGGGCAGTGGATCGCTCGGCTTGCTCTCGCCGTCCGCCTCCTGCTCCACCCGCAGGATCTCGCGCAGCGCCGCGATCCCGACTTCGAGTTGCTCGGGGGTTGGCTCCTTGGTCGCGATCAGCCTCTGGATCTCGTGTCCCGGGCGGTGGAAGACGCGCGCCGCCGAGGTCTCCGGGTTGCGCTCACTCCAGGCGAACATCTCGGCCGCCAGCGACGCGCTCGCGACGCCCACGGCCGCCCGCGCCACCGGCCCCGGCCGCTCGAGCGCGCGCTCCAGCAGGAGCTGGCCGGCGGCCGAGAGGACCAGCATCGGCGCGACCAGGTTGGACCCGCAGCGCTGGTGCTCCTTGGTGGCGGAGGCCGGGTCGTCCGAGCCGGCCTCATAGGCGCCGATCGCCTTGTGCTCGACGCCGTGATAGGCGGCCAGGTCGCGGTCGCTGAGCGCGACCATCGCCGGCGCCAGCCCGAGAGCCGCCTGCATCAGCTCGTTCGCGGCGCTGGACCCGCGGCGGCGGAGCGCCCGGCTGGCGCTCGAGGCGATCAGCATCGCTGCGATCACCCGGACGTCCTCCAACGGCAGCCGCGCCGCCCGCAGCCTCATCCGGACCATCGGGATCAGGATGAAGGCCTCGGCCAGGCGCAGCGGCCCCCGCAGGAGAGGCAGTCGCACGGCGAGCTCGGGTGCCAGCGCGGGCTTCGGGCCCGAGGCCACCTGGATCTCACCGGCGTCGTCACGCGCCGCGGCGGCCCATGAGGTGGGCCCGTGGATCAGGAGGCCGTTGCGAAGCGCCATCCCGCCGAGCCGCAGGACGTACTCCTGCTCCTGGGCGGGTCCACCATGGCCGTCCTGGCTTGCGTCGCTCACGCGAGCATCCTTCGGGAGAGCTCGTAGAAGAAGCTCGCCGAAAGCTCGATATCGGAGACGGGCACCCGCTCGTCGGCACCGTGGACCAGGGGCACAGCCTCCAGCAGGTCGATCTCCCGGTGCGGACAGAAGCCGTAGACAACCGCGTCGGGGAAGGCGGTACGGAACGGGTTGCTGTCACTGAAGCCAGGCATCACGATCGGTGCGATGCCCGCCCCGGGGTCGACCTCGCCGATCCACTCGCGGATCGCATCCGAGAGTGGCGAGTCGAGCGGCGAGCTGTTGCCGACCACCCCCTCGTTGAACTCGACGCTGTAGTCGCCCTCGCCGATCAGCCCCCGGAGCGCCCCGAGCGCTTCCTCCTCGCCGTATCCCGGCGGGACCCGGCAGTCGATCAGCACCTCGGCCTCGGACGGGATCACGTTCGCCTTCCGTCCAGCTTGGGCGATGGTCGGGGCGAGCGTCACGCTCAGCATCGGCTCGACCAGGAAGCTCGCGATCGCCGGCTGGTCGGCGCGCAGGCGCTCCAGCCCGGCTCGCACCCCTTCCTCGCCGGTGAACGGCTCGCCGATCAGCGCCTCGAGCAGCGCCTCCCCGACCGGCGTCGCCTCCGGCTCGGGCTGCTCGGCGAGCGCCGAGATGTAACCGGCGAGCTTGAGCAGGGCGTTGTCCCCGATCCGGGGGACCGAGGCGTGACCCGCCCGGCCATGGGCGCGCAGCCTCATGCGGAAGATCCCCTTCTCGCCGACGCTGAGCGTGTAGAGCCGGCGGCCGCCCAGCTCGACGCTCCCGCCGCCACCCTCGTTGACCACGAAATCGGCGCGCACCTTGTCCGGGTGCTCCTCGCAGAGCCAACCTGCGCCGAGTCCGCCGCCGACCTCCTCGTCCGCGGTGAGCACGAGGAGCAGCTCCCCGCTCGCGGGGCGCCAGTCGCTCTCCCCCAGGGCGATGCAGGCCGCCACCTCGGCGGCGACCTGGCCCTTCATGTCGAGCGCGCCACGGCCCCGGACCCAGCCGTCCAGGACGTCGCCGGCCCAGGGGTCGAAGGTCCACTCCTCGGGGTCGGCGCGAACGGTGTCGAGGTGGCCGAGCAGGGCGAGCGTCGGGCCGTCGTCGGCCCCACGGAGGCGTGCGAGAAGGTTGGGGCGACCCGGCTCGGCACTGAGCAACTCGCATTCGAATCCCGCAGCGGTCAGGCGCTCGTGCAGGAACCCCTGGGCTTCGCCCTCATTGCCGGGCGGGTTGACGGTATTGGTCTGGATCAGTCGGCCGAGCAGCTCGACGGCAGAGGGCCCCAGGCCCGGTGGAACAGCGGTCGTGGCGGTGCCCTCCTCCATCGGCCCAGCGTACCGAGCGACGGGCGCCCCTAAGAACGAGACAGCGAACGACCAGACCAGGACCGCGATCAGCTCCAGTGCGTCCAAGCCGGCGGGACTCCAAGTGGTCTCATACTTGACGGGGTGAACGGGTCGAGTTCCAACCGGGAGCTGGTGCAGAGGATGCTCACCGCGTACATGAGCGGCGACGATGTGGCGCTGCGAACGGTGATCGATCCGGAGGGCGAGATCCACGGGGACGCCGGGATCGTCAACTCCGGGACCTACCGGGGGTTCGATGGGTTCAGGCAGTGGGTTGGGCAGTGGGAGGAAGCCTGGGACGAGATCAACTACGAGCTGCTGGAGATGATCGACGTCGGGGACTCGATCGTCGTGGTCCCGGTGCACGTCGTGGGGCGGGGAGCCGGCAGCGGGGTCGAGATCGACTCGGTGTTCGGCTGGATGTACCAGTTCCGGGACGGTCGGGCCCTCCGGTTCCACGTCTACGCCACTCTCGATGACGCGATTGAGACCGCGGAGAGGCTGGCCGCCGATGGGTGAGCGCCTTTTCGAGACCGGCGGCGAGACCCCCCGCACCGGAGTCCCGCCCGAGGAGGCGCCGCTGGCGACCAGGATGAGACCCCGTGACCTCGATGAGTTCGTAGGGCAGTCGCATCTGCTGGGCGTCGGCTCGGCCCTGCGCGTGGCGATCGAGTCAGGCGAGCCCCATTCGGCGATCTTCTACGGCCCTCCGGGCACAGGGAAGACGACCCTGGCGCGGATCATCGCCGCCCGCGTCGAGGGGGCCTTCGAGGAGCTCTCGGCCGTCAACGCCGGGCGCGCCGAGGTCCGGGAGGTGATCGCCCGCGCGGAGGAGCGGCGCGGCTCCGGGCGCCCGACGATCTTCTTCCTCGACGAGATCCACCGCTTCAACAAGGCCCAGCAGGACGCCCTCCTTCCAGCCGTCGAGGAGGGCCTCATCACGCTGATCGGGGCGACCACCGAGAACCCGTACTTCGAGGTCAACTCGGCGCTGCTCTCGCGCGCCCAGATCTACGAGTTCCGGCCGCTGACCGAGGGGGAGATCGCGGACCTGCTGCGTCGCGCGCTGAGCGACGAGCGCGGGCTCCCGGAGGCGCCGGCCGTTCCGGCCGAGGCGCTCCAGATGCTCGCTGCGCGCTCCGGCGGCGATGCGCGGGTCGCCCTGGCGGCACTCGAGCGGGCGGTCGAGACCACCCAGGCGGCCGGCGAGGGCGAGGTCACGATCGCCGCGGTCGAAGACGCTCTGCAGCGCAAGGCCCTGCTCTATGACCGCGAGGGCGACAAGCACTACGACTACATCTCGGCGTGGATAAAGGCGACCCGGGGTTCCGACGTCGACGCCTCGATCTACTACCTGGCGGTGATGCTGGAAGGCGGCGAGGACCCCCGCTTCATCGCGCGGCGGATGGTGATCTTCGCCTCCGAGGACGTCGGCAACGCCGACCCGCAGGCCCTGGTCATCGCCACCGCGGCGGCGCAGGCCGTCGACCGGGTCGGGCTCCCCGAGTGCACCCTCAACCTCGCGCAGGCCGCCGCCTACCTGGCGTTGGCGCCGAAATCGAACGCTTCGACGCGGGCCATCTCGCGGGCGTCCGCGCACGTTCGCGAGCACGGCGCGGCGGAGCCCCCGCCTTACCTCCAGGACGCGCACTACCCGGGCGCGCGCCAGCTCGGGAGGGGCGATGGCTACCGCTACCCACATGGCGAGCGCGACGCGGTCACCGACCAGCCGCTGGCGCCCGAGACCGTGCGTGCCGAGCGCTTCTACGAGCCGACCGAGCGAGGCTTCGAGGCCGAGCTCCGGGAGCGCCTCGAGCGGCTGCGTGAGCTGCTCGGCAAGCGTTAGCCGCAGGTTAAGAGCGGAGACGAGTCACCCCGCCGCCGGCGCAACCTTTCCGAGGAGGGCGTGTTCTGAGGATCGTCTGACGCTCTGGCATGTGTGGCGGTTCGCCGGAGCCGGCGCGTAAAAGCCGGGGAGTGGACACGGAGGCCGGGAGCTCGGGGATTGCTCTCGGCCTCCATTCTTTCGTCGGGCTACAGAGCGGGAGGAGGGAGACAGCGGCCTCGGCGGGAGGCCGCTGTGCCCGAGGTGGACACCGACCCTCGGGTGAATCCCGCCGCCAGGGCCACGTAGAATCGCCCCGACCGAGCGCAAGCGACGAGAGGAAGCAAGCGATGGAGGCCAGCTCCAGCAAGACCGGTACTGGGCGGAAGTCGGAGGCGGACGACCGGAGCGGCAACGGCTCCGCCCCCGCCAAGTCCGGAAAGAAGGCCGGGTCTCAGACGCGTTCCAAGTCAAACGCAGCGCTCGAGTCGTTCAATCCCGCGACGGGCGAGCTGGTCGGGACCGTTGAGACCCTGACCCCGGCCAAGGTGCAGGGGGTCGTCGACGACGTCGCCGAGGTGCAGCCCTTCTGGGCGGCACTCACGCTCGAGGACCGCGCCCGCTACATGCGCCGCGCCGGCGACGTCCTGCTAGAGGACCTCGACGAGATCGCGGAGCTGCTCACCAACGAGCAGGGCAAGCCGCGCGTCGAGAGCTACACGATGGAGCTCCTCCCGACCGTCGATTCGCTCAAGTGGGTCGCCGACAACGGTCCGGAGATCCTCGCCGACGAGAAGCTCTCCATGCCGCTCTTCCTGAAGTCGAAGAGCGCCAAGTTGACGTATGAGCCGATCGGCGTCGTCGGCGTGATCGCCCCCTGGAACTACCCCTGGTCGATCCCCTTCGGCGAGGTGGCCATCGCCCTGATGGCCGGCAACGGCGTGGTCCTCAAGCCTGCGAGCCTGACACCGCTCCTCGGGGAGCGGATCCGCCAGACCTTCGAAAGGGCCGGCCTGCCCGAGGGACTCGTTCGCACGGTGCACGGCGGCGGCCGGATCGGGGGCGCGCTCGTTAAGTCCACCGCGGGCAAGATCTTCTTCACCGGCTCGGTCGAGGTCGGCCGCAAGGTCGGGGTCGATTGCGCCAAGCGGATGAAGGGCTCGGTGCTCGAGCTCGGCGGCAAGGATCCGCAGATCGTCTGTCCGGACGCCGACCTCCCCAACGCGATCTCCGGCGCGGTCTGGGGCGGATTCGCGAACGCGGGCCAGACCTGCTCGGGCATCGAGCGTGTCTACGTGCACCGCGACGTCTCCGACACCTTCATCGAGGGTGTCGTGCGCGAGACCGAGCGGCTCACGGTGGGTGACCCGCGCGAGTGGACCACCGAGATCGGCCCGATGGTCTCCGAGGAGCAGGCGAAGATCGTCAACGAGCTCGTCGACGACGCGGTCGAGAACGGCGCCACGAAGCACACCGGCGGCCCGACCGAGGTCGAGGGGATGGAGGGCAGCTTCATCGCGCCGGTCGTCCTCACCGGGGTCACCCATGAGATGCGGATCATGAAGGAGGAGATCTTCGGGCCGGTGCTGCCCATTGTCACGGTCGACTCCGAGGAGGAGGCGGTCGAGCTCGCCAACGACTCCGAGTTCGGCCTCGGGGCATCAATCTGGACGAAGGACCGCCCCAAGGGCGAGCGCATGGCGCACCAGATCGAGTCCGGGATGGTCTGGATCAACGATCATTCCTTCTCGCACGGCGCCTGCGTGTGCGCCTGGGGCGGGGTCAAGGACTCGGGCCTGGGCCGCTCGCACTCCAAATTCGGCTTCTACGAGTGCGTCAACATCAAGCAGCTCGCCTGGGAGCCGGGCTGGGCGCGCGAC
The DNA here is from genome assembly GCA_963728755.1 of uncultured Solirubrobacterales bacterium. Taxonomy (GTDB): domain Bacteria; phylum Actinomycetota; class Thermoleophilia; order Solirubrobacterales; family 70-9; genus DASUPK01. Next base: position 22,115 of record CAVSLI010000008.1, on the reverse strand, counting down.
ATGTGGTGGCAGCCGTACGACCGCAAGTTGGGAGACGCCATTCGCTACTCGGCCCAGGTCCTCTACAGCCGCAACGGAAAGCGCCTGCAGGCGCTGCGTGAGGGCATCAAGCCCCTGCTCGAGGTGACCCGCCGAACGATGCGCAAAGGCGCCTAGAAACCGGCGGTTTGCCCGGTTTTGGCGCAAATAGGGAGAACCACCTGAATAGTGGGTGGAGGGTGTGCGGAGCCTTGCTACAGTGCCGTCGCTTTTCCGCTGAATCTCCGCCAAACGGAATGGGCCGGAGATCGGGGGAACCACAAGTTGGGGCGAATCGCGGCCAGTGCGCCGAGTAGCGCGATCTTTCAGCGCGAGCCCGTCAGCTAACCCCGTAAGCAACGAAAGAGGATGGTTCGACGAGCAGACGAACAGTCGGACTGAGTTCGTCGTACCCCGCTGCATGTGATGGGTACCGAAGACGTTCCTTTGAGTAGCTGGCCCGGCCGGATGCCGATAGGGCCAAACAACTGGGAGTCGCTAAGCCATGACCGCCGATCGAGGCTTCCACCCTCTCCTCGCGGCCGCCGCGTTGTTAGTCGTGCTGCTGGTCGGCGTTCTGAGCGCGGGCTCCGCCCTGGGCAGCCGCGCCCATGACTCGAAGGCGATAGTCGCGGGCTCGGTCACGATCGGGAGCAAGAACTTCACCCTGAGCAGGCCCGACCGGAAGCAGCGCCTGACGGTCGGTTGTCCGGGCAGGCAGCGGCCGCTCGGAGGAGGGATGACCGCCTTCCCGCCGCCCAGTGCCGGTGGTGAGGGCGTTTACCCGCAGTCCTACGAACGGCTCGGCGTGCAGGGCGGCTGGCACGTCACGGCCGTGCTCTTTGACCCCGACCACCGCAGCACCCAGCCGCGGAACGTGACCCTGCAGGTCGTGTGCGGCCCCAGGCTCGGGCACGTGACCCCGCCGCACAAGACCAAGTACGTGAAGCCGGGCCAGACCAAGACCGTGGTCGCCACCTGCCCGGGGCGGCGTCACCTGTTCTCGGGCGGCTTCCAGCGGACCGACTTCACCTCGCAGGGCGGCAACTACGTGATCGAGTCCCGCGCGATCTCGGACAAGTCCTGGCGCGCCGTCGGCCACGCCTTCGGCGCCTTCGGCGGCGAGCTCACAGCCATCGCCTACTGCACTCGCAGCAAGAGGCCCCTGATCAGCGAGGTCTCGCAGTCGACCTCGCTCCCCGCCGGCTATGGGTCGGCGACCACGCCGACCTGCCCACCCGGTACGCGAATGACGGCCGGCGGCTTCAGCAGCAACCGGTCGATCACCACCTTCCTGACGAACGGCATGATCAACCAGGACGGGACCTGGTCGGCCGCGGGTTACAGCTGGGGCTCCGGGGCCACGCTGACCGCCTACGGCTACTGCCTCCGCGCGTAGGCGCTGCGACGCCCACACAGCGCTAGATTCGCTTCGATGATGGAGCGGACAGCGCTGCAGCGTCGCTCGGCTGAGGCCACCCCGGCGAACCGGGAGCTCGAGCCGGCGATCGAGCTGGCGGGGCTGGGCCGGGAATTCGGTGACCGGACGGCCCTCGCGGCGATCGACCTCCGGGTCGAGCCGGGGCAGAGCGTGGCGGTACTCGGCCGGAACGGTTCCGGCAAATCGACCCTGCTCCGCATCCTCGCCGGGCTGCTGCGGCCGACCTCAGGAGCTGTCTCGGTGCTCGGCTGGAGCCTGCCCAAGGAAACCCACCGGCTGCGCGGCCGCGTCGGGTATCTGGGCCACGAGCCGTTGCTCTACCGGGACCTGAGCCCGCGCGAGAACCTCGCGCTGGCCGCCGCGCTGCACGGGATCGAATCCGATCGGGCAGGGCCTCGAATCGATGCTCTCCTCGAGGCGGTTGGCATGAGCGGCCGGGCGGGCGATCGGGTCGCCGAGCTCTCCGCCGGGATGAAGCAGCGGATCGACATCTGCCGCTCCGTGCTCCACGAGCCGGAGCTGCTCCTGCTCGATGAGCCCGAGGCCCATCTCGACACGGAGGCGCGGCGACGGCTCGCTCCCCTGATCGCCGCCGGGAACGGCCGGACGCGCGTGCTGGTCAGCCACGAACGTGGGACCGCCGCGGAAGCCGCTGACTTCGTCCTGGAGCTGGGATGACCCCGTTCGCCGCGCTGCTGCGTAAGGACCTGCGGGTGGAGCTGCGCACCTTGCGCTCGCTCCCTGCGATGGCCCTGTTCGCGATCACCGCCTTCGTCATCTTCCGCTTCGGGCTCGATCGGACCAGCCTCGACGGAGAACTCGCGGCCGGCGTCCTGGTGCCGACACTTCTGTTCGCGGCCCTTCTCGCCATCAACCGCCTCTTCGTCGCCGAGCGGGAGGAGGGCGGTTTCGACCTCGTCCGGCTCGCTCCCGTCGACCGCACGGTCCTCTTCGCAGCGAAGGCCAGCGCACTGGTGATCTACCTGGTGGTGCTCGAACTGGTCGCCGTGCCGATCTTCGCGCTCTTCTTCCTGGATACGGCGTCGGGACTGCTCCCCTTCGCCCTGGTTCTCCTGCTCGCGGACATCGGCCTGGCCGCCACCGGGACGCTGATCTCCACGATCGCGACGATGTCCAGTGCGCGGGACCTGCTGGCGCCGCTGATCCTGCTTCCGCTGCTGGTACCGCTGGTGATCGCGGCAGCCGGGGCGGGCGAGCATCTGCTCGCTGCGGGCGGGCCGGACTACGGGCGCTTCGGTACATGGCTCGGATTGCTCGGCCTCTACGATTTGATCTTCCTCCTGGTCGGCTACGCGACCTTCGACTTCCTGCTGGACGACTAGCCACGGACACCGGATGGCCAACTCCCTCAAATCGATAACGCTGCGCCGCCTGGCGATCGCGACCGTCGCGGTCCTGGTCGCCGGCTATGCGCTCGCCTTCTTCGCCGCCCCGGAGGACGCCGACCAGGGATTCATCCAGAAGATCTTCTATCTGCACGTGCCGCTTGCGACGGTGGCCTTGTGCGGCTGGATCGTGGCCGCCATACACGCCATCAGGCACCTGCGAACCGGTGACCCGAAGCATGACGCCCGCGCCTACGTCTCGATCCACATCTCGGTGATCTTCGGCTTCGCCGTCCTGCTCACCGGAGCGATCTGGGCCAAGGGGTCGTGGGGCGTCTGGTGGGAGTGGAAGGAGCCGACCCTGGTCAGCTTCCTGATCGTCTTCCTGCTCTACGCGACCTACTACCCGCTCCGCTACGCGATCGAGGACCGCGACCGCCAGGCCCGCTACGCGTCGGTCTTCGCCATCACAGCCGGCGCCTTCGTGCCGCTCAACTTTCTTGCGGTCCGCCTGGCCCAGCCGCTGATCCACCCGCGCACCTTCTCCTCGGCGGGCGGGCTGCCTGATTCGATGCTCTTCCCGTTCCTCGTCTGCCTGGCCGGGATGGCGCTGCTCTGGAGCACACTGGTGTGGTTCGAGCTCGACGCGAAGGCGGCCTCGGCCAACCTGAAGCGGATTCGCAGGGCCCTCGAGGCGACCGCATGATCCCGCTGCTCGCGATCGAGAGCGCCGACCGCTATGTGGGAGGCGCCTATCTGGTCTTCCTGCTGCTGCTGCTGGTCTACGTCGCGATCATGGCCGCCAAGCTCGCTCGCATCCAGCGCGAGCTCGGCTCGCTGGCGGAGCTCGCGGAGCGGCCACCGCCTCGCCCGGCCGAGCACGACGTCGGCCAGATCCACGAGCGCGAGCACGAGATTGAGACCGTGCGCCAGGGGCAGCGATGAGCGGCCTACTCGTGCTCGGCGTCTCCCATCGCACCGCTTCCCTTTCGCTTCGCGAGCAACTCGCCCTCACGGAGGGCAAGGCCGCCGGCGTGCTGAACGCACTCGTATCGGAGGAGCCGATCAGCGAATCGGCGGCGCTCTCCACCTGCAACCGGACCGAGCTCTACCTGGTCGCGACCGACCTGGTCGAGGCCGAGACGGCGGGCCTCGGGGTCCTCGCCCGCGAGGCCGGAATCCGGCCGACGGAGCTGCTCGGGCCCCTTTACTCGTTCCGCGGTGCCGAGGCCGCGAGGCACCTCTACCGGGTGACGGCGGGACTGGACTCGATGATCGTCGGCGAGGCCGAGATCCAGGGTCAGGTGAAGCGCGCCTACGAGCTGGCTCTGGTCGAGGGGGCCACCGGCCCGATCCTCAACCGGATGTTCCGCGGTGCCCTCGCGGCCGGCAAGCGGGTCCGGACCGAGACCGCGGTCGGCGAAAAGGGCGTCTCCATCCCATCCGTGGCCGTCGAGCTCGCCCAGCGCAACCTGGGCGACCTCTCGGCCCGTCGCGTCCTGCTGATCGGTGCGGGCGAGACCTCGGAGCTCACCGCCCGAGCACTGGCCGCGCGCGGCTCGGACGCCGTCTTCATCGCCAACCGCGGCTACAACCGGGCGATCTCACTGGCCGAGCGCTTCGGCGGCGAGGCGGTGCGGATCGACGAGCTGCCGACGCAGCTGGCGAGCGCCGACATCGTCGTCTCGACCACCAACTCGCCCCACCACCTGATCGAGCGCTCGGAGCTCAGGCTGATCATGGGCCAGCGCGAAGGCGCGCCGCTGCTGGTCATCGACCTGGCGGTCCCGCGCGACATCGATCCGGAGTGCCGTGAGATAGAGGGGGTCAGCCTCTACGACGTGGACGAGGTGCAGGCGATCGTCGAGCGCAACGCGTCCGGCCGCGAGGCCGAGGCGCGCCGCGCGAGCGGGATCCTCGACTCCGAGCTGAGCCGGTTCGAGCGCTGGCTCGGGTCCCAGGAGGTCATGCCGACCGTCGTGGCGCTGCGGGAGCGTGCCGGGGCGATCGTCTCGCAGATCCTGGCTGAGAACGCGACCCGTTGGGAGAGCCTCTCGGCGACCGACCGGGAGCGCGTCGAGATGCTCGCCCATGCGATCGCCAACCGGCTCCTGCACGAACCGACGGTGCGCCTCAAAGGGGCCGCCGACCGCGAGGACGCCTACCTGCAGGTGAGCGCGCTCCGGGAGCTCTTCGGGCTCGACGCCGGCACCGAGCCCGAGGCCGAGTCCGGCGAGGGCGCGGACGTCGCCTCCCTCGACGAGAGGCGTCGTCGCAGCGACCGTGGCTGAACGGCCGCTCCGCCTGGGGACGCGCGGCAGCGCCCTCGCCCTCGCCCAGGCGAACGCGGTCGCCAAGGCACTCGGGGGCGCCGAGGTGGTGCCGGTCAAGGCGCCTGACAACGGCCGCCTCCTCCGCTCCGCTTCCCGGGGCGGCCGGGCGCAAGCCGGTCCGACTGGTGGTGACAAGGCGCGCTTCGTCCGGGAGATCGAGAGGGCGCTGCTCGACGGAGAGGTGGACCTCGGGGTTCACTCCGCCAAGGACCTCCCGACGGAGCTCCCCCAGGGCCTGGAGATCGCCGGGGTGCCCGAGCGGGAGGACCCACGCGACGCCTTCGTGGGACAAGTCACCTCGCTCGGCCAGGTGGCCGAGGGTGCGAGGATCGGCACCTCGAGCCTGCGCCGCCGGGCCCAGATCCTGGTGCGACGGCCGGACCTCGAGGTCGTGGAGCTGCGGGGCAACGTCGACACCCGGCTCGCTCGATACGAGGCGGGCGACCTCGACGGCCTCGTCCTCGCGGCGGCCGGCCTCCGCCGCCTCGGGCGGGCCGAGGAGATCTCATTCGCCATCGAGCCCGATGAATGCGTCCCGGCGCCCGGCCAGGGTGCGATCGCGATCGAGTCGCGGCACGCCGACGACCGGGCCACGACGGCAGCCGAGTCGATCACCGACCGTGCCGCGCTCGGCCTGCTGACCGCCGAGCGCTCCCTGGTCGCAGCCCTCGACGCGAGCTGTAACACGCCGCTGGGCGCGAACGCGACGCTCGAGACCGGCGGACGCATGCGCCTGCGGGCCTTCTGCGGACTGCCGGATGGCAGCGAGTGGCTCCGCGATGAGCTGGAGGAGGACGCCTCCGACCCCGAGGGACTCGGCGTCGCCCTCGCGGACCGTTTGAAGGCGGCGGGAGCGGCGGACATCCTGGCCCGCGCCGAGTCGATGGCGGTGGGGACGTGAACGACGGCCCCGGAATCGTCTACCTGGTCGGCGCGGGGCCCGGCGACCCCGGCCTGATGACCATCCGCGCGCTCGATCTGATCGTGGCCGCGGACGTGATCGTTCACGACCGCCTGATCCCCCAGGATGCCCTGGCCGCCGCCCGGCCGGACGCCGAGATTCTCTACGTCGGCAAGGAGCCTGGCGCGATGAGCGTGGCGCAGGAGGGCATCGAGGAGCTGCTGATCGACCGGGCGCGGCAGGGGAGCATCGTCGTCCGGCTGAAGGGTGGCGATCCCTTCGTCTTCGGGCGAGGCGGCGAGGAGGCGGAGGCGCTGACCGCCGCCGGGATCCCCTTCGAGGTCGTCCCCGGAGTGACCGCGGGCGTAGCGGCGCCGGCCTATGCCGGCATCCCGGTCACCCATCGCGACGACGCCTCGGCCGTCGCCTTCGTCACCGGGCACGAGGATCCTGAGAAGGAGGACTCGGCGCTCGACTACGAGGCGCTGGCGCGCTTCCCGGGGACGCTCGTCTTCTACATGGGCGTCAAGGCGCTGCCGCAGATCGCCCGGGCGCTGGTCGCCGCCGGCCGCGATCCGGCCGAGCCCGCCGCGGTCGTCGAGCGTGGCACGCTGCCCGGCCAGCGGACCGTAAGCTCGACGCTGGGAGGCATCGCCGCCGCGGCCGAGGAAGCCGGCCTAAAACCGCCTTCGGTGACGATCGTTGGCCCGGTGGCTGCCCGTCGGGAGCGGATCGCCTGGCTCGAGGGCCGTCCGTTGCACGGCAAGCGGGTGGTGGTGACGCGCGCCCGGGCACAGGCGAGCGAGCTGGCCCGACGCCTCGACGCGCTGGGCGCCGAGCCGATCGAGCTTCCCGCGATCCGGATCGAGCCGCGGATCGACTCAGAAGAGGTCCGGCGGGCGGTCGAGAGCCTGCACGCCTATGCGCTCGTCTGCCTGACCAGCGCGAACGGGGTCAACCTGCTCTTCGAAGCGATGGCGGCCCAGGGCCGGGACGCGCGGGCGCTCGCCAACGCGAGCGTCGCGGCGATCGGCGGGGGGACCGCGGCGGCCCTCGCGGCCTTCGGCGTGCTCGCCGACATCGTTCCGGAGCGCTTCGTCGCCGAGGAGCTCGTGGAGGAGCTCGACAAGCTGCAGCTCGTGGGAAAGCCGGTGCTGATCGCCCGTGCGGCCGAGGCCCGCGAGGTCCTGCCGGACGCCCTGCGCAAGAAGGGCGCCCAGGTAGACGTCGTGACTCTCTATGAGACGGTCGCGGAGGAGCCCAACCCCGAGGCACTCGAGCGCGCCCGCGACGCCGACTTCATCACCTTCACCTCCGCCTCGACTGTCCGCAACTTCGTCAAGGCGGCCGGCAATGGGATCCCGAACGGAGCCCGCGTGGTGTCCATCGGCCCGGTCACGAGCGAGGCAATCCGGGAGGCCGGCCTCTCCGTAGACGTGGAAGCCGAACGGCACGACGTCGAGGGGCTGGTCGGCGCTCTGCTGGACGCCGTAGCCAAGGCCGGCCATACCGATTGAGCGACGACGACCGTCACGCGAAGCCGATCAGGACGAAGGCCAAGTAGTAGAGCGACGTAGGATCCGGCCGTGGCGACGCCCCGGCCGATCACCTTCCTCTCCGACTACGGCTACGAGGACGAGTTCGCGGGCGTCTGCCGGGCGGTGATCGCTCAGATCTCGCCCGGCGCCCCGCTGATCGACCTGACCCACGGGGTCGCCCGGCAGGACGTGCGCCAGGGCGCGATCGTCCTCGCGAACGCGCTCCCCTCCTGTCCGCCGGGGGTTCACCTGGCGGTCGTCGACCCGGGGGTGGGATCGGCTCGGCGAGCGGTCGCAGTCGCCGCGGCCGAGGGCCGTTTGCTGGTCGGCCCCGACAATGGACTGCTGACCCGCGCGCTCGACCGGCTGGGCGGCGCGCTCGAGGCCGTCGAGCTCACTCGCTCCCCCTTCCGGCTCGAGCCGGTGTCGGCCACCTTCCACGGACGTGACCTGTTTGCACCTGTGGCGGCACACCTCTCGCTCGGCGCCCGGCTCGAGGAGGCGGGTGAAGCGATCGACCCCGCCGCACTGGTGACGCTCGACCTTCCCGCCCCGCAAATCGGCTCCGACGAGGTGGTCGCCCACGCGATCCACGTCGACGGCTATGGCAACGTCACCCTCGACCTCGATGCCTCACGGCTCGCCGATGGGCCGCTGCGTCCCGGAGACGGCCTCGAGATCCGCGCTCCGGACGGCCGGTTCGAGGGCGTCTGGGCCCGGACCTTCGCCGACGTCGATCCCGGCGACGTGCTCCTCTTCGAGGACTCCTCCGGAGCGCTGGCGCTCGCGGTCAGTGGGGGCAGCGCGGCCGGGCTGATGGACCTAGCGCCGGATCGCGAGGTCACCCTCCGATCGCTGAAGTGACTGGTTTCGGCCACCCGCATCGCCATTTCCGGCGAACCGACTCGACCAACGAGCGCGCCAAGGAGCTCGCGATGGCCGGGTCGCCGGGCGGGCTGGTCGTTACCGCCGATGAGCAGACCGCCGGCCGCGGCCGCCGCGGTAATGAGTGGTTTGCGCCGCCGGGATCCTGCCTGCTCTACTCCGGGCTGCTGCAGCCGTTTGCCGACGCTGGGGCGCCGCTGCTACCCCTGGCGGTGCCGGTCGCAGTCTGTGAGGCCGCCGAGGCGGTCGCCCCGGTTCGCTGCCAGCTGAAGTGGCCGAATGACGTCTGGATCGATGAGCGCAAGGTGGCAGGCGTCCTCGTCGAGGCCCGACCGGACGAAGGGTGGGCGGTGATCGGGGTGGGAGTGAACGTCGCGATCCCCCAGGAGGGCTTCCCGCCCGAGCTACGCGAGACAGCGACCTCGTTGCTGCCCACCGAGGCCGAGGGAGGGCTCCCGCCAGGGGGTGCGCCAGGCGTACGCCGCGCCCTCGAAGCGCTGAACGACTCGCTCGGACGCTGGATCGCCGCGGGCGAGGACGAGGTGCTCGCCGCCTTCCGGGCGCGCGACGCGCTCTGCGGCAGGCGGATCTCATGGCAGGGCGGCGAGGGCACGGCCGAGGAGATCGACGAGGGCGGCCATCTGGTCGTCGAGAAGCCCGACGGAGAGCGGGTGGCTCTAGGCGCCGGCGAGGTCCACCTCGCCGTCCAACGCTGACTCAGGTCTCGTCGGCCGCCTCGGCGGACTCGAGCTCCTCGCCTGCCTCGACCCCGGAACCGTTGTCGCTGGTCTCGACGTCGAGCTCCTCGATATCGAGCTCGTCGTCGCGCTCGGCCTCCGCCTCGGCGGCCTTGCCGTTCTTCCCCCCCGAACCCCCGTCCTGGGATCCGCCCTTGCGCTTGCGTCGCCGGCGGCGGCCGCCGGACTTGGGGAAGTTGCGAAGCAGCTCGCGAGCGACGGCCGAGGGCTTGCGGGCGGCGCGCATCCGCGCCCCGCGCAGGACCTCCTCCCCCTCAGGCGTGTGGGCGATGCCCGCCGCGAGCAGAGCCGCTGAGAGGCGGCGATCGTGGTTGCGGGCGGCGTGCACCAGCCGGCGGGCATTGCGCCCGTGGGCCCGGCCGGACGAGTTCACCAGCAGGCCCAGCAGGCGCTTGGTCTCCGGCCAGCGCTGGACCGCGTACTCCTCGTGCAGATCGCGGGTGTAGTCGGCGAGGCGCCAGACCCAGGCCTGGGCCTGGTCGCGGCGGCCGATCCGACGTTCGGCGAGCGCCTCCAGCAGCACCTTCGTGCCCGGGCGGCGGTCGTCGCGGGACCAGGTGCCCACCGTGTCGATCGCGTCGTCGAAGGCGTCGGCGTCCCGCAGCACCGCGATCTCCGAGAGCGCCTTGATGCGCAGCTGCTGGTTGCGGTTGCGCTGGACGCAGGTGAGCAGGAAGCGCCGGCGAAGCTCCTTGCTCTGGTCGTGCTGGAGCATGGCCTTGGCGCGGCGCCAGCCGGACGGGTTGACGCGGGCGCCGGCGAGAGCCGCCCAGACGTGCTGCTCGGAATGGTTGAGGTTCTCCACGGCGATCCGCCAGAGCTCGCGCTCGAGGACGCGCAGGCGGCGGTTCGGATCGTCCGAGACCGGCACGACGCGCCTCTCGACCCGGACCCGGCGACCGCGACCGCGGCGCACCGGGCCTACCACGATCGCGCCGCCGCGGTAGACGTCGCGGTCCAGCAGGCTGTGCAGGGTGACGATCGTCTCGTCGTGGGTGGTGGCCGGGTGGACGAAGTCGATCACGAGCCCCGCCTCCTTGCCGGGGTTTCGTCGGGTGACGCGGCCCACGCGCTGCTGGTAGACGCGCCGGGAGGCGGTCGGCGCGAGGTGCATGCAGATCGTGGCGCGCGGTGAGTTCCAGCCCTCGGCGAGCAGCATCGCGTTGCAGAGCACGTCCACCTCGCCGCGCTCGAAGCCGGCCAGGATCTCGGCCAGCTCCCGCTTCGGCGTCTCGCCGGAGACGGCGCGGGCATTGATCCCGGCGTCCTGGAAGGCCTTGGCGACGTTGTTGGCGTGCTTCACGCCGGCGGTGTAGACGACGCCTGGGACGCGGCGGAAGCGCGAGCGATAGAGATCAGCGATGGCCACGTTGAACGGCGTCTGGTCCAGCAGCTTTGCCAGCTCCTCCTGGTCGAAGTCCTGGTCAACCTCGCCCTTCCGCAGCGGCACCTTGGCGATCGTGCGCACGCCCGGCCCCGGCGGGATCCGGACGCAGCGCAGGGGCGCGATCACGCCGCGGCGCGCGGCCTGGGCGAGGTCGAAGCGGGAGGTCTGAGTCGGGAAGAGGTCTGTGACGTGACGGGCGATCAGCGCGCCGGTCGCGGTCATCCCGATGAAGACGGGGCCAGGCCAGGCGCGGATGCAGGCGCTCGTCTTCTCGCCGAGCGCGGTATGGGCTTCGTCGCAGATCACGATCGAGTAGGCGTCCGAGATCCGGCTGGCATTGCGGACGAACCACTGGTAGGTCTCGACGGTGACCGGCCCATAGGGGTGATCGGCGCCGTCGAGCAGCGCCGGTGAGAGACGGTCGGCATAGCCGCGATCCGAGATCTCGCCGATGAACTGGTCGACCAGGTTGCGACGGTGGGTGAGGATCAGGATGCCTCCCGTCCGGGAGGCCTCGATGAAGCCGACGGCGGCGACGGTCTTGCCGGAACCGGTGGCGTGCTCGAACCAGAAGCGGCGATTGGCACCCGGGTCGTCGGCGGCCTCCTCGACGATGTCGTCGTCCTCATCCTCGATCCAGTCCTCGGCCTCCTCCTCCTCGGTGGCCTCCTCTTCCCCTTCCTCCTCCTCGAGTGCGGAGCCGTTGGCGTCGGTCTCGGAGCCGTTCGCGGGCGCCTCCTTCTCGGCTGACTCGGCCGTCGCTGCAGCGGCCGTGCGGCCGTCGCCGTTTCCGGTCCAGGGATGCCCGTTGAGCCGCTCCTGGACGTCGGCGATCAGCGCGGCGAGCGTGCCCGAAAGTGCATCGACCTGATGGCCGGAGAGCTCGGCGCCGTCGGCCAGATGCGGCTCGTCCTCGGAGAGCAGGCGCTCCAGGCCGAGCATGAGCGAGAAGTCGCGGCGCCACTCGATCGAGGGAGCCTCGCGGCCCTCATCTATCTCCGCGAGCGCAGCGTCGAGCGCTCGCCGCCGAGGCGTGCCCGGGGCGAGGTCCTTGGGCGTCTCTCCCTCCAGCAGGAAGGGTTCACGAGCGAACTCGCGCGCTCGTTCGATGTCGGCGCTCGTAGGCGCCTTCGCCGCTTCGGCGGCTGCCTTGGTCTCTTCAGCCATCTGAGGCTCTCTGATCTGCCGCTCCTCGCCAATCGAGAAGATGGCGAGGCGCAATTGGCCTGATCATGGAAGACACCCGAGATACGGCTCTCCGCTCCGGGCTCTCCCTGGGTCCAGGAACTTGGTGGACCGATAGGAATTAAAGCACTCTTGATCACTGACCCGTATCCCCTGAATGTGAAATTCGATTCACGCTCGCGGCCGATCCGCACGGCGCTCGCCCTGGCGGCGCTGCTCGGGGCCCTCGCGATCACCGGCTGCGGCGGCTCGAACGCCGGCAATCCCGACTCCCGCCTGACTGCCGACCAGGCCAAGGCGCCCATCTCCGGCGCCCCGCCGCAGCTGGCGGCGATTCGCGCCCAGGCTGGGCAATTGCTGGACGGCGGCACCGCCGCCTTCGACGCCCGCCTCGAGCAGCTGCGGGGGACGCCGGCGGTGGTCAACAAGTGGGCCTCCTGGTGCGGCCCCTGCCGCTTCGAGTTCCCCTGGTTCCAGTCGCTCGCGCAGAAGCGAGGCGGGCAGATCGCCTTTCTCGGCGTCAACTCGAACGACTCGAGCGGCTCCGCCCGAGACCTTCCTCTCGGAGCTGCCCCTGCCCTACCCCTCCTACAGCGATCCCGACCTCAACATCGCGCAGGATCTCGGCGGGCCACCGCAGGCCTTCCCGACCACGACCTACTACGACCGCTCGGGAAAGCAGGTCTTCACGCACCCGGGGGTCTACGGCAGCGAGGCGGACCTGGTCGCGGACGTGAACAAATACGCCGCAGGCGGATAATGGGCGTATGGAAGCTCTGGCGATCACCCTGCTCGCGGTGGCGCTGCTCCTCTTCATCGCCGAGGCCCACGCGCCAACCACCGTGCTCGGCCTGCTCGGCGTCGCCGCGCTGGTCGGCGCCGGGTTCGCCTGGCGGGACGCCGGCCACGACCTGCCGGTGGCGGCGATCGTCGTCGCCGGAGTGATCCTCGCCGCCTTCGTCGTGTTCGCCTCCCGAAAGGCCCTGGCCGCCCATCGAGACGAGCCGGTTCGGACCGGATCGGAGGAGCTGGTCGGCGCCGTCGGAGACGTGCGGGAACCGCTTGACCCCGAGGGACAGATCTTCATCCAGGGCGCGCTCTGGAGGGCGCGGGCGACGGGCGCGGACGAGATCGGAGTAGGCAATAGAGTCCGTGTGAAGGCGGTGGATGGCCTGACCCTTGAGGTAGAGCTGATCCCCGACCAAGACCCGGCAACAGCCGAGAAAGGGGTCTGACAGACATGGCCGTAGCAATCGGAGTCGTCGTTGTCATCGCCTTCTTCGTGCTGATCTTTCTCGGCTCAGCGGTCCGGGTCCTACGGGAGTACGAGCGCGGGGTGATCTTCCGGTTGGGCCGCCTGATCGCGCAGAAGGGCCCGGGGCTGATCCTGCTGATCCCGGTGGTCGACCGGATGGTGAGGGTCGACCTGCGGACGGTGACGCTCAACATCCCGCCCCAGGAGGTGATCACCCGCGACAACGTCCCGGCCCGCGTCAACGCGGTCGCCTACTTCCGGGTGATCGACGCGAACAGTGCGATCGTCGAGGTGGAGAACTTCCTGCTCGCCACCTCGCAGATCGCGCAGACCACGCTGCGGTCCGTGCTCGGCAAGGCCGACCTCGACCAGCTGCTCGCCGAGCGCGAACGGCTCAACGAGGACCTGCAGAAGATCATCGATGAGCAGACCGAGCCCTGGGGGATCAAGGTCAGTACGGTCGAGATCAAGGACGTCGAGATCCCCGAGCAGATGCAGAGGGCGATCGCGCGGCAGGCCGAGGCCGAGAGGGAGCGCCGCGCCAAGATCATCAACGCCGAGGGCGAGTACCAGGCGGCCGAGAAGCTCGCCCAGGCCGGCGACATCATCTCCAGGAACCCGACGACCCTCCAGCTCCGCTACCTGCAGACGCTGCTCGAGATGGGCGGCAACCAGACGATCGTCTTCCCGCTGCCGATCGAGTTCCTCGACGCCTTCTCCCAGCTGACGAAGAAGTCGGGCACCTGAGCGCCGACTGCCGCCTCACCGTCACGGTGCGCTCGACTCGTGACGCCAAGGAGATCGAGGCCGCCATGGACCTTCGGGTCCGTGTCTTCTGCGGCGAGCAAGGGGTAGACCCCGCGGAGGAGATGGACGACCTCGATGACGAGTCCACCCAGATCGTCGGCCTCGACGACACGGGCGTGATCGCGACCTGCCGTCTGCGCGACCTCGGCGGTGGCGAGTGGAAGCTCGAGCGGATGGCGGTGGACCGGCGGGTCCGCAGAGGCGGCGTCGGCGGGCGATTGCTGGCGGGAGCGGAGCGCGAGGCGCGCGAGCGCGGGGCCGCTGAGATGATCCTGCACGCCCAGCGCCGGGTCGAGCCCTTCTACGCCGCCCACGGCTACGTCCCCGAGGGGGACACCTTTCTCGAGGCCGAGATCGAGCACGTGCGGATGCGGAAGGGGCTCGGTGGCTGACGAGAGGCCAAGACCCGAGATCCGCCTCGACCAGCTCACCGGCCTGCGGACGATCCTCTCGCCGGCGCGCGCCGACCGCCCCTTCGACTTCGGCGGAGTGGCGACGGAGCCCGACCGGAGGGTCGCCGAGGACTGTCCTTTCTGCGAGGGGCGCGAGGACCGCACGCCGCCCGAGACCTGGGCGGATCGGCCCGGCGGTGGCGACCCCGACACGCCCGGCTGGCGGGTCCGCGCCGTCCCCAACCTCTATCCGGCGGTCGCGCAGAGCTGGGAGGACGGCGCGGTGACCGCGCCGCAGGGCGCCACGGAGACTGGCGAGGGGTTCGCCGCCCTGGGCGATCCGCTGCGAGCCACCTCACGCGGGCGCGAGCCGGATCTCTTCCGCGCGTCGGTCGCCACCGGCTTCCACGAGGTGATCGTCAACTCGCCAAAGCACCGGACCTCACTCGGCCAGCTCGACGACGCTGAGCTTGCCGCGGCGGTTTCGGGCTGGCGCGAGCGCATGCGCGCACACGCGGAGAGGGCGGCATACATGCAGCTGATCATCAACGAGGGCCGCGAGGCCGGCGCCTCCTTGGAGCACAGCCACGCCCAGCTCTACGCGCTCGGCTTCGTCCCAGCGGCCGTCGCCAGGGAGCGGGAGCGCTTCGCCTCATACAACCAGCACACCATGGGGGGCGATCTGCTCGCGGAGATCGCCTCGGAGGAGGTGCGCCGCCGGGAGCGGCTGGTGGCGATCGACGACGATGCGCTGCTGATCTGCCCCTGGGCGTCGCGCTCCCCTTTCGAGCTGCGCATCGTCCCGCGCAATCCCGCCCCGAGCTTCGAGCAGGACGGCGAGACCGGCCTGGGGATGCTCCGCACCGCGCTGGTGGCGCTCGAGGCGCGCTTCGAGGCGGTCCCGCAGTTCAACGCCTGGACGATCACCGCGCCGCGGGCCGCGGAGACCTTCCACTGGCACCTCGACATCGCGCCGCGAATCGGGATCCGCGCGGGTTTCGAGATGTCCACCGGGGTCGAGCTCAACGTCTTTCCGCCCGAGCGGGCAGCCGCGGAGCTGCGCGAGGCGCTCGGGTAGGCTCACGCCCCGTGCCCCCGGTGCGCCGCCCGATACCGCGCTTCATTGCCGACGCCAGCGTCGAGGGGCTCCCGTACGGCCGCTGGGCGCAGCGCCTGCGCGACGAATTCGCCGGGGCCTGCGAGCCGCACGTCTCGGAGGCCGGCGGCCCGCCGGGCGAGGTGACCTGGTTCCCCGAGAGGGGCTGGGGCGGGCGCGTCTACGTCCCGGCAGTCGCGCCGGTCGAGGGTGCCGCTGAGCCGAGTGAGTACTTCGGCTTCGTCTCCTTCGTGCGCCCGCCCAAGGGCCAACCCGGCGAGGCGGGGGGCTTCGAGGCGCGCGCCGACTTCACCGATGTCACCGCCGACGAGAACCCCGACTGGATGATCGATCTGAACGAGGAGGTGGTGGGCACCTGGCGCGGCGAGGACGACCGCCGGGGGGACGTCACCCTGGTCTGGGGCACGCCGCTCGTCAGGGGCGCAAAGGCGGCCACCGCCGAGCTCGAGGCGGAGGTCGTCGACCAGACGCCGGTCGCAGACGAGCGCTTCACGCTGCTCGCGCTCGACGCGGTCAAGGGGTTCCCGGACGAGCTCTACCTCGAGGTCAAGATCTGGAGCGACCAGGGCCAGCAGCTCGCGGCCGAGAGCCTCTACGAGGAGTCCGAGGAGCCCGAGGAGCCGGCCCCACCGGCTACATAGCCATGATCGCGTCGATCAGGGTCAGGCGCAGCACGGGGGCCCCTGAGCTTTGTCGAACTCGATCTCGAGGCCGGCGAGAAAGAGCAGAAAGGCCAGTCCGATCACCGAGATCACGGAGATCGAGTCGTCGACCTCGACGATCCCCAGCACCGACGGACCAATCAGGTTGTCGAACGCGGGCATCGCCGGTGCGAGGGAGTCGAGAGCATCAGCGGGTAGTCAGCGCAGCCTGACCCTCGTTACGGACACTAACCTCACACGCCTCGGCCCGATAGCTCAGCTGGATAGGACGCCTACATCGAGACCCACCAGCAAAAAGCCACGCAGCGACAGCACCTCATGCAGATCGATCCGGATGCGCCCGACCCCCTGGAGCTGCTGCGCGGGGAGGGCGCGCCCTTCATGCGGGCGCTGGCGTGGGCCGGGGTGCTGGTGCTCCTACCCCTGCTGATCGCGGGGACCATCGTCTGTTGGGGGGCTGTCCTGTGACCGAGCGCGCAAGAGAAGCCGCGGACCGCCTCGTCCCCGATGCCCGGCTCAGAGCAAGGCGGTCGCCAAGGGGAGCCGTCTCGGCGAGCCCATCCCCATGAAGTCGAGGAGACGGTCTTAACCGATGATGCAGAGGAGCAGGCCGAGCACCAGCGCAACTGCCCCGAGGACGGTCCCCGCCAGCGCCTCGCCGCCGCCTACCCGCTCGCTTGGAGTTTCGGCGGCGCTCACCTCGTCTGGCTCGCCCGACGCCGGGGCACTCCGCCCTTCGCGGGCCCGGGCCTGCCCGAGAGCGCCTAGGTAAAGCGCCGGAACGCCGAGCACGAACGGGAGCCCGGTCCAGAACCCAACCAGGGTGACGAAGGCCAGGATGCCGAGGATGAGCGATGTGCGGGCCGGCCGGTGGGCCCCGGCCTGATCCTCCTCTCGCGGTACGAGCCACAGCACGAGGAAGGCGGAGATTGCGATCGCCACCACCGTGACGATCACGAATCCGGCCACGTCGGCGCCGCCATCATCGTTGCCGCCCACATCGAGCAGGTAGGCGAAGGCCAGCCCGATGACGATCAACCCAGCCGCGCCCACCAGGAGCTGGAGAGGGGTGAGGCGACGGATCGATTCCACGTAACCCTCCTGGGGGGGTTGCCGACCACGCGAGTCTAAGACCGCGGACGACGGAAGGTCTCTGCCTCGGCTGTGCTGGCGGTAGGTGAGGAGCCTCCGGATAAGCTCGCGTGATGCCGCGCTCAGGCGATCGCTACGTGATGCCGGACGGACTCGGCGAGTATCTCGTCGTGCGCTCGCACGACGAGACCGAGGGCGAGTACGTCGAGATGGAGTGGTCGCTTCCGGCAAGCGCGTTCGCGCCACCCGCGCATCGCCACCCGGTGCAGGTCGAAAGCTACGAAGTGCTCGAGGGCTCGTTTGAGGTGATGATCGATGGAGCCTGGCGACGGTTAGCGAAAGGGGGCTCTGCCACTGTGCCGGTGGACGCCAACCATACGTTTCGACTCGTGGGAGAGCCGGTGCGCGTGCGGAACTTTCACCGTCCCGGAAGCCGGTTCGACGAGTTCATCGAGCGGCAGCACCGGTTCGTCACCTCCGCACGCTTTCGGGGACTCAAGCACCCGTCGACCGCGATCGCAATGGCGGTCGCCTGGCACGAGCACCGCGACCTGCTCGTGCCCACGAACCCTGGGCTGCGTGCGGCCGTCGCTCTGCTCGCCCCGATCGGGCGGCTGCGGGGGTACTGAGCAGACTGCGGCGAAGGAGAGCGTCGAGGGCACAGCGGACGATTTGGGTGGATACTGCCTCCGGATGATCTCCACCGTGGCCGTCGGGACAGATGGGTCTGCTACCGCAGAGGAGGCTGTCAAGCAGGCGGCCGACCTCGCGCGGCGCTTCGGGGCCAAGCTTGTCTTGCTCAGCGCCTTCCCGGGCGCGGGAGGCTTCGAAGCCTATGCGGGCCTCGAGCTTCAGTGGGCCTCGAGCTCGCAGGCTCAAGTGAGGACGTTCCTGGAGCGGAGCGAGACGGCCCTCCGTCAAGAGGGGATCGAGTGCGAGACGCGCTCGGACGAGGGCGATCCCGCGGATGTGCTGGTCCGGCTCGCGGCAGAGTGTGGCGCCGATCTGCTGGTGATCGGCAACAAGGGGATGAAGCGTCGCGTGCTCGGCAGCGTCCCGAACAAAGTCACGCATAAGGCCGACTGCACGGTGATGGTCGTCAAGACGACCTGAGCGAGCTACTGCGCCTCGGTCACTCGCTGCCGCAACAACAGACGCGCTCGATGGAGAACCGAAAATGCAGCCGGCGATTCCCTAGGAGCGAATCCGGGTATGTAAACGACGCTGCTTAGCCAGGGAAGGCATCGGCGTGAGTCAGGGAGGACGCAAGCGGAGCTTGCTGGCGGTCCCATCGCCCCGGGGCCGTTGGCGGAATGCCAGCGAGCGGTCCTTCCCCCGGGCCGCTCGTCTGGCAATCGCTGAAGTGACGCCTCCTCGGGGGGTCCCTCGCTGTTGAAGGGCACGGCTCCTCAGATGGATTTCCTCACCGGGCGTACGGTTGTCCCGGATCGGTTCCCGGTTGTGGATCGACGAACCCTTCGCTAGCTTCAACCGGCACTGGCGAGCCCGGGGGGGCTCCAACTCAGACCTGAACGGGAGGACGAATGGAAGGCAAGCTCAGCAGAAGCCGTCGGCGTGATAGCGGCAGAGGTCAGGCACTTCTGATCTCGCTGATCGCCGTTTTCGGTCTCGCCCTCGCCGTGGCCGCGGGGCCCGTCGTGGCGAAGAAGATCACCGGCAGCAAGCGCAGCGAGAGGATCGTCGGCACCAAGAAGTCCGACAGGATCAACGGCAAGGGCGGCACCGACCTGATCAAGGGCAAGGGCGGTAACGACACGCTCAGAGGGGGCAGGGGGGGTGATCTGGTCGTTGGCGGCAAGGGCGTCGATCGCCAGCTCGGCGGCCCGGGCAACGACGTGCTTAAGGCCGTCGACGGCCGCCGTGACAGCGTGATCGACGGCGGTTCCGGCACCAACAGGTGCATCGTCGACGTAGTGGAGCTCTCCATCGTCAGGAACTGCGGCTCGGTTCAGGGCAGCACGCCCGGGCAGGTGCCCGGCGGCGGTGGCGGAGGCGGCGGCGGTGGCGGTGGCGGTGGTGGCGGCGGTTCCAACCAGGGACTGCGGGTGCTCACCGTCGACGTGATGTGCGGCCCCTCCAACCCGCTGACGGGAGGTGGGATGCAGCTTCCACATCACCGGCGACGGGGCCGATGCGGCGGCGACGGGGAATGTCGAGAGCGGCAGCGGCAGCGTCACCAACGTGTTGGGCGGCGCCGGCTCGCTCAGCCCTCCAGCCTGGGACGCGGTTGGCATCTATACGTGCACCGCCAGCGGCTTCATTCGGGTGACGATCGGCTCTGAGAGCGTCGACGTGCCGGTCACCTGCACACCGGCCAGCTCCCCCCTCGGCTGAGTCGCGTGCGGGCCCAGCAGCGCCAGGTGCGCCGCTGGGCCCGCACATCGAGCTCAGGATCGCTTGGACGCAGTTACTGCGATCGGCGTGTCGCGGCGCGGCGGGTGTCCGGGAGCCGGCGGCCGGTGTGGGCGAGCCACTCGGGGTGCCGGCTAGGCTCGATCACTTCGACTTAGCAGCACTTTCGGCCTAGGCGTTACTGGACCTGCTTGTCCTTGCCAGCGCCGCCCTTGAGCTTGTCGTTGCCGGGACCGCCCTTGAGGGTGTCCTTGCCTGCCCCACCAAGGAGCTTGTCGTTGCCCTTACCGCCTTTGAGCGTGTCCTTGCCCGCGCCGCCGCAGATCACGTCGTTTCCCGCCAGGCCGGAGAGCGTGTCGCTCCCTCCCAGGCCGACCATCACGTCCTTGCCTGAAGTGCCCTTACGGACGTCTCTGCCGTTCGTGCCGACGATGGTTGCGGGCTTGCCCTTGCAGCTGGGTGGGGGTTCGCTCTGCTGCCAGACGAGGCTCTGGCTGGCCCCCACCGTCGCGCGCAACGCCTTTGCGGGAAACTGCCCTGACGACTGAAGCTTGGTGTCAAACACCGCGCCCTTACTGACCTGGAGCTTCTTGATCGTCACCCAGCCCGCCCCCTGCTGTCGCTGAATCTGCAGCGTGCCCCCCTCGGGAGCCTTGCCCCAGGCGCGCACCGTTTGCTTATCGATCCGCTCGGTGACGAACGGGAAGCGGAAGGCGGTCAGGGAGGGCTTGGGGCTGGCCGTCGAGGAAGTAGACCCCCGACTGGTAGCCCGGCGTGCACGTCCGGGCGCGCGTTTATGTCGCCGACCTGAAGTTGACCGCCGCGTCTCGCGCCGGCCTTCCAGAACAGATAGAGCGACTGCTCGATCCAGCGCGCCTGTACCCCGAGCGGGGCGCCCACGGGATTCGGCGGGTTGCTGTCCCACCAGAACTCCGTCACCCAGACCGGGTGGGAGCCCGGCAGGGTCGTCCCGACGCGCTCGGCGGCGCGGAGCACGTTCACGAGCCGGCCGAGATCCGGGGTGGAGACGTCCTTCGGGCTGGGGCCGGACTTGAGCGGCCCGCCGCCGGTGTTGTCGATCGGATGGTGGGCGAGGACGTCGAACCGCCGGGCCGGCACAGCCCTGCGTCCTCACGTACACTTCTGCGTCCCGCTCCCCCCTTCTTCCCCTTCTTCCCCTTCTTCTTCTTGGGCCTTCACCGCCGTACCGGGTGCACGCAGAGCAGCTGCTGCCAGAACTGCACCGGGTAGACCCGCTGGGTCGGCCCAATCTACCCGGGATATGGGCCGCCGGGCGGGTCCCCATAGGGGTCGGTGCCGCCCGCGACCACCAGCATGCTGCGGGTTGACCGCCTTCATCGCCCTGTAGGAGGTGTTCAGCATCTCCCGGTAGTAGTCGGGGCTGAGGGCGGTCGTGCCGTCGAATTCCGGGTTCAGCCAGTCCGAGCTGTTGACCTCGTTCCAGGCCTCGATCGCCTGCACGGCCGGCAGCGCCGCCGAAGCGGGCGAAGCCGCCCGAGTAGCGGGCGGCGACCGCCTGCATGAAGTTGGCGAAATCGCCGGGGTTCGGCTTCCAGGTGCCCGGGCTCTGCCGTCGCCGGCCGCCCCGGTGCCTCCGCCCAGGCCGGGGCGACGTTGACCGTCAGCAGCACCTCGAGGCCGCGCGCCTCGCGTCGCGCACCGGCCCGTCGATCGAGGAGAAGTTGTAGGAGGCGCTGCCCGGGTTGGTGGGGTCGGAGGACGGTTGGGCGCGGATCCCCGGCCATCGATGGCCGAGCCGCACGATCCCCGCCCCGGAGTGCGCCGTCCGGTCGAGCCAGACGGCCCGGTCCGGGCGGGATTCGCCTGGTACTGGAAGGGCCCGCGAAGCCCGTCACCAGGCCCTGGGCGGGCGGCGCGGGGAAGCGACAGCAGGGCGAGCAGTCCAAGCGCGAAGAGCAGGGCGAGCCGGCGGAGCCTCGCCAGTCCAAATGGTTTGAATGTCCCTCTGCGTCCAAGTGTCCCCCCGGTCGATTGCCCTCAGGGCCCCAGAAAAACGATGGATAGCGCAAGGAGCGAAGGCCCACAAAATGTCGAGGTTTGTCGCGCCCGCTGCGGCGAGTCGAGGTTATCGAAAGGGACAACTGATTTGCTCCCGGTCGACACGGCGGCCGCCGCTTTTCATGCAAAGCGCGGCTTCTCGTCAAGCGTGACCGATGGCTCGTGACCGCTCTATCAAGGTGAGGCGAGGGGGAAGCGCGTCGGCGCTCCTCCGCTTCGCCTCGCGATCTTTCGCACCCGCAGACACTCCCTGGGCGTTAGCGACTGCCCTTGCCGGGGAAGATGTTGAGTTCGAATATGGGCTAGCGTCGACTGGAATCGGCGCTGCTGGGCGGCGGGATCGCCGATCGCACGCCGCGACTGGATCGCTCCGCATTCGGATCTTCCCGCAGTCGGCCTGCGAAATGCCGTGTACATCTGCGCTGGCTGTTCCAGCGGTGAATCCCACCGTCATCGCAACGGCGGCAATGAGAATCGCAAGAACTCGCCTCATGCTCCTCTTGTTTCCGGGTATCCCTACCGCTACTACGGTTAGGGACAGGGCCCGGATCGGAGTGACCGATGGGCCGAGAGCACTCGATCAAG
>CAVSLI010000007.1:0-83632 GCA_963728755.1 uncultured Solirubrobacterales bacterium | reverse complement strand
TCTGGAACGAGCCGAACTCGCCGCTCTTCTGGAAGCCGAGCCCCGACCCGGGGCAGTACCTGCGGCTGCTGCGCACGTTCAACTCAGCGGTGAAGGGATCCGATCCACAGGCTCGGATCGTGCTCGGCGGCCTCTTCCCCACTCCGTCCGACGGGATCTCGCTGGATCGATTCCTCGCCTCTCTGTACGAAGGCGGCGGACGACGGCTGTTCGATGCGGTTGCGATCCACCCGTACGCGAGGACGCCGCGGGACGCGATCGCCAGGGTCGAGCAGGCGCGCGGGCTGATGCGCCGCTTCGGGGACGCGTCCAAGCCGATCTGGATCACAGAGGTCGGATGGGCTTCGAGGGGGACTCCGCCCGGCCTGGTGGTCGGCCCAGCGGGCCAGGCCGACTACCTGCGACAGACGTTCGAGCTCGCCGCAGCCGACCGCAACCGTCTCGGGATCGCCGGGGTGGTGTGGTACTCGCTGAACGACACACCCGGCCCGCTCTGGGTCGGGCACTGCGGCCTGTTCACTGTGAACGGCGCCCCGAAGCCCGCATGGGATGCGTTCGCGAATGTCACCCGGGGGAGCGCGTAGTACGGCCTCGAGCGAGCCGGCGGCGGATCACTTCGCCGATGCCCTGTGCCAACCCGAGCAGCCGTCCCCTGGCGGTGGGCCTCCAGCCAGCCCGGAATTCCCTGAGTACCCGACGAAGCTCAAGGGCGAACCAGGCCAGCCGGTCACCCCAGCGCACATGCAGGCTCTCAAAGAGGAAGACGGTGCCGTTGCGGGACCACTGGCGGACTCGTTCGCCGCTAAACGCTCCTCCGGTTGATTGATGTGCCTCGTGCATCACCCGTAGCTGCGGGACTGCATGAACTATCGCCTCCGCGTCGAGCGCCCGATGACACCACTCAACGTCCTCCCAGCCGAACTCGTACCACGCGTCGAACCCTCCCACCCGAACCCAGGTCTCACGCGTGAGCAAGAGAGCGGCGGTTGGCGCCCAGTCCACCTGTTTGCGCTTGCTCGACCCGTTCGGCCAGCTCGAGATCACGCGGGGGACGTGATGCCGATCGTAATCTCCTCCCGCGTAAATCAACTCCTCGGTGTCGTGGTCCAGCACAAGTGGCGCGACGATCTCGAGTGGGTCGATCTCGATCTCAGCAGCGCGCTCGAAGAAGTCGGGCGGGACGACCGTGTCGTTGTCGAGCAGGACTATCCGGTCAACCTTCGCGTCGCCCAACAGTTCGTTGACACCGAGGTTCCTCCCGGCGGCGGCCCCCAGGTTGCGGCCAGGCCGAAGCACCGTGACCCCCAGGGAGGCGATCAGCTCATCCGAGTTGGGGTCCACTGGGACCGCCCCATTCTCGACAAGGACGACCCTGTCGGGTCGGCGCGCTCCGGCAGCAACGGAGCGAAGGCAGCGCCGAGTGACCTCGGCCTGGTCGTAATCGAGCAGTACCAGCCCGATCCGGTTGGACATCCGCAGAACATATCCACGGTACTCCGGGAACGGGCCTTCAAGGTGAGAGTGACTGAGGAGCCCAGGATGAAAGGGACACCCTTCTACGCCCGGCGCGCGCGGGACCTGTAGGTCTAGGATCGCCCAGCCATGGGCGCCATGATGATTCCTCAGGTCCATGACAGGACCGAGCCGCCGCTCGGCAAGTTCTGGGAGCCGATCATGGTGGACCGAGCTCATCGGCGGCGTCTAAAAAAGCTTGGTGCCGATAAGCGTCGAGCGGTGATCACCATCGTCCACAACGAACCCGTCTTCCTGCCGATATGGCATGCCTACTATTCCCGCTTCTTCCCGCCGAACGACATCTACGTGCTCGACAACGACACGACCGACGGCTCCACCGATCGGGATGGCTTCGTCCGGATACCGGCGCCGCACGATCGCGCGGACAACGCCTGGATGGTCGGGACCGTCGAGAAGCTCCAACACGAGCTAATAGAGGGGGATTACGACCTCGTACTTGTGACCGACGTCGACGAGATCGTGACACCCGTGCCCGAATGGGGGACGCTGGGCGAATACCTCGACGAGTTCGACGAGTGGTGGGTGAACGCGATTGGTTACGAGCTCATCCACCTTGTCGACCGGGAGGAGCCTCTCGACCTCACCCGTCCGGTCCTCGATCAGCGCCGCTACTGGTACGCGAACGGCGGCTTCAATAAGCCCGCGATCGCGACCGGCCCGATGTCGTGGCTGGCTGGCTTCCATCACCGCTCTGACCAACGGCTCAACTACGACCCGTACCTGCGGCTCATCCACCTGCATCGAATGGACTATGAGATCTGCCGGGCCCGTCACCTCTCCCGGAGAGATCGCGCTTGGAGCGAACGTGACCGCCGCGAAGGAACGGGCGTCAACAACTGGCCGACAGACGAAGGCGACTTCGACCGCTGGTTTTACGAGAAAAGCGGATTCGAACAAGACGATGTGCACATCCGGGTCGAGCCCATCCCGGAGAGCTTCAGGGATCTCTTTTGAGCACACTCGAGTCACGGCGGAAGCCCATACGGACCACCGGAGCACGCGTGCGCAACCTGGTTCGGCGAGTGCGCCGCCTTCCGGATCCGATCCGCTACCAGCACACAGACGAGCCCCTCAGGCACTGGCAGCGGGTAGTCATGAACGACGCCATCGGTGGCTACGTCACGTCGTTGGGGCCCGAGCGGCTTCGGGCGGCCGAGATCAGCGGGAACACGCACGCCGCACGAAGCTGGAAGGAGTACACGTGCCTCTCGTACCCCGCGTTCGACATTTGCGCGCCGATCGAGGATCCGGCCAGCTTCGACGTCGTCATCTGCGAGCAGGTTCTCGAGCACGTACCGGACCCGTTTCTCGCGGCCCGCAATCTGCGGGAGCTATGCGTCCCTGATGGACACGTGATCGTCTCGACTCCCTTCCTGATCCGAGTCCATGAGATGGCGCTGATTCACAATATGCGCGACTACTGGCGGTTCACGCCGCGCGGCCTCCGGACCTTGCTTGAGCGCGCTGGTCTGGTGGTAGACGAGGTTGATTCGTGGGGAAATCGCGATTGCATCGCCGGCAACTTCGACGCTTGGCCAGCCTTTCGCTGGTGGCATTCGCTGCGGAACGAGCCAGACCTACCGGTCCAGGTCTGGGCGTTCGCCCGCAGGCCTGATTGACGCGGCTGGCACGGTTACAGCTGCTCGGCGATGCGCGGCGCCTCCCGGCTGAAATACCACACGGCGATCCCGCAGATCGCAAGGAAGATGGCGCATGGTGCGAGCAGGTGCGCCCAGCCGCCAGCTGCGCTGACCGCGCCGGGCGCGCCGGGGTCGATCACCCAGCGACGCGCCTGCTCGAAGAGAGGCGTGAGCGGGTTGAGCGCGATCAGGTCGCGGTAGGTGCTCGGCACCGCCTCGATCGGATAGAGCACCGGCGTCGCGTAGAACAGCGCCGACGCCAGCACGCCCCAGATGATGGCCGTGTCGCGGAACCTCACATAGAGGGAGGAGAGCAGCAGCGACACAGCGGTCACAAAGACGAACAGCGCGGCGACGATCAGCGGAAAGAGCAACCAGGTCCACTGCGGCGAGACGTCAGAGGCGAGGATGAAGACGACGACCGCGATCAGGTTCACCGCCAGATTGAACAGGGCGGTCACTACCACCGAAAGCGGGATGACCAGGCGAGGGAACTGTGTCTTCCGGACGATGCCCTCCTGGTTCACGACCGAGGTCACGGCCGCCTGCGTGGCCTCCGAGAAGAACCCGAAGAGGACGACGTTGAAGAGCAAGAGCACCGGGTAGTGCGGCACGCCGGCGCCGATCCGGATGATCTTCGTGAACACGAAGAGCAGAACGGCGAAGAGAAGCAACGGCCGCAGTAGGGACCAGATGTAGCCGAGCACCGTGCCGAAATAGGTCTTCCTGAACTCGGTCACCGAGATCAGGAGAAGCAATTCGCCGAACCGTCGCCAGCCGCCGCCGAGGGCGGAGGGACCGCGCACGGGGTGCAGTTCGAACTCGTGCACCTCGACGTTCACGGCTTCGCCTCGGGCGTCGGTGCACCGTCCACCTGTACTTCCATCTTGCCGGGGATCGCGATGATGCCCTCGCCCTTGGCGACCCCAAAGACGACGAACTCGAGCATCTTCATGCTCTGGTGCGCTATCTCCTCGTCATTGCGCAGAACGGCTAGCCAGCAGACGGCCACATAGCGGCCCGGCATCAGGGGGTTGGTCTCGACTGTGGCGGTGAGCTCTGTCTGACTGCCCTGCGTTGATCAGGCCCGGTCGGGCCTTCCCATGAATCAGCTGATCCAGTTCGAAAACCTGCACGCCTTCCGCATTGTTGAAGTGCACGGTGAACCTTGGGTTGACGAGGTCCTGGCGCGCCTGGACCACGGCGTTGCAGGCGAATCTGCTGTCCAGCTTCGACGTTATGGATTCGCTCCCCAATGTCGTTCTCCAGCCACGCCCCGCTAACGCGTCCCAGAAAATCGGGGACCATCGTGATTCCCGAGCGGCCTTCGGCCGTCACCTTGCGCTTGGCGAAGTTCGTACGCAGGTACTGGCGGCCTGCCTCCTCGGGGTCGCCGAGATACGTGAGCCTGCCCTCGTCCAGCAGCATCGCCCGGTGGCAGTAGCGCTGCACTGCCGTCATGTCATGGGTGACGAGCACGACGGTGCGGCCGCCGTCGCGCATCTCATGGAAGACGTCACGACACTTCTGCTGGAAGGCGGCGTCGCCGACGGCCAGAACCTCGTCGATCAAGAGGACGTCGGCGTCCGACTGGATCATCACCGAGAACGCCAGCCGCACCAGCATTCCGGACGAGTAGTTCTTCAGCTTGAGGTCGACGAACTCGCGGAGCTCGGAGAAGTCGAGCACGGCGTCGAGCCTGGCGCGCGCCTCGCGGCGCGAAAGTCCCATCATCACGCCGTTCAGCGTCACGTTCTCGCGGGCGGTGAGGTCGGGATTGAACCCCACGCCGAGCTCGATGAACGGGGCAACGCGGCCGGCCATTCTGATCGAGCCGCTGTCCGCGCGGTAGATGCTGGCGAGGATCTTGAGCAGCGTGCTCTTGCCCGAGCCGTTCCGCCCGACGATCCCGAAGAACTCGCCGCGATGGACATCGAACGAGACCTTGCGGAGCGCTTCGAGGATCCGGTACTCGGGCTGGGCGAGCGGATGGACCATGCGCTCCTTGAAGGAGTCGATCCTGTGGACCGGAATCCGGAAGGTCTTCTCGACCTCGCGGACCTCGATCGCCAGGGGCGCGTCCTGGACTCGCTGGGCGCTGCTCTTGCCTGCTGCCGCCACCGCCATCTCGGGCGAGGCTACTGACTGACTCCGAATCTCCTGCGCTCGAGCGCATCGAGCGCCCTCCTGGCGAGGCGAAGGTAGTCGCCCAGGTCATCGGCCCTTGGGACGAGTGCGCTTCGCGCCGAGTGGCCCCGCGCGCGCAGGAAGAGGTAGGCCGCCAGCAGCGGAGGCGGCGACGTAGGAGCAACAGGAGACGATCGCCGCGCCGGTCGAGCCGTGGTCGGGGATCACCAGCAGGAAGGCGACGAAGGTGAGTGGGAAGCTCACCAGGCCGACGAAGAGGGCCTCGTTGGCGGCACCCTCGCCGGTGAAGGCGGCCACCATCACCCGCCCCACCCCAAGCATGGCCACGCCCGGGCAGCAGAATCAATCCGAGCCCCAGAGTGCGACCGAATCCGGGCCCCCAAACGAGCGGCGCGATCGCCAGGACCGGGATCACGAGCAGGGCCGCGGCGACCGAGATCAGCACGGAGTGCCGCACCGCGGCCCCCTGCTTGTCCTCCGGGTATCACCGGGGTCAGCCCGGGATCCGATGAGGCGAAGACCATCGCGTTCCTCGGCAGCACGACCGAGGCCAGCGGCTGGGACACGATCCAGACGAGCGAGGTGATCGAGACCGTGACCGCATAGACGCCGGTGTCGGCGGTGCCGTAGTACGCGCTCAGGATGAAGAGGTCGGGCCGCAGGTTGATCAGCTGGAAGAGGTCGTTCACCCAGGCCCTCGCCCCGAAGCCACCCGCCTCGCGCACGCCGTGCTCGGGTCCGTCCCGGGCCTCGGGGAGTCGGGCGTAGCGCACCGCCCAGAGGCCATTGATAAGCCCGCCGACCGCCCAGCCGGCGGCGAAACCGATCACCGCGCCGGTCTCGCCGGCAGCCAGGGCGAGCGCCGGACAGAGCACCAGCACCGAGACCGGCCCGGACACGGTGAGCAGCGCGTAGGTCTCGAAGCGCTCGCGCGCGAGTGGGATGGCGGGGACGATCCACCAGGCCAGGGCGAACGGCAGGGCGCACATCAGGGCGAGGGCCATGCCGAGGCTGAAGTCGCTGAGGGCGCTCTCCGCGGAGCAGCACCCACACGCCCACCCCGAGCGCGGCCCCGGCGGAGCCGAGGCAGAGGGCCGCGACCAGCACGCCGCGAACGGCGCTGTGCGCCGACCAGAGGCCCGCCCCGACTCGGTACGTGACGCTCGTCCGCAGGCCGGCGCCGGCAACGAAGGTGGCGAGGAAGATGAACTGCGTCGAGAGCGCTATCAACCCGGCGCCGTCGGCGCCCTCGATCCGCGAGATCGAGATGCTGTTCAGCCCGAGCGCGGCGTAGGAGCCCACAAGTGCGAGGGAGGCCAGCAGCGCGCTGAACCCGAACTCACGACCAGGTTGCGAGGCGGCGCCCACCTGCCCCTGAGCGCGGTCGAGAGCGGGCATCCGCCGCAGGTTAGCCGGGGAGCTCCCCACCAGACCTGATACCCATTGCCGCATCATGGGCCCCGACCCCGAGACCGCGAGGTGGCGCCCCCGGCCTGACATCGCCACTTCGGCGAGTTGCGCCTGGTGCGACGCTCCGCTGCGGCCCGGCCGCCATGAGGGTGAGGGATTCGGGACGGAGCTCTGCTCCGCGTGCGGGGCGCGCACGACCTGGCCCGTCCCGACGGACGCCGACCTCGAGCTCGCTTACGGCTCCTGGTACCGGCCGACGGAGGGGCGCTTCAGCGGGCTCGGCGATCGCGCGCTTCGCTCTCTCCGAAGCCGGCTGGCCAAGCGCATCGATCGGATGGCCCCTCCCGGGCCGGTCCTCGACGTGGGCGCCGGGGACGGGGCGCTCCTCGATGCGCTCAGCTCCGTCGGGCGCGAGGCCATCGGTCTGGAGCGGCGGTCGGCGCGGCCCGACGTCCGCGAGGCGGACCTTGCGGAGATCGACGAGCGCTTCGCGGCGATCGTCTTCTGGCATTCGCTCGAGCACCTGCGCGAGGCGGGGGCTGCGTTCGAGCGTGCGGCCCAGTTGCTCGCACCGGGGGGCGTCGTTGTGATCGCGATGCCCAACCTCGACAGCCTCCAGGCGCGGGCGTTCGGCGAACGCTGGTTCGCGCTCGATGTTCCCCGCCATCTCGTGCACGTGCCCTCCCGGGCGCTCCTGGCGCGGCTCCGGGCGCTCGGGCTCGAGCCGACGCGCGTAAGCCACTTACGCGGCGGACAGGTGGTGTTCGGCTGGCTTCACGGAATCGTCGGCTCACTGCCCGGCCACCCCGATCTCTACGACGCGATCCGCAGGCCACAGGCGCGCCGGCGCCCGATGCCCGCCGCCGAGCGCGGCGCGACGCTGGTCGCGGGCGCGCTGGCGCTCCCGGTAGCAGCGGCGTGCGCGCTGCTCGAGGCGTCCCTGCGCCGGGGAGGCGCGGTCTACGTGGAGGCTCGCCGTGACTGAGACAGCGCCCAAGGCGGACCACCAAACCGCACTGCCGCCGACGCGAGGCAAGACGATCGTCGTCATGCCGGCGCTCAACGCCGCGAAGACGCTCGAGCTGACGGTGAGCTCGATTCCGCGGGACGTGGTCGAGCAGGTGCTCCTCGTCGACGATCGCTCCACCGACGAGACGCTCGAGATCGCGCGCAGTCTCGACGTCGGGGTGATCTGGCACCCGCACAACGTCGGCTACGGCGGCAACCAGAAGACGTGCTATCTCGAGGCGCTTCAGCGGGAAGCGGACATCATCGTGATGCTCCATCCCGATGGCCAGTACGAGCCCGCGCTGATCCCCAAGCTGATCGAGCCGATTCAGGCGGGGAACGCGGATCTGGTACTCGGCTCACGCATGCTCGTCCCAGGTGCCGCGCGCGAGGCGGGAATGCCCCTCTACAAGCGCGTGGCCAACCGCTTCCTCACCACGGTCGAGAACCGGGTCCTGGGGACCCGTCTCACCGACCTTCACACCGGCTATCGCGCGTACAGTCGCGAGCTCTTGCTCACGGTCCCGTTCCTGCGAAATTCGCTCGACTTCAGCTTCGACTCCGAGCTGCTTATGCAGGCCTCGCAGTTCGGCTTCCGGATCCGTGAGGTCCCGGCGCGGACCCGCTACTTCGACGATGCCTCGTCAGTCGGGTTCGGTGCCTCGACGATTTACGGCCTGAAGACGCTCTGGGCGGCCGCACGCCTGATGCTCCATCGAAGCCGCCTGCTGCCCTCGCGGAAGTACTCGGCGTGATCACGGCCGCTTCCGGGACCGGCAAGGTGACCGGCGAGCGAGTGAGCACACCGGCCGGAGGATTCAACCCGACCTGGCAACGTCATGTCGCGGCATACGAGCTCTGCGCCCCACTCTTCCCGGAGGGGCGAATCCTCGATCTGGGCTGCGGCGTGGGCCACAGCTACCACCTGCTCGCACCCCGGGAAACGGTCGGCGTGGATATCGATGCAGAGCCCCTTGCGGGCCAGGACCGCGAGACGCACGTCGCGGACATGCGCGACCTGCCCTTCCCCGAACACGACTTCGACGGAGTGCTCTCCGTCCAGTCGATCGAGCACGTCCCCGATCCGGAGCGCGTCTTGGCGGAGGTGCGCCGGGTCCTGCGTCCTGGCGGTCGGGCCATCTTCGTCACTCCGAACCGGCTCACCTTCGGGCGACCGGACGAGATCATCGATCCGTACCACTTCATCGAGTACTCGGCCGCCGAACTGCGCCGACTCTCCTTGGAGCGGTTCGACGAGGTGGAGCTGCGCGGCGTGTTCGGATCCGCGCGCTACCTGGCGATCGTGGAAGCCGAGCGCATCAGGCTCGACCGGCTCCTCGGCCGCGACCCGCTCAAGCTGAGACGACTGGTCCCACGACCGATGCGGCAGCGGCTCTACGACCGGCTCCTCTCGCGACACCGGGCGGACGACGATCCCGCGGCCGCAGCCATCGTCAGCGGGGACTTCGAGCTTCGCGAGCAGCCGCTCGACGAATGCCTCGATCTCGTCGCAATCTGCGGCGGCTCCGGCTGATGGCTCGACTCAGGGACAGGACCAGCGAGCACCCGGCCACAGTGCTCGCGGGGCTCGCGATGGTCATATCCGGCGTCCTGCTCCTCCACTGGCTCGGCCGGCTCACTTTCTGGCGAGACGAGTGGGACTTCCTTCTTCACCGGCGCTCGTGGAGCGTCGGCACGTTCCTCGACCCCTTCGTCGAGCACCTGCTCGCCGTCTCGATCCTGATCTACAAGGTCGGCGTCAGCGCGTTCGGCATGAACTCGGCGAGGCCGTTCCAGCTGGTGGCGGTCGCGCTGTTCCTGCTCAGCGTCGGCCTGCTCTTCGTCTACGTCCGGCGCCGGGTGGGCGAATGGCTGGCCCTGGCAGCGATCCTGCCGGTCCTCTTTCTGGGGCCCTCATGGGACGACCTCCTCTTCCCCTTCCAAATGGCGCTGTTCGGCTCGGTGGCGTGCGGCATCGCCGCGCTGCTCCTAATCGAGCGCCGCGACCGTTCCGCGGATCTGCCCGCCATGGGGCTGTTGACGCTCTCGCTGCTCTTCTCGGACCTCGGCATTCCGTTCGTCGCTGCCGCGACCGTCGAGCTGGCCTTCGACCGGCAGCGGTGGCGACGGGCGTTCGTCGTCGCGGTGCCCACCGCGCTCTGGCTCATCTGGTACGCGGGGTGGGGCCATCAGGCACAAACCTTCATCTCCTTCAGCAACTTCGCCCGGTCGCCGAGCTACATCCTGGACGGGCTCGCCTCCAGCCTTTCCACCTGGCTCGGGCTCGGCGCCAGCGCCTACGATCCGAGCCCGCTCGACTGGGGCCAGCCGCTACTCGTGCTCGCCCTGGCACTGGTGGTCTGGCGGCTCTTCACGCTTCGCCGCCCCTCGCCCCGCCTGCTCGGCACGAGCGCGCTCCTGTTGGGCTTCTGGTTTCTGACCGCGCTGAACACGAACCCCTTCGCGCCCGCGACGGCGGGCCGCTACCAGTACATCGGCATCGTCCTCATGGCCTTGGTCGCCTCGGAGCTGGCCGCCGGCCTCCGCGTCCGCCGTTACGCAACCGTGGCGCTGGTGCTGGTGGGAGTGATAGCGGCGACGGTCAATGGTGTTCGACTGCGCGACGCGGCGAACGGGCTGGCGGGGATCGCGCAGCAGGAGCGAGGCGGACTGGCCGCACTGGAGCTCGCCCGCGGCATTGTCCCGTCCAACTTCAAGCTGACGCAGCAGAACTCCGGTGTGGACTACCTCGGCCTCCTCGAGGCCGGCCCGTACTTCTCGGCGGTCGACGCGTACGGCTCGCCCGCCTATTCGGCTGGGGAGCTCGCCTCCGCGCCGCCTGCCGCCAGAGGCGCCGGCGACAAGGTCTCCGCGGCCGCCATGGGGATCCGGCTGCAGCCGGGCGGCCGAGCCCAGCCGGGGACGTGCGTTCAGCTCGACCCGGCCACCGCTCCGGCGATCGTCGCCGTTCCCGCCGAGGGCGTGGTCCTGCGCGCGAGCATGGCCGGCACCGGAGTCGCGGTCCGCCGTTACGCAACCGACTCGTTCCCCGTCGCGCTCGGACCGCTCGCCGCTCGGCGGATGGAGCTCCTCCGCATCCCGGCGGACCGCTCGGCCCGAACGTGGTCGGCCCAGCTCAGCGGGGGAGGTGCCGTGACCGCGTGCCGCGCGCAGGCCCCATGACGGCCGCCGACCTTCTGACCCCGAGGAATGCCCGCGTCCTGTTCGCTCTCGCGGCGCTGGCCTCGGGTGCCCTGCTGATCTCCTGGCAGTCCCACCTCACGTTCCTGATCGACGACTGGGACCTGCTGCTGTACCGGCGGGGGTTCGACGCGCACGTCCTGCTCGACCCGCACGCCCGGCATCTGATCGTCGGCCCGACCCTGATCTACAAGGGCATCCAGGCAACGCTGGGAATGGACAGCCACATCCCCTACGGGGCCGTCGCGACGGTGGGCTTCCTGGCGAGCACCGTTCTCCTGTTCGTGTACGTCCGCCGCCGGGTCGGGGACTGGGTGGCGCTCGCGGCCGTCCTGCCGGTGCTCTTCATGGGCACCGCGTACGAGGATCTGCTGAGCGCGTTCCAGATCGGCTACTTCGGCTCGATGGCTTTCGGGATCGGGGCTCTGCTTGCGATCGAGCGGGCCGACCGCCTGGGGGACATCCTCGCCTGCGTCCTCCTGGTTGCATCGCTCGCGTTCGCCGAGATCGCCATCGCGGTCGCGGTTGGCGTGGCGGTCGCGATCGCCCTGCAGCGCGGGCCGCTCCGACGCGGCTGGGTCGTGGCAGTCCCGCTTCTCCTCTACGCGCTGTGGCTCCCGACCTTCGGGCAGAGCGGGGCGCACCTCGGACCGAGCGGGTTCTCGGTCCACAACGTCCTGACCAGCCCGCCTTACATCCTCGATGGATTCGGAAGCAGCGCGGCGTCGGTACTCGGATTCGGGACCGCACCGCTGCTCGGCGGCACCGGCGGGATCGACTGGGGCAGGCCGCTGGTGGTCGGGCTGGTGGCGGTCGCGATCGCCTGGATGCTCCGCGCACGCACGCCGCGGCGCTGGTGGGTCCTGGTCCCCCTCGCGACCGGCCTCACGTTCTGGTTCCTGACCGCGGCGAACTTCACCTTCGGTCGCGCGCCCTATGCCTCGCGCTACCAGTTCGTCGGCGGCGTATTCCTGCTGATGATGGCCGCCGACCTGGGAGCCGGCTGGCGTCCCGGGTGGCGGGGGGTGCTGGGTGCGCTCGCGGTCGGAGTGGCGGCGGCGCTCGCCAACTTCGGCACCCTCCACGACTCCTATCGTTCCCTCGCGGGCCTCTCGCAAATCGTGAGGGGCGGGCTGGCGGGTCTCGACATCGCCGCGGACCGAGCCGAGCCGAACCTCGTCCTCACCCAGGAGAACTCCGACTTCAACTACTTCACGCTGCTCGTCGCCGGTCCGTATCTATCGGCGGCCGAGAAGTTCGGCTCGCCCGCATATCCGCCGTCGGAGCTGTCCGGGGCGCCCGAGTCAGCCCGCGTCGCCGCCGACAAGGTCCTCGCCGCCGCACTGCCAGTGACGCTGCGGCCCGAGGCCGGCTCGCCCGAGGGCGCATGCAGAACCGTCTCGGGAACCGGCCCTCACGCTGCGATCGTCACGCTGCCGACGGGGGGTGCCGTGCTCAGCGCTCCGCCTGGGGCTGGGGCGACTCTGGGTCTGCGGAGGTATGCGAATTCGTTCCCGGTTTCTCCTGGCCCGCTCCGGGGAACGGAGCGGCTCGACATCCCCACGGACCGCTCCACCCGGCGGTGGCAGCTCAGAGTCGACTCGCGCGGGCCCGTCAGCGTCTGCGGTGGCTGAGCCCGCTGCGGCCCTGCTGACCCTGGGCCTGAGCGCGGATCGCAGCGTCGAGCTCGTCCTCAGGGCGCCGGTAGTCACCCCGGCTGAGGTGGTGCTCGAGCCAGACGTAGAGCACGATGAACAGGTAGCGGCTGCCCATCTCGCGGATGCCCAGCTTCGAGCGGCCGGCGGCGCGGTTCGTCCAGGAGATCGGAATGACACTGACGGTGTGACCCCGCACGATCGCCTTGAGCGGCATCTCGACGGTGAGGTTGAAGTGATTCGAGAGGAGGGGCTGGATCGCGTCGATCACCTCGCGGCGATAGGCCTTGAACGCGTTCGTCGTGTCGTTGTAGTGGTGGCGAAAGATCGCGCGGATGAACCAGTTCGCGAGCCGGTTGATCGCGAGCTTGAGGCGTGGGTAGTGATGGATCGCCGCCCCGGGGATGAACCGCGAGCCGAAGACGCACTCCCAGCCCTCCTCCAGCTCCCTGTGGTAGCGGACGAGGTCCTGGGGCTGATCTGAGCCGTCGGCCATCATCACGGCGACCGCATCGCCGCTGTACTCGTCCAGCCCTGCGCGAACGGCGAAGCCGTAGCCCGGCTGATAGGACGAGCGCACGCAGCGGACGCGCGGGTTCTCCGCGGCGATGCGGTCGACGAGCGCCGCCGTCCGGTCGGCGCTGTGATCGTCGACGACTATCAGCTCGTAATCGATCCCCTCACGCTCGAGGACCGCGGCGGTGCTGCGCAACGTTCCTTCGACCGAGTCTTCCTCGCTGCGGGCGGGCATGACGACCGAGAGCTTCATGCCGCGGCCGCCGTCCAGCGCTCGACGTTGTGCTCGTGGATCTCGCGCAGGATCTCCTCGATCCCGTAGCGGAGGCCCCAGTCAGGATAGTCGCGCCGGAACTCGCTCAGATCGGAGATCCACCAGCGATGGTCACCCACGCGGTTCTCCGGCGAGAACTCCCGGTCGAGCTCGCGGCCGGCGATCCGCTCGCACGCCTCGATCGCCTCGAGCATCGAGCAGTTCGACTTCCGGCCGCCGCCGATGTTGTAGACCGCCGCGGCGCGTGGAGCCCCCTGGAAGGACTCGAAGCAGGCGACGAGGTCGGCACTGTGGATGTTGTCGCGGACCTGCTTGCCGCCGTAGCCGAACACGGTGTAAGGCGTCCCTGTGACCGTGCACTTCATCAGGTAGGCAAGGAAACCGTGCAGCATCGCGCCGGCGTGCTGTGGCCCCGTCAGGCAGCCGCCCCGGAAGCAGACGGTGGGCATCTCGAAGTAGTGCCCGTATTCCTGGACCAGCAGGTCCGCCGCCGCCTTCGAGGTTCCGAAGAGCGAATGCGTCGAGCGGTCGATCGACATCGTCGTGTCGATACCGGCGTGATAGCGATGCCCCTCCGGGAGCTCCAGGCGGGTCGCGCCCTCCTCCAGCGGAAGCCGGTTGGGGGTGTCGCCGTAAACCTTGTTGGTCGAGCAGAAGATGAAGCTCGCGCTCGGGGCGAAGCGGCGGGTCGCCTCGAGCAGGTTGAGCGTCCCGTTCGCGTTGACTGTGAAGTCCGTCTGCGGCTCGCGGGCCGCCCAGTCGTGCGAGGGCTGGGCCGCCGCGTGGATGACCAGCTCGATCCCGCCGCGCTCCGACGAGAACGCCCGGTCGACGGCGCCGGCGTCCCGGATGTCGATCTCAAGCCACCGGAACTCCCGGTAGCGCTCGACCAGATCGCGGCTGACGTCCGCGGTTGAGGCCTCGGGGCCGAAGAACTCCGCCCGGAGGTCGTTCTCCAGCCCAATCACGTCCCACCCCGTCTCCACGAGGCGCCTCACGGACTCCGATCCGATCAGGCCCCCGGAGCCGCTCACCACCGCGACAGCCACGGGATCACCCTACCTCGCGGTGCCGGCCCCGATGCCGATCGCGCCCCGGAGCTGGTCCGCATGCTCGCCGATCCAGGCGCTGAGCTCGGCGAGCGTCTCGCGCGGCGAGCGGCTCGGCCGCCACTCGGTGCGCCCGAACAGCCGGCGGCAGTCGGAGACGTAGATCGGGACGTCCCCGGGGCGATCGCCGGGCTCCGAGGAGATCGGCACCTCGTTCCCGGTGAGCTCGCGGCAGAGCACGGTTGCTTCACTCAGCGAGAGGCTGCTTTCACGGCCGCCGCCGACGTTGACGACCTCGCCGTCCCAGCGCTCTGGATCGCGAAGCTGCTCCTCCACGAGCTGGACGAGGTCGCCCACGTGCAGCACGTCGCGCACCTGCTTGCCCGAGCCCCCGTAGCCGATGTAGGTGAGCGGCAAGCCGAAGCGATGGCTGAGCAGCCAGTGGGCGAAGACGCCCTGGTCCACCTTGCCCATCTGCCAGGGCCCGGCGATTACGCCGCAGCGGTCGACGACTGCGGGCAGGCCGAAGGTTCCCCGGTACTCCTCCACGATCAGCTCGGCAGCAAGCTTGGTCGCCCCGTAGAGGGTCCTCCCTCCGGACAGCGGGAAGTCCTCCGAGATCCCGGTGGCGCTCGCGCCAGGCAGCGGCTGGTCGTCGAGCAGCTCGAACCGGGTCTCGCCCTCACGAAACGCGAGCCCGTTGAGCGCTGCCACAGGGTAGACGCGGCTGGTCGAGAGGAAGACGGTGTAGGCCCCCTCCCGCCGCGCCAACTCGAGGCAGTTGTAGGCGCCGGTCAGGTTCGTGTGGAAGACGAACGAGGTGTCGCCGTCCATGCCGCTCATCGCCGAGGGCTCCGCGGAGCACTCGATCAGGGCGCTCACGCCCGAGAGCGTGCGCAGGTCGTCAGGCTCCCGGACGTCGCCGCGAACGAACCGCACCCCTGCGGACTCCAGGCGCGGCAGGTTGAGCTCCGAGCCGGCGCGATGGAGGTTGTCGAAGGCGACGATCTCCTCGTCCGGATGTCGCTCGGCGAGCGAGACCGCGAGGTTGGAACCGACGAACCCGGCTCCACCGGTGATCAGGATCATGGGCGACTGATACCAGAGAGCCGTCCGAGAAACCCGGTTCTACGATTCCCGCGATGGATGGACGATCCGCCCCCGCCACGCATGGCTGCCCCGACGAGGTGGTCTGGGTGCTGCCCGCCGGCTGGAGAGCCGAGGGCCGGGCGACGCTCGACTTCGACGAGGCGCTCGAGGCGGCCGCGGCACCGCGTTTGCCGCTCGAGGACGGGTCCTACGGGCTGGCCTGGTCGCTGTCGGCCTTCACTTCGACTGACGAGCGGTGGGCGGAGCGGCTACTCGAAGCTCGACGCGTGCTCTCGAGCGACGGCGTCATGGTCGTCGCGCTGGGGGACCCCGCCTCCTTCGAGCGACTCAGCGCCGCCACCTGGGTCGAGTCACAGATCGGGATGACGGTCCTCTTCGGCAAGAATGGGGCCCGGGCGTCGTGTTCCACTCGGAGTGGTGGGTGCGGGCTCACTGGGGCCGGGCCTTCGGGAAGATCGAGTTCTCCGAACGGGGCGGCCGCCGCTACGCCCTGCTGCGCGAGCCAGGTGGCGACATCTCGGCCGAGGAGCTCGAGCGACCCGAGGAGGACGATCGCGAGCTCGCGGCCGCGATCGCGAACGGCGAGTACCTGCGAGCGCAGCTGGACCGGGTTCATCGCAGGCACCGGCACGAGCTCGAGGAGCAACGCGAGCAGATGGGACGCGAGCTGATGCGGAGGTCGTTCGCGGCGGCGGATCTCGATTGGGCGCGCCGAGGCCCCGGATCACCCGCCACCCTGGTCGCGGCCGAATATGAGGCGACGACAAGCTGGCGGCTCACCAGGCCGCTGCGCGCGCTGGGCGCCATGGTCCGGCGGCTGAGGTAGCCGTCCGCAATGCGCCGACCACCGTACGGAGACCGGCGGCGCGGCCCGGACGAGGTCGAGATGGAGCTGCAATCGCTGCGCGAGCGGCCGCTGATCTCCGTCGTCATGCCCACCTATGAGACGGATCCGCGTCACCTCCGTGAGGCGATCGGCTCGGTCGTGGGGCAGGAGTATCCCGACTGGGAGCTCTGGATCGTCGACGACTGCTCCTCCAATCGCTTGACGCAGCGCGAGATCGAGCGCTGGGTCGCCCGGGACGAGCGGATCACCGCGCGGCGCCTCGAGCGAAACTCGGGGATCTCGGCGGCCTCGAACGAGGCGCTCTCGCTCTGCCGCGGGGAGCTCGTCGCCTTCCTCGATCACGACGACGTCCTGACCGCGGACGCGCTTCTTCAGGTTGCGGGCGCCTTCACGAGAGGCGAAATCGACGTCGTCTACACCGACCAGGACAAGATCACCGCCGACGGACACCGCACGGATCCGTTCCTCAAGCCCGACTGGTCGCCGGTGTACGCGCTCGGAGCCATGTACGTGGGCCATCTGCTCGTCGCCCGCACCGAGCTGATTCGCGAGGTCGGCGGCCTCGACTCGGACTTCGACAGGATCCAGGACTTCGAGCTGCTCCTCCGGCTGTCGGAGCGAACGAACCGCATCCACCACATCGATCGGATCCTCTATCACTGGCGCGCAATCCCGGGAAGCATCGCGCTCGGGGCGGCCGAGAAGCCCGGGATCGTCGAGCTCCAGGCGCGCGCCGTGAACGATCACCTACACCGTCGGGGCGTCGCCGCGCGCGCCGAGCCCCATCCCTCGATCGCCCACCGGCTGCGCCTGCGCCCCGCTCCCGGCGCTGGCCGTCCACCGGTGACGATCGTGATTCCCGCGCGGACGGGAGCGCGGCGCACGCTCGAGACGCTGCTCAGGCGCACCGACTACCCCGGCCTCGAGGTGATCCTGGTCAATCCCGAGTGGGCGGACGGTTCCGCGGCCACCCCGGCGGGGGCGATCAACGTCATCGACCCCGGCGACGTCACCGGCGAACGCCGCGCCGGCGTCCCGCACGCGAGCGGCGAGTGGCTCCTCTTCCTCGGGGAGCACACAGAGGTCACCCAGCCGGAGTGGATAGAGCGGCTCCTCGCGCACGCGCAGATCCCCAGCGTCGGCGCCGTCGCCCCCACGCTGACGCGTCCCGACGGGCTGGTCGAGGCCGCGGGCGTTGCGATCGGGCTCTACGACCCAGCGGTGCCGGTGCTGCGAGGGCACACCGCCGACGGCGACGGCTATTACGGCTCGCTCTCCTGCGCCCGCGAGGTCTCGGCCGTCGGGATGGAGTGCCTGCTGGTCCGGCGCTCGGCCTTCGAGCAGGCCGGTGGGTTCGAGGAGGCATACAGCCGGGAGCACCAGAGCCATGACCTCTCAATGCGCCTGGCCGAGGGCGCCCTGAGCTCGGTCTGTGTCCCGGTACCGCGGACCATCAGCCACGCGTCCGAGGCGTGGCGCCTGGCCGACTTCGACGTGATCGACCGGGCCCTGTTCGTGGACCGCTGGTACGAGCAGCCTGGCGGCAGGCGACCCCTACTTCAACCGCGGCTTCTTCCGCGACGCCGCCGACTACACGCCGCCGCCCTTCGGCGGGGACCCGCAGGAGATCGCGCTGCGGGAGGCCATCGGGTGAGGGTCCTCTTCCTGCACTTCGGCGAGCTGCACGTGAACAGCGTCATCCAGACGTTCCACCTGGGTGAGCAGATGACGGCGGAGGGTGTCGAGGTCGCGCTCTGCGGCCGGGGCACGACCGACCGGATCGCGCACGGTCGGCGAGCCGAACTTCGAGCTGCTTCACCTACGAGGCGCTGGACGCGGAGCTCCGGGACTGGGCTCGCGAACCCGATCGAGACGATGATCTGCGCCTGGACCCCGCGCGAGGTCGTTCGGCGGGCGACAGAGCGGGCCGCCGCGATCCTCGGAGCGCCCTACGTGGTCCACCTGGAGGACAACGAGGAGCACCTGATCTCCTCGGCGCTCCGGCTCCCGTATGAGGAGCTCAGCCGCCTGCCGCGCGAGCGGCACGACAGGCTGTCGCACCGACGACCTCATCCACCCGGCGCATTACCCGCGACTGATCGAGGGCGCCCGGGGCTCACACTGATCACCGAGGAGCTCGACGCGTTCAACTTCGCAGCCCGTCCGTACCGCGTCGCGCGGCCCGGAGTCGACCACGATCGCTTCCGCCCGGATCTCAAGCCCAGCCGTCTCGCGCGATCAGCTCGGCCTCAGCCCCGACGACTTCGTGCTCGTCTACCACGGCATCGGGCACTTCGCGAATCAGCACGAGCTGTTCAGCCTGTACGTCGCCGTGAAGCTGCTTCAGCGTCGCGGGCGGCCGCGTGAAGCTCGTGCGCCTGGGAAGCACGAAGCTCGGCGGGGTCGATCCGCGCAGCCTCCAGGCGCTGATGGACGGGACGATCGAGCTCGGCGACGTGCCCTGGCGGGAGATCCCAGGCTACCTGGCCCTCGCCGACGCCTTCGTCCAGCCCGGTGCCCCGGACGACTTCAACCGCTACCGGCTGCCCTCCAAGTTGCCGGAGTTCCTCGCGATCGGCCGGCCGGTGGTCCTGCCCGCCTGCAACCTCGGCAACGAGCTCGTCGACGGCAAGGACGCCCTGCTGCTGCGCGAGGGCGACGCGCTCGAGATCGTGGCGCGGCTCGAGCAGCTGCTCGACGATCGCGAGCTGGCCGCCCGCCTGGGCAGCGCGCCGCGGCATTCGCGCTTCGACCGACTGAACTGGACCCGCAACGCGGCCGCAGCTGGCCGACTTCTACCGCGAGCGGCTGGAGGCCGACCGCGAGCAGGTGCCCGCGTGAGCGCCACGGCTCGCAGGGCGGTCCGAGCGAGGCGATGCTCCCCGACGAGCGGCTCTGGGAGATCGAGCAGCGCTACCGCGGCGCTTCGAGGTCGACCGCTCTCCTACGGGACGGTCCGCGACCTCGCTGACAGCCGCGACAACCTGGTCGGGCTCGCCCGAGCGAACGCCGACATGAAGGACCTCCAGCGCTGCTGGATGGTGAAGGCGGTGCTCGGCATGCGTCGAGCCGGGCGGCCGCCTCGTGGAGATCGGCGCCGGCGAGCCGCTGGTCGCGGACCTGCTCGCGCGGCTCGGGTACGAGGTCACTGTCGTCGATCCCTACGACGGAAGCGGCGGCGGGCCGCAGCGAGTTCGAGCAGTTCCGCGCGCGCCTATCCCGAAGTCGATCTTCGTCCGGGAGCGCTTCCCGCCGACGCGCCGGCCTCGCCCGACGTCGCTGCGTCTACTCGATCTCGGTGCTGGAGCACATCCCGGTCGATTCGCGGTCGGCG
The DNA here is from genome assembly GCA_963728755.1 of uncultured Solirubrobacterales bacterium. Lineage (GTDB taxonomy): Bacteria > Actinomycetota > Thermoleophilia > Solirubrobacterales > 70-9 > DASUPK01. The sequence goes on along the minus strand of CAVSLI010000007.1, from coordinate 63,904 downwards.
TCGTCGTCGATGCCTCGAGGCGCTCGCTGACGCCGGGCGGCTGCGCCATCCACGCGATCGACCACGTCGTCGCGGGCTGGGGCGCGGACGCGCACCTGGAGCGCCTCGAGGAGATCGTCCGGCGGTCCGGGCCTCCCGGACGACGGGCTCCACGACGCTCGATCGCCAGCTCGAAGCGACCCGGAGACGTACTTCGTCTCCGCAGAGGCCCACGAGCGCTGGCGGGGGCACCTCCCTACGACGACTATCCGATGCGCCGCATCGCCTCGATCGGCCTGCTCAGCCGCCGTGCCGTGATTCCTGACGCTATGTTCCGCCCGAGATGATCGCCTTCGGCTGCGCGATCACCGATCACGCGCTCTACGAGCGCTTGCGCCGAGCCCGGGATCAAGCGCGTCGCCGAGCCGGACTCCGAGATCCTCGCGTTCGGCTCCGCGGGCCTCGGCGACGCCTCGATCTTCCGCAACTACAACCTGCTGCTCGAGGAGGCCGCCAAGCTCGAGCGACCTCGAGGCGCTGGTGCTCGTGCATCAGGACGCCGAGATCGTCGACGACGACTTCTGCGAGAAGGTGCGCAGGGGGCTCCGGCGACCCCGAGGTGGGGATCGTCGGCTGCGCCGGCGCGATCGGCGTGCGCAACATCGCCTGGTGGGACGGCTCCGTGACCATGGCCTCCTTCGCCCACCGCTACGAGGAGTACGGCGGCGGCGAGATCCTCGGCTCGACCTTCAACTCGAGGAGGCGCCGCCCGAGGCGCGGACCGGCGAGGTCGACGTGATCGACGGCTTCATGATGGCCCTCCCGCCCTGGGTCATCGAGAACATCCGCTTCGACGAGTCCCTCGGGCAGTTCCACGGCTACGACTTCGACGTCTGCCAGCAGGTCCGGGCGGCCGGGAAGAAGGTCGTGACGGAGCACATCCGGGTCATCCACCACCACTCGCTGGAGCTGATCGGCGACGTCGACGGCTGGATCGCCGCGCACATGCGGGTCGCCGAGAAGTGGGACGGCAAGCTCTCACCGGCCCAGACGATCCCCGGCGACTGGAAGGAGCGCGCCCGCTGGGCCGAGGCCCGTCGCGACGCCGCGCTGATGCAGGCGAACGCCGCGGAGCTGGCGCGCGAGGCGGCCGTCAGCGACATGGAGCGTCAGCTGCAGAACATCGAGCGGAGCGCGAGCTGGCGGCTGACGAAGCCGCTGCGCTGGCTGAAGGCCCGGCTCAGGCGGGGCGAGGAGCCGTCACCGAACGGCAACTCGCCCGGGCCGCTGCCCAACCGTCAGCGCTGATCCTCGCTCTCCGCGAGGAGCCGGCTGAGCTCCTCGCGCGAGAATGCGGGCTTGCCGCGCCGGCGGAGGCGTGAGAGCGACTCGAGCGCGCCGAAGGCGCGGGAGGCGAGGATCCGCCTGACCGCCTCCTCCAGCTTCCTCGTGTGCTCGAAGCGGTCGTCGATCTCCTGCTCGCGCGAATGCCGCTGCACGAGCTGCACGACCCGGGCCTTCTCGACCCGCTCGAGGATCGGGTTGCGGTCCCACGGCTCCACGATCTCGGCCACCTCGTCGGACCAGGGCGCGCTCTCTGGCCAGAGCAGCCCGCAGCCGAAGAAGATCGGGATCACGGCCAGGCGCAGCCCGTCGTGCTCGGCCATGAAGTCCTCGATCGCGGTCATCACTCCGTTTCGCGGCCCACCCTCCTCCAGGGCGCCCCACTCGAAGGGCAGCCCGCGCTCCGACGGTGCCCGGGTTCCCCGGGACGAGCTTGATGTCCTCGCCGTAGGGATGGCGGTGCTCCGGCGGGATCCGGTCGGGAGCGGCGTACTGGTCGCGGCGGGCGAGCGGCCAGCAGACGTCGTGGAAGACCAGCAACGGGATCCGGCCATCCGGGGCTCGCTCCGCGATCAAGCCGCAGCTCGTTCGCTGAGCGTGTAGTAGTTGTGGTCGCCGTCGAGGACGACGGCGTCCGCGATCGGCAGGTGCTGAAGCGCCTCGAGGCTGGTCTCCTCGCACGATCTCCAGGTCCGGGTACTCGTCGACCAGCTCGATCAGGTCGGAGATCGGCTTGGGCTCGATCGCGGTCACGCGGGCGCCGCTCGGTGCGGCCCACTTGAGCAGCTCCTGCGTCAGCCTGCCCCGCTCCGCCCCGACCTCGATCACGGAGCGCACCCCGGCCGCGTCGAAGCAGGGCCCCCAGATCTCGATGAAGTTCCCGAGCGAGTAGCCCGGCCTCGTCCGGATTGGTCCGGTGGTAGTAGGAGGTGACCTTCATCGCCATGGCGTCTGGGCGGCCGGGATCGCGCCGCCGGGGCGGAGTCTAGGCGGCCCCCCGCGCGGTTACGCTCCGGTTCCATGTTCAAGCCCCAGAACCCGCGGGCGGCGGCGCTGATGAGGGAGATCCGCTCCCGCCACCCGGGCTTCCGCGAGGCCGTGCTCGCCGACGCCCGCGTCACGCTGCGACACCGCGGCGAGCGCGGAGGAGCTCCGCTCCGGCCTCGACGCCGCGATCCAGGTGCTTCGGCTGATCTGGACCAGCGATGCCTTCCTCGCGCAGGTGCTCTACCGGCTCAAGGCGCGCCTGCAGCGCTCCGGCGTCCCGGTGCTGCCGCGCATCGCGCACCGGCTCGCGATCATGACCGGCCAGGTCGCGATCGGCGATCCCGTCGTCGTCCATCCCGGGCCTCTACCTGCTGCACGGCCAGGTGGTGATCGACGGGGTGGTCGAGATCCATCCCGGGGTGGTGATCGGCCCGTTCGTCACGATCGGGCTGCGCAGCGGAGACATCGCCGGACCGATCGATCGAGCGGGACGTGACGCATCGGGACCGGCGCCAAGCTGCTCGGGCGGCATCCGTGTGGGCGCGGGCGCCTCGGTGGGCGCCAACGCGGTGGTCGTCGACGACGTGCCCGCGGGTGCCACCGTCGTCGGAGCGCCCGCGCGCCCGACGGCCGCCTAGAGCCTCGCCAGGCGTGTTGATACTTTGAGCCGCCGATGATCTTCCGCTCACTCAGGAAAGCGCGGCTCCGGCGCTGTCCTCACGGAGCCGCCCGCCGAGCTCGCGGCCGGCCGCAGCACGGAGGAGCTCCTGGCGGAGATCGAGGAGCTCACCCGCTCCAACCGCGAGCGCCGCGACCCGGAGGTCGAGGTCCGGCTGGTGGATCTGCGCCACGCTGCCGGGATCCGGCTGCTGGAGGCCGGCGGGGCCGGGGCGCAGTTCCCGAGCCGGCCTTCGACCGGCTGCCGGACCGCAACGGCGGGCTGGCGGGGATCACGCCCGAGCAGCTGACCCCGCAGCTGCTTCGGGCCGGGATCCTGCGCGACGGCTGCCTCCTCGTCCGCGGGCTCCTCAGCCGCGACGAGGCCGCCACCTCGTCGATCAGATCAATCGCCCGTTCGACGCCCGAGACGAGCCTTCGAGGCGGGCCGGGTCGGCGACGCCGGCTACTACCGCGAGTTCGTTCCCGACCCACGCTTCGTCGGTGAGGAGGGCGGCCGTGACTGGGTCGCCGGCGGCGGGGGGCTCTGGGTCGCCGACTCGCCGCACCTCATCTTCGAGATGCTCGAGTGCCTTCGAGCGCGCCGGCCTGACGCAGGTGATCACCGACTACCTCGGCGAGCGCCCGACCATCTCCGTCCAGAAGTGCACGCTGCGCAAGGTCGACCCCGACGCGGGCCACGGCTGGCATCAGGACGGCGCCTTCATGGGCGATGTGCGCGCCCTCAACGTCTGGCTCTCGCTGTCGCGCTGCGGCGACGAGTCCCCGGGCATGGACATCGTCCCGCGCCGGCTGGACCACATCGTCCCGACCGGCACCGAGGGCGCGCTCTTCGACTGGTCGGTATCGCCGCAGGTGGCAGAGGAGGCCGCCGGCGACGTCGGGAGTCCTGCGGCCGATCTTCGAGCCGGGCGACGTTCTCCTCTTCGACGAGCTCTTCCTGCACTCGACCGCCGCCGAGCCGACGATGAAGAAGAGCCGGCTGGCGATCGAGAGCTGGTTCTTCGGGTCCTCGGCGTCGCCCGAGGAGTACGCGCCGCTTGCCGTCTGAGCGCGCCCGCAGAGCCCCGCCGGTTCTTCTTCGTCCACATGCAGAAGACCGGCGGCATCTCGCTCTATATGCGCATCTGGCGGTACTTCGGGGCGGAGCCGGTCTACCCGGTGTCGCAGCCGACGGCGATCCGGTCGCGACGGCGCCGCAGCTGTTGACCGACGTCCTGCTCGAGCGCTGGCGAGAGCGCCGCGACCAGATCCAGGTGGTCATGGGCCACTTCCCGCTCTGCACGACGAGCTGCTGGACGCGGACTTCACGACCCTCACGGTCCTGCGCGACCCGGTGGAGCGCACGCTCAGCTACCTGCGCCACCACCGCAACACGACGCCGGAGGATCGCGAGCGGACGCTCGAGGAGATCTACGAGGACCCGGTCCGCTTCCGGCCGCTTCATCCACAACCACATGGTCGAAGATGCTCTCGCTGCGAGGCCGACGAGATGAGCCGACGGGATGATGACCGTCGATCGATTTCGACCGGGGGCGGCTGCGCGCGGGCGAAGCGCGCGCTCGAAGCGAATCGACGAGTTCGGCGTGCAGGAGGAGCTCGAGGAGTTCGCGCAGCGGCTCGAGCGGCGCTTCGGCTGGCAGCTCGGCCCCCCGGTGCACGAGAACGTCACCGAGCCGGTCGAGGTCCCCGACTCCTTCCGGGCGCGGATCGCGGAGGACAACCCGCTCGACATGGAGCTCTACGAGTACGCGCTCGAAGCTGCTGCGCAAGCGGGACGGACGTGAGCGCTGATGCGCAGCAGGCGGTGGCGGCGGCTCGAGATCGGGCCGCCGGAGCGGCTCGCCGTCGGCCGTGGGACGGCCTTCGCGATCGGCGGCTACGCCTACTCGCCGGCGGGCCGCACCCGCGGCGCTGGCGCGTGCGGGTCGGCGACTCGCTCCAGCCGGTCGCAGCGCTTCGGCCTGCCGCGCGACGACGTCTACGGCGCGGCTCGACGAGACGACCCCGCACGGCCCCTCGCCTACCGCAGCGGCTTCGTCTCCATGGTCGACCTCGACGCCGGTCGCGCGGGCCGAGCGGCGCGAGCTCGAGCTGGTGCTGACGCTCGACGGCGGCGGCGAGGCGCGAGCCGCCGGTCGGCGCGATCGAGCTGCTGCCCGGCGTCGAGCCTCCGGCGGACTCCGAGCCCCCGCTTCCCCGGCGGCGGCCCGCGGGTCGCGATCTGCATGGCGACCTACGAGCCGCCCGCCGATCTGCTTCGGCGCCAGCTCGACTCGCTCCGGGAGCAGACCCACGGGAACTGGATCTGCCTGATCAGCGACGACGCCTCGAGCGACGAGGCGTTCGAGCGGATCGTCGAGCTGACCGAGGGCGACCCGAGGTTCGTCGTCTCCCGCAGCCCGGAGCCGCCTCGGCTTCTACCGGAACTTCGAGCGGGCGCTCTCGATGGCGCCGCGGCGAGGCGGACTTCGTGACGCTCTGCGACCAGGACGACCGCTGGCGCCCGGGGAAGCTCGAGCGGCTGCTCGCGGCGATCGGCGACGCCCAGCTCGTCTACAGCGACGCCCGCATCGTCACCCCCGCCGGCGAGCTGGTCAGGCCCTCCTACTGGACGGAGCGAAGCAACAACTACACGAACTTCGGCTCGCTGCTGCTCGCCAACTCGGTCACCGGGGCCGCCTCGCTCTTCCGCCGCGACCTGCTCGACGACGCCCTGCCCCTCCCGCCCCGCCTCGCCAAGCGCCTTCCACGACCACTGGCTCGCCGTCGTCGCCATGGCGCGCGGCGAGATCGCCTACGTGGACGAGCCCCTCTGGGACTACGTCCAGCACGACGCGGACCGTGATCGGGCACTCTGCGGGCGAACAAGCGGCCGCGCCCGATCCGCCGGCACCTGATCGAGCGGCTCCGCAACCCGACCGGCGGCTCGCGCGCGGTCTACTACTACGACTGGCAGCAGCAGCTGCTCTTCGGCCGAGGTGCTGCGGCTGCGCTGCTGGGATCGGATGACCGCCCGCGAAGCGCAGGACGCTGCGGCTGCTGCTCTCCGCCGACCGCGGCATCGCGGGGCTCGGCTGGCTGCTCGGCAGGCGGGCCCGCCGGCTCTGGGGACACGACGAGACCCTCGACCGGGAGCTCTTCTACTCCTACGCCCTGCTCAGGCGCCGGGCCGTCTCGCTCTGGACCGCCGGCCGCCGCCGGCCCAACCGCCTGCTCCCGCGGGACGAGAGCGTCCCGTCGGGCAGCGACCGCGCGGCCTGATGGACGCCGGCCCTCGACGTCGTGATCGTCTCCTACCGCTCCCGCGAGCTGCTCCGGGGCTGCCTGGAGTCGCTGCGTGCCCACCCACCGTCCTGCCCGATGCAGGTGATCGTCGTGGACAACGACTCGCGCGACGGACACCGTGCGAGATGGTGGAGGGCGACTTCCCCGAGGTCGAGCTGATCGCCTCGCCCACCAACCTGGGCTTCGCGGCGGCGACCAACCTCGGCGCCCGCCGCGGCACCGCCCCCTACCTGCTCGCCCTCAACCCCGACACCGCGGTCACCGGCGGGCGCGCTCGACACCGTGCTCGCGGTGCTCGAGCGACCATCCGGAGGTGGCGGTCGCCGGCCCGCGGCTGCTCCGGCCCGACGGCTCCTTCGATCACGCCGCGAAGCGCTCCTTCCCGACGCCCGCTCAGCGCCCTCGGGCACTTCACCGGCGTCGGCCGCCGCGCCGGCCTCGGGCCGCCTGGCCGCCTACCGGGCTCCCGAAGTCGAATCCGGCCGCGTCGACGCGGTCAACGGCGCCTTCATGCTGATGCGCCGCTCGGCCTTCGAGCGGCTCGGTGGCTTCGACGAGGGCTACTGGATGTACATGGAGGACCTCGACCTCTCCTACAGGCTCGCGGCGAGCGGGGCTGATCACCTGGTACGAGCCGGCCGCGACGGTCATGCACGTCAAGGCGGGGACCACCGGCGGCGAGCGCTCGCCGCGCCTCGACTGGCACTTCCACCGCGGCATGTTCCGCTTCTACCGCAAGCACTACGCGCCGCAGCGGTCCCCGCTGGTCAATCTCGCGGTCTACGCTCGGGATCGCGGTGAAGCTCGCCGTCTCGACCTGCTCAGTCGCTCTCTGCGGCGCAGCCTGGCGCGCCGGCGCCAGCGCCGGCGCACGGCTGGTCGCCAGCGAGGGCGGGTCGGCAAGCACCTCGGGCGGCGGATAGGGCTCGGCGGGAGCTGCGTCGCGAAGCCCGTTGACCCGTCCTCGCAGACCGGCCCGAGGTTGCGGTCGACGACCGCCTGACCGGCGCCCAGGTCGAGCTCGCGAGCCAGTACGGCGGGCAGCCGGCGCGGCCGGAGCACGCCCCACTTCCGCAGCAGGTAGCCGCGGCCGTAGCCCACCAGGTAGTCCTTGCGCGCGGAGCCGGAGCCGAGGGTCGCGGAGTGCTCGTGCAGACCCCGCGCGTCCTTGGCGAGCCGGCAGCGATCCGCCTGCCATCCGCAGCCGCAGGACGAGGTCCACGTCCTCGAGGTAGGCGAACAGCGCCTCGTCGAACCCGCCGGCCTCGATGAACGCCTCGCGCCAGAAGGCGGCGGCCGCTCCCGAAGGGCCGATCGGGTCCGGCACCGCGCCATCCAGCGACCTCGATCGGCTCGCCGTTCAGATAGTCGAAGGCGAGCAGCGTGCGGTCGAGCTCGATGCCGGCCGTCTCGATCAGGGCCGGGTGACGCGGCATCGCGCATCACCCCGGCCGCCATCACCACTCCGGCGGCCGGGTCGAGCGCCCTCAGGATGGCCTCGACGTAGCCGGAATCGACGACGCTGTCGTCGTTGAGCAGCACCAGCACCTCGCCCTGCGCCCGCTCCGCCGCCAGGTTGACCGCCCGCGAGTACCCCAGGTTCGAATCCAGGCGCATCACCTCGGACCCGTCCAGGGCCGCGGTCGCGCCGTCGAGCTCGGCCGAGCCGGTGCCGTTGTCCACCAGGATCGTCTCGAAGCTCCGCCACTTGCCCCAGCGAGCCGAGCAGGCGAGCGGCCCGGGACGGGGTGACCGTGGGGACGATCACCGTTGCCGCGGGGGTGGTCAGAAGGCGCCGGTGCCGCGGATGACGCTCACCGGCGTCAGCGCGAGGATGCGCAGGTCGCGGCCGATCGAGAGGTTCTCGACGTAGTCGAGCTCGACCGCGAGCCGCTCCTCGAAGGTGAGCTCGCCCCGCCCGTGGATCTGCATCGGCCCGGTCAGGCCGGGCTTCACGTCGAGCCTGAAGCGGTGCTCGGGGCTGTAGCGCTCGACCAGCTCGAGCTGCTCGGGTCGCGGCCCGACCAGGCTCATGTCGCCCCGCAGCAGGTTCCAGATCTGGGGCAGCTCGTCGAGGCTGAGGCGGCGGAGGACCCGGCCGACCCGCGTCACCCGGGGGTCCTCGCGGAACTTGAACATCGGCTCGGGCAGCTCGTCCAGCAGGCCCTCGAGCGAGCGGTCGGCGCCGACGTGCATGGTCCGGAACTTGAGCAGGCGGAACGGGGCACCCTGCAGCCCCGCGCGGCTCTGCACGAACAGGACCGGCCCGCGGTCCTCGAGCCAGATCGCCAGGGCGATCAGCGGGAAGAGCAGGGCCGCCAAGAGCGCGAGCGGCACGCCGACGATCAGGTCGAGGGCGCGCTTCAGCATCATCGTCGAGCGCGACACGTCGGAGGTGACGTACTCGAATACCGGCAGCTCGGCCAGCCGCGAGATGCCATGCGGGGTCGCCTGCCCGCGCAGCGGGGAGACCAGGCTGAGCTTCGCCTCGTGCCGGTGGCAGAGGTCCGCGATGACCGCGATCTCGCCCGCGTCGATCCGCTCGTGCGCCAGCACGACACGATCGACGCTGCCTGCTACGTGCCCGTTGTCGATGGCCTCCATGTGGAGATCGGTGAACAGCGCGATCTTGCGCCGCATCGCGTGCGCGAGGGGACCGCTTCCCGACGATCATCGCCCGCTCCGGCGGAGTGGTCGCCCGCCACGCGCCCCGGGCGGCGACCCGCAGCGCGAAGTCGGCGACCACGGTGATCAGCGCCACGATCGCGCAAGCTCCTGCGTGTCGAGCGAGCCGGCCGGAGTCAGCTCAGCGAGCAGGCTGACGGCCACTGCGGCGACCACGCCCCAGGCACAGATCGCCGGCGCCTCGTCGACGGTCAGGTGGCGCATCGCGCGGTGGTCGGCGTCGTAGAGCCCGGCGAGCTTCGCGATCAGGATCCAGACCGGCAGGAAGGCGAGCGAACCAGATCGCCCGCTCCGGCGGCAACACCAACACGAGCCCCAGGGCGACCGCGCAGCAATCCGCGAGCGCCAGCAGCCGCCTGCGTCGCACGTCTCGCCACCACCTGAGCTCCGCCGCGTGTCGTGGTCGGGCGTGGACGAGCGCGTTCCTGACGGATTCCGAGCGGAGGAACTCGACACCGCCCCGATCGCCCGCCTCGGCAGCGCTCACTGGGGAGGTGGTCTTCTCTTCGCTCATCCTTGCTGGGCCAGCACGGATTCGAATGGAACAGGGCTCAAGCTCTCCGCCCGCCTGTAGGCATCCCGCGCTGCAGGCCCGTCTCCAGTCCTGCTGAGCAGACTAGCCTCAATCAGCCAGAGGCGCCAATCGTCCGGATCACGCGCCCGCGCCCCCCGCAGATAGCTCAATGCCCGACCGAGGTCGCCCCTCTCGCTCTCGAGCAGCGCGAGCTGGGTGTACGGCTCGGACGACCATGGCTGCACCGTCTTGGCGGCGCGAGCGCGGTTGATCCCCTCGCCGATCTGGTTCGCGGAAGCGGCGTTTCTGCTCTGGTCGAGCTCGATCTGGGTGAGCACGACGAGCCCCGCGGCGACCATCGCCACCCACGCGGCAGCAACAGTGCCGAGCCCGAGCCAGTAGTCCTCTCGCGCCAGCCGTCGCGATGGCGCCGAGGCCAGGAGCAGCGCCGAGCAGACCACCGCCGGGGCGAATACGGCCGGGATCTCCCAGGTCCAGTCGACGGCCGCGCCGATCGCCCCCGCCGCGACGACCGCGATCAGGACGCCGACGTCGCCCCCGAGGCCGACACGCAGCCGGCCGACCGCGGCGATCGCCACGGCGGCCACGAACCCAAGGAAAAGGAGGAGCCCCGGAATGCCGAGCTCAGCGGCCTGCTGCAGGGGCAGGGAGTGTGGGTTCCGTACGAACAGCGCCACCGTGGCATGGCGGGCCCACCAATCCTCGTAGCCGCCCGCCCCCACTCCCCTGAGCGGATCCGCCTCGAAAGCGTCGATCGCCTCGCCCCAGAACTGCCAGCGCCCGTTTGAGCTCAGGTCCGCCGTGCCGACGGGTGCCCCGCCCTGGGCGGGCGGCGCGTCTTCGAACTCATGGAAGCGCTTCACCGGGTCGGCGGCCGCCGCGCCGGCAATCAGGCCCAGCACGGCGAGCGAGGCGGCCGCGATCGCGAGGCCGCGACCGACCCGGATCCTCGGGGTCCATCCGTCGGCGCGCCAGGCGACCGCGGCGCTCAGCGCCACGACCGCGATGGCGATCGCCGACATACGGTCTCCGTCGGCGCGCATCGCGGAGTCCCTTGCGCCGCTCATCAGAGCATCCATCGACGCCGCCGTGATCAGGAGGATGGCCGCGCCGACGAGCCCGATCGACATCGGGATCAGCAGGCGGGCGCGCTCCCTCGAAGCGACGACCAGCACCAGCAGGCCGACGAGCAGGGCAATTCCGGCCCCGCGGGAGCCGGCGAGCCAGATGCCGAGCATCGCGAGCGGAATCGCCGCGGTCGCAGCCGTCCGCAGAACGCGTGAGGTGGACTCCGCCGCGGCATTCACGAGCAGGACCGCGGCGATCGCGAACAGGGCTGCCGCGCCGTTCCAGTAGCCGATCGGGTAGGACAGGCGGCCGGCCGCATTCGGGATGTCGCTATGACCGCTATCCAGAATCCCCGGCTGCAGATACGCGAACACCGCGATCACGGTCACGGTCCCCAGTCCGGCCGTCATCCCGCCCAGCCACTGCGCCCGTCCGGCCCTGCTCGCGGTGCAGACCGCAAGCACGAAGAGCCCGAGATAGAAGGACGTTCGCACAGCCTCCTCGAATGCCCGGCCCTGATCGCTGGCCCAGCCGACCGACGCGATGGCGAGCACGGCGCTGGCCGCCAGGCAGAGCCCCGCCGCCGCGGCCGGCCACCCGATCCGGCCGGTGGGCAGCGCGCGGCTGACCAGGCCGGCGATCACGGCGGCCCAGATCACGATCGAGGCGGCCGCGTAGCCGGTCGGATTGAACAGCCCCTGCGCCAGCGCAGCGCCGACCATGGCGGCCGCAACCAGCCCGCTGCCCGCGTGTTGTCTGATCGTTGAGCTCAACCGTCCCGAGTCGCCCTTTCCAGGAAGCCAGTATCTTCGCCCCCCACTGAATCCGATGACCCTCCGCAGCAAGATCGCAGGGCTTTGTGCGGCGGCGACATTGTCGCTCGCCGCAGTGCCGCCTGCGCTTGCCGCGCCGGCGGGTGACGAGTACCTGCCGAAGGTCCCGCAATCCGGGGCGCACCCCTCGGGGAGCGAATCGTCCGGCTCGGGCAGCACGGGGACGACGACGCTTCCCACCGGCGGGACGGGCTCACCATCGACGTCCGACGGGAACAAGGCCCGGTCGGGCGACACGGGCACGAGTAAGAAGGAGAAGACTGAGCAGCAGGTCGTGCCCGTCGGCTCCTCCGGAGGCTCTGACGGCGATGACTCCTCCGGGAGCATCCTCCTCAATCCGATCGTTCTGCTCATGATCGCCGCGGTGATCGCGGTCGCAGTCGGCATGACGCTCCGGCGGCGGAAGGTCGACGAGGACGATCCGGAGTCTCCGGGCGCACCCGGGCCAGCAGTTCGCCGGGAGGCCGGCCCAAGGACGCCTGACGGCGAGATCGCCACGGGCCGGGACAGACCCGCGTAAGGAGCAGGAATGAAGCTGCGGCACCTCGTCATCGCGACGGCTCTCATCGATCTGCCTGGCCATCCCGGCCGGCGCGCACGCCGCGGCTCCGCGGAGCTTCTACGGGCTGATTCCTGCGACCGACCCGGATCCGACCGAGATCGCCCGCATGGGCACCGGCAAGGTCGGCACCCTGCGGATCAACTTCGTCTGGGGCACCGTCCAGCCGAGCGAGAGCGCGCACCTACGACTGGAGCCACTACGACGCCATCATCGGCGCCGCCGCGACAGCAGGGCATCCGCGTGCTGCCCACCGTCTACAGCTCGCCGAGCTGGGTCGCAAAGCGAACGAACTACCCGCCGACGGGACGGTTCCGAGGTCCCTTCCAGGCCTTCGTCCAGGCGGCCGCGCAGCGCTACGGGAGCAACGGCAGCTTCTGGTCCAGCAATCCGACGATCCCGAAGACCCCGGTGATCGATTGGCAGCTCTGGAACGAGATGAACTCGCCGAGCTTCTGGTTCCGCAAGCCGAGCCCGAAGCAGTACGTGTCGCTCCTCAAGGTCTTCAGCCGGGGCATCAAGAGCGGCGACCCGAGCGCGAAGGTCGTGCTCGGCGGGCTCTTCCGGACGCCCCGAGTCAGGAACGGGATCCCGCTCGACCGCTACCTGCCCGGCATCTACCGGGCCAAGGGCAAGAAGTTCTTCGATGCGGTGGCGATGCACCCGTACTCGACCACCCCGAAGGACGCCCTGCGGGCGGTCAAGGAGACGCGCAAGATCATGGCGAGGTTCAGGGACAAGAAGGCCAAGCTCTGGATCACGGAGATCGGCTGGGCCACCGGAGGCAACCCCACACCGCTGACCGTCTCCCCGCAGCGACAGGCCGCCTACCTGCGACGGAGCTTCAACGTGCTCGCGGCCAACCGGGAACGCCTGAAGATCGCGGGCGTCATCTGGTACTCGTGGCGCGACCTGCCGGGCGGCATCTGGTTCAACCACACGGGCCTGTTCACGCAGGTCCTCGACCCGAAGCCCGCCTGGAACGCGTTCGTCGGCCTGACCGGCGGCTCGCCGGGCTGAGGCGCTACTAGCCGCCCGCCATAGCGGGCAGGATCACCACCGTGTCCGACTCCGAGGCGCCGGTGTCGAGGCCGTCCAGCACGCGCACGTCCTCGTCGTTCAGATAGACGTTGACGTAGCGGTTGAGCTCGCCCTCCGGCGAGAAGAGCTGGTCCCTGGTCGCCGGGTAGCGCTCGGCGAGCGCGCGCAGCGCGTCGCCGACGGTGCCGCCGTCGACGCGACCTCGGCCTCGCCGTCGGTCTGCGGGCGCAGCACCGGTGGCACCTTGATCGTCGGCATCGGCGGGAAACCTAGCGGCTCGGCGCTAGCCGCGCAGAAGAGCTCGTAGTCCGGGAACTTGCCCATCTCGGACTCCGGGATCTCCTCGGCGTTGGGCCCGCAGATCGGGCACTCGGGGTCGCGGCGGACCTTGAGCTCGGTGAAGTGCGTCCCCAGCGAGTCGTAGAGCAGCAGGCGCCCGATCAGCGGCTCGCCGATCCCGACCACCAGCTTGATCACCTCGTTCGCCTGCAGCAGGCCCATCACGCCGGCCATCACGCCGAGCACGCCGGCGGCGCCGCAGCTCGGAGCGAGCTCGGCGGGCGGCGGCGTCGGGTAGAGGCAGCGGTAGCAGGGGCCCTCGAAGGGCACGAAGGTCGAGATCTGCCCGTCGAAGGCGAGGATCGAGGCCGAGACGACCGGCTTGCGCAGCCGGACCGACGCGTCGTTGAGCAGGTAGCGGGTCGGGAAGTTGTCCGCCCCGTCGACGATCACGTCGTAGTCCTTGATGATGTCGATGATGTTGGAGGCGTCGAGCCGGGTGCGGTGCTCGACCACCTTGACGTCGGGGTTGAGCGCCTCGATCGTCTTGCGCGCCGACTCGGTCTTGGGCTGGCCGATCCGCTCGGTGTTGTGGATCACCTGGCGCTGCAGGTTCGACTCGTCGACCTCGTCGTCGTCGACCAGGCCGAGCGTGCCGATGCCGGCGGCGGCCAGATAGAGCGCCGCGGGAGCGCCCAGGCCGCCGGCGCCGACCAGCAGCACCTTGGCGTTCAGCATCTTGAGCTGGCCCTCGACGCCGACCTCGGGAAGCAGGGTGTGGCGGGAGTAGCGGTTGCGCTGCTCGGGGGTCATGCCCTCCGCCATGACCACCGGAAGGCCCTCGGCCTCCCAGGCCTTGATGCCGCCGCGAACGGACGCGGCGTTCTCGTAGCCGAGCTCGCGGAGCTCGTCGGCGGCCCGCGCGGAGCGGTTGCCGGAGGCGCAGTAGAGGATCACCCGCTGGGAGTGATCCGGGACGACCTCCTCGATGCGATCGGCCACGTCGGCGGGGCGAACCAGCTCGGCGCCGTCGATGTGAGCCTCGAGGTGCTCGTAGGGCTCGCGGGTGTCGATCAGGGCGACGCCGTCGCGCTCGAAGCTCCTCCTGGGCCTCGGCGGGATCGACCTCCTCGATCCGCTCCTTGACCTGCTCGATCGTCTCGGTGCTGGCCATCAGGTTGTGTCCTCCTCGCCTTCCAAGTGTGTCTCGGCCTCCTCGTCGCCGATCGCGATCTCTCCCTCGATCGGATACCCGAGATCGCTCCAAAGCTTCGAGCCACCGATGATCGAGGCGACGTTCGTGAAGCCGTGCTCGTTGCGGAGCGCGTCCGCCGTCCGAGCCGAGCGGTTGCCCTGCGCCGCAGACCAGGATGATCCGGTCCTCGGAACCGCCACCGGCGCTCTCGATCGCCTCCACGTAGGCGGCATCGTGAGCGTCGCGGGCGCTCTCGCCGGAGGGCACGTTGACCGCGCCCTTCAGGTGGCCGGCCTCGTAGCGCTCGGGGTCGCGCACGTCGATCAGGACGACGTTCCCGCCCTCGATCTCCTCCTGCGCGGCGGGCGGCAGGAGCTCCTCGATCCGGCTCTTGACCAGCTCGAGGGGCGGCGGCACGTACTTGCGGGGCATCTCCACGGTGCTCATGGTCTCAAATATCCCAAATCCTGATCGGGTTTCAATACTTCAAAAAGTATAGCCCGGCAGCGTCCCACCGGACTTGCGTCTGCCTGCCTCAGTCGCCAGCTGCCCGCCGCCGAGCTCGGGTGGCAGGGCCTTCGGGCCGTCGGGATACATGGCGGCGAGCTGCTCCTCGGTCATCTCCAGGGTGCTCGTCACCCCCTCGCGCGGAGCGCCCACGACCAGCCAGAGAGCATCGGCCTCGGTGTCGTTGAAGAGCTGGCGCACGTGCTCCGGCTCGACCAGCACGGCCGAGAGCGGCTCGAGCGTAAGCAGCTCGTCGTCGACCCGCATCCGGCCCGTCCCCTCGACAGGACGATTAGAGCTCGTGCGTCTCGAAGTGCCGGTGCTTGGTCGAGGCCTGGCCGGGATGCAGGCGCCAGAACCGGGCGCCGAGCGTCTCCGCCTCGAGCTGCTTGGCGAGGTCGGTGTTCTCGACCTTCATCTGGTTCGAGGGACGCCAGAAGGCGTCCCTCGAAGCTCAGAACCCGATATGCCATCGCACCTACGCCGATCGTGGGCCGCATCTGGCGGAGCCGGCGGACCCGCTCCTCGATCGGCGGGTGCGTCGAGAAGAGCGAGGCGAAGCCCCCGCCGCTGAACGGCTTGACGATGTAGAGCGGCTCCTGGGCCTGGTTGACCTGCATCGGGATCGCCTGCGAGCCGGCCTCGAGGCGCAGCAGGGCCGAGGCGAGTGACTCCGGATTCCCGCAGATCTCAGCGCCGGTCGCGTCCGCCGAGAACTCGCGCTGCCGTGAGATCGCCATCTGGATGATCCCGGCCGCGAGCGGCGCGAGCAGGACCAGCGCGATGGCCCCGATCGCCCCGAGGGGCGAGTCGTTATCCCCGCCGAACCAGAGCAGCGTGTAGGCGATCCAGGTGATCGCCGAGCCGATCGCCGAGGCGACGGAGGTCAGCAGGATGTCGCGGTTGCGGACGTGGCCGAGCTCGTGCGCGAGGACCCCGCGCAGCTCGTCCTCTGAGAGCAGCTTGCGAATCCCCGCCGTGACCGCGACAGCCGAGTGATTCGGGTTGCGGCCGGTGGCGAAGGCGTTCGGCTGCTCCTGGGGATCACGTAGAGCTTCGGCATCGGCAGCCCCGCTCGCGTGGTCAGATCGCGGACCATCTCGTAGAGGCGCGGGTCGTCCTCCTCCGAGACCGGCTGGGCGCGGGCAGCCTTCAGCGCGATCTTGTCGCTGAACCAATAGAAGATCAGGTTGATCACGCAGCGCGATGACGAGGAAGCCGAGCGCCCCCTGTGGCCCGCCGATCAGCGCGCCGATGACGACGAGCAATCCGCCGAGCCCCGCCAGCAGCAGGGTGGTGCGGAGTGCCGCGCCGAAGTTGGATCGCTTTGTGGTGGTCATCGAATTCGTCTCCTTTGAATGACATGGAAAGCGTGCAAGCGAGTATACGCGCCCGGTCTGAACGCCGGATGAGAGTTCGATCACGTTTTCAGATCGTCATCTGTTGCTACTGTCCTGTATGGTGACTACCACGACAGAGGCGCAAAGAGCGGCAGGAATGGAACCCGGACCTCGGCGTGCTGGCGACCCGCCTGCTCTTCTCCCTGCGAGGACGAGCTCTTCGAACGGCTCGCGGAGGCCGGCTACGACGATCTCCATCCCCGCCACGGCGCCGTGCTGGCCTTCCTCGATGAGGACGGCGTCAGGGCGACGGAGCTTGGCGCGCCTCTCCGGCCGCCACAAGCAGATCATCGGGCGGATCGTCGACGAGCTCGAGGAGCTCGGCTACGTCGAGCGGCGCCCGGACCCCGCCGACCGCCGCGCCAAGCTGATCTTCCCCACCGAGCGCGGCCTGGACCAGGTGCGGCTCGGCGATCAGATCATCGCCGACATCGAGGCGCGGCACGCCAGCGAGGTCGGCGCTAGGACGTACGCGCAGTTCAGGGACGTGCTGCGCGGGGTGGTCGCGCGCAGGACCCAGTTCAAGGAAGTGACCACGTCAGGGGTGAACTGATGAGCGCTTGCACGGGACAGAACTCGGGCTCTCGGACGGGCGTGCCGGACACGTCGCGGGCCTAGTACTCCGCGTTGCTGATCCGGAACCGCTGCTCGGCGACGCGCTCGACCGAGCTGCCGGCCGGCGGGCAGGCGTCCGAGAGGCGGGCCGCGATCCACTCGGCGTCGTCCCCGTGGGCGAAATCGGTCCAGCAGTGATGGAGGCGCAGACCGACCAGCTCGAGCGGCGCCTCCGCGCTCCCGGGACGCCAGAGCGCCAGCACCCCGAGGTCGTTGCGGACCCGGCGGTCGACGGCGTAGTCGTCGAGGGCGTCGCCGAGGTCGAAGAGCAGAGGTGCGCTGCCGTCCCAGCCGATCCCGTGAAAGACGTGCGCGGAGTGCCCGGCGACGAGGGTCGCGCCGGCGTCCACCATCCCGGCGGCCGCCTTTCTCTGCCACTCCGCGGTGTGCGGGTTCATGTTGGGGCCCCAGTGCGGGAACGCGATGAGCTGATCGCACTGGTCCCGGAGCCGGCCCAGCTCGGTCGCGATCCAGCTCGGCGGTTCTCTGCTCAAGTCGGCGAGAGCGATCCCGGGGGCGTCGGCTCCGGCGGCGTAGGCGCTGGGATGATCCGAGACCGCCAGCAGGCCGACGCGCGCTTCCTTCCGCTCGACGAGCACGCCTCTGCGCGCCGCCCGCTCATCGGTCCCGGCGCCCGCGGCCGCGATTCCCGCCTCGCCGAGCAGCTCGAGAGTGTCCAGCAGAGCGCACTCCCCGAAGTCGAGGGCATGGTTGTTCGCGAGGCCGACGGCAGCTACGCCGATCGCCCGCAGCGATTCGACGGCCCTCGGCGGCGCGCGGAAGAAGAACGGCTTGCCGCGAATGCGTGTGGTCGGATCGCCGCGCTCGGAGAGGCAGCACTCGAGGTTGCCGATCACCAGATCGCAGTCGAGGCAGAGCTCGCGCAGCTCCGCCGACCAGACATCCTCGGGCGGCACCTCCGCCAGGTGTTCGGCCACCCCGCGGCCAAGCATCACGTCTCCGAGGAGCCCGATGGTCGGTGTCATTCAGCAAGCCTTGCACCGGGCATAACCGACCATTCCGCTAGGATTTCCTGGCGATGCTGTTTTCCACCAGAGCCGAGTACGGGGTGCGCCTGATGGTCGAGCTGGGCCGTCAGGAGGACGGCGCCCCGGTGGCGTTGAGCTCCGTCGCGGAATCCGAGCGCCTGCCGCTCTCCTATCTCGAGCACCTGGTCGCCAAGCTGCGCACGGCCGGACTGGTCGAGAGCCAGCGCGGGGCGCATGGCGGCTATCGCCTCGGGCGCCCGGCGGACGAGATCGAGATGCTCGAGGTGGTCCAGGCCCTCGAGGGGCAGATCGCCCCGATGGAGTGCTTCCAGGCCGACCCGGAGGGGAAGGTCTCTTGCTCGCACGAGACCGACGGCGACCGAGCCTGCTCGACCAAGCTTCTCTGGACCCGGGTGCAGGGCGGCGTCACCAAGGCGCTCGCCGGCACGACGCTCGCCGAGCTGGTCGAGTTCTCCGAGGAGCACGCGCCGACGCCCGCCCCGAGGGCGACTGCGGTCAGCGCCGCGTAGCGACAACTTCACACGCAACCACAGGAGCCGAATTGGCTGAGCTCGAGATCCGCAACCTGCACGTGACCGCCGAGGACAAGGAGATCCTCAAGGGCGTCACCCTCGACGTCGAGAGGGGGTCGATCCACGCCCTGATGGGGCCGAACGGATCGGGCAAGTCCACCCTCGCCAACGCGATCATGGGGCATCCGGGCCTCGAGGTCACCGAGGGCACGATCACCTTCAAGGGCGAGGACATCACAGAGGCCGATCCGGACGAGCGGTCCCGCATGGGGCTCTTCATGGCGTTCCAGTACCCGGTGGCGATCCCGGGCGTCACCGTCGCCAAGTACCTGCGCATGGTCGTCAACGCGCATCGCGAGGCCACCGGAGAGGAGCCGGTGAAGCTGAAGGACTTCCGCAAGCAGACCGAGGAGGCGATGTCGCTCACCAATATCCCCAGGGACTTCTCCTCCCGCTACCTGAACGATGGCTTCTCCGGCGGCGAGAAGAAGCGAATGGAGATCCTGCAGCTCGCCATGCTCCGCCCGGAGATGGCGGTCCTCGACGAGACCGACTCGGGGCTCGACATCGACGCGCTCCGCGTCGTCGCCGAGGGCGTCAACAAGTTCGCCGGCCCCGGGATGGGGGTTCTGATCATCACCCATTACCAGCGGATCCTCCACCTGATCAAGCCGGACGCCGTCCACGTGCTCTTCGACGGCCGCATCGTCAAGGAGGGCGGCCCCGAGCTGGTCGAGCAGCTCGAGGAGAAGGGCTACGGCTGGATCCGCGACGAGGTCGAGGCCGGGGCGACGGCCTAGTTGTCCGTGATGGAACCGACGGCAACCACAGCCCCCGCCCTGCCGCGTTCGATCGAGGAGATCCGCGCCGAGTTCCCGATCCTCAGCCGCGAAATCCACGGAGAGCCGCTCGCCTACCTCGACAACGGGGCCACCGCGCAGAAGCCGCTGGCCGTGATCGACACCCTCGATCGCTACTGGCGGGAGCACAACTCCAATGTCCACCGGGGCGTGCACACGATCTCGGAGGAGGCGACCTCCCTGTACGAGGAGGCGCGGCACACGGTCGCGTCCCACCTGGGCGCCGACCGGCGCGAGGTGATCTTCGTCCGCAACGCGACGGAGGCGCTCAACCTGGTCGCGTACTCGTGGGCCAGGACCAACGTCTCGCGCCCAGGGACCGGATCGTCGTCACCGAGATGGAACACCACTCAAACGTGGTCCCCTGGTACCAGGTGGCCCGCGAGAAGAGCGCGGATCTCGATTGGGCGCCGATCGACGACGAGGGCAGGCTGGACATGGAGGCGCTCGCCTCGCTGCTGGAACGCGGCCCAAAGCTTGTCTGTGTCGCGCACGTCTCGAACGTCCTCGGCACGATCAACCCGATCCCCGAGATCGCCCGCATGGCCCACGACGCGGGCGCGCTGCTCGTCGTCGACGGCGCTCAGGCAGGGCCAAAGCTGGAGCTCGACATGGCGGAGCTCGGTGCCGACTTCTACGCGCTCACCGCCCACAAGCTCTACGGGCCCACCGGAGTGGGAGCTCTCTTCGGACGCCGCGAGCTGCTCGAGGAGATGCCGCCCTTCATCGGAGGCGGGTCGATGATCCGCAAGGTCTCCAAGGAGCTGATCACCTGGGCCGACCTGCCGGCCAAGTTCGAGGGCGGCACGCCGGCGATCGCCGAGGCCATCGGCTTCGGCGCCGCGGTTAGGTGGGTGGACGAGCTCGGGCTCTCGGCGATCCATGTCGCCGAGGCGGAGCTCACCGCCTACACGCTCGAGCGGATCGCGGAGGTGCCCGGTCTCACGGTCTTCGGACCGCCCGCCGGTGACGATCGCGGCGGGATCATCTCCATCGCGATGGAGGGGGTCCACGCGCACGACGTCTCCGAGATCCTCGACCGCCATGGCGTCGCCGTGCGGGCCGGCCACCACTGCGCCCAGGTGCTGATGCAGCGGCTCGGCGTGCCCGCCACGACCCGCGCGAGCTTTGCGGTCTACAACACCCGCGAGGAGGTCGACCGGCTGATCGCCGCGCTGCTCGACGTCCGTCACGTCTTCCGGCTCTAGGGCGAGCTACGGTGAGATAGATGGACGACCTCTACCGGGACCAGATCCTCGAGCACTACAAGCGCCCGCATCACTTCGGGCGGCTCGACGAGTACGACCTCGAGTTCGAGGACTCCAATCCATTCTGCGGTGACGAGCAGCACGTCTTCCTTAAGCTCGACGACGACGGCCGGGTCACCGAGGTCGCCTTCGAGGGACAGGGCTGCGCGATCTCGACGGCCGCCACCTCGCTGCTCACCGACGAGCTCGAGGGGAGGACGCGCGAGGAGATCCTGGCGCTCCCCAAGGACTTCGTCCTCGAGCTTCTCGGGATCGACATCTCCGCGACACGGATGAAGTGCGCGATGCTCGGTCTCAAGGTGATCAAGGGCGCCAGCCTCGGCGAGCCCGCCGACTGGGAGGACGAGGGCGAGCAGGGCGAGCCGGCCGAAGCGGCGCAGATCTAGCGGCTCCGCGCCGTAGAGTGTGAGCATGCGCGTCGCCGAGGGCGTATACAGCC
The DNA here is from genome assembly GCA_963728755.1 of uncultured Solirubrobacterales bacterium. Taxonomy (GTDB): domain Bacteria; phylum Actinomycetota; class Thermoleophilia; order Solirubrobacterales; family 70-9; genus DASUPK01. The sequence goes on along the minus strand of CAVSLI010000007.1, from coordinate 42,822 downwards.
TTGGCCAGATCAAGGGCGGGCGCGTCCACGCCTATCTCTTCGAACAGCCCCGTGAGCTCACCCTGGTGGACACGCTCTGGGACGCCGAGCCCAAGCTAGTACTCGATTGCATCCGGCGTCTCGGCCGCTCGCCCGGCGACCTCAAGCACATCGCGCTCACCCACGCGCACCGCTCGCACCTCGGCGGCCTGGCGAAGCTGAAACGGCTGAGCGGGGCGCTGGTCTACGCCCACGAGTGGGAGGCCGACATAATCGCCGGCGAGCGACTGGCGCAGCCTGTCAGCCTGCGCCCGCGTACCCCGCTCGCCACCTACCCGTTCCGGATTGGGCTTGCGCTGGGACGGCCGAAGCATGAGCCGTGCCCGGTCGACCGGGGCCTTCGTGAAGGCGACCAGGTCGGGCCACTCCGGGTCGTACACATCCCCGGGCACACGCCCGGCCACCTAGCCTTCCATTGGGAGGAGCGCAACGTGCTTGCGGTCGGCGACGCCGTTGCGACCTGGCCGCGGATCGACGCCGGCTGGCCCGGGTTCAATCTCAATGAGGGCCAGTACCGCGCCTCGCTGAAGCGCCTGGCCGAGATCGAGGCCGACGTAATCGCGGTCGGCCACGGTGAGCCCCTGAGAGAGCGCGCCAGCGAGCGCCTCCATGCGCTGGCCGAGCGTTCGCCTTAATTCACTCGGGCCCAGGGCGCGAAAGCGTTCCGCACCCCCCGCAGCGCCGGCCCGAGACTCGGGTAATGCCGAAGCAGCACCTTCACCATGCTGGAGTCGTCAACCCAGTCCATGCCAGCCTGCGTGTACACATCCGCCGTGTAGTCACGCGTGAAGAAGCGGTCGCTCTTCAGCCTCCGCGAGGCCATCAAGATGAAGACCCGAAACGCGGTATCGCTGAAGCCGAAGCCTTTCGGTTTGGGCTCCGCGTAAAGCCCGATCATCAGGTCCAGGCGTTCGATCTCATCGTCATAGATTTGCCGCATCCTCTCGGCCTCATCCGGATCGTCGGTCAGCTCCGCAAACGACTTGGCGGGCCTCAGCCGGAAGAGTCGTCGGAACTGGTTGTAGCGAGGCACCCCCCGCTCGCGGATTCGGAGGATGTCAGTCGCGGCGAGGTCCAACCTGGTGCCGTCAGGGCGGTCCAGGTGCTGGAGGAAGCGCGGGTAGTTGTGCAGCGAGATCGCTCCAGGATGCGCGATTCCAAACGAGTAGAACGCATTCGCGACGCCAATCTCCTCGAGCCGCTCGCGGACGTGCAGGGCGCCCAGTTCGGGGAATGTCCGTTCCTCGAGGAGGTTGTCCCGCGCCACCGCGCGGAATGAGAACTCGTCCGGGAGCAGCGGGTGCATCCGGTAGACGGCGACGAACTCCTCGGTAAGCGAGTAAGGGACACCGTGGTGGTCGGTCTCAGAGCCGGGAATGCCGCTCAGCAGCTCCCCCGAGCCGAGATGGCCAAATCGCCGCCGCAGGCGTTCGCCGACAATTCCGGACCAGGTAGCGCGCATCGCATACTTCGTCGTGGGATGGGCGATGATCGCCGGGGTCCACTCGGTGGTGTGGATCTTTGCCATCACGGCCACGTTGATCAGGCGCGCCTTCTCGTACAGGTGATCGTCAGACCAAGTGGGGAACTCGCGGCGCAGGCGTTCGCAGATGGCGTTGTGCTCGAGCATGAACAGGGTATGTAGGAGAGCCAGCCCGACCCAGAAGTTCCCCGCGACTCCGCTGAGATCGACGAACCTCTCGAGGTCGCGTGGGGGTAGGCCGTCGGAGTCGATCCGAAGCTTCCCATCCTCCCCAGCCCGGAGTGCTGCCGCGAAGCGCTCGTCGGAGCCATAGATCTGAGAGCCGTCCCACCAGTGGCTGTCGGCAGTGATGAAGGTATCCGGCGTCTGCGGATCCTGATCCGAAGTCGGATCGCGACGCGCGCGCGGGATCGCCATCGGTCGGTCGGGCCAGTCGTCGTCCGCTGCGAGCGCGACTTCCCAGGGATTCTCCGGTTCGTTCTTTCCGTGGCTGAACCAGTCGTGGACCTCGAATTGGATCCAGGCGGCCGCTAGGACGTTGAGCGTCGTGGCGGGCAGGAAGGGCTGGCGCGTCAGGAGCTCGCGGCTCACGGTCCGCGGATTCGGTTCCAGCAGCGCCGCGTCGGGCTCACGGAAGGTTTGGTCGAGCGAAACGTTTCGACCAAAACGCGTCCCAATGCTGCCCATCAAGGGGCTTTCGAGATCGTTGAGGGCCCCGTCGACGGTGCGTTCTGAGCGATAGATGGGGTCGGCGGCTTTCTCGATCAGTTCGGGGCTTGCTGCGGGCAGCCCGGTGTCATAGAGGTTGCGCTGACGCAGTCGGTTGCGAACCCCGATCAAGGTCAGCAGACCTACGGGCCGAGGAAGGCGGTCCCAGCCAAAGCGGCGATCAAGCCGATCCGTCAGCGCCATCAAGGCTCGCGAGAGGACGCTCGCGCTCGGTCCCGATCGTTTCGGGCTAGCCTCGCTGGGTCTCGCTCTCAAGGACGGCAGCTTCCCTCGCCGCTTCCCGACTGACGTATCCACGCACCCGCCAGATCAAGCCATCGGCAAACGAAAACAGATGGCCCCAGTCGTGCTCGACAACGATTCCGTTCCGGCCTTCCACTCGCTGGTGGACGGATGCCAGTACCTGGTCGCCGATGGCCTCGCATTTCCCAATCTCGATCGAGAACGTATCCCAGAGTTCGCGGGCCGCCTCCCAGTACTCCAGTGCTCCCTGATGTCCGCGGTACGTGGGGCTGAAGTCCGGGTAGACCCCGGAGGTCGTGAGCTCGACTTCGGGATGCATCACGACGAGGAAGGCGGACTGGTCCCCCTCGTTCACGGCCCGATAAACGCTTCTGACTAGGTCGACATTCCGTTCGGACACAAGACACGCGACCTCCTCACCCCCGGTGCTGCGATCGTACTACCGTCATCAAGGCCGTGCCTGGGCACGTTGCTTCCGAATCTGATTGAAGGCGATTCGCACTGATCGCAGCGCGACCACGTAAAGCCTGAGTTGCGTGCGAAACGGCAGAGCCTTGAATGTTTGCTTACCCAGCCCTTGCACCCAGGTGCGACCGGCTTTCCTAGACCACGCGGCGCGCGATGCCTCGGCCCCGGCAACAGCCACCTCGCCGAGTTCCGACTCGAGCCCCTGCTGGGCGAGCCCCGCCGGGCCATTGAGCCAGCTGATCATCGAGCGGTAGCCGAGCGCAAAATCGTTTTCGCGCAGCCGCTCGTCCAAGAAGCCGCCGAAGTGGCCGAGGAAGTCCCCGGCGAGCAGGTCGCCTGGCAAGGTTGACCCATCGACGATCTCCGGCAGCAGGAGCGGGGAGACCAATGCCACCGCCACGTCGCGCTTCTTCGAAAACCCGGTCGCAGCCCCGAAGGCATCTCGCAGGGCATCACCCAGAGGGGAGTCCGGTTCCTCGGGGGGGTCTTGGCGAAGATCCTTCGGATCATCGAGATGATCACGCTGGTGCCTGATCCTGTCGGCGACGTTTCTGAGCGCCGCCTCGGGGTCGTCTCTCTTGCCGCGGATGATCGCCAGCAGCTCGCGCTCCAGGAGACGCACCCACTCGATCCGCGAGTTGGTCTTTTCGACCCGGCGCAGGTCGTCATAAAGGCGCTGCTGGCGGACGAGCTTGATGGCCCGCAACCCGGTCCGCGCCCAGGTGGGGGGCGGATGGAGGGTCGACCAGGAATCGTCGCTGCCGCCGGGCCGCGTCGGGTCAGGGGTGATCAGCAAGTGGAGCCGAGCCGCGGCATCGAGTGGGTCGTCGGCAGCGAAATCGATCTCCTGGGTCAAGTCGAGCGTCCGGCCAAGCGGCTCGTTGTCGATGGTGCCGCCGTCCACATACCAGAGGTAATTCGAGCTCGGAAAGTCCTGGATCTTGTTGGCCTCATAAGCAGCCCGAATGACTGGATCTGAGCGGTCGAGACCGTAGGGGGGAAAGGCTGCGGGGTGCGCACCGGAAGCGAGCGCCGTGTCCACGGGCCCGCTCGGTGCGAGGTACCAACTCAAGCCATGCGACTGCTCGACCGTCAGCTCCCCCCAGTCGAGGTAGGTACTGGCTTGGACCGGGGGCCCCGCGATCCTGGCGATCGAGTAATCGAGCCCCCGCAGGCATCCGAGGGCCATGTTGATTCGGACAGGCGCGGATTGAGCGCGTTCGAGATTCTCCTCGGCACTCAGCAGGCTCTTCGCTACCACCCGGCCACGTTCCAGCGACAGCGGCGAAACGGCGCCGTCGCTCATCCGATCCAGCTGCGGCGTTGTGACCCAGGCGCCGTACATCGCGTCGATCGGATCCAGCCCGCGCAAGAGCGTGCGCGCCGCAAGGAGCGCAGTGATCGAGCCGGCTGAAGCAGCGGCAATGGCGTCGATCTTCAGAGCGCCGGGCTTTCTTTCGTTGACCCCCTGGGCAGCGCAGAGGAGCGCGGCGAGGGCGCCGCCCTCGTAGGCGGCCAGCGCGAGCGCGCCGGAGATGGTCAGGCCAATCCGCAGCTCTCCGGTAGAGCCACCCACCGTCCCAGGCTAATGCACCGGCGGGCGCTCCCGCTAAACTGTAAATCCGACCCTGTGGGTAGGAATAACGTGACTGAAAGCACGAACCAACAGATCGACGTCTGCGCTGCGAGCGAGCTGCCGAGCGGCGAGATGAAGCTGATCAAAGATCCCGAGGGGGCGAAGATCGGCGTCTTCAACTGCGGTGGCACGCTCTACGCGATCGAGGATCGTTGCTCACACGACGACGGGCCACTCGCGGAGGGCCCCTTCGACGCGGACGCCTGTACCGTGGAGTGCCCACGCCACGGGTCTCTGTTCGACCTCACGTCCGGTCGGCCGAAGACCCTTCCCGCCTACCAACCGGTCACCACCTACCCGGTTACGATCGAGGACGACACAGTCAAGCTGGAGGTTGCCTAGATGGCCACGCCCGAGACCGCCGCACCCGAGCGCCCCGCCGAGGAGCGCGAGCTCGCCGGCATCAATGCCGACTACCAGGAGAAGTTCGGCTTCCACGATTCCGAGACCGGCTATGCCTACAAGGCGCCCAAGGGCCTCTCCCGAGAGATCGTCGAGTCGATCTCGGAGTACAAGAACGAGCCCCAGTGGATGCGGGACTTCCGGATCAAGGCCTACGAGCACTTCGAGTCGCGCCCGACCCCCCAGTGGGGCGGCAACCTGAACCAGATCGACTTCGACGACATCCACTACTTCGTCCGCGCCTCGGAGAAGAACAGCCGCGACTGGTCCGAGGTCCCCGAGGACATCAAGAACACCTTCGACCGCCTCGGCATCCCCGAGGCGGAGCGCAAGTTCCTCTCCGGCGTCGGCGCGCAGTACGAGTCGGAGGTCGTCTACCACCAGGTGAACGAGAAGCTCGAGGAGCAGGGCGTGATCTTCACCGACATGGACACGGCCCTGCGCGAGCATGAGGACCTGGTCCGCGAGTACTGGGCGACGATCATCCCGCCCAACGACAACAAGCTCGCCGCGCTCAACTCGGCCGTCTGGTCGGGCGGCTCGTTCGTCTACGTCCCGGCCGGCGTCTCGGTCGCAATGCCGCTGCAGGCGTACTTCCGGATCAACACCGAGAACATGGGCCAGTTCGAGCGGACCCTGATCATCGCCGAGGAGGGCTCGGACGTTCACTACATCGAGGGCTGCACGGCGCCGGTCTACTCGACCGACTCGCTGCACTCCGCGGTGGTCGAGATCATCGCCAAGCCCAAGGCGCGGGTTCGGTACACGACCGTCCAGAACTGGTCGCAGAACGTCTACAACCTCGTCACCAAGCGGGCGGTCGCCCAGGAGGACGCGACGATGGAGTGGGTCGACTGCAACCTCGGGTCGAAGCTGACCATGAAGTACCCGTCGATCTACCTGCTCGGCGAGCGTGCCCACGGCGAGATCCTCTCGATCGCCTTCGCGGGCGAGGGCCAGCACCAGGACGCCGGCGGCAAGATCATCCACGCCGCGCCGAAGACGACCTCGTCGATCTTCTCCAAGTCGATCTCCAAGGACAGGGGCCGCACCAGCTACCGCGGCCTGCTCGAGATCGCCAAGGGCGCCTCGGAGTCGAGGTCCAAGGTGGTCTGCGACGCGCTGCTGCTCGACGAGGAGTCGCGCTCGGACACCTACCCGACCATCCGGATCGGCGAGGACGACGTCGACGTCGGCCACGAGGCGACGGTCTCCAAGGTCGGTGAGGAGCAGATCTTCTACCTCCAGTCCCACGGGCTCGACGAGGAAGAGGCCTCCAAGATGATCGTCAACGGCTTCATCGAGCCGATCACCAAGGAGCTTCCGATGGAGTACGCCGTCGAGCTCAACCGCCTGATCGAGCTGCAGATGGAGGGCTCGATTGGCTGACGCCGGCGCGGCCCCGCCGCTGCCGACGCAGAAAACGCGCGGGTGGGAGTTCACGGACCTCTCCGGACTCGACCTGGATGCCTACGCGGCGGCGCCCGAAGGCGATGCCGAGGCGCGCTCCCGAGCGGACGGCGTCCTCAACCCGCCCGAGAACTCCGACCACCTGGTGATCCAGGTCGATGGCACCGTGCTCGAGGGAGGCTCGGCCGAGGTCGAGGGCGACGGGCGCCCGCACGAGCCCCTGGTCGCGTCCCTGGAGGCCTCGCTCGAGCGCTTTCCCCACCTGCGCGAGATGCTCGGCACACTGGCGCCGCGCGACGACCCGTTCGTGGCCCGCAACGACGGCGCCTGGCACGGTGGGGCGCTCGTCTACGTGCCCCGCGGCAAGCGGCTCGAGGCACCGGCCCTGATCACCGCCGTCCAGGATGCCGAGGGGGCGGCCCTCTCCTTTCGCACGCTGATCGTGCTCGAGGAGGGCGCCGAGGCTGAGGTCTGGGAACAGTGGCTCTCCACGGACTCGAATCCGGACTCGCTTTTCAACACGGTCACCGAGGTCTGGGTCGGGCCTGGCGCGAACCTCCGCTACGTCAGCGCCCAGGGCCTGAGCGAACGCGGATGGGTCTTCGGCACCCAGCGGGCCGAGGTCGAGCGCGACGCGAACCTGGATTGGGTGGCACTCGGCTTCGGTTCCTCGCGAGGCAAGGTCCGGATGGAGACGCGTCTGGCCGGCGAGGGCTCAAGCGCCCGCGTGACCGGCGCGTACGCAGGCAACGGGACACAGCACCTCGACTTCGATACCACCCAGGAGCACGCCGCGCCGCACACGACCTCCGACCTCGCCTTCCGGGGCGTCCTGGAGGAGTCGGCGACCGCGGTCTGGAGGGGAATGATCCGCGTCGATCCCGGCGCCCAGCAGACCGACGCCTTCCAGGAGAGCCGCAACCTGTTGCTCTCCAAGTCGGCCCATGCCGACGCGATCCCGGGCCTCGAGATCGAGGCGAACGACGTGCGCTGCACGCACGCCGCGGCGGTCGCCCAGATCGATGCCGAGCAGCTCCACTACCTGCGCTCGCACGGCCTCGGCGACGAGGACGCGAAGCGCCTGATCATCGAGGGCTTCCTCGAGGCGCTGGTCGAGAGGCTCGAGGAGGGCCCGGTGAGGGCGGCTGTCTCGGTCGCGCTGGAGCGGCGCCTCGGAGAGATCCTGGGCGAGCGCCAGGTCGCGCCCGCGTGATCAAACCGATAATGAGAATCACTCTCATTTAGCTGTAAGCTTGCGGGCATGAGTCATGCCCCGGCGGTCGAATGGGAGCGGGCGGCGCGAACTGCGCTGAGGGAAGCCGGTCACCGCGCGGGCGGTGCCCGCGCGGCCGTGGTCTCGTTGCTGGGCCGCCAAAACTGCTGCCTCTCGGCCCACGAGATCTCGGACCAACTGCGCAAGTCGGGCAGCGACGTCGGCATCGCGAGCATCTATCGCGCGCTGGAACTGCTGCACGGCATGGGGCTCGTCCAGCGGGTCGAGTTCGGTGAGGGCGTCGCCCGGTTCGAGCCGGTCGCTCCCGGGGGGGAGCATCACCACCACGCCGTCTGCGACAGCTGCGGGCGGGTGACCCCCTTCGAGGACGAGCGGCTGGAAAGGCACCTCAACCAGCTGGCGGGGGACTTGAAGCATTCGATGAGCGGTCACGACCTCGTGATCCACGGCGAGTGCCGGCGCTGCGCCCGGAGCTGACCGTGGATGACCAGCTGATCGCCATCCCGCTGACTGCATTCGCGGTGCTCACCACCGTCGCCGGCGGCACCCTGGCGCTGCGGATGTCCCACTCCCTCCCCACGGTGATCGCGCTCAGCGGCGGAATCGTGGTCGCTGTCGCGCTCTTCGACGTCCTCCCGGAGGCGATTGACCTCCTCCCCGACGATTCGACCGCCATCGCCGGGCTCATGGGAGCGGGCTTCCTGACCTTCTTCCTGTTCGAGCGGGTGCTCGTCCTCCATCACCGGGATGACCCCGCCGACGCCCGGGCGCATGGCCAGGTGGGAACGCTTGGAGCGCTGGGGCTCTCGGCGCACAGCTTCGTGGACGGGCTTGCGGTGGGATTTGCGTTCGGGGCCGACGCCTCCACCGGCGTACTCGTCCTGATCGCCGTTCTTTCACATGACTTCGCCGACGGCCTCAACACCGTGAGCTTCGTCCTCAGACAGTCGCAGGACCGTCCGCAGGCGATCCGCTGGCTTGTCATCGACGCGGTCGCGCCTCTGATCGGCGTGACCGTGGCGGCATTCATCGACGTCTCCGATGCCACCCTGGGATACGTACTCGCCTTCTACGCCGGGTTCTTCCTCTACATGGGGGCTACCGACCTCCTTCCGGAGGCACACGAGCACGCCTCGTGGAGCCGCGTCGGCCTGACGCTGCTCGGATTCGCGCTGATCTTCGGAATCTCGCTGCTGGGCGGTTAGAGGGCGAGAGCGCAGCCCCGTCAAATGAACGTCCGAGCGGGTGGGAATGCTCCTGCCTGCGGCCATGTCCGCTCAGGCTCCAAATAAGATCAAGTCCCGTCCCGTTCGCCGGGGCAGGCGTCACGAGAGGAGAATCACGCATGGCGATCGAGTTCTACGACGTGAAGAAGCGCGAGAAGGTTCAGATCCCGGAGTCCGAGGTCACCAAGACCACCTATGAGCGCCAGGGCAAGGACGGCAAGACCCAGGTCCGCTATGCCTTCAAGGCGGTCAATGAGGGAACGAATCTGACGAAGTTCGCTAGCAAGGAGGACTGGGACGCGCTTGACGCACCCGTGAAGTAGCGCCTAGGGCCGGCTCTCGGCCCGATCATGAGCGCGGTCCTCACGGCGCTGCCTTCTGAAGGCGCGGTAGGAAGCCCCGAGCACGATCAGCACGGGGACCAGATATGGCACCCAGAGATACCAGTGCCCGACGTGCGCAATCAGCGGGGCGCTCATGGTCGGTCGAGTGTGGCAGCCACCTCACAAGCGATGCGTCCCGGTCCGACCAGCAGATCACAGGGTGATTACGCGTTCGCCTGCGAGAGCAGGAAGAGCCCGAAGCAGGTGAAGCCCACCATCACCGCGAGCATGAAGTACTGCGATCGGGAGGCGTGGCGGACGTCGTCGTAGACCCCGAGCGCGCGATCGTGGGCGAGGGTGAGCGCCACCACGTGGCCGATCACCAGGGCGGCGACCTGCACGTACCAGACGGTGTTCGAGCCGACGATCCCGTAGTTGATGCCGCCGCCCGCCGTCCCGAACAGATCCGAGCCGTGCCCGAGCGGGTCGGAGAGGATGTAGGTGAACTGCGCCTGCTCCTGGTAGAGGAAGGCGCTGAAGTAGTGCGCCACGAGGTAGGCGAGCGCGATCGGGATCAGGGTGTGGGCGAAGGAGCGGGCCAGCTGCTTGACCGGGGGCGAGCCGCGACCGTGTGCATGCCCTGGACGCCGAGCCAGTAGAGCAGCGAGACCCCGGCGAAGACGATCAGCAGCCAGATCGTGTTCGCGACCCGGAAGGAGTCGGGCAGGCTGAAGCCGATGTCGCTGCAGCGCTCGAAGGTCCACCTGATCGCGCCGGAGAGCGCGCCCTCCTGGGCGCCGTCGAAGCTGGTCACCGCGATCGAGGCGAGCACCAGGGCGGCGGCGCCCGGCACCGCGGCCCACTGCGGAGCGCCCGTCAGGAACTTCCTCACTCCCAGCTCGCGGCCTGCCTCGCCTCGAAGGGCGCGAGGCGAGAGAACATGCCGAAGTACGCACTGAAGGTCTCCCCCCTGCCGATCCACCCCTCGACGCCGAAGAGCACCATGCAGGCGAAGGTGACGACGCTGTAGACCAGGGTCCCGACCGCGACGTCGTGCGGCGAGGGCGAGGCGCCGCCGCCCGCGATCAGCTCGAGCCAGACGAAGAGCAGCACGCCGAGCACCGCGGGCCAGCGACCGAGACGATCCGGGATACGAGAACGGCACGGGCGCCGATTGGCCGGCGACCAGCCGGAAGCCGCCGGAGACCAGGCGGCCAAGCGCACGCCACGGGTTGAACGCCCTGAAGACGTCTCCCAGCAGGACGCTGACGAGCACCATCCCCAGCCAGAACGTGTAGAAGACGAAAATCACCGAGAAGTTCTGCGTTGGGTCCGAGATCCCGCGGAACCCCGCGTAGAGGACCAGCACGAAGAGCCCGACCCCGATCCCGCCGCAGAGCACTTCCGTCACCGGATTGAGGATCGCTCGCGAGATCCACCGCGGGACCGGCCTCCACTCCTCCCGCTGCAGGCGCGCCGCGGTCCAGGCGACCGACAGCAGGGCGAATGAGATGACCAGAACGAGCGACGCTCCCCAGGCGAAGAGCCAGGCGGGCACCGGCAGGTCCTTTCGGCCGACGAGCGCGTGGGCCGAGGCTGCGTCCGGGAAGAGAAGCGCGCCGGCCGACCCTGCCACCACCAGGGCGGCGAGGCCGGCGGCGCGGTGCCTCGGCAGATGAGCTCGACGGCTCGCGGTCATCACGGGTTGACGTGGAGCTCGGCGATCGGCGCCTCGGTGTGGTCGAGCTTGTGGAGCTCGATCTCGAAGACGCCGTCCAGATTGGCCGGGAACGAGAGGCGGACGGGGCTGTGCTCCGCGGGCGCCTCCTTCTCATAGCCGTGGACGTGGACCTCCTCCTCGGGCGTATTCAGCCGGACCTCGAGCTGGACCTGGTCGCCCTTGTTGTAGGTCAGGGTCTTGACCCCCCCGACCGGGTTCCCGTTGTTCACGGTGATCACCTGGACGCCCTTCGAGGTGTTGCTGCTCTCGTCGCTGTTGCCGCTCTGCAGCACGATGAAGACGACGACCGCGACGACGATCACCGCCGCCAGCAGGCCGAGTCGTGCAGCTCTCGATTGCATCTTGGAACCTCCTTAGATTGCGCACGGTCGCGTCGCTGCCTAAAGGCGAGCGCAACGCGTGCGTATCGGCACCTGACTAGGCAGATGCCGGAGGAGGCGGCCTTCTGGCGAGTCCGAAGGCGAGCGGCGCGACAGGCAGGCTGACGCGACGGGCGGGAAGCGCCCTGCCGCGCACCGCGGGCGGCCGCGAGCGATGCACCCGCTCCGCGTGGACGACCGCGATTGCGCGCTCGACCCTCTCGAGCGCACCCGCGAGCAGCGCCGCCAGGGTTCCGATCGCGAGCGCGAGCGGCAGCGCGAGCCAGCCGCCGTTTGCGAGCACCGCGGCGGGGCCCGCAGGGTGGCCTGCGGCGATGACCCCCTCGAGCGACTCCTGGACCACGTAGATCGCGAGCAGCGCGGCAGCGAAGACGCCGATCCGGCGGGCGAGCGGCGTCCTGGCAGGCGACCCTCCCTCCGTGCCGCGGATCAACGTCGCAACCGCGGCCGCGAGGACCAGCATCGCGATCGGCGGCAGGAGATCGGCCATGTAGCGGTGGCCCGCCTGGGCCAGCTCGGCCGACGACCCGACGGTGAGCAGGTAGCGCAGCTGATGAAGCACGAAGACGCCGACGGCGAGAATCGCGGCGAGCCGGACGTTATGCGCGATGCGCATTGCCGATCGCATCGGTCCTCAACCCTACTTGGGAGTCTGCCCCGTCTGGGCCTTCGGAGGCGCGGCGGGCTGCGTCACGGTCTGCGTCGGCGTTCCACCCGAGAGCGACGGCTCATCAATCGTGTTGCGCGAGCCCAGGAAGAGAAAGAGCAGGATGACCGCGATCCCAAGGACGATGCCAAGCACGATCCCGATCGCGCGGTCGCCCACCCTCGGGAAGCGTCCGCGCATGCGCTCGGCGGCTCAGCTGACGCCGTCGAGCAGCCGCCAGTTCGCCAGGAAAGCCGACTCCGCCGCGGCAACCACCGTGTCGGCTTCCTCGGGGCTCATCGCCTCCTCGATCAGCCGGCGCGACTCCTCGGCGTGGGCCTGGTCGGACTCCTCATGGACGCGGAAGTACTCGCTGCCGGCGCCGCCGTCCATGCCGTAGAAGCGGGCCAGGCCCTCGCGCTTGATGCGCGAGATCTCCGGCTGGCCGCTCTCGATCGCGTACATCCGCGCGAGCCGGCCGAGGTAACCGTCGGGAGAGGTCCACTCGGAGACGCACTCGGCGGTCTGGGGAGTCGGCTCGGCGCCGATCTCGCCGCCGGCCGCCTCAACGAACCCGTCCCAGAGACCGACATGCGACTCCTCCTCGGCCGCGTGGGCCGTGATCTCGTGCCGGTGCCGCTCGGGCGCCGCCTCGGCGGTCTCCCGGCAGAGGCGGGCGAGTGCCTCGGTCGCGTGGCGGTACTGGCCGGAATAGCGCGCGAGCTCCTCGCGCGAGAGCTCCCCGGCGGACCACCGTACGTAGAAGGGATGCTCGAGCACGTTGTGCCGTGCCCTGCTCTCCTCGATGCGCTCCCAAACCGATCGACTCACTGAACCTCTCCTTGAGTAGCTCCGGGGACGCGGGCAGCATACCCTCCGGCGTCTGCGACCCCCGCGCCCCGACATCGCCGTACCTCCCCTGCCCGCCGGAGCCGAATGGGTCGGGCAGCCGATCGACTCGATCGACCGGCTGGTCGCAAGCCGGCCGGTGCTCGTCCACTTCTTCGACTTCGCTCAGCTCAACTCGGTGAGGACGCTTCCGTATCTGAGGGCGTGGCACGACCGCTATTCAGGCGACGGGCTGGCGACGGTCGGCGTTCACTCGCCTCGCTTCCCGTTCACCCAGGACTACGACGTCGTCGCGGAAGCAGCCGAGCGCCTGGAGATCGGTTGGCCGGTGATCGTCGACCGGGAGTTCACGGTTTGGCGCCTGTACGAGCCGCACGGCTGGCCCGCACTCTTCATCTGGGCACGGGGCGGAGCGCTGCGCTGGTACCACCTCGGTGAGGGCGACTACCAGGGCACCGAGGATGCGATCCGCGAGACCCTCGCCGAGGGAAACGGAGAGCACGACTCGCAGCCCCTGTTGGAGCCCCTGCGCCCCTCCGACGCGCCGGGTGCGAAGGTCATCCCGCCCACGCCGGAGGTCTTCCCGGGAGGCTCGAGCGAGGAGCCCTGGCCGACGGCGGAGGCCGATCGCACCCTCGAGGTGGAATACCAGGCCGGCGGCACGTACGTGGCGAGCGACGGCGAGGGAGAGATCGAGATCCGGGTCGATGGCGAGCCGCTCGCGCCGGTCCGCGTCACCCACCCCGGCCTCCAGGAGCTCACCTTGCACGAGCGCAGCGAGCGCCACACCCTCCGGCTCGAGCTCTCCCCCGGCCTGCTGATCTACTCGATCCAGTTTGCCGCCGGCATTCCGTGAGCGGCGCGGTGTCCTAGGCGCCAGAGGCGGCGAGCTCCTTGCGGATCTCGCCGGGCAGCATGAAGCGAACGTCCTCGTTGACGGTCCGCAGCTCGGAGACATCGGTGGCGCCGCGCTCCTCGAAGAACCCGACGAGCTTCTCGACGAGCTCCTCTGGGGCGCTTGCGCCTGAGGTGATGCCGACGGTCTCCACGCCGTCGAGCCAGGCCTCGTCCACCTGCAGGTGGTTGTCGATCAGGTAGGAGTCGGCACCGTGCTCGCGAGCCACCTCGACGAGGCGGTTCGAGTTGGAGGAGTTGGTCGAGCCGATCACCAGGACGAGCTCACAGTGCTTGGCCAGCTCCTTGACCGCCTGCTGGCGGTTGGTGGTCGCGTAACAGATGTCGTCGGTCTTCGGCCCGACCGCCTTCGGAAACTTCTCCTTCAGGCGGGCGATGATCGAGCCTGTCTCGTCGACCGAGAGCGTGGTCTGGGTTATGTAGGCGATCCGGTCGGGGTCCTCGACCTCGAGGTCGTCGACGTCCTTCTCGGTCTGCACCAGGACGGTCCTGTCGGGCGCCTCGCCGGTCGTCCCCTCGACCTCCTCGTGCCCCTGGTGACCGATCAGGACGATCGTGTAGCCATCGGCGGCGAACTTGCGCGCCTCGACATGGACCTTGGTGACCAATGGACAGGTCGCATCGATAGTCCGCAGGTGGCGTTCCGCGGCGTTCGCGTGGACGCTCGGGGCGACGCCGTGCGCGGAGAAGACGACCATCTCGCCCTCCGGCACCTCGGTTTCCTGATCGACGAAGATCGCGCCCCGCTCCTCGAGCTCCTGGACGACGTGCTTGTTGTGAACGATCTCCTTGCGTACATAGACCGGCGCGCCGAAGAGGTCGAGGGCGTGCTCGACCGTCTCCACGGCGCGGTCGACGCCCGCGCAGTAGCCGCGCGGAGCCGCCAGCAGGACCCGGGACGGGCCCGAGATGGATTGTTCGGAGGTGGACGCCACGCCCGGGCGAAGGGTAGCGGCCGTGCCTCCAGGCGGAGGGGTTACGCTTGCGACGGTGGCACAGGGGCACATGGACAGACTGAGCTCCATCGATGCGTCGTTCCTGACGAACGAGACATCGAGCGCTCACATGCACGTCGGGGCGATCCTGATCTTCGAGGGGCCGCCGCCCGCCTACGACGACTTCCTGGCGCATGTCGAGAGCCGGCTGCACCTTGTCCCCCGCTTCCGCCAGAAGCTGTCCTTTCCGCCCGTTGAGACCGGCCGGCCGTTCTGGGTCGACGACCCGAGCTTCAATCTCGCCTACCACGTCCGCCACTCCGCGCTCCCGGCGCCCGGCTCGGAGGAGCAGCTCCGCAACATCGCGGGCCGCCTCTTCTCGCAGGCGCTCGACCGCTCGAAGCCGCTCTGGGAGATCTGGCTGGTCCAGGGACTCGAGCGCAACCGCTTCGCGCTGATCACCAAGACCCATCACGCGCTGGTCGACGGGATCTCGGGCGTCGACATCGCCACGGTCCTCTTCGACGTCAAGCCGGTGCCGGAGCCGATCGAGCCCGACCGCGACTGGGTGCCCCGCCCGACACCATCGGCCGCGGAGCTCGCGGCTCGCGGCTTGGTCGGGGTCGCGCGAGACCCCCTTCAAGCTCGCGCGCCGCGCGATCCGCGCGGCGCAGCGACCCGGTGCGGACGACGCGCCGAAGGTCGCCGAGGCCGGAGAGGCCCTGGCCGAGGTCGCCTGGAACCTGACCAACCCGGCTCCCGAGCTGCCGCTGAACGTCGGAGATCGGATCGCACCGGCGGTTCGCCTGGACCCGGGCCGAGCTGGACGACTTCAAGAGGATCAAGAACGTCCTCGGCGGCACCGTCAACGACGTGCGTGCTCACCGTCGTCAGCGGCGCCCTGCGCAGCTGGCTGCGCAGCCGCGGCGTCAAGCTGGCGGGCCTCGAGCTGCGGGCGCTGGTGCCGGTCTCGATCAGGACCGAGGACGAGCACGGCCAGCTCGGCAACCGGATCGCCGCGATGCGCGGCCCGCTGCCCGTCTACATCGAGGATCCGGTGAAGCGGCTCGAGGTCGTGCGCCGGGCGATGGACGGGCTCAAGGAGTCCAAGCAGGCGCTCGGGGCCGAGGTGATCTCGCGCTTCAACGACTTCGCGCCGCCGACGCTGCTGGCCCAGGCGTCGCGGCTCAACTTCTCGACCCGGCTCTTCAACCTGATCGTCACCAACGTCCCCGGCCCGCAGATCCCGCTCTATGTGCTCGGCCGCGAGCTGCAGGACGTCTTCCCGGTCGCCTTCCTGCCCGAGAACCACGCCCTGGCGATCGCGATCATGAGCTACAACGGCGGCATCGACTTCGGCCTGCTCGGCGACTACGACGCGATGGAGGACATCGAGACGATCGCCACCGGCATCTCGGAGTCGCTCGCCGACCTGCTCGCCGCCGCCGAGGCGGTCCAGGCCGACGCAGGCGGGCATGGCCGCCGGCGCCGACCTGCCGGGCTAGCGCTTGCGCCCTAGCGGCGATGCCGGAGGGGGTGGCCCTACGCCACCTGCACCCGTTCGCGCTGCCGGCGCGCGAGGGCGTCGATCGTCACGGCGGCGAGCAGTACGGCGCCCGTGATCATGAACTTGATGTCCGAGTCCAGCCCGAGCAGGTCCATCCCGTTCGAGATTGATCCGATCACCACAGCGCCGAGCAGCGCCGACCAGACCGAGCCCCGCCCGCCGAACAGGCTGGTTCCCGCGATCACCGGTCCGGCGATCGCCAGCAGCAGGACGTCTCCCGAGCCGGATGACTGGTTGACGGCTATCAGCCTGGACGCCGCCAGGATTCCGCCGGCCGCCGCCAACGTCGAGCAAAGGGTGAAGGCGGCGATTCGGACGCGATCGATCGGGATGCCGGCGCGACGCGAGGCCTCGGCGTTGCCGCCGACGGCAAAGAGGTGGCGCCCGAACCTGGTCCGCGTGGTGACCCAGGCAAAGAACCCGCAGAAGGCGAGCAGGATCAGCACCGACAGCGGGATGCCGCGATCCGAGTCGAGGACCGACACCGCGATGAAGGACGCCGCACCGACGATCACCGTGCGGACGACGATCCCCGCCAGGGGATCGGTCTCCAGGCCCGCCCTCTGACGCCGTCGGCGCTCGCAGCAGGCCGGTACCCAGCGTCGCCGCCGTCACGATCGCGGCGATCGCGTAGCCGACGCCGGCGCCGTAGAAGGTGCCGGCGAGGTCGGTGATGTGGCCCGGCGGCAGGTTGATCGTTCCGGTGTCCCCGAGCACGTAGAGCAGAGCTCCCTGCCAGGCCAACAAGCCGGCGAGGGTGACGACGAAGGAGGGAATCCGGAAGAAGGTCACCATGAAGCCGTTGAAGAGGCCGATGAGGGCCCCGGTCATCAGTCCGGCGACGATGGCGAGGTCGGCGTTCCAGCCGTGCTTCACGTTGAGCACCGCCATCACCCCGGCCGCCAAGCCGCTCACCGCGCCGACCGAGAGATCGATCTCTCCGAGCAGCAGGACGAGCACCACACCTACCGAGATCGTTCCGATCGCCGCGATCTGGAGCGTCAGGTTGGTCAGGTTGACGGCGGTGAGGAAGCGGTCGTTCTGAAGCTGGAAGATCGTCCAGATCACCGCGATCACGATCAGCACCCGGACGGAGCTGAGCTCGCCCCGAGCGAGGCGGGTGATCACACTGAATCGGCCCTCCCCCCGCTCCGCGGGTGCGACGGTCTCGGTTGCGCTCTCCATCACTCCTCCTCCTTGATCTCGAGCTCTGACGACGCACCGGTGATCGCCGCCACGACCTCCTCCTCGGTCGTCTTCTCTCTTTCGAAGGTGGCCTCCCGCCTGCCGAGCCGCAGCACCACGATCCGATCGGCGACCTTGAAGACGTCTTCCAGGTTGTGGCTGATCATGACCACGCCGAGGCCCCGCTCACGGAGGCGCTTCACGAGAGCCAGCACCTGCGCCGTCTGCGCGACGCCCAGCGCGGCCGTCGGCTCGTCAAGCAGGACGACCTTCGGCTCCCCAAGGAGTGAGCGGGCGATCGCGACCGACTGGCGCTGCCCGCCGGAGAGGCATCCCGACCTCCGTCCGCACGCTGCCGAGCGTGGTCACGGAGAGCTCGTCGAGGAGCTCGCGCGAGTGCTCCTCCATCTCGGTCTCGTTCAGGGTGGGAAGCGGGATACCGCCGTCGCCGATCACCTCCTGCCCCAAATAGAGGTTGGCTACGACGTCGAGGTTGTCACAGAGCGCGAGGTCCTGATGGACTGTCGCAATCCCGAGCTTGGTGGCTGTGTTGGGATCGGTGATCTTGACCCGCCGCCCCTCGAAGTAGGCCTCTCCGGAGTCGGGCGGCTGGACTCCGTCGATCGCCTTGATCAGCGTCGACTTCCCGGCCCCGTTGTCGCCGACCAGTGCGACGACCACGCCGGCGTCGACCTCGAAATCGACGTCGGACATCGCCTGCACCGGGCCGAAGCTCTTGCTGAACCCCCGCAGCGCGAGGAGATGATCGGGCTTGCCGTTGCCGCTTTGCTGCCGATCGCTCACCTTCTCATCTCCTCGCGCCTCGGGGTTCATTCTCCTACCGGTCCGCGCCCTAGCTGATCCCGGCGGCCTTGCAGGCCGACTGGAACTCAGGGGTGCAGATGTCGCCGGCGGTCCAGTAGCCGTCCGCACCGATCAGCGGCTGACCGCCATACGTCACGGTCGCCGCGTTGTCCTTCGTGACCTCCTGCGGCGTCAGCAGGAAGGACGGGATATCCGCCGAGCCGTTGTTGGTCTTCGTCTCCGGAACCGGAAGACCACTGGTCGGAACCGGCTTGCCCTGGGCCAGGGCAACCGCGATCTGCGCGGAGACCGTTGCCTCGGGCTTGGTCGCCTTGTAGACGGTCATGAACTGGTCGCCGGCGAGGATCCGCTGGATCCCCGAGGACTCAGCGTCCTGACCGGTCACCGGGGTGGTCTTGGGGTCCACACCCGCGTTCTGCATCGCCACGATCACGCCGCCGGCCATATTGTCGTTCATGGAATAGACGCCGTGGAACCCGGTCTTGCCGAGCGCGGTGATCGCCTGGTCCATCTCGTTTTGAGCGTTGGTGGCGTCCCATTCGGGCGTGTCGTACTCCTTCGCGACCTGAACGCCGGCCTTGTCGAACTCCGATTGAGCGCCCTGAACCGAACAGCTTGGCGTTGTTGTCCGACGGGTCGCCGTTGACGCGGACGATCGGACCCGTTGGGTTGCCATCCTCCGCCAGCTTCTTCGTCAGGGCGCTGCCCTGCAGCTGTCCCACCCTGACGTTGTCGTACGAGACATACGCGGCGACGTCGGGCGTGTTCAGGATCAGCCGGTCATAGCTGACGACGGGAACGTCCTGCTGCTTCGCCAGGGTCACCATCGCGGCCGCGGATGCCGAGTCCACGGGGTCGAGCGCGACCACATCGGCGCCATCGGTGAGCGCCGCCTCCATCTGGCTCTGCTGTGCGGCCGCATCCTGGTTGGCGTTGCTGTAGATCAGCTCGCAGTCCGGGCACGCCGCGTTCACCGCCTCCTCGAACTCCGGATGATCGTGGGCCTCGTACCTGGTCGTCTGCGACTCCGGCAGCAGCAGGGCGACCTTCGGCCCTCCGCCGCCCCCGTCGTCGCCGCCGCCACATGCGGCCAGACCGAGCCCGATCACCAGCGCCGCTACCGACAACACGGCGCCGCGAGCCCAGCTCTTGGATCTAGACATCACGCACCACCTCCACTGTTTCTCTCTGACACTGCCTTTCCTCTCTGGTTGTTTTTCAAGCTTCCTAGTTTTGGGGTCATGCCGCAACCTCCTGGGGCGAGCCCTGCGTGGCCAAGAGCCCATCGCCGGCGTGCAGGACCAGGGCGAGGGCGCCGAGCAACTCCGCCCGCTCGCCGAGCACGCCCGGAACCACGGTCACCTGCTCCGCCGCGCTTGCCAGCGCGTAGCGGCGAATCGACTCCAGGACCGGCTCCGTGATCAGCTCACCCGCCGCGCTCAGGTCGCCGCCGATGATCACGCAGTCCGGATTGACCAGATTGACGAGGCCGGCGAGCGCAACCCCGATCTCCCGCCCCGCCTCGGCGATCAGCCTGCTCGCCGCGGGGTCTCGGTTCGCGGTGAGCTCCAGGAGCTTCTGCGTCGAGACCGGCTCTCCGCGGCTGGCGCTGAGCTGCCCTGCGATGGCGCGCGCGGATGCGACCGTCTCCAGGCAGCCGCGGCTGCCGCAGCGGCAGATCTCGGTGCCGTTCTGAGCCGGCGATATGACCGATCTCGCCCGCGGTGCCTCCGGCGCCCTCATGGAGCCGACCGCCCAGCAGAAGCCCGGCGCCCACGCCGGAGGACAGCTTGATGTAGACGACGTCAGAGTGGCCCTTGCCGGCTCCCCAGACGAATTCGGCGAGCGCCCCGAGGTTGGCGTCGTTCTCGACGTAGACGGGAAGGCGGATGCGGCGCTCCATCTCCGCGGCCGCGTCCACGCCGACCCAGCCGGGGAGGATCGAAGAAGAGCCGACCGTCCCCGTTGACCGGTTGATCGGGCCCGGCAGGCCCATGCCGACGCCGAGCACCCTCTCGCGATCGACGTCGGCCTCCTCGAGAACCTTGTCCATCAGCTCCGTCGCGGCGTCGAGCCCCTCGCCGGCCGAGTGGTCGACGTCCAGCTCCCGCCTCGACTCGGCGAGGATGTCATGCGAGAGGTCCGAGACCGCAACCCTGAGATGGGTGTGACCGAAGTCGACCCCGACGGCAAGGCCCGCCGAGGGATTCAGCGAGAGAAGCACCGGCGGCCTTCCCCCGGCCTCGCCATGCGCCACGCCGGTCGCCTCGCCGTGCTCGGAGAGTAGGCCCGCGTCGATCAGGTCGGAGACGATGCTCGAGACGGTGGAACGGGAGAGACCGGTGGCGCGCGCTATCTCGGCCCGGCTCGCCTTTCCTCGGTCGCGAAGCGCACCAATCACGCGGCTGCGGTTCAACTCGCGAAGCGACCGAAGCGATCCGGAATCCGACGATTCCACCGCCGGGCAGCCTTACCAACCCGGGAACGTTTGTCAAGACTGCGGAGAAACTTCTTCAAAAAACGCCAACAATTGTCAGGAGACAGGACAAAAGCCCCTAAACGACTGCCAGCGCCAGCGTGCGCGGCGAAACTCGCTCGCCCGCTCCACGTGAGGACATCCTCCCCTTACCCCTTCTTCCCCCAGATTCGGATCGTCCGGGGCGTAACGCTCCAGACCGTCATTCGCGCTCCGCCAGGTACTGGTGGATCAGCTGCACCGCCATCGAACCCTCGCCGACGGCGGAGGCCACTCGCTGGTTCGAGCCGTGGCGGACGTCTCCGGCGACGAAGACGCCCGGCATGCAGGACTCGAGCAAGTAGGGATCCCGATCGAGCGGCCAGTCGGCCGGACGGCCTCCCAGGTCACGGCCGGAGACGATGTACCCGCCGTCATCGCAGATGAGCTTTCCCTGCAGCCAATCCGTGTGTGGGGAGGCGCCGATGAAGATGAACACCGCATCGGCGAGGACGGGGTCGCACGTTTCCTGTCCGTCCCGCTTCAGGGTCAGCGACTCCAGGCGGCCGCTGCCGCGGGCCGCGGCAAGCTCCGTCCGGGTCAGGACCTCGATATTGCCCGTCAGCTCGATCTGATCGATCAGGTACTGGCTCATCCCCTTTGCGAGCGAGTCGGCCCGGATCAGCATCGTCACCTTGCGGGCATAGCGAGCGAAGTTGAGCGCCCACTGGCCGGCGGAGTTCGCACCGCCGACGATGAACACGTGCTGATCGACCTGGTCCTGGGCATCAAGGGCGGAGGCGCCGTAGTAGACGCCGGCGCCGATCAGCTCCGACACGCCGGCCGCGGTGAGCCGACGGTACGAGACCCCGGTGGAGATCAGCACGCTGCGGGCCCTGAGCGTGGTTTGATCAGAGAGGTGGAGGATGTGGTCGTCGTCCCGCCAATCGATGCCTGTCACGTCGCGCGGGCGCACGATTTCGGCACCGAAACGGCGTGCCTGGATGATCGCCCGCCGTGTTAGCTCCGCTCCGCTGAGTCCCGCGTGGAAGCCGAGGTAGTTCTCGATCCGCGGGCTCTGTCCGGCCTGGCCGCCGGGTGCTTCACGCTCGATTATGACCGTGCTCAGGCCCTCCGATGAGGCATACACGGCCGCCGCCAACCCCGCCGGCCCGCCTCCCACGATCACCAGGTCATAGTGATCGAGCGTTGGGCGGGTGGCGATCCCGAGCTGGCTGGCGAGCTCCACGTTGGTGGGCTGCGCCACCGCGACGCCATCGGGGAACACGGCGACGGGCAGGTGGGAGCGATCTGGCTCGGCGACCTCCTCGAGGAGGCTTTTTCCCTCGTCGAGGTCCGGGTCCAACCACTTGTAGTGGATGTTGTTGCGCCCCAGGAACTGCCGGATGGTGTGGCCCTGCGACGAATCCCGCTCCCCCACGATCCTCACTCCCGCTGCGTCGCGGTCACGGGCGCCTTGCCAGCCATCGAGGAGGTCCGAGACGATCGGAAGCAGATCCCGCTCGCCATCGAACGGCTTGACCAGGAAGTGATCCAGCGCCACCCTGTTGATGGCGTCGACCGCGAGCTCGAAGTCGGCGTGCCCGCACAGCAGCACCGTTCGCGCTTCTGGATGCAGCTTTCGTCCCTCCCTCAGCAGGTCGAGGCCCGCCATCTCGCGCGCATGCTGGTCGGCGATCAGGAGGGCTACCAGCTCCCCGCGGTCCTTGAACTCGCGGAGAGCTTCCATCGCCGGGGGTGCCGTGTCGAAGCCTGCGGCCCTAAATCCCCGGGAAGCAAAACCACGATGGAGGTGGCGCTCGAGCGCTTTCGCCATCCGCGAGTCGCTCCCCACAGCGAGCAGTACAGGCTGCATTTCAAACCAGTTATAGCTTCGTGCCGCCGGTGTTGATCCCCGCCGCCCGGCGGGTCAGTTGGCGGGCTTAATACTCGACCCTCCTTCAATGACGCCTTTGGGAAGGTCTGACTGAGAATTTCCTGCTGTCCATCGCTGTCGCCGTTCCAATGGTCCCGGCGCCTAGTCACCCTAGTCAGTCCCCCTCCCCCTCCTGACCGGACTATTGACCCTCCCAGTCATGAGGGCTGCGCCATCTCACGGACTAGTGCAAGACAGCAACGATCAAGCCGACCGCAGCGATGGTGGTAGCAAGCAAGGCGACCGCCAGCGAGAGGGTCGCGTATTTGAGCGCCTCCCGGTCTGGGGCATAGGCTGCTACCCAGCTCTGCACCTTCCTGGCCACCTGCCTAGCCGCCGACTTCTTGTCCTCGGCCGCCTCGACCTCGACCTCGTCCTCCCCATAAGGGTCGAACGGTCGAGTGGACGCCCGGCTCCGCGCTGGTTCGGCTGCTCTCGTCCCATTGCCTGACACAGACTCGAGCTGCTCCCTCCTACTGGCCGAGGCGATTCGCTCCGGCAATTGGTCGATTGCGGCCACAATCCGCAGGAGCATCTCGTCCACGCGCTGCAGCTCTTCCAGCAGAATCTCGTCCACGCGCTGCAGCTCTCGCAGCAGTATCTCGTCCACGCGCTCCAGCTCTTCCAGCTGGTCAGGAGGCTGCACGACGGCCATGGGACCACTTACGCTGCTTGCGGCCGTTCACCTGCATCGCGAAACCGCAGTTGCCTCACCACCCACCCGAGGTGGGATTAGGGATTCAACCCAGACTGGGCTATGGATACTCCCAGTCGTGAGCGGCCTCTCCCAGTCGTGAGCGGCCCAGCGGCGCTCCGGGTCCAAAAGACCAGGGGCGCTACTCCCGCAGCCCGGCGGCTTCAAGGGCCTCCATTCGTTCGGTGAAGGCGGCCCGCCTCCGGAGCTTTCCTTGCTCGAACCAGTACGCCGAGAACACACGCATCTCGACCTCCACACCACTTTCACGCCCTCGACCGCGGAGCAGCTCGGTGACCACGAGCACGTCGCCTTCGTCGTGGAGGACCTCGTCGAGCGTCACCCGGAAGTCCTCCCACTCGGATCGAATGACGTTCATCCACTCCTGCATCGCCTCCGGGCCTCGGTACATACCCTCGACGCCCGGAAAGGCGCCGGTGGCTCCCCATTCCACATCGGGGGTAGCAATCTCCCTAGCAAGCTCCAGGAGCTCGGAGGTGTCGCCCCGGTTGAAGGCCTCGTAGCCGCGCTTGAGGGTCTCGACGTTCTCCTCCGACATCGCCCACGCAGTATCTCGCGACCGTCGCCGCGACTCCGAGGTCACGACCTCCACGATCTCCCAGACTCCGGCCAATCTCGGATAGTTCGACAGTCGTAGTACTTATGAACGACCCTTCCGACGAAAGGAAAAGCCGATGACCGTCAACCGAAAAGCCTGGATCGCAATCGGAGTTCTCGCGGTGGTCGCGGCGATCGCCGTGATAGCTCTCGTCGCCTCCGGCGGCGGTGGTAGCGCGGGCGGCGCCTACTGACCCGCGCGGCCCGGCCAGGCCTCCCCCACCCGGACCCGGGCTAGTCGCGTCTCCGCACGTGCGGAAAGCTCAGGCGCGACCCTCGGGTTCGGGTTTCTTAGGCCCGCGGCCCCGGCACACTGTCCAACTGACCGGCGCGCCCCGTTGCGCTGTTCGTCCAAAGCGGCTACTCCCGCAGCCCGGCGGCTTCGAGGGCCTCGGCTCTCTCCCGATAGGCCCTGACGCGGGTGACTCGGCCGCCGCGCACGGTCCAAATCAATGTGATGCGCTGGTTAACGGGAAGACCGCTGCCGCGACCCCGGCCACTGATCCGCAGGTTGGCAAGCACGTCGTCCCCGGACTCGAGGATGCTCCCCTCGAGACGGAAGTCGACCTGCTCGAACGCCTCCCACCAGGCCAGAAAGGCGTTTCGAACATCGTCGAACCCGCGACGTGTTCCCCAGTCGCCCCACAGCCCCGAGACGTCGTCCCACTCGATCTCGGGGTCGTAAAGCTGGGGAAACGCTTCCCAGTCCTGCCTCCGCTGAGCATCGAGCACGGCGTGTACGACCTCGACGTTCTCCTCCGACATCGCCCACGCAGTATCTCTCGAACGGAGTGGCGCTTTCATGCAAAGCGGTGCTTCTCGTCCAAAGCGGCGGTTTCTCCACCGTCCTTGCCTACTCCGACAGCCCGGCGGCTTCGCCCGGCGAGAACCCGCTCTTCTGATCACAGGCGTTGCGTTGCAATCGACCCTCGGCTAGGGTCGACCCGGTGGAGATCGCGCCCGGCGTCTTCGTTTCCAGCCTCACGACGGCTGATGGCTGGGAGCCCGATCCCGACGTAGGCGGCGAGATGCACGAACTGCACCACGAAGGGGTCTGGGCCGGACTTTCGCGATTCACGGACGCCGGCGATGAGGTTGTGAAATGGACCCTCGAAGAGCGTGAGACCGCGCTGGTTCTCGAGGGCGCGGCCACGATCGAGATCGAGGGAGGCCCGACAATTGAGGTCAAGGAGGGCGACCTCTTCTCGATTCCAAAGGGTGCCAGCACGACGTGGCACCTGACCAGGCCGTTCAGGGAATTCTGGGTGCTGGGATAAGCCGTCTACTCCGTCGCCGCTTTCCCCTACATCCGCCGAGCTAAGAGGGAGTAGCGTCGAAGCATCGACTCAGAAAGGTAACTATGCATATTGTCGTGCAGCACCGGATCACCGATCCGGAGAAGTTCTTCTCGATTGACGCCGAAGAGGTTGCTGGAGGGGGGCCACCTGGTGTCCAGGGGCAGACGTTCTTTCCGTCGCCGGACGAGACGGTGGCCGTCTGCGTGTGGGAGGCGGATTCGATCGACGCGGTCCGTGACTACCTCGACCCGGCTACCGCCGGCGCGAGTGAGAACACGTATTTCGAGGTCGACGAGCAGCGCGCGGTGGGCCTCCCAGAGGCTGCAGCCGCAGGCGCCTAATAGGGCTTTCGAGCGGCACCCGAAGCGCCCCCAACTTGGGGGCGCTTCTCGTTGCTGCTCCAGTCGTCCGCCGACGCCCGGACGGGCTCTGCATGACGCGACCGAGGACGTCCTCCTGCTCTGCGCGAAAAGCGAGCGTCTGATCGGAAAGTGCTCCCTTCTATGCAAACGCGCTTCGTCGGACGGCGCCTGCGCCTTCGCCGTCTGCGAGGCGCTACCTCACGGCGAGGTCGCGGCCCCGGAGGAGGCAGCGCCAAATTGACGTTTCGCGAAAGCAGAGCACTTCAGCGGTCGAAACCTCGACGCTGCGAGGTCGCAAAGGCGAGCGCGCGCGCAGCCAGCGGCATGTGCGCCTTCTTCCAGACGTGTCGCTGCGCGTACGGCCACGCGTAAGTCGGGCTGCCGTTCTGGATCAGCCCGCGAAGGCCAGGCTGCGCGAGTTCCTTCGCGGACCAGTCATACAGTCGCTGCAGGCGCGGGGAGATGACGGCGTAATCGAGCAGTAGTCCGAGGCGCTGCTCGTCGCTGCGGTAAGCCTCTACATCGCCCGCCAGCGGATAGCGATCCGGAAGCACTCGGCGCAGCAGAGAAAGGCTCCCGCCATCCCGAGTCTTGGGTCGCCGAGGAGGCGTCCGATTGGGGCCAGGTAGCCGAGCGCCATGCGGGGCGCGGCGACGAGCGCGTGGGCGAACAGGACGCGTAGAAGGACGACGTTCAAGAAGAACCGTTCGGCCATGCTCTCCTGCCCGGCGAGATCAGGGTGCTCCAGGTAGGCGGCGACGATGCTCGCGTTGTGCGCCGCGTACCAGCTCCGCGGCGTGGGCCTTTCAATGAAGGCCATCCAGGCCTCGATGGTCGGCGACGACGGCTCGCCGAGCAGGCCACCCGACCGCGCCACGGCTTCGCACCCATCTCGCAGTAGCCGCTCGTTGACCGCTCGCCACCAGGGGCTTCCTGGCGGCGTCGCGTCGATCGGATCGAGGACACCGCGCTCAGCCTGCCAGCGCATGAATGACATCGCTGCTCGCTTGTACGGGAGGTGCCGCGGAGCCCGCCCGGTGGGTCCGTGATAGGTCCGTGTCGCGAGCGCGAGACGCTCCACCGGGTCATCGCGCGCCGCCATGACCTGTACCGCCGCTGATTCAGCGGCAGTGTCTGGGGGGCCCACAAGGAGACTGATATCAGCCCGGTCATCGTGACCGCGGTCGGGGCCATTTCGGAAGAAAGGCGGCGCAAAATAGGGCCAGTACGTAGGGTCCGCCGACGCTAGGGTGGAATCGAAGGCCAGGGGCACTCGAGAAGGAGGCTTCATGGCCGGCCCCGTCTCGCGCGCAGCGGCAGTGAAGAGCTAACCGAGACGGCGATAGGGTCGCGTGTGTGGAGGCGGACAAAGCGTGGGAACGCACCCTGCACGGCGAGCCGGCGCGCTACCGCGGTGGGCTACGTGCACTCGGCGCGGGGCTGTTCGCTTGGCTGCAGCCCAACGGGGGGCTGGGCGAGTCGAACGCAGGGCTCGTGGTGGGCGAGGGGCAGTCGCTGCTCGTCGACACACTGTGGGACCTTCCGCTCACACGGCGCATGCTCGAGGCGCTCGCCGAGCCGACCCGCGAGGCGCCGATCCGCTATCTCGTCAATACCCATTCGGATCCCGACCACTTCTGGGGCAACCAGCTCGTCAGCGGCGCCGAGGTGATCGCCACGCAGGCGGCGGCCGCACAGATGGAGGAGGAGCGGCCGGGCGCGATCCGCCGCCTGCTCGGCCTCGCGCGGTTGATGGGGCTGCTCGGCGCCCAGCCGCTCCCCTTGCCCGGCAAGCGGACGCTCAAGGCGACCCAGACCTACTTTGCGGCTCAGATGAATGCATTCGACTTCGCGGGGATCGAGCCGGGGCGACCGACCCGCAGCTTCGCCGGGGAGCTCACGCTCCAGGTCGGGGGGCGCGCGGTCGAGCTGATCGAGGTCGGCCCCGCCCATACCGAGGGCGATGCGATCGTCCACGTCCCCGACTCGCGGACCGTGTTCGCGGCCGACGTCCTGTTCATCGACGTGACGCCAATCATGTGGGTCGGCCCGGTGGAGAGGTGGATCGAGGCGCTGGATCGCATCCTCGCCCTCGACCCCCAGACGGTCATCCCGGGCCATGGGCCGGTCACCGACGCCGATGGCGTGCGCTCGGTTCGCGATTACTGGGCGCATCTGGAATCCGAGGCCCGGCGCCACTTCGAGCACGGGCTCGAGCCCCCAACTTCTTCGACGTCGGCGACCCGCCGCCGTTCACGCGCCACCAGTTCGGCGGCGTCGCGGGCGGGCCCATCGTGAGGAATCGAATCTTCTTTGGCGGGACCAGCGCCTGCAGGAAGATCTCGGCACGACGGTGATTACTGCCGTACCGACGGCGGCAGCCCGCACGGGCCCCGTTAATCCAGCCGTCAGGCCCTACCTCGATCTCTATCCGCTGCCGAACGGGCCCGACCTCGGGCCCGGGATCGGGCAGTACACGTATGAGTTCAACCGCGCGACGCGGAAAACTTCGTGCAGGGACGCGTCGACGTCCAGCTCTCCAACAAGGACCCGCTCTTCGTCCGCCACACCTACGACGGATCGCGCCAGGTCGCGCCAGTCTTCAGCGGCGCGATTCAGACGACGGGGCTCGAGCAGTTCTTCACGAAGTCGGATTCCGGCAACCATTTCTTCACGGTCGAAGCGAAGCGGACGCTGACGCAGAACCTGCTCAATACGGCGCGCTTTTCCTCGAGCGTCCTGACCTACATCCAGAACCCGGCCAATACGCTGAGTCAGCCGCTGTCGTTCCTGCCGGAAGCGCCGTTCATGGGCCTCATCCTGATTGGAGGCCTCTCGCAAGTCGGCAACTATGCCGCCGAGCCGTCGACGCAGAACATCGACTACCGGACCTGGAGCGACGACCTCGCGTACACGAGGGGGAAGCACCTGCTGAAGACCGGTATACTGATCGAGCATGCGTTCGCGGACAAGCTGACGACGAACCACAGCCGCGGCACCTATACCTTTGCGAACCTGACTACAGTTCCTGGCCGGCGTGCCGAGCCGCTTTCAGGGCAACACAACCGGACTCGAACTTTCATCGCGAGCGGCCAAACACGCTCTTCGGCTTCTACCTTCAGGACGATTACCAGCGTCACGCTCGAATCTGACGCTCAATCTCGGCGTGCGCTACGAGTTCTTCACGGTGCCGAAGGACAAGAACGGCCTGGATGCGTATCTGCCCGATGTGCGGACGTCGCACGGACACCGTCGTGCTGGGCGGCCCATTCGTCAACCCGTCACTTCAAGAATGTCGCACCACGCGTGGGATTTGCGTGGGATGTCGGCGGCGACGGCCGCACGGCGATTCGCGGCGGCGGCGGACCTCTACCACGACACCGACGGTACCGTACAACAGCACGCTCGGGGGCGTCGTCGCTCCAGTCGCCGCCCTTCGTGAACGTAGGTGAATAATCAGCGGCGCGGGATCCGTTTTGGACGCCAGTGTTTTCCACTGCAACCTGACGACCGTGAGGCACGCGGAAGCATGCGCACGATGGACTACCACATCAAGCAACCGAGGGCGTGACGTAAAGACACTCAACGTCCAGCGCGAGCTTGCCGACAAGGCCTGGGGGTGATGGTCGGTTACGCTGGCTCGCGCGGTTACGACCTGGTAAAGCGCGATCGAAGGAAATCCGGTCGATACCAGTACCGACAGGCCGACGGTTCACTGTTCTTTCCCGGCGAACGCGCACGCCGACAGAATCCGGCGTGGGAGACAGCATCGACCTACCGCAAGATCCGACGGGCGCTCCACGTACCACGCGCTCCAGACCGAGCCTGGATGAAGCGGTACAAGGGCAACTATCAGATCCAGCTGTCCTACACACTGAGCCGCGCGATGGACAACGGCGATGCCCAGCTCGCGGCCGGCCGGACACGATTGCGTCGGCCATCTATCCGCCGATCCCGTACGATCTGGAGCGCGGAGTGGGCGGCAGCAGCCGTTCGACGCCCGGCATGTCTTCGCGGCCAACGCGACGTGGGAGCTCCCGTCCTCCGCGGGGGAGTCCCCAGTCCCTCAGCGGCTGGCAGTTTGAACGGGTCTTGTCGATGCACAGCGGGCTATCCGTTCTCGCCGTCGATCCAGACGCCGAATTGGTCGCGCACCGGCAACATTTCGAACAACGCCGAGGATCGACCCAACGTGAAGCCCGGCACGGATCCCGGGAGATGGTCACGGGTGACCCGAATGGCTGGTTCGACACCAGCGCGTTCGAATTGCCGCTGCAGGGAACTGTCGGCAACACGCCACGGAACTTCCTCCGCGGCCCGGGCTTCGCGAACTGTCGACATGTCGCTCGTCAAGAACCAGGTGTTGCGTGGCGACACGAGGCTGCAGATCAGGCTCGAAGCTGTTGAACGTGCTCAATCGCGCGAACTTCGCCACGCCGACGCGGCCGGTCTTCGCGGGCGCGAGTCAGAATGAGGCGCCGCTGGCGACGGCCGGCAAGGTGACAGCGGACAGTTAGACTCCTCGCGGCATCCTGGGACTCAAAGTGCTTTTCTGAAAAAAGCCGCACTCAATACGTTGTCGCCGCACCGCGGGGTGAATACCGCGTGGGTTGATGCGTGTTGTCCGGGGTGTCACGCGAAGATCGATCTCCCCTCGAACGTAACCGCGGCTGAGGGTATGACGCCCTACGTCGTTGTCAAGAAACTTGCCGGCTTTGCTCAAGTCGCCACATATAATGCGCCCCCGTGCACCCGGAACTCCAGGAATGCATCGACCTGCACGACGCCATCGTTGCCGAGGCCAGCAAAGGCGCTGGTCGGCTACGAACCGAGAAAGCCCTCGCCAATGTCGTGCTGCTGTCGGAAATCCCGACGACCTACGACAAGGATCAGAAACGGCAGGTCAATGCCGGCAACCTGCTGTTGCGCGGTGTTCCGGGCGTCGGCAAGACCTTCTTTGGCGTCATTCTCGCCGCGATCAGTAACGCGAAATTCGCCCGCATTCAGGGCCGCGCCGACCTGCAGCCCACCGAAGTCGTCGGCTTTCAGATGATCAATCCGGCGACCGGCGCGTTCATCACCGAGTTCGGGCCGCTGGCCTCCGCGGAAGTCATTCTGCTCGACGAGATCAACCGCATCCCGCTGAAGTCGCAAAGTGCGTTTCTCGAAGGGCTGCAGGACCGCACGGTCACCGTCGGCAAGGTCACCTACGAGCTGCCGGCATTCAGCTTCGCGATCGCGACGATGAACCCGGTCGAGCTGGGGCAGGGAACGTTTCCGCTGTCCGAGGCGGCGATCGATCGCTTCGCGATCATCGTGAACATCCCGTACCTGCCGCCCGAAGAGGAGCAGAAGCTTGTCAGCTTCGACTTCAAGAAGGTCCATCTGAACCCGCTGATGTCGAAGGAACGGATCATCGAGCTGCGCGCGCGTCATCACGCGCGAAGTGTTTCTGCACGAGGCGCTGGAGAAATACATTCGACGGCTGGTCGGCGCCACGCGGCCGTACAACGCCGGAGACCGAGTGGCATCACCGTTCGCCGTCCGAACTGGTGGAGAAGTGCGTGGACCTCGGCGCCTCGCCGCGCGCGACGATCTGCTGGGGACGTCTGGTCAAGGTGTGGGCGCTGCTGCGGCGGCGGCGCGACGAGGTGTATCCCGAGGACGTCCAGGATCTCGCGAAGTACGTCCTCGGACATCGCGTCTGGCTCGGTCCGCACGCCGCCAGCCACGGCGTGACGGTCGAGATGGTCATCAACGACATCATCGATCGGGTGCCGGTTCCGTGACGGACGAGCCCAGTCACCGAACCGCTGGTCAACCTCTCCGAGATTGCCGAGATCGAGCTGTTCATTCTGAAACGGATGAAGGAATTCACGCTCGGCGATCACGCCAGCGTGTTCAAAGGCCCCGGCTTCAACTTCGTCGGCGTGCGCGACTGGGAGCCGGGCGATCGGATGTCGTCGATCGACTGGGCGCAATCGTCGCTGACCAACTTCAGCCCGATGATCATGCGCGAGTTCGAACAGCCCAGCAACGCGACGATCATCGCGGTGGCGGATGCCTCGCTGTCGACGCGGTGCGGCACGCACGGCACGCCGATCGCCGCAGCCATCGCACGCTCGGTGGCGGCCGTCGGCCTGTCGGCGGTGTTCTTTCAGGACCTGTTCGGGCTGATCACCTTCGATGAGGGCTTCCGCCAGGTCGCGGCCGCGAGGCCGCGCATCGGCAAGCCGCACGTGATTCACTGTCTCGATCTGTACCAGCATCGAACCAGGAACGCGACGTCGCCGGCCCACCTGGCGACTTCGCCGCGACCATCGCGGCCCACCTGCGGAAGACGTCGCTCGTCCCGGTGATTTCGGATTTTCTGTTCGCCGACGTCCCGACGCGTGATCTGCGGAGCTGTCTCTTCTGAATGCGGTGCATGACGTCTTCCTCATGATGGTGGACGTCGCGGTTCGCGTACCAGCTGCCGGACGTCGTCAGCCGGCTGGATCGAGATCTTCGACGTGGAAACGGGCCGGACGCGGATCCTCTCGCGACGGGAGCTGCGACAGCTGGCCGACCGAGTCGAGGAATGGCAGGAGGAAATTCAACGGCTCGCCCGCGACGCCGATCTCGACATCGTGCGGGTCGGCCTGGATCGCTGGGAGATGGAGACGGTTCTCGTGAATTCGTCGCCGAACGGCGATTGCGCAAGGTATGACGCGGGGTTGCAGGGGGACGGGACATTGCATGAGGTAGGCGTTGCAGCGTATCGGTTGGCGATCACACTCGCGGCGTGCGCGTGCTGGAGCTGCGATTCCGGTAGCGGCGCAGTCGCCTGCGCGGGACGCGAATGCCGGAGTCGCGGCGGCAAACCCGATGAACTGTTGGTGGAGGACCGACAAGAGCGCGGTCCACGTCGGCGAGCCATTCGGGCTGACGCTGACCTGCCGGTGATGGAAACGACCGCCTTGAAGGCGGTTCCCAATCTCAGCGAGATCGAGCCGACCTCGATCCAACTGACACCGTTCGATGTCCTGGCCGGCACCCGTCATGAGGACATCGTCGCGCCGCCCTGGCGCTACCTGCAGTATCGTGTACACCGTGCGGCTGCTGGGCGACGAGTTCTTCGGGCAGGACATCGCCATCCCGGCGACGAACGTCACCTTTCGTATTCAGTCCGGGGGCGCCGAGACGCGTCGAGGGCGCCGAACACCCATATGTCCTTCCGTCGATGCCGATGCGGATTCTGTCGCTGCTTCCGGCGCAGGCTGCCGACATCCGAGATCCGTCCGTGGATACGTTCGGCGATCTGGAAGCCCGACGCTTCCGGTCCACGGTCGAATTCGTGGCGTCAGCGATTTTCTTCGGTTTCGCCGCCGTTCTCGCCGATCGTCGGCGGATCCGCGTCGTCGAACGATTTCGGAAGCGCGGTCCCGCCGTCGAGGAACGCTGCCGGTCGGGACCGTGCTGGATGGCTGTCTGCGTGAGATGCACGGCGTGCGCGCGGAAGCCGTGCGCGACGGCTGGACTCCGAGTCTCGCCGCGCGGGCCCTTGCGCCGTTCCGCGTGGCCGGCGCCATCGCGTTGCAGCAGCCGGTCGCGCAGACGTTGGTCGCCGGCGATACGCCGACCCGCGAGGGTCAACTCGCGCTACGGCACGGCATGCTGCGAAGACGATACGCGCTCGTGTCTGCGTCGATCACGGCGGACGCCATCGATCGCCTGCGCACCGCGGCAACGGCAGTCGACCGCCATCGAACCGCACGGTGCTCGATCCGATTCGTGAGGCGCTGGTCGCCCTGAATGCCGTCCGCTACGGCCGCCACGGAGATATCGACGTCGAGGAGCTCGATCGAACGCTCGACAACGGCTGCAGCGCGCTGCGCCGACTACGCGTCGACGCGGCTCTGGCCGGCCGCGCGCCGCCGCTGCGCTGGCGAAGTCGGCCGCGCCTCGGTATGTGCATGGCGCCGCTGACCGATCTGCTGATCGTCGTCCGCCGCACGCTCGCCGAGTTGATGCGGCGTACGGTGGAACGATCTGCGTTTTACTGCGGCCGAAACCGCGCTGCTGGTCCTGCCGTTCTGGCGGCGACGGCCCTGCTTATGCTGGGCGGTCCGCGGGCATTCGTGCGCCGCGCGCAGCGGCGTGCGGCGGTCGGCGTGCCCGCCCTTCTCTCGGTCATGCGGCGTTCGCCGTTCTCGGGCTTCGCCATGCCACCGTTTCGTGCTGTTCCTGCTCGGCGTCCCGTTCTTCGCCTTTGCGCTTGCCGACCCGCTCACGGCGCTTCACGCGCGAGCAGGTGACGTATCCGGGCCGCCGGATCGCGCTGGTGGTGGATGGGTCCAACAGCATGATGCAGCAGTTCCAGACCACTCAACTGAAGGCCGACGTCGAATCGCGCGTTCTTCACCGCGGTCGCGTCGGCCGAACACTTCATGCAGGCTGCGCATGAACGGCCCATACCGCGATCTCATCGCTCTCATTCAGTTCGGCAACAACGCGTACGTCGTCACGCCGTTCACGACCGACTACGAGAACGTCCTGCTCAGCATCCGGCTGATCAGCGACCCGGTCAACTGGGGGCAGTTTGACGACGGCGGCACGACGATCCTCGAAGGCGATCGCCGAAGGGGCGAAGCTGTTCAAGGCGTTCGACTTCGCCAACGCCTCCGGCAATCTCATGGTGATCTTCAGCGACGGCATCGACGATCAACTGCAACTCAAGGGAAGACGATCGATCGGCTCGTCGCGACGGCGCGACAGTCGGCGATTCCCGTCTACATGATCAGAACGGCATTCAATCGGAAGTTCGGTGACGTCAGAGAAGACAAGCTGTGGCGGCCCGCGATCGAGCGAACGGGCGGCCGTTTCTATCCGGCGTCCGACGAAAGCACGATTCTGCGCGCGGTCGAGGACATCGATCGCCTGTCGGCGGGGCGGATCGACGTGCGCGAATACACCGCGTATCAGCCGCGATTCGCGGGTACGCGCTGATCGCGGTCGCACTGTGGCTGTGCGGCCATCGTGCTGAAACTCGGTTTCCGCAGCTTCAGAACGTTTCCGTGAGGCTTTCGGCGCAGCCTGATTGTTGGAGGTCGTCATGAAAGCAATAGCTGGCCTACTGTGGTCGGCGCCGTCATCCTGGTCGATTCTCGGCGTCGCTGTGCCTTGGCGCGAGCCGACTCGATCGCCAGATGGCACGACGCGCAGCAGTCGCTCCTGACCTCGGACTACGACGTCGGCCGACGCGTCGCTCGGGGTCGTCGAGCGCTATTACCAGTACGCGAGCCGCCTGCCGTGGGTCGGTGACGGGCCGGTCAACGCCGTTCGCGCGCGGCGGGCGGCCGTCAACTACTGGCAGCGCAAGTACAGCGCCCTGGCGCCGGCCGATCGGACCGATCCGGTGGCCGAGTAGCCACCGACAACCTTGCCGCTGCAGCTGATCGTCGCCGACTCGGTCTATCGGAACGGCCAGGCGCGAGCGAAGGATCGCGCCGCCATGTTGCAGATGCTCGAGGCCGCGATCGATGCGTACCGCACGGTCCTGCGGAACGCTCAGCGTCCCGAAGACGCGCCCTACGCGGAGGCGGCGGCCTATAACTACGAGTACGTGGTGCGACTGCGCAACGAGATCGTCAACGGACGCCGGCGCGCACTTCCGCGTGCCGCGCGACGAGCGTGCATTCGGTTCTGAGGGCAAACCAGAGGACCCGGCGTTCGAGAACCAGTTCAAGCAGTACCTGCCTCTCGAAAAGGAGGAGCGGGAGAACAGCGATCGCCGGCAAGTTCCCGCCGCCGTCCGCAAGGGATAGACAGCGATGCTCCTCTGGATCGATTTCAGCACGCTGAGCTTTCGGCGAGCCGCTGTACCTCTGGCTGCTCGCCGCGCCCGGTGGCTTGTTGGTCCTGTGGGTCTGGCAGGTACTCCGACGGCGTGCCGACGAGCGGCGGCTGACGCGCGAGCGCGTGCTGCCCGTCGTGGAACGATACCCGCTGCTCGGCGATCTCGCGTTCTGGGTCGCCGTCGCCTCGCCACCATCTTCTGCATCCTGGCGCTCGCCAGGCCGGTCGCGCGCGTATCCGATGATGCGGCGTGCCAGCGCCGACATCGTCATCCTGCAGGACGGCTCGGCGTCGATGCACGTCACCGACGTCGCGCCGGACCGCTGGCGGCGATCGGTGCAGTTTCTGCGCGCATTTGGCGAGGCGCTGAGCTGGAAGGGCGATCGCGTCGCGCTGGCGCTATTTGCGTTTCACGCGGCGCCGCAGGTTCGGCTGACCAAGGATCCCGAATGCGCTGTTCTTCTTCATCGATCACCTCGGGGATCAGCCGCCGTTTCCGATCGAAGACGACCCGACGCTGGGACACCAACATCGAAGCAGGGCGTGTCGTGGGGGCTGCAGCTCGTCGAGATGGACGAGCGGCTGTTTGGCGAAAACAAGAACCCGAAGGCGTTCGTGGTGATCTCTGACGGACAGGCCTGGAGCGGGAAGGTGGCACGAGCGCTCGCCGATGCGCGCGCCGCGGAGTTCACTGTCTATGTGGTGGGCGTTGGCACCACGGCCGGAGGCATCATCCCGGACCCCTTCGGACGGCCTCCGATTCGGTCGGTCCTCGACCGCAAATCGCTTGCCGAGATCGCGCGCATCGGCGGCGGTCAGTACTTCGAGATCGGCCGCGAACCCGATCGCACCGTCGCGTCCAAGATCATCAGCAGCATCAGACGGCGCATTCCGGCGGCGCAGGACGAAGAGAGCAATGACGAACTGTATTGGCGTTTTCTCTTTGCTGCAGCCGTTCTTCTCTGCTGTGGATCGCTGGTCATCACGAGGCGCATCGAGTTGTGGTGGTTGGCCGCAGCGGCGCTCGGAACACTGTTCGTTATCGAGAACACCCTTCGCTGACATCCGCCATCTGCGCCACCACGTGAGAGGCGACCGCGTCTGTGTCACCTACCCGCGCAGATAGACCGCCTTCCGATTCGACGAACGCCTCCAGACCGCTTTCGCTGTTCTCGGGCAGTCCGGCGCCCGATTGCTTGACGCCGCCGAACGGCATCGACGGTTCCTTGTAGCCGGTGTGGACGTTGACGTGGGCCAGGCCGGCCTCGATGCCGTCGATGTACTGCTTCGCGGCGCGGATGTCTTTCGGTGTAGATCGCGGACGACAAACCGTAGATCGAGTTGTTCGCCATCTCCATCGCTTCGTCGAGCGAGTCGAATTCGGAGACCGCGAGCACCGGCCCGAAGATCTCCTCGCGGAACAGCTCCATGTCGCAGCCGCACGCCGGTGAAGACCGTCGGACGGATGAAATAGCCGTCCTGCGATGCACGCCGGCCTCGCCGCCGGCAACCATCCGCGCGCCGTCCGTCTGCGCCCGGCAGATCGCCTTCGAGAATGTCCCGATACTGCTGCGGACCGGCGACAGGCCCCATGTCCGTCGTGTCCAGCAATCCGTCGCCGACGGTCATCTTCTCGCAGCGCGCGATGAGTTTCTCCAGAAACGCTTCGGCAATCGGGCGCTGCAGCAGGATCCGGCTGGTCGACGTGCACCACTGGCCGGCGTTGGAGAAGCCGCGGTGACGGCGGCGTCCAGCGTGGCATCGAGATCGGCGTCCTCCATCACGATCAGCGCGTTCTTGCCGCCGAGCTCGAGCTGCGTGCGCGTCAGGTTCGCGGCGGCCTTGCGCCTGGATCTTCTTGCCGACCTCCGTCGATCCGTGAACGAGATCGCGCGCACGCGCGGGTCCTCGACGATACGTTGCCGATCGACGACCGAGCCCGGTGACGCAGTTGAAGACGCCGGCCGGCAGACCCGCGCGCTCGAACAGGCTGCGCCATGAACACGCCGGACCACGGCGTGAACGACGCCGGCTTGAAGACGACGGTGTTGCCCGTCAGCAGCGCCGGCAGCGTCTTGCGGCACATGACGTTCATCGGAAAGTTCCACGGGCTGATCACGCCGACGACGCCGAGCGGCTGTACTGCACCCAGGTCGTGATGTCGCGGAACGCGCCGGGCCCGGTGTGGCCGTAGAACGCCGACACCTGGTTCAGGTGATAGTGTCCCTTCGACCAGCGCCGAATCCACTTCGGCGCGCGATTCGCGAATCGTCTTGCCGTTTTCCAGCGTGACGATGCGGGCGAGCTCTTCGCGTGACTGCCTTCAGCAGTCTGAGAAACTCCGCGACGTACTGCTGGCGCTCCGGCCACCGGCGTGCGGCGCCATGTGCGGAAGGCGGTGTCGGCCGCGCCGATCGCCTCGTCGATGTCATCGGGGCTCGAGGATTGAAAGAACCCGAGATTGCTTCCTTTGACGGCGGGGTTCTCGTTCTCGAATGTCTGGCCGGTGCGAGACGCTTTCCACCGGCCGCCGACGAAATTTTTGAAAGTGTCGGTCATCGACTACAGCTGCGGAGACCTGATGGCGGCGGCGAGGTCGCGCATGAACTCGGCCGCGCGCGCGCCGTCCACGACGCGATGGTCGCACGAGAGCGTCAGCGTCATCATCGGCCTGACCGCCGGCTTGCCGTCCACGGCGACCACCCGGTCGGCGATGGCGCCGACGGCCAGAATGGCCGCCTGCGGCGGCACGATGATCGCCGTGAACGCGTCGACCTCGAACATGCCGAGATTGCTGATCGTAAACGTCGCGCCGCGCGATGTCGGCCGGCTGCAGCCGTCCCGCCCGTGCGCGCTCCGTCAGATCGCGCCGCCGGACCGCGATGTCGCCGACCGCTGCGTCGGTCGGCTCGCGGGATGACCGCCGTGACCACGGCGTTTTCGACAGCCATCGCCAGCGCGATGTTCACGTCCTCGATGCGCGACGATCCCGTCGGCCGTCCAGCTCGCATTGAGTCGCGGATGTTTGCGGAGCGTGCGCGCCACGGCGCGACGAGCAGGTCGGTGTGCGTGACCTTCACGCCGTGCGATCGTCTCGATGGCCGGCAGCATCCGCTCGCGCGCGGCGTTCAGCGCGCCTGCATCGACGTCACGCGTGACAAAGAAATGCGGAACGGTCGTCCAGCTTTGCGTCGTGCGCTCGGCCATCAGGCGGCCGATCGGTGCGGCTGAGGTTCGGCGCGACGATCGAGGTGCGACTCAGCCGGACCTGTCGGTCGCCTCAGCCGGCTTGCGCGGCCGCGAGAATGTCGTCGGCCAGAATCTCGCCGCCTGGACCGGACCCTTCAGACTGGCTGAGATCAACGCCATGCTCCTGCGCAAGTCGCCGCGCCTTGGGCGAGATGCGCATGGCCGCCAGCCTGCGAGGGCGCGCCGACGGTCGGCGCGCGGCTGCCGCGATGGCGGACGCGACCGTGTCGGTTCGCCGCTGCCGGTCTGCACCGGCGCGCGACGCGGCGCGGCGACGCTTCGCCGGGCTGCACGCAGCCACGCGATCGTGTGGCCGACTGGCACCACGTCGCCTGGTCTTTGCGGTGACGCCGGCGAGAATGCCGTCGCCGGCGCCTCGACTTCGACGACCGCCTTGTCGGTCTCCACCTCGAGCAGCATCTCGCCCTTGCGGACCTGCTCGCCTTCCTTCTTCAGCCACGACGACGAGCTTGCCGGTTTCCTGCGCCATCTCGAGCGCAGGCATCACCACGCTGACGGCCATCAGCTGTCCCGGCGCCGACCTTTTCGCGACTGCGTCGCTTCGGCGCGCGCGGCGGCGCGCAATCATCTCCACCACCTGCGGGTTGGGCGGCGCCTCGGTCTCGCGGATCGTCGGCAGCGTGCCGCCGACGGTCACGAACGGCGCGCCCGCCACGAGCAGCTCCTCGGCCGGGAAACCGCGTGATCACTTCGTGGCCGGTTGGCGTGACGACGATTTCCTCCTCGATGCGCGCGGCGCTCCAGCCATCGGTGGACGGCCAGAACGTTTCGAGCGCGAACACCATGCCCGGCTTGATCTCGTGCGGATGCTCGAGCGAGACGAGCCGGCTGATCATCGGCCGCTCCCAGATCGCCAGGCCGATGCCGTGGCCCATCTGCAGCGCAAACGCGGCCTCCTCGTTCGGGAAGCCGAACTCCTGCGCCCGCGGCCACACCGACGCCACTTCGGCCGTCGTCCGGCCCGGCCGAATCAGCTCGATCGACGCGTCGAGGTAGTCGCGGCACCGCTTGTAGGCATCGACCATCGCGCGCGACGCCGAGCCGACCGCGAACGTCCGGTAGTAGCAGGTGCGGTAGCCCATGTACGAGTGGAGGATGTCGTAGTAGCACGGGATCGCCAGGCCGGAGCACGCGATCGGAAAAGACGTGCGGATGCGGGCTGCAGCGCTCGCCCGAAATCGCGTTGACGCCTTCGACGTACTCCGAGCCCAGGTCGTACAGCCGCTCGGCGACGAGCGCGACCGCCTCGTTCTCGCGCATGCCCGGCTTCATCGCCTTGTACAGATCGTAGTAGGCGGCGTCGACCATCATCGCCGACATGTTGAGCAGCGTGATCTCGTCCTGCGTCTTGATCTCGCGCGCAATCGACATCAGCTCCTGGCCGTCGACGACGTTGATGCCTTCGCGCTGCAGCGCGAACATGACGGGCGGCTCGACGACGTCGACGCCGAGCGGCTCCTTGAGCAGTCCGCGCTTCTCCAGCTCGATGCGGATCTTCTTCGCGACGTCCTCCGCGCGCCCCATCTCCGGCGTCATCGCGCCGCGCATCGACGGAATGCCCGCGCGCGAGCGCTCGCCGAGCCACGGGCAGTTCAGCTGATGGTGGCGCGCCGCCGAGCCGAAGTCCCAGAGGATCGGCTCGTCGTTCTGCGGCAGCAGCGTGAAGCGGCTGATCTTGTCCTGCGCCCACGTGCCGATGTGCGTGGCCGTGATGTAGCGCACGTTGTTCATGTCGAAGCAGAGCAACGCGCCCAGTCGACGACTTCGCCAGCAGCTCCTTGATGCGCTGCGAGCCGCTCGCGCCGCAGCCGATCGAAATCGATCCGCTGCTCCCAATCCACCGCCATCGTGCCGTAGGTCTTCAGTGCCACTGAGTCTCCTTCGACGATCCGCGGTCGGAGGCCTGAAGGACCGCCGACTACCGACTCGCAGTCGCTATCGCAACTCGCCAACTCAGCTCACTTGTTGCACATCTGCCGCGCCATCTCGAACACGTCGCGCTCGGTCGGGACCGTCGCGTCCTCGAGCGGCGGCGAGAACGGAATCGGCACGTGCACGCGCGCCGATTCGCCGCACCGGGCCGTCGAGATCGTAGAACGCGCCCTCCGCAATCACCGACGCGATCTCGCCGGTCACGCCGTACCGGAAGTACCCCTCGTCGATGACGATGCAGCGCGACGTCTTCCGCGCCGACTCGATCAGCGTCTTCTCGTCGAGCGGCCACGTCGTCCGCGGATCGACCACTTCGGCGCTGACGCCGATCTCTTCGAGCATCGCCGCGGCGCCGAGCGCCACCTGCACCATGCTGCTCGTGCGCGACGAGCGTGATGTCGCGCCCCTCGCGCTTGATGTCGGCCACGCCGAACGGAATCGTGTAGTCCCCGTCCGGCACCGGCCCCTTGACCTTCGTGTAGCTGATCTTGTCCTCGAAGAAGACGACCGGGTTGTCGTCGCGGATCGCCGCCTTGAGCAGTCCCTTCGCGTCGTACGGCGTCGAGGGCATCGCCACCTTCAAACCGGGCATGTGGCTCGGCCACGCGTGCAGCGACTGCGAGTGCTGCGCCGCCGACCGCCGCGTCGCGCCCATCGTCGCGCGAACCACCATCGGCACCTTCCACTTGCCGCCCGACATGTAGTGGATCTTGGCGGCCTGATTGACCACCTGGTCCATGACGAGCGCCAGGAAGTCGCCGAACATGATGTCGACGATCGGCCGCATGCCGGTCATCGCGGCGCCGACGGCCAGGCCGGTGAACCCGGCCTCGGAAATCGGCGTGTCGATGACGCGATCCTTGCCGAACTCCTCGACGAGGCCCTTCACGACCTTGAACGGCGTGCCCGCTTCGGCGACGTCCTCGCCGAGCAGCACGACGCGTCGGATCGCGCCGCATCTCTTCGGCGAGCGCCTCGCGG
Organism: uncultured Solirubrobacterales bacterium; assembly: GCA_963728755.1. GTDB lineage: Bacteria > Actinomycetota > Thermoleophilia > Solirubrobacterales > 70-9 > DASUPK01. The sequence continues at coordinate 1,203 of CAVSLI010000007.1, read as the reverse complement.
ATCGCTTCGCCGAAGGTGAGCTCCCGGACGCTCGGTCCGGACGCCGGCTCGTGCGGTGGCCACGGTTTCAGGCATAGACGTCCTCGTCGACCTCGTCGCGGATCGGGATAGGGCGCGTTGATCGCGAACTCGACGGCGGCATCCATTTCGGCGGCCACTTCGCTCTGGATGCGATCGAGCGCGGCCTGGTCGGCCAGACCTTCGGCGACGAGCCATGCCGCGTGCAGCGCGATCGGATCGCGCTCCGACATCCAGCGCTGCTCTTCCTGCTTCGACCGGTAGTACTCGCGCGCGATGTCGCCGACGTGGTGGCCGCGGAACCGGTAGGTGTTGCAGCAGCAGGAACGCCGGGCCCGTCGCCTCGCCGCGCGCGCTCCACCATTCGTCGATGCCGCGGCGTGGACCGCGCGCACGTCCTGGCCATCGACCGTTTCCGCCGCCACGCCAAACGCCGCCGGCCGCGCCAGCATGTCGCCGGCGGTCGTTTCCGAGCAGTGCGTGTACTCGTTGTAGAGATTGTTCTCGCAGACGTAGATCACCGGCAGCTTCCAGAGCTGCGCGAGGTTCATCTCCTCGTACAGCACGCCCTGACCGAGCGCGCCTTCGCCGAAGAAGCAGACCGCCACGCGGCCCGTGCCCGAGGTACTTGGACGCGAACGCCGCGCCGGTCGCGATGCCGGCGCCGCCGCCGACGATGGCATTCGCGCCCAGGTTGCCGGTGGCGGGATCGGCGATGTGCATCGAGCCGCCCTTGCCCTTGCAGTAGCCGGCCTCCTTGCCCAGCAGCTCCGCGAACATCAGGTGCGGCGCCGCGCCCTTGGCCAGGCAATGCCCGTGGCCGCGATGCGTGCTGGTGATGTAGTCGTCCGGCCGGAGCGCCTCGCAGACGCCGACGGCGACCGCCTCCTCGCCGATATAAAGGTGGGCCAGTCCCGGCATCAGCGCGCGCGTGTAGAGATCGTTCACCCGCTCTTCGAACAGGCGAATGGCCACCATCTGCCGGTACATCTGGAGAAGTTTCTGAACGTCGAGCACCTGCCGCCGCCTGTTTCGTTGTCGCAATGGTCATGGCGCGTAAGTATCTCCCCCCGGGCGCTAAATCGCAACGCTCGTTGTCGCTGATCCTGCTCGCCGGCGTCGTTGGCGCGATATGGCTGTGGCTCGCTCACCGTGGGCGCAAGGACGCGGCGGAGAAAGAGTTGC
>CAVSLI010000006.1:0-14774 GCA_963728755.1 uncultured Solirubrobacterales bacterium | reverse complement strand
ATCGGGATCCTCCTCGAACAGCTGCCGCAGGTGTCGCTGCCCGATCTCACCGAAGTGCCTCTCGAGGGCCTTCCAGGCGGGGCGCTTGCGGAGCTGCGGGTCCGGGCTCACCCGCCGCAGCCTAACTACGTGGCGCTAGCGCTTCTTCTGTCTGGCGGCGGTTAGCGGACAGGTGGCGGTTAGGCCGCCAGGCGCTCGGATTCGGACTTGATCGTGTCGAGCAGCTCCGACCAGGACTTGGAGAACGCTTCCGCGCCGTCCTTCTGAAGCTTCAGCGCGAGCGCGTCGGTGTCGATGCCCTGCTCCCGGTGTGCCTGGAAGACCTCCTCCGCGTCGCCGCCGTCGGCGGGCAGCGGTTCGCCGACCTTGCCGTGGTCCGCGAAGGCCTTCAGGGTCTTGTCGGGCATCGTGTTGATCGTGTCCGGCGCGGCGAAGGCCTCGATGTAGAGGGTGTCCGAGGCCTCCGGGTCCTTGGTCCCGGTGCTCGCGAACAGCAGGCGCTGCAGCCGCGCCCCCTTACCGGCGAGGGCGTTCCAGCGGTCGGAATCGAACAACTGGCGCCAGGCGGCGTAGGTCGCCTTCCCGACGGCGATCCCGAGCGTGTTCTTGATCTCGTCGGGCACCTGGTCATGGACCGCGACGTCCCACCGGCTGATGAAGAGCGAGAGGACCGAGGGGACGTCGGGGTCGAGTCCGTCCTCGATCCGTCGCTCGATTCCCTTCAGGTAGGCCTCGGCCGCCGCCATCGTCTGATCGGTCGACATCAGCAGCGTGACGTTGATCGGCACGCCGGCGATAGATCGACTCCTCGATCGCGGGCAGGCCCTCGGGCGTCCCGGGGATCTTGATGAAGTTGTTCTCCTCCGCCCGCCCGTACAGGTCGGCGGCCTGCTGGATGGTCGACTGGGTGTCGTAGGCGAGCAGCGGCGAGACCTCGAGCGAGACCCAGCCGTCCATCCGGTCGGTCTCCTTGTGGATGTCGGCGAACATCCTGGCCGCCCGTGTGACGTCGGCGAGGGCGAGCTCGAAGAAAATGTCCTCGGGCTCCATGCCCTTCTCGCGAAGCTCGGAGATCTGCTCGTCGTAGGCGTCGCCGCTGGAAATCGCCTTGTCGAAGATCGTCGGGTTCGAGGTCTGCCCCGTGATGGAGAGCTCATCGATGTACCGCTGCTCCGTCCCGTCGTCGAGCATGGTGCGGGTGATGTTGTCGAGCCAGAGGCTCTGGCCGAGCTCGTGCAGCTGTTCCGTGGGCTTCATCTTCCGAGTACCTCCTTGGCTGTCTCGGCCACCTTGTCTGGGGTGAAGCCGAACTTGCTCTGTACGTCCTTCAGGGGCGCGGAGGAGCCGAAGGTGTGCATTCCGATCGAGGCTCCCTCATTGCCTACGAACCTCTCCCAACCCAGGGTAGACGCCTCCTCGATCGAGACGCGCGCCCTGATCTCCGGGGGCAGCACCTCGTCCCGGTAGGACTCCTCTTGACGATCGAAGAGCTCCCAGCAGGGCAGGCTGACGACCCGTGAGCGCACGCCGTCTGCGATCAGCTTCTCGTGGGCGGCGATGGCGAGCGCGACCTCGCTTCCGGTAGCGATCAGGATCACCTCGGGATCGCCGCCATCGGGATCGGCGAGCACATAGCCACCTCGGCGCACGCCCTCCGCCGAGGCGTAACGCGACCGGTCGATGATCGGCACATCCTGGCGAGTGAGAACCAGCGCCATCGGCATGTGATGGCGGTCGAGGGCCGCCCGCCACGCCTCCGATACCTCGTTGGCGTCGGCCGGCCGCATTACGTCGAGGCCGGGGATCGCTCGGAGCCCGGCCAGGTGCTCAACCGGCTGGTGCGTCGGCCCGTCCTCGCCCAACCCGATCGAGTCGTGCGTGAAGACATGGATCACCGGCAGCTCCATCAGCGCGGAGAGCCGGATCGCCGGCTTGGCGTAGTCGGAGAAGGTCAGGTAGGTCGACCAGAGCGGGCGCAGCTTCGAGAGCGAGAGTCCGTTCGAGGTCGCCGCCGAGCCGTGCTCGCGAATCCCGAGATGCAGCTGACGGCCCGCCCGGTTCTCCGGCTCGAACGCCTCGGCTCCCTCGACGTCCTTCAGCCCGACCGAGGTTGACCCGGTGAGGTCGGCCGACCCGGCCATCAGCCAGGGGATGCGCGCGGCGACGGCGTTCTCGACCTGGTTCGAGGCCTTGCGGGTGGCCATCCCCTTCTCGTCGGCGTCGAAGCTCGGAATGTCGGTTTCCCAGCCCTCGGGGAGCTCGCGGCGCTGCATCTGGTCGATCTCGTGGGCGAGCGACTCCTGCTCGCGGGTGTAGCTCGAGAGCAGCTCCTCCCACTCCCGGCTGAGCCGCGCCCCGCGCTCGCCGATGCCGTCGTCGAAGTGCTGGCGAACCCCGTCCGGGACGAGGAACTGCGCGTCCTCGGGCCAGCCGTAGGCCCGCTTGGTCTCGCGGACCTCCTCCTCCCCGAGTGGCTCGCCGTGTGCCTCGGCGGTATCGACCTTGTTCGGCGAGCCCCAGCCGATGTGGCTGTCGAGGATGATCAGCGTCGGGCGGCCCTCCTCCTTCTTGAAGGCCTCGAAGCCGCGGGTGAGGAGCTCGAGGTCGTTGGCGTCGCCGACGCGGGTGACGTTCCAGCCGTAGCCGGCGAAGCGGGCGGCGACGTCGTCCGTGTAGGTGATCTCGGTCGGCCCGTCGATCGAGATGTGGTTGTTGTCGTAGACCCAGCAGAGGTTGTCGAGGCGCTGGTGCCCGGCAAGCGAGGCGGCCTCGTTGGAGACCCCCTCCTCGAAGTCGCCGTCCCCGCAGAAGACGTAGACGTCGAAGTCGAAGATCTTGAAGCCGGGGGCGTTGTAACGGGCGGCGAGCCACTTCGAGGCGATCGCCATCCCGATGCTGGTCGCGATCCCCTGGCCGAGCGGCCCGGTGGTCGTTTCCACGCCGGAGGTCCAGCGGTATTCCGGGTGCCCGGGGCACTTGGAGTCGAGCTGGCGGAAGCGCTTGATGTCCTCGAGGCTCACCGAGGGCTCGCCGACGACCTCGTAGTCGGGGTCGACCGACCGGACGCCCGTCAGGTGGAGCAGCGAGTAGAGCAGCATCGACGCGTGGCCGTTGGACAGGACGAAGCGATCGCGGTTCGGCCAGATCGGCTGCTGGGGGTCGAAGCGCAGGAACCGCTGCCAGAGCACGTAGGCGACGGGCGCGAGCGCCATCGGCGTGCCGGGGTGCCCTGAGTTCGCCTTCTGGATCGCGTCGATCGACAGCGTGCGGATGGTGTTGATGCAGAGCTGGTCGATGTCCGTTCGGCGCTCGGCTGCGACTGCCATCTCCACGATCCTACGACTAGTGTCCCCGCGGGTGACCGAGGCGAACCTCGATTCGGAGAAGAAACTCGCCGCCGAAGCGGCCGCCGAGCTGATTGCGGATGGGATGAGGGTGGGGCTGGGAACCGGCTCCACGGTCGCCCATCTGCTACCCGCCATCGCCGCGCGCCAGCTCAAGGACCTCCGCTGCGTGGCGACCTCGGTCGCCACCGAGGAGCACGCCAGGGAGCTCGGGATCCGCGTCGAGGACTTCGACCATCTCGATCGTCTCGACATCGCGGTCGACGGCGCCGACCAGGTCGCGCCGGATCACTGGCTCGTCAAGGGGGGCGGGGGCGCCCACACCCGCGAGAAGATCGTCGCGGCAAGCGCCGAGCGCTTCATCGTGATCGCCGATTCGTCGAAGACGGTGGACCGGATCAAGCCCCCGATCCCGCTCGAGCTGAACCGCTTCGGCCTGGCCTCGACGCTCGAGCGGATCGGTTCCGAGCTCGGTGAGGTCGCGTTGCGCCCGGACTGCCCGCCCAGCCCGGACGACGGTGTGATCGCCGACTACACGGGTTCCGTGCATGAGCCCGGCGAGCTCGCCGCGCGCCTGGCGCTGACACCCGGCGTGGTCGATCACGGCCTCTTCCCGGCCGGCATGGTCACCGCGGTCCTGATCGGGCGCGGTGACACCGTCGAGCGTGCCTGAGCCCCTCGAGAAGGCGCTGCTGACCGGGTGACGCGGCTCACACCTGGGCCCGCCGAGCCGGGGTACGCTCATCCGAATGGAGGAGAAGGACGCGGTCATCGTCGGCGCGCGTTGCGCCGGCTCGACGCTGGCGATCGCTCTGGCCCAGAACGGCTGGGACGTGGCGCTGGTCGACCGGGACACCTTCCCCAGCGACACCGTCTCGACCCACATGATGTTCCCGAACACGCTGGCTCACCTCGAGCGGCTGGGCGTGCTCGACAGGTTGCGCGCGAGGCACCGGCTCTCGCCGGTCGGCTGGCGAATCGTGGGACTCGGGCACGAGACGACCGGGACGTTCACGCCGATCGACGGCATCGACCGGGGGATGTCGGTTCGCCGCATCGCGCTGGACAAGGGGATGGTGGACAGCGCCCTCGCGGCGGGCGCCGAGGGCCGTTTTGGCGACCGCGTGGTCGACCTGATCGGGTCCGGGACCGAGGACGACCCGGTTTCCGGCGTCGTGCTCGAGAGCGGCGATCGGATCCGGGCGAGGTGGGTCTTCGGCGCCGACGGGCGGGTCTCGACCGTGGCGCGGAAGCTGGGCCTCGAGAAGGAGCGCCGTCAGCGGGGAGAGATCGCCTTCATGTGGGGCTACTGGAGCGGCATCCCCGACGACGGCATGGCGACGACCGACATCCAGGAGGACGCGATCCTCATCCGCTGGGCCGTCGAGGACGGCCTCACGATGCTGACGGCGACGGGCCCCGACGAATTCACCCACGGCACCGGCGAGGACCGCCTTCGCAACTATCGCGAGGTCCTTGCCCGGTTCCCAGACTCGATCCCGGCCGAGCACCTCGACGCTGGCGAGATGATCTCCGGCCTCGTCGTCGCACCCGAGTCGCTGATGCGGGGCTACTTTCGGAGGCCGATGGGGCCGGGGTGGGCGCTGCTCGGCGATGCCCTGCACTTCAAGCACCCCGGCACCGCACAGGGCATCGGGGACGCGGTCGAGCAGGCAATCCAGATTGCGGAGCGGCTCGCGGGGACCGACCCAGGCCTCACCGGCTACGAGGCCTGGCACGAGCAGCGCGCCGCCGAGCACTACGACTGGTCGTTCCGGTGGGGGCGCTTCCCCAGGCCCGAGCTCTCCGAGCAGCTCTTCCTCGGCTGGGCGAGCGAGCCCGACGCCGGCCAGGACGTGCGCGACACGCTGACGCGCGTCGTCTCGCCCTCGGAGGCCTTGAGCAAGGATCGCCTGGCCCGCTGGTTCGGTGATCAGGGGGCGACCGGCGCCGAGGCCCGGGCCGTCGTCGGTCTGATCAGTTGTCGACTGACGCCATACCGGCCTCGTCGTAGCGGTCGCCCGAGACCTCGGGTAACTCCTCGTCGATCCGGGCGAGGTCCTCCTCGGTCAGCTCGACGTCGGCGGCCTGCGCGTTCTCCTCCAGATACTTGCGCCGCTTGGTGCCCGGAATGGGAACGATGTCGTCGCCCTGGGCGAGCACCCAGGCCAGCGCCAGCTGGGCGGGAGTGATCTCCTTCTCGGCGGCGATCTCCTGCAGCTTGGCGACGATCCGCCTGTTCGCCTCGAGGTTCTCGCCCTGGAAGCGGGGCTGCGTGCGGCGGAAGTCGTCCTCGGCCAGCTCGTCCGGCGAGCTGAAGCGGCCGGAGAGGAATCCTCGCCCGAGGGGCGAGTAGGCGACGAAGCCGATGCCGAGCTCGCGGCAGGTCGGCAGGATGTCCGCCTCGGGCTGCCGTGCGAACACCGAGTACTCGGTCTGCAGCGCAGTGATCGGGTGCACGGCGTGCGCGCGGCGGATCGTCTCGGGGGCCGCCTCGCTGAGGCCGAGGTGAAGCACCTTGCCCTGCTCGACGAGCTCCGCCATCGCGCCGACGGTCTCCTCGATCTCAACCGTGGGATCGACGCGATGCTGGTAGTAGAGGTCGACGCGGTCGGTGCCGAGGCGCTGGAGCGAGCCCTCGAGCGTCCTCGTCACGCTCTTGGGCGAACTGTCCAGATCGCCGAGCGTCGACATGTCGCCGGGGACGGTGTCGTCGAGGTTGCGCTGGAACTTGGTGGCGATCACGTACTCGTCGCGCTTGCCCTTGATCGCCTTGCCGACCAGCTGCTCGTTGGTCAGAGGGCCGTAGATCTGGGCCGTGTCCAGGAAGTTGATCCCGAGCTCCAGGGCCCGCTGGATCGTTGCGATCGATTCCCCCTCGTCGGTCGTTCCATAGAACGCCGACATCCCCATGCAGCCGAGGCCGAGTTCCGAGACTTCGAGGTCGCCGAGCTTTCGCTTCTTCATTTCGAGCCTTTCGGGAATAGACGTATCTCTGCCTACCCCAAGATAGGGACGTGCCTAAGCCGGCCCTCAGCGGGCCCGCCCGTCACTCGTAATCGAGCTGTTCGTCCCAGTCCGGCCGGCGCTCTGGGGTCAGGTCGAACAGATTCCAGAGCGGCTCGAGCGTCCCCACGTGTCGCGGGTCCTGGCCCGGGTCCCAGGGCGCGTAGAAGAGCTCGGATCCCCAGAAATGGCGGATCGTCCCGCCGTCGCGGTGAAAGACGTTCAGGATCGGACGCTGGGCGCCCTCGGGCGTTTCGGCGAGGTAATCGAGGTTGTAGGTGTTGTCCGCCGAGGAGAGCAGTCGCAGCCGGTGCCAACCCCGCTCCCGCCGCCAGGTCGAGAGCCGGTCGAGCGGTGACCTCGCCACCACGGCGAAGTTCATGACCTGGCTGGCGTGCTCGACCATGCCGTCGAGCTGGTCGAGCAGCGCGACACACGACGGGCACGGGGCCTCGTGGAGCGGCAGCTTCGCGGTCTCCGTCTCGTGGACCGGGCCTGGGCGGTGATCCTCGGGATCGCGGGGAAACATGAAGCTGTAGATCGCCAGCGAGTCCTTGCCCGGCGCGAATAAATCCGAGAGCCGCACGTCCGCAGGACCGCCGTCGGGACCCTCGCCGCGGAAGACGTAGTCCTCGGGAACCTCGCCGCCGGGCGGCAGCTCCCGCCGCATCTCGGCGACCGCCTCCATCTGGCGCCTCAGCTCTATCTCGCGCGCAAGCAGCTCGTCGCGAGCGGCACGGTACTCCGCCGACTCGCCCGGATATCTCAACTCCATCGCTTCCCCCTGGTTGGCCTCATCGCTCCAGCACCAGCTTCAGGTTGTCGAAGCACGTGCTCCAGCCGTCGTACTGCGCGTCCCGCCGCTGCTTTTCGGAGATGTCGCTGTTGACGAACAGCACCGTGGTGACGCCTTCGCGCTCGGTGAACTCCAGCTCGATCATCTGCTGGTTGGACGGGTCGTCGTCAAAGGTCCAGGTGAAGGCGAGCCGGTGCGGTCGCTCGATCCGCGTGTACTCGCCCCCCGCCTCGACGGGCTCGCCGTCGGGATCGCGCATCACCACCCGGATCTTCCCGCCGACCCGCAGGTCCACCTCAGCGCTGGGCTCCTGCCAGCCAGTGGCCGGAATGAACCAGCGCCTGATGACCTCCTCGCTCGTCCAGGCGTCGAAGACGTCCTCGGCGGGAGCGTCGAAAGTTCTCTCGATGCGGACCACCCTCGCCGCCTCCTCGACCACCCTCACTCCTTTCGCTCCTCGAGATACTCGCCGACGACGTCGAAGAGCCGTTCCCAGCGAGCCCTCTGGCTTTCTATCCAATCGGCGGTGTCGGCAAGCGTCTGGGGGTCGAGGGCGAGCTGGTGTGTCCGCCCGTCGATCACGCGCGTCACGACGCCTGCCTCCTCGAGCAGCTTCAGGTGGCGGGAGATGGTCGGCTTCGAAACGCCGAGGTTCCGACTCGCTTCGCCGACCGTTGCGGGCCCGCCGCTGAGCCGCTCGACGATCTCGCGGCGAGTCGGATGGGCAAGTGCAGAGAACGGATCGTTAGCCACTTTGCTAACTATATACGGACGGAGAAAACGGACAGCGAGAGGGGGTACCGATGACGAAGCACCGCAGAGGCTCTCGGAAGGAATGGCTGGCGGCCAGCAAGAAGCTGGTCGCGGCCGAGAAGGAGCACATGCGGCGGGGCGACGCGCTGGCGCAGCAGCGGCGCGAGCTGCCCTGGGTGCCGGTGGAGAAGGACTACGAGTTCGAGACCGAGCAGGGCACCAAGTCCCTGGTCGATCTCTTCGACGACCGCTCCCAGCTGCTCGTCTACCACTTCATGTTCGGCTTCGGCTACAGGGTCGATGAGGACAACCTCGGGTGCACGGGTTGCTCGTCGCCGATCATTTTGACGGCGTCAGACCCACCTCAATGGCCATGACGTGACCCTGGTGGCGGAGTCGATCGCGTCGCTCGATCAGCTCCTTTCCTACAAGGAGCGAATGGGCTGGGGCTTCCCCTGGGTCTCGTCCCTCGGCAGCGACTTCAAGTACGACTATGGCGCGGCGTTCACCGAGGATCAGCAGCGCAATGGCGCGGAGTACAACTTCAAGCACGTCGACCAGCCGCCGTGGCCGCAGCGCGAGGGGATCAGCGCCTTCGCGCTCGAGGACGGCACGGTGCACCACGCCTATTCCAGCTACGACCGCGGGGTGGAGCAGTTGATGGGGACATTCAGATACCTGGACGTGGCGCCGCTGGGCCGCGATGAGGAGGGCGCCGTCGCCGGATGGTGGCGCCGACACGACGAATACGGAACGGAGGCAGCGCGATGACCGAGCACAGAATCGGAACGCAGGATGAGTGGCAGGCTGAGCGCGACGAGCTGCTCAAGGAGGAGAAGGAGATCACCCACCGCGGCGACGAGCTCACGAAGAAGCGGCAGGCGCTCCCCTGGGTCGCGGTCGAGAAGGAGTACGAGTTCGAGACCGTCGATGGCACGAAGTCACTCGCGGACCTTTTCGACGGGCACTCCCAGCTGCTCATCTATCACTTCATGTTCGGGCCGCCCTACGAGGCGGGCTGCACGGTCTGCACCTCGATCGCCGACAACCTCGTTCCGAACATCCCTCATCTGGCGGCCCGGGACACCAAGCTGATGCTCGTCTCCCGGGCGCCGTTGGAGCGTCTCCAGGCCTACCGGCAGCGGATGGGCTGGGACGTCGACTGGGCCTCGGCGGGAACCACCGATTTCAATCCCGACCTCGGCTTCACGTTCACCGAGGAGCAGCTCAAGCCGTTCCTCGAGGGAGAGATCCCCGCGGTAGTCGAGCAGATGGCGAAGGCGAGCGGAACGGATGCGAAGGGTTATGTGACCGAGGTGCCCGGCCTCAGCGCCTACACCCTTGACGACGGCGTCGTCTACCGAACCTACGTGACGACAGCGCGTGGACTCGAGCCGACCATGGGCTACTACTTCCTGCTCGACCGCACCGCGACTGGCCGAGACGAGCGCCCCGGGGAGCCGCACTGGCTCCGCCGGCACGACGAGTACTAGGCGTCCGGAGCGGCCGCGCGGTCGGCCAGAATCAGCGAGTCCCCGCCGGGCCGGACGCGGCCCGAGGGCGTGGAGGGATCCTGGTCGATGAGCTTCCGCAGGGCGTCGACCTTCTCCTCGCCGGTCACAACCCAGAGCAGCCTGCGCACCCGCTCGATCTCCGGGTAGGTGAGCGTCATCCGGTGGACGCCCTCGTACTCGCCCGCCGTCACCGCGACGCGCCTGTCGGTCACCTCCAGCACAGGGTCGCCGGGCACCAGCGAGGCGGTGTGCCCGTCCGGGCCGATGCCGAGATGGGCCAGATCCAGGGCGTCCGGCAGCGACTCGGCGTAACGGTCCGCTGCGGCCTCGAGGTCCTCGTCGGTGACCGGCATCGGGCGGATGCTGCCCTGGGCGCCGATCGAGAGGCTCTCCACGAGGTGGGTCAGGTTGCGCTCGTCGGAGCCCGCCGGAGCCACCCGCTCGTCAACCTGAAAGATCTGGATCTTCGTCCAGTCGAGCCCGAACTCCTCGAGTTGGGAGAACATCGGCCACGGGTCGCGGCCACCGCTGACGGCGAGGGCACACCGGCCGCGCTCTGAGATATCCGCCTTGACTGCCTCGGCGATCACCTCCGCGCCGCGGCGCTGAACGGCATCAGCATCCTCGAGCACTTCGAGGCGGTGATCGCCCACCGCTACTTCGGCTTCTCCTGATGCCCGCCGAACTGAAAGCGCATCGCCGACAGCACCCGGTCGGCGAAGTCATCGAGGTTGCGTGACGCGAAGCGCTCGTAGAGGGCGGTGGTGAGGACGCCGGCGGGCACGCCCTCCTCGATCGCGGCGATCGAGGTCCAGCGCCCCTCGCCGGAGTCCGAGACTCGCCCCTCGAAATCCGAGAGGTCGCCCGACTGCTGAAGCGATGCTGCGGTCAGGTCGAGCAGCCAGGAGCTGATCACGCTGCCGCGCCGCCAGACCTCGGCGATCTCGGGGATGTCGAGGTCGTACTGGTAGTACTCGGGGTGCTCGAGCGGGGCGGTCTCGGCGTCCATCTCCCGCTCGACCTTGCCGGCGTTCGCGTTCTTGAGGATGTTGAGGCCCTCGGCGTAGGCGGCCATCACGCCGTACTCGATCCCGTTGTGGACCATCTTCACGAAGTGGCCGGCGCCGCTCGGTCCGCAGTGCAGGTAGCCGTTCTCGGCGGTGTCGGGATCGCCGCTCCGGCCCGGCGTCCGCTCGGCCGAGTCCACGCCGGGAGCGATCGTCTTGAAGATCGGGTCGAGGCGCTCCACCGCCTCGTCCGGACCGCCGATCATCAGGCAGAAACCCCGATCCAGTCCGAAGACGCCGCCGCTCGTCCCGCAGTCGATGTAGTCGATCCCCTTCTCGCCGACCGTCTCCGACCGCCGCATGTCGTCCCGGTAGTAGGAGTTGCCGCCGTCGATGATCGCGTCCCCCTGCTCGAGGACCTCCGCGACGTCCTTGACGGTCGACTCGGTGATGTCGCCGGCGGGGACCATGATCCAGACGGACCTGGGGGCATCGAGCTTCTCGGCAAGCTCCTTCAGGGAGGTGGCGCCCGTCGCGCCCTCGCCCTCGAGCTCCTTGATCGGATCGGGATTGACGTCGTAGACGACGCAATCGTGTCCGTCGCGCATCAGCCGGCGGACGAGGTTCGCTCCCATCCTGCCGAGGCCGACCATTCCGAGCTGTGCCATCGCGGCCATCCTAAGGCCAGACGTTGGTCAGCCCGTGCGGGTCCGCTAGGTTCCGGTCGTGGCGAAGACCAACTCAGGCCCGCCGCCGGGCGCGCAGGGCGATGCGCTGGTCGTCTTTGGGATCACAGGCGACCTCGCGAAGAAGATGACCCTGAAGGCGCTCTACGACCTGAGGGCAAACGGCACGCTCAAGGTTCCCGTGATCGGCGTCGGGCGCACCGAGTGGAGGGACGACGATCTCCGCCAGCACGCGCGTGAGGCCGTCGAGGCCCGGATCGAGGTCAAGGGGGAGGAGCTCGACGAGGACGTCTTCAAGAGGTACGCCGACTCCCTGACCTACGTGCAAGGGGACTACAACGATTTCGACACCTATCGGAAGTTGAAGCGGGCGCTGGGCGGCGCCAGGCACCCGGTCTTCTACCTGGAGATCCCGCCGTCGCTCTTCGCCGGGGTGATCCAGCGGCTCGGCAGCGCGGGGTGTACGAACGGCGCCCGCGTCGTGATCGAGAAGCCGTTCGGGCACGACTACCAGTCGGCCGTCGAGCTCAACGACCAGATCCACGAGATCCTTGACGAAAGCCAGATCTACCGGATAGACCACTTCCTGGGCAAGGAGCCGGTCCAGGACATCACCTACCTGCGGTTCGCGAACTCCCTGCTCGAGCCGATCTGGAATCGGCGCTACGTCGAGTCCATTCAGATGACGATGGCCGAGGACTTCGGCGTCGAGGATCGCGGCAGCTTCTACGACCCCGTCGGGTGCCTGCGCGACGTCGTCCAGAACCACCTCCTACAGACGCTCGCCCTCGTGACCATGGAGCCTCCCTCCGCGACCGATCCCGATTCCATCCGCGACGCGAAGCTCGACCTCTTCAAGGCGATCCCCGCGGCCGATCCGAGCCGGTACGTCCGCGGCCAGTACGAGGGCTACAGACAGATCGACGGCGTCGATCCGAAGTCCACGACAGAAACCTTCGTCGGCCTGCGGCTCGACGTCATGAACTGGCGCTGGTCCGGCGTCCCGATCTTCATCAGGGCCGGGAAGCAGCTCGCCGAGAAGGTGACCGAGGTGCGTGTGATCCTGCAGAGCCCACCCCGGGTGGGGATCGGCGGCGGTCCGATCCCGGCGACCGACGAGATCGTGCTCCGCATCGACCCGGACTCGGGCGCCTGCATCCTGCTGGAGGCCAAGCAGCCGGGCGAGGAGAAGCTCCGCCGGGTGCACCTCGACCTGCTCTTCAAGCAGCAGTTCGGCGATCAGCCCGGCCCCTACGAGCGCTTGCTTGCGGACGCGCTGGCCGGGAACCAGTCGCGGTTCGCACGCGAGGACAGCGTGCTCGAGACGTGGAGGATCGTCCAGCCGCTGCTCGACAACCCGTGCGACCTCGAGCCCTACCGCGTGGGCAGCTGGGGGCCCGACGGCGCCTCGAACCTGATGCACGGCTACGGCGGCTGGCGCAAACCATGGCTCCCCGAGAAGGCTCAGGAGCCGGCCGCGGCCGTCAGTTAGGGTCAGAGGACGTGTCCGACGCCACCCTCCACACCAACGCCGGCCAGATCACCGTCAGCTTCTTCGACGACGACGCACCGAAGACGGTTGAGAACTTCCGCAAGCTGGCGGGCGACGGCTTCTACGACGGGCTGATCTTTCACCGCGTGATCAAGGACTTCATGATCCAAGGCGGCGATCCGGAGGGAACCGGGACGGGTGGTCCCGGCTACACCTTCGAGGACGAGATCAACGACCACAAGGTCGTCCGGGGCGCCCTGGCGATGGCGAATGCCGGCCCCGACACCAACGGCTCGCAGTTCTTCATCGTCACCACCGACGCCGCCCCCTGGCTGGACGGCAAGCACACGGTCTTCGGCGAGATCACCAGCGGGATGGAGGCGGTCGACGCGATCGAGGGCACCGAGACCGGTGCGGGCGATCGACCAACCGAACCTCAGGTGATCGAGCGCGTCGAGCTGGGCGATTAGGCCAATGACACGCCCGGAAGCCAGCTGAGGTGGCCGACCAGCGGACGATCGTGATCACCGGGGCGACGGACGGCCTCGGCAAGGGACTGGCGACCGAGCTTGCGACGAGCGGCGACCGCCTCATCCTGCACGGCCGCAACGAGGAGAAGGGACAGGCGCTGCTCGAGGAGCTGCACCAACGTAAAACGGGTCGCGCTGGCGCGCGCCCTCGCATCAACGGCGAACTCGAGTGGCGCCGCGCGGACCTCGGCTCCCTGGACCAGGTGCGCGATCTGGCCGACTCACTCAGCAACGAGGAGCGGATCGACGTCCTCGTCAACAACGCCGGCATCGGGACGGCGCGACCGCGCGAGGAGAGCGAGGACGGCTACGAGCTCACCTTCCAGGTCAACTACCTGGCCCCGTTCCTGCTCACCCGTCGCCTCCTGCCGCTGATCGAGCGCTCGGCGCGCGCCCGGATCGTCAACGTGACCTCCGCCGGCCAGGCCCCGATCGACTTCGAGGACGTGATGCTCGAGCGGCACTACAGCGGCGTCCAGGCCTACGGCCAGAGCAAGCTCGCCCTGGTCATGCTCACGTTCGACCTCGCCGAGGAGCTCGAGGACACCGGCGTCACCGCCAACTGCCTGCACCCCGGGACCTACATGCCGACCCAGATGGTCCGCCAGGCTGGGGTCGACCCGGTTACCCCGCTCGAGGACGGGATCGCGGCGACCATGCGCCTGATCGCCTCGCTCGAGCTCGAGGGCGTGAACGGCCACTACTTCGACGGCACCAGCGAGTCGGCGCCGCACCCGCAGGCCGAGGATCCCGAGGCCCGCCGCCGGCTGAGAGAGCTCTCCGCGGAGCTCACCGGCATCCAGGCAGCCGCCTGAGCGTCGCGCGATGGGTCTGCGCGACAAGGTCCGCGAGCTCTTCGGCGTCGGCGAGGGGTCGCTGCACCCCGATGGGCTCGCCGAGCTGCGGGTCGGCGATGCGAGCTACGACGATTGGGACGTGGTCCGGGACTTCGAGGACCTGGAGACCGCCCGCGCCTGGCGTCAGCAGCTCACGGATGCCGGACTGGAGGCGGCGATCACCTCCGACCACCCGCTCAACGAGTACGGCCGCGGCGACATCGCCCTCCGCGTGCCGCCCGGGCGCTGGAGCGAGGCGAACGAGCTGCTCGACGAGCCGGTCTAGACCAGGTCCTTGTCGAGCTCCGGATCGGCGTAGCAGACGACCGTGTGGGCGCGGCGATCGGGCCAGCCGCGGCGCTCGCGCTCGAAGAGGATTCCCCAGTAGCCGAGCAGCAGCGGCAGCGCCGAGATGCCGAGCCAGATCACTCGGCGGAAGGCCTGCCCGGGCCTGACCGGCTGAGCGTCCTCGGAGAGCATCCGGATCGCCACGAAGGACATCCCGGGCGTCCGACCGGCGCCGGTCCAGAAGACCACCAGGTAGGCGATCGCGATCGCCGACCAGGCCGAGAAACCGAGTGCGATCACCACCGTGTGCGCGTGCTGGTCGCCCGACTGAAAGATCGAGACCAGGAAGGCGATCGCCGCAGTGATCAGGAGCAGCGAGCCGTAGACGACGCCGGCGTCGATGGCCAGCGCCAGCAGCCGGCTGAATGCCCCGGCGAAGATCGGGCGGCGCTCCCGCTGGGGTCTCCGGAGAATCCCGCGCGCCGCCCGCTCGACCGTGGTGTCGATCCGCCGGCGGCGCTC
>CAVSLI010000005.1:0-10694 GCA_963728755.1 uncultured Solirubrobacterales bacterium | reverse complement strand
GCTCTCGCGCGGGATCGCGGTCAACGAGCGGCTCGAGCGCCTGGTTCTGCAGGGCGGCGGGCTCGACGAGATCGCGCGCGAGATCGCCGCGGCCGTCGGCGGCAGCTCGGTCGTGCTCGACGCCCGGGGCGAGGCTCCTGGCGAGCGGCGGGCGCAAGCTGCCCGACTACCTGCTCGACCCGATCCGCGACGAGGTGCAGCCCCGCGGCACGGCCGCCGCCCCCTTCGTCCCGAACCAGGCCGACCTGCGGGGCCGGGCGCTGGCCCATCCGGTCTCGCCGCGCGCGCGGGGCCGCCGAGGCCTGGCTGGTCGTCGTGCGGCGCTCGGGGGAGCTCGGCGACTTCGAGCGCCTCTGCGTCCAGCAGGCCGCGATCGTCGTCGCGCTCGAGCTGATGCGCGAGCGGGTCGCCCGCGAGACCGAGCGCCGCCTCTCCGGCGAGGTGCTGGCGGCGACGCTCTCGGGACGCCTCGCCGCCGACGATGTCCGCGACCGGCTGGCGCCCTTCGGGATCGGCGAGCGGGCGGTGGTGCTCGCCTTCGAGCTCGGCGACGCCGCGGCGGCCGAGCCGACGCTCGCCGAGTTCCTCGCGGCAGAACCGGCCCGGCGCTGGTCGCCACCGCACGCGGCCGGGCGCCGCGAGCTGCTCTGCGCGCGTGGTCGACGGCGGCAAGGGCGATCCCCTCGAGCTCGCGGCGCAGGCCCGCGCGGCGCTCGAGGCCGCGCACGGCCCGACCCGCGCCGCGGCCAGCCGCCCGCTCGCCGACGGAGCGCGTGCGCCACTCCTTCCACGAGGCGCGCTGCGCGCTCGAGGCGACCGCGCTTCGCCAACGGCGCCGCGCCGGAGGTCGCCTCCTACCGCGACCTCGGCGCTTTCACCCTGCTGCTCTCCGTCCAGGACACCGAGGCGCTGCGGCTCTACTGCGAGAGCGTGCTCGGTCCGATCGAGGACTCCGACGAGCGCTACGCGGGTGAGCTCCTCCGCTCCCTGGAGGCCTACATCGACCGCAACGGGCACTGGGAGCGGGCCGCGAGCGACTGCTACTGCCACCGGCACACCCTGCGCTACCGGATCAAGCGCATCGAGGAGCTCACCGGACGCGACCTGAGCAGGGCCAACGACCGGGTCGAGCTCTGGCTCGCCCTGCGCGCCAAGGAGCTGATCGCATGAGGGTCGGCGTGCTTGGAGCGGGCGGGACGATCGCGCCGGCGATCGTCCGCGACCTGGCGGAGTCCGAGGAGGTCGACCGCGATGCGGCTTCTCGACCTCGACCTGCGCCGCGCGGAGGAGGTGGCGATGGAGCACGGGGGGCAAGGCGGAGGCCCGCCGCGCCGACGCGACCGGCGACCTCGCCGAGCAGCTGGCCGGGATGGAGGTGCTCGTCAACTCGGCCGCCTACCGGATCAACCTGGCCGCGATGCGCGCCTGTCTGGACGCCGGCTGCCACTACATGGATCTGGGCGGCCTCTACCACGTGACCGCCGAGCAGCTGCAGCTCTCGGAGAAGTTCGAGCAGGCAGGGCTGCTCGCATTGCTCGGGATCGGCTCGGCGCCCGGAAAGACCAATCTGCTCGCCGCTCGGGCGATACGTGAGCTTCACGGCAGCCCCACGTCGATCTCGGTTCTCGCAGCAGGGCGAGACCTCGACCCCCCGGAGGGGCTCAGCTTTCCCTACGCCGTCAGAACCCTGCTCGACGAGATCACGATGCCCCCGATGGCGCTGATCGACGGCAAGCCGCGGGAGCTCGAGCCGCTGCAGGCCGGACCGACGGCGGACTTCGGCGAGCCGATCGGTCAGGGAGAGACGATCTTCACCCTCCACTCGGAGGTCCTCACGTTCGGCGACAGCTTCGACTGCCCGAATGTGACCTTTGCGCTCTCGCTGTCACCCAAGGTGCTCGAGAGCCTGGAGACGCTGCGGGGGGCGAGCGAGGAGCGGATTGCCGAAGTTGCTCGCTCTGCTTCGCCCCCCTCAGCAAACACCGTCTCGGTCCACATCGTTGAGGTGACCGGAGAGGACGCTGTGATCCGTGCCCGCAGCGTCACCCCGCCGCACAAGTCGTGGGGCCTCGGTGGCGGCATCGTTTCGACCGCGACACCGGCGGCTGCCGCGGTCAGGTTGCTGGCTCGGGGCGCGATCGATGGGCGCGGGGCGCTGCCGCCGGAGAGCTGCGTCTCTCCGGAGGAGATGTTCGCCGAGCTGGAGAGTCGCGGGGTGCGCTTCGACTTCACCAGCCCCCCCGTCGAGCGGGAGGCGGCCCTATGAGGGTCGGCGTTCCGACCGAGATCAAGGAGGACGAGTACCGGGTCTCGCTGACCCCCGCGGGCGCTCGGGAGCTCCGCGAGCACGGTCACGAGGTCCTGGTGCAGGCCGGGGCCGGCCAGGGCAGCGCGATTCCGGACGACGCCTACGCTGCTCAGGGCGCTGAGATCCTCCCGGACGCTGCCGCTCTCCTCGATCACGCGGAACTTGTCCTCGGCGTGAAGGAGCCGCAGCCCGGCGAGGTGGAGCTGCTGCGCCCGGGCCAGCACCCTGTTCACCTATCTGCACCTCGCGCCGGCCCCGGAGCTCACCGAGGCCCTGCAGGCGAGCGGCGCAACCTGCGTCGCCTACGAGACGGTCGAGGATTCGCAAGGCCGCCTGCCCCTCCTCGCCCCGATGAGCGAGGTCGCGGGCAAGATCGCGACCCAGGCCGGCGCCTTCTTCCTGGAGAAGCCGCTCGGCGGCCGCGGCATCCTGCTCGGAGGCGTCCCCGGTGTCGCCGCCGCGAACGTGATGATCATCGGCGGCGGCGCCGTCGGGATGAACGCGGCCTTCATCGCGATCGGGATGGAGGCCGACGTGCTTCGTCTTCGACGTCTCGATCGACAAGCTGCGCGAGCTCGACGTTGCCTTCGGCGGCCGTGCCTCCACCGTCTTCTCCTCGACGCTGGCGATCGAGGAGATGCTGCCCCGCGCCGACCTGGTGATCGGGGCCGTGCTCGTCCACGGCGCGAAGGCGCCGTACGTGGTCCGCCGCGAGCAGCTCAAGCTGATGAAGCGCAATGCTGTGCTGGTGGACGTCGCAATCGACCAGGGTGGCTGCTTCGAGACTTCGCATCCCACCACTCATCGCGATCCGGTCTTCGAGGTCGAGGGGATCACCCACTACTGCGTCGCCAACATGCCCGGCGCGGTGCCGATCACCTCGACCTACGCACTTACCAACGCCACGCTGCCCTACGTGCTGGCGCTGGCCGATCACGGCGTGGCCGAGGCCGCGCGGCGAGATCCGGGGCTGAGGCTCGGGATCAACGTCGCCGCGGGCGCGGTCACGCACCCCGCCGTCGCGGAAGCCGTCGGCGTCGAGCACACGCCCGTCGAGGACGTGCTCGGCAGCAAGCAGAAAGTCTGACCCAAGGAGGAGCAATGGAATCCGCCACCGCGGAGAAGCAGAAGAAGGAAGCGAGCGAGGTCCTGGACCTCAAGAACATGATCGGCGGCGAGTTCGTCGATCCGGTCGAGGGCAAGACCGAGGACGTGGTCAACCCCGCGACCGGCGAGGTGATCGCTCACGCGCCCCTCTCCACCGAGGAGGACGTCGACCGGGCCGTGAAGGCGGCGCGCCAGGCGTTCGAGACCTGGCAGTACACGACCCCGTCCGAGCGCCAGCAGCTGCTCCTGAAGCTCGCTGACGGGTTCCAGGAGCGGGCCGATGAGATCACCGACTGGGAGACCAGGGACGCCGGCAAGCCGCGCCAGGCGATGTTCGACGAGGAGATCCCGCCGATGGTGGATCAGCTTCGTTTCTTCGCCGGAGCCGCCCGCACGATGGAGGGGCGCGCCGCCGGCGAGTACATGGATGACCACACCTCCTACATCCGTCGCGAGCCGGCCGGTGTGGTGGGGCAGATCACGCCCTGGAACTACCCCCTGATGATGGCCGTCTGGAAGATCGGTCCCGCGCTCGCCACCGGATGTCCCCTCATCCTCAAGCCGGCCGAGACCACACCGGTGACGACGCTCAAGATCCTCGCGGAGCTCGCGGCCGAGATCTACCCGCCCGGGGTCATGAACTTCATCGGCGGGCACGGCGATCCAGCCGGGTCCTCGCTGGTGACCCACCCCGACGTCGACATGGTCTCGCTGACCGGCTCCCCGGAGACCGGCAAGTGGATCGCCGAGCACGCCGCGCCCTCGCTGAAGAAGGTGCATCTCGAGCTGGGCGGCAAGGCGCCGGTGATCGTATTCGACGACGCCGACATGGAGCTGGCGATGGAGACGATCGCCGGGACCGGCTACTTCAACGCCGGTCAGGACTGCACCGCGGCGACGCGGGTGCTGGCCTCGAAGGGCGTCTACGACGATGTCGTCTCGGGACTCGCCGAGCAGGCGAAGGACTACAAGACCGGCGACACGTTCGATCCCGACACGGTGCTGGGCCCGGTGATCTCCGAGCGCCAGCGCGACCGCGTCGAGGGGTTCCTCAAGGACGCGAACGGAGCCGAGATCGTCACCGGAGGCAAGCGGCCGGACCTGCCCGGCTACTTCCTCGAGGCGACCGTCGTCGCCGGCCCGAACCAGGACGACCGGATGATCCAGGACGAGATCTTCGGCCCGGTGATCACGGTCCAGGCCGTCGACGACGAGGAGAAGGCGATCGAGTGGGCGAACGGGGTCCGCTACGGGCTGGCGTCATCCGTGTGGACCAGGGACGTCGGTCGCGCGATGCGCGTCTCCAAGGCACTCAAGTTCGGCTGCGTCTGGGTCAACGACCACATCCCGATCGTGGCCGAGATGCCGCACGGTGGCTACAAGCAGTCCGGCTACGGCAAGGACCTGTCGGTCTACGCCTGCGAGGACTACACGAACATCAAGCATGTGATGCTGAACCACGCCTGACCGGCTCGCCGGCGGGCGGGGGCCAGCCCTTCGCCCGCTGGCAGTAGCCGTAACGCCGTCACATTCGGAGGCCGGAAGTAGCCGACGCGTTACGCCGTCACGATTCAAGACGCCTTCGGACGAGAAAGAGCACGGCCAGAAGCAGCGCCGCCCCGCCGAGTGCGAATGGCCACCAGGGGGTGCCGCCGCCACCGTCCGAGTCCCCGTTCGACCTGCTTGGCGCGCCGCCCGGCAGCACCTGCGCGAGGAAGTTCGCATATGCGGGGGCCCCGGTGAAGTTCGGGTGGAAGAGGTCGGGGAGGAACCAGGCGCCGGGGGCCGGCTCGACCTTGTGGTGGGGCAGGCTGTACTTGACCCAGTCGAGCAACTTGATCTGGTCGGGATGTTCCTTCGCCGCCTGGACCAGGACATCGGTGTCCGGTGCGGGGGGCTCGCCGGTGTCGGCGTTGTAGGCGGTGACCAGGACCAGCGTCCGCTTCGGCCCGATCACCTTGAGAGCGAACCTGATCAGGTCTTTGTTCACGCCGCCATTGCCGTAGGCGTTGATCAGGACGAGCCGCGGCAGGATGTCGCGGTTGCGAAGGTCACGGGCGACCCAGATGCTCTGTTTGAACCCGCGGCAGCCCTTGGCGTTGACGTCGAAGCCCACTCGAGTCAGGTCGGGGATCGGGAGCAGCATCGTCGAGTCGCCGATTGCGATCGGCGGCGGTCCGTCATTCGGGCCGTAGGGGTTCCGCTGCGTCTGCGCGGTGTGGACGTGGCCGCAGCCGAAGGCGGGCTCGCCTGCGGCGACCGCACCGCTCGGCTGCGTGAGAGCCAGTAGGGCGATCGCCGCCCCGATCGTCCCGCCGAGCGACTTCGGCATCCCGTGCCCCATCATTCCCAGCCGAACGTTCCCGGACGGGGCACTAGAAGTTCTGTGTGTAGGAGCTCTTGATCTCCGCGTCCCCCTTGCGGCAGTCGGCGGTCGCGTTGAACTGGACGCCGGGCACGGACTGGCGCCCTCCCTCGGTGCAGTCGAACCCCATCACCGCGGTGTCGCAGGTGCCACCCGGGCCGCCGTTCTGCTGGCGGCAGCTGTGGTAGGCCACCACGACCTTCTCGGCCTGGAGGCAGCTCACCTTCGCCACCTCGATCGAGGTGACGTACGAGGCGCCGAGGTTCTGCTGCTTGCCGTTGATGTCGCAGTTGCTCAGGGCCGCGGTGCTGGTGCTGCCCGAGGAGTCATCCCCGCCGCCGCAGCCGGCGACGGCCGCGGTCATGACAACCGCGAACAGCAGTGGGACGACCCGTCTCAACGCGGGGCCAGTCTATTCTTCGCTCACCTTGCGCAGGGTGATCACAGGAGCCGTCTTAGCGGCGGGACTGATCAGCGGGTTGTTCGCCGAGACGGGCGGCGCGTCGCCCGTGGCGTACGTCGCCGGGTTCACGCCCTGCAACATCAACGGCAAGCAGCAGCAGCTGGGGGCGTCCTACGTGACCTCGCTGAAGGTTCAGGGCGTGAGCTGCGCGAAGGCCGAGAAGGTGGTCAAGGCCTATCACCGTTGCCGTCACCAGGACGGCGGCGCGGCGGGCACCTGCGGCGCCACGCTGCTCGGCTTCAAGTGCAAGGACGGCAAGCGCACCGGCGTGCCGAATGTGCAGTACAGCGCCACCGCAAAGTGCCACAAGGTCTCGAACCCGTCGAAGCGGGTGAAGAGCCGCTACACCCAGAACACCTAGGGACGCAGCGGCCTGGTGGCCGCCAGGCGCGCCAGCGTCGCGCGGACCGTCTCGATCAGTCCCGGTGGGGCGAGCAGCGACCGCGTCTCGGGCCGCGTCTCGCGCTGGGTGTTGCGGGCCTGCGCCGCGAGTCGATGCCGCTCCGCTCGCCGATGAAGGTCCGCCTCGTGGATCTGTGCGTGCCGGTAATTGAAGCTCGAGTCCATCTTCATCTCCCCTCGTTTGCCTCTCTACCGACCCTACGCCGGGGGTGATCGCCCCAACCGTGACCTTCGGCACAAACAGGCGCAGTGTGCTGGGACCCACACACCGCGGGGGGGTCAGTAGTCGAAGTCCTTGCCGACGGCCTGGAGGACGAGATCGGCGGCGATGGAGGCGCCCTCCTCGTTCAGGTGGATGCCGTCGGACTCGCGCACGATCGTCTGCTTGCCGTCGATCGTGATCGCATCCCGATAGGAATCGTTGGGGGTGAAGATGGGCCGCAGGTCGACGACACGCACCGCGGCGCCGCGCTCGGCGGCCGCCCCTTCGATCGCCTCATTGACCGCGTCGGCGATCGGCTTGCGGGCCGGGTCCCGCTGGGTCGGGATGGTGAGCCAGTAGATCCGCTCGACCCCGCCCCGCAGGTAGTTGTCCATCATCTGGCCGACCCGCGAGCGGAAGATCCCCTCCCACTGCGCACCGCAGCAGCTCACCTGAGCGCCGTTGGCGGCCGGCATCGGATAGCCCTCGTTGGCTCCGATGAAGAGCACCACCGCGTCGGGGTCATCGTTGGCCGCCTGGGTCGACGAGAGCTGGCCCCAGTCCACCAGACCCGAGTTTGAGATCCCGGTCGCCAGGTGCGGGTCCCGCGTCACCTGCACCCCGACGCCCTGGTCGGCGAGCTGCCGGGCGATCTCGATGTCGATGGGCGTCGAGAGCGAGTCCCCCGTGACCAGCAACCGGTCGAGCGGCTGCGGCGTGCTCGGCGGAGGCGGCGTCACGGGTGCGGCGCGACCCGGGCTCACGCCGCCGGCCTCGAAGCCGGTGCCGGAGAGCTGCTGGTCCGGCGAGAGCCACGAAGTGAGGTCGCGACGTGTGTCCGCGAACGGCAGGTGGTCCGAGACCCAGCCGGCCGGCCCGCCGACCGCCTTGACGATGTCCCGGCCAAGGCCGGGGTCGAGCTCGTCCGCCGCCTTCCGCACCGAGCCGCCGGCGAAGATCAGCAGCAGGAGCGTGGTCAGCGTCACCGCCTTGACCGCGTCCCAGCCCGTGAACCGGCGCAGGTCCCAGCGGTCGAAGCGCTCCATCAGGCTGTCGTCACCGTGCGGCTCGCCCTCGCGGCCGGCGCGGGCCTCGGCCTCCATCTCGGCGATCGACTCGAAGTCCTCCGGTACGAGGCGCTCCGCCGAAAAACGGGCTGCGCTGCTGCGCACCCTCTCATCGTCTTGCCGGGAACGCGCCATCAGAAGCGGAAGTAGATGAACGGGGGGACGCCCTGGCTCGGAACGGTTGCGCCCACGACGAGGACGACGAGGGCCAGGGCGGCCCCGAGGAGCAGGGGCTGGAGGCGGCCGATTCGCAGCTCGATCCCCTCCATCGGGCGCTCGGGCAGGAGCTGCAGCCCGACCACCAGTGCGATCGCCCCGACCACGGGCACCGAGTAGAGGGTCGCCGGGCCGGAGCGGGTCAGGGCATCGATGTAGTCGCCGACCAGGCTCAGGTTCTGGGCGCGGAAGAGGATCCAGCCGAAGACGATCAGGTTGAAGGTGGCGAACCAGCGCAGCCACCCGGGGAAGATCCGCCCCAGCCGCCCGTTGATTGCGTGCTCCGCGGACAGGCCGGTCCCCTGGTAGGCCCCCCAGGCGACGAAGTTCCAGGCGGCCCCATGCCAGAGGCCGCCGAGCGTCATCGTCGCCATCAGGTTGATGTAGGTGCGGACCTTCCCCTTGCGGTTTCCGCCCAGCGGGATGTAGAGGTAGTCGCGCAGGAAACGCGACAGGGTCATGTGCCAGCGCCGCCAGAAGTCCCGGAAGCCGGTCGCCCGGTAGGGGCTGTTGAAGTTCTGCGGGAATACGAATCCCATCAGCAGGGCGAGGCCGATCGCAATGTCCGTGTAGCCGGAGAAATCGCAGAAGATCTGCGCGGCGTAGCCGTAGGCGGCGAGGATGGCGTCGGGGGCGCTGTAGGCCTGCGGCACGGCGAACACGGGGTCGACCAGCTCGCGGGCGAGGTAGTCGGCGATCATCACCTTCTTGATCAGGCCCAGCGCCACCAGGGTCAGGCCGGCGCTTACGGCCACCCGGTTGGGATTGCGCGGCTCGCGCAGCTGGGGGAGGAACTCGCTGGCGCGGACGATCGGCCCGGCGACCAGGTGGGGGAAGAAGCTCAAATAGATCGCCGCGTCGAGCAGGCTGGCCGGCTCGGTCTGGCGGCGCTTCACGTCCACCACGTAGGTGACGGCCTGGAAGCTGAAGAAGCTCACCCCGACGGGCAGCGCGATCGTCACCAGCGGCAGCGGCATCCCCAGGCCGATCGTGTCGAGGACGTCCGCGACGTCGGTGACGAAGAAGCCGTAGTACTTGAACACGGCCAGGATCCCGAGGTCGAAGACGACGCCGCCCGCGGTGAACCACTTCCGCAGGCGCTCGTCCTCGGTGCGATGGATCGCCACCGCGGCGAGCTGGCTGACCAGGGTGATCGCGGCGAGCAGCAGGCAGAAGCGGGGATCCGCCGCCGCGTAGAAGACGTAGCTCGCGACGACGATGAACGGCTTCCAGAGCGGCTGCCTCGACATCAGCGCCCAGGAGAGGACGAGGACGATCGGGAAGAAGATCGCGAATTCGACTGTCGGGAAGAGCACCTGCCTGCCGTCTCCTTCCGGTCACCTCCGGCGCGGGGCCGGGCGATGCTAGAGAATGGGGGCGAATGACCGGAGGCGTCGCCAGTGCACGGGTTGCGGTCGCAGTCGTGCTCGCGGGGATCCTCCTGTTGGCCTGGACGCCCGCCGTCGAGGCCGGTTGCGGAGGCGTCGAGACGGCGACTCCGAAGCGCAAGGTCGCACCCCGTCCGCCGATCGCGATCGGCGATTCATCGATGCTGCTCGCTCTGCCCGCGCTGGCTCGGGTGGGTTACAAGGTCAACGCGCGCGGCTGCAGGCAGTTCTCGGAGGGGTTGGGCGTGCTGAGGGATGCGCGCCGCCGTCACCGGCTGCCCCACCTCGCCGTGCTGGCGCTGGGGGCGGACGCGTCGGTCTCCGCCGGGCAGATCGCCCGGGCCAGGAAGATCATGGGGCCGAAACGCAGGCTCGGCCTGGTGACCCCTCTCGAGCTCGGCGGCGGGGAGTCAAATGACGCCAAGGTGATTCGCAACGCGGGCCGGCGCGACCCGGTGCACATCAAGGTGCTCGACTGGGTCCACTACAGCGCCGGGCACGGCAGCTGGTTCCAGCCCGATGGGCTGCATCTCACCTTCAGCGGCGCGAAGGCCTTCGCTCGCCTGCTCAAGAAGCTGATTCCGCTAGCGGCCGCCAGCTGATTGGGAAGCCGGATTACGGAAACCGCCCGCTACGGGCGAGCGGGAGGGCTCCCCCAAGGAACTGCGCAAAGGCCTCGGCGCCGGTGAAGTTGAGGTGGAAGAGGTCGGGCAGGAACCAGGCTCCAGGTATGGGTTCGGCGGCGTGGTGGGGGAGGCTGTAGCTGACCCAATCCAGGACGAAGATCCGATGCGAGTACCGCCGGGCCGCCTTGAAGAGAACGTCGGTATCGGGGGCCGGCGGCTCGCCCGTGTCCGCGTTGTAGGCCGTGATCAGGCCCAGCACGCGCTTCTTGCCAAGGACGTCGAGGGCCTCGGCGATCAGGCCGAGGTTGACGCCGCCGTTGCCATAGGAGTTGATCAGGACGAGATGGGGGAGGCGGTGCTTGGCCTTGAGCTTGGCGGCCGTGTTGATCGCCTCCCTGAAGCCGCGGCAGCCGCGGGCGTTCACCGAGTACCCCACCGCGTTCAGGTTCGGGATGGGCAGGATCATTGTCGAGTCCCCGATCGCGACCGGGGCTCGTCCCTTCGGATTCGGGTCGATCTTGGCCTTGCCCCGGTGAACCTTCTTGCATCC
>CAVSLI010000004.1:0-164082 GCA_963728755.1 uncultured Solirubrobacterales bacterium | reverse complement strand
CTGTGAATCCCAGCGCATCGATTTCCAGTCTTGCAAGTCTCGGTAGTGTGGGCGAACGTATGTTCGCATACCCGGCGGCCCGACTGCCTCGATTGAACGCTGGGTAGGACCCGGTTGTGAGGCAGCTCCCACTCACGGGCGAGGAGACAAGCGGCGCAGAGGCGCTGATCCCCGAGCGGCCGTCGCTGAAGACGCTGCGAGAGACCGCGGCGGGGTGCACCGCCTGTCCCCTCTACGAGCACGCCACCCAGACCGTCTTCGGTGAAGGCCTGAAGCGCGCGCGGCTGATGCTGGTCGGCGAACAGCCGGGAGACCGCGAGGACATCGAGGGCCACCCCTTCGTCGGCCCGGCGGGGAGGGTTCTCGACGATGCCCTGGAACGGGCGGAAATCGAGCGCGGCGACGCCTACATCACCAATGTCGTCAAGCACTTCAAGTGGAAGCCCGCAGGGCAAGCGGCGGATACACCAGACCCCGAGGGCGGAGGAGATCAAGGCGTGCGCCCCCTGGCTGGAGGCCGAGCTGGAGGTCGTCGATCCCCGAGGTCCTCGTCTGCCTGGGGGCGACGGCGGTGAAGGCGGTGATCGGCTCCAAGGCACGCGTGATGAAGGACCACGGCGAGTTCCTCCAGTCGAGGCTCGGGCGGGCCGCCGTACCCACCCTCCACCCTTCCGCGATCCTCAGGGCCGATCCGAAGGACCGGGACGATGCGATGGCGCTGCTGGTCGGCGACCTGAAGCGGGTCCGCAAGCGCCTCGGCTCCTGAATCGACGCAGACGGTCACAATCCCCGATCCGTGGCCAGCGAGAGAACCGAACTCCACCCCGCCGAGCACCGTGCCTATCGTGAGCTCTACGCCGCCTGCCGGCACCTGATCACGAGATGGCGCCGGGTGGCTTCGGCTCTCGATGGGACGCCGATCGGCGAGCGCCTGACGGAGGGGGCGGCCGAGACCTCAGTCCTGATCACCGAACTCGGCCCTCGCACGGCGACCTACGGGCTCTACGGCAGCCCGATGGCCGAGGGCGTGGGCGCGCGGTTCGCCGACCTGCGCACGGTGATGGCCGATCGCAGTGGCGATACCGGACTGGTCGTTCGCTCGGCGGTGCTCGATATGGAGCACGTGACGACCCTCCTGCGCCACCTCGCCGAGCTCGCCCGCGCCCGGGGTGACCGGAACATGGCCGGGTTCTGCGAGGAGTGGGCCGGCCGGCTCGAATCGAACCTGGACTCGGTCCGCGAGGCGGCCGTCGAGCTCGGCGCCGATCCCGACCGGACATCGGCCCCGCTGGACGATTCCGTGGTGAACCGAGCCGCGCACAGCGTCGGCTGGGTGTTCGGGTCGATCGGCGAAGCGGTCGACCGAGTGGTCGGCAAGCGGCGAAGCTAGTGCGGCGCTAGGAGAGCTCGGGGCGCCCCTCGAGCGGCGTCGATGCCTCGGCGTGAAGCCGCCGCGGGATGCGCCCCGCCTGTCGGGCCGCCCACCCCGCCTCCACCGCAGCGCGCATGGCGGTGGCCATACCCGCGGGATCCTCGGCGCGCGAGACCGCGCTCGCTAGGAGCACCGCATCGCAGCCGAGCTCCATCGCGAGCGCCGCATCCGAGGCCGTGCCGATACCCGCATCGAGGACGACCGGGACGCCGGAGCGCTCGGAGATGATCTGGATGTTGTACGGGTTGCGGATCCCCATCCCGGACCCGATCGGGGAGCCGAGCGGCATCACAGCGGCGCAGCCGGCCTCCTCGAGCCGCCGCGCAAGGATCGGGTCGTCGTTCGTGTAGGGCAGCACGGTGAATCCATCGTCGACCAGGGCTTCGGCCGCCTCCACCAGCTGCACAGCGTCGGGTAGGAGCGTGCGGTCGTCGCCGATCACCTCGAGCTTCACCCAGTCGGTCTCGAACGCCTCGCGGGCGAGCTTCGCGGTGCGCACCGCGTCCCGGGCCGTGTAGCAGCCCGCGGTGTTCGGCAGAGCGAAGAGGCCGAGTCGCCGGATCAGGTCCAGCACCGATCCCTCCGCGTCGGGATCCACGCGCCGCAGCGCCACCGTGACGATCTCGGTGCCCGAGGCGATCAGCGCCTGCTCCATCTGCTCCAGGGAGCGGAAGCCGCCGGTCCCGACGATCAGCCGCGAGCCCCAGCTCCGCCCGCCGAGCTCGAGGCCGTCCTCGGCGCCCCCCTGGATCGCGGCGAGCACCTCCACCTTCTGG
This sequence comes from uncultured Solirubrobacterales bacterium, assembly GCA_963728755.1. Lineage (GTDB taxonomy): Bacteria > Actinomycetota > Thermoleophilia > Solirubrobacterales > 70-9 > DASUPK01. Next base: position 161,874 of record CAVSLI010000004.1, on the reverse strand, counting down.
CCCTCACGCAGGCGGGTCCGGTCCCACTCGCTGCGCGGCACCACCTCGCCGTCGATCGCGACCGCCAGGCCGCGCTGGTCACCGGCGGCGCCCGAGGCCTCGACCGCCAGCGTGACCGCTGCGCCCTCCGGCAGCGCGACGGGCTCGCCGTTCAGTTCGACCCTCATGCGACCTCCACCGGCGAATCCGCCGGGCGCCGTGCGAACCGCTGCGGGGAGAAGGGGTCCAGATCGACCGGCGGAGGCTCGCCGGCGAGCAGCGAAGCGATGCAATCTGCGGTCACCGGTGCCTCGAGCACCCCGTTGCGGAAGTGGCCGGTGGCGATCAGCAATCCCTCCGCCTCGCCGAAACCGATCAGGGGCGCGTTGTCGGGCGTGCCGGGGCGCAGGCCTGCGGTTGCCTCGACCAGCTCGAGCTCGGCGATCTCGGGGATCACGCGGTATGCCTCGCGCAGAAGCTCGTGGACCCCGCCGGCCGTGACCGTCGTGTCGAAGCCTCGCTCCTCCACAGTCGCGCCGACGATCAGCCTGCCGTCTGCCCTCGGCACCATGTAGACCCGTTCGCCGGCGACGATCCCCTCGCAGGCCGGCTCGTCGGCCGAGCCGCGGAGCGTCAGGATCTCTCCCTTGACCGGTCGCACGGGAGGAACGGCAGCCGGCAGCCACCGCGCCTGACCGGACCAGCAGCCGGCGCTGAGCACCAGATTCGCGGCCTCGAAGGGGCGGCCATCCGCCGTCTCGACCCGCCAGCGACCGCTCTCACGTTCCGCGGCGACCACCTCCGCGCCAGCGTGGACATCCACCCCACGGCTCTCCAGAGCTGCGAGCAGAGCGGCGACCACCTTCCTCGGATCGACGCTCGCCTCGCCGGGTACGTGGGCGCCGCCGCGAACGGCCGTGGCGAGCCCCGGTTCCAACCGCCGGCACTCCCGGCCAGGCAGCCACTTCGACTCGAGCCCGAGGCTTCGATGGAGCTCGTAGCGCCGGCGCAGGTCCTCGGCCTCATCGCGGTCGAGCGCGACGTGAAGCGCCCCGCGCTGGGCGAAACCCATCTCCTGGCCCGCCTCATCATCGAGCTGCGCGGCGAAACCCGGCCAGCGTCGCAGCGACTCGAAGTTGAGTTCGAGCATCTGCTCCTCGCCCCAGGACGCCTCGCCGACGGGCGCGAGCATGCCCGCGGCGACACCGGTCGCCCCCGCCGCGGGACGATCGCGCTCGAGCACGCACACCCGCGCGCCGCGCTCGGCCGCTCGCCACGCGCAGGCGAGCCCGATGACGCCGCCGCCGACGAAGATCGCGTCGTATCGATTGTCTGTTTCTCTGCCCATCGACCTCCCTGCGCCGGCATTACCCGGATCAGGTTCGGACGGTCGGCGGCGCTTCAGCCGCCCTCTCAGCCCTTGGTGGGCTCCCGTTACGTATCCATCGTACCCCCGCGACCCTTGATCTAGGCTGGGCCTGCAGTGACTGACACCTCTCACCTCGCGCCACCCGAATCGATCGGTGAGCTGCGGCGCCAGCGCCTGCGGTGGGCGAGGCTCTACTTCGTCTGCGATGCCCTTCCCCGGGAACGGGATCCGGAGGCACTTCTCAACGCGACCATGGCCTCGGGCGCCGGGATGATCGAGCTCCGCGACCGAGAGCATCCCCGGACGGTGATCGAGCGCTCCGGGCAGACGTTTCGCCGTCTCGCGAACACCTACAGCGCGCTCTTCATCGTCAACGACGACCCCTACCTCGCCATGGAGCTCAGCGCAGACGGAGTGCACGTCGGCCAGGACGACATGGACGCCGCCGAGGCCCGCCGGATCATGGGCCCGGACGCGATCATCGGGCTCTCCACCCACTCGCGCGAGCAGATCGAGGCTGCGGGGAGCCAGCCCGTCGACTACATCAGCGTCGGGCCGATCTGGGAGACGCCCACCAAGGAGGGACGGCCGGCCACAGGTCTCGAGCTGATTCGGACGGCGGCCGAGATCGCCTCGGTTCCCTGGTTCGCCATCGGCGGCATCGACCCGGCCAACGTGGCACAGGTGGTCGCGGCCGGCGCGGAGCGCATCTGCGTTGTCCGCGCGATCCGCGATTCCGACGATCCACGCGCAGCGAGCGCCGCCCTGTTCGACGCGGTCGATCCGGCGGCTCGCGAGGAGTCGGGCCAGTGAGCGGCGCCCGCGATCGGAAGCGAGCCGAGCGGCAGAAGCGCAAGCGGCGCACCACGGAGGACTCGGCCCTCCCTGTCGAGGCGGAGGCGGTTGCGGCCGAGCAGACCAACGGCGATCAGCCCCGTACCGAGAGCTTCGAGGAGAGAATGTCCCGGCGCTACGAGGAGCGGAACGCCGAGGCGCGCGCGAAGCTCGAGCCCCTCGAGCCGGGCGAGCGTCCTCGCGCCGTCACCGCCGGCGCGATCGTCTCCGCCGTCCTCGCGGTCATCTTCACCGTCTCGGCCGTCCTCGCGGTCGCGGGAGTGGACGCCGGCGGCCGCGACATCAAGCCCCTTCCCATCGTCACCTTCGCGGTCGTCTTCTGGGTGATGGCGGTCGGCATGTGGCGAGCCCGCTACTGGGCCGTACTCGGCTTCCAGACACTGCTCCTGCTGATGATGCTCGCCAGCGCCTTCGGCCTGGTGGTGGTGAACTCGGTTCTCCAGGCCGTCGGCACGACCCTGCTGCTGCTCGGATCGGGCGCGCTCTTCTATTTCATGATCCGGGCGATGGCGCGTATCCAGATGCCGTCCTCGCCCGGAGCGGACTAGAACGCTTCTATAGAGTCGAACTGATGGCCGAGTACGACGTGATCGTGATCGGAGGCGGCCCCGGAGGCTACGTGGCCGCCATTCGCGCCGCCCAGCTCGGGCAGAAGACCGCGGTCGTCGAGCGCGACAAGGCCGGTGGGCGCTGCCTGAACTACGCCTGCATACCGGCCAAGACCGTGCTGCACACGGCCGAGATCTTCGCCACGGTGACCGAGGACGGCGCCGACCTCGGCATCAAGTCGAACGGCACCTCCATCGACTGGAAGGCGCTCCAGGAGCGCCGCACCAAGGTCTCGAAGACGCTCGAGGACGGCGTCCAGTTCCTCTGGAACAAGAACAAGGTCGAGTTCCTCCACGGCGAGGCCTCGCTTGCCGGCGGCGGGAAGGTGAAGGTCGGTGATGACGAGCACCAGGCCAAGGCGATCGTGCTCGCCACCGGCTCGGTCGCCTTGCCGATCCCCGGGGTCGACTTCTCGGACCGGGTGATCGACACCTGGGGCGCCTACTCGCTCGAGTCGATGCCGAAGTCGCTGGTGGTCGCCGGAGCGGGCGCCTCCGGCTCGGAGATCGCCTCCGCCTACTCCCGCATGGGCGTCGAGGTGACCCTGATCGAGATGCTCGACCAGATCCTGCCGCTCGAGGACAAGGACATGGCCCGCGTCGTCGAGCGCCAGTTCAAGAAGGACGGCATGGAGGTGCTGACCGGCACCAAGGTCGAGAGCGTCGAGGAGCAGAAGAACGGCGTCAAGGTCAAGGCCGGAGACAAGGAGGTCAAGGCCGACTACCTGGTGATCGCGGGCGGACGGCGTCCCGACACCGACCCGCTCAACCTCGACGCGGCCGGCGTGAAGACCAACGACCGGGGTCAGATCGAGATCGACGAGTACCAGCGGACCTCGGCCGACGGCGTCTTCGCCATCGGCGATCTGGTCCGCGGCCCGGCGCTCGCCCACAAGGCCGAGGAGGAGGGCGTGGTCGCCGTCGAGACGGCCGCGGGGCACGAGACCGAGGCCGTCAACATCGACCTGGTTCCGGGCGCGACCTTCACCCATCCGCAGGTGGCCAGCGTCGGCATGACCGAGGAGCAGGCGAAGGAGGCCGGCCGCCAGATCAAGGTCGGCAAGTTCAAGCTCGGCGGCGCCGGCGCCTCGGTGGTCTACGACGACCGTGCCGGCCTGGTGAAGATCGTCGGCGACCCGGAGTACGGCGAGATCCTCGGCGCCCACATCGTCGGCAACATCGCCTGCGACATGATCAGCGAGATCGTCAACGTGATGGCGCTCGAGGGCGGCTATCCGGAGCTCGAGAGGATCATCCATCCGCATCCGACGATGTCGGAGGCGGTTCTCGACGGAGCCCGCGCCGTCGACGGCTGGGCCATTCACGCCTAGCCGATGACGACCAACCGCCTGGAGGCCTTCAGCGACGGGGTCTTCGCGGTCGCGATCACCCTGCTTGTGCTCGAGATCGACGTCCCCGGCGGGGAGAACCTCTGGCATGACCTGAAGGAGGAATGGCCCTCGTTCGCCGCGTTCTTCGTCAGCTTCTGGGTGATCGGGATCATCTGGGTGAACCACCACGGGGTGATCGACCACCTCAAGCGGGCCGACCGCGGCGTCCTCTACCTGAACCTGCTGGTGCTGATGACCGTGGTCTTCATCCCGTTCTCCACCGCGCTCTTCGCCGATCACCTGAAGTCGGGCGCCGACGAGAAGGTGGCCGCCATCGTCTACAGCGGTTCGTTCCTGGCCATGGGGGTCGGCTTCGGCCTGCTCTGGACCTACGTCACCAGCCACCGGGAGGCCCTCGGGGTCAGCCTGACCGACGAAGAGGTTCGCAGCACCAGGCGGAGCTTCCTGATCGGCAACCCGATCTACGCCCTCGCGTTCGCGATGTCGTTCATCAGCCCGGCGGCGGTGCTGGCGATCGTCGCCCTCGTGGCCTTCTACTACATGGTCGTCGGGATGAGGAGCCCTGTTGAGAGTGGCTGATTCGACCTTCTACTACGACTTCAGCTCGCCCTACTCGTACCTGGCGGCCGAGCGGATCAGCGGGCTGTTCGCCGAGGCGGGGGTCGAGCAGCCCGAGTGGCAGCCGATCTCCTTCGGTCACGTCCTGAAGACGACCGGGCGGCGCCCATGGTCGTTCGAGGAGGACCGAAGGGCCCATTTCGCCGAGATCCAGCGCCGCGCCGACGAGCGCGGGCTCCCCGAGGTCGTCTATCCGGAGGGCTGGCCGGTCGACAACTACAGCCTCAACCCGACCAGGGCCGCCATCTACGCGAAGGAGTCGGGGCGCGTGGTGTCCTTCTCCCTCGCCTGCTTCCGCCAGGTGTTCGCCGGCGGCAGGGACATGAGCGACGTGGACAACGTCCTGATCGCGGCCGCCGCCTGCGAGCTCCATCCCGAACGCGGTGCTGAAGGGAATCGAGACCAGGTCGGTCAAGGACAGGCTGCGCGCGGCCACCGAGGAGGCCCTCGCGCTGGGCCTCGAGGGGATCCCCACCATCGCGGTCGGCGACGAGCTCTTCTGGGGTGACGACCGCCTCGAGGAGGCCGTGCGGGCCGCGGCGGCCTGATTCTTCGACCAGCTTTTGCGGCCGGAGTAGGCTGAGCCCGTGGCCCGAAGCAAGACCAACTCGGCCCGCGCCACCGCCGAATCCACCGACGGCGCACCGGCCAAGCTGAAGCTCCCCGACGAGGGGACCTGCCGCGAGCTGCTCAGGACGATGATGCTGATCCGGCGCTTCGAGGAGGAGGCGGGACGCCAGTACCAGCGGGCGAAGGCCGGCGGCTTCCTGCACCTGGCGATCGGCGAGGAGGCGACGATCGTCGGCACCACCTCGGTGATGCGCCCCGAGGACTACCTGATCGGCACCTACCGCACCCACGGCCACGCGATCGCCCGCGGGACCGATCCCAAGCGGGTCATGGCCGAGCTCTTCGGGCGCGTCGACGGCACCTCGGGAGGCCGCGGCGGCTCGATGCACATCTTCGATCTGGAACACCGCTTCATGGGCGGCTACGGGATCGTCGGCGGGAACCTGCCGCTGGCGGCGGGCCTGGCGCTCGCCTCCGACTACCGCGGCACCGACGAGGTCACCGTCTGCATGTTCGGCGACGGCGCCTCGAACACCGGCAACTTCGGCGAGACGATGAATCTGGCGGCCCTCTGGAGCCTGCCGGTCGTCTTCCTCGTCGAGAACAACCTCTACGGGATGGGGACTGCGCTCGAGCGTCACTCGGCGGTTCCCGACCTCTCCCACAAGGCCGAGGGGATGGGCGTCCCGGGCGTGCGGGTCGACGGCATGGACGTCCTCGCGGTGCGCGAGACGGTCGCAGAGCACATCCGCCTCGCTCGCGAGGACCGCAAGCCGACGATGATCGAGGCCTTCACCTACCGCTACCGCGGCCACTCCGCCGCCGACCCCGAGGTCTATCGCGAGAAGGAGGAGGTCGAGGAGTGGCAGCGCAAGGACCCGATCGAGACCTTCGGGCGCCGGCTGATGCGAGGAGAAGGTGCTCTCCGAGGACGAGATCCAGGAGATGCGCGACGAGGCCGACAGGACCGTCACCGAGGCGGTCGAGTTCGCCGACAACTCCCCAGAGCCACCGCTCGACTCGCTCTACGACGACCTCTACGTGCTCGGCGACCAGGTTCCGGGCTGGTACGGCGTCGACGAGCGCTCCCCCGACTCGCACGCGGCGGAGGAGGAGCGTACGGCCACCGAGCGCGCCCGGCAGCTCGCAGAGCGCGGTGCGGAGTACGCCGAGGACGAGGAACTTCGAGAGGCCGAGGGCGACCAACCGGACACCCGGCCCGAGGACGTGCACTGATGGCCGTCATGCGAATGCGCGAGGCGCTCCGGGACGCCATGGCGGAGGAGATGCGCCGGGACGAGGACGTCTTCGTGCATGGGCGAGGACGTCGCGGTCTTCCAGGGCTCCTTCAAGGTCACCGAGGGGCTTCTGGACGAGTTCGGTGAGAAGCGGGTTCGCGACACCCCGATCTCGGAGAACTCGATCGTCGGCATGGGGGTCGGCTCGGCGATGGGAGGCCTGCGGCCGATCGTCGAGATCATGACCGTCAACTTCGCCCTGCTGGCGATGGACCAGATCGTCAACCACGCCGCCGCGATTCCGTACATGTTCGGCGGCCAGGTGCGGGTGCCGATGGTGATCCGCATGCCGGGCGGCGGCGGCCACCAGCTCGGCCCGACCCACTCACACAGCTTCGAGGCGCTGTTCCTGCAGATCCCCGGCCTGCTCGTCGCCTGCCCGTCCACTCCGGCCGACGCCAAGGGCCTGCTGAAGGCGGCGATCCGGGACGACAACCCGGTCATCTTCATCGAGCACGAGACGCTCTACGGAATCCGTGGCGAGGTGCCCGAGAACGGCGACGGCGTCGTCAACTTCGGCGAGGCCGCGATTCGCCGCGAGGGCTCCGACGTGACGATCGTCGGCATCCTGCGGATGGCCGAGGTCGCACATGCAGGCGGCCAAGTTCTCTCGGAGGAGCACGGCGTCGAGGCCGAGGTGATCGACCCGCGGACCCTGCGGCCGCTCGACCTCGACACGATCGTCGAGTCCGTGCAGAAGACGAACCGGGTGGTGATCGTCGAGGAGGGCTGGCCGCACGGCGGCGTCGGCGCCAACCTCGCCGCTCTGATCCAGGGACAGGCGTTCGACTATCTCGACGCGCCGGTCGAGCGCGTCACCGGCGCGGACGTCCACATGCCGTACTCGAAGCGGATGGAGCAGGCGGCGATCCCGCACGCCGAGAACGTCGTCAGCGCCGCGCTGCAGACGCTGGAGGGGAGCCGCTGATGGCCGAGATCGTGATGCCCCGGCTCTCGGACTCGATGGAGGAGGGCACGGTTCTGCGCTGGCTCAAGTCCGTCGGCGATCAGGTCGCGGTCGGCGACGAGCTGGTCGAGATCGAGACCGACAAGGCGAACATGGTCTACGAGTCGGATCTCGACGGGACGATCGTCGAGGTTCTGGCTCAGGAGGGCGACACGCTGCCCGTCGGTGACCCGATCGCGCGGGTCGGGGACGCGAGCGAGGTCCCGTCAGGGGGCAACGGGGGCGCTCCGAAGGAGGAGCCGGCCGCGCCGGAGCCGGCCCCCGCTCCACGGAAGCGCCGGCGCCCACCGCGACCGCGGCGCCACCGACTCCCTCCCCGGCGGGTGTCGGCGACGGCCGCGTCAAGGCGTCCCCCATCGCCAGGCGGATCGCCGCCGATCGCGGGCTCGACCTGCAGGGATTGAGCGGTTCCGGGCCCGGGGGGCGGATCGTCAAGGCCGACGTCGAGCGGGCTCTCGGCCGCGGGTGTGGCCCGCCGGTGGCGCCGCCGCAACGCCCCGCAGCCCCCGCGAGGCTCCCGTCGCCGCCGGCGGCCCCGGCCGGCCCGACCCCGGGTGTAGCGGAGAAGCCCGAGACCGCCAAGGGCCAGGTCGAGGTGGTGGAGCTCACCAAGCTCCAGCAGACGGTCGCCCGCCGGATGGCGGAGTCGAAGGCGACCGCCCCGCATTTCTACCTGCAGGCCGAGATCGACATGACCGCCGCCGTCGAGGGCCGCGCGAAGCTGAAGGCCGCCGCCAAGGAGGGCGAGGTCGTGCCGACCTTCAACGACATGGTGGTCAAGGCCTGCGCCATCGCCCTGCGCGAGCACCCGCGGGCCAATGGCGCCTACCGCGACGGCAAGATCGAGCTCTACTCGCGCATCAACGTCGGCGTCGCGGTCGCCGCCCAGGACGCCCTCGTGGTCCCGACGGTCTTCGACGCCGACCAGAAGGGCCTGCGCCGGATCGCGAGCGAGACCAGGGCGCTCGCCGCCCGGGTGCGCGACGGCTCGATCACACCCGCCGGAGCTCTCCGGCGGCACCTTCACCGTCTCCAACCTCGGCATGTACGGGATCTCCAACTTCCACGCCGTGATCAACACGCCGCAGGCCGGCATCCTCGCCGTCGGCGAGGTGAAGGCGAAGCCGGTTGTCACCGACTCCGGCGAGATCGAGGCGCGCCAGCTGATGGGCGTCACCCTCGCCTGCGACCACCGCATCCTTTACGGCGCCGACGGCGCCCAGTTCCTGGCCCGCGTGCGCGAGCTGCTCGAGTCGCCGCTCGGGCTCGCGCTCTAGGGCGCCAGCGCGGGACGGGGGCCCGTTTCGCGCAGCCACCCGCCCGTGCGGCGTCGCCGGGCAGCTCCGCACTGAAGGCGCTGCACGGTGAGCATCTGGACCAGCTCCTGGGTCCGGTGGAACGGGTCGGCGGTCACCTCACCGCTGTCCAGCGAGATCGCCGCGCGCAGCTCGCCGCCGACCTCCGCCACCAGCAGGTTTCCCTCCGGGAGGGCCTGGGTGTCGCGCTGAGCGAGTCGGCGAAGAGCCCGATCGTCGCCCGGAGCCGCAGCGCGGATCGTGATCGAAAGGTCGGTGCTGCCCGTATTGTTGTACATCATTAGCCTCCGATAGCGTTCCGCTTGATGGTGAAATCCGCTACAGCTGCCCAAGATACCGAAGCCTTGGAGAGTGCGTATGTCGTACAAAGACACATTGAGTGACCTAAAGCGCGACGGCGAGCGCTCGCTCACCGAGCAGATCGTCGAGGCGCTGCAGCGGGCGATCGCCTCCGGCGAGCTGGCGGTCGGAGAGAAGCTGCCTCCGACTCGCGAGCTGGCGGAGCTCGCCGGGGTCAACCACCTGACCGCGGTGCGCGCCTACCGGAGGCTGCGTGAGCTCGGCGCCGTCACCTCCCAGGTCGGTCGCGGGACCTTCGTGCGTAAATCAGCCAGCCTGCGCGGCGACGCCGGCCGGGACAGCCCGGAGTGGCAGCGCTACGTCCTGCCCCCGATGATGGAGTCGAGCAGCGACCGGGCGATGGACGAGATGTATCGCCATTCGCAGGCCAGGGGACTGATCCCCCTCTCCGTCGGCTATCCGTCGGCGGATCTGTTTCCGTTCGACGCGATGAGAGAGGCGATGTCCGAGGCGCTCGACAGCCATGACAGCCGCGCCCTGCAGTACACGGACATCGCCGGCCTGCCCGAGCTGGTCGAGCAGGTCACGGCCCTGCTCGAGGCGCGCGGCACTCCGGAGGAGCCGGAGGACATCCTGATCACCACCGGAGCGCGCCAGGGCCTCACTCTCGCCGCTCGAGCCGTGCTGAGGCCGGGGGACGTCGCCGCCTGCGAATCGCCGACGTTCATGGGCGTGCTGGAGTCGCTCCGAGACACCGGGGCGCGCGTGCTGCCCGTCCCAATGGACGATCAGGGACTCGATACGGACGCGCTCGAGGAGCTGCTCGCACGTCAGGAGATCAGGCTGCTCGCGATCCAGTCGCGCTGCCACAACCCGACCGGGTGTGACCTCTCCGCCGCGCGTCGTGAGCGGCTGCTGAAGCTGGCGCGCCGACACGGCTTCTTCATCGTGGAGGACGGCATCTACGCCGACCTCCGCTTCGAGGGTGAGGACCCGGGCTCGCTGCGGGGCGAGGCGCCGAGCCACGTGATCTACGTCGACTCGCTCTCCAAGCTCGTCGGCGGCGGACTGCGGGTCGGCTGGATTGCCTCGAGCGGGCCGGTGCGCGACCGCCTCCTGCACGAGAAGCGCACCGACGACATGCACACCGCCACCCTCACGCAGCTGGCCCTGGCCCGATATCTCGCCACGGGCTCCTACCAGGGGCATCTTGAGCGGGCTCGCGCTTTCTACCTGGAGCGCCGCGACGCGCTGATGGAAGCGGCGGAGGGGCACCTGAGCGGGCTCGTGACCATGCGCGCACCAGCCGGAGGCGGACACCTGTGGCTGACCCTTGCCGTTGCCGCGGATGAGGGCGAGCTGATGACGGAGGCGGTCAGGCACGGCGTCACCTTCGTGCCAGGCGCGGCGATGATTCCCGAGCCCGGACCCGGTACACATCTGCGCCTTTCCTACGGCTTCCTCGACCCCGACAAGCTTGCGGAGGGAGCGCGGCGCCTGGGCCGCGCGATCCGCGCCGTCGGGGAGCAGGCCCCCGTGAGCGCGGCGCTGCCGATCGCCTGAACGACGTAGTTCGCAGCGCAACCTTCGCGCAATCCATTTCCCGCCGGAACCGGATAGAACTATGGGTGGAGTTCAAGAGGCCTGAGGGAGGGCCTACGAACGAGGAGGAAACGGATGCGAGGTCTCAAGCAGTGGAGGTTCCTCGCCGCAACTGCGTCTTTTGCGCTGACGCTTGGCGTGGCCGCATGTGGCGGCGGTGACGACAACGGAGGAGGTGGCAACGAGAGCTTCGACCTGGTGATCGGCGACTCGATTCCGCTCACCGGCGATCTCTCCGACTTCGGTCCGCCCGGGCAGAAGGCCTCGGATCTCGCCGTCTCCGAGATCAACAAGGCGATCCAGCAGGCCGGCGTCGACCAGACGGTGAAGGTGGTTCACGAGGACAACGAGACCAGCCCGCAGGCTGCCGTCCAGGCGGCTCGCAAGCTGGTCGACTCTGACAATGCGAGCTGCATCACGGGCGCGTGGGCATCCGCGGACACGCTTCCGACGGCCCAATCGGTGGCGATCCCGGACGGCGTCCTGGAGATCTCGCCGGCTTCGACGAGCGACGAGATCACCGGTCTCGATGACGACGGGCTGCTGAACCGCACGTCGCCGCCGGATTCGTTCCAGGGCCCGACGCTGGCCAACACGATGGACGGCGCGCTCGGCGGCGCCAACGGCAAGACGGTCAACATCGGCGCCCGCAACGACGCCTACGGCACCGGCCTCGCCCAGACGTTCGGCGATGCCTGGAAGGACCTCGGCGGCACCGTCGGGCAGCAGGTGATCTACGACCCGGAGCAGCCGAGCTACGACTCGGAGGCCGGGCAGATCACGTCCGGGAACCCGGATGCCATAGTGATCATCGATTTCCCGGAGACCTTCGCCAAGGTCGGCCCCGCGCTTCAGCGCACGGGCAACTGGGATCCGTCGAAGGGCTGGTTCACCGACGGTCTGGCCTCGGGCGACGTACCGGACTCCGTCGATGCGCAGGTCATCTCCGGGATGCGAGGCACCGCGCCGGGCTCGCCCGACAAGGGAGAGGCGTCGACCGCGTTCGACGACGCTCTACACCTCGTCGGACCCGAAGGATGTCGACCGTCAGATGTTCGACACGCCAGAATTTCGACGCGACGATCCTCTGCTACCTGGCCGCGGTCGCAGCTGGTTCGACCGACGGCAAGGACATGGCGGACAAGCTCGTCGACGTGAGCGCACCGCCCGGTAGCTCCCTACACGTGGGAGCAGCTGCCCGAGGCGATCAAGGCGCTGCAGAACGGCGATGACATCGACTACCAGGGCGCTTCCGGCGCGATCGACATGGACGACGCCGGCGACGCCACCGCGGGTGTCTACGACATCTACACGTTCAAGGGCTCAACCCTAACCCTCGACCAGATCGGGGAGACGCCCGTGGCGCAGCCCAACCAGTAGTTGAGAAGGAAGCGAGCCGACGGCTCGCGAGCGGAACGGCCGGGGCTAACACCCCGGCCGTTTCACGCTGAGCACGTGAGATACTCGCGCCGTGGCCCGACGCCGATCCAGCGAGGGGTAGGAAGTCCAAGGAGGAGCTGCTCGCGAACGTCCGGCTGTTCTCCACCTGCAACAAGCGCGAATTGGCTCGGATCGCCTCGCTCGTCGAGGAGGTCGACGCGCCAGAGGGAAAGGTGATCGTCCGGCAGGGTGATCCCGGACGCGAGTGTTTCGTGATCGCGGAGGGGGAGGCGAGGGCGACGATCCGCGGCAAGGGGAGCGCGTTGCTCGGGCCCGGTTCCTTCTTCGGCGAGATGGCCCTGCTCGATCAGGGCCCGCGGTCGGCGACGGTCACAGCCGAGACCGACATGCACCTGCTGGTGCTCGGTTCCCGCGAGTTCTCATCGCTCGTCAACGAGGTGCCGACGGTCGCGGTCCGGATGATGCGAGGCCTCGCCGAGCGGCTGCGCAGCGCCGAGCGCCAGCAGCCCCAGCACTGATGCGAGGGAGCTCCGCAAGTAGCAACCCGTTCAGGTCTGGGTCCGCGCCGCGTCGGCCCGGTCGATGCGCGCGGTCCCGCCCAGGTAGAGCTCGGCCACTTTGGGGTCGTGGAGGAGCTCCTCACCCCGGCCCTCGAACCGGTTCTGACCGACGTCGAGGACGTAACCGCGACTCGACATCCCGAGCGCCCGGCGGGCGTTCTGCTCGACCATCACGATGGTGACGCCCTGTTGGTTGATCTCCGCGATCTTCTGGAAGATCGCCTCGACGAACGCCGGCGCGAGCCCGGCGGAGGGCTCGTCGAGGAGGAGGATCCGCGGCTCCGGCATCAGAGCCCGGCCCATGGCCAGCATCTGCCGCTCGCCGCCGCTCATCGTCCCCGCGACCTGCTTGCGCCGCTCGCCCAGCCTGGGGAAGATGTCGTAGACCACTTCGATCCGCTGGCGTGCCGTACGGGTCTCCAGCGCCCCCATCTGCAGGTTCTCCTCGACGGTCAGGGACGGGAAGATGTTGTCGAGCTGAGGCACGTAGCTCATCCCGCGCCGGGTGATCGAGTGGGGGCGGAGGCCGGCGAGATCCTCGCCGCGCAGGATCACGCGTCCCCGCCGGGGCGGCAGCAGCCCGAAGATCGACTTGATCAGGGTCGACTTGCCCGCCCCGTTCGGGCCGATCACGGTGACGATCTCTCCCTCGCGCACACTCAGCTCGACGCCGGTGAGGATGTCGACCTCTGGCACGTAGCCAGCGACCAGATCCTCGACCTTCAGCACCACTCCGTTGGTATCCGGAGCGTTCATGCGGGAGGCCTGTCACCCGCCGCGGTGTCGGCGGCGACCTCGCCGAGGTAGGCGTCGATCACGCGCCTGTCCGCGCGCACCTCGCCCGGCTCGCCCTCCGCGATCACCCGTCCCTCGGCCATCACCACCACCCGGTCCGAGTGCTTCATCACGACCTCCATGTCGTGCTCGATGAACAGGATTGTCACCCCCCTGTCCCGCCGCAGCTCATGCAGGTGGTCGAGCAGGCGGGAGCCGAGCGTCGGGTTGATGCCGGCCATCGGCTCATCGAGGAGCAGTAGCTTCGGAGCCGCCATCAGGGCCCGGGCGAGCTCGAGCAGCTTGCGCTGGCCGCCCGAGAGTGTCCCCGCATAGTCGTCCGCGAGCTCGGTGAGGTTGAAGATCGCAAGCAGCTCCATGGCCTGCTTTCGGACCTCGCTCTCCCGCGCCCGGGCGGCGCCCGGCCTGAGTGCGAGGTTGCGCAGGCGCTCGCCGGGCTGGTCGGGCGCCGCGAGCATCATGTTGTCGATCACCGGCATCGCCGCGAGCGCCTTGGTGATCTGGAAGGTCCGCACCATGCCCCGGCGGGCGATCGCGTGGGGAGGCTCGCCCAGGATCTGGCGGCCATCGAACCTGACCGAGCCTCGATCGCCGCGGTAGAAACCGGTCAGGACGTTGAAGAGGGTGGTCTTGCCCGCCCCGTTCGGGCCGATCAGCGCCGTGATCCGGCCCTCGCCGACCCTCATGGTCGCCCCGTCGACCGCGCGGATCCCACCGAACCGCTTGACCACGTCCTCGACCTCGAGCAGACCCCTTCCGTTGGTCGCCGCGTCATTCACCGAGGACCATCTCCTCTCTCTTGCCGAATAGTCCCTGGGGGCGGAACGCCATCAGGCCGATCAGTAGTAACCCCGTGATCGCCAGCCGGAGCGCGGCGATCCGCGTCTCCGTGAACGGCGGATCCGGCAAATCGATGAATCGAGTCCCCTCCAGGACGAACCAGAACAGGACCGCGCCGACAGCGACGCCCCGGTAACTGCCCATGCCGCCGAGGATCAGCACGCTGAACGCAAAGAAGGTGACCAGCGGCTCGAAGTCGAGTGGGTGAACCGTGCGCAGGTCGAGCGCGAGGAAGAAGCCTGCGATCGAGCCGAGCACCGCGGCAATCGCCAGCGACTGGAGCTTGAACGCGACCGTGTTCTTCCCCAGAGCCTGGGCCGCGTCCTCGTCCTCGCGAATCGCCCTCAGCACGCGGCCCCACGGGGATCGCTGCAGGTAGGTGAGCGCCAGCGTCGCCAGGCCCACCACGATCCAGATCACCAGCAGCAGGGGTAACAGGGTGGGCGGGTCGGTCCAGAAGTTGGAGAAGAAGTTGTTCATTGACTCCGAGAGGTCGTTCCAGGCGTTCGGGTAGCAGTTCGACGGATTCTCGAGGTCACAGAACAGGCCCTGATTGCCGCCGGTCAGGTCGCGCGCGTTCTGGGCGAACAGCCGCACAACCTCCGCCATCGCGATCGTGGCGATCGCGAAGTAGTCGGCGCGCAGGCGCAGCGAAGGCAGGCCGACGATCACGCCGAAGAGCATCGACGTCCCGACCGCCAGGGGCAGCGACAGCCAGAACGAGAACCCCGCCTTGATCACGAGGATGGCCATCGTGTAGGCGCCGATCGCCATGAACGCCGCCATCCCGAAGTTGACGATCCCGGTGAAGCCCGTGTTGAGCTGCAGCCCGAGTGCGACGATCGCGTAGATCCCGGCGAGGACCCCGACGCTGACCCAGAAGTCCGGATCGGTGAGCGAGTCGAAGCTGACGGCGAGGGGCGCGAGTGTGCCCGGATCGATGCTCATATCGCCTTCGCCCTCCCGAAGATGCCCTGCGGTCTGACGATCAGGACGATCACCAGGACAAGGAAGCCGACGGCCGTCTTCCAGCGGGCGTCGATCACGAGGGTCGACCACTCGGTCATCACGCCGATGACCATCCCTGCCGCCAGCGCCCCGAACGCGTCACCGATGCCGCCGAGGATCACGGCCGCGAAGATCGGCAGGAGCAACTCGAATCCCATCTCGGGCCGCAGGTCGGTGATCGCCGCGGCGAGCACGCCGGCCAGACCCGCCAGGGCGCCGGCGAAGATCCACGTGTAGTTGATCACCCGGCGGGTGTCGATGCCCGCCGTCTCCGCGAGCTCGAGGTCATCCGAGAGGGCTCGCATGCGCTTGCCGAGCAGCGTCAGCCGGAGCATCAGACCCACCGCGACGAGCACCGCGATGCCGACGATCACGACGATCAGCTGGGTTTGGCCGATGCGCAGGCCGAGGAACTGGACCGTGCTGGTCGTGTCGACATCGAGGACCCGGATCTCGGTGCTCCAGAACCACTGGATGATCGCCCGGAGCAAAAAGGCGAGGCCGATGGACATCAGGATCAGCTGCAGGAAGCCGGCCCGCTTGGCCCGCATCGGCCCCCAGAGCAGGCGCTCGAACAGCAGCCCGAGCAGCGCGGTGGCGATCATCGCCCAGAACACCGCGACCACCAGCGGCATGCCCCAGGTGACGTTGACCAGATAGGCCATGTACGCCCCGAAGGTGAGGAAGTCGCCTTGGGCGAAGTTGACCAGCCTGAGGATCCCGTAGACGAGAGTGAGCCCGACGGCGCCGAGGGCGTAGATCGCGCCCAGCGAGAGCCCGTTGACCCCGGTCTGGGCGACGTCGTGGAGCCCCTCGCCGATGACCAGTGCGATGAAGATCAGCGCGATCACCCCCGCGCCGCCCAGCCAAGGCTGGCGCCTGAGTCTCTCCTTGAGCCGCTCGCCGACCGCGGAGGGCACCGGGTCGGCCATCTGACCGGCCTCCATGCCAGTCAATCTATCCCGCTTTAGCGGCTCTTACGCGCTAGGCGTTCGCGTTGGCGACACCGGCAGGCAGCTCGAGCTCGTAGCGCTGGTAGGTGATCCGGTCGCGGCCCCAGCGGGGCGCCTCGTCCGCCCAGACCACCTCGAAGCCGTGGTCGAGATAGAGGTGCGCCGCCGCCTCGAGGTCGCTGAAGGTCTCGAGCCCCAAGCGCAGGTAGCCCACTTCGGATGCCTTGGCGAGCATCTCCCCCAGCAGCCGACGGCCGAGGCCGAGGCCACGCAGCTCCGGGCTGAGGACGAACCACCGGATCGTCGCCTCCGCGTCGCCCTCGTCGGTGAGGGCGATGCTGCCCGCGTGCTCTCCGTCCAGCTCCACCAGTCGGACCGCCTCACGCGGGGTCGGAAACCCCCGAACGGCCGCGTGCGCGAGCGTGGAGGCGACGTGCCCCTCGAAGGTCGCGTCGACGCCGTACTCGGGTCCGTAGACGCGGCCATGGTGCGCGAGGATCAGCCCGAGGTCGCCCGGGCGCAGCTCGGCGCGGACGATCGGCTCGGAGCTCACGGCGTCACCGCCGCGGGCTGCAGCTGCGGCTGCGGGCTGATCGACGGCGGTCTCGCCGGGCGTTCGCCCGCCTGGCAGCGCAGCAAGGCGCCGAGCTCGGCGGTGCGCCGGAACGGGTCGGCCACGAGCTCGCCGCTGGAGAGGGAGAGCGCCGCGTCGATCCTGCCCTCTCGCTCGGCCACCAGATGAGGCCCCGGCGGCAGCGCCCGGGTGTCGAGTTGGGCGAGGCGCTCCAGAGCCGGCGCGTCGGCCGCACCGGCGATGCGCAGGGTGACGGCGATGCGCCAGCCGGGCGGCCGGCCGGGACCGAGCTTCGTGCCGGAGTCTCGATCCCAGAAGGCCATCGCGACCAGTATGGCCGAGCCAATGATCTATGCAATATGTTGTTGTTACTGAATTGATCGTGTTTTAAGATCGTTCTGGATGGAGCTTCGTCAGCTCAGATACGTCGAGGCGGTGGCGCGGCACTGTCACTTCACACGCGCCGCGGACGAGCTCCACATCGCCCAATCGGCCCTCTCCCACCAGGTCCGCCGCCTCGAGGCGGAGCTCGGCACCGATCTGTTCGAGCGCACCAGCCGGACGGTGACGGTCACGGAGGCGGGTGAGACCGTGGCGAGGCGCGCCCGGGCGATCCTCGGCCAGGTCGATGGGGTCCGTGAGGAGCTCGACGAGCTGCGTGGGCTGACGCGCGGGAGGGTCTCGGTGGGAGCGACCCTCCCGGCCGGAGAGCTCGATGTCCCGCAGGTCCTGGTTCGGTTCAGCGAGGCGTTTCCGGGCATCGAGGTGGACCTCCACGAGGGCACGGCCGGGGACATGCGGCGGTATCTCGACGAGGACCGGGTGGATGCCGCCTTCTCGTTGCTGGCCGAGGAGCCGCCGGCCGATCTCGAGGTGGAGATCTTCAGCGAGGAGGAAGTGGTTGCGGCGTTCCCAGCCGGCGCGGGTCCCGAGCGCGAGCGGATCGGTCCCGCCGAGCTCGCGCGGCACCAGCTGATCACGCCGCGCACCGGCTCGGCGATCAAGCGAGCGCTGGATGACTTCTTCGCCCGCGCCGGACAGCCGATGCGGATCTCTCTGGAGAGCGGGGACCCCTTCCTGCTGCGCTGCCTGGTCTCCACCGGCTTCGGAGCGGCGGTGCTCCCGGCATCGCTCACCGAGCGAGAGGGGCCGCCGATCGACGTGCGAGCCCTGCGACCGGCGATCCGCCTGCCGGCGAGCCTGATCTGGCGAAAGCGGCGGCATCTGACGCCGGCCGCCCGCGCCTTCATCGACTTCGTCCGGGAATCGGCCGGCGCGGCCACCCGCTAGCGGCCGGCACGTCCGCCGAGTCCGCGGCGATGCCACCATGGCGGGATGGAACGTCGCTCCTGGTCGCTCCTCCTGGCCCTCGGCGCGATCTGGGGAGCCTCATATCTGTTCATCAAGATCGGGTTGAGGGACCTCTCGCCGTCCATGGTCGCCTTCGTCCGGATTGCACTGGCGGCCCTCGTGCTGCTGCCCGTCGCCGCCTTTCAGGGCGCGCTCACGGGAGTTCGCGAGAGGGCGGGCTGGCTGGCGCTGGTCGGCGCGGTCCAGGTCGCCGGGCCGTTCGTGCTGATCTCGGCCGGCGAGGAGGAGATCTCCTCATCGCTGGCCGGGATCCTGGTTGCCTCGGCGCCGCTGTTCACTGCACTGCTGGCGATCCGGGTCGACCACGAGGAGCGCTCCCATGGGCTGCGGCTGGCAGGCGTGCTCGCCGGCTTCGCCGGGGTGGGGCTGCTGCTCGGCGTCGATCTCGGCGGGTCCGGCTCCGGGCTGCTCGGTGGGTTGGCCGTGGTCTGCGCGAGCCTCGGCTACGCCGTCGGCGGATTCCTCGTCAAGCACCGCCTCGCCGGGGTCGCGCCGGTCGGCATGTCGGCCACCGTGATGGCCGCCAGCGCGGCGATGCTGCTGCCGGCGGCGTTGCTCACGGCGCCCGATTCCGCGCCGGGGCTCGGCCCGGCCGCCGCTGTTGCCGTCCTCGGCGTCCTCGGCACCGGAATCGCCTTCGTCATCTTCTACGGACTGATATCCACGGTCGGCCCGGCTCGGGCCTTTCTGGTCACCTACATCGCGCCGGGATTCGCAGTCGTCTACGGGTCGATCCTGCTCTCCGAGTCGGTGACGATCGCCACCGTCGCGGGGCTCGGGCTGATCCTCGCGGGCTCCTGGCTCGCCGCGGAGGGGCGACTGCCCTGGCGTCCTCGCATCGCGCTCGAGGAAACAGCGCCCCCATTGCCCTTCGCGGAGCCATCGGCGCGTGAGACGCGATGAACCGGGCGTGACGGGTTAGCAGGCGCCCGGTCCGGGGGTATGATCCCTTCATAACATAGGGCGGAGAGGTTGATCCCTCCCCTCCCGTAGTCCGTAGAGCGGCCCACCCGGTTGATCCCGGAGGCCGCGGAGACAGCTCGCCGGAGGCGATCCCGAGGGCGAGCGAGGCGAAAGGCGGACCGGATATGAAGCTCGAAACAGCGAGCGCGAGTCGCTCGCCCGAGCGCGACAGCGATGGAACGCTGACGCGCACTGACCGCGCCCTGCTCCTGCGCTACATGCTGATGCAGCGCCTCTCCGAGGAGCGCGGGCTGACCCTCTACAAGCAGGGCAAGGTACCCGGCTCCTTCTACGACGGACGAGGCCAGGAGGCGATCTGCGTAGGAGCCGCCTTCACCCTCGGACCCCGGGATCGGATGTGCATCCTGCATCGCGACCTCGGGGCTCATTTCGTTCGTGGAGTGACTCCTGACCGCTACCTGGCGAACTACATGGGCCGCCAGAGCGGCGTCACAGGCGGCAAGGACGGGAACATGCACTTCGGCGACCGCCGGCTCGGCTGCGTCGGCATGGTCAGCATGCTCCCCGACATGGCCCAGGTGGCCACGGGCATGGCCCTCTCCTTCAAGATGCGCTCGGAGGCGAGGGTCGCGATGACGTTCTTCGGCGAGGGCTCGACGGCCAACGGCCAGTGGCACGAGGCGATGAACTTCGCCGGCATCCACCGCCTGCCGGTGGTCTTCGTGCTCGAGAACAACCAGTTCGCCTACTCGACTCCGACCAACCTCGAGTTCGCGGTCGATCCGGTCCAGCGCGCGAGGGGCTACGGGTTCCCCGGCGTGAGCGTGGACGGCAACGACGTCGAAGCCGTCTTCGAAGTAGCCCGTGTAGCCGTCGATCGCGCCCGTGCCGGGGACGGCCCGACGCTGATCGAGTGCCACACGATGCGGATGCACGGGCACGGCGCTCACGACGACATGAGCTACGTCCCGGACGAGGTCCTCGAGGAGTGGCTGCGCCGGGACCCGATCGAGCTCTATGAGAGCCGTCTGGCCGAGGAGCGTGACTTCGAGCCGGCTGAGATCGACGAGATCCGCGAGTCGGTAGCCGGGTACGTGGACGAGTGCGCGGAGCGCGCGGTCGCCTCCCCCATGCCGGATGCCTCGGTCGCAAGCGAGGGTGTCTTCGCGGAGAGCTGGGAGCCCCTCGGCGACGGCGAAGCGCCCTGGTCTCGCTGGAGTGTGGCCGACGCCGAGCCGGCACCGGACGGCAACGGCCGCCCGCCGGCCAATGGGCGTCACGATGCGCTGGTCGAGCACGGGAGGGCCGCCTGATGGCAGAGATGACCTACCTCCAGGCGATCAGCGACGGCCTGCGCGAGGAGATGCGACGCGACAAATCGGTCTTCTGCCTCGGCGAGGACATCGGCGCGTTCGGCGGCGCCTTCAAGGTCACGGACGGGTTCATCGAGGAGTTCGGCGCCGACCGCGTCCTCGATACGCCCCTGGCCGAGAACATGATCGTCGGCGCCTCGATCGGAGCCGCGATCGAGGGCATGAAGCCTGTAGCCGAGATGCAGTTCGCGGACTTCATCTCCTGCGGCTTCGATCAGCTGGTCAACGTCGCCGGCAAGCTGCACTACCGGCAGGGCGTCTCGGTTCCGATGGTGGTGCGCCTGCCCTCGGGCGGCGGTTTCTCGGGCGGGCCGTTCCACTCCCAGAACCCGGAGGCCTGGTTCATGCAGGCGCCCGGCCTGAAGGTCGTGGCCCCGGCGACGGCGGACGACGCCAAGGGGCTGCTGGTGAGCGCGATCCGCGATCCGAACCCGGTCTGCTACCTGGAGCACAAGGGTCTCTACCGTCACGTGAAGGGAGAGGTGCCCGAGGGCGAGCATGCGGTTCCGCTCGGCAAGGCGCAAATCGCGCGAGAGGGCGGGGAGCTGAGCGTGATCGCGTATGGCTCCTCGGTGCCGCTGGCGCTGCGGGCCGCGGAGGAGCTCGACGAGGACATCGAGGTGATCGACCTGCGGACGCTCAACCCGCTCGACTCCGACGCGATCCTGGCGAGCGTCGAGAAGACCGGCAAGGTGCTCGTCGCGCATGAGGCGACGCGCTCCTGCGGCGTGGGCGCCGAGGTGGCGGGCCTGATCTCCGAAAGGGCCTTCGAATGGCTCGACGCCCCAGTGCGCAGGCTGACAGCGCCTGACGTGCCGATCCCATTCAGCCCGCCGCTCGAGCAGGCCGTCCTGCCGCAGCTCGACGACATGAAGGAGGCGTGCCGTGAGCTCCTCGCCTACTGAAACGCAAGTCGTCGAGATCGTCATGCCCCAGATGGGAGTCTCGGTCGCCGAGGGAACGATCATTGAGTGGTCCAAGCGGCCCGGCGACTGGGTCGAGCGCGACGAGACCGTCTGTCTTGTGACCACGGACAAGGTCGACGTCGAGATCCCCTCGCCGGCGGCCGGCCGCCTGTCGAAGATCCTGGTCGAGCCGGGTGACACGGTGGAGGTGGGCACCCCGCTCGCCGCGCTGGACGCCGGGGCACGCCCGGGGGAGGCGCATCCCGAGGAGCACCATGAGGAGCCCGGGCCTCCGGCGGAAGCTCAGTCCGCCGGGTCCGCGGGCGACGGCGAGGCCGATCGCTCCGGCTTCCACTCACCGGTTGTGCGGCGGATGGCGGACGAGCACGGCATCGACCTCTCGCAGGTCCGCGGCACGGGCATCGGGGGGCGGATCCGCAAGCGGGACCTCGTCGCCCTGATCGAATCGCGTCCGGAGGCACCACCGGAGGAGAGAGCGGGACGCGCCGAGACCGAGCGACCGCTCCACATCGAGTCCCCCTACCGTCCCGAGGCTCCCACGCCGACGGGCGAGGGCAACGGCGCAGCGTCGGCCGCGGAGGTCCTGCCCGGGGAGCGCCGCGAGCCGATGACGCCGATGCGAACGCGGATCGCCGAGCACATGCTCGAGAGTCGGCGCACCTCGGCGCACTGCACGACGATCGTCGAAGTCGACCTCCACCGGGTCGCGGCCGCGCGCCGCGAGCTGAAGGAGGGGATGACGCGTCGCGGCGTGCCGCTCACCTATCTCGCCTTCGTGGCGAGCGCCGCGGCGGCCGAGCTGGACCGGCACCCGATCCTGAACGCCTCGATCGACGGCGACGAGCTCGTCTACCACGACGACGTCAACCTGGGGATTGCGGTGGCGCTGGACTCCGGGCTGATCGTGCCCGTGATCAGGCACGCGCAACGGCTCAGCCTCGAGGGCCTGGCCGGCGAGATCGCAAGTCTCGCCGAGCGCGCCCGCGGTGGCGAGCTCGACCCCGACGACGTCGCCGGCGGCACCTTCACGATCACCAACCCCGGTCAGTTCGGGGCCGTCCTCGCGACGCCGATCATCAACCAGCCGCAGGCCGCGATCCTCGATCTGGAGGCGGTGGTAAAGCGGCCGGTCGTGATCGATGACGAATCGGAGGCGATCGCGGTACGCCCGATGACCAACCTCTGCATGTCGTGGGATCACCGGGCGCTCGACGGCGCCGAGGCGGCGCGTTTCCTCTCCGACGTCAAGGCCCGCCTCGAGGGGTGGGAGCGATGAGCCTGCTCGCCCACGAGGAGGTCGTGGTCCGGCGCGGGCGCCGCAGCGGCATCTACGTGGTGGTGGCGATCCACTCGACCGTGCTCGGTCCGGCCCTGGGCGGGTTGCGTCTGTGGCGCTACGAGGGGCTGGGCGATGCGATCGCGGACGCGCTCCGCCTCTCCGAGGCGATGACCTACAAGGCCGCCGCCGCCGGCCTCGACCTGGGCGGCGGCAAGGCAGTCCTCTGCGTGCCCACCGACAGGAAGCTCCAACGCCAAGAGCGGCGGGAGCTGATGCTCGACGTGGGCGACGTCGTCGACTCGCTCGAGGGCCGCTACGTGACGGCCGAGGACGTGGGTACCGGAACCGGCGACATGCTCGTCATCGGAGAGCGGACCTCATACGTCGTCGGCAAGCCAGTCGGTGCCGGCGGCTCCGGAGACCCCAGCCCGATCACGGCCCACGGAGTCGAGGCGGCGATCCGCGCCTGCTGCGAGCACCGCTACGGGTCCGGCGACCTGGGCGGACGAACCGTGGTCCTGGTCGGGCTCGGGCACGTCGGGCTCGCACTTGCCGAACGGCTCGCCAAGGCCGGGGCCGAGCTGCGGGTCTCCGATATCGAGGACGCCAAACGCGCCGACGCGAAGCGCCTGAACGCGGCCTGGATCGAGCCCCAGTTGGCCATGACCACCGAGTGCGAGGTGCTGGCGCCCTGCGCGCTCGGCGGGGCGATCAACGCGGACAACCTCGAGCAGCTGCGCTGCGACATCGTCTGCGGGTCGGCCAACAACGTCCTCGCCGCCGACTCGCTTGCGGATCGGCTTGTCGAGCGGGACATCCTCTACGCCCCGGACTTCATCGCCAACGCCGGGGGCCTGATCAACGTCTATGGGGAGCTCAAGGACCTGGCGAGCGACCGTCTGAACCACCTCGTCGTTGGAATCGGCGAGGGGCTGGGCGCAGTCTTCGACCTTGCGGCGGAGCGCTCGGTAACTCCGTTGGCGGCGGCACGAGCGGTCGCGCTCGAGAGGCTCGATCAGGCGAGGAAGCCCTCGGGGACCTCCTCGAGGGCCCCCCAACCGCGCGTTCGGCGTGGCTCAGGCGACCGCGAGCAACGCCGTCGCCCACAGGCAGATCAGGTGGAGGCTCTGGTCGACCGTGGCGGTTAGCAGTGCCGGCGGCGGGTCCGGACATCGCTTCACGCGGCGCATGTAGATGTTGATCAACCGGCCGTCGTCGATCAGGAGGTGCGGGAGAAAGATCACCGCGGCCAGTCCGATGGCGGCGATTGCGCCGATGTCGCCGCCGACCCAGATCAGCGCCGGCACGAAGCAGATCGTGTAGATCCCGACGTGCGAGAACAAGGCCGCCCGGGCGTTCGGATCACGACCGAGCCCGTCGTACTTGTAGGCCGCCTGCCAGTTGGTCTGCAGCAGGAAATCCCCGACCAGATGGGAGATCCAAAAGACGATGGTGATCTCTGCCCAGTCCATCGCCTTCGCTCCCTCTCTTAGCCCCCTGCGGTCGCGAGATGGTAGCGATCGCACCGATCCGGCCGAGCCGCCGCTCTTGGCATGTGACAATCAGGGTGTGGACGAGGTGCTGATCTCGCGGCTCGGCCGGGTGCCCTACGACGAGGCCCGCGCCATGCAGAAGCGGATCGAGGCCGCCCGTCAGGAAGACCGGGTTCCCGACATGCTGCTGCTGCTCGAGCATCTGCCTGTCTACACGAAGGGGCGCCGCGCTGAGCCCGGCGAGCTCGGGATGGGCGAGGACTGGTACCGGATGCAGGGGATCGAGGTCTGCGAGACCGACCGCGGCGGCCGGGTCACCTACCACGGTCCGGGCCAGCTCGTTGGCTATCCGATCATCTCCCTGAAACCCTACGGCGACGACGTTCGCGAGTACGTGCGCGGCCTGGAGCGGTTGATGATCGAGTCGCTGGCCGCCTTTGGTGTGCGTGCCGGCGTGGTCGACGGCTTGACCGGCGTCTGGGCCGGGGACCGCGCGCCGCCGGTGGGCGCAACCGCCTCCGAGGTCGTGCAGGAGGTCGCCGACGGCCGGCTGCGCAAGATCGGCTCGATCGGGGTCCACGTCAATCGCGGCGTCACCACCCACGGCTTCGCGGTCAACGTGAACAACGACCTGCAGCCGTTCGAATGGATCGTGCCCTGCGGTATCGACGGCTGCCGGATGACTTCGCTCTGCCGCGAGCTCGGCGTGGAGCAGGACATGGACGCCTACATGGACCTGATCGCCGAGCTCTTCGGCAGGATCTTCGAGCGCGAGCCGGTCGAGGCGGAGGCGACGCTGACCGAGCTGGCAGGCCCGGAGACCTCGGTACGGTAGAAGCGATGGCCACCGACGCTCAGATTGCGGGGAGGCTCCACGTCACCCGCTCCCGCGCCAACCCCGGTGGGAAGGTGCAGAACGAGGATGGCAAGGTCGCCTTCCGCTCGCGCAAGCCGCCCTGGCTCAAGGTCCCGGCGCCCGGCGGGCCGAGCTATCGGCGCCTGAAGAAGGCGATCGAGCAGGACAACCTGCACACCGTCTGCCAGGAGGCGAACTGCCCGAACGTCGGCGAGTGCTGGGAGCGCGGCACCGCGACCTTCATGATCCTCGGCGACGTCTGCACCCGGCGTTGCGGCTTCTGCAACGTCCAGACCGGCAAGCCGACCTGGCACGACCCGCTCGAGCCACTACGGGTCGCGAACCAGGTGCAACGGATGGGGCTGCGGCATGCGGTGATCACCTCGGTCGACCGCGACGACCTGCCCGACTACGGAGCCGGGGCGTTCGTCGGAGTGATCCGCTCGATCCGCCGGATGGCAGCGGGCTGCAAGGTCGAGGTCCTCACCCCGGACTTCCGCGGCCAGGAGATGCCCCTCGCCAAGGTGATCGCCGAGCGCCCCGACGTCTTCAATCACAACGTCGAGACCGTCCCCCGGCTCTACCCAATCGCCAGGCGCGGGTCGGACTTCATGCGCTCGGCGCGGGTCCTGCGGATGGCGAAGGAGATGGCGGGCGACGAGGTCGTGACCAAGTCCGGGCTGATGGTGGGCCTGGGTGAGAAGTTCGACGAGATGGTCGAGGCGTTCGTGATCCTGCGAGAGCACGGTGTCCAGGTACTGACCGTCGGGCAGTACCTGCGACCCACCGAGAAGCACCTGCCGGTCGAGCGCTACTGGCACCCCGACGAGTTCGCGGCCCTCGAGACGGCCGCCTGCGAGCTCGGCTTCGAGTCGGTCGCCTCGGGTCCGCTGGTTCGCTCGTCCTACCACGCGGATGAAACCGCTCAGATGGTCGAGGAGCGCCGGGCGGCGGCTGGAGCCGCCTGACCCGCGCAGGTTGCCCGCGCCGGCGCCCTCCAAGTTCAGCCAGGTCGATCTGGTCGTCTCCGACCTCGACAGGAGCCTGGAGTTCTACCGCGGCCTGCTCGTGCCGCTCGGCTGGACCGGCCTGGGAGTACGCCGGCGGCTAGCCACGGCCCTCCGCAACAGTCGTTGCGGAGGGGTGTTCCTTCACTCGTAGCCTCGGACCGATGCGCCTCCGCCGAAGCAGAAAGCTCCTTGCACTCGTCGCCAGCCTTGCCACTGTCATGGTGGCGGGATCGCTTGCCGGCGGCGCCCTCTCGCAGACTCCCGGTTCGACACCGACGACCGAAACCGGTCAGAAGGCGAAGCACCCGCTGGCGGGCGACGGCATGTGGATCTGGTACCTGAGCCGCTCCGCGCACGGCAACCTCGGCAAGATCGCCAACAAGGCGCACGCGCGGGGGATCGAGACGGTGCTGATCAAGTCGGGCGACGGCACGCGCTATTGGGGCCAGTTCTCTTCGTCGATGGTCAGCCGGCTGCACGCGCGCGGATTGAACGTCTGCGCCTGGCAGTTCGTCTACGGACGCAAACCGGGCAAGGAGGCGCGAGTCGGCGCGGCGGCCGTGGCGCGCGGCGCCGACTGCCTGGTGATGGACGTCGAGGGACAGTACGAGGGCCGCTACCCGCAGGCTTCCATCTACATGGGCATCCTGCGCTCGATGGTCGGCCAGGACTATCCGATCGGGCTCGCCAGCTTCCCCTATGTCGACTATCACCCCGCCCTGCCGTACTCGGTGTTCCTCGGGCCCGGAGGCGCCCAGTACAACGTGCCGCAGCTCTACTGGAAGGAGATCGGCACCACTGTCGACACCGGGTTCATCCACACCTGGGTGTGGAACCGCATCTACAGGCGGCAGATCGACCCGCTCGGGCAGGTCTACAACAACCCGAAGGCGGGCCAGATCAAGCGCTTCCGGGCGCTGGCGATGGCGCATGGCTTCGACGGGGTCAGCTGGTGGAGCTGGCAATCGGCCCGCAAGCGGCAGTGGACGGCCGTCGGCACCCCGATCACCCCCGCGGCGGTCACCCCATATCCGAGCTATCCCTTCCTCCGCCTCGGCTCGAAGGGGGACTTCGTCGCCTGGGCTCAGCAGCTGCTGGCGGGTGCCGGCTACTCCGTCCCGATCACCGGCTACTACCAGGCCTCCACGCAGGCGTCCGTCTACTCCTTCCAGGCCGATCACGGCCTGCCGCAGAGCGGGAACCTCGACGTGCCCACCTGGCCCCTCCTGTTGCAGAACGATCCACTGCCGGTCCGCTGGACCAAGAGCGGTGCCGTGGCAGCTGGCTCGGGTGGCCGCCGCGCGCTGCCTCCGCCTCGCTCGGCGAACCTGCCCGCGCTGCGGGACGAGATTCCGCCCCCGAACCAGCGCAGCGGACGGTAGCCGGACGACGGCATCGGGCCCGCGACTACGCTTCGCGAGCCCGGTGCTGCCGCTGAAGGACAACAACCCGACCGCGCGGTTCCCGGTGCTGACCGTGGCCCTGATCGTGATCAACGTCGCGGTCTTCATCTGGCAGCTCAATTTCCCCACGGACAAGAAGCTTGATCAGGTCGGCTTCGGCTCGATCGACCAGAGTTCCCTCGAGTACGGCGCGATCCCATACCGGATCACGCACACCGATTCAAGGGATTGCGTCGTCGGTGGCGTACCCAACTCCGAGGGCCAGTTGGAGGCCGGCGTGGTCTGCCCCGGAACGAGGGAGTACGACCAGGCCGTAGCGATCGGCAGACAGGATCCGCAGGCCGAGCCGGTCCCGATCGATCAGGCGCCCTGGTGGGAGACCCTCTTCACCTCGATGTTCATGCACGGTGGCTTCCTGCACATCGCCGGCAACATGCTGTTCCTCTGGGTATTCGGCAACAACATCGAGGACCGATTGGGCCGGGTGAAGTTCCTGATCTTCTATCTGCTCGCGGGCCTGATCGCCGTCTACACCCAGGCCCTGATCGACTCGTCGTCCACCGCCCCCACGATCGGCGCGAGCGGCGCGATCGCCGGCGTGCTCGGTGCCTACGCGCTGCTCTTCCCGAGAGCCCGGGTCCTGACCCTGATCTTCATCATCTTCTTCGTCACGCTGGTGGAGATACCGGCGCTGATCCTGCTCGCCGCCTGGTTCATCCTCCAGTTCGTCCCGGCCCTGGGGCAGGTCGCCGTCGAGACGGGCGGCGGCGAGGGAGTCGCCTATTTCGCACACGTGGGCGGTTTCGCCTTCGGACTGGCCATCGCCGCCATCATGCTTTCCGTCACGGGCCGGGGAGGCAGAGAAGAACAACCGCGATTACCGGTCTACTGAGACAAATTGGATCCCGATCTCCGCAACGCTCTGCTGCTGATCGGCCTGCTCTTCTGTGGGTTCTTCGCGGCCGTGACGCTCTATGTCATCGCCGACACCGGGCTGCATCTGCGGACCTACGGCGACCTCGGGGCGATCATCCTGTACGGGATCTCGCTGCTGATCGTCGGGATGATCGCGGCCGGCCTGATCGGCGCGCTCCGCAACCCCCCGGATGAGTAAGCGCATCGTGGGGATTCTGGGGCTTCTGCTCGCCTTCGGCGCAGCGGCGGTCATCGCCATCGCGATCTGGCCCGAGAGCGCCGGCGACGGGGACACCCAATCGACGCACACCAACCCCTCGCTCTCCGCCGTGGGCGGCGCCGGGGCCAACGGCATTCCTGGCGAAGCGGGCCGCCGATCGCGAAAGAGCACCGGGCGGTCTGCGCCCGATCTGGCGGTGGCGGAACGTCCAGGCGATCTGCACTTCGCGCTTCAGCCCGTGACGGGCCCACTGCCGGTGCACTACCGGTTCAAGCACCCGCCACTGGCGGGGATCCTCTTCGACGTGAAGAGCGGCGAGGTGCTGTGGCAGCGCAATCCCGGCCTGGAGCGGCCGATCGCGAGCCTGACCAAGATGATGACTGCGCTGATGGTCGCGCGGATCGATCAGCCGGATGCGCGTGTGAAGGTGAGCCGCAATGCGGCGCAGACGCAGGGTTCGGCGACCGGATTGCTGCCGCGGGGCCGCAAGGTCCCGCTCGAAGCGCTGCTGAAGGCGCTGATCCTGATCTCGGCGAACGACGCGGCCGTCGCCCTGGCCGAACATGACGGCGGGAGCGTCCCCCACTTCATCAAGGAGATGAACGCGCAGGCGCGTTCCATGGGGCTCTCCTGCACGCACTTCACGACCCCAAACGGGTTGCGCGACCGCGGCAACCACTCGTGTCCGCGCGACCTGGCGATCCTGGCGCGCGCGGACCTGGCGAACAAGCGGATCGCTCGGATCGCCCGGACGCGCTACGCGAAGCCGCGCTTTCCGATCAGGGGCAAGCACCTCTACCTGACCAACAACCACTACTTCCTGCAGCACGGCCTCAACGGCGTGCCCGGCGCTCAGGTGACGGGCTTGAAAACGGGTTTCACCGACGCGGCCGGGAGCTGTTACGTCACCACGGCGCGCCTGGACGGACATCACCTCGGACTGGTGCTGCTGCATTCACCGAATCCGCTCACCCAGGTGCCCGCCCTTCTGCGAGCGGGCTTCATCGAGGTCGGGGCGACCGTGCCAACGTCGCCGGCGCGCCCTGTGGCTCCGCCGCCCAGGGGGTAAAACGGCCGGTAGCGTCGGCATGCTTGAGAGCTGGCGCCCCCGCTCTCGTAGTCTGATGCGATGGTCACTCAGCCTTCAGCGTCCTCTCGGACGCTCACGGTTGCGGGTATCGAAGTCGCACGCATCGGTCTTGGGACAAATCGGCTGACCTCGACACCGGAGAACCACGCCTTCCTGCGCGAGGCGGCCGAGGCGGGGCTCGGCATGATCGACACGGCCCACGTGTACACGGCGGGTGACAGCGAGCGCGCGATCGGCGAGGCGCTCTCCCCGAAGCCCGAGGGAGTCGTGGTGGCCACGAAGGGCGGCTACAGCGGCAAGGGCAGCCCCGAGGCGCTCCGCGAGCAGATCGAGCAGAGTCTCGAGAGCCTCAGGACCGACGCGATCGATCTCTACTACCTGCACCGCGTCGATCCGGAGACGCCGCTCGAGGAGAGCCTCGGCGCAATCGCGGAGTACCGGGACGCGGGAAAGATCAGGGAGGTCGGGATCTCCGCCGTCGATCTCGACCAGGTCGAGGCCGCGCGCAGGGTCGTCCCGATCGCGGCCGTGCAGAACCACTACAACGTCGCCGAGCGCGGCTCGGACGACGTCATCGACTACTGCGAGGAGAACGGGATCGTCTTCGTCCCCTATTACCCGCTCAAGGGTGGTGGTCTCCCGGAGCTCGGGGAGATCGCGGAGAGCCACGACGCAACGCCCGCGCAGATAGCGCTCGCCTGGCTGCTTCGCCGCTCACCGGTGATACTGCCGATCCCCGGGACCCTCTCGATCGCGCACCTTCGCGAGAACCTCGGCGCGCTCGAGATCGAGCTCACGGACGACGAGTTCGCGGCCCTCGGCTAGCGGCCGTGCGGGGAGGGGATGGAGCCAGCGGGGCTCGAACCCGCGACCTCGGCGTTGCAAACGCCGCGCTCTCCCAACTGAGCTATGGCCCCGTGGGTGGCCGATTGTAGGGCGGGTATGTGCTTCCCCGTGAAACCCCCTGTGAGAGACTGGCCGCGCTGGCCTCAACACACGGGTCGCGCCTGGCGGCGCGCCCTCGCATCCCAGGAGGGGTGATGGCCACCAAGGCCAAGCAAGGTCAATCCGGGGGAAACGGCAAGGCAACGGACAAGTCGCCCACCGCGGTCGACGAGACGAAGGAGCGCGCCGCCGCCAAGGGCCACCCGAAGCCCGGCCAGCGCGCGGAGGTGTCGAACCTGGACATCGTCCGTCACTACTTCGACCGTGCCGTCGAGCGCCTCGAGCTTCCCGACGACGTCCGCGCCGTCTTCTGGACGCCGTACCGCGAGGTCACCGTCCAGATCCCGGTGAAGCTCTCGGACGG
Organism: uncultured Solirubrobacterales bacterium; assembly: GCA_963728755.1. GTDB lineage: Bacteria > Actinomycetota > Thermoleophilia > Solirubrobacterales > 70-9 > DASUPK01. The sequence goes on along the minus strand of CAVSLI010000004.1, from coordinate 130,740 downwards.
CAAGATCCACACCTTCTCGGGGTACCGGATCCAGCACAACGGCGCGCGGGGTCCCTACAAGGGCGGCATTCGCTATCACCCCGAGGTCGACGTCGACGAGGTCCGCGCCCTCGCCTCGCTGATGACGTGGAAGACCGCAGTCGCGAACATCCCCTTCGGCGGCGCCAAGGGCGGCATCAACTGTCCGGCCGACGAGCTCGGGCGGGACGAGGTACAGAGGATCACCCGCTCATTCATGGACAAGATCGAGAAGATCCTCGGCCCGACCCGCGACATCCCCGCTCCGGACGTCAACACGAACGCCCAGGTGATGGCCTGGCTGATGGACGAGTACGGCAAGCTCCACGGTCACACCCCCGCGATCTGCACCGGCAAGCCGATCGCGCTCGAGGGCTCATACGGGCGCGAGCAGGCGACCGGCCGCGGCTGCGTCTACATGTTCCGCGAGGCCGCTCCGCAGCTCGGCCTGACGCCGGCCGAGAGCACCTTCGTGGTCCAGGGCTACGGCAACGTCGGTTCCTGGGCCGCCCGGATCCTGCAGCAGCTCGGCGCCACGATGGTCGGCGTCTCCGACGCAACCGGCGCGATCCGCAGCGACGGCGGCATCGACGCCGACGACCTGGCCACCCATCTGCGCGAGGGCGGCGAGCTCACGGAGTTCGCGGACGCGGAGGTGATCAGCCCCGACGACCTGCTCGCGATCGAGTGTGACGTGCTGATTCCAGCAGCGCTCGGCGGGATGATCCACGAGGGCAACGCCGACCGGATCAACACCAGGATGATCATCGAGGGCGCCAACAGCCCGACAACGCCGGCCGCCGACGAGATCCTCGACGAGAAGGGCGTCCACGTGATTCCGGACGTGATGGCGAACGCGGGCGGGGTCGTCTGCTCCTACTTCGAGTGGGTCCAGAACCTTCAGCATTTCCGCTGGTCCGAGCGTGAGGTGAATGACAAGCTCGGCGGGATCATGCGGCACGCGTATCGCGACGTGAGCGCTCGCGCCAGGGGGGAGCGCCTCTCGCTGCGCGAGGCGGCCTATCTGGTCGGAATCGAGAGGGTGGTCGAGGCGTCCCGTACCCGCGGGTACGTCTAGTCGTCGAAGTCGAAGTCCTTGGGCGGGCCCTTCTCGAACCAGAGGTCCTCCTCCCCTTCTTCCGTCTCGAGGCGCTCCTCGGTGTCAAATGACCGGCGCTCCTCGGGCTCCTCGTCCTCGACGGCGGGCCTGACCTCGGTTCCGGGCTCCTCGTAGCCCTCGCCGCCCGACTCGACCTCCGAGGCGGGCTCCTCCGGATACGCCTCCTCCTCGTCGAGGTAGGGCGTCTCCTCGGCCGGCCCGAGCGCCTCGAAGTCGTCGTCGACGGCCGACTCGCTCGAGGAAGGCGGCATCGAATCCTCGTCAGTCTCGAAGTCGTAGAGCTGCGGCCCGTCCGAGCTCGCGGAGGCGGCGTCCTCAGGGAGCGCGTCCTCGTCGGAGATCGGTTCCTCCTCGGAGACCGGCTCGTCCGCGGGGGGCCGCTCCTCCATCGAGGGAAGCTCGTACGAGGTGTCCGGCCTGCCGAGCTCGGGCTCATCGTCGGGCAGTGGGGGCAGGTCACCGGTGTCGCCCGGCGGCGGATGCTCCTGGGTCGGCACGTCGGCCCGGCCGCGGGCCCGGCCCGGCGGCTCGGAGCTCGGATCCGGCGGCGGAGGCGGTGGATCGGGAGCGGAGCTCTCCGGGTCGGGCGGCGCCTGCGCGTCGGGCTGCGGTTCCAGTGGCCGCGCCTCGGGCTCGCGTTCGGCCTCGGATGTGACCGGTGGCGGTGGCGGGCCCTCGGAGTCCTCCGGGAACGGCTCCTCCTCGGCGATCAGCTCCTCGAGCGATTCCGACGGAGATGGCGGCTCCGGCGTCTGCTCGGAGGTGTCCTCCACGGGCCGGTAGCTCTCGGGCTCCTCGGTGGACGGCCGAGGCTCGGGCTCGGCGTCGAGCCGTTCCTGGCCCGGGATCTCATCCTGCCCGGGCAGCTCCACCTGACCGGGGATGGGGCCCGGCGGCTCGGCCGTGATCGACTGATCCGACGTCTCCAGCTCGGGCGCAGCCCCCGGCTCGGAGGGCTGCAGCGCCTCGGGATCGGACTCCGAAGAGCGGACGTCCTCCGGCGCGGGCGGCCCTTCCGTGGGTCGAAGCCCCTCGGACTCGGCCGCCGGCTCCGCCGGCTGCAGGGACTCACGCCTCGACCAGGCGCGTGGGCTCCTCGTTCCCGGCCTCCACCGTCCCGGTCGCCGCAACCTCGCCGTAGAGCTCGCCGCCCACGAACGGGTCGGGCTGATCGCCCGAGCCGAATGCCTCGTCCTCGAGCTCCCGCAACTCGGCATCCCGCGAGCCGTGCTTGCGTTTCAGATCGAGGTGTTCGCGGATCGCGTCGTCGAGTATGCCCATGATGCGCGGTTTGCCCGCCTCGAAGGGTCACAGCTTAGGCGCTGCGCCACTGATGTGATAGCTGGGCGGGCGCTCAGGGCCTGCATCCAACCGACCATTTTCCGGGGGCTTTTGGCGATCCGCTGCCGTGCGCCCCTCGGGGTGGCGATGAAGGCGTCGGCCGAAGCTCACCCTCGCGACAACGTATCCTTGGGCCCGAACGGGTCGGGGCTCCCCGTCGCGTAACCGTTCGAACATATTTCCCCTTTTTCACCCGCGGGGCTATAGCTCAGTTGGGAGAGCGCCTGGATCGCACCCAGGAGGTCGCCGGTTCGAGTCCGGCTAGCTCCACTGCCCGTTCAGATCGACACCCCGTCCGGCCCGGCACGCGCTGAGCTGCGCGAGGCTGACGGGACAAGGGGGGCGTTGGTCCTCGGGCACGGTGCCGCAGGAGGAATCGAGGCGCCGGACCTGCTCGCCGCAAGGGAGGCGGCTGTGGGCACGGGCTTCACGGTCGCGCTGGTGGAGCAGCCCTACCGCGTCGCCGGCCGGCGCTCCCCCGCCCCGGCCAAGCGGCTCGACGAGTCCTGGGTCGCTGTGATCGAGCACTTGCGCGCCTCAGAGCTCGAGGGCCTGCCGCTCGTCGTCGGCGGCCGCTCTCTCGGAGCGCGCGTCGCCTGTCGAACGGTGGATCGCACGGCGGCCGAAGCCGTCATCTGTCTCGCCTTTCCGCTCGCGCCTCCTCGGCGCGGAGACAAGCCGCGGCAGAGCCGGCTTCCCGAGCTCGAGGCCGTCGACGTCCCCGTCCTGGTCGTCCAGGGCGAGAGTGATCGGTTCGGAATGCCACCCGAGGGACCGAAGCGGAAGGTGGCCAAGGTTGCGGGCGACCATGGCCTGAAGGCCGACACCGAAGCCGTGGCGGACGCGGTCGCGGCTTGGCTCGAAGCCCTGCCAATCTCCCGTTGATCAGCTGGGGCGGCCGGGCCACTAGCGCGCCTGGGCGAGCTCCCACATCCGCAGGTAGGCCTCAGCCGAGCGGAAGAGCGACCGCATCGCCGCCCCGCCGCCGTGCTGCTGCATGTCGGCGAGCAGATCTGGGATCAATCCATAGTGGGCAACGCCATCGGCGTTCAGGTCGAACGTCCGGCCGCCGCTCCGCTCCCGTTGGAGGCGAACGTTGCAGTAGAGGGCCTTGAACGGATAGGTGACCGGCGACTGCGCGGCGTCCTGGCGCGGTCCAGGCAGCGACGAGAAACCGCCGGTATCGGTCCCGAGCCCGACCCCGAAGTAGTGCTTCTTGCTGCGGCGGGTCTTGAGCACCTCGATCTTCGCGGCCAGGGCGGGCGCCGTGTCGGCCCTGGCGGCCGCCATCCCGCCCAGCCTGTAGATCAGCCGGAGCTGCTGTGGCGTCCAGAACCCGCCTGTCCCGGTGTGGCTCGAGACGAGCGGATAGTGCCGCCGGGTCGCCATCCGCAGCACGTTTTCCCGGGCCAACTCGCTCATGTGGTCCATCTCGATCAGCATGTGGTTCGCCATCAGCTGCTTGATCAGATAGGCCCCGAGCGGCGTCAGGCCCTTGACGTTGCACTGCGGGCCGGCGGGATAGGTCGGCATCCCGGCCTGCGCCAGCGGCGCCGCCGCGGGGAAGAAACTCGCCAGCACGGAGAGCTCGACCGGGCTGAGGGTGTCCAGCTCCTCGCCCTGTCCGGGCTGTGGACAGGGGCCGGCGCGGAAGTAGTGCCCCGTCTGGAAGGCCTCGAGGATGTTGATGAACGTCCCCCGCCCACCTCCCTCGATCGCGGCGCCGCCGAAGGCGTTGTCGGTCCAGTGCATCGGGAACACGCTCCGCACGCCGAGCCGCCGGGCCCTCCGGATCCCCCGGTCGATGTCACGCCGGGTGCATTCGGGCCGGTCCATCTGCTCGCTGCAGCCGAACAGATTGGACGACTCGATCCCGATCAGCACGGCCATCCGGCCCCTTTCGATCGCGGCACGTGCCTGACGCGGGTTGTAGACGAGCCGGAACCAGCCCTTCCCCTTCCCGCCGGCCTGCGCGTCCACATAACCCTGCAGGCCACGGAGCGTCTGGACCTGTTGCCGGACGGCCTCGGTCTCGTCACAGGAGTGGACCTGGCGCGGCTCGATCTCGCAGATCGGCTGGTCCTCGACGGTCTGGGCCACGACCAGCCGCTCGCCCGCCATCCACGCTCGCTTCAGCCAGACGTAGTAGGCCTGCTGGTGCGTGACGGTGTCGTGGACGGGCCAGCCGGCGAAGGTCGGCCAGCCGTGGGTGTCGTGAGTGCCGAACGGGAGGCCGGTGCGCAGCAGGTTCCCGGTGACGTCCTCGCTCCCGTCGGCGCCGTGGACGGAGGCGTCGTGGCCGAGGGCCTCGGTGATCCCGTAGGGATCGAAGGGCTCGCCGTAGATCACCCGCCCGCCCGCGCGCTGGTTGGCGGTGATGTGCAGGTGCATGTCGGCGAAGCCGATGACGTTGCCCTTGTGATCGGTCCCCCGGAAGGCCCTGCCGGTCGCGCCCACGTTCGCCTCCGGGAACTGACCGCAGCCTCGGACGCGAACCGGGACGAACAGGGTGGCCTTCCCATGTCCGGAGGCGAGGACGAGGTCGCCGGAGCCCCGGGCGGCGAGCGAGCGCCGCTGTCCCAGCGGCCGCAGGGACAGCGCACGGCCGGAGGACTGGGTGACGCGCCAGTCAGTGGACGGGCCCGGAGACTGGGCTCGCCCGATCACGCCGCCGGACCCGAGGGCGAGCAGCCGGCCGTCACGGTCCATGGGCAGGTAGCTCCGCAGGCTGGAGGGCTTCCAGAAGAACGCGGAGGCGGTGCCCCCGGCCGGCTGGTCAGCCCTGTAGGTCTCGCCGCTCGCGCCGACGTACCTACCCGTCGAGACCGACCGCAGCGCGAAGCAGGCATTGGCCAGATGCAGCGGCTTGGCCGCTCTCTCCGCGGCAGCCCCAGCCGTGCTCGTGGGCAGCACCAGCGCCGCAAGAGCCGCACCGAGAGCCAGACGTCCGGTCACCCGCCGGCGCATCAGGCCCCGGAGCTTATTGACCGTTGATCATCTGGACGAGGCTGCCCCTGCCGATCGTGCTGAAGAAGAAGCCTCGTGGCGCGCCCCCCACCGGGGTGACCGTGGCGCGGACGACCTCGACACCCTCATAGGAGCTCGTCTCGACGTCGTGCGCCCGAACCTCGGCCGCGACCGGTGTATCGGTGCGAGGGTCCCTGGCGCTCGGGGCCAACGACACCCTGAGGTTGGCCGCGATTTCCCGCGCCCGGTCCTCTGTCTCGCCGAGAACGCAGAGGACCTCACGCCCTCGCGCGATCCCCAAGGCGACGAGCTCGACTCCGACCTCGGTCGAGAGCAGCAGCTTGTCCGGGATCATCCGGGCAGCGACCACGTCGCCGAGGCAGTCGGCCGCGGCGCGGTAGACCGGCTGCTCGATCAAGCGGCCACCGCGCCCCAGGAGTGCGGCGCGCGCGGTCAATGAGATCGCAAGCACCGTCGATGAGGGCCCGAACGCGTCCCGAGCTCCCAGGCCCAAGACACCCGAGCTGAGCAGGGGCTGCGGTACCTGCGCGTAGGGACCCACGTCCACGAGCTCGACCCCTTCGCCATCCTTCACCCGGCCTCCGGCACGAACGAGCGCGTCACGAAGACCGGTGCCGTCGACCCCGTCCAGCCGGAGCCCGAAGGCATAGGAGCCGCCCACGGAGACCAGCCGCTGGGCGGAGAGGGGGTCGACGCCGAAGCGGCGGCGAAGGACCGCCCCGCGCTCGACCACGCTCTCGGCGTTCGGTGCCAGCGCACGGGCGATCAGCCTCGGTGGGACGCCGGCTTGGCTCGCCAGCGCCGGCTCGGACCAGCCGACACCGAGTGAGCCGTGCTCCCCACCGCCACCGATCTCGCTCAGTGTGTCGGCCAGCGGCCCCGGGGGCCGAGGCGGCGAATCGTCGCCGCAGCCGACCAGCGCGAATGCGAGCAGGAGGGCCAGGCCGGCCCCGAGCAATCCCGCCCGGCTACCGGTGGAGCTCGCCAAGGCGCTCTGCCTCCTCCCTCAGTTCCCGCCGCGCTGCTGCGTCGAGCTTGCCGAACGGCTTCGTCTTGATCTTGCCCTTCTCGAACCGCCAGGTGCCGGCCACCCGCCCATCGACCAGGAACGTCGGGACGGACTGCGGAGTCCGCGTGTTGAAGACCTTCGGCCGGTGCTCCTCGGGCAGCACACCGGTGCGGCGGGCGTGCACAAGCAGGGTCGCGTCCCAGGTGGGCAGAAAGCGAACCGGCGCCGGCGTCTCCGGGTCGGGCAGGGGCGCCCGAGGCAGGTCGAGGAGCTCGGTGCCGTCCTCCCCAACGAACCTGCGCAGCTTGATCCGCTCGACCGTCGGAGCGAGCCGCTTCGGGTGCAAACCCGCCCAGTCGGCGATCTCGTCGACTGCCGCCGGGCCATACCCCGTCAGGTAGCGCCGGATGAGCAACTCGATGCCCACGCCCTCGTCGAGCGCTGACGGTGGTGGGCCGAGCCAGTGCTCCGCCGCGGCGTAGATGTCCGCGCGCCGGCGCTCCCAGGTCCCGGATGGCGGCACTCTGACCAGGTCAATCCACATGTTCACCCCGTTCGTGACCACGCTGTCCGAGCCGAGCAGCTCGTGGATCTCGTTGCGGGTCATCGTGCCGTCCCCGAGCCGGCGACGAAGCTTGCGGGCGGCCGCCGACATCTGAGCGGCGCTGTAGTCGCGGCGATAGCTCGCCTTCAGCCAGAGCTCACGGCGCCCGCGCCGGATTCCGATCGCGGCGGGCCAGTAGTCCGAGCTCGAGACGAGGTGGATCGTGGCCCGCATCAGCGTCCCCTGCACGACCCGGCGGCGCTCGAGAGCCTCGTCCAGCCGATCTCGACCGAAGGCCTCCATCCGGGACCACAGGCCGATGTACATCGAGGGGGCGTACTGGGCCTGCAGGGTGCCCATGCGATCGAGCACCTTGGGTACCGTCGCCCCGCTTCGCTCGAGGAGCAGCTGCCGTGCGAGCAGCGCGCGATTGAGGTCGCGCTCCGTCAGCGTCCGTTCAGGGACCATGCGGGCAGGCTATTGAGGTTTGCGCGGCGGCTTTGTTCCCGCTGGCGATGCCTGATTTGCAGGCATTTCGACCATCCGGTGAAAAGCGCCGGGCCGTTTTCCGACAGGCGTCCAAAGAATCGCCGCGAGGGCGTTCATACGGTGCTAGCCGACGCAAACCGCGACCGCCGCAGGCTGCCTCGGCGGGCATGGAAAGGAAGGGAAATGAGTCGAAAGTTCCTCTGGGCCCTAGCCCTTGCAGGGGTTTTGGTGCTCGCGCTGCCGACCGCGGCGTTCGCCCAGGACCCGACGCTCAATGACACGATCTCGTCGCTCAACACGCTCTGGGTCGTCGTCGCCGGCGTCCTCGTGATGTTCATGCAGGCCGGGTTCGTCCTGCTCGAAATCGGGTTCTCGCGGATGAAGAACGCGGGAGCCGGGGTCGCCAAGATCCTGGTCAATTACTCGATCGCCTCCATCGCCTACTGGGCGGTCGGGTTCGCGCTCGCCTTCGGCGGCGCGGGGGCGATCGCCGGTACCCACGGGTTCTTCCTCAATGTGAGCGGAGATCCCGCCCAGGCCGCCTCACAGATCCCGCTGCTGGGTGTGGTCAACATCAGCCCGTCGGCGCTCCTGTTCTTCCAGTTCGTCTTCTGCGCCGTCTCGCTGGCGATCATCTGGGGAACGACGCTGGAGCGGATCAAGTTCGCCGCCTACGTGATCTACGCGGTGATCTTCAGCGCGCTGATCTATCCGATCATCAGCCACTGGATCTTTGGTGGCGGCTGGCTGCAGGCGAACCTCGGCATGCAGGACTTCGCCGGATCGACGGTGGTCCATCTGATCGGCGCGACGGGAGCCCTGGCCGCCCTTCTGCTGCTCGGCGCGCGTCGCGGGAAGTACGGAGGTGACGGCAAGCCGCGGGCGATCCCGGGGCACTCGATGCCGCTCGTTGGGCTCGGAGTGCTGATCCTCTGGCTCGGCTGGTTCGGCTTCAACCCCGGCTCGACCCTCGGGGCGCTGGGCAACCGGTTCGCCGAGGTCGCGCTGGTGACGAACCTGGCGGCAGCCGCGGGCGTGATCACCGCGGTGAGCACGATGTACCTGATGCGGAAGACCATCGACATCGGCATGGCCGGCAACGGCGCGATCGCGGGACTCGTCGCGATCACCGCTCCTTCCGGCTACGTCGAGTTCTGGGCCGCGCCGATCATCGGTGCGATCGCGGGAGTCGTCGTCGTGTTCGGCGTCCTGACCATCGACAAGTACCTCGACGACCCGGTCGGTGCGCTCTCGGCGCACGGGCTGGCCGGAATCGTGGGAACGCTCTGCTGCGGGATCTTCACCTCCCCGCGGCTGGCCGAGCTCAACGGCGTCGGCGACCCGGGCCTCTGGTACAGCGGCAGCTTCCACCAGCTGGGCGTTCAGGCGCTCGGCATTCTGGTGGCGTTCGCGTCCGTGTTCGTGGTCTCATACATCGTGTTCTACGCGATCAAGCACACGATCGGTCTCCGCGTGACGCCCGAGGAAGAGGACGCCGGGCTCGACATCTCCGAGCACGGCATGTACGGCTACCCCGAGCAGTTCATCCCGCAGCCCGAGTACCCGGGTGCGGCGAGCGGGCCCCTGCCCGTTGGCCAGCCGGCTCTCGGCACCACGGCGATGACCGCGGACGCCAACGCCAAGTGAGGAGGTGAACATGAAGAAGATCGAGGCATTCATCCGACACGAGGCGTTCGAGCCGATCCGGACCGAGCTGCTCGACAAGGGGTTCCCCTCCCTGTCGATCGGCGAGGTGAAGGGATCCGGGCGTCAGAAGGGCGTCGTCGAGACCTATCGCGGCTCGAGTCTGACCGTCAACGTGCGGCCGAAGCTGAAGGTGGAGGTCGTCGTCGAAGACAAGGACAAGGGCCTGGTGGTCGAGACGATCCTCAAGCACGCCCGCACGGGCGACGTCGGGGACGGGAAGATCTTCGTCCTGCCGGTGGAGGAGGCGATTCGCATCCGCACCGGCGAGGAGGGCGAGGAGGTGCTGCAGGCGCACCAAGAGGAAGAAATTCCCGCCTGACGCAGGCTGTTTTGAGTGCGAGGGCCGGGCCAGCGCCCGGCCCTCGCGCGTTCCCAGGGCGGACGCCGCCGCGTGAACACCGGCTGGCTCGGCGGGATTCGCCGGTCAATACCCTTGCCCCGATGAGAATCGACGAGATCCTCGCCACCTCGCGGCCGGTCTTCTCGGTCGAGTTCTTCCCCCAAGACGGAGGAGGGCCGCGAGACGCTGTTCGAGACCGTCGACGTCCTCCAGAAGCTCGGGCCGAGCTTCTTCTCGGTCACCTACGGAGCAGGCGGCGCGACGCGCGAGGGAACCGTGGAGATCACCCGCGAGATCCGCGACGAACACGGAGTGGAGGCGATGGCCCACCTGAGCTGCGTCGGCGAGACCAGGGAGGCCCTGCAGGAGATCGTCGACGAGATCGCCGACGCCGGAATCGAGAACATCCTGGCCCTGCGCGGAGACCCTCCCCGCGGCCAGACGGACTTCGAGCAGCCTGAGGGAGGCCTGGGCAGCGCCGCGGACCTCACGGCGGTGATCAGCGAGACGCATCCCGAGCTCGCGACCGGGGGCGCCTGCTTCCCCGAGGTGCACCCGGAGGCCGCCAGCATGGAGGCCGACATCGCCTACCTGAAGACCAAGGTCGACAACGGCGCCAGCTTCCTGATCACCCAGCTCTTCTACGACAACCGTTCGTACTTCGACTTCGTGCCGGCGGTGCGGGCGGCAGGCATCGAGGTACCGATCATCCCCGGCATCATGCCGATGACCCGCTACAAGCAAATCGCGCGGATCGCCGAGCTCTGCGAGGCGAGGATCCCTGACCGGCTCTCAGACGCCATGGAGGCCGCTGACGGCAACGAGCAGGCGGAGTTCGGGATCGGGGTCGCCTACGCCGCCCAGCAATGTGCCGAGCTGCTTCGGGAGGGGGCGCCGGGCATCCACTTCTACGCGCTCAACCGCTGGCCGGCGACGCGAGCGATCCTCGCGGCGCTGCAGGCCGCAAAGCCCTGGGAGGCCGGCCCTTTTGAGGAGCCGGCGGCGGTCCGAGCGACCTGAGGTCCGCCTAGACTCGTCGTTCACATGCCCGAATTCGACTACAACGGCTTCCGGATCTCCTACGAGGAGTACGGCGCGGGTGAGCGGCCGCTCGTCCTGATCCACGGCCTGCTCATGAACCGCCGCATGTTCGACCGGCTGGGCCCCGCGATGGCGGAGCATGGCAACCGCGTGATCACCGTTGACCTGCTGGGTCACGGCCGCTCCGACCGGCCGGCGGAGATGTCGCAGTACTCGATGACCTTCTTCGCCCGACAGGTCGAGGCACTGCTCGATCACCTCGACCTCGAGGACGCGGTGGTGGGCGGCACCTCGTTGGGCGCCAACGTGACGCTCGAGATGGCCTACCTCGAGCCCAAGCGGGTGAAGGCGATGATGGTCGAGATGCCCGTGCTCGACAACGCGTTGCTCGCCGCGGCCGTGGTCTTCACGCCGATCATGGTCGGCCTGCGCTTCGGAGAGCCGCTCCTGAAGCTGCTCGCCGCCGGCGCCAGGCGCATCCCCCGAACGAACCCGCTGCTCGACATCGGCCTCGACTGGCTCAGGCAGGATCCCGCTCCATCGGAGGCCGTCCTGGAAGGCCTCTTCCTGGGCTCATCGGCTCCTCACCATCAGTTTCGCGTGCAGATGGAGCAGCCGGCCCTCGTGATCGGCCATCGCGCGGATCCCCTGCACCCATTCTCGGACGCGGGAATGCTGGCCGAGGAGCTGCCCAACGCGAGACTGATCGAGGCGAACTCGATCCTCGAATGGCGCCTCACGCCGAACCGGCTGGACGCCGAGCTCGCTCGCTTCCTGGACGGGGTCTGGGAGGGCAAGCCGGCAACACATCCGGCGGCCACGGACGCCGCCGCCCGATCTGCCCTGAGCGAAGCTTGAATCCCCTCCGCTAGCCTCTCCGCTCCTCGATGGCCAGCCGGAAGGAAGAGAAGGAACGCCTGCGCCAGCAGCGACTCGCCGCCGAGCGGGCGGCCGCTTCCACGGGCCAGCGAAGGCTGATCGCCGGCTATGTCGCCGCCGGGATCCTGGCCCTGGCTGTGATCGCCGGGCTCGTCGTGGTGATCACGAGCGGCGGCGGCAGCAGCGCCGAGGCGAGCACCTGCGACAACGCCCACATCAAGAACTCCGCCGGCACCTTCAGGGGGCTCGAGCCGGACTGCCGCGAGGGCACGACCCCCCCGCCGATCCAGTTCGCCGACCTCAGGATCTCCGCCCAGAGGGCGGGATGCGAGCTCAAGCTCAACCTTCCCGACGAGGGCAACACCCATGTTCCCAACTCCACCCCAGTCGAGTACAAGACCGTGCCGCCGACCTCGGGCAACCACAATCCGGTTCCGATCGATGACGGCGCCTACACCACGCCGATCACCAGCGACACCAGCAAGCCGACCAACATCCGGAACGAGGTGCACGCGATGGAGCATGGCCGGATCGAGATCCACTACAAGCCGACCCTGCCCGAGGACCAGCAGTTGGCGATCAAGGGCGTCTTCGACGCGGATCCGAATGGGATGCTGCTCTATCCCGACCCGGACATGCCCTACGACGTCGCCGTCACGGCCTGGACCAACGAAGCCGTCTGTCCGCACTACAACGAGACCGTCCTCGACGTGATCCGGAACTTCCGCGACACCTACCGCGGAAACGGCCCGGAGCAGGGCATTCCGATCGACTTGCCGTAACCGCGCGATTCGTTGCAGGGCGGGGATCCGGCCCGGGCCACAGAAACCCGTGGGCAGGCGATGTGTTCCCGAAGCACGATGCGTAGGTCGGTTCTCCTGGGGGTGAGCCTGGCGCTGCTGGGCGGCTTCGCCTGGGTCGCGGCGCCCGCTCTGTCGTTGCGCCCCTACATGTCCGGGGGGGTCGACTTCGAGCGTGGGATTCCGAAGTCGAAGCGGGTCTCCGCCACTGCGGTGGCGGCGGCCCGCGCCGCGCACCCGCACGACAAGCCTCCGCGCTGGATCTCGCCGCCGATCGAGGCGCCTCACCGCTTCGACCTGGTCGGGGTGGCACGGGAGATGCGCACCGTGCAGATCCGGGTCCGCGACGCAGGGGAAAAGTGGACCAACTGGGTCGAGCAGGAGGACGGCACACCGATCTACGTCGGTGGCGCGGACCAGGCGCAGGTGCGGGCGCACTTCAGGCCGGGAGGCCGGCTGCACTTCGTCAACGTTTCGGGCACAGCCGGAGGCTTCGCGAGCAGCCTCCTCAACTCGGCGCGACGAGCCATCAACACCGCCTTCATCTCGGTCGCCTCGACCCCCGTGGCGCAGGCGCTGGCCCCCAAGCCACAGATCGTCAGCCGGGCGGGCTGGGGCGCCGACCTGTCGGGCGGAGGCTGCCCGCCGCGGGGGCCGGCCGAGTACGGCGCGGTCCAGGCTGCGGTGATCCACCACACCGTGAACGCGAACGACTACACGCCGGAGGAGGCACCCTCGATCGTGCTCGGCATCTGCCGCTTCCACGTTTACGGCAACGGCTGGAACGACATCGGCTACAACGCGCTCGTCGACCGCTACGGGACGCTCTATGCGGGCCGCGCCGGCGGGCTGAAGCGCCCGGTGGTCGGTGCACAGGCGCAGGGCTTCAACGCCCAGACCACCTCGATCGCCTCGATCGGGGACCACACCAGCGAGGCCCCGACCCCGCAGGCCCAGCGTTCGATCATCCGGTTCCTGGCTTGGAAGATGGGGATCAACCGCGCCTATCCGGTGACCGGCGCGGTGCAGCTCACCTCGGCCGGCGGCTCCCAGAGTCGCTACCGGGCGGGCACCGTGATCACGGTCCCGCGGATCATCGGCCACACGACGCTCGGCCTGACCGCCTGCCCGGGCGGCGGGATGATCCCCCTGATCCCGCAGATCCAGGCGGCCGTGCAGAAGCGGATCAAGCACTTCGCGAAGAAGCGCCGCCAGAAGAGGGGGCGCCAGAAGGGAAGCGGCGGCGTCAAGGCGGGCTCGAGTCGCGCTCAGGCGCGATAGGCGGGGAAGAAGCCCTCGGGCGCCTTCCCCGCGGCGTCGGTGAGCTCCTCGTAGGCCGCGGCATCGCAGATCACCTCATGCGTGTGCCACGGGGCTTCGGCGTTGGCGAAGCCGCGCTTGAACTCGTCGAGCGAATCCCCGCGCCTGACGCCGCCTCCCAGATTGACAGGCAGATCGAGCTCGCCTCCCTGGGCGATCATCGCCCAGAAGAGGTTCTTCATCGGCGAGTCCCGAAGCGCCTCGTCCGCCGTGCCGCCCAGGTAGTAGTGCAGGTAACCGTCGCTCGCCACCGCGATCGCACCGGCGAGGACCGCCCCCTGGCGCTCGGCTAGCACGAGCCAGCTGCGCTCGCTCCCCAGCAGCCGCTCGAAGTAGCCGCTCGGATAGAGGTAGCGCTCCGGGGCCCCGGTGCGGGCCATGGTCTCGGCGTAGGCGCGCTCGAACCCGGCCCTCTGTTCAGATGCGGCCTCGGGACCCGAGGTGAGCCGGATCTCCCAGCCCCGCCGTTCGTTGCGGCGAATCTGCTCGCGCAGGCGCTTGCGGACGCCGCCGTCGCCGTCCGCCACGTGGACGTGGGTCCGCACCGTCCCGCCGGCCAGGCACGGCCCCGAGCCGATCCGGTCCCGGACGAAGATGCTGACCAGGCCGGTATCGGACCAGTCGACCCGGGAGGCCTCGGGCGGGTCGTCCGGCGAGCCGTCAGCGCCGGGATAGCCGTAGGGCGAGATCGCGTCGACCCTGCCGCTGGAATCGATCCTCCGGACGATCAGGGGGAGGCGCAGCTCCCGGTCACCCTCGACCACGAGCGTGTGCGTGGCCCCCTCCGCCTCGAGGAAGGGCGGGGAGCGAAAGAACTGCTCGACGTCGGAGGCGCCGGCGCCGCCGTCCTCGATCAGCCTGGCCCTCACCGGATCAATCGTCGGGCGGCGCGGGGAGATCCTGCGGAAATCCGCCCCAGAGCTCGACGTCGATCAGCTCGTCCCCGTGGCGGACGTGCCTGCGCAGGACCCCCTCCTGCCGCCAGCCGTTGTAGATGACCGCCTTTCTCGCCGCCTCGTTGGTCGCCGGGATCCTGCCGTAGACCTTGTGGGCGCCGAACTCCTCGAAGGCCTTCAGGTTCGTCAGGCGCTCGGCCTCGCGTCCCACCCCCTTGCCGCGGACCCGCTCGTCGCCGATGATCGCTCCCAGCTCGGGCGCCGTCTGGCGATGCAGCCCGTAGAGCGCTGTGAAGCCAACCGGCTCGTCGATCCCCTCGACCTCGACCGCCCACTTGCGGTCCTCCGAGCGCGCGTCCTGCGACTGCTCGAGCGCCCGCCTCACCCACCGTCGGGCGTCCTCGTCGGTGAATTCCCCCTCGCGCTGCTCGAGCAGGTTCGCGGTGGCCGCCGGCGAGTTGAACCAGCGCCGGACGGCTTCGGCGTCCTTTGGCCGGAAGTCCCTCAGCGAGATGCCGCGCGCCATCAGCGCTCCCCCGCCCGTTCGCGCTCGGCCGCCCGCCGCAGCGGCGAATCGGGGGAGGAGCCGGCGTAGGGGTCGCTCGCCACGTTGCCCGCGCCGCCGAGCAGGGCGGCCGGGGTCTTGGCAAGGATCTTCAGGTCCAGCCAGAGCGAGCGATGCTCGACGTACCAGACGTCGAGCTCGATCCGCTCCTCCCACGGGATTCCGGCGCGGCCGTGGATCTGCGCCCAACCGGTCACACCCGGGCGGAGATCGAGGCGGCGAAGCTGGCGAGGGGTGTAGAGCTCGACCTGGGCGGGCAGGGTCGCGCGAGGACCGACGATCCGCATCTCCCCACGCAGCACGTTGATCAGGTTGGGCAGCTCGTCGATCGAATAGCGACGCAGGAAGCGGCCGACGCGCGTCACCCGCGGGTCGTCAGCGGTCACCGCCCTGCCGACGCCCACCGGGTCGTCCGCGCCCCGCCGCATCGTGCGGAGCTTGTAGAGCTCGAAGATCAGCCCGTCCTTGCCGACGCGGCGCTGGCGGTAGAAGACGGGTCCCCTGGATTCGAGGCGGATCGCGATGGCGGCGGCGAGCAGCAGCGGGGTGACCAGGACGAGGCCGGCGGCGGCGATCGCGAGGTCGGCGGCCCTGGGCAGGCCCTTGCGGGGGCCGACCGGCGGTTCCGGCAGGTCGAGGCGCTGCTGGGCGGCGCCGGGGCCCCTGCCGTCCGTCTCGCTCATCGCGTGCCCTCCACCTTCTCCCACCCGATCGGAACGGCACCGGCGCGGAGCCGGTCCCAGAGCCCAACTGCGATCGAGGCGGTCACGGTCACGTAGTAGTAGGCGATTCGGAGCGGCAGGAGGGGGATGAATCGCCCGAGGGCCGCTCCGGCCAGCAAGGCGAGCTGGAGCGCCATCGTCACGACGTAGACCCAGCTGTGCGAGAGCAGCGGGATGTTGACTGCGAGAGCGATCAGGTGCAGCCATGGCGTCAGGTAGCGCAGCAGGCGGTGCGAGTAGATCTCGAGCGCATAGGCCGGGCCGTATCCGCGCGGATCGAGCATCCCCCACTTCAGCATCACGTCCCAGAGGCCCCACATCATGCGGCGCTTGCGCTTGAACTCCCCCTCGACCGTGGACGCCATCTTCTCCTCGGCGACCGCGGCCGGCTCGTAGACGGCGCGCCAGCCGCGCTTTGTGAGCTCGAAGGGAAAGCCGATGTCCTGCCCGCGGCTCGGGTCGAGCTCGATGTAGGCCTCGCGGCGGACCGCGCAGATGCCGCCGTTCCCCGCGGTGATCCCGGCCAGCCGGGTCTCCAGGGAGCGAACTGCCATCTCGTAGCGCCAGTAGAGACCCTCCTGGTTGCCCCCCTCGCCCCCCTCGAAGCGAACCTGTCCACAGGCGTAGCCGACACGCGGATCGGCGAAGCGGTCGACCAGGCTGCGCAGGGCATCGGGACGCCAGTAGCTGTTGGCATCGGAGAAGGCCAGGATCTCCCCGGAGGCTCCCTGGACCGCCTCGTTCAGGGCGGCGACCTTGCCGCCGCGGGGCAGCTCGAGCACCTCGTCCGCCCCCTGGGAGCGCGCCAGCTCGGCGGTGCGATCGGAGGAGCCATCGGAGGCGACGATCACCTCGAGCAACTGTCCCGGGTAGTCGAGTGCGCGGGCGTTGGCGAGCTTGCGCTCGATGACCAGCTCCTCGTCGTGGGCGGGAATGACCAGGCTGACGCGCGGCGGCTCGCCGCCCGGCACGGGCCCCGGACTGCGTTCGCCGATCAGCGCGACCAGCGCACGGAGCAGGAGCGGGTAGCCGAGATGCGCGTAGACGATCAGGCCCACGGCCACCCAGAAGACGATCTCGAGCGCCATCAGCCGGGGATTATCGGCGGACGACGGTCATTGCCGCGGGCCAAGCAGATCGCGATACAACTCCATCGTGGCGTCGCCGATCCGCTCCCACGAGTAGGTGGTCGCGGCCGCACTCGTCGCGGCGTCGGCCAGGGCGTCGCGGGCGGAGCGATCCGCGAGCAGCTCGCGCAGCGCCTGGGCCAGGGCGTCCGGATCCTCGGGTGGAACCAGATGCGCCGCCCCCTGCTCGGCGATCTCCGGGAAGCCGCCGACCGAGCTCAGCACCAGCGGCCTCCCGAAGGCGAGCGCCGTGTAGAGGACGCCGGACTGCTCGATGTTCCGGTAGGGCAGGACCACCAGGTCGGCGCGCCGCATGAAGGCGGGGATCTCCGGGTCGGTGACGAAACGGTCCACAAAGCGCACCTTTCCCGGCGCCCGGCTGGCGATCTCGCGGAGCTCGTCCATCGGCATCCGCGGCATGCCGACGACCCAGAGCTCGGCGCCCTCCACCCGGCGGAAGGCCTCGAGCAGGATGTCGGTTCCCTTGTACGGCCGGACCAGGCCGAAGGCCACGATCACAGGGTCCCTGACCTCCCGGAGCTCAGCGGGCAGCGGCGCCTCGTCCGCCTGGCGGGTGAGGTAGTCGAAGGCGCCGTGCGGGATCACCCGCAGCATCTCGGGAGCGACACCGAAATCGGTTTGCAGGCGCCGCGCGCCGTGCTCACTGTGCACCACCACGGCGTCCATCTCCGCGAGCAACCGGGTCAGTGTGCTCGCGATCCGCGTCCCGGGCTCTGGGAGCCGCCAGTGCATCGTGTAGAGGCGCGGCCGCTTTGGCGCGAGCAGGCGCCGATCGAGGGCGGGGACCGGGAGCCACATGTAGTGGACCAGGTCGGCTTCCTGGGCGGCGCGGCGGTAGCGCAGCATGTCCGGCACGTGCTCGGCCGCGCGCAGCAGTTGCCTCCGACGCGACCCGACGCCCTCGCGCGAAGACCGCCGGTAGAAGAACTCACGGGTCTCATATGTCCGAGCGGGCTCCGCAGGCAAAGCCGAGGAACCACCCGTTCGATCTGGGCGCGGCACCGGGCCGTAGGAGAAGTGAGAGGTGACCAGCTCGACCTCGGCGCCGGCCCGAGCGAGCGAGGCGGCGAGGGAGTGGTCATACGGTGGCGTGTAGGCCGCCGGATCGACGAGTTGGACGCGCATGGGCGAGCATTCTCGCCGTGCTGCTCTCCTATTGCGTGGTCAACACGAACGGACGGGAGTTCCTGCTCGCCTGCCTGGAGGCGATCGAACGCACGACCCCGCCGGATCTCCCGCACGAGATCCTGGTCCTGGACAATGCTTCCGAGGACGGCTCCGCGGACGCGGTGCGTGCCCTGAACCGGGAGATCCGGCTGATCGCCCTCGATCGGCGCGAGGGGAAGGCGGCCAACGACAGCCGCCTGGTCGAGGAGGCCCGAGGCGAGTTCTGCCTTCTGCTCAACGAGGACTCGGAGCTGCAGGCCGGAGCGGTGCCCGCCCTGCTCGGCGCCCTGCGGGCGGACCGGGAGGCCGCCGTGGCCGGAGCGCAGCTGCTCTCGCCGGATGGCCGGCCGGTGCCCTGCGCATGGCGGCTGCCGAGCGCCGAGACCGCGCTCGCCGGCGCGTTCTTCCTGCACCGCCGGTTCACCGTGGAGAGCGCCGGGGAGGCGACCCGGCCGGTCGGCTGGGTCCAGTCGAGCGCGATGCTGGTCCGTCGCGAGGCGGCACTCCAGGTCGGCGGCTTCGACCCCGGCTTCTTCGTCTACTCGGACGAGACCGACTTCTGCAAGCGCCTCAGGGAGGCCGGCTGGCGGATCCTCTACGTGCCTTCCGGCCGCGCGATCCACCACGATCAGATGGCCCAGGACGCCGCCGGGGCCGAGCGCCGAATCGTCGAGTTCCACCGTGGCCGCGACCGCTACCTGCGCAAGCATCTCGGCGGAGCCCAGGCGGTCCTGCTACGCCCGCTGCTTGCCCTGCCATACGTCTTCCGGGCTCTCGCCGCCCTCGTCCTGCCGGGCCATTCGGCCCGGCGGTACTGGCTCCACGCCCGCCAAGCCGTGGTTCCACGGCGAGGCGAGGGCATCCGGGAGGCGGCGGAGGCCTACAACCGCGGCATAGGCTCGTAGCCGTGCGCATCCTCGTAGTCACCCAGATGTGGCCCAGCCCCGAGAACCCGGACCTGGGCAGCTTCCTGGTGCCGCTCACGCGGGAGATCGAGGCACTCGGTCACGAGGTCGAGGTCGCCTCGATCAGCCGCCGTGGCGGTCCCCCCACGGAGTACGCGAGCCTCGCCCGCAGAGCGCGGGCGGCGGCCCGGCGCTTCGAACCCGACGTGGTCTTCGCCCACTTCCTCTTCCCGGCCGGGGCGGCCGGGGCG
The DNA here is from genome assembly GCA_963728755.1 of uncultured Solirubrobacterales bacterium. Classification (GTDB taxonomy): domain Bacteria; phylum Actinomycetota; class Thermoleophilia; order Solirubrobacterales; family 70-9; genus DASUPK01. The sequence continues at coordinate 111,490 of CAVSLI010000004.1, read as the reverse complement.
TTGGCTGCGCGGTCCGCCGGAGTCCCGCTCGTCGTCATGGCTCACGGGCAGGACGTCGCCAACCTCGGCCGGATTCCCGGCGTCAAGGCGGCCACGAGCTGGGTGTTGCGCCGCTCCGCTGCGGTGATCGCAAACTCACGTTGGCTCGCCGGTCGCCTCACCGAGCGGATTCCGGCCGCCGAGCCGAAGATCGAGGTAGCCGACTGCGGCGTCGACCTCGACGCATTCTCGCCCCGCCCCGCCGATGAGGCACGTCGCGAGCTGGGCTGGGGGGGCGAGGGCCCGGCCTTCCTGTGCGTCGGCTCCCTGATCGAGCGCAAGAACGTCGTTCAGCTGGCGGAGGCCTTCGCCTCCCTCGGTCGAGGCCGGCTCGCCTTCCTGGGGGATGGGCCGCTCCGATCGGCGCTCGAGGGGAGGCCTGATGTGACCATGACCGGGCGCGTCCCGCAGTCGGACGTGCCGCAGTGGGTCGCCGCCTGCGACGTGCTCTGCCAGCCCTCGCTGATCGAGCCCTTCGGCCAGGCGACCCTCGAGGCGATGGCGATGGAGCGCACCGTGGTGGCCACCAGCGTGGGCGGGCCGCCGGAGTTCGTCACGCCCAAGGCGGGCGTCCTGGTGGACCCGCACGATCCGGACGCGCTCCCGCATGCCATGGAGCTGGCGGCGGGCAAGCCCACGCCCAATCCGGATGCCCGCCGGGCGGCGGCGGAGCACGACGTCAAGCGCCAGGCGGCGCGGATGGTGGAGGTCCTGGACCGGGCGACCCGCTAGGAGCGGGCCAGCGCCCGCTAGCGGATCGCGTCCTCGTCGCGCTGCTCGGCCTCGAGCGTCTCTCGCGTCAGGCGAGGACGGCGCAGCTCCGGGGGCTCGGGGTCCGGGGAGGGACCCTCCGCGGGAGCCGCCCGGAGGCCGGCGAGGGCGCTTCGGACGGCCGACGGGCTGAGCAGGCGCCCGGCGGCCCGCCGCTCCTCCTCGTTGAGGAAGCCCGTGACCCAGAGCAGCAGCGGATAGGCGAGCCAGAGGGCGGTGCGACCGGCGAACCCGTCGAGCCCGGAGGTCGGCAGCAGCAGCTCCCCCGCGAGGACAAGGGCGGCGGCCAGACCTACCGCCTGGCCCAGGCGCAGCCACTCGTATGGCACGGCGAAGAGCCGCTGGGTGAAGATGTACATCAGCACCAGCACGACTGCGTAGGAGGCGACCAGCGAAACACCGGCCCCGACGATCCCCATCGAGGGCAGCAGTGCCAGGTTGAGCCCGATGTTGACCAGCGTCCCCGCACCGGTGGCGGGGAAGTTGAACTCGGTCCGGCCCGTCCGGCCGAGGATGATCACCAGGACGAGGTAGAGGGCGTAGAGCATCACGCCGGTCGAGACCAGCCCGATCGTCTTATAGGAGTCGAAGAACTCCGGGGCCGCCAGCGTACGGACGATCCAGCGGGAGAGCAGCCACATCCCGGCGACGACGAAGGTGGTGACCGAGACGAACCAGGTAACGATCACCGCGTAAGCCCGCCGGGCCTCGTCGTCGTCCTGGATCGAATAGGCGAGCGGGGGCCAGGCGAGCTGGAAGCCCTTGACCAGCACGTTGACGGCCTGAGCGAACTTGACGGAGAGGCTGTAGAGGCCGGCGTCACCGAGGCCGACGAGACGGACGATCAGCACCCGGTCGATGAAGTTGAGGGAGTAGAGCGAGAGCTCGGCTGGCATCGTCGGCAGCCCCCAGCGCAGCATCCGCCGCCAGAGCGCGCGGTCGGGGGCCAGCGCGAGGCGGTGACGCTGCGCGACCACGAGTCCGGCGAGGAACACCGCCCCGGTGCCGTACTGGCCCCAGAGGAGGCCGCTCGCGCCCCGGTCCTCCCCCACGACCAGCCAGACGGTGACCGGAATTGTGATCAGGACGTTGGCGACGGTGAACCCGAAGTACGCCTTCGCCCGCTCGTCGATCCGGAAGAGTGCGGTGAGGAACTCGAACATCGTGAAGACCCAGAGGCCGAAGATCGCGATCCGCATCAGCTCCGGGTCGGAGTGGTCGAGCAGGAGCCTCGAGATCGGCCCAGCGAGCGGCATCGCGACCGCCATGCCGATCGTGGTCGTCCAGAGCAGCGAGGCGAAGGCGGTCTTCACGACCTGGCCAGGGTCCTCCCCGGCCTGGTAGTAGAAGCGGAGCAGCGCCTCGATGATCCCCAGCCGGATCACGATGCTCGCCGCGATCACCCCCGTGATCAGGACCTCGGCGGCGCCGTAGTCGGCCGGTGTGAGATACCGCGTGTAGAGCGGCAGGAGCGCGACCGCGATCAGCTTCGAGATCACACTCGAGGCCGTGTACGCGGCACCCGTCGTCGCCAGGCGGCGGAGGTATCCGGTCATCGGACTACGCGACTGTAGGAGCGGCGGCGGACTCCGCCCGCGCCGTCCGCCGCGGCCATTCGCCGGCGCCCATCTCGGCCGCGAGCACACCGCCGATGGCGAGCAGCGCCCAGGTCAGCGGATCGGTCAGGTAGGCGGCGTAACCGATCGTGTGGGCGAGCAGGGCCGTGAAGGCGGCGGCGACCCCGATTCTCGCCGGCACCAGCTCGGCCCGCTCTCGGTCTGCGAGCGGGCTGAGACGGCCCCGCAGACCTGGCGCGATCGGCCCCATGCCCGAGAACGCGGTCCAGAGTGCGGCGGCGAGCAGCGCCAGGTAGGCGGCGATCCCGATCACGCCCTGTTCGGCCGCCACGGTGACGGGCTCGGTGTGCGAGATCGTCGTGTCGCCCGGCGGAACGTCCTCAGCTCGCGCGAACTCCTTCGAGAACGAGGCCGAGCCGTAGCCGTAGATCGGACGGTGCCAGGCGAGCTTCGCGCCGCCGCTGATCAGGCTGCTGTGTCCCTCGCTGATGTCGCGGGAGCTCTCGTTCGAGCCGCCGGCAAGGAAGAGCACGGCGAGGATCGTCACTCCTAGAGCGAGTGAGGCGCCGGCAGCGACCCAGCCGACGCTCCAGCGCAGCGCCGCGAGCACCGCGAGACCGATGAAGAGGCTGGCGAAGGTGGTCTGCGAGAACGAGAAGACCAGGCCGGCGAAGATGATCGCGAGCGCACCGACCAGAAGGAAGGCGATGCGCCGGTCGGAGCTCCAGAGCAGCGCCGCGCAGCCGAGGATGATGGCGACCATCAGGTAGCGGCCGTAGATGTTCGGGTCCCAGAAGAGCGAGTTCACCCGGAAATAGAAGTGAAAGTCGTTGGAAGCCTCGAGCTTGCCGTTCCAGAAGACGTGCTCCGTCGCGTACTGGCCGATGCCGATGCCCGCGAAGATGACGGCCTCGAGCAGGAGGACGCCGAAGGCGAGCCGCAGGAGCCTTCGGTCCCACTCCACCATCGCGAACAGGCAGAAGAGCACCGCGAAGGGCGTCAGGAAGAAGCCGATGTTCCGGGCGGCGAAGTCGAGGTCATTCGAGTAGGTCGCCTGCAGCGCGTACAGGCAGATCACGAGAACGAGAGCGAGGACGAGCGGCCGCGGCAGCCGCCGCATCCGGGCTCGGCCGCGGAGCGCATCCACCGCGCTTGACAGGACGCCTGCGCCGAGCACCGCGTAGAGCGGAATCAGCAGGTTCACTGCCTGGCCGCCAGCGACGTGGAGCCGGATCCGGAAGGGCAGCGTGGCGACCACCAGGAGCGGCAGGAGGATCGGCCACCGCACCATCGCCGCGGCACCCGCCGCCAGCACGGCGACCGCGCCGATAACGGTGGCGGCGAGCTCGAGATGGTGGCTGCGGAGGCTCGCCAGCTCATCCCAGCCTTGGCCCGCGACCAGGGCAGCCGCCAGCCCCATCGCGACCAGGAGCGCGGCCGCCCGCAGACGTGGGTTGGAGACCGTCAGCGCCGCGGAGACCGAGGCGGCCGCCCCGAGGCAGCCCGCGATCTCGAGGGCCTCGCTCATGACGGCGCCACCGCCGGAATGGTCAGCCGCTCGCCCGAGACGGCGACTCGGTCTGCGTCGCGGAGCGTGAGCTGCAGGCGGTAGCTGCCCGGCGGCACGGGGTTGCCGGCGGCGTCCCGGCCGTTCCAGGGGAAGCAGTGGGGCGTGTCGCTGCCCTCGAGCGCCCGCGGGGAGGCGAGCACCCTGACCACCTGGTCCGCCGGATCGACCACGGCGACCTGCACCGTGTCGTCCCGGGTGAGCCGGAAGCAGACCCGGTAGCGAGGGCCGGGACGGGTCTTCCAGTGGATCGAGCTCGCGACGGGCCCATCGTGGCGGAGGTGCTGGGTGAGCACCATCGCCGCAGCGGTTCCGGCGATCAGCAAGGCCACCGTCACTGCGGAGATCAGGGCAACCGGTCGACTGGTCTTGCTCAGATTCCCGTGCCGGTCGTGGCGGCCCCACTCGTGCCGACCTTGTCGTCTCCCAGAACCACGGCGACCGGGTCCCCCTCCGAGGCGATGCGCACCTCGTTGTCCATCGGCGCCTGCCTCGGAATGTCGACGATCTGCGAGATCACGCCCGCGCACTCCTTCCCCGTCCGCGGGTCGAACATGACCACGCTGGTGCTGAAGGGCGAATCCGTATTGCCGACCGGCGTCGTCTTGTAGCCCTTCTGCTTGAGCGGGCCGGCGAAGGTCGCCGCCAGGCCGGGGGTCGGCGTCCCGTTCAGCACCGCAACCCGGGTCTGTCCGGGCGGGCAGGGGCCCGTGTCCTTGCCGGCGGTCGGTGTGTCCGACTCAGACCCACCGATGATGCGGCTCGCGCCGTAGCCTGCGCCAGCGAGCACGATGAGACCGAGCACAACGACCGCCGCGACGATTCTCCAATCGGAGAGCCACGCCGGACGTTCGCGGCCGTTCGAAGGACGGCGCCGGCGCTCCTCGAAGCGCCTCCGCCGCTCGGCGGCCTGACGCGCGAGCTCGGCCCTCCGGAACGCCTCGGCCTCGTTCGGGGCGGTCGCGGCGGCCGCGGAGGCCGCCTTCTCGGGCTCATTTGCCGCGACCGCCGTGGCCGTTCGCTCGGCCGGCGTGACGGTCTCACCATCCTCGGAACCGCCCTCGACCAGGAAGCTCGCGTTCTCGCGCAGGCGGCGGATGTCGCGCGCCTGGGCGAAATAGAGCAGCGCGACGAGGGCCAGCCCCAGGAAGGAGGCGAGGCCCGCGACGGCGCCGACGTCCTTGAGAAGACTGCTCATGGCCGAGGAGCGCCGGATGTTACGTGCGGGGGAATTCGCTAGGCGGTTACGTCGTCGACCGGCAGCGCAGCGGCCCTGCGCTGGGTCACCAGCTCGACGGTCTGAGCGGCGAGGTCTGCCTCATCCCCGGAGCCCACCAGGGCCTCGAGCCGGCTCAGCGTGCCGTTCACCCACTCGGGGTCGAGGGGCGCCCTGCGGACCGCGCGGACGATCCGGTCCGCCGCCGTCGGTTGTGGGCGCTCATCCGAGTTGAACAGCTCCTCTTGCAGCTTCTCACCCGGTCGCGGGCCGACGAACTCGATCGCGATGTCCACCTCTGGCTCGTAGCCGGCCAGGCGGATCATGTTGTGGGCGAGGTCGACGATCTTCACCGGCTCTCCCATCTCGAGCACGAAGACCTCGCCGCTCGCGCCGCCGAGGTCGCCGGAGCGGATCACCAGCTGGACCGCCTCGGGGATCGTCATGAAGTAGCGCGTCATCCCCGGGTCGGTCACCGTGACCGGGCCACCGCGCTCGATCTGGCTGCGGAAGATCGGGACCACGCTGCCGGACGAGGCGAGGACATTGCCGAAGCGAACCGTGACGAAGCGCGTCTGCGGGTGCTTGCGCCCCGCCGCCTCGACGATCCACTCCGCCATCGCCTTCGAGGCGCCCATCACCGTGCGCGGGTTGACCGCTTTGTCAGTGGAGACGAGGACGAACCGCTCACACCCGGACGCCACAGCGGTCTCCGCGGTGACCCGGGTGGCGATCGCGTTGTTTCGGATCGCTTCGAGGGGATTGGCCTCCATCAGCGGGACGTGCTTGTAGGCGGCGGCGTGGAAGACGACGTCCGGATTGAAGCGCTGCATCACCTCGAGCATCCGCTCGGGCTCCTTGCAGTCGGCGAGCACGGACTCGATCCTGGTGAAGTGCCGCTCCTCGATCATCTCCCGGTCGATCCGGAAGAGGTTGTCCTCGGCGTGTTCGAGGACGACGAGCAGCCTCGGCCGTACTCGGGCGATCTGGCGGACGAGCTCCGAGCCGATCGATCCACCGGCGCCCGTCACCAGCACGACCTTGTCCTGCATGTAGGCGCCGACGCGGTCGAGCTCCATCTTCACCGGCTCACGGCCGAGCACGTCCTCGACCTGGACCTCGCGCAGCTGCCTGGTGAGCTGCACCCCGCCGCGGAGAAGCTCGAAGACGGTCGGCAGCGTCCGCACGGGGAGATCGCGCTCCCGGCAGGCGGTCACCACCCGGCCACGCAGGACGCCTGGAGCCGACGGGATCGCGATGATCACCTCGTCGGGATGAAGGTCGTCGAGGATCTCCCCGACCCCCTCCGTGGTGCCGAGTACGTTGAGGCCGTGCAGGCGCATGCCGCGCTTCCGCGGGTCGTCGTCAAGGAAGCCGATCGCCTTGGCGCCGAGGTTCGGGTTGAGCTGCAGCTCGCGAGCCACCATCTGCCCGCCCGACCCGGCGCCGACGACGAGCACCCGCCTCGCCCCTCGAACGTCGCGGCGGGCGAGCCGCTCGACCAGGACCATCCGGGCGAGCAGTCGGGCCCCCCCGATCAGGAAGACGGTGAGCAGGAAGTTGCTGACCACCACCGAGCGCGGAATCTGGTCGTCGAACGGCTTCAGCAGCAGGAAGGTGATCGCGAGGATCGCCGTTGAGATCGCGCAGGCGCGCAGAACCGCGATCATGTCCGGCAGGCGGAAGTAGCGCCACCACTTCTCGTAGAGGCCGGAGATGTAGAAGACGATCAGCTGGCCCGCGACCACGAAGCCGATCGAGTTCGCCAGCATGTGGTCGTAGCGCTCCGGGATCCCGCCCGAGGCATCGAGGAAGCGCAACCTGAAGGCCAGGTAGTAGGCCACCGCGACGAGGACTGCGTCGGCGGCGATCTGGATCAATCGGTGACGCCAGACGGGGTGCTTGAGCCGATCCACGCGGGGGCCGAGTCTAGTGCCCGTTCTCGAAATTTTTGGATCCCTGAGCCCGTGCTGTGCGTACCAGCCCCTACCATGCCGCCCCTGTGACGGGCCTCGCTCTCCCCTTCGTGATGGCGGCGGTGACCGACAAGCTGGTCGACTTCGCCACCAACCTGATCGGCGATGCCGGCTACGCGGGCATCTTCGTCCTGATGACGCTGGAGAGCGCCCTGATTCCGATCCCGAGCGAGGCGACCATGCTGTTCGCCGGCTTCAAGGTCGACGATGGGACGCTGACCCTGTTCGGCATCGTTGCCGCCGGTGTCCTCGGGAACCTGGTGGGCTCATGGATCGCCTATGCGATCGGCTACTACGGCCGCCTGGAGCTCGTCGAGCGCCATCGGATCTTCCACACGAACCAGCGGTACCTCGACTGGGCCGACGACTGGTTCAGCCGCCATGGGGACGCAACCGTCTTCTTCTCGCGCATGCTGCCGGTCATCAGGACGTTCATCTCACTCCCGGCCGGAGTCGCGAGGATGCCCTTCTGGCGGTTCACCGTGCTGACGCTCCTGGGCTGCATTCCCTGGGTCTTCGCCCTCGGTCTTCTGGGCCGGGAGGTGGGGAGCAAGTGGGATGACTGGAAGGACCGGCTGCACTACCTCGACTACGCGGTGCTCGCGGCGATCCTTGCCGTGATCGTGTACGCGCTCTGGAAACGCAGACGCGGCCGGGTCGAGCCGGCAACAGATACGCGAGGGGGCTCCGAGGCGACAGCCGAGGAGCAACCCGTTTCACGGTGAAACCGTCGAGGGCGATTGTCCTCGGCGCGGTCCAGGGACCGACTGAACTGCTCCCGGTCTCGAGTTCCGCACACCTCACCCTGATCCCCTGGTTTCTCGGCTGGCGCCGTGAAGACGGGGACGCCGAGGTCGAGAAGGCTTTCGGTGTCGCGCTGCACGCCGGCGCGGCGGCCGCACTGCTCGTCGACCAGCGGCAGGTGATCATCGAGGAGCTTCGCTCCTTCGACCGGCGCAGGGCCGCCGTCGTCGGCCTCTCCTTCCTACCGGCCGCCATGCTCGGGGTGATCTTCGAGCGCCTGATTGAGCGCCGGCTCGGCGGTCCGGCACCGACCGCCGCGGGACTGCTTGTCGGTGCGGGGGCGATGGTCGCTGCCGACCGTGAGCCACAGCACCGCGATCGCGGTCAGGCCACCGCGGCCGACGGCCTCGCCCTCGGGTTCGCCCAGGCCGCCGCTCTCGCGCCGGGCATCTCGCGGAACGGCGCGACCCTGAGCGTCGCCCGCTGGCGCGGGTTCACCCGGCAACACGCCAATTTGCTCTCGCGGACCGTCGCCCTGCCGGTGATCGTCGGCGCGGCGGCGCTCAAAGGCGCGCGGCTCCGACGACGGGGGCTCCCACCGGGACAGGGGGCTGCATTCGCCGCTGGAACCGCCACCTCGTTCGGCTCGACCCTCGTCTCCCGGGCCCTGATCCGGGTCGTCGAGCGCGACCGCGCCCTCTGGCCGTACGCCGCCTACCGGGCGGGCCTCGCCGCGGCGGTGTTCGGCCGGCTCTGGCTGCGTTCACGTCGCCGTCGCGCCGAGCTCCGCGGCCTCGCGCGACCGGAGAGCTTCGGCTCCGGCGACGGGCGGCCCGCCGCGGCCGGCAACGGCGTCCCCGCCTGGGCGACCGCCTCAGGCTCGAAGGACGCGTCCGGGTTCCCCCCGCGGGGGGAACCCCAATGAGCGAGGACGCCTACACGCGAGCCGGCGTGAGCCAGGGGGACGCGGACGCCGCGGTCGCGTCCCTCGTCTCCGCCCTTGCCGCGGCGGCGCCCGCCGAGAGCCGCCAGGTGCTCGCCAGCGGCCACTATGCGAACGTCGTCCGCCTCGACGAGCAGACGGGCATCGCACTGAGCACAGACGGCGTCGGGACGAAGCTCGTCGTGGCCGACCAGCTCGGCCGCTGGGACACCGTCGGCATCGACTGCGTGGCGATGAACGTCAACGACGTGGTCTGCGTCGGGGCCGAGCCGCTCGCGATGGTCGACTACCTGGCGGTCGACCGCGCCGATGCGGAGATCGCGAAGGCGATCGGAACTGGTCTCGCCCGCGGCGCGGAGTCCGCGGGCATCGAGATCGTCGGCGGCGAGCTCGCCCAGCTCGGCGAGATCGTCAACGGGCTGGACCTGGCCGGCGCCTGTTTCGGGGTGGTGGGATTGGACTCGCTCGTCACCGGGGCCTCGATCGAGCCGGGAGACCCGGTGATCGGCCTGCCCTCCTCCGGTCTCCACTCCAACGGCTATACGCTCGCTCGCTCGGCGCTCGCCGAGATCTCCTTCGACGACGACCGCCTCGGGCCTCCGCTCGGCGACGTCCTGCTCCAGCCGACCGAGATCTACGTCAAGCCGATCCTCGAGCTGCTCCGCTCCGACCTCGAGGTCCGCGGCCTGGCCCACATAACCTCGGGCGGCCTGTACAACCTGCTGCGGCTGGACGCCGAAGTGGGCTATGAGATCGACGACCCCCTGCCGGTCCCCGAGGTGTTCAGGCTGATCGAGGAGCTCGCCGGCGCCAGCGACGAGGAGATGCACAAGGTCTTCAACATGGGCTGCGGGTTCTGCGTGATCGTGGCGGCGCCCGACGAGCCCTCCGCCCTAAGGCGACTGCGTTCCCACTACCCCACCGCCAAGCGCATTGGGCGCGCCACCGGCGGCGCCGGGAGGGTGGCCAGGGCCTAGGCAGGCTCCCAGATCGTCCCGGTGAGCGCCGAGACCGGCTTCAGCTTCCAGTCCTGCGCCAGCGTCCAGAGCTCGGCCTCGAGCACCGGCGCAGGGCGATCGCAGAGCACCTCCAGCTCCCGGGTCGCGCAGCGGCCGAAGCGGCGAATCGCGTCGAGCGGCTCCAGGGGACCGTCGTTGAGCGGCTTCGCGCCCGCCGCCAGGGCCGCCTCACGGATCGCGGGGAGCGAGCGGGCGATCCCCCAGACGCCGTGTCGGGACCCGTCCACGCCGATGAAGACCGCGGAGGGGAAGCCGATCCGCTCGCGGCCCTCGGTGCGGCGGACCGCTCCGGCCGCGCGCGCCTCCTCGGGAGGGTTGCGGACCTCGTCGAGGTCGGCGCCGAACGCCTCGGTGATCGCGTGCGAGCGGAGATCGATTTCGAACCGGGGGCGATCGATGCGGGCGCGTCCCGCCGCGGCGATCAGCGCGTCGGCGTGGTCGAGCTTTCGGCGCTCGAACATGATTCCCTCGCGCACGCTCCGCAGGTACCGGTAGGCGGCCTGCTGGCCCTGCTCGGCCGCCGCCTTGACCGCCTGGCAGGCCGGATAGGTGGAGGCGAGCGGATTCTCCTTCCAGATGCGGGGGTCGAGGGGCATCAGGCCGTCCGCCGCGACGTCCAGCCAGTGCGAGATCAGGTCGGCGAAGCAGTCCGGTCCCTGGCCGATCCCGCCCTCCTCGTCGCGATAGTCGCGGCCATACTGCCGGGCCAGCCCTCCCATCACCCAGACGAAATCGAGCTCTCCCTCGAACTCCCACATCAGCCGTCTGACCGCGGGCTCAGCCGTCCAGGACCAGGGACAGGCGGGGTCGGTGTAGAAGCGGACCTGGACAGTCATCATTCCGGTCGGGCGCTCGCAGCGGTGGGCCCGGCCGGGGCGAAAATACAGCCGATGGACGGACAAAAGCTTTGGAACGCTTGAGCTCGACAGTACTCTCGGGTCGTTACCGGCTCGAGTCGAAGCTGGGCTCAGGCGGGATGTCCACCGTCTACCTCGCCCTCGACGAGGTGCTTGATCGGCAGGTCGCCATCAAGCTGCTGCATCGCGAGATCTCCGAGGAGGCCGACCAGCTGGAGCGCTTCCGCCGCGAGGCAAGGGCGGCGGCGCGCCTCTCCCACCCCAACCTGGTCGGGGTGATCGACGCCGGCGAGGACGACGGGCGGCCCTACATCGTCTTCGAGTACATCGAGGGACGCACGTTGAAGCGGCGCCTCCAGGAGGAGGGGCGCCTGCCGGTGGACGAGGCGGTCGCCTACGCGATCGAGATCGGTCGCGGCCTGACCGCGGCACACGCCCGCAAGCTCGTTCACCGCGATGTGAAGCCGCAGAACGTCCTGATCGATCCCGACGGCCGCGCCAAGGTGACGGACTTCGGGATCGCTCGCTCGCTGGAGTCGAAGGGACTGACGGCAACCGGCCGGGTGCTCGGCACCACCGACTACGTCTCCCCGGAGCAGGCCATGGGGGAGGACGTCGATGAGCGCTCCGACGTCTACTCGCTCGGCGTCGTCCTCTACGAGATGCTCTCGGGCGACGTCCCCTTCCAGGCCGAGACCCAGGTCGGCGTCGCGATGAGACACGTCAACGAGCCGATGCCGGACGTGCAGGCGAAGCGGCCGGAGGTCTCCGCCGCGGTCGCCGCCGTCGTCGACCGGTCGACGACCAAGGACCCACGCGACCGCTACGGCAGCGTCGCGGAGATGGTCCGCGATCTGGAGCAGACACTCGAGGTCGAGGCGGCCCGGCGGGGCGGGACCAGCGGGGAGGCGACCAGCGTGCTCGACTCGGTGCCCGACCACCGTCGGCGGCTCGGAGGCCGACGCCGAATCTCGGGCCCAGGCGTCGCCCTGGCGATCGTCCTGCTCGCGCTCGCCGCCGCGGCGGTGATCTTCGCCAGCAGACTGGACCTCGGGGACGGCGCAGGGCCCGGTGGCGCCGGCGGCGGGACCTCGGAGGTGAAGCTCTCCGGCGGCGCCGCCAGTGAATTCGACCCGGAGGGGGATCAGCGGGAGACCGGGACCGAGCGGCTCGCGATCGACTCCAACCCGACCGGCACCGCCTGGTCGACCGAGCACTACGACACGTCCGACTTCGGCGGGCTCAAGGACGGCGTTGGCCTGGCAATAGACGCCGGCTCGTCCGTCGCGGCGAAGCAGATGGCCATCCGTGCCCTGACGACCGGATACGACGCCGAGATCTACGAGAGTGGCGGCTCACCGCCCAGCTCCCTCTCGGACTGGGGGCAGCCGGTGGCAAGGATCAGTGACGGCGGGGGCAGTGAGACCGTGAAGCTCCCCGGCAAGGCGGCGCAGTCCTTCCTGATCTGGATCACCAAGGCTCCGACCGCCGAGGATGACCCGGGTCGCTACCAGATGGAGATCTCGGACGTCCGGCTGTTCAAGTAGCCATGGTCAAGGGCGCTAGAACTCGTACGAGCGAGCCCGCTGATAGCGCTCGATGGCGAGCGTGACCAGGCGATCGCAGAGCTCCGGATAGCCGATTCCATCGGCCTCGAGGAGCTTGCCGTAGACGCTTGTCTCCGTGAATCCGGGGATCGTGTTGAGCTCGTTGACGAGGACGTCCTCCCCGTCGACGAAGAAGTCGCAGCGGGCGAGGCCGCTGCAGCCGCAGAGCGTGAACACCTGCCGAGCCAGCTGGCGCACCCGCTCCCTGGCGCTGTCGGAGATCTCGGCGGGAACGCGGAGCTCCATGCCGCCCTCTCCGTACTTGGCCTCGTAGTCGTACCAATCGGAGGCCTTGGTGACGATCTCCCCGGGCGGGGAGGCGACGGGGTCCTCGTTGCCGAGCAGCGAGCACTCGACCTCCTTGCCGGGGGCCGGCGCCTCGACGATCACCCGTGGGTCGTGGCGGCGCGCCTCCTGGACGGCCCGATCGAGCTCCTCCTCTCCCGACGCCGGGGCGATCCCCACGCTCGAGCCGAGCCGCGCCGGCTTCACCCACACCGGCTTCCCCAAGCCCGCGACGATCTCCCGCCAGCCGTCCTCCCCGACGCGGCAGAAGTCGACCTGCGGCACGCCATGGCGCGAGAGCACGTCCTTGAAGATGAGCTTGTCCATGCAGATCGCCGATGACTCGACATCGGACCCGACATAGGGAACGTCGAGCACCTCGAGGAGACCCTGCACGCTGCCGTCCTCGCCCCCCGGGCCGTGCAGGACCGGAAAGACGGCGTCGCAGCCCAGCAGGCCATTTCCAGGGGTGAAGTTCACGGTCTCGCCGCCGGCCTCCCAGCGGCCGTCCCTGCCGATCGTCACCTCGACCGTCTTGTGGCCCGCCTCCCGCAACCCCCCGGCGACCGAAGCCGCCGAGCGCAGCGAGACCTCATGCTCGCTCGAGATCCCGCCGCCGAGTACGGCGATCCTCATGTCCCGGGCGTGGTCGGCGTCGGCGCGGCGATGCCGACGGAGATCGTGACCGTATCCCCGCGCTGGCCACGCGATCCGGCCGGCGGAAACTCGGAGATGACCCGCCCGACCTCCGCGGGCTTCGGCGTACTCTGCTCCGTGACCGCTACGACGAAGCCCGCCTTCTTGAGCGCGTTGACAGCGGCCTTCCTGTCCTGGCCGACCACATCGGGCACGGTGATCACACCGGTCGAGGCGAAGATCGTCACCTGCGAGCCGCGCGCGACGCTCCTCCCGCCGGCCGGGCTCTGGCTGAGCACCCTGCCCTGCGGCTCGGTGGAGTCCCGCTGCACCTCGATCCCGGCCAGACCCACGTTCTGCAGGGCCGTGAGCGCAGCCCGGTCGTCCATCCCGACGACGTCGGGGACGATCACCGTGTTCGCGCCACGAGAGATCAGCAGCGTCACCGGCTGCGCGGTCGAGAGCTGGATCCCGGCCGCCGGCTCAGTTCCGATCGCGAGGCCGCGCTTCACGCTTGTCGAGAATCGCTGTTGCACGTTCGCCTTGAAACCCGCCTTTTCCAGGCGTTTCATCGCTTGGTCCTGGGTCAGGCCGCTGATGGATGGGACGGCGACGACGGCGGGCCCCTGGCTGACGCTGAGCGTCACCGTCGACCCCTCCTCGGCCTTGCCTCCGCCGCGATCGGTCGGGATCGGGTCCTGCTCGACCACCTGGTTCCGCGGTGCGAAGCTGGGTACGGAGCGGATTGACCAGTTCAGGCCCTTGTCATCGAGGATCTTCTCCGCTTCGGTGACGTCCTTGCCGATCACGTCCGGGATGCCGACGTGCGAAGGGCGCGTCAGCGCGTAGACCACCAAGGCGGCGACTCCGGCGACGAGCAATGCGAGGACCAACCACCGCCAGCGACGGCGGCGCTCCCTCTCCGCTGCGTAATCGGCGTAGCCCTCTTCCTCCCGCGGGATCACTCCCTCCGGGGTGACGGCTGCGTAGGCGGCGGTGTCCTGGGGCCGGGGGGTGTCCGGGGCCTTCTCCGCGGCGTCGAGAGCCTTGAGGAAGGCATCCGCATCCTTGAAGCGCGCGTCGGGATCCTTGGCGAGGGCCCGCATCACCACGGCGTCGAGGGCCGGGGGGACGTCGGGGTTGATCGCGCTGGGCCGGCGGGGCGCCTCGGATACCTGCTTGAGCGCGACGGCCACCGCGCTGTCGCCCTCGAACGGCACGCGGCCGGTGAGCTCCTCATACAGGATCACCCCGATCGAGTAGATGTCCGAGCGAGGAGTGGTCGGCTTGCCCTGCGCCTGCTCCGGCGAGATGTACTGAGCCGTGCCCATCACCGAGCCCGTTGCGGTGATGTCCGAGTTCTCACCGGCGCGGGCGATGCCGAAGTCGGCCACCCGTGCGCGGCCCTCGCCGTCGATCAGGACGTTCTGGGGCTTCAGGTCGCGGTGGACGATCCCCTTGCGATGGGCGAACCGGGCGGCGTTCAGGATCTGACGGGTGAAGTCGATCGCGTCCTTGGGGCTCATCCCGCCCTTGACCAGATCCTTGAGCGAGGGACCGTCGACGTACTCCATGGCGATGAAGTAGGTGCCGTCGAAGGAGCCGCGATCGAAGATCCCGACGACGTTCGGGTGCTGGAGTCCGGCGGCCGCCTGGGCCTCGCGCTGGAAGCGCTGCACGAACTCGGAGTCCTGCGCGAAGTTGTCGTGCAGGATCTTGATCGCGACCTTGCGGTCGAGCTCCGTGTCGTCGGCGAGCCAAACGTCGGCCATCCCGCCCGAGCCGATCTTGCGGTCGAGCCGGTAACGCTCGTCGACGACGACGCCCGTCTCCAGCTCAGCCACCGGAGCTCCCACGGAGCGTCGCCTCGGCAACCGCCTTGAAGATCGGACCGCAGGTCGGGCCGCCGAAGCCGCTCGTGTGCTCGACGATGCAGGCGATGGCGATCTGTGGATCGTCGGCGGGAGCGAAGCCGATGAACCAGGCGTCATTGACGCCCGGCGAGAGCTCCGCCGTGCCGGTCTTGCCGGCTACGTCGATGCCGGAGACGGCCGCCGCGGTCCCAGTTCCCTCACGGACGACGCTCTGCATCATCGTGTTGAGCGTCGCCGCGATGTCCTCGCCCATCACTCGGCTCTGACGGGCGGGATCGAGCTTCGTCTCCCGCCCGTCGGGGTCGATCACCTTCGACCACAGGCGCGGCTCCATCAGCTCGCCCTTGTTGGCGACGGTTGCTGCGACCTCCGCCATCTGCAGCGGCGTCACGCGCAGGCGCTCCTGGCCGATCGCGACGCGGCCGATGTCGATGGGGTCGCTGGGTCCCAGGAGCTTGTTCCCGTCGAAGACCCCGCTGGTCGCGAGCTGGAAGCTGGGATAGTCGAGGCGGGGCTTGGCGTCGAAGCCGAAGCGGTCCATGTACTGGAACATCGTGTCGTTACCGAGCTTCTCGCCCACCTGGGCCCACCAGGTGTTGACCGAGTTGGTCAGAGCGGTGGTCATGTCGATGTCGCCGAACTGCTCGCCCCCCGAGTTGGAGAGCGCCACGCCGCCGATGGTCTGCGGGGAGCGCCCGCTGAGGACGGAGCTGGGGGTGAACTCGCCGCTGTCGAGGGCCGCCGTCGCGGTCACCACCTTCATCGTCGATCCGGGCGGGTAGCCCGCCTGCGTCGCCCGGTTGAAGAGCGGTGCGCTGGAGTCCCGGTTGAGCTGCGCGAGGTCCTTCGGAATCCGGTTGGGGTCGTACTCCGGGATGCTCACCATCGCCCTCACCTCGCCGGTCGAGGGCACGATCGCCACCACCGAGCCGCGGCGACCGGCGAGCCCGTTCACCGCCGCCTCCTGGGCGGCCGGGTCGAGGGAGGACTGCACCTTGTCCCCCTCCTGCGCGTGCCCCTGGAGCTCGTCCAGCACCGAGAGGAACTCGGTCTTGTTACCGACGAGCTCGTCGTTGTGGGAGAGCTCGAATCCCACCCGCCCCTGGGTCACGAAGCTGTAGCCGATCGGGTTGCCGAAGAGCCCGCCCTGCGGGTAGTGGCGCACGTAGATCTTGTTGTCGCCCTTGCCGATCGGGCGGGAGTGGGCGATCGCCGAGCCGTCGGCGGCAAGGATGTCGCCGCGCTTGATCTTCTGCTCCTCGAGGAGGGGCCTGCGGTTGGCCTGGTTCGCGTTCAGCGAGTCGGCATCGAAGACCGACCAGTAGGAGGTGAACCCGAAGAGCAGTGCGTAGAGGGCGAGCAGGACGCCGAAGAGCTTGACGATCTGGCGGTTCATCAGATGGTCCTCGTCTCCCTCTGCAGACGGACCCGTCGGCGGGCCTTGTCCGAGATCATCAAGAGCAGGGCGAGCAGGATGAAGTTGGCGACGATCGAGCTGCCCCCGTAGCTGATGAAGGGCAGCGTCACTCCTGTCAGCGGGATCACCCTGGTGACGCCGCCGATGATCACGAAGGCCTGGAGGGCGAAGATCGTGGTCAACCCGGTGGCAAGCAGCTTGGAAAAGCCGTCCTCGGCCAGGATCGCGGTCTTGAACCCGCGCTCGGCGATCAGCGCGTAGATCAGGACGACCGCCGCGCCGCCGAAGAGGCCGAGCTCATCGACGATCACGGCGTAGATGAAGTCCGTGTGCGGGGCGGGCAGAATCGCGCATCTGTCCGGAAAGTTCCCGTGGCAGCCGGGCAGCTGGACCAGCGAGTCGCCCAGCCCCCTGCCGAAGAGGCCGCCGTCCGCCTGGGCGAAGATGGACTGGGAGAGCTGGTAGCCCGAGCCGCCGGCGTCGTGGAAGGGATCGAGCCAGATGTCGAAGCGCTCCTGGATGTGGGCGGCCGTGTGGGCGAAGAACCAGGCGCCGATCACGAACATCGCGAGGCCGATGATCACGAAGGAGAGCCGGCCGGTCGCAACGTAGATCAGCGCGAGGAAGGCACCGAAGAACATCACCGAGCTGCCCAGGTCACGGATGATGACCAGCAGCACCATCGCAGCGCCCCAGACGACCAGCAGCGGCCCGAGGTGCTTGATCGGGGGTAGCACGAGCCCGAAGACGTTGCGAGCGCCGACCACGAGCACCTCCCGGTGCTCGTTCAGGTAGCTCGCCAGGAAGACGACGATGCAGATCTTGGCCAGCTCGGTGGGCTGGAAGGTGATCGGCCCGAGGTCGACAGCAAGGTAGGCGTCGTTGGTCGCGTGCCCGAAGAAGCGGGGCATGATCAGCAGGACGATCCCCGCGAGGGCGATCAGGTAGCGATAGCGCTCGAGGGCCTCGTACTCGCGCAGGAAGATGATCGTCGCCGAGAAGAGGATCAGCCCGAGGACGAACCAGTTGGCTTGGTCGCGGGCAAGACCCTCGTCCAGCCGGAAGAGCACCACCATGCCGAAGGCGGCGAGCAGCGCGACCAGGGGGAACAGATAGGGGTCGGCATCGGGCAGCCTGATCCGGATGACGACGTGGACGGCGACGCAGAGGGCGAGGAAGTAGCCACCGTAGAGGACACTCAGGTTGCCGAGCTGGGCGGAGTTCGTGATCAGGACCGCGGTGAACCCGGCCGTAACCAGGAGCGCGACCGGGATCAGGGCGAACAGCTCGCGGGTGCGTGCATTCAACGCTTCTGCGCCTGCTTACCCCCGGAGGAGGTCCCGGACTTCTTCTGTTGCCGTTTCTTCTTCGGCGCAGGAGGAGGCGGTGGCTGCGGCACCCCCTCCGTCGGGCGGGCCCGGATGTCGTCGGCGAGAGTCGTGGCGTCGTCCTTGCCGCGCAAGGTGTGGCCGGTGACCGCACGCTGGCGATCCTCCGAGAGCGCTCCCTCCTGCACCGGGATCGAGTACTGCTTCGAATAGAGGTTGACGCCGAACGGCAGCTCATAGGGCAGTCCCCGGTAGACGGCGACGTTCCCCTGGCCGTCGGTGCCGAGGAAGTAGACCGAACGGGCGAGGAGCACGGCGCCGATGACCACGGCCGCGATCACCAGCAGCCCGGCGGCCCACTTCAGGGCGCGGCGGCGGCGCGACGGGGTGGGAATCCGCCCCTGACCACGCAGCCGGTCGCTTGCCGCCCGAACGCGCTCGCTCGTGAGGCCGGCCTGCTCGGCGGTACGGGAGATCAGGGTCGCCCCCTCCTCCGCCTCCTTCGCGCCGGCGTCGGTCACCCGGAACGCGACAGCCGTGATGTTGTCGCGGCCGCCACCTCGGTTGGCGGCCTCGACGAGCCTGTTGACGGCGGCCCGCAGTTTCTTCGAGTTGACCAGGATGCCCCGGATCTCCTCGTCGGAGACCATCGTCGTAAGGCCGTCGCTGCAGAGCAGGAAGACGTCGCCGTCGCGGGCCGGGAAGGTCATCGTGTCGACGTTGACGCTCGGCTCGGGCCCGAGGGCGCGGGTGATGATCGAACGCTGGGGATGCTCCTCGGCCTGTTCCTCGGTGAGCCGTCCCTGGCGCCGGAGCTCCTCGACCAGCGAGTGGTCCTTGGTGAGGCGCTTCAGCTGGCCGTCGCGGAGCAGGTAAGCGCGGCTGTCGCCGACGTGGCCGAAGGCGACCTCGTCGTCCCGCAGCATGGCCGCCGTGAGCGTCGTTCCCATTCCCGCGCGGGACGAATCCTCCTGGGCGAGTCGGTGAATCTCGCGGTTCGCCTTCTGGGCGATCTCCTCCAGCTGCCCCTCCGCCGTGGCGTCGACATTGCGCGGGCCACGCTCGAAGGCACCGGCGGCGATGCGAGAGGCCACCTCGCCGGCCTGCGCTCCGCCCATCCCGTCCGCCACGGCGAACAGCGGCGCCTTGGCGTAGTAGGAGTCCTCGTTGGCCTGTCGCTGGCGCCCCGTATCGGTCTTGTGTGCCTCCTCGGCGATTTTCAGCATCACGACACCTCGAAGCGGAGCTCAGTGTCCCCGATCCGGATCACGTCGCCGGGGCTCAGCTCGGCCTCGCCGTGCAGCTCCCTCGAGTTGAGCAGCGTGCCGTTGGTCGAGTTCATGTCCTCGACGAAATATGCCCCGGAGCGGTTGAACACGCGTGCGTGGATCCCGGAGGCATAGCGATCGTCGAGGCGGATGTCGGCGTCGGCCGAACGGCCGAGGGAGAGGCCCCCGAAGAGATCGAAGTGCTCGCCCTCGGTGAGGCCCCCACCTGTCTCCACCACCAGGAATGCGTCGGTCCCCGCCGGCTCCGCCCCGGCGACCTCGTGGTAGCCGGTCTCGAAGCCGGGCGAAGCCGTGCCCCGCAGGTCCTTCAGGGAACTTCTCGTCACCCAGAACAGGAACAGGAACAGCACGGCAAGAAAACCGAACTTGAGCGCTACCGCAAGCGGCTCGAGATCGTTCACTGCTCGATGTCGAAGGCGAAGACCTTGGTTCCGAGAGTGATCTCGTCGCCCGGAGACAGTCGGGCGTTGGCGACCCGGCGGCCGTTGACCTTGACGCCGTTGGTCGAGTTGAGGTCGACGATCTGCCAGTCCCCCACGTTCGAGCGGCGCAGCTCGGCATGCCGGCGCGAGATGTTGGGATCGTCGATCACGCAGTCGTTCTCCTTGGAGCGGCCGAGGGTGGCCGTGGGCCCGTCGAGGACGTAGCGGCGATCGTCGACCGAGACGATCGCGCGGGTCTCGGTGAAGGCGGCGTCCGGGCGGCGCTTGGAGCGGGCCTTCTGCGCCTGAGTCGCGGAGTAGACCATCGTGTGCCCATGCTCCCCCTGCTCCGGCTCGGCGCCCTGTCGCTGCGGCGGCCTGACGAGGCGGGTCTGGATCCCGAACTCGCCGAGGCGAAGGCGCTCGTCCTGATCCAGGTGGACCACCGGCCGCGTCAGCAGGTCATAGTCGTGGTGGCGGGCGTGCTCGAGCAGGTGGCCGCTCAGCTCCTGGGCGAGGGAGGACTCGTAGTCCTTGAAGCGCTCGTAGTCATCGGGACAGAGCCAGACGGTGTACTCGTTGGGCACGTAGACCCGCTGGACCGACGCCGTCTTGTGGGCGTCCATCTCCTTCGCGAGCTTGCGCGCGATCTCCACCGGCTGCACACCGGAGCTGAAGGCGCGGCTGAAGACGCCTTCTACGAGGCCCTCAATCCGGGCTTCGAGGTTGCGCAGAACGCTGATCGGGAAACTCCTCGGGTCGGTTTGGCCGCGGCGGCTTATTAAACGGGTTGCGCCTGAACTAAACGGGTCACGCCTGGCGGCGCGCCCTCGCATCACACCCTCGCACTAACGGTGCGAAATGCTAGTGGGGTTCGCTACGCGAGCGCATCGGAGCGGCGGGTTGAGAGTGGTGCCTCGTGATGGGGCCCCGGCGTGCCCAGCCGCCGCGTGAGCACGGCCGCCACCGCGGCCGCGAGCAGCGCACCGAAGAGCAGCCCGGGCGGGCTGGAGCCGCCGGCGACCAGGCGAAGCGCCGAGATCAGGCCCGCCGCCCAGATCAGCGCCCCGAGGGCGTCGAGCACAGGGGTGCGGCCCCGGATCAGCAGTGGCAGAGCCCAGGCGGCGAGCGCGAAGACCCCAGCTCCCGCGAGAACCGAGCCGTCGAGCAGCGGTGCGACCACGTCGCCGAGGGCGGTACTAGCCGAGGTCGTCCAGTGAGCCGGCGGATCCGCCACCGGACCGAGCAGCAGGGCGCGATGGGCGATCTCCTCCCACGCCGCAAGCCACAGATACCCGATCCCCCCGAGCAGCGCGCGCCCGGCGGCACCGCGGGTGAGGCCCGCGAGCGCCGGATAGACCGGCGCGAGGCCGACGAGGCCCAGAATCGGGGCGAGGCCCGGCAGGGCGATCGCCTCCGGATCAATGGCGGCCAGCAGCAGGGGGACGCCCAGGACGGCGACCAGCGCGGCCGCGCCCGGTTCGCCGGCGCCCAGCACGAGCCAGAGCACGACCAGGGCGAGCTGGAGCGCATAGGCGGGGCGGGGACTCCCAAGGGCGAGTGCCCCGGGGGCCAGGGCGGCCGCGGCGATCGGCGCCGGCGCTCCAGTCGCGATCAGGGCCGCCAGGCCGAGGGCCGCGACGCCGACGCCCGGGAGGAAGCGGGTGAGATCCGGGCGGCGACGCGGCTCGGAGAAGTCGTCGGCATCGATGCCGGCGATCGGCGGCAGCGGCTCACCGTCGAGGCCGGAGATGTGGGCCGCGAGGGCGGAGCCGAGCTCGGAGGCGAGCGGGCGCTCCTCGGAATCGGCGTCGAGCGCGGCGTCGATCGCCTGCGTCATCTCCTCGGGCAGCTCGGGGCGCACCGCCGCAAGTGGGGCGATCGGTTCCCCGATCGCGCGGGCGGTCGCGGCAGGGCCCTCGCGTAGCAACGGGTGCTCCCCGCAGAGGCACTCGTAGAGGGTCAGGGCCAGCGAATAGACGTCGGCCGCCGGGCCGGGCCGCAGTCCATCGGCCTGCTCCGGGGCCATATAAGCGAGGGTTCCGACCACCGCGCCGGTTGCGGTCAGGGTCTTCTCTCCCGCGATGCGCGCGATCCCGAAGTCGACCAGCTTCGCCTGCACAGAACCAGACAGGTCGCGCTCACGCGCGCCCTCGCATATCACCAGGATGTTCTCTGGCTTCACGTCGCGGTGGACGACTCCGGCACGATGCGCGGCGGTGAGCGCCGCCGCTGCGTCCGCCCCTACCCGGGCGACCAGGCGATCGGTGAGCTCGCCCCGGCGGCCGAGTGAGCGCAGGGTCTCCCCCTCGATCAGCTCGGAGACGAGGAACGCCTGCTCGCCATCGCTGGCGAGCTCGTAGAGCGTCGCGATGTTGCGGTGAGTGAGCCTGGCCACCGCCTGGGCCTCGCGGGTGACCCGCGGTGCGCCGTGCTCGCGATCGATCACCTTGACCGCGACCGGCCGCTGCAGCCTCTCGTCCCAGGCGCGGTAGACCGTCCCGAAGCCTCCGCTTCCAATCCGGCTCTCAATCTGAAATCTGCCCAGGACCACCTCACCGACCATGGCCGGTTTGAGTTCGCCCCCGGACGATCTTTTCCTGTAGCGGCCACCGGGGCCGACCACCGTGAGCGAGGGACGAAGCCCCGAGCGGTTATCTGGGGCGGCCGCTTGTGGCGGTGGATCCGGAGCCGGTGTTTGCGGCCCTCGTTGATGCGTGGAAGCGGTCTGCCTAGCCAAAATTACATGCGTCGCGACCCCTGTTCATACTGAGGCGCGGTTTGGCATTCCTCGACGAGGGACAAGACGACCTGATCGTCGCCGACGAGCCGGAACGGCCGAGGCGCAGGGTCGGGGGGCCCCAGAGGCGCCGTCAGCAGTTTCTGGTTCGGCGGCTGATCGGCGTCGGCATCGGCCTCGCCTTCCTGATCCTCATCGTGATCGGGATCCGGGGCTGTCTCGAGGCGCGGTCCGACCGGGCGCTTCGCAACTACGACTCGGACGTCGCCACGATCATGCAGCAGTCCGAGCAGAGCGGAAAGGACTTCTTCAACCTGCTCAACGGCTCGAGCGGGTCGTCGAGCTCACTCGACGCCCAGCAGGAGGTCCTCCGCCAGCGCGACACCTCCCAGACCCTCCTCGACCGCGCGCACGACGTCGATACGCCGGGCCAGATGCACGACGCGCAGAACGCGGTCATCCAGACCCTGACCCTGCGACGGGACGCGCTCAGCTCGATCGCGCAGAACGTCACCCAGGCGACCGCGCGGACGCAGACCGGCAACGCGATCAAGGCGATCAGCGATGCGATGGGTTCCCTCTACGCCAGCGACGTGCTCTGGACGCAGATCGGCAAACCCGAGATCCAGAACGTCCTCGACGACGAGGGCGTGGACGCGACGCCTCTGCCGAACGGGAGGTTCATGCCCGCCAACGCGACCGACTACCTGAGCCAGGCGACCCTGGTGACCAAGCTCAACACGCTCACGGGCCAGACCGCTACGGCCGGCGGCGTACACGGGCTGCAGCTCGAGTCGACCTCGATCGGCGGCCAGACCCTGACTCCGGACTCGACCAACAGCGTCCCCGCCGACGCCCAGGAGATCGACATTCAGATCACCAACTCGGGCGACAGCGACGAGACCGGCATCAGCGTGACGGCCACCCTCGGCGGCAGCCAGCTCACCGGGCAGCTCCAAGCCTTGAGTGCCGGGGAGGCCGGCACAGTGAAGATCCCGCTGACCACCAAGCCGGCGTTGGGAACCGACACCACGCTCGAGGTGGTCGTCAATCCAGTCGCCGGGGAGCAGATCACGACCAACAACACGTCCACGTATACGGTCGTCTTCGGCTCCTGATGACCCCCCGTTGACGTAGCTGTGCGGGTCACCTACCTGGGTCCGCCCGGGACCTTCAGCGAGGACGCTTTGAGAGCGGCGATCGGCGACGAGGAGGTGGAGGCCATTCCGGCCGCCTCCGTCTACGACGCGATCGTCGCAATCCGCGAGGGGACGGCCGATCGCGCGCTGGTCCCCTTCGAGAACTCCATCGAGGGGGCGGTCACGGCAACCCTCGACACCCTCGCCTTCGATGCCGACGGCCTCAGCCTGGTCGGCGAGTACGACCTGCCCATTCGCCATTGCCTGATCGCCCCGGAGGAGCTGCCGCTGGAGCGGATCGAGGTGGTGCTCTCCCACCCGCAGGCCAGCGCGCAGTGCGCCCGCTTCATCCGCAAGAACCTGCCGGAGGCCGAAGTGCGGGCAGCCGCCAGCACGGCCGAGGCGGTCCGGACCGTCGCCGAGTCCGATCTTCCCTGGGCGGCACTCGGCACAGACTCTGCGGCCGCGCTTTACGGCGCGGCCGTACTGCGGCAGGGCGTGGAGGACGAGGCCGACAACATCACGCGCTTTGTCTGGGTCGCCCCCGAGGGGACAAGCCCGTCGGGTTCCGGGCCATGGCGGACCTCCCTGGTCTTCTCGGAGCTCGGCGAGGACCACCCCGGGGCCCTCGTGCAGGCGCTGGCGGCCTTCTCGAGCCGCGACGTCAACCTGACGCGAATCGAGTCTCGGCCGCTGCGGCGCGGCCTCGGGCGGTACCAGTTCTTCGTCGACATCGAAGGGGCCGCGAGCGACGAGCCGCTCGCCTCCGCGATCGAGGACCTGCGGTCCAAGGCCGAGACCGTTCGGGTGCTCGGCAGCTGGCCGATTTCGGCCGCTCCGGGAGTGCCAGGGTCCGGGTAGTTGCTCTACTACAATCGCCCGGGACATGGGCAACGGGGCCACCGTGCACGATGAACCCGTGCCGGCGACCGGCCGGACATCGGAGAACGGCCACAAGGGCGCCGCGAGCAACGGCCATGACCCCGCCCGTCTGAACGGCAACGGCAGCACCCCGGACGGGGAGGCCGACGGCGAGGTAGCGGTAGCCGCGATCCGCCGCTTGACCAGGGGGCGGGTGCTGGTGCTCAACGCGAGTTACGAGCCGCTCAACGTCTGCACGGTCCGCCGGGCCCTCGTCCTGATCCTCAAGGAGAAGGCGGAGATCCTCGAGCGCGGGGACGACGTGCTCCGCTCCGAGACGATGCGGATCGACCGGCCGGAGGTGATCCGCCTGATCAGCTTCGTCCGGGTTCCGCGAGACATTCACCGCCGGCGCATCACTCGAAAGGCGGTCCTGGCGCGCGACAGCTGGACCTGCCAATACTGCGGCTCGAACAGGCACGGCCTCACCGTCGACCACGTCATTCCGCGCAGCCGCGGAGGTGAGTCGGTCTGGGAGAACATCGTCGCCTCCTGCGCCCCCTGCAATCGCAAGAAGGGCAACCGGCTGCCCCAGGAGATCCGCATGCACCCCAAGCGACGGCCGCGGGCCCCGGGACCGACCGTCTTCATCCGGATCGCCGCGCCGCGCACCCCGGCGGCCTGGGAGCCGTACCTGCTGGTGGTCTAGCGCTTCTTCTTGCGCTTGGACTCGGCGCGCTGCTTCGCCGTGGCGGTGTGCGGCGGCTTGATCTTGGGCGTAGAGGACTTCGGCTTCGCCACCGGCGCCCTGCCGCCCGAGCTTCGCTTCTTCGGCGCGGGCTTGGCCTTCGGCTTGGCGGGTGCCTTCGGCTTGGCGGGTGCCTTCGGCTTCGCCGCGGGCTTCGAGGCGGCCGAGCGCCTGGTCACCTTGGCCTCGCCGTTGCCGGCAGCCTCGGCAGCGGCCGCTTCCTCCGCGACGCTGTCAAGGGTCGGGGCCTCGTCCTCGACCGTCACGCCGGACGCGGAGGCGCCGTTCCCGTTCCCGTTCTCGGATTCGACGACCAGCGCTACCGCGCTCACGCGATCGCCCTTCTTCAGATTCATCACGCGGACGCCCTGGGTCGCCCGCCCCATCCGCGAGATGCCGTCCACAGCGTTCCGCTGCACCATCCCGTTTTGGGAGATGAAGATCAGCTCCTGGCCCTCGCGGACGACCCGCGCGCCGGCGAGGCCGCCCTTCTTCGCGGTCAGCCTGGCGGTCAGCATGCCCTTGGCGCCGCGGCCCTTCACCGGATACTCCACCAGTGGGGTCCGCTTCCCGTAGCCATTCTCGGTGACGACGAGCAGGTCGCCCTTCGTGTCCGTGTGGTCGACGACATCGAGTGAGAGGACGCGGTTCCCCTTGTCGGAGACGTTCATCCCCCTGACTCCCGCGGTCCCGCGGCCCATCGATCGCACCTGCTTCTCGCTGAAGCGAGCCGCGCGACCGGACTTGGAGACGAGGATGATGTCGTCCTTGCCCGAGGTCATCCGGACCCGGACGAGCTCGTCGCCCTTCTTGATGTTGATCGCGATGATGCCGTCGGCCCGGATCGGGGTGTCGTAGTCCTTGAACGGGGTCTTCTTGACCATCCCCTGCGCGGTCCCGAAGACGAGGTACTGGCCCTCGGAGAAGTCGCGGGTCGGGATCACGGCCATCACCCGCTCCTGATCCTTGAGCGGCAGGACGTTCACCAGGGCGCGGCCCTTCGCGGCGCGGCTGCCCTCCGGAAGCTCGTAGACCTTGAGGCGATAGACCTTCCCCTGGTTGGTGAAGAAGAGCAGGTAGTCGTGGGTCGAGCAGACGTGCAGGTGCTCGATGTAGTCGCCCTCCTTCATGTTCATCCCCTGCACTCCCCGGCCGCCGCGGCGCTGCTGGCGATAGGTTGCGAGGGGCGTGCGCTTTGCGTAGCCGGAGGCGGTGATCGAGACCACCATCTGCTCGTCGGCGATCACGTCCTCGATGTCGAGGTCGCCCTCCGCGGCGGTGATCTCGGTGCGTCGGTCGTCGCCGTACTTGTCGGCGATCTCCTTGAGCTCGGTCTTGACCAGGCCCAGGACCTTCTTCTCGTCGGCGAGGATCGCCCGGAGCTCCTTGATCAGCTTGGTGAGCTCCTTGTGCTCCTCCTTGATCTTGTTCGCCTCGAGGGCAGTGAGGCGCTGCAGGCGCATGTCGAGAATCGCCTGGGCCTGGGCACGGCTGAGCTTGAACTTGTCGATCAGGCCGTCGCGGGCCGTGTCCGGATCCTTCGAGCGGCGGATCAGCCGGATCACGGCGTCGAGGTTGTCGAGCGCGATCAGCAGCCCCTCGAGAATGTGGGCGCGAGCCTCGGCGCGGGCGAGCCGATACTGCGTCCGCCGGGTGATGACCTCCCTTTGATGGCCGACGTAGTGCTCGACCAGCTCGCGGAGGCTCAGCGTCCGTGGGACGCCATCGACCAGCGCGACCATGTTGACGCCGAAGGACTGCTGCATCGCCGTGCGCTTGTAGAGCTGGTTGAGCACGACCTGGGCCGGATCGCCGCCGCGCTTCAGCTCGATCACGAGGCGCATGCCGGTCCGGTCCGACTCATCGCGCAGGTCCGAGACGCCGGTGATCTTCTTGTCGCGTACCAGGTCGGCGATCTTGGAGATCAGGCCACCCTCGCCGCCCTTCTTGACCATGAAGGGGAGCTCGGTGACGATGATTGCGTCCCTGCCGCCTTTGAGCGGCTCGACGTGCGCCCTGGCCCGAATCCGGATCGAGCCCCGGCCGGACCGGTAGGCGTCGCGGATCCCCTGCGTTCCCATGATCGTGCCGCCACCTGGGAAGTCGGGGCCCTTGACGTACCTCATCAGGCCCTTCATGTCGATCTCGGGGTCGTCGATGTAGGCGTTGACCGCGCCGATCACCTCGCGCAGGTTGTGCGGCGGGATGTTGGTCGCCATCCCAACCGCGATGCCGGTGGCGCCGTTGACCAGCAGGTTCGGGAAGCGCGCCGGCAGCAGAACCGGCTCGCGAGTCGACTCGTCGTAGTTGGGACCGAAGTCGACGGTGTCGGCGTCGATGTCGCGCAGCATCTCCGTGGCCAGTGGGCCAAGGCGCGCCTCCGTGTACCGCATCGCGGCCGGTGGGTCGTCGTCGATCGAGCCGAAGTTGCCCTGGCCGTCGACCAGCGGGTAGCGCAGGGCGAAGTCCTGCGCCATTCGCACCAGCGTCTCGTAGATCGCCGAGTCGCCGTGCGGGTGGTACTTACCCATCACCTCGCCGACGATGAAGGCGCACTTGCGGTACGGCCGGTTGGGCTGTAGGCCGAGGTCGTGCATCGCGTAGAGCACACGGCGGTGGACAGGCTTGAGCCCGTCTCGTACGTCGGGCAGAGCGCGCCCGACGATCACGCTCATCGCATAGTCGAGGTAGGAGGAGCGCATCTCCTTCTCCAGTTCGCGCTCCTCGATGTTGCCGTGGAGTGCCTGATCCAGTGTCTGCTCGTCAGCCATCGCTCACCTCCCCCCTATACATCCAGGAAGCGGACGTCGCGGGCGTGGCGCTCGATGAATTCCCGGCGCCCCTCGACCTTGTCGCCCATCAGCTCGGAGAAGGTCTGCTCGAGGCCGCTCGCTGCCGCCTCGTCGATCGAGACCCGCTGCAACGTCCGGGTCTCGGGATCCATCGAGGTCTCGCGGAGCTGGTCCGGGTTCATCTCGCCGAGGCCCTTGAAGCGCGACAGCCTGACGCCCTCCCGCGCGAGATTGAGGATCTCGCCGCGCAGGGAGGAGAAGCTCTCCGCCTCTGCCGCCTTCTCGCCGAGCGCGACGGTGAACGGCGGCTTGCCCATCACCGAGACGACCTTGGCGTAGGCGTCCACCAGCTCCTTGTACGGCTGAGACTCGAAGAGCGCCTTGGGGAGCTTGTGCTCGCGGGCGAGCCCGCTGCGGCGGTGAGTGCCCTTGACCACCAGCCCGGTCGTCTTCTGGTCGACCAGCTTCGTCTCATAGGGGGCGTCGGTCGGATCCTTGGCCTTGAAGAGCTTGGCCGCGGCGGACATCGTCTTCGCCCCGGAGCCGACCAGCTGTGCGTCGGAGATGAAGTCGATCGTCTCGTGGCCGAACTCGGCCCGCAGCGTCGAGGACCAGCCCTCGACCGCCTTCAGGTGGCGGTTGAAGTCCTGCCAGCGGCGCGTGCTGAGCTTCCTCGGCTTCCCTGTGCCGGAGTCGTTCACCTCGAACTCCTCCAACTTGTCGGCGAGCAGCAGCTCCTCGAGCTCGGACTCCTTCTCGACGTAGACCTCGCCGGAGCCGTTCTTCACCTTGTAGAGCGGCGGCTTGGCGATGTAGACGAAGCCCTGATCGATCAGCTCCTTCATCTGGCGGTAGAGGAAGGTGAGGACGAGGGTGCGGATGTGGGCGCCGTCGACGTCGGCGTCGGTCATCAGCACGATCTTGTGGTAGCGGAGGTCCTCGACCTTGAACTCTTCCTGGAGTCCGGTCCCGATCGCGGTGATCAGCGCCTGGATCTCGTTGTTCGAGAGGACCTTGTCGATGCGGCTCTTCTCGACGTTGATGATCTTCCCGCGAAGCGGCAGCACCGCCTGGGTGTTCCGGTCACGGCCCTGCTTCGCCGAGCCGCCGGCCGAGTCGCCCTCGACGATGAAGAGCTCGGCGAGGGCCGGGTCCTTGACCGAGCAGTCGGCGAGCTTGCCGGGGAGCATCGAGTTCTCGAGGGCGGACTTGCGCCGGGTCAGGTCGCGCGCCTTGCGCGCCGCGTCGCGGGCGCGAGCGGCGTCGATCGCCTTGGTCAGGATGCGGCGGGCGTCGGCCGGGTGCTCCTCGAGGAAGTCTCCGAGCTGGCGGTTCACAACCTCCTTGACCAGGCCCTCGATCGGCGGGTTGCCGAGCTTGCCCTTGGTCTGGCCCTCGAACTGCGGGTCGGCCAGCTTCACGGAGACGACCGCGGTCAACCCCTCGCGGACGTCGTCGCCGGAGAGGTTCTCGTCCTTCTCCTTGAGTAGGCCGCGGTTCTTGGCGATCGCGTTCAGGGTGCGCGTCAACGCCGAGCGGAAGCCGGAGAGATGGGTGCCGCCCTCGTGGGTGTTGATGTTGTTGGCGAAGCTGAAGGTGGACTCCTGGTAGGAGGAGTTCCACTGCATCGCAACCTCGACATGGCCGTCCTTGGTCTCCCCCTCCAGGTAGATGATCTTTCGGTGGAGCGGGTCCTTGGACTCGTTCAGGTGCCTGACGAAGTCCGCGATGCCGCCCTTGTAGAGGAACTCCACCTTGCGGCCCTCGCCGCGCTCGTCCACCAGCTCGACCTTCATGCCGCGGGTGAGAAAGGCCGTCTCGCGAAGGCGCTCGGAGAGGATCTCGAAGTCGAATTCGAGCTCGTCGAAGATCTCTGGGTCGGGCCAGAAGGTGATCGTGGTGCCGGTGCTCTTCAGGGCGCGGCCCTTCCTGAACTTGCTGGTCGGCTTGCCGCGCTCGTAGCTCTGCGACCAGACGGCGCCGTCGCGCCAGATCTCCAGGTCGAGGCGCTCCGAGAGCCCGTTGACGACGGAGATGCCGACGCCGTGCAGCCCGCCCGAGACCTTGTAGCCGCCGCCGTCGCCGAACTTGCCGCCGGCGTGCAGGGTGGTCATGACCACCTCGGCGGCAGGCTTGTTCTTGGCCTTCTTCATCTTCTCGACCGGGATCCCGCGGCCGTCATCGGTGACGGTGCAGCTGTTGTCGGGGTGAAGGGTCACGGTGACGCGCTTGGCGTGGCCGGCGATCGCCTCGTCCACCGAGTTGTCCACGACCTCGTAGACGAGGTGATGGAGCCCGCGGGGGCCGGTGGAGCCGATGTACATGCCGGGTCGCTTGCGAACGGCCTCGAGCCCCTCGAGGACGGTGATGTCCTTGGCGCCGTAGGAGGACCCCTTCTTCGGGGTGGCCTTCCTCGTCTTCGTCGCGCTGCCGCCCTTCGCAGGCTTAGCCACTCAGCTTCCTTTCAGTCAAATCAGGGGACACCTCGACCTTCGTGACCCGGCTCGGAAAGTCCTTGCGGACAAGAGGGTCGAGGCCTCACTCAAGTACACATAAGTCTACCAGCCGAGAGCGCCGGAAATTGCGCCAAACCACCACAAATTCCCTGCAAACCGCGAACTAAATGAGAGATCAGGCGGGATCGGAGGAGATGATAAATCGAAGGCCCTCCAGCGGGATCCCGGAAGGCAGCTCCGGCCGGATCCTGGCCAGGATCCGGCCGCCCAGCAGGTCGAGCTCCTGAGCCCAGGCAGAGGACGAGCAGGCCACCGTGACCACCCCTGCGCGCTCGCCCACCGGGGTCGCCTCGCGCGCGATCGCCTCCCCCACGGCCACGGGCCAGGCGCGCTGCACCGCCGCGAGCAGCGTCGCGGGCTCCGCCCGCTCGAGCGCCTGGCCGATCGCCGTGGCGAGCGGCCGCGGTGCGCGCCGTCGGCTCACGCCGCCCTCAGGGCGGCTGCAGGCTTGATCGAGCCGGCGGCGACCTCGATGTACGCCGCGGTGGGGGCCGGAACGTGGTCTGCCTCGGTTGCCGTGACCACGGCCTGACCGCCCCTCTCCAGGAGCGAGACGAGCAGCTGGCGATGCTCGGGATCGAGCTCGCTCATCACGTCATCCAGCAACATCAGCGGGGCCGGGCGACCCCCCTCCATCAGGGCCGCGCGCTCGGCGAACAGGAGCGCGAGGAGGGCGAGGCGCTGCTGACCCTGCGAGCCGAACCGCCGCAGAGCCTTGCCCCCGAGCCGCAGCTCCACCTCATCGAGCTGAGGCCCGTAAGAGGTGTAGGCCCGCCCCAGATCCTCGGCGCGGCGGCGGGCGAGTTCCAGGGCGAGCTCCTCCCGGCCTCCCGATGCCCTCGGCCGATACGAGATCTCGGCTTCTGGCGAGCCGAGACCAACAGCCAGGTCGGGGAAGCGCTCCGCGAGGGCCGCGACGGCCTCCGAGCGGGCCTCCATCAGAGGCTCGGCCTCGGCCGCCAATCGCTCGTCCCAGGAAGGCAGCGAATCCACCCCGCCGAGCCCGGCCCGGATGCGCTGCACAAGAGTGTTCCGCTGCGCCAGCGTGCGGCCGAAGCGGCCGCGCAGATCTGCCCGGGCCGGCCAGATCGCGCCGCAGAAACGGTCGAGGTGGGCCCGGCGATGGGCTGGAGATCCCTTGACGAGCTGCAGCCGATCGGGATGGAAGACGCTCACCAGAGGTCGCTCGTCCGGGGTGCCGGCGAGGGGCCTGCCCGCGATCAGGTGCCGGCGCTCCCCCGAGCGATCGATCGCCGCCAGCAGGCGCGAGCCGCTGGCGGCGAGGTCGAGCTCGACCCGGGCCCCCTCGTCACCGAAGCGGATCATGTCGCGGTCGTTGCCGGCCTTGAAGGAGCGGCCGGTGAGCCCGAAGTAGAGGGCCTCGAGGAGGTTCGTCTTGCCGGCTCCGTTCGGGCCGTGAACCACCACGACGCCGCCGGCGATCGGCGTAGGCCCATCGGCGAGGTTGCGGAACCCGCGGCACTCGACTCCGCCGACGACCATCATTAATCGGGTGGCTCCTCCGCTTCGCGTCCGGCGCCCCCTCTCATAACTACACGTTCAGGCGAATCGGCATCACCAGGTAGCTGAAGTCGTCCGCCCCGGCGGGCTCGAGCAGTCCCGGCCGCAGTGGCGAGATCAGCTTGAGGACCACGTCGTCGGCGTCGATCGACTCGAGGCCGTCCCTGATGAACTCGGGGTTGAAGCCGATCTCGAGGAGCTCCCCCGAGTACGGCGCGGGCAGTGCCTCGCGCGCGTCGCCCAGGTCCGGGGTCTCGGCCGAGACCACCAGCTCACCCTCCGAGAAGGAGAGCCGCAGTGCGGCGTTTCGCTGCGCGAGCTGGGAAACGCGGCGGGTGACCTCGAGGAGCTCGGAGCGGGGCAGCTTCACCTCGTGCTCGTAGGACTCGGGCAGCAGCTGGTGATGGTTGGGGAACTGACCATCGATCAGCCGCGAGCTCAGCGAGGTCTGCCCCACTTGGAAGATCGCCTGGTTGCGGGTGAGCCAGACCCGCAGCGAGTCCTCGCCGCCCGCCTCGATCAGGCGCGCGAGCTCCCGCAGCGCCCGGGCCGGCACATTCGCCTCGAGCTGCTCCCCGACCGAGGTGTCGAGCTTGGTGGTCTTCACCGCGAGCCGATAGGAGTCAGTTGCGACCATCGTCATCTGGTCGCCCTCCACCGTGACCAGCACGCCCGTGAGCACCGGGCGAGCCTCATCCCGCGACGCCGCGCGCGCCACTCGGTTGATGGTCTCGCGCAGCGGCGCCGCCGGGAGCTCGGCGGGATCTCCGTCAGCGTCGGGGAAGCGCGGGAAGTCGTCTGCGGGCAGGGTGCGCAGATGGAAACGAGAGGAGCCGGCGCTCAACTCGATGTCCCGCTCGGCCTCCCGCAGTGCCAGGGTGACGGGGCCGTCGGGCAGGGAGCGGACGACCTCGACCAGCAGCCGACCCGGCAGCACCACCGCGCCGCCGCCCTCAATCTCACCCTCGAGGCCGACCTCCAGCCCCAGCTCCATGTCCGTCGCGCGCAGCCGCGCCTCCCCGTCGGCGGTGATCAAGATTCCCGAGAGGGCCTGCAGGGCGGCGCGGGCGGAAACCGCTCGCGAGACGACGAGCAGCGCATCGAGCAACGCTTGCCTTGTGGTGTTGATCTTCATCGCTGGTTGTTGGGCTTCCCTAGGAGTAGTAAGGGTTGTGGACGACGTGGATATGTGGACAGCCTGTCGGTCGATTCTTTCAGTCGGTTCGGTCACGATCCATCAGGCCCCGAATCGGCCGGCGCCGAACGAAGCGCGTGAAGCTCTGAGGTGAGCTCCTCGAGGGTCCGGGAGACGCTGGCGTCCTCGATGGCGCCGCGCTCGATCCGGCGGATGGCGTGCAGGACGGTGGTGTGGTCGCGCCGGTTGAAGGCCGCGGCGATCGCCGGGAGGGACATATCGGTGAGCTCGCGGGTCAGGTACATGGCGAGCTGCCGGGCCCGGGCGATGCGGGCGGTCCGGCTGGGGGAGAGGAGGTCGTCGACGGTCAGCTCGAGTCGTGACGCGACGGTTTCCTGGACCTGGCGGGGATCGAGGGGCTGCGGAACCGCCGGCGCGATGGTGTCGGCGGGAAGCGCGTTCTCGACCGAGGCCGCGGTGACCGGGGAGGCGGTCAGCGAGGCGATCGCGACGACGCGCGTCAGCGCTCCCTTCAGCAGACGAAGATTGGCCGACGCCTTGGAGGCGAGCGCACGCAGGGCGTCGGGTGGCAGAGACTCGCTCTGCTCGCGGGCGAGGTTGCCGAGGAAGACGAGGCGGGTGGCGAGGTCAGGAGGGTCGAGCGGGACGGTCAGGCCCCACTCGAAGCGGTCGCGGAGGCGGTCGGCCAGGTCCTTGAGCTCGGCGGGAACGCGGTCGGCGGTGAGAACGAGCTGGGCGCCGCCCTCGTAGAGGGCGTTGAAGGTGTGGAAGAACTCGTCCGCGGTGCGGGCCTTGCCCTGGAGGAACTGGACGTCGTCGATCAGCAGGACGTCGGCACGGCGATAGCGCTCCTTGAATCCCTCGATGGCGGCGCCGTGCAGCGAGGAGACGAACTCGTTGGTGAAGGATTCGGCGGTCGTGTAGTGGACCGTGAGCTGGAGGCTGTGGCGGTGGAGATAGTTGGCGATCGAGCCGAGCAGGTGGGTCTTGCCGAGCCCGGGCGGGCCGTGCAGGAAGAGGGGGTTGTACGCCTCGCCCGGCGCCTCGGCGACCGCCAGGGCCGCGGCATGGGCGAGTTGGTTGCCGGGGCCGATGACGAAGCGGTCGAAGGTGTAGTCGGGGTTGAGGGCGACCCGGGACGCCGCCTCCACCGACGCGCGGGACTCGGCCGGGGCGACCTCCGTGGCGACGAGCTCGACCTCGCGAACGCCATCGACCGACCTGGCGGCGGCCGCGCGCAGCAGTTCCATGTAGCGACGGCCGACCCAGCGGATGACGCGCGGCGGCCCCGTCAGATAGAGCGTCCCTCCGCGCCGGGAGACGGGCGAGAGGGTGGAGAACCAGATGCGGTAGGTGTCCTCGGGGACCGAGGCGGCCAGCTCCCGCTGGATCTCACGCCAGGGCCCAGCCAGGTCCTGGCGAACCTCACCGACCTGCCCCTGAACCTGGTCCTCCTTCGTCGTCGTTTGTCTCCGGGGGAGCGGCCGATCATAGGCTCGGCCCCACGGCGTCGAAAGGGGCGCCCGGCTGCGTCCGTGCAAAACGCGGCGAAAACCGCAAGGCGTGTTGTCACCCCCTCCGCCGGCGCCGGACCGCGGAGGGCCACGGCTTATACTGCCGTGCCCCTCGCCCTCCCCAGGGGCTCTTTCTATGAAGCGGACCTATCAGCCGAAGAAGCGCAAGCGAGCCCGGACCCACGGGTTCCGAGCGCGCAGCCGTACGCGATCCGGCCGCGCGATCCTGAGGCGCCGGCGTCAGAAGGGCCGCAAGCGCCTCACCCCATAGCGTTGGCCTCTGAGGGCCGCCCCGATGCCCGCAGGCGCCGGCTCTCCCGGAGCGGCGACTTCGATCGCGTCTACCGCGAGGGCTCCTCGCGCGCCAATCGCTTCCTGGTCGTCTACTCGTTCGCTCGCCGCGAGGATGAGTCCGACGCGGGCGCCCGGCTCGGTCTTTCGGTGGGCCGGAAGGTCGGCAAGGCCGTGACGCGCAACAAGGTGAGGCGGGCTGTGCGGGAGGCGTTCTGGGAGCTGTCGGACCTGATCCAGCCTGGCCGGGACTATGTGATCGTCGCCCGTCCGGAGGCGCACGGACTGCTCGAGCGGGAGGGCCAGGAGGGGATCCGTTCGTCGCTGGCGGAGTTGCTGGAGACCTCGGACGAGGAGCGTTTGTCGTGAAACGCCTGATCAGCGCCGTGTTGATCGCCCCGATCCGGCTCTATCAGCGTTGGATCTCGCCGGCGATCGCGCCGCGCTGCCGCTACTACCCGACCTGCTCGGCATACGCCGTCGAGGCGATCCGGGAGCTGGGCCCGATTCGCGGCGTGGTCCTGGCGAGCTGGCGCCTGTTGCGCTGCAACCCGTTGAGCCACGGGGGCGTGGACGAGTTCTCCGACCGGCGCCTCTTCCGCAACACGACGACCCGCTCGGAGCGGGCGCGGGCCGCGGCCACCTCGACGGGTGGCGGATCCAGTCCGGCCAATCTGACGTAGAACTCCACCGTGCTGCTCGACGCCAACATCCTCAGCCCGATCGAGAACCTCTTCAACGACGTCATCGTCTGGTTCCACGACGACGTCGGTCTCACCTGGGGAATCGGCATCGTCCTGATCACCTGGCTCTCGAGGTTCGTGGTGTTGCCCTTCACGCTGCGCTCGATGCACGGCATGCGTGAGATGCAGGCTCTCCAGCCCTATATCAAGGAGATCCAGGAGAAGTACAAGGACGATCGCCAGCGCATGCAGCGTGAGCAGATGGCGCTCTTCCAGGAGCACGGGGTGAATCCCCTCTCGGCCTGCCTGCCGCTCGTCTTCCAGTTCCCCGTCTTCATCGCGCTCTACCAGCTGCTGCGCAGCAGCATGTTCAACGACGAGCTGAAGGCCTCGGGGGACCCGGGGTGGCTGTTCATCTCGCATCTCGGGGAGCACCCCACCGGCGCCGAGGCGATCGCCCTGATCGTGCTCGCCGTGGCCGGGACCTTCGCCCTGATCATCTTCACGCCCTCGCCCCAGACCACCGGTGGCGCGTCGCAGCGGTACCTGTTCGCCGGGATCTTCTCCCTGGTTACCGTCTTCCTGATCCCGAACGCTCCCGCCGGCATCGCCGTCTATTTCATCGCCAGCGGGCTCTGGCAGATCATGCAGCAGACCGTGATCCACTTCGTCTGGCCGCTGCCGGCGGTGCCCACGCCGGAGGAGGTTAAGGCGACCAAGCCGCCTCCGCCGCCACCGCGGAAACGCAAGCGGCGCCGATAGGCATCGAGCGGCCACCCGCCGCCGGCCGCCCCGGCTTAGACTCAGCGCGTGGTGGAAGGTGAGCTCGAGTCCCAGCAGACGGTGCTGCCGGAGGACCCGGCCGAGCGGGTGCGGGCCGTGCTCGAGCGGATCGTCGAGGAGCTGGGCCTAGACGCCTCGGTGTCGGTCGAGGAGAGCGAGGACGAGATCCACGCCGAGATCGAGGGCGAGGACGTCGGCCTGCTGATCGGACGCCACGGCCAGACGATCGACGCGGTCCAGCTGCTCAGCTATCAGGCCGCCTTCCGGGGCCGCCAGGACCGCAAGCGCGTCTCCGTCGACGCCGCGGGCTACCGCCGCCGCCAGGGAGAGTCGCTGCGGCGCCGCGCGGACATGGCCGCAGAGGACGCCGTCCGCCACGGCGAGGCGGTGGAGATGGACCCGATGGGCTCCAACGAGCGCCGGGTCGTCCACGAGCATCTCCGCGACCGTCCCGAGGTCGAGACCTACAGCGAGGGCGACGAGCCCAACCGCTGCGTGGTGGTCGCTCCCCTGCTCTCGGATTGAGCCCGGCGGAACCCGCTCTCGAGGCACTGCTCGAGCTGCTCGCCGACCCGCGGGCTCCGATCGCTCCCTCGACGGTGGAGGGGGCGCGCGACGTGCACATCGCCGACTCCCTCAGCGCGCTGGAGCTCGAACCGATCCGCTCGGCCGCCCGGATCGCCGACCTGGGCAGCGGCGCGGGGCTCCCCGGTCTGGTGATCGCGGCGGCACTGCCCGGCTCCGGCGTCGACCTGATCGAGTCGGCGTCCCGCAAGTGCGCCTTCCTTCGCGAGGCGATCGAGCGGATGGGGCTCGCCAACGCCTCCGTCGTCTGCGAGCGCTCCGAGGATTGGGGCGCCGGCGAGGGCCGGGAGGCCTACGACGCCGTCACGGCGAGGGCCGTCGGGCGGCTCGCCACCCTCGCGGAGCTCGCTTCGCCCCTGCTGCGGGAGGGCGGGGTGCTGGCAGCCTGGAAGGGGGTCCGCGCGCCGGACGAGGAGGCAGAGGTGGCCCGAGCGGTCGAGCGGCTGGCCGTGGAGCCGACCGAGATCCGCTCCGTGCAGCCTTATTCCGCGAGCCGCGACCGACACATCCACCTGCTCCGCAAGAATGGACCGACTCCGGACGGGCTGCCGCGGCGGCCCGGGATGGCGGCGAAGCGGCCGTTCGGATCCGAACCAAACTGACTCGAACCAACTCCATGGGAACCGTCTACGCGATCGCGAACCAGAAGGGCGGCGTCGGCAAGACGACGACCGCGGTCAACATGGGTGCCTGCGTCGCGGGAGGCGGACGACAGACCCTGATCGTTGATCTCGATGCGCAGTGCAACGCCACCGTGGCGCTAGGGCTGCCGAAGAACTCGACGCCCTCGTCGTACGAGTGCCTGACCGGCGAGGTCTCGGTGGCTGAGGCGGCCCGCCCCGCCGGCCCGGACAACCTGTGGATAGTTCCGGCGCATGTGGATCTCGCCGGCGCAGCCGTCGAGCTGCCGCGGGCGAGCGGCTACGAGACCCGGCTGCGCGACGGACTCGGGCCAGTCCGAGAGCGCTTCGCCTACACGTTGCTCGACTGCCCGCCCTCGCTCGGCCCCGTCGCCGTCAACGCGCTGGTCGCGGCGGACCAGGTGATCGTCCCGGTCCAGGCCGAGTACCTGGCGCTCGAGGGTCTGGTCCAGTTCCTCGACACGCTCAAGCTCGTCCGGCAGGAGCTCAATCCGCGCCTCGAAATGGCCGGCGTCCTGATCACGATGCACGACGACCGCACCAACCTGGCGAAGGACGTCGAGCGCGAGCTGCGCGAGCACCTGCCGGCGAGGGTCTTCGAGACGGTGATCCCGCGAAGCGTCCGGGTGGCAGAGGCGCCGAGCTACGGGATTCCGGCGTCCGAGCACGACCCCAATTCGACGGGCTCCCGCGCCTACAGCGCGCTGGCGCACGAGGTGCTCGCCCTCCGGGCGCCGAGCGCCGAGGTTGCGAATGGCTGAGCGCCGACGCGGCATGGGGAGGGGGCTCGCCGCGATCCTGCCGGAGAGCAACGCCGGCGGGCCTGAGCTCCGCGAGCTCGAGGTCACCCAGATCGAGCCGAATCCCGACCAGCCGCGGGCCAAGTTCGACGCGGCGGCGCTCGACGCTCTGGCCGGATCGATCGGCTCCGTTGGGCTCCTGCAGCCCTTGATCGTCCGACCCCTCGCCGACGGCCGCTACGAGCTGGTCGCGGGGGAGCGGCGCTGGCGCGCCGCGCAGAAGGCCGGCATCGACCGCGTCCCGGCGGTCGTCCGGACCTCGCCCGAGGACGAGCGCCTGCAGGCCGCGCTGATCGAGAACATGGTCCGGGAGGACCTCAATCCTGTGGAGGAGGCACGGGCCTGCGCCGCCCTCGTGGACGATCTCGGGATCTCCAAGGAGGAGCTCGCCCGTCGCGTCGGTCGCAGCCGGGCCGCCATCTCCAACCTGATCCGCCTGCTCGACCTTCCCGACTCGGTTCTCGGCCTGCTCGAGCGCGGCGAGCTCAGCGAGGGCCACGGGCGGGCGATCCTGCAGGTCCGCGATCAGGACCGCCGCGTTTGGCTCGCCAAGCGGGCCGCAGCGGACGGCTGGTCGGTTCGCGACACCGAGCGCAGGGCGGCCGATGGCGGAGCTCGGCGCGCGAAGGCGAGCGGCGGCCGCATCTCGGCGGAGGAGCGGGCGGCGATGAGGGAGGCCGAGGACCTGCTCGGCTCCGCGCTGGGAGAGGATGTCCGGGTTCGACGCGACGGCAACGGCGTCAGGGCGGAACTCCGCTTCGATGACCTGGCCGAACTGGAATCGCTCGCCCGCCGGCTTCGCAAGCGCTCCTGAGCCGCGAGCTAGAATCGCGAGCCGCGGGCGATTAGCTCAGTCGGTTAGAGCGCTTCTCTGATAAGGAAGAGGTCCCTGGTTCGAGTCCAGGATCGCCCACTTCTTCCGCCGCGTGCCGCAGCCGCTCGAGTGCATGCTCGACCCAGCGGCGGAACATCCGCTCGCCCGCCATTGCGACCTGGAGCCGGGTCCGCAGGTTCGCCGGGTCGTTCCCGGCTTCCATTTCGATGAACGTCCCGCCCTGGCCCTCGGTGAGCACGGCGCGGCTGTACGTGCCGGTGT
Source organism: uncultured Solirubrobacterales bacterium (assembly GCA_963728755.1). GTDB lineage: Bacteria > Actinomycetota > Thermoleophilia > Solirubrobacterales > 70-9 > DASUPK01. The sequence continues at coordinate 72,057 of CAVSLI010000004.1, read as the reverse complement.
CCATGCAGCGGATGGTGAGCTCCTTGCCGGGGATCATCCGGTCCACCGCGAGGGTGGTCTCGAGTTCCGGCATCGGCCAGGGTCGCTTCTGGACGTTGCGGACGTGGCAGCCCTGCTCGAAGGTTCCGTCGATGCACTGGAAGCTGATCGTGTCGGGCCACCACTCGGTCTGGCGGTCCGGGTCCGAGGCAAGCCGCCAAACAACGTCGAGCGGCGCATCGATGAAGGCCTGCTGCCGGCACTCGGTCGGCACACCTCGATGGTACGGATTGGGTAGCGGGGACGGCGCACCGGGTAGACAGCTCTGGAGCGCCGTGGGCCGCTCCTATAATCCGTGCGGCCCTCCCGAGGAGACTTTTGTGCAGCGGATGACCATCTACGGAGTTAGCTTCGACATGGTCGGCAAGCAGCCGATCGTCTTGCTGAAGACCGTCGATGGCAACAAGTTCCTGCCGATCTGGATCGGTCACCCGGAGGCGGCCGCCATCCTGATGAAGCTGCAGGGGGCAGCGACACCGCGGCCGATGACGCACGACCTTCTCTCCGACGTGCTCGATCAGATGGAGGCCAAGTGCGAGAAGGTCTCGGTCACCGAACTCCGCGATAACACCTTCTTCGCCTCGATCACGATCTCGATGAACGGCTCGGAGCTCGAGATCGACTCGCGGCCCTCCGACGCGCTCGCCCTCGCTGTCCGCACCTCCGCCCCGATCTTCGCCGCCGACGACGTGATCGAGGAGTCCGCGATCGAGTTCGAGGGCGAGGAGGTCGAGGACACCGAGCAGGTAGTCGAGAAGTTCAAGGACTTCCTCGACAACGTCACGCCCGAGGACTTCGCTCAGGGCGAGGGCGAGCCTTGATGCGAGGGCGCTTCGAGCAAGGCGAGGGGCGACCCGTTCAGTAGAGCGTCGCTCCGCTCCGGGGCTGCTCGCGGGCCGACGACAGGATCCGTTCCACCAGGCTTGTGAAGTCGATCCCCGCCGCCTCCGCCGCCATCGGGAAGAGGCTGGTGTCGGTGAGCCCGGGAATCGCGTTCGCCTCCAGCACCTGAGGGCCGCCCTCGCCGAGCATCAGGTCGACCCGCGCGAATCCGCTGCAGCCGAGCGTCTCGTAGGTGCGCCTGGCGAGCTCCTGGACGCCGGCGGTCTCCTCGTCGCCGAGCTCCGCGGGGCAGACGTAGTCGGTGCGACCGATCTCGTAGCGGGCCTCGAAGTTGAAGAAGTCCTCCTCCCGGGGAATGGCCTCGACTATCGGCAGAGCCTCGCCGGCGAGCACGCTGACGGCGAGCTCCCGCCCCTTGACGTAGCGCTCGAGCAGCACCCGGTCGTCGTAGCTGAAGGCCGCCACCAGGGCCTGCGGCACCTCGTCCCGAGCGGCGGCGAACTCGACCCCGAGCGAGGAGCCCTGGCTGGCCGGCTTGACGACGAGCGGGAAGCCGAGCCGCGCCTCGATCTCCTCCAGAGTGTCCGAGGCGCCCAGCTCGCGGAAGGCGGTAGCGTTGAAGGCGGCCCAGTCCGGGGTGGGGATGGCGGCCGCCCGCATCTCGTGCTTGGCTGCGATCTTGTCCATGCAGAGCGCACAGGCCGCGACCCCGGGCCCGGTATAGGGCAGGTCGAGGATCTCGAGCAGCTCCTGCACGGTCCCGTCCTCTCCTCCAGGGCCATGCAGCGCGATGAAGGCGACGTCTGGGCGTTCGTCGCGGAGCCGGCCGACGAGATCTCGGCCGACGTCGACGCCGGCGGCCTCGTGACCGAGCGCGACGACCGCGTCCTCGACGCGCGCCGCCGAGCGCAAGGAGACCTCTCGCTCCAGCGAGCTGCCTCCCTTGAGGACCCCGACCTTCATCTCCTCGGCAACGGCACGACGTCGCCCCCCGGCTCCTCTCCCTCGTCCGGCGACGTCGGCAGCCGATGCTCGGTCGTGATCGTCTCGTAGAGCGCGATCTGTTCGGAGACGACGCGCCCGATTCGCCGGATTCCCTCACGCAGTTCGTTCTCATCGGAGGCCGAGAAGTTGAGACGCATCGACGAGGCGCCGCGTCCGTCGACGTAGGCGGCGCGCCCGGGGACGAAGGCGACGTTGTCCCGCAAGGCTTTCGCAAGCAAGTCGGTCGTGTCGATGTAGTCCGGGAGGGTGGCCCAGAGAAAAAGGCCCCCCTCGGGCCGGGTCCACTTCGCGTGCGGCGGGAAGTGCTGCTCCAGGGCGTCGAGCATGGCGTCGCGGCGGCCGCGGTAGATCTCGATCAGGTCGGCGATGTAGGCGAGCCAGCGGCCTTCGCCGAAGTACTCGCGAACGAAGTACTGGCTGAGGGTCGAGGTGCACAGGTCCGCCGCCTGCTTGCCCAGCCCGATCTTCTCCAGCACCGGTGGCGGGGCGGCCACCCAGCCGATCCGGATGCCGGGGGAGAGGATCTTGGAAAGGGTGCCGAGGTAGAGGACGTAGTCGCCGCCGTCGAGGCTGTAGAGCGTGGGCTGCGGTTCGCCGTCGTAGCGCAGGAGCCCGTATGGGTTGTCCTCGACGATCAGCATTTCGTGCTCACGGGCCAGCTCGACGAGACGGCGGCGGCGCTCCAGGGACAGCGTCACCCCGGCGGGATTCTGGAAGCTCGGCACCGAGTAGACGAACTTGGGGCGCCGGCCGTCCCGGGCGAGCGCGGCGACCAGCTCCTCGAGCTGGTCGATCCGCATCCCCTCGTCGTCCGTGCTCACCTGGTGGACGTCGGCCTCATAGCTGCAGAAGGTCGGGACGGCGCCCGGATAGGTCGGCGCCTCGCAGACCACCGTGTCGCCGGGGTCGACCAGCGTCTTGGTGATCAGATCGATCGCCTGCTGTCCTCCCGTGGTCACGACCAGGTCGTCGGTGTCGGGCGCCATGCCCTCGGCCGCCATCACCTCGGCGATGCAGACCTTCGTCTCCTCGAAGCCCTCGGTGGGGCCGTACTGGAGCGCCTCCGCCGAGGACTCGTGCGCGATTCGGGTCATCTGCGCGGCGAAACTCTCCGCGGGGAACGTCGAGGTGTCCGGCAGGCCGCCTGCCAGAGAGATCACCTCGGGCCGCGCCGTGATCGCCATCAGGTCGCGCATCGCGGAGGAGCGCATCACCCGCGTGCGCTTCGCGAACAGGCCCGCATAGCGCTCGAGGTCGCGCGAGGTCATGTGGGCGCGCCGCCGCCGCGGCGCCTCCGACCGCCGGCCCGGATCCTCCTGCTCGGTTGGCTCGGTCATAGCGGACAGTCTGGCGGACGGGATCGGGGCCCGTGAACCTGAACTGGCGTCGGGCTGTTGCCCTGTAGCCTCCGGCCCGACCATGTTCCTCGCCATCTGCCAGGGGCTGGGACTGGCCATCGCCGCCGGACTCATCCTCGGAGTCGTGTTCCCTCCGATCATGCCAACCTGGGGCGCCATCGTGGGCGCTGCGCCGATCGGCGTCCTGGCGGCCGGGGCGGCGCTAAATGGGGCGGACGAGGCGCTCTGGCCCGCACTCCCGGTAGGGGTGTTCGGCGCGGGTCTGGCGGCCGTGGTGAGCCGGGATGTGGCCTCCGGCGCGATCCGGAGGCAGCGCGACCGCGTCACCGGCGCGGAGGTACAGGCGCCGAGCGGCGTGACGGTGATCGTCGTGCTGGCGGCGATCGTCGTCGCCGGGGTCAGCCTGGTGCTCGAGCCGTTCTCCCTCGCTGTCCTACTGGCGCTGACCTTCCTATGGATCTCCCGCCGCCGGCAGGCGGAGCGCAAACATGAGGGCCTTCGGGTTCTCCGCTAGATGACCCGCGCAAAGCCAAGGAAGCGCCCAGCCGTGCAGCGGAAGCTGGTCCTCGTCGTAGTGGATGCGATGCATCCCGAGATGCTGGCCCGAGCGATTGAGGAGGACCTCGCGCCGACGTTCGCGGAGCTGCTCGAGCGCGGCCAGATGGTGCCCGACTGCGCCTCGAGCTTCCCCTCGGTCACCCCGGTGGCGAGCTCGGAGATGATGACCGGAACCGGGCCGGCGGGCCACTGGGTGATTGGGATGAACTGGTACCACCGGCTCGAGCGCCGCTACATCGAGTACGGGTCTTCCTTCGAGGCGACTCGCACCTTCGGTCTCTTCAGGGCGATGTACGACCTCGTCTACAACATGAATCTCGATCACCTCAGCTGGCAGGCCCAGACGATCTTCGAGCGCCTCGGAGACGCCGGGGTGCGAACCGCCGCGACGCCCTTCCTGATCTATCGCGGCCGCCAACGCCACGAGCTCGGCCTCGAGGGACTGGCGAGGCGGGCCGCCGCGGCCGCCAACTTCCGCCACGCCGTCTGGGGCCCCGACGAATTCTTCTACGGCGACCTCTACGCGAGCCGGCCGACCGGCTGCGGCCCGAGCTTCACCCGGCCGGGGACTAGGGACGAGTACTCCGCCTGCGTCGCCGAGGAGCTGGTGCGGGAGGGCGCCTACGAGTTCCTCCTCTTCAGCCTGCCCGACAACGATTTTCACTCCCACCGGCACGGCCCGGACGCGACCATCGAGTCGATCGCCAAGGCGGACGCGATGTTCGCGCGCATCGTCGAGGCCGGCGGCGGCGTGGACGCCTTCCTCTCCAAGCACGCCGTCGTGCTCACCGCCGATCATGCGCAGACCGCCGTCGAGCATGCCCTCCCGCTCGCGGACGAGCTTGCCGAGGATTGGGCCGTGCTGCAGCCGAACACGGATCGTCCCGAGGACGCCGAGATGGCGGTCAGCCCGACCTCGCGTGCCGGCGCCGTCTACATCCTCGACGCCGGCTACCGGCACGCGGTGACGCATGAGCGCGCCCGCCTGCGCCTCCGCGATCTCGCCGGGGTAGACCTGGTCACCTGGCTGGCTGCCGACGACGGCGCGCCGGTCCGGCGCACGGGGGTGGGCCTGGACGATCCCGACACAGTCGACGCGGTCGTCGAGGGGAACGGGTACGAGTTCCGCTTCCGTCCCGGCGGCCAACTCCGCGACGCGCGCGGCAATGCCTGGGCTGTGAAGGGCGAGCCGGAGGCGCTCGCCGGCGACGTCACTGGTGGCCGGTTCGAGTCGCACGAATACCCCGACGGGCTGGCGCGCCTCTGGTCGGCCCTCACCTCGCCGCACGCCGGCGACATCCTGATCTCCGCCGCCGAGGGCTATGAGTGCGTCGACTGGGGCGGGATCAGCCACGCGGGCGGCGGCAGCCATGGATCGCTCGGGCGAGGGGACTCGCTGGCGCCCGTGGTGTTCGTCGGCTGCGGACCCGACGCGCCGGGCAAATGGCCGCAGTGGGCGCTGCGTGATCTTGCGCCGGTGATCCTGGAGCACTTCGGGGTCGACGGCGGAAGGCCGCAGGGATGACGCCGGTCCAGACCGCAAAGCGGATCGGGCGTGGCACGCTCAAGCCGCAGAACTGGATTCAGCTCTTCCAGTTCGGCGTGGTGGGGGCCTCTGGCTACGTCGTCAACCTGGCGGTGTTCGCGGTCATGGTCGGGCCGCTGAACGTGCACCACATCCCAGCGGCGATCATCGCCTTCTGCGTTGCGGTAACGAACAACTTCTGGTGGAACCGCCACTGGACCTTCGACGCCAAGCATGGCCATGCCGGCTTCCAGGCCGCACGCTTCTTCACCGTCAGCGTGACGGCTCTCGGGATCAACCTGATCGTGCTCGAGTTGCTCGTCCGAAGCGGGATGGGCGATCTCTCGGCCCAGGCGCTGGCGGTGGCGATCGCGATGCCCTTCAACTTCATCGGCAACAAGCTGTGGACGTTCGCCTGAAACGAGGGACCCTCCTCGCCGCTTCCCTAGCGCTCCTGCTGACCCTGCTGCTCGCTGCGCCCGCCGGGGCCCAGCAGCAGCCGCGGATCAGCCAGAACAAGGCGATCGAGATCGCCAAGCTCGACCCGAAGGCGGTCACGGCGGCCGAGCAGCACCCCGACCTGACCCCCTCGGCGAGCCGAAACTCGAGCACGGGCCTCTGGGAGGTGGGGTTCTTCACGGGCGACGACGAGATCGTCCAGGTGGTGGTCGACCCGAACACGGGCAAGGTCGTCGAGTCGTGGACGGGCTACCAGGTGGCCTGGCGGATGGCACGCGGGTACCCCGGCGCGTTCGGCCGGATGATCAATGCGCCGTACATCTGGCTGCCGCTCTGCGCGATCTTCGTTCTCGGGCTGCTCGACTGGCGGCGCCCCTTCCGGCTCGCCCACCTGGACCTCCTCGTGGTGGTGGCGGGCTTCGGTCTCTCCCACTACTTCTTCAACCGCGGGAACATCGGGGTCTCGGTGCCGCTCGCGTATCCGCCCCTTCTCTATCTGCTCGGTCGGGCGCTCTGGCTCGGCGTCCGGCGCCGCGGCGGCGCCGGACTGCGGCCGTCCATTCCGATCAAGGTCCTTGCGGTCGCCACCGTGCTGCTGGTCGCCGGGCGCATCGCCCTCAACGTCTCCGATTCCAACGTGATCGACGTCGGCTACTCGGGGGTGATCGGCGCGGACCGGATCGCCGACCAGAAGCCGATCTATGGCAACTTCCCCTCGGACGACCAATCCGGTGACACCTACGGTCCAGTCGCCTACTACGCCTACGTCCCATTCGAGCAGGTCCTTCCCCTGGAGCGGCAGCTGGGACGACCTGCCGGCCGCCCACGGGGCCGCGATCTTCTTCGACCTCGGGACGATGGGCGCACTCTTCCTCCTCGGCCGAAGGCTCCGCCGCGGCCGCCGGGGAACCGAGCTCGGGGTGCTGCTCTCGTTCGCCTGGGCCGCCTGCCCCTACACCGCCTTCGCCCTCGAGTCGAACACGAACGACGCGCTCGTCTCGCTCACGCTCGCGGCGGCCCTGCTCTGCCTGACGGCGCCGATACCGCGGGGGATCACCCTGGCGCTGTCTTCGATGACGAAGTTCGCGCCGCTGGCGTTGGTTCCCCTGTTCGCGACCTACGGGGCCACCGAGGGTGGGGGCGGAGGGTTCCTGCGCAGATACGCGAAGGTGGTGATCCCGTTCTCCATCGCCTTCGCTGTGACGGTGCTGGTGGTCTGCTTCCAGGCGCTGCAGGACCCCGGTCTATCCACCTTCTGGCATCGGACTCTGGCCGAGCAGGGCGGGCGGGACTCGCCCTTCAGCGTCTGGGGACAGGACCCCTCCCTGGGTTGGTTGCAGGCTCTGGTCAAGGCCGCAGTCGTTGGCCTCGCGCTGTTCGTCGCCTTCCGTCCCCGCCGGCGGGACCACGTCACGATCGCGGCGCTCGGCGCGGCCGTGCTGATCGGCATGGAGCTGACCGTCGATCACTGGTTCTACCTCTACATCCCGTGGTTCCTCCCCTTCCTGCTGGTCGCCCTGCTGGCGACCGGGATCGTCCCGCTAGGAGGAGACGGGGATGAGGATCTGGTCGATCGCGCGAGCGAGCCCGTCATCGCCGATCTCGACCGCGGCGCCCATCAGCCAGACGTCCTCGTCCGCGGTGTCGAAGCGCACCGGCATCTGCGTCCGGAAGGCCTCTAGGGCCTGCTCTCGGCGCACGCCGATCACGCCGGCCCGCGAGCCCGTCATGCCCACGTCGGTGATGTGGGCGGTGCCGCCGGGCAGCACTCGGGCGTCGGCGGTCGGCACGTGCGTGTGGGTCCCGAGCACGGCCGCGACCCGGCCGTCCAGGTGCCAGCCCATCGCCACCTTCTCGCTGGTCAGCTCCGCGTGGAAGTCCACGACGATCGCGTCCGCCGCCCCCGCCAGCGAGTCGAGCAGCGCGTCGATCGCGGTGAAGGGGTTGCGCTCCACCTGCAGGTGCATCTGGCCGCTCAGGTTGATCACGGCGACCCGCATGCCGGCGGCCTCGACGATGGAATGTCCTCTACCGGGATTCGCCTCCGGGAAGTTGGCCGGGCGCAGGATCCGCTGCTCCGAGTCGAGGTAGGGATAGACGTCGCGGTGCCGGTAGGTGTGGTTGCCGAGGGTGATCACCTCTGCGCCCGAAGCGAAGAGCTCCTCCGCCGTCTCCTTGGTGACGCCGACGCCGCCGGCCGCGTTCTCGCCGTTGACGACGACGAGGTCGGGCATGCGCTCGGCGCGCAGGTCGGGCATCGCCGCCGCCAGGGCCTCCCGGCCGGGCCTGCCGACGACGTCCCCTATGAACAGGAGGCGCATCGACGCGCCAGCGTAGACCACTGCCGCCGCGGGCGACTCGCCTTGCCACTAGTTTTCGGGCGATGAGTGAGAACCCACCGCGGGCGCGGGCGCGGCGGGCCGCCCCCGTGCTCGAAGTGGACGGCCTCTCCAAGTCGTTCGGCGAGCGGGTCGCCCTGCGGGACGTGAGCCTCGAGGTCCGGTCCGGAGAGTTGCTGGCCGTGCTCGGCCCGAACGGCGCGGGGAAGACGACGCTGCTTTCGATCCTGGCCGGAATCACCAGAGCGGACTCCGGCCGGATCACCAGCGCGAACGGGGATGTCGGATGGGTGCCGCAGCAGGCGGGCCTCTATCGGCGCCTGACCGTGGAGGAGAACCTGCGGCTCTTCGCCCACATGGAGGGCGTCACGGAGCTCGAGGGGACCGTGGGACGGATGCTCGATCAGACGGGCCTCGCCGATCGCCGCCACGACCCCGTCTCCTCGCTGTCCGGCGGCAACCAGCAGCGCATCAACATCGCGATCGGCCTGCTGGGCGATCCTCAGGTGCTGCTGCTCGACGAGCCCAGCTCGGGGCTCGACCCCAGCCAGCGCGTGCGCCTCTGGGAGTTCGTGGCAGCGCTGGCGGAGGCTGGCACGACGGTGATCTATTCGACTCACCAGATCGAGGAGGCGAGCCACTACGGCGACCGCCTCGTCGTGCTCGCCGACGGGGAGACGATCTTCGACGGCGGCTTCGAGGAGCTCCGCCGGGCGGCGGGGCCGCGGCCCGAGGGCAGCGCCGCCGATCCGGAGAACGACTTCGTCCGCTTCCTGAGGCAGCGGGGGCACTGATGCGCTGGCTGCTCCTCAAGGACCTCCAGCTGCTGCGCCGCTCGCCCCTCGTCACCGCGCTCCTGGTCATCTACCCGATCGTCCTCGCCGTGCTGATCGGCCTGGCCATTTCCCGCAGCCCCGAGAAGCCGCGCGTCGCCTTCCTCAACCAGATCCCGAAGAGCGGAGGCCTCGGCCTGGGGGAGACCGGCGGGTTCTCGCAGGAGGAGGCTAGAAACCGTCTCTGCTCGAAGATCGACTGCGTCTCCGCATCGAGCCGCGCCGACGTCGAGCGGAAGGTGAAGGACGGCGAAGTCCTCGGCGGGCTCATCCTGCCGCCGGACTTCCTCAGCAGGCTCCAGGCCGAGCTGAGCAGCAACTCATCGCAGCCCGCCACGGTCGAGGTTCTCGTCAACCAGGACGATCCGCTCAAGGCGCAGATCGTCGACGACCGGATCAGCTCCCTTCTCAACCAGGCGAACCTGCTGCTCTCCGAAAGGATCACCGACGTAGCCGTCAACTACGAGCAGCTCCTCGCGAAGGGCGGTGAGTTCGAGATCCCGTTCCTCGGCCAGACCGTCCACATCCTGGGCCTGGAGCGCTCCGAGCGGATCCTGCGCTCGGTCGAGGGCAGCCTGCCGCCTGCGGAGCGAGGCCAGGTCGCCCAGGTGACCGACTTCGCGCGGCTCGCCCGGCAGAACCTGGCGCTCGCGAACCAGCTGCTCTCCTCGATCCGCCAGCCGATCTCGGTCGACAAGCAGGTGATCGCGGGGAGCATCCCGCCGCTCGACACCTTCGCCGTGGCGGTCGCCGCGGCGATCACCCTGCTGTTCGTCACGGTGCTGCTCGTCTCCGGCTCGCTGGCGCTCGAGCGGGAGGAGAACACGTTCACCCGGCTGACCCGGGGACTGGTCAGCCGGGAGGGGCTGCTGCTCGAGAAGGCGCTGCTCGGGACGGGGGCCGCCCTGCTGGTGACATTGCTGATGCTCGTCGCGATCACGCCGTTCCAGTCGATCGGCTGGAGCCGGATCTACCTGATCGTGCCCGCGATCCTGCTCGCCGGCGCCGCCTCGTCCGCGCTCGGCCTCGCGATCGGAGCCGCGGCGCGGGAGGTGAGAGCCAGCGCCCTCCTCGCATTCGCCCTCGCGCTGCCCGTCGCGTTCATCTCCCTGGTGCCGTCCGGGACGGTCAGCAAGGGGCTGCTCGACGTGATCCACGTCATCGCGGGCGCCTTCCCCTTCCGCCCGACCCTGGACGCGCTCTCCGGCGCACTCTCCACGTCCGGCCCATCCCTCGGCCTCCCCTTCCTGCACCTGGCGCTGCTGACAGTGGCGTACCTCGCAATCGCACGGATTGCGCTACGCCGGTTTGCCTGACCCGCCCGCCTGGCGGCTGGGGCACCGGCCTAGAATCAGCGACGTGAGCTTTCCCGCCACCCGACTCCGACGCCTCCGCCGCACCGAGCCCCTCCGGGAGCTGGTCCGCGAGACCGACATGACCCCCGAGCACCTCATCCAGCCCCTGTTCATCACGGCGGGCGAGGGCGTCCGCGAGCAGATCGCCTCGATGCCGGGTATGGAGCGCCTCTCGATCTCTGAGGCGGTCGCGGAGGTGACCGAGCTCGCCGCGGCCGGCGTTCGCGCCGTGCTTCTCTTCGGGATTCCGGCGACCAAGGACGAGGTCGGCTCGGAGGCCTACGACGACGAGGGCGTCGTCCAGATGGCCGTCCGCGCGCTGAAGGAGGCCCACCCGGAGGTCGTCGTGATCACCGACGTCTGTCTCTGCGAGTACACCTCGCATGGCCACTGCGGAATCGTGCGGGAGGGGGATGTCGACAACGACCTGACCATCGAGCTGCTGGCGAAGACCGCGATCTCGCACGCCGGGGCTGGCGCTGACGCGGTGGCGCCGAGCGACATGATGGACGGGCGCGTCGGGGCGATCCGGGTCCAGCTTGACGAGGAGGGCCACTCGAGCGTCCCGATCGTCGCCTACAGCGCCAAGTACGCCTCCGCGTTCTACGGTCCGTTCCGCGACGCCGCCGGCTCGACGCCTGAGTACGGCGACCGCCGTGGCTACCAGATGGATCCCGCCAACGCCGACGAGGCCATCCGGGAGGCGAAGCTCGACCTCGAGGAGGGGGCCGACGTGATCATGGTGAAACCCGCCTTGCCCTATCTCGACGTCATCCGGCGCGTCAAGGACGCCACCGGCGCCCCGCTCGCCGCCTACCACGTCGGCGGCGAGTACTCGATGCTGAAGGCCGCGGCCGCCAACGGCTGGATCGACGAGCGGGCCGCGGCGATGGAGTCGCTCACCTCGATTCGCCGCGCCGGCGCCGACATGATCATCACCTACTTCGCCAAGGACGCCGCCGCCTGGCTCTACTCCGAGGCGGCCCGGTGAACAAGCGGCCCGACGGGATCACGACGGCCACCGCAAAGCCGAAGCTCCGCTCCCGGAGGGACGGCGCAGCCGTCCCGCTGGACGAGACCGACAAACGGCTGATCAACCTGCTCCAGTCGAGCTTCCCCCTGCATCCGGAGCCCTTCGGCGAGATCGCCGGGGAAGCCGGCCTCGGCACTGACGAGGTCAAGGCCCGCACCCGCAGGCTGCTCGACCAGCGGATCATCCGCGAGATCACGCCGATCTTCGACACGCGGGCCCTCGGCTACAGCTCGATGCTGGTCGCCGCCAAGGTCGACGCGGAGAACCCTCACCGCCCGGCGCGGATCATCAACTCGCACCCCGGCGTCTCTCACAACTACCTGCGCACCCACGAGTTCAACCTCTGGTTCACGATCGCGACGCCGCCGGACTCGGAGCTCGGGCTCGGCGGGACCCTGGACGTGCTCCAGCGGCTGACCGAAGCCGAGTCGATCCGGCAGCTGCCCACCTTGACCCTCTTCAAGATCAACATGAACCTGGAGATGGAGGGCGGCACCGAGGAGCTAGCCGCTTCCGTGCAGGCCACACCGCCTCGTGAGCTGGAGCGACAGCCCTATGACGAGGCCGACGTCGCGGTGATCCGCGCCCTTCAGGGCCCGATGGAGGTCTCAGACCGTCCGTACGACAGCGCCGCGACCGAGGTCGGCATGAGCACCGACGACTTCCTGGGCCACCTGGCCGGGATGGTCGACCGCAAGCTGCTTCGGCGGGTCGCCGCCATCCTCTACCACCGCCGCGCCGGCTTCTCCGCCAACGGCATGGGCGTCTGGCGGGTGCCGGAGGACCGGATCCCCGAGATCGGCGCCCGAATGGCCGCCGTCCGGGGGATCTCCCACTGTTACCAGCGGCCCACCTACCGGGACTGGCCCTACAGCGTCTTCACGATGGCGCACGGCCGCTCCAAGGAGGAGTGCGACGCGATCCTCGACGGGATCGCCGAGACGCACGGGTTGCACGGCGACGATCGCGCGGTCCTCTATTCCTCCACCGAGTTCAAGAAGATCCGCCTCCACTACTTCACGGACGACTACGCCCGCTGGGAGGCGGAGCACAGCTGAGCCGCTCCGAGGAGCTGTACCGGCGGGCGCTCGAGGTCATCCCCGGCGGGGTGAACTCTCCGGTTCGCGCGATGAAGCAGATCGGCCGCAGCCCCATCTTCGTCGAGCGCGGTGAGGGACCGTACATCTGGGACGTCGACGGCAACCGTTACGTCGACTGGGTCTCGTCCTGGGGGCCGCTGATCCTCGGTCACGCCGACCCACTCGTCGTCGAGGCGATCCGCCGGGCGGTCGACCGGGGAACCAGCTACGGCGCGCCCACGCCGGGGGAGGTCGAGCTCGCGGGGGAGGTCGTCGACCGCTTCTCGAGCGTGGAAATGGTCCGCATGACGAGCTCGGGCACGGAGGCGACGATGTCGGCGCTGCGTCTCGCCCGGGCGGTCACCCGCCGCAGCAAGATCGTCAAGTTCGCCGGCGCCTACCACGGTCATGTGGACGGGCTGCTAGCGGAGGGCGGTTCTGGTCTTGCGACGGCCGGCGTTCCCGCGAGCCCCGGCGTCACCGAGGCCCAGGCATCGGACACCGTCGTCGTTCCCTGGAACGACGAGGAGGCGGTAGCCGATGCGATCTCGGCGGTTCAACCGGCCGCGGTGATCGCCGAGCCGGTGCCTGCCAACATGGGCGTGGTGCCGCCGGACCCGGGGTTCCTGGAACATCTCCGGGACGCGACCGCCGAGGCGGGAGCGCTGCTCATCCTCGACGAGGTGATCAGCGGCTTCCGGGTGGCCCGCGGGGGCGCCCAAGAGCTGCTGGGCGTGGAGGCCGATCTGACCGTGATGGGGAAGGTGCTCGGCGGCGGCCTGCCCGCCGCGGCCTACGGCGGCTCGCGGGAGCTGCTGGAGCGGGTCGCACCGGCGGGCGACGTCTACCAGGCGGGGACCCTGTCGGGCAATCCGCTCGCCGTCGCCGCCGGCCTCGCCACTCTGCGCAAACTCGACCGCGCGGCCTACATCGGTCTCGCGGCGATCACGGAGCGGCTGGCCGCCGGTCTGCGCGAGGCCGCCGGGGATCGGCCCGTGCAGGTGTCGAGCGTTCCCGGCCTGGTCACCGTCTTCTTCTCGGCCGACCCCGTCCGCGACTTCGCCGGCGCGAGCGCCTCCGACAGCGAGGCCTACGCCCGCTTCTGTCGTGCGCTGCTCGAGCGCGGGGTGTACCCGCCCGCGTCGCAGTTCGAGGCGTGGTTCCCGTCGCTCGCCCACGACGACGAGACGATCGAGGTGACCACCGGGGCGGCGGCGGAGGCCTTCCGCGAGGCCGTTTGAGCGGCCCCCGCTCTAACCTCGCGGTTCGCATGGCGTCGACAGGCACCTCTCTCGCGTCCCTTGCGGCCCTGCTGCGCGACGGCGAGAACGTGATCGCGCCGCACGTCGTCGACTCCGACGAGGAGCCGTCGCTGGGCGCTCTGGCCGCCGCGGGCCCGAGGGCCGCCGCGGCGCCTGACCAGTACCTCCTCCTCGTCGAGGCGATCCGGGAGGGCTACCTACTGCACTACGAGAGCCCGAGGCTGCTCGAGGGGGCGGACTCCGATCTGCGCCTGCTCGCAGGCGACTATCTCTACGCGCTCGGACTGGAGCGGCTGGCGGCTCGCGGGGACCTGGAGGCGGTCGAGGAGCTGGCGGACCTGATCAGCCTGGTGGCGAAGATCCATGCGGAGAACGACCCCGATACCCGCGACGATCAGGTTCGGGCGCTGTGGCTGGCGTCGACGGTCGCGGTCGCCGTCGGGGCCTCGCCGGAGCACACCGAAGCCAAGGAGTCGCTGCGGGCGGGCGAGGCGGGGACGGCCGAATCGCTGGCCGAGCTCGCCGCCGAAAGGGCTCGCCAGGCCGGGCTAGGCGACCCTCTGGCACGCGCAGCCGAGTCGATAGGCTTGGCTCGCGAGCGACTCCCGGATCGTGACTGAAGAGGGAAACGACAAGCAGGGGGCACCGAAGAGCCTGAAAAAGCCGGACCCCGCCGGCTACTTCCAGGGCGAGTCGATGACCCGCCGCACCGTCCTCACGATCGGCGTCCAAGCCGTTGGTGGAGTCGCGATCGCTGCCGTTGCGCTGCCGGCCGTGGGCTTCGCCGTCGCGCCCCTCTTCGATGAGGAGAACGAGCGCTGGCAGGCGGTCGGGCCGAGCTCCGACTTCAGCCCGGACACCTATCGGGCGGTCGTGATCACCGCCGTCGAGGGAATCGGCGAGACGGGCAAGACGACGGCCTACATCCGGCAGGGCAACCCGGAGATCACCAACTCGCCCGAGGCGAAGTCGAAGGGCTATCCGCCGGAGACCCCGGACGAGTACATCGCGATCTCGACTCGGTGCGCTCACGTCGGCTGCCCGGTCCGGTTCGTCGAAGCGTCCGGCAACTTCATCTGCCCTTGCCACGGCGGCGTCTACGGCTTCGTCGGCGAGCGGATCGGCGGGCCGCCGGTGCGCCCGCTCGACCGTTTCCAGACCCGCCTCACCAACGGACAGGTCGAGGTCGGCCCCCGCTACAGCGTCACCAACAGCCTCGATCCCGTCCGGGCGCGGGATCCGGGCGAGTTCACAGGTGGGATCTGGAACTACATCTACCCGCCGCGGCCCTCGGTGCCGCCGCCCCCGTAAGGAGTCAGCCCTGCCCCAGCTTCCGAAACCAGGACCACTCAGCCGGCCGGCAAAGCCCGGAGAACGGGTCAACGGCGCGAACGGGGCCAATGGGGCAGGGCCGGTTGAGGTCGCCAAAGAAGCGGGCACCGACGTCGTCGGCTGGCTGGACGAGCGCACCGGTGGCACGAGCTTCCTCACCGCGATGCTTTATCGGAAGGTGCCCAAGGGGACCAACTGGTTCTACACGCTCGGGTCCGCCACCCTCTTCGCCTTCACGTTCCAGGCCCTGACCGGCGTCTTCCTCGCGATGTACTACACGCCGTCCCCGACCGAGGCGTACGGCTCGATCACCCATCTGACCAACGACGTCTGGCTGGGGGAGTTCGTTCGCGGCATGCACAAGTGGGGCGCCTCGGTGATGATCATCTGCATCTTCCTGCACATGGGGCGCACGTTCTTCTTCGGCGCCTACAAGTACCCGCGGGAGCTCAACTGGGTGATCGGGGTGACACTGCTGATCCTCACCCTGATCATGGGGCTCACCGGATACCTATTGCCCTTCGATCAGCGCTCCTACTGGGCGACGATCGTCGCGAACAACATCACCGGGACCGGGCCGGTTGTGGGTCCTTACCTCGCTGACTTCCTGAGGGCCGGTCCGGAGATCGGGGCGACGACGCTCGCGCGCTTCTACGCGATCCACATGTTGTTGGTGCCCGGGTTGATCATCGCCCTGATCGGCGCGCACCTCTACCTGGTCGTCAAGCTCGGCACCACGGCGCCGCCCTGGCTGCGCGCCGAGCGGCCGAAGTCGCTGCGGCGGGAGGAGGTCGGGTGAACCGCCGGGACAAGGAGGAGTACCTCCGCGACTACGAGGCCCTGAAGAAGAAGGGCAAGCCCTTCTTCCCCTACGCGGTGATGAAGGACACGATGATGATGCTGATCGTCGCCCTGGTGATCGTCGCGCTGTCGATCCTGCTGGGTGCCGAACAGGGCCCCAAGGTCGACCCGACCACCACGACCTACACGCCGCGCCCCGAGTGGTACTTCTTCTTCCTCTTCGAGTTGCTGCGCGTGATCAAGCCGGTCTGGGCGGTGCCGCTGGCGACAGTCGGCATTCCGACCCTCTTGCTGGTCGTGCTGCTGTTGCTTCCCTTCTACGACCGCAACCCGGAGCGTCGGCCCGAGCGCAGGCCGATCGCGAGCACGGTCGGGATCCTGGCGATCATCGCGATGGCGTATCTGACCTACCTCGGCGCAACTGCCGGTCCACCGAGCGAGGTCGACCTGCAGACCTCGGCCGCGCTCGAACCGGGCAAGGAGGTGGTGGCGCAGTCCGGGTGCCTCGCCTGCCACAAGCTCGGTGACAACGGCAACGACGGGCCCGGTCCAGACCTCACGCACATCGGTGCCCGGCTGCCGAGGAACGCGATCGCTCGCTCGCTCGAGGTCGGCCCGAGCATCATGCCCTCCTACGCCGGCCTGTCGCCTCAGAAGTTCCAGGCGCTGACGGCGTATATCGCCTCGCTGAATTAGCCCCCTGGCAACGGGGCCGTAGAACTAACCTCGAGTAGAAGTAACCTCGAATCGATGAGTGTCTCGTCCGACACCCAGACCGGGAGCGGGATCCCGCAGCGCGACTCGGAGGAGTTCGCCGATCAGGTCCGGGGCATGTTCGACCGGATCGCGGGCGTCTACGACCTGATGAACTCGGCGATGACCGCCGGGCTGCATCACCAGTGGCGCGAGAGGGCGGTCGACCGGGCTCAGGTCACCCCCGGTTCCGATGCGCTCGACGTCTGCTGCGGCACGGGCGACCTCGCTCTGGAGCTGCGACGCCGGATCGGGCCGGACGGACGTGTGGTCGGCACGGACTTCTCGGAGCCCATGCTGGACCTCGCTCGCCGCAAGAGCGGGGAGCAGGATCTGCCCGTCGAGTTCGGCTGGGCGGACGCCCTCGACCTTCCCTACGGCGACGCCAGCTTCGATGCGGTCACGATCGGGTTCGGGGCGCGCAACCTCGCGGATCTGGACCGCGGGATCGCCGAGATGACGCGCGTGCTGCGACCCGAGGGACGCCTGGTGATCCTCGAGATCGCCCGCCCCCAGCGCCAGCCGCTGGCCGGCTTCTACTCCTTCTGGTTCGACCGCCTGGTGCCGGTGCTCGGCACGCTCGCCGGGGATCCGGACGCCTACAGCTACCTGCCCGATTCGGTGCGCACCTTCCCTCATCCCGAGAGGCTCGCCGGGATGCTCGCCGCCGCGGGCCTCACGGAGATCCGCTGGCTGCTGCTGGCCGGAGGGATCGTCGCCGTCCACAGTGCCACCCGGCCGGCATGACGCGCTCCTCCGTTCCACCTCCCGTGACGGCGGTGATGGATGCCGCGAGCGCTTGGCTCCCCGCGCGCATGGCGCAGGTCGAGGACCGGCTGGCCGAGCTCACCGGGGGCTACGGACCGAAGCTCGGCGAGGAGGCGGAGGCGACTCTCAAGGCCGGCGGCAAGCGCCTGCGCCCGCTCCTGGTCCTGATGGCGGCGGGTGACGACTCCGGGGAGCGCGCCATCCGGGCGGCGACCGCCGTCGAGCTGGTCCACATGGCCACGCTCGTCCACGACGACGTGCTCGACGGAGCTCCGGTGCGCCGGGGCCGTCCGACGGTGGTCGCCCGCTCGGGACGCAACCGCGCCGTCGAAGTGGGGGACCTGCTCCTCTCCCGGGCATTCGCGGAGCTGGCGATCGGCGACGGCAGGGGCGAGGTCGCCGAGCTCAGCTCGGCCTCCGTGGCGCTCGCGCTCGGTGAGCTCGCCCAGCGCAGCGATGCCTACGACACCTCGATCAGCGAGGAACGCTACCTGCAGCGCTGTTCGCTGAAGACCGCCCGGCTGTTCGAGTCGGCCTGCCGCCTCGGGCGGCTCGCCTCGGGCGGCTCGGGGACCGAGGACCTGGACAGCTTCGGTCGTGAGATCGGGCTCGCCTTCCAGCTGCTCGACGACGTGCTCGACGTGACGGGGCCCCCGCAGAGGACGGGAAAGGCGCGCGGCACGGACCTGCTCGACGGGACCGTGACGCTGCCCCTGATCCTCGCGCGCCAGCTCGATCCCGAGCTGGAGTCGATCGAGCTCAGGGGCCTCGATCCGTCCGGCGCGGAGGAGATCTGCGACCGGATCGCCGCCACGGACGCCCTCGACCAGGTGCGCGGCAGGGCCAGGGAGGGGATCGAGCGTGCCAAGGGGATCATCGGCTCGGAGGAGTTCACCGACGAGAAGCGCCAGCTCCTCGCGATGATCGCCGACGGGGTCGTCGAACGCTACTCATGAAGAAGAGCTTGGGTTGTTTCGAATCTTGCGGATGACCGCAAGGCCGTGCCGGGAAGGGCGCTGAATAGACTGCTTCGATGGTCCTCAGCGACCGCACCATCAAGGAGGAGATCGCCGCCGGCAGGCTGGTCTTCGACCCCTACGACGAGTCGCTCGTACAGCCCTCGAGCGTCGACATGAGGGTCGATCGGAGCTTCCGCGTCTTCAACAACTCGCGCTACCCGTACATCGACGTGCGCAAGCCGATGGAGAACCTGACGGAGCTGGTCACCGTCGAGGACGAGGAGCCCTTCGTCCTCCATCCGGGGGAGTTCGTTCTCGGCCAGACGCTGGAGCGGGTTCGCCTGCCCGATGACCTGGTGGCGCGACTTGAGGGCAAGTCGTCGCTCGGGCGGCTCGGCTTGGTCATTCACAGCACCGCCGGCTTCGTCGATCCGGGCTTCGAGGGGAATCTGACGCTGGAGCTCTCCAACCTCGCGACCCTGCCGATCACGATCTACCACGGTATGCCGATCGGCCAGATCTCGTTCATGCGCATGGACGCCCCGGTCGAGCACGCCTATGGCGCCAGTGAGGCGGGCAGCAAGTACCAGGGCCAGACCGAGCCGACCGCCAGCCGCTTCTACCTCAACTTCCGCGAGCGGATCCGCAAATAAAGCCGAGTGAGAGTTGCGGGCCGACCCCCCGCCTGGCGCTAACATCCGCTCGATGCCCAACATTGGACCGCTCGAGATCGCCGTCGTTCTCATCATCGTTCTGATCATCTTCGGCCCGAAGCGCCTACCGGAGCTCGGGCAGTCGATGGGGCGTGGGATTCGCGAGTTCAAGAACTCGCTCTCCGGGGAGAAGGACAACGACTCCCCCGAGGAGAAGCGGCGCGAGCTGCAGGCGAACGAGTCGCAGCCGACTCAGCCCGCGGCCGGCGCCGCCACTGAGAAGCCCGCGGAGCCCGTCGAGGGCGAGATCGTCACCGAGAACAAGGCGTAGTTAATGGCCCGGCTGCGGCCGGTCGACTTCGAGGACCGGCTCACGCTCGTCGAGCACCTCGACGAGTTCCGTACGCGAATCATCATCTCGATCGCCTCGTTCGCGGTCGCCTTTGCGCTCTGCTTCTGGCAGAACAGCCGGCTGCTCGACATCGCGAACGCGCCCCTGCCCGGAGACCGGACCCCGATCACCTTCGGCGTCGCCGAGCCCTTCACCACCACGGTCACGATCAGCGCCTACGCGGCGCTCGTCATCTCGCTGCCGGTGATCCTCTACCAGGCGTACGCCTTCCTGCTGCCGGCGCTGACGAACAGGGAGAAGCGGGTTGTCGTCCCGTTCCTCGTCATGGTGCCCGTCCTCTTCGTGGCGGGCGTCGTCTTCGGCTACTTCGTGGTTCTTCCTGCAGCCACGAAGTTCCTCCTCAACTTCAACGACAACCAGTTCAACATCCAGGTCCGGGCAAAGGACTACTACAGCTTCTTCACCCTGACGCTGGGCGTTATGGGTCTGATCTTCCAGTTGCCGATCGGCGTCCTCGCGGTCACCAGGCTCGGCATCATCAGCCCAGAGCAGCTGACGAAGAACCGCCGCTACGCGTGGGTGATCCTCCTCGTGATTGCCATGTTGCTGCCGGGCACGGATCCGGTCACCATGCTGATCGAGGCGGTACCACTGATCCTGCTCTACGAGGGGAGCGTGCTGTTCGCGAGGGCCTTCGGGGGGCCTGCCGATGATGCGGCCGAACGGGAGATCGCCGTCTCCGAACCGCCCCCCAGCGGCGCTGCATAGCCCCCGACGCCCACCCTCTACGCTTCCGCCGTGCTGTTCGACCTGCAGAGCCCGCGCCGCCGCCGCGTCATCCGCGTGACCTTCGGGGCGCTGGCGGCGATCTTCGCGATCAGCTTCGTCTTCCTGGGCGTCGGCACCGGCGGGGGCGGCTTCAGCATCAGCGACCTCTTCGGCGGAGGTGGCGGGAGCAGCAGCGCCACCGCTTTCGACGATCAAATTGACGCCACTCAGGAGAAGCTCCAGGCCAACCCGAACGACACCGCGGCACTTGCGTCGATGGTGCAGTTCCAGTACTCGGCCGCCAACGCGAACACCGACAGCAACGGTGCTCCGACCAGTGACGGCGAGCAGCACCTGCAGGAGGCGGCGGATGCCTGGAACAAGTACGTGAAGATCAACAAGGGAACGCCAAATCCGGGAACGGCGGTCTACGCGCTGAACACGTTCGACCTGCTCGCCCGCCTCAACTTCGCAAGGGCACGGACCGACACGAGCAGCCCTGAAGCGCTCACCGACATCAGCGCTGCGGTGGACTCCTGGAAGACGGCCGGGCAGGCGCAGCAGGTACTGATCGAGGCGCAGCCGAACAAGGCGACCTCGAACTCCTACGCGAATCTCGCTCAGTACCTCTACCTCGCAGGGGACACCAAGGGCGGCGACGAGGCCGCCGCCAAGGCGAAGCAGGTGAACGGCGCCGATGCCGCAACCATCGACAACCAGCTCAAATCGATCCAGCAGCTCGGCCAGCAACTGCAGACCGCGATCGCCCAGCTCACCAAGCAGCAGCAGAAGTCGCAGGGCGGAACGCCAGGAGCAGGCGGCGGCACCAACCCGCTCGGCGGCCTGGGCGGCGTCGGAACCGGCGGGCTCTAGGGCCCGGCTCGCCGGCGGGGGCGGGGAGCTCGCGGCCCTTCCTATACTTTCGCCCTCGAACGGGCCGTTAGCTCAGCTGGTAGAGCAGGAGACTCTTAATCTCAAGGTCGCAGGTTCGATCCCTGCACGGCCCATCAAGGGAAAGCCCCGCTACGGCGGGGTTTTCTCGTTCCCGGCCCGCCGCTCAGGACACCCCGGCCTTGGTCCGCCAGCCTTCGTGGTAGGTGGTACGGGCGACCTCCGAGTACGGGCAGGGGCTGACGACCGCGCGGATCTCGGTCTGCGCGTGGCGCTCGACCACCGGCTTCGCCGACCCACCGTCCTCCTCGCCCCAGACGAGCGTGACCTCGGCGCCGACCTCCACGTCGAGATCGACCATCGCCAGTGAGAGCATCGACCGCTCGTTGTAGCTGTAGCCGGAGAAGGTCGACAGGCCGACGACCTCGTCGCCCGCCATCACCCGGTCGTAGGGCCAGGTCGAGTAGTTGGAGAGCGGCAGATCGATGTACTTGGCGGCGTCCCCCTTCTCGAACAGGGATCCCATCGCGTGGGCGACGTCTTCGCCGTTCCAGGCCAGGGTGACCTTCTTGCGGTTCGGCTCCTCAGCGATCCGCTCCAAGGCCTCTCGCCCGATGAAGTCGTGGTCGAACCTGACGAACCCCCAGTAGCCGAGCTCGTGGGGCGTCAGGTAATACGCCTCGATGTCATCCGCATAGAAGCTGCCGCCGAGCGAGCCGGTCCCCTCGTAGCCCTCGGCCGGCAGCCACTGCCGGTAGGCCTTCATCTCCTCACCGCTGAACACGGCTGGAAGCGGGCTGGGTATCCACCCCGACTCGAGCGTGTTGGTGGCGTAGACCCTGGAGCCGACCTGCGCGAGGCCGAGGCCATCTCCGGCCTCAACCAGCACGGCCTTGATCTCCTCGCCCTCCTCCCAGGGGCCGAAGAGCTCCAGTCCGGGGGCTCCGGACATGCCGTGATGGAAGGCGCGGACGTTGTGCCCCGCGATCTGGATCTCGCCGAGATTGAAGAACTGGATCTCGGGCAGCGCCCCGCCGGTGGCCTTTTCGAGCACCTCGAGCGCGGTCGGGCCCTGGACCTGGTAGCGGTAGAGCTCGCGCCGGCCGGAGGGGTTGGCGACCGTTCGCTCATCCCTGGAGAGCTCGACGTCGTAGCCGTCGGTCTCGGCGTGGTACTGGACCCAGTTGTGGGCGGAGGGCCGGCCGACGAGTCTCATCTTGTTCTGCTCCAGGTAGAAGAGGATCCCGTCGCCGATCACGTACCCGTCCGGATTGCAGGCGACGAACTGCTTCGCCTTGTTGGGCTCGAACTTCGCGAAGCTGTTCACCCCCAGGGCGGAGAGCAGCTCGATCAGGTCCGGCCCCTCAATCGTCAGGTCGGTCATGTGGTGGGACTGGTCGAACAGGGCACAGGTCTCCCGCCAGGCAACCTGCTCGTCCCTCCAGTTCGAGAACTCGCTGGCGACCATCGGATAAACGTATGGCCCGATCTGCGAATTGCGGGCCATCTCCACCGGATCGCCGGCCGCTTGCAGCTTGTCCTCCAGGCTTCTTTCACTCATCTCGCAATCGCCTCCTTAAGGTCGCCTTGCTTCTGGCGCTCCCACCTCCACGTGTCGACGAGCTGGTTGAACGTGTAGTAGTGGAGCCCAATGACATTCAGCTCCGGATCGGTAATTCGGGGTGCGAGGGCGTCGAAGACACGGTCGATGGTGGCCGTCGGGTGGATCAGAAGGTTGCGAAGCCCCCGCTGCTTGCGCAGGAACGCCCGCGAAGGCCCGACCCCGATCCGCATCGAGATCTTCAGCAGCCGACCGCGATCGACGACCCCGGGCACCCCGAGCAGCACCGGCAGGGTCACCCCGAGCTCGCGGGTGTTCGCGACCCAGTCGATCACCGCTTCCGGGTCGAAGCAGAGTTGGGTGGTGATGTAATCCGCCCGCGTGCTCTTCTGCTTCAACGCCTCGGCGAGCCTGCCGGAATCGATCAGCGGATGGCCCTCCGGGTAGCCCCCGATCCCGATCATGCTCGGTCGTCGCGGATGCTCGTCGATGACCGGCAGCAGCTCCATCGCCGACGAATAGGGGCCCTGCGGCGGCGTGGCGTCGCCACCGATCAGCAAGACGTCGTCCACCCCCGCCCCATCCATCTTCGCGAGCAGCTCGTCGAGGTGGCCGCGATCGCGGACCATTCGTGCCGCCACGTGCACCGTCACGGAGTGGCCCAGCGTCCCCAGGCGCTCGGCGACCTCGACGCTCCGGTCCGGTCCGTGCTTCGGCGAGCAGGTGACGGCCAGCCTCGCCGGCTCAGGGAGCTGCACCGCCTCCTTCTCGCTGTGCCTAAGGGGAAGGACCTCGAACCGCGAATGGTCGTGCCCGGCGGTCTGCGTAACGAGGAATGGCATCGCGATCAGGCCTCCAGCTCGAGCGCCGCGGGCGGCGGCGAGTTGCCGACGACGGTGCGCAGCGCGGCGACATGGTCGGGCGTCACTCCGCAACAGCCGCCGATCACCCGCGCGCCCGAGTCCAGCCAGGAGCGTGCCAGGCCGGCGTATTCGCCCGGCCCGACGTCGGGGTCGAACTCCCATTCCGAGCCGACGCCGCGGCCGAGGTTCGGATAGCAGCCGACCGGAAGCGAGGTGGCCGAACGCAGCGACTCGATGGTCTCCCGGATGCCCGCCGCCGGCACGCAGTTGACGAGGATCGCGCGCACGCCCAGGCCCTCCAGGCGCCCAAGCGCTTCGGCGAACGCGTTCGGGTCGGGATCGGGGACCGGCTCCCCGTTCGCCCGAGACATCGCATCGTGGCCGCGTCTGAAGCTCACCCAGACCGGGAGCCCGGTTGCGGCCACCATCTCGATCGTTTCGATGGAGAGCTCATCGGGGATCGCCTCGAGCGTCTCGAGGATGACCAGGTCGGGCGGCTCCGCTTGCCAGGCCCAGGTGAGCAGCTCGAGCCGGCCCTGCGCCCGACGGTCGAGCAGGGCGGAGTTGGCGGAGAAGGCGACCGCGCACTCCTCGCCCCGCCCCGCCTCGTCCACCGCCTGGCGCGCCAACCTGATGCCGAGCCGGGCGGCGTAGGCCCAGAGGGGCTCGCGGCCCGGCCCAGAAGGGCCGCTGGGAGACTGGTCGGCCGCCTCGAGCACGGACCAGGTGTTGGTCGAGATCACGTCTGCCCGCGCGGCGACGTAGCGCCGATGGACCTCGAGCACCTCCATCGGCCCCTGAAAGAGAGCCCAGGTTCCCCAAGGCTCGTAGGCGGTGCCGCGGTCCTCATCGCGAACCCGCTGCAGCTCGGTGGCGACCCCTCCGTCGAGCACGACTGTTCCGCCACTCTCCAGGATCCCGTCGATCCGCTCATAGGCTTGGGACAGGGGCAGCTCCATCATGTAGTGCCCGGTCATGACATCCTCCGCCGCTCGCGTGGCGCGGCGCCGTCCTCGAGGGTGATCTCGGGGCCCAGCTCGAGGAAGGCGAAATCGACGACCTTGGAGCGCAGCCCATTGCGCCAAAGCGAGCGGTGGCAGGCGGCGCTCGTGCCGTCCAGCGCGGGGGCCGTCCGCGAGCGCGGGGGGGACGCCATCAACTCGGCTCCTCTGGCTCGGTTCAAGGCTTTCTCTCGTTCCCGCGGTCCGCCGACCGGGGCGGCCACCGCCTGGAAGATTACACCGGCCTGTATACAGAAATCCAGGTCCGCGAAGGGATCTTATGCCCGATCACGCCTGAATTAAGCCCCCGATCCCCGATTTCTGTATACAGTTTATGCGTAAGACCGTCGGCGGACGCCTTTTTGCGGGCATGAGCAAGGAGGAAGAGGATGATCGAGACGGGTGGTTCCGCCACCCGACTTTGAGCTCTCGAATCAGGACGGATCGAGCAGCCGCAAACGACCGCAAGCCCTGACTCCGACTCTTAATCTCAAGGTCGCAGGTTCGATCCCTGCAACGGCCCATTTGAACGGGGCGCTGCCGGCGCCCTTTTCGTCAGGAGGTGCGAGTGGAGACGGCACCGGAGGTGGTCAGGTACGACCTCGAGGACTTGAAGCTCAGCGCGACCGCGGCGCTCTTCGAGGGGAAGGCCCGTGCGGGGATCGACATCTCGCTCTTCGTGGTCCACACCCCGCCGCGCAAGTTCGTCGAGATGCACGTCCATCCCTACCCGGAGACTTTCGTGCTGCTCGCGGGCCGTGGCCGCTGGACGGCCGGTGAGGCCGTCGCCGAGCTGAGCCCTGAGCAGATCCTCGTGGTGCCGGCGGAGACGCCGCACGGTTTTCGGAACGTCGGCGATGTTCCGCTGCTGGTGGTGTCGGTGCACGAGTCGGGAACCCTGGAGCAGAAGTTCCTCGGGATCGAGCCGTCCTGATCTGAATTGCGGCGAACCGATGAGCCTGGTCGGCGCCGCCGGTCTTAGGGGCGGAGCATCTCTTCAACCCCAGGAGGACCGATGAGCATGAGCACAACCAGCACCGCGAGGGTCAGCCAAGTGGCCAACGTGATCATCCCAGTCGCCGACCAGGACGGGATGGTCGAGTTCTACATCGAGGCGCTCGGCCTCGAGAAGCGCGCCGACATCCCGTTCGGCGAGGGCGTCGAGGGCCGCTGGGTCGAGGTCGCACCGAGTGGCACCGAGACCCCGATCGCGCTCTGTCCTCCCGGGCCGAACAACGAGGCGGGTGGCAAGGACACCGGCATCGGCCTGCAGACCGATGACATCGATGCCCTGCACGCCCAGCTCAAGGATCGCGGCGTCGACGTGGACGCGGAAGTAAGCCGGATGGGTGAGCCTGTGCCGCCGCTGTTCTGGCTCCGTGATCCCGAGGGGAATCAGCTGATGGTTGTCGAGATCACCGACTGACCCCGACCGCGCGAGTCCTGCCGCAGTGCCGAGAGGGCCGCGTGAGCGGCCCTCTGTCACGTCAGCGGGCGATTGCGCGGATGATCAGCAGCAAGATCACCGAGCCGCCGATCGCGATCAGCCAGGTGCCGAGATCGAAGAACTCGTCGATCTCCCCGATGTCGAGGGCGCTGGCGATGAAGCCTCCGATCAGGGCCCCGAGGATGCCGACGGCGGTGGTGCCGATGCAACCGCCCGGCTCAGTCCGACCAGGGACGATGGCGCGCGCGATCAGGCCGGCGAACAGTCCGAGGAAGATCCAGGCGATGATTCCCATTCGGGCCTGACCCTATCGACCCGGCCCACGGTGGCGGCGCGACCCTACTGGTGACGCTGGCGGGGTCCCGCGTGGTAGGTCAGGTACCAGAGCACGTGGCGGGCGGCGCTGACGCCCGCGTTCACAGGTGTGAGCAGCCTCCGCATGGCCGGAACCCTATTGAGCGAAGCGGATTCCATGGTTAGTAATCACTGAATTCGCCTGCATTCGGCACTGTTCCTGCCCAGTTTGCGGATCAACAAACCAGCCGTGGCTAGCATCAGCGGCCCATGAGGCGGCTGATTCGCAGGCGGCGCAGGGGTGGGCTGGCGGCCCTCGCCGGAGGTGCCCGAACCGAGCGCGCGACGCTCGGGCTGGCGGTGTTCGCGCTCGGCCCGGCGTTCGCCCTGATCAGCGGAGAGCTGATGCGGATGGCCCGCCGCCGGCGCGAGAGCAGGGAGACCGACACACCGGAGAGCCTCGTCGACGCCGCGGGCTACGCGACCAGGGACACGTTCGCCGTTGCCCGGCGCGGGATTCAGGCGACGCCGCACCACGAGACCGTCCTCTTCAACCTCCTGCAGGGCTTCCTCGCGGGATTCGGGATCGCGCGCCTGTCGACCTGGGGGATACGGCACGGCTGGTGGCCCTTCCGGGACGTCCAAGTCAGCGGCCGGCACATTCATCACTTCATTCCCGGCATCCTGCTCGCCTTCGCCTCGGGCATCGGCGCGATCACGACCCGCAACGAGGGCGCCGAGGCCGCGCTCGCGATCCCGTTCGGAGTCGGCATGGGCCTGACCATGGACGAGGCGGCGCTGCTGCTCGATCTCGAGGACGTCTACTGGACCAGGCAGGGTCTGCTCAGCGTCCAGGTGAGCCTCGGGGTGACCGCCACGCTCGCCGCGACGATCCTCGGGATGCGGATGCTGCGCCGCGGCGAGGAGAAGGGCGTCGAGGAGGGCCTGATCCCCGCCTACATGGGCGAGCACGGGATGAGGGCGACCGGGGCTCTGGCCTAGGCTGCCGCACGGAGGCGCGGCTCGGCCTCCTTGCCCATCCAGATCACCTGATCGCGGCCGGGGCCGACGCCGACCAGGCGGACGGGGACGCCGAGGTGATCGGAGACCGCCGCGAGGTAGTCGCGCGCCTCGGCGGGCAGGTCCTCCTCCCGGCGGCAGTCGCCGATCTCGCCCTCGAAGCCGGGCAGCTCCTCGTACTCGGGCTCGGCCATGTGGATGATCGACTGGTGGTAGGGAAACTCGTCGAAGACGGCCCCCTCGGGATGGCGGTAGCGGACGCAGACCCGCAGCGGGTCGATGCCCGAGAGGACGTCCAGCTTGGTGACTGCGAGAGCGGTCATGGTGTTCAGCCGGACGGCGTAGCGCAGGGCGACCAGATCGAGCCAGCCGCAGCGCCGGGGACGGCCGGTGGTGGTCCCCAGCTCGCCGCCGCGCTCACGGAGCCGCTCGCCGAGATCGTCCTCGAGCTCGGTGGGGAAGGGGCCGGCGCCGACGCGGGTCGCGTACGCCTTGGCGATCCCCCAGACCTCGTCGATGTCGTTCGGGCCGACGCCCGCGCCGATCGTGGCCGAGCCCGCGACCGGGTTGGAGGAGGTGACGAACGGATAGGTGCCGTGGTCGAGGTCGAGCATCGTGCCCTGGGCGCCCTCGAAGATCACCGTGCGGTCGGCGTCGAGTGCCTCCCAGCAGAGCCGCGCCGTGTCGGCGATGTGCGGCTCCAGCCGGTGGCCGTAGGTGAGGTAGGTCTCGACCATGGTGTGCAGATCGAGCTCGGGGTCCTTGGCGAAGGGCCGGAGCATCTGCTGCTTCGGCTCCATCGCGGTCATGATCTTCTTACGGAGGATCTTGGCATCGAGCAGGTCCTGGACCCGGATGCCGAGGCGGGCAGCCTTGTCGGAGTAGGCGGGACCGATACCCCGCCTCGTGGTGCCGATCTCGAGCTTGCCCAGCTTCAGCTCGCCGGCAGTGTCGAGCTTCACGTGGTAGGGCATGATCACGTGGGCGTTGGCCGAGACGCGCAGCCCGCTGACGTCGATGCCGCGGTGGCGCAGCTCCTCGACCTCGCCGGTGAGGACGGCCGGGTCGATGACCACGCCGTTGCCGACCGCGCAGGTCTTGCCCGGGTAGAGGATCCCGGACGGGATCAAGTGGAACTTGAAGGTCTCGCCGTCACGGATGATCGTGTGACCGGCGTTGTTGCCGCCCTGAAAGCGGATCACGAGATCGGCCTGCTCGGCGAGCAGGTCCGTGACCTTGCCCTTGCCCTCGTCGCCCCACTGGGCGCCGACTATGACGATTCCCGGCATGACCGGGTGATTATGAGAGGTTCAAGACCGGAGCCGGCCGATCGGGGCTAGTGGTCGAGGGGACCGAGGGCCGAGCCGCCGCTCTCGCCCAGCGAGCTGGCCACGTCGGCCGGCACCCGCACGCGCCGATCCTCGTCGAAGAGCAGGACGGGATCGCCGCAGATCTCCACCAGGCGGGAGACCACCCGAGTCCCGAGCTGCTTCTCGAGCTCGTCGTCCTCGAGGTTGCTGGTCACGATCAACGAGCGCTGGCGCTCGTAGCGCTCGTTGATCAGCGCATAGAGCTGCTCGAGGACCCACTCCGTCTGCTTTTCGACGCCGAGGTCGTCGAGATGGAGCAGGTCGACGCTCGCGAGCCGCTCGAAGAACTGCGTATAGGACTGCTCCCCGATCTCGGCGTCGTAGGTCTGGCGGATCCGGCTGAGGAGCTTCGGTAGCGAGTAGATGGCGACCGAGCGCCCCGACTCCAGCGCGATCCGCGAGATCAGCATCGCGAGCGTGGTCTTGCCGGTCCCCGAGCTGCCGAAGAACCACATGCCGCGACCGGCGTCGAGGTTCTCGTCGAGGCGCTCGCAGTAGTCGCGGACCCGCTTGACGACGAAGGCGTCGATCTGGGTCACCGGCGGGCGGTCGAAGGAGACGCCGCGGTACTTCGGCGGGATCACGGAGTCGATGCCGCGCAGCCGGGCCCGGGCCACCATCCGCGAGCGGCACTCGCAGGGGCGGGCGACGTCCTCGGGGCCGAGGATCCAGCCCGAGCCGTCGCAGATGCCGAGGCGGCATGGCTGACGTTCGCCCGCTCGCGGTTTGCCCATCTCAGAGCTCCTCTGCGTCGGCGAGGTCCTCCATCGGCGGTCCCTCACCGGCGCGCTGTTCGATCGGCTTCTCGTCCCGGGCCCGGTCGGCGAACTTCGGGTAGTGCTCGAGGAAGACGAGTCGGACCGTCCCGACCGGGCCGTTGCGGTGCTTGGCTAGGATCAGCTCGGCTCCGCCCGGGTCCTCGGAATCGGTGTTGTAGTAGTCGTCGCGGTAGAGGAATCCGACGAGATCGGCGTCCTGCTCGATCGCTCCGGACTCGCGCAGGTCGGAGAGGATCGGGCGCTTGTCGGGCCGCTGCTCGGGGGCTCGAGAGAGCTGGGAGATCCCGATCACCGGGACGCTGAGCTCTCTCGCCAGGATCTTCAGGCCCCGGCTGAACTGGGCGACCTGCTCGACGCGGTTGGCGCGAGCGTCGTCGCTTCTCATCAGCTGTAGATAGTCGACGATGATCAGGCCGAGCCCGTCGTGGCCCCGGCCGCGTTCCTGCGCGTGCAGGCGCCGCGCCTTGGCGCGCAGCTCCAGCAACCCGAGATCGGAGGAGTCATCGATCCAGACGGGGGCCGACTCGAGCTGGTTGCAGGCCTTGACCACCCTCGGCCAGTCCTTGCTCGAGACCTTGCCCTTGCGGAGCCGATCGCTCGAGATCCGCGATTGGGAGCCGATGAAGCGATGTGCGAGCTCCATCTCCGACATCTCCAGGGAGAAGAGGGCGACGGGCTTCTGGTGCTTCATCGCGACGTTCTGGGCGAAGTCGCAGACCAGCGTCGATTTTCCCATCGCCGGCCTCGCAGCGATCACGATCATGTTCCCGGGCTGGAAGCCGCCCGTCTTATCGTCGAGGTCGCGAAAGCCGGAGGGGGTGCCGGTGATCTCCGACGTGCCGCTGGCGAGCGCCTCGAGCTTGTCGATCTCGTCGTGGAGGATCTCGCCGATCTCGCGAAAATCGACGGCGCGCTCCTCGTGGGCGACCTGGAAGAGGAGGCGCTCGGCCTGCTCGACCAGCTCCGAGGGCTCCCCGTCCCGCTCCGCGACCGACTGCTGGATCTGCTTGGCGGCCGTCTCGAGGCGCCGCATGAGCGAGTTCTGCTTGACGATCTGGGCGTAGTGCCCGGCGCTGCCGGGGGCGGGCACCTTGGCGGCGAGGCTTGCGACGACATCCTTGCCGCCGACCTCGTCGAGCTGGCCGCGCTGCGCGAGGGCCTCTGCGACCGTCAGCACGTCGACCGGGTCGGCGTTCTCGTTGAGGCGGATGATCGCCTCGTAGATGGTGCGGTGACGATCCCGGTAGAAGTCCTCGGCGTGCAGGCGGACGTCCAGCAGGACGGGCTCGATCGTCGCCTCGGAGACCATCATGGCTCCGAGAACCGACTCCTCCGCCTCCAGGTTCTGGGGCGGGACGATCGCGGTCTTTCCGTTTGTCGCCAAGTGGTCCCTCTCTTGCGCAGGGAACAACTCGGCCGGGGGGCCGAGTTTCCTCTCCAAGTCTGGATACGGGCCCGGCGGATTCCCATTCGCCCCGATCTGGAACTAAATCCACGCGGGCCTGGCTAGAAAATCACAGGCCGCCTCTCCCCGCATAGGAGTTGCGGCTATTTGCGGCACCCACGTCCTCAGGCACGATCCGTGCCCGGCGAGGAAGCGCGCTGTTTGCGCCCTACTCCTTTGCCTCGGCGACGATCGTCTTGACCGAGGCGGTGACGCCACCGCCGACCTCGACGTCGACCATGTAGGTGCCGGTCTCGCGGATCGGCTCCTCGAGGCGGATCTTCTTGCGGTCGACCTTGATGCCGCGCGCGGCTTGGATCGCGTCCGCGATCTCGGCCGAGGTGACGGAGCCGAAGAGCTTGCCGTCCTCCCCGGCGCGGTGATTGATCGTGAGCACGGTCTTGGAGAGCAGGGCGGAGGTCTCCCCGGCGCGCTCCGCAGCCTGGCGCTCGGCCTCCTCCGCTCGCTCGCGTTTGCGCTGGGCGTCCTCCAGCGCGCCCTTGGTCGCCGGCTGCGCCAGCTTCCGGGGGACCAGGAAGTTGCGCAGGTAACCGGGCGACACATCGACCGCGGTGCCGGCTTCGCCGAGGCCCTCCACGTCCTTCAGCAGAACCGCCTGGGCCATCGGCCTAGCGCTCGCCGACGTAGGGCAGCAGGGCGAGCTCACGGGCTCGCTTCACCGCCAGGGCGAGCTGCTGCTGGTGCTTCCTCGAGAGGCCGGTGACGCGGCGAGAGCGGGTCTTGCCGCGATCGGAGATGAATCGCCGCAGCAGGTTCAGGTCCTTGTAGTCGATCGCCTCGGCGTTGATCCGCGTGTACTTGCGCGGGCGCCCGCGGTCGCTGAGGCCTCGGCGCCTGCGTCCGCCAGCGGTCGGGGTCTGTCGCTGTTGTCGTGCCAAGAGGGGCGCGAATGGTAGCGATGGTGGGTTTTAATGGTCCGAATGCTCAACTTCGAGCTCGAGACTGCGACCGAGGGCAGTAGCGCGCTGGTCCGCATCCGCGGCGACCTCGATCTTCAGGTCGTCGAGCAAGTGACCGATGCGCTGACCCGGATCGAATCAGAGGAGCCCGAGCTCCTCGTCATCGACCTGAGCCGCCTGACGTTCATGGACTCGAGCGGCATGGGGACGATTGCCGCGGCTCACATCCGAGCCGGCGAGACCGGCCGACGATTCGCGATCGTCCGTCCGCCGGCCGGAGTGAGGCAGGCGTTCGACCGCACCGGGCTCGACGAGGTCATCACGATCAGCGATGACCTCGACAGCATTTATCCATAGTGCGGCTTCGCGATCAGATCGCGGCCACAAGCGGCCGCCCCACATAACCGCTCAGGGCTTCGCCCTTCGCTCAAAGTGGAGCGACCTGGTGCCCGCTAGAAGGGAATGTCGTCGTCCGAGCCGCCGCCCGAGCTGACTCCGGCGCCCTCGAAGTCAGAGGTGTCCGCGGGTACATCGGACTTCGCCTGGAAGCCGTTGCCGCCTCCGCCACCCGGGTTGTCCGAGCGGGAGCCCAGGAACTGGACGCTCTCGGCGATGATCTCGACGGCCTGGCGCTTGGTTCCGTCCTGCGCCTCCCACTCGCGCCAGTCGAGACGCCCCTGCACGGCCACCGGGCGGCCCTTCGAGAGGTAGTTGGCGCAGTTCTCGCCCTGCGCTCCCCAGACGGTGACGTCGAAGTAGTTGGGCTTGTCGACCCACTCGCCGCTCTGACCGTCCTTGCGGCGGCTGTTGACGGCCACTCGAAGCTTGCAGACGGAGGTCCCGCTCGGGGTCGAGCGCAGCTCGGGGTCCCGCGTCAAATTCCCTGTAATCACGACCGAATTGATGTTGGAGGCCGCCAAGTCGAAGCTCCCTTCCTTTCGATTCCGAACGTCGATACTAAGGAGCGGGGCGGCGCCTTCTCTCCCCCGCCCGCGAGAAAGACCGGAAAGTGCGAGAGGGGATGGCTGAGGCTACTCGTCGCGGTCGTCGCGACGACCGCGACGGCCCTCGCGGTCCGGTCGCCCGTCGCCGACGGAGGCCGGGCGCTCGGAGGTGGGCGGCGGGTTGCTCGGCGCATCGGGATCGACCTTGAAGAGGCGGAAGCGCAGCACGCCGTCGGTGATCTTCAGGCTGTGGTCCAGCCGCTCGAGCAGGTCCGGCTCGCCCTGGAAGCGGTAGTAGCGGTAGTCCGCCTCGTTCCGCTGGCGGATCTCGTAGGCCAGCTTGCGCATCCCCCAGACATCCGCGCGGTCGAGCGTTCCCGCGCCCTCGATCCGCTGGCGCACGTCGCCCGCGACCTTCTCGCGCGCGTCGTCGGCGGTCTCGGGGTCGAGCATCAGTACGAGTTCGTAGTGGCGGCTCACAGCGACGCGCGACTATAGGGGATGGAAAGCGCCGGCGGACGAGCAGGGGAGAGGAGCCGGCGGCCAGGCCTCAGCAACGCGTGGCCGGACGACGAATCAGGTGGCGGACCGTGGGCCGGGCCGCGGCGATCGCGGCCGCCGTGGTGGCCGGAATCATCTCCCTGCCCGCGCTTCTCGGCAGCGACCGGCCGCCGCCCGTGCCTCCGGACGTCGGCCTCGTGCCGCCTCCCGCTGAGCCCGCTCCGGCGCCCAGCGCCTCGCCGGCCCGGCGACCCGCGTCGCCGGGACCGTCCCGCTCCTCGAAGCGACCGGCGGACCGTCGCGTCTCGGCCGAGCCTGCGGTCCGACGCGGGCGAGCGAAAAACCGCCACCGACGCCACCGAAACCTCCCGTCGAGAAACGTCCTGACCAACCCGCCGGCGCCCGTCCCAGACTACGCCCCGGCCCCGGTCCACACAGCGCCGCCGCAGCCCGGCGAGTTCCGCTTCGAGCGCTAGCGAACCTCGGCCGGCGAACGCTTCGCGCGAATGTCCGCGAGCTGCTCGTCGACCCAGTCACCGGGATCCCGCTCGGTGATGATCTCCTTGAGCCGCTTCGCGCGCAGCGCCCGCTCCTCCGGCGCCATGGTCAACGCTCGGTAGATCTCGTCGGCCTGCTCCTGGATGTCGAAGGGGTTCACCGAGAGAGCGCAGTCACCGAGCTCCTCGTGCGCGCCCGTGTTCTCCGAGAGCATCACGACCCCGTCACGGGTGTTGACCGTGGGCGCCTCCTTCGCCACCAGGTTCATCCCGTCGAACAGCGAGTTCACCATCAGCAGGTCGAAGTGCTTGTAGCGCGCGACCGCCTCGGGGAAGTTCTCGTAGATGCGCAGGTCGATCGGCATCCAGTCGGTGGTCCCGTGCCGATGGTTGACCACGGCGACCAGCGCCTCGATTCGCTCCAGGTACTCCGCGTACTCCGGCACGTCCTGCCGGGACGGCTGCAGGTGGGCGATGAAGGTGACCTTCTCCCTGAACTCCGGATGCTGCTCGAGGAAGACGTCGAACGCCGTGAACCCGCGCAGGACGTTCTTCGAGAGGTCGGCCCGGTCGACCCGCAGAATCAGCTTGTCGCGGCGCCGGCGGAGCACCTCCCTCTCGTAGGACCTGACGTCCGAGGACTCGGCCGCTCGGTAGAGCCGCTGCGTGTCGATCGAGAGCGGATAGGCCCGCACCCAGGTCTCGCGCCCCTCGTGGATCACCGCCATCCGCTCGTAGTCGACCTCGAGCTCCATCAGCTCCCTGCAGCACTGCAGGAAGTTGCGGCAGTAGGCCGTCGTGTGGAACCCGATGATGTCGTTGGCGAGCATGCTCAGGTAGATCTCCTCCCGCCAGCGGTTGGGGAGGATTCGCCAGGAATCGGGCTGTGACCAGGGGATGTGAACGAAGTAGTGGAGGAAGGAATCCGGCCTCGCGCGCCGGATCAGGCCCGGGCAGGTGTAGAGGTGATAGTCATGGAGCATCACCACGGGATCCTCCTGCTCTGAGATCGCCCGGATCACGCAGTCCGCGATGTCGTCGTTCACGACCTTGTAGCCCTCTTCCCACGCGTCCACCTCGGCCTGGCGGATGTCGGGCGCGTTGGAGAGGTCCCAGAGGTAGTGCTGGATGAACCACAGGATCGGGTTCGCGATCACGTTGTAGAACTGGTCGTACGCCGAGGGGTTCGAGGCGACCATCTGGACGTCGTAGACGATCCCGTCGACCTCGATCTCAACGGGGCCGTCGCTCTCGTTCGCGACCGCGACGTCCTCGTCGGTCATCGCCGAGGCGATCCAGAGCGCCTTCCGGTGCGAGACCAGCCCGGAGAGCGCAGTGACCAGCCCGCCGCCGCCGCGTTGAACGATCCGCTGGCCCGTCTCGTCGCGACCGAACTCGGCGGGACCGCGGTTCGAGACGATGGTCAGGTTCTGGGGCACGGTCCGTTTGTATCAGGGACGGCCAACTGCTCACGCGATCAGGTCGCCGGGCTATTCGAGCGAGGTGAAGATTCTCACCCAGTCGAGCAGCAGCCGGGGCGACAGGAAGCGCTCCCGGGTGCGCTCCTTTCCGGCCCGCCCCAACCGCCTGCCAAGCTCAGGATCCTGGAGGATCCGGGTGCAGCGCTCGGCGGCCTGCTTCGGCGATTCGACCAGGTAGCCATCCTCGCCGTCCACGATCTGCAGCGGGATGCCGCCGACGTTTCCCGCGATCGTCGGCCGGCCCTTCCAGAGCGCCTCGGAAACGGTCAGCCCGAAGCCCTCGCGGATCGACTTCTGCAGGACCACGTCGGCCTGGGACTGGAACGCGTTCACCTCGATCGCGCCGACGTTGTTCAGGTTGTTGAGGATCTTGATGTCGGGATCCGATCCCGCGTACTCGAACGTCCGGTGGAAGAACTCCCAGCCCTCCGGGTCGTCCGTCGCCATGGACCCGACCAGAGCGAGCTGCACCTCCGGGATCTCCTTGGTGACCTGGCGGTAGGCGTCGATCACCCCGATCGGATCCTTCCAGGGATCGAAGCGCGACACCTGGCAGATCATGGGCCGGTCGACGTCGATCCCGAACTGGTTGCAGACGAAGGCCGCGTCGTCGGGCGAGAGGGCCATGTTCTTGGGGGAGAGCGGATCGATCGCCGGCGGCACGATCCGCACCCCGCCGTGACCGTCGAGCCCGTTCGGCACGTATTGCTCCATGTGCCAGACGGTGATGTCGTACTCCGAGATCAGCGGCAGCAGCCGCTCGATCGGCTCCGGGTTCGGCTCGGATAGGTCGATGTGGCAGCGCCAGATCCAGTTCTTGGCGTGATTGGTCGCGTTGTGCCGCATGCCTACCGGCTGCGGGTCGTGCACGATGATCACGTCCCACTCGCCGTCGAGGCTCTCGGCGTTCATCTTGTTGTAGTGGTCGAACAGCTCCCACTGGCTGGGGGTGAGTGTGTTTGGATCGCCCTGCAGCGAGTTGTGGAGGAGTTTGGTGGCGTTGAAGAACTCCTCCCGGCCCATGATCACCTGCCAGGAGGCATCGAGGCCGACGTCCCGCATCAGCGGCACGATCGTGTAGAGGATCTCCGAGACACCGCCGCCGAAGGCGGTCGCACTGACGTGGAGCACGCGCTTCCCCTTCAGGTTCTCGGCCAGGTCCCTGATCTCGTCGACCACGCCCCGGCCGGCCAGGTGCGTGTAGTCGGCCAGCGACTTGTTCCCGAGCGCTACCTCTTGGAGCACGACTTCCCCATCGTCGTCGGTTGACGGCGCAAGGGCGAAAACGTACTCGTCACGCGTGAGCGCTGCGGAGCCGCTCGATGCCGACGTCGATCTCGGCGCAGATCGCGGAGTGGAGATCCTGATTCGCGGCTGCGACGCATGACATCTGGAATTCGTGACCCGAGCCGAGCAGGGGGCGGGCGTCCAGCGGCTCGCCGTACGCGTCGGTCACGATGGCGCCGCACTCCTGCAGGCAGATCGTCGCGGCGGCGAGGTCGTACGGGGAGTTGTTGAGCACGGCGCCGTCGCCCACCCGCTCGAACTCCGCGCGGATCGAGGGCACTTCGTCGATCATCCGCGGCCCAGGCTCGACGTAAGCATCGAGCTGTCCGGTTGCGATCCGGGTCATGTCGTAGGTCGCGGAGCCGAGGTCGAAGGTGCCGCCGCCCACCGATGAGGCATCGATGAGCTCGCACAGGACCTCGATCAGGGCGCGGGCGGGCCGCCCGCGGAAGCCATAGGTCCAGAACATGCGCTCGAGGAAGCGGTTGGATGAGAGGCTGGCGGCCGGCTCCAGCCCTTGACCGCGCTCGGCGACGAAACTCCGCCCGCTTTTCAGTTCGAGCACGCAGCCCACCGACACGTCGGCCATGGTCGGTTCCGACTCCAGCGGCGCTGCGGCGACCGAGACACAGCACGACTCGAGGCCGGCGAGCGCGGGCCGGGTCCCGTCGATCGGGTCCACGACCAGCACCCACTCGGCGCGCTTGCCCGCCGGCGAGACCAGTCCGCGGTCCTCGGAGTAGAAGGAGACCTCCGGAGCCCGCTCGGCGAGGAACGACTCCATCTGCGCCTCGGCGTGCTCATCGATCTGGAAGGTGACATCACCGCCCTTGGCCGCACCCGAGTGGGCGCGGCCAGCGTGCGCGCCCAGGTGAGGAAGAACCCCCTCGCGCAGGGTCACGGCGAGGTCGACTACGAGGTTTCGGATGGACGGCTTCGCCATAAACGGGTTGCGCTGTCGCGCACCCTCACGTCAAGTTCCTACTGGTTTACGTCCGCGGGACGCGAGCCGAGCGTGACGTCCACGCTGGTCCTGTGGCCGTCGCGGAGGATGTCGAGCGTGACCGTGTCACCGGCCTTGTGCGCGGCGACCAGCTCGGAGAGGTCGTTGTTCTCGAGCACCTGCTTGCCATCGACGGCGATCACGACGTCGCCTCCGGTCTTCACCTGTTGCAGCTGGAAGGTGTCCTGTCCGGTCGAGCCGTTGAGGCCGGCATCGTCGGCGGGGCTGCCGTTGACCACGTCCGTGATCAGCGCGCCCGCCTTGGTGTCGAGCCCGAGGTGCTCGGCGAGCTGCGGATAGAGCGACTCGCTGGTGACGCCGAGGAAGGCGTACTCGACCTTGCCGTCGCCCTTGAGCTGGTCGAGGGAGTAGCGGACCGAGGTGACCGGGATCGCGAAGCCGACCCCGGAGTTGCTGCCCGAGCTCGAGGCGATCTGCTCGTTGATGCCGATCACCTGGCCCTTGGAGTCGAGCAGCGGACCGCCGGAGTTGCCCGGGTTGATCGAGGCGTCGGTCTGGATCGCGTTGTCGATGCCGAAGTTGGTGAGCCCCTCGACCGTGCGGTTCGTCGCCGAGATCACGCCGACGGAGAGGGACTGATCCTCGCCGAAGGGGCTGCCGATGGCGGCCACGGGTTCGCCGACGGCAAAGCTCGAGCGGCCCGAGAGCGTGACGGGCTCGAGGTCGAGGCCGTCCGGATCCACCTTGATCAGCGCCACGTCGGCGTCCGCGTCGAAGCCCTTGATCTCAGCCGGGACCCGATTGCGATCGCCGAACTCGACGAAGACCTGCTTCGCCTCGCGCGGCGTGCCGCCGCCGTTGAGGTGGCCGCCGCTCGTCACCACGTGAGCGTTGGTGACGATGTCGCCGTCGGTGTCGACCACGAAGCCGGATCCCTGGCCGGCCGAGCCGCCCCCGCCCAGGATGTCGTTGACGCCCCCTTCGAACACCGAGTCGATGGTCACCACCCCGGGAGAGGCGTCCTTGTAGATCTGGGCGGGATTGAAGCTTCCGTCGCTCGCCTCGACGACGATCTGCGGGGCGGTCTGCGGCGCGGAGGCCGCCTGCGTGCTCGAGTCGCCGCCACCGCCACCGCAGCTCGCGATCAGCGCCGTCACCAGGACGAGCGGCACGAGCATCAAACGGGTCGCCCCTCGGCTTCGCCTAGGGGTCGCCCTCGCATAAATCTTCATGCCGCCGCCTCGGCCGGCTGGCGCTGCTGCCTCCGGCCTCCGGCCAGCGGCAGGCTCAGGGTGAACGCGGTGTGTCCCCGCCGGGAGACCACCGCGATCTGCCCGCCCATGCGGCGCGCCAGCTCCTCGGCGATCGCCAGCCCGAGCCCCGAGCCGGACGCGGTATCGCCCGTGTAGAAGCGGTCGAAGACCTTCGGGATCGCGCGCGGGTCGATGCCCTTCTTGGCGTCATCCCCGACGATCAGCTCCGCCGCGCGCGTTCCGCGCACGGCGGTCACGGTCACGTTCGTCCCCTGCGGGGTGTGAGTGAGCGCATTGTCGATCAGAATACGGATGATTTGTGAGACCCGATTTAGGTCCGCGAGCGCGACCACCTGGCCACGTCCACGCACCTGGAGCAGCGACTCATGCAGCCGCGCCGCGGGCCGGAACTCGCCAGCCACCTCCCTGGCGGCCTCCTTGAGGTCGACCTGCTCGCGCTTGATCTCCATCACGTCGGCGTCCAGCCGCGAGAGGTCGAGCAGATCGATGGTGAGCTTCTGCAGTCGCTCGACCTGTGCCCGGATCTCGGCCACGAAGGCGCGACGCTCGGCCGCGCTGAGCTTCTCGGTCTCGAGCAGCTCGAGGAACCCTCCGAGGGAGAAGATCGGCGTTCGCAGCTCGTGGGAGGCGTTGGCGATGAACTCCTTCCGAGAGCTGTCGAGGCGAGCCAGCCGCCGCTGCATCTCGTTGAAGCTCCGCGCCAGCTGGCCGAGCTCATCCGAGGAGTCGACGGGGATGGGCTGGTCGAAGTGCCCCTCGGCGACCGCCTCCGCCGCCCGCCTCATCCGGCGGAGTCGCCGCGAGACGGCGCCCGACGCCCAGAAGGCGATCAGGGAGGCCGCGACGAGCGCGATCAGCCCGGCGATCAGGATCTGCCGGCGCACCAGCGCGACGTCGTCGTCCACCTCCGCGAGCTGGGTCGAGAGGACCTCCACCCATCGGGTGCGGTCGCCCAGCCTGATCGGGACCGCCGAGGTCCCGACTCTCGTACCCGCCACGTGCTCGACGCCGGTGGCGATCTGGGCGTCGGAGATCGCGGCGTCCGCGGTCAGATAGCGCCCCTGCAGGGCGGTCGCCTCCGACTGCGAGTCCGCGACGACGAACGCGGGCACCGGGCCGCCCGGGGCGTCCCTGACTGCGAGCAGGGTCACCCGGCTCTCGGTCGTCTGCGCCGTCGAGCGGACCAGCTCGGAGATCTCGTTCGGGGAGGCGCCGGATTCGAGCGCCCGGGCGAGCCGCGGGGACTGCTCAGTCCCCAGCCGCTCGAGCCGGCGCAGCTTTTCTGCGGTCAGGCTCGATTCGAGCTGTGGCACCACGTACAGGTAGACGAAGGCGATCGCTCCCGCCGTGATCAGGGTGATCAGGACGACGAGGCGGTTGCGGAGGTTGTTGAGGCCCAGCGCTCTCAATCGCGCTCAGCGTCGCGGAAGCGGTAGCCGACGCCGCGCACCGTGAACAGGTACTCCGGGTTCTTCGCGTCGACCTCGAGCTTCTCGCGGAGGTGCCTGATGTGGACGTCGACGGTGCGGGGGTCGCGATAGGTCGAGTCGCCCCAGATGTGCTCGAGGAGCATCTCGCGGCTGAAGACCCGGCCGGGAGCGCCCGCCATCGCGGCCAGGATCTCGAACTCCACGTAGGTGAGCTGCACCGGCTTGCCGCCCAGCCGCACCGAGCGCCGCTCGAAGTCGATTTCGAGGTCCCCGGCCCGGATCGTCTCGTTCCCGCTCAGCGCCGGACCGGCCATGTTGCCGCGACGCAGCGCCGCCTTGACTCGGCTCCGGAACTCGCGGACCGAGAACGGCTTGGTGATGTAGTCGTCCGCGCCCATCTCCAGCCCGGCGACCTTGTCGATCTCGTCCCCCTTTGCCGTCAGCATGATGATCGGCACCTGACTGCGGGTGCGAAGACGCCTGCACACCTCAATCCCGTCGAGCTTCGGAAGCATGATGTCGAGGACCACGAGATCAAACCGCTCCTCACCGAAGCGATCCAGGGCTTGTTGCCCATCCATGGCCCCCACCACCTCATAACCTTCCTTGCGGAGCGGGTAGGTGAGAAGCGTCTGCACGGCCTGTTCATCGTCCACGAGCAGGATCCGCGCCTGTCCTCGCGCCATGCCTGAAGGTTAGAAGGCGGCTCACGCCCGGCTGATGATCGACTTGCGCCTCTACAGATACGCGCTGCTCGCGGTCCCGGTGGTGGCCGTGATCGCGATGTTCTCCCTCCAGGGGGTCCCGCGGGATCTCACCGCGGGAATCCCACCCGACGCGTTCGACCCCGCCAGCGCGGTCCCGCTCGCCAAGGAGCTCGCCTCAACGGCCCCCTATCCAACCCCCGGCTCGGCGGCGGACGAGAAGCTCGCCGAGCAGGTGAAGAGCCACTTCGCCGCCATTGACGGTGCGACCGTCTCGGAGCAGAGCTTCGATGGCTCGTTCAGCGGCCACGAAGTTCAGCTGCGCAACCTGATCGCGACCCTGCCTGGGGATTCGAGCCGGCAGGTCGCGCTGATTGCGCCCCGCGACGTCGCTCGGGGAAGCGGCGCGACGACGAGCGCGGCAGCGACCGCCGCGCTGCTCGAAATCGCCGACAGCTTCTCCGGTGCCGCCCACCACAAGACGCTCGTCTTCATCTCCACCGACGGATCGAGCATCGGCGCGCTCGGCACGAAGCGCTTCATCCGGGACTACACCGACTCCTCCCTGCTCGATGCCGCGATCGTGCTGAGCCAGCCTGCCCTCGCAAACCCCACTGCCCCGCTCGTCATCCCGTGGTCGACCGGGCCGCAGAGCAGCGCCAGCCAGCTGGACGAGACCGCCAACGCGACCGTCTCGAAGGAGCTCGCGACGCCGGCCGGGGACGAGGGCCCGCTCGACGACCTGTTCCGGCTCGCCCTGCCGGCCGGCCTGGGGGAGCAGGGACCGCTGGTCGAGGCGGGGCTGCCGGCCGTGCGGCTCTCCGCCGACGGGGAGCTGCCGCTCGAGTCCGGCCGGGATGTGCCCGAGTCGTTCGATAACAACACCTTCGACCGGTTCGGGCGCGCCGCACTCTCGCTGATCCTCGCCCTCGACTCGTCGCCGGGAGCGGTAGTTCATGGCCCGAAGGGCTACATCGGGCTCGCCGGCAACCTGATGCCCGGCTGGACGATCGCGCTGTTGGCCCTCTCCCTGCTGGTCCCGGCCGGGTTGGCGGCCGGCTCGGGGCTCGCCTCCGCCGCACGGAGCCCGATCGAGGCGGTCCGCGGGTTCGTCTGGGCGCTGCTCCGGGCCCTGCCCTTCCTCGGCGCCCTGGCGGTCTTCCTCCTGACCGCGCTGGTGGGCCTCATGCCGAGCCCCGACTTCCCGTTCGACCCACGCGTCGAGGCTCTCGGCGCCGGCGGCACGATCTCGGTGATCCTCGCGCTGCTCTTCTACTGCGTGTCCGCGTTCTTTCTGCGCCCGCTGCGGCCGCCGCCCGCCAGGGCGGTCGCGACGGCCGCCCCGGCGGCGCTGCTGCTGGCCTGCCTCGCCACGCTTGGCATCTGGCTCGTCAACCCCTATCTCGGGCTGGTCGTCTCGATCGGGCTGCAGGCATGGGTGCTGGCCGCGTCGAGGCTCGTTCCGGGCCGGCCGGCCGCGACGGGGCTCATCCTTCTCGGGCTGGTGCCGGCGGCAGTTCTGCTTGCCGACCTCGCCGGGCGCTTCGATGCGGGCCTCGGCGTCTGGCATGACCTGGCGCTCATGCTCGCCGATGGGCAGATCGGCCTCGCCCTGGCGCTCCTCGCCTCCCTGGCCGCGGGAGCGGGGGTGGCGATCGTCGCGGTGGCGGGCCGGGTCCCCGAGCGCGCGGCGCCCGAGATGAGGCTCGAGGGCGAGATCTCGGTCCGACGAGAAGCCCGCGTGCGTGCGCCTGCCCCCGAGCTGGAGCCAGAGTCGGAGGAGGAGTCAGAGGGTGAGCCCGGGACGGCGCCGGAGCCCGCTCAACCGGATCCGGAGAGGGACCCCCGCCTCTGGTCGAAGCCCCGTGGCTCGAGCTCCCCGCCGTCAGGCAGCCTCAGGGCCACGCCCTGGCCCTCGGTCACGTAGCCGATCTCGGTCAGCTTCGAGCCGGCATCGGCCACCGACTCCGCGGCGCCGTCGAAGCGTTCACGCGGCACGGCGACCAGCAGCTCGAAGTCCTCGCCGCCCGATGCCGCCAGCTCGAGGGTGGCCAGGTCTCCGCCGGCGACCTCGGACACTCCCTCCGCAACGGGCACACGGCCGAGATCGATCTCGATCCGGAAGTCACTCGCGCTCGCCAGGTGACCCGCGTCGGCGCCCAGCCCGTCGCTGATGTCGATCATCGCGGAGGCGCCGGCCTTGGCGAGCGCTCGGCCCTCGCGCAGCCTCGGAACCGGGTTGAGCTGGCGTTC
Organism: uncultured Solirubrobacterales bacterium; assembly: GCA_963728755.1. Classification (GTDB taxonomy): domain Bacteria; phylum Actinomycetota; class Thermoleophilia; order Solirubrobacterales; family 70-9; genus DASUPK01. The sequence goes on along the minus strand of CAVSLI010000004.1, from coordinate 29,058 downwards.
GAGCAGCCCCTCTCCCCGATCGACGGGGTCGCCTCGACGCTCGCCCGCGTCCATCAGCTCGACGGCCGCGGCGGCGCCACCAAGCTCGCCGGTCACCGCCACCAGGTCAGGAGGTTTGGCCCCGCCGCGCGTGACGAACCGGGCGCCCCCCGGCTCGTAGCCGACGGCCGTCACCGAGACGACCAGCACGGGGCAGCGGACGAGGTCGCCGCCCGCGATCGTGACCTCCTCACGAACCGCCACCTCCGCGAGCCCGTCGGCGATGCCGAGCAGGTCCTGGTCTGAGAGCTCATCGGGGGCCGCGACCACGACGTAGGCCTCACCCTGAGACGCCCCCATCGCCGCGAGGTCGGACAGCGCCGCGGCGAGCGCCTTTCGCCCGACCGCCTCCGGCCCGTACGAATCGAGGACGAAGTGGACGCCGTCGACGATCGCGTCGACGGTGGTTGCGCTCGCGGACCGCGGCTCGACCACCGCGGCGTCGTCCCCGCTCGGCACGCGCACCCGGGGCCCCGGCGCCGGCATGCGCTGCTGGATCGAGGCGATCAGATCGAATTCGCCGCTGGGCACCTCCGACAGGCTAGGGCCCGACGGAAGAATCAGCCGGGGTTGACCCCGCCGCTCGATGGTGGCGCGGCAGGTGGCGCCGGCGGCGGCGCCGGCGTGGGATTCGGTGTCGGCGAGGGAGCCGGTTTCTGGCCGACCCCCGGCGCGTAGGAGCCCTGGTTGCTGTCACTGCTGCTGTTGTCGCTGCCGCCGTAGCTCGGGGTGTAGTACGAAGACGAGGAGCCGCAGGAATAGGAGCTGCTGCAGGAGCTCGAGCTGGACGCCGTGTGCTCCCCGTGGTATGCGGAGAGGCTCGGCAGGCTCGAGGGAACCTCGAAGTCGGGGCAGTCGCCCCCCTGGGCGGCCTCCATGTAGGAGCGCCAGATCGGCCCCGAGGTGGGGCCGCCGAAGCCGGTCTCAGCGCGCGAGAGCGGGTGCCCGGTCCAGACGGCGGTCGAGTACTTCGGCGTGTAGCCGACGAACCAGGCGTCGGAGAGGTCCTCGCTGGTGCCGGTCTTGCCGGCCTCCGCGGAGCAGCCCATGTAGGTGTAGCCGGCGCCGGTGCCGCTGGTGATCACGCCCTCGAGCACCTTGGTGACCTCGTAGGCCTCGCCCTCGGTGAGCACCCGCTTGCCCTCCCTGGCGCTCGGCTCGCCGACCTTGCCGCCGGGGAAGACGACCCGGTCGATCGCGGTCGGGTCGTGGCGGACGCCGCCGTTGGCGAGGGTGGCGTAGGCGTTGGCCTGCTCGAGCGGGGTGACCCCGACGCTGAGCCCGCCGATCGCGTCGGCCGGCGGGATGAAGCAGTGCCGGCCGAGCTTGCAGGGGGTGTCGTTCGGGCCCTTGATCCCGAGCGGCGAGGTGATCCCCATCTCGTAGGCGGTCCTGGCGATGTTCTCGGGACCGACGTCGAGGCCGAGCTGGGCGAAGACCACGTTGACCGACTCCCAGGTCGCCTGGGTGAGCGCGATCGTGCCGCCGCCGGGCTCGGCGTTGTTGACCGTCCAGCTCGAGCCCCCCGGGGTCTCCAGGGTCTTCGGCGAGGTGCCGTCGTAGTAGGTCGTGTCGGGGTCGATGCCCTGCCTGATCGCCGCGGTCAGGTCGTAGACCTTGAACGAGGAGCCGGGCTGGCGCTGGGCGTGGGCGGCGAAGTTGAACTGGCTTTCGGGCGAGTAGCGCTGGGTCGAGGCGAGGGCGACGATCTCGCCGTTGGCGGGGTCGACCGAGGCCAGCGCCGAGGCGGGGCCGCCGCCCGAGTAGCAGACCGAGCAGGAGTCGACCGCGCTCTGGGCCGCCTGCTGGAGGTCCGGCTTGATCGTCGTATAGACCTTGAGGCCGCCGTTCTGGACGGTGTTCACCCCGTAGCGGTCCAGGAGCTCCTGCTTTACCAGGTCGAAGATGTAGGGCTGGCGGATCCGGTTGTACTTCTGTCCCGGGTCGAGGCCGAGGTCCTGGCCGATCGCCTCCTGGTAGTCGCTCGGGGTGATCTTGCCCTGGTGCTCCATCGCGGCCAGCACCTCGTTTCGCCGGGCGAGCGCCGCCCGCGGGTTGAGCAGCGGGTTGTACTGGGAGGGCGCCTGGGGCAGGCCGGCGATCATCGCCGCCTCGGGCAGGGTCAGATCCACGGCGTGCTCGGAGTAGTAGGTCTCGGCCGCCGCCTCGACCCCGATCGCGGTGGCGCCCTCGTTGGTGCCGTAGGAGGCGGTGTTCAGGTACTGGGTCAGGATCCAGTCCTTGCTGTGGCGCTCCTCCTCGTCGTTGGCCAGGTGGGCCTCGATGATCTTGCGCCGCAGGGTGTCCTCGGGGTCCTCGAGGTAGAGGTTGCGGACCAGCTGCTGGGTGATCGTCGAGCCGCCCTCCACCGGCTTGCCGCCGGCGGTCAGGTCCTCCCAGCCGGCCCGGACGATCGCCGAGGGGTCGATGCCGCCGTGGCTGTAGAAGCGGCGGTCCTCGATCGCGACCGTGGCGTCCTTCAAATCCTGGGGGATCCGTGCGCTGGCGATCGGCTGCCGGATCTTGTCGGAGTGGATCACCCCGATCAGGGAGCCGTCGGCGGCGTAGACCTTCGAGACGGCGCCCTTCGTGATCGGGGTCAGGCTGGCGAGCGAGGGGGCCGAGTTGTAGACGCTGAGCAGCCAGAGACCGGATCCGAGCACGCCGACGGCGAGCATCGACCCGAGGACCAGAAGGACGACCAGGAATGGGTTTCGCTTGCGGCTCGTGCGACGATGCCGCCGGCGGGAGCGGGCGCTCATGGTCCGAAAAGGGTACTTACGGCACTCTCAGGAGGATCTAAGTAGACCCTTCGCACGCAGGACGGATTGCGCGCGCTCGCGCAGCTCCGCCTCGTGGGCCTCGCGGTCGACGCCCGCGTCGACCGCGGCCTTCAGCTGCAGCTTCGAGCCCTCCGGGGTGACCTCGACGAGCCGCGCGGAGGTGACCTCGCCCTGCTCGAGCTCCTTTCGCGCGGCCTCGACGTCGGCGTCGGGGGGTAACCAGACGTCGACCGTGACCGGAGCCGCGCTGTTGCCGGCGGAGTGGTTCACGACCACCTCCGTCGTCACCTTCTCGTTGGGGACGACGATCAGGCTGCCGTCGCCCGCGTCGACGCTCGTGTAGGTGAGCGCGATGTCGGTCACGCGCCCGTGGACCTCGTCGCCGATCGAGACGAGGTCGCCGATCCGGATCGGCTGGGTGATCGCCAAGGACACCCCCGAGACGAGGTTGGCGATCACCTGGCGGCCGGCGAAGCCGATGATGATGCCCAGCACCGCCGTCGATGCGAGGACGCCGGTGGCGAAGCGCTTGATCGAGGTGAACTGGCTGAGCGCCAGCGCGACGCCGATCAGGATGATCACCAGGAAGAGCAGCCTGCGGATCAGCCGCAGGCGAGTGCGCGCCTCGGGGGAGAGCTGGCCGGTGTCCATCCGGACCGTCGCCTGTAGCGCCCGCGTGATCAGGACGCGGTCGACGATGATCGCGATCAAGATCGCGACGGCCAGCGTGATCGCCGCCGAGATCTCGTCGCCGTGCTTCTGCCAAAAGGTCTGCTCCACGGCCAGGTACATGGCGTCGGGCAGTATTAGCGGGATGGTCCGCGCCGTGTTCCTAGATGCCCTCGGCACCCTGGTCGAGCTGGAGCCGCCCTGGATCTCCCTGCGCGACCGCATCCCGGGGGAGGTGACCGATGAGCGGCTCGAAGAGGCGCTGCGCGCCGAGATGGCCTACTACCGCGACCACGCCCACGAGGGGCGTGACGAGGCCTCGCTCGCGGACCTGCGCCGGCGCTGCGCCGGCATCGTCTCGGGGAACCTCGGGATCGAGGTGACGGCCGGCGAGCTGGTCGACGCGATCCGCTTCGCCGCCTATCCGGACACCGTCCCGGCACTGCGCGAGCTTCGTGAGGTGGGCCGCCGCCTGGTCGCCGTCTCGAACTGGGACTGCTCGCTCCCAGCAGTGCTCGAACGCTGCGGGCTCGGCGAGCTGCTCGACGGCGCGGTGAGCTCAGCCGTTGCGGGGGCGCGGAAGCCCGACCCGGCCATCTTCACGCCGGCGCTGAAGCTGGCCGGCTGCGGGCCGGACGAGGCGCTTCACGTCGGGGACACGCCCGAGGAGGACGTCGAGGGCGCACGCGCGGCCGGCATTCGCCCTCTGCTGATCGCGCGTGACGGAGACCGCGGCGACATCTCCTCCTTGAGCGAGATACGTGAGCATCTCTGAGGTGATGATCGCGGCCTCCAAGAGCAGGCAGCGGCTGAGGGACAAGGCCGCGAAGACCGTGATGCTCCGGCGCGCCCCGCGCGCCGCCCGGGAGCGGACGGTCTGATGGAGGCCGGCGTCAGGCCCGTCCCCTGGAGCCCGGGGACCACCGTCCGGTGGCTGCTCGCGGGGCTGCTCCTGGCGATCATCGTGCCCCCGCTGCTGGTGGCGCCGTTCGATCCCGATCTCAAGGGCGACGGTGCCCTGCTGGCCGCCCAGGCCATGTTCGACGGCCTGCTGCTCTTCGTCGCGGTCGGCGTCGCCTCGGACTGGAGGTTCAGTGCGCTCGCCGGGTCGCTGCGCCTGCTCGGGTTGCGGCCGTTCCGCCCCAGCGCGATCTGGCTCCTGCTCGGCACCCTGGTCGTCTACTACATCGCGGCCGGGCTCTTCGCGAGCCTCGTGCTCAAGCCCGACCAGGAGGACATCGGCGGCGAGCTCGGAATCGGGAATCCAAGCATCGTGATCGCGGTCGCGGCGGTGTTGATGATCGTCTTGCTGGCTCCGGTGGCCGAGGAACTCTTCTTCCGCGGGTTCGTCTTCGCCGGGTTGCGGACGCGCTGGTCTCTGTGGCCGGCCGCGATCACGTCGGGCCTTATCTTCGGACTGGTACATGCGCCGACCGGCATCACCACTGTCGTCCCTCTCGCCACGCTGGGCCTCGCGCTCTGCTGGCTCTACGACCGGACGGGATCGCTATGGCCCTGCGTGATCGCGCACATGATCAACAACGGCCTGGCCCTCGCCGTGGTGAGTTGATCGAGGCCCCCAGCGCAACACGGGTTACGCCTGACGGCGCCGGCCCGCAGCAAGCGGTGAGCGCCCGCGGGCTGACGAAGAGCTATGGCGAGCGCGTCGCTGTCGCGGGCATCGACTTCGACGTCGAGCCCGGGATCTGCTTCGGCTTCCTGGGGCCGAACGGAGCCGGCAAGACGACGACGATGAAGATGATCTACGGCCTCGCCACGATCCAGAGCGGGGAGCTCACCGTGCTGGGCATGGACGCGACCCGCGAGCGGCGCGAGATCAAGAGCCGGATCGGTGTCGTCCCACAGGAGACCAACCTCGACGCCGACCTGACGGTCAGGGAGAACCTCCTGCAGCAGGCGCTCTACTTCGGCATCGACCCCGGCAAGGCCGCGGAGAGGGCCAGCGAGCTGCTCGAGTTCTCGCTGCTCCCCGATCGCGCGGACGAGCGCATCCACGGGCTTTCTGGAGGCATGAAACGGCGCCTGTTGATCTCCCGGGCGCTGATGGGTGACCCGGAGCTGGTCGTTCTGGACGAGCCGACGACCGGCCTGGATCCGCAGGCGCGGCTCGCGGTCTGGGGCGCGCTGGATCGGCTCCGGCGGCGGGGGGTCACCCTCCTGCTCACCACGCACTACATGGAAGAGGCCGAGCGGCTCTGCGACCGCCTCGTGATCATGGACGAGGGCCGGATCGTCACGGACGGAAGGCCCGCCGACCTGGTCCGAAGCCACGTCGGACGCGAGGTGCTCGAGCTGAGGCTCGACGAGGGCTGCGACGCCGAGCGGCTGGTCGGCTCGCTCGACGGTCGCATCCAGGGCCACGACCTCTCCGAGCGGACCCTGATGCTCTACGCCGACAACGCCGAGGCCCTGCTCGAGCAGCTCGACCACGACGCGTTCCCGACCGAGTCGGCTCTCGTTCGCCGCGCCACCCTGGAGGACGTGTTCCTGCGGCTGACCGGAAGGAGCCTGCGCGAGTAGATGGCGATGCTCGAGGAACCGGGCTACGCGGGCCTCGGGCCCCGCATCCCGCTGCGGGATCTCCTGCCCGTGCCGCGGCTCGCCGGGGCGGTCTGGCTCCGGAACGCCCGGGTCTTCTCGAAGCTCTGGCGGGGCGCGCTGTTGCCCACCTTCCTCGACCCGTTCCTCTACCTGCTCGCGCTCGGCTTCGGCCTCGGCACCTACGTCGCCCAGATCAACGGCATCCCCTACAAGGACTTCATCGCGCCCGGCCTGATCGCCTCCGCCGCGATGTGGTCCTCGGCCTTCGAGACGACCTACAACGTCTACTTCCGGATGAACGAGCTGAAGCTCTATGACAACGTCCTCTCGACTCCGGTCGAGGTCCAGGATCTGGTGGCGGGCGACCTGGCTTGGAGCGCCACACGCGCGACGGTCTACGGAGTCGTCGTGCTCGCGGTGATCGCGCTCTTCGGCCTCGTCTCCTCCTGGTGGGCGCTGCTGATGCCGCCATTCGTCGTGCTCGGTGCCCTCTGTTTCTCGGTGATCGGGTACGCGTTTACGACCCTGATCCCGAAGATCGACCTCTACTCATACTTCTTCACGCTCTTCATCACCCCGATGTTCCTGTTCTCGGGGCTCTTCTTTCCGTTCAACCAGCTGCCGGACTGGGTCCACGTCGTGGCCTGGTTCATGCCGCTCTACCACCTGGTCGAGGTCACCCGCGGCCTGGCGACCGGCCCCGAGTTCTGGTCGATCGTCGGCAACTCCGCCTGGCTCGCGGTGCTGAGTGCCCTGCTGTTCACTGTCCCGGTTCGGGCGTTGCGCAGAAAGCTCGTCGCCTAGGCGCTCGACGACCATCAACCGCTTGGGGGAGCCCGGCGGGTAGAGCCGGGCCCGCCTATGAGGGACATGACGCCGCCGGATCGGGCAAAATGCCGCGACGTGAATCGCCGGGGAGGACTTTTCATCGCTTTGCTGGCCGCTGTCGCCGCGCTGGTGATTCCGGCTGCCTCCGCGAGCGCCGCCACCGGCGCGCCGAGCCTCGAGCTGAACGGGCCGAAGAGCCCGGGTCTGCTCGACAAGGTGAACGCCGTCGGCCAGCTGCCGGGCGCGCCCCCTGGTGAGATGGTGACCGTGACGGTCCAGGCCAGCGGCCGCACGGTGGAGAAGAAACAGATCGACGTGGGAGCCGACGGCAAGTACTCGTTCCCGTTCGTCGTGAGCTCCTGCTGCAAGTACGAGGTGACCGCGACCAGCGGCGGCAAGAGCTCGGGGGCCCAGCGCTTCACGGTCGGGCTCCCCAAGCACCTCGGCAAAGGCCCCGTGACCAGGCTCTACAACCAGTCCCTGGTCGACAAGGGCTATTACCTGGGCCCGCACGTGTCGAGCCGCTTCACGCTCGGCACCCGCCTCGCCACGCTCGCCTTTCGCAAGGTCAACAACATGGCGAGGAACTACAGCTACAAGCCCTCGATCTTCCGCAAGCTTCTGATGGGCGAGGGTGGATTTGGGCCTCGCTACCAGAGCGGCCACCACGTCGAGGTGGACATCTCGCGACAGGTGATGGCCCTGGTGAACGGCGGCAACGTGGTCGCCACATTCCACGTCTCCACCGGCAAGCCCTCCACCCCGACCGTGCGCGGGACCTACCACTTCTACCGCAAGCAGCCGGGTTACAACTCGGAGGGGATGTACTACTCCGTCTACTTCATCCGCGGCTACGCGACGCACGGCTACAACCCGGTGCCGATGCACGAGGCCGCGAGCCACGGCTGCGTCCGCAACCCGATCCCCTTCTCGCACTACATCTACAACTGGATCGAGCTCGGCGATGCGATCCATGTGTATCTCTAGGGCCTAGAACCCAGTCCGTATTCTCGGCGCGATGAGGGTGTTCGTCGCCGGAGCGACCGGGGTCATCGGGAGGCCGCTGGTCCGGCAGCTACTCGAGCGCGGGCACTACGTTGTCGGCATGACCCGCTCCCCTGAGCGGGCGGTGGGCCTGCGCGAATCCGGGGCGCACCCGGCGGTACTCGACGCGCACGACACGGAAGCCCTTCGGGCCGCCGTTATCGAGGCGCGCCCTGACGTGGTCATCAACCAGCTCACCCGCCTGCCTCCTCGGCTCGACTACCGTCGAGCCGAGAAGACCTTCGGCGCCACCAACGAGCTCCGCGGGAAGGTCGGCCCGGCCCTGGCGGGCGCGGCGGCCGAGGCGGGAGCTCGCCGGCTGATCGCCCAGAGCATCTGCTTCTACTACGCGCCCACGGGCAAGGCAACGCATGCCGAGCAGGATCCGCTGATGCAGCTCCCGCCCGACACCCCCGGGTCGCGAGGGATGATCGCGATGGAGGCGCTCGAGCGCTCGACGCTCGAGACGCCCCGCCTCGAGGGGGTGGTGCTGCGCTACGGATTCTTCTACGGGCCTGGCACCGCCTACGCGAGCGACGGCAGTTGGGCCGATGACGCCCGTCGGCGCCGGCTGCCGATCGTCGGCAGGGGGACCGGGATCTTCTCCTTCGTCCACATCGACGACGCCGCCTCGGCGACGGTCGCAGCGCTCGACCGAGGGTCAGGGATCTACAACGTCTGCGACGACGAGCCCGCCCGCATGTCCGAATGGGTGCCGGTCTACGCCGTGGCGCTCGGGGCGAAGCCGCCGCGCCGCGTGCCGGCCTGGCTGGCCCGCATGGTGGGCGGCAAGCAGGTCGCGGTTATGGCGGAGCGGCTCGAGGGCGCCTCGAATGAGAAGGCGAAGCGCGAGCTCGGCTGGCAGCCCCGGTATCCGAGCTGGCGCCAGGGCTTCCGGGAGAAGCTGGGCTGAGGTGGGGCGCCTGGCGGCGGCTTAGGATGCGCGCCGATGCCTCCGGATCTCGATGATGCTCGACGGACGCTGCTCGCAGAGCTACGCGAGCACGCTCTGGTGATCGGCGAGGTGACCCTCTCCAGCGGCCGGACTGCCCAGTACTACGTCGACGCCAAGCGAGCCCTGCTGCGGCCGCCCGCCTATCGTGCGGCTGGCGCCTTGATCGCGGCCGAGGCCGCCGAGCGCGGCGCGAACGCCGTGGGTGGCATGACGATGGGCGCCGACCCGCTGGCTTGCGCAGCGATCGGGTCGGAGGCCGGCGATCGACTGGTCGCCTTCTTCGTCCGCAAAGAGCGCAAGGAACACGGGCTGCAGCGCTGGATCGAGGGGCCCGAGCTCGCAGGCGACACCCGTTGCCTGGTCGTCGAGGACGTGGTGACGACGGGAGGGTCCACGGTGCGGGCGATCGAGCGGATCAGGGAGGAGGGGCTCGAGGTGGCCGCGGTGACCGCGGTGGTCGACCGCCTGGCCGGCGGGGGCGAGGTGATCGAGCAGGCGGCCGAAGCGCCCTACCGCCCGCTGCTCACCATCGACGACCTCTACCCGGACCGACCGGACAAGCGCTGACCCTATTTTCCGAGCAGGATCTTCGGCTCGACGCCGTCGATCTCGGGCCCGGCGGTGACGGTGTAGTCGCCGGGCTGGGTGATCTCGATCGTGCCCACCAGGGCCCGGCTCCAGCCGCTGCCCGTGTTGACCGAGGAGCCCATCCCGCGGAACCCGGGACCCTTGATCTCGAGCGGCTCGCCCGAGGGGCCGGTGACCTCCACCCGCAGCGCGCTCGGCACGTAGAAGTCGATCGTCTCCCCGCTACTCGTGGCTTTGTACTCCTCCTGGTAGGCGATCTTCAACTTGCCTCCCGCGGGCAGGGTCACCGTCGTCTCGCCGGGGACCAAGAAGCGTCCGTGGTCGTCGGCGGTTGCCCGTGACTTGAAGACGCGGTAGAGGATGTAGGCGTCGACCGCCAGGAAGACGATCACTCCGATGGCGATCAGGGCGGCGACCACGGGCGAGGAGGGTATCGGCGGGCGGCTTCGCCGTAAAGACGGTCGCGCTGGGGCGCGCCCTCGCATCGAGAGTTGCGAGGATGCCCGGCTCATGCGCGCACCGGAGATGACCCGGCGGGAGGTCATTGTGGCCGCGGTCGGAGCCTCGCTGCTGGCGATCGCGATGACCTGGCCCCTGCTCATCCATCTCGGCAGCGTGGTCCCCCGCGACATCGGTGACCCGCTGGCCGAGGCCTGGCAGCCGGCTTGGGGCGGGCACGCGTTGATCCACCAGCCCCTTCATTTCTTCGACGCCAACCGCTTCTGGCCGCTCAGGGACTCGCTCGCCTTCGGCGACGCGCTGATCGGATACGCGCCGACGGGGATCATCGGCACCGGCCCGCACGCCGCGATGGTGCGCTACGACCTGCTCTTCCTCTTCGCGTACGCGCTGGCGTTCTTCGGCGCCTACTTGCTCGCCCGCGAGGTCGGCCTGAGCCCGGCCGGTGCCGCGATCGCGGGTGCGGCATTCGCATTCGCGCCGTACAGGCTGGAACAGGACGGCCACCTCCAGGTGATCTCGAGCGGCGGGATCCCGCTGGCGATCGCGTTCGCGGTGCGCGGGATCCGGCTGAAGCGGCCGTGGTGGTTGTTCTGGGCATGGGTGGTGGCCGCCTGGCAGGTCTCGATCGGCTGGGTGCTCGGCCTCCCGTTTGCCTACGGGCTCGCCGGTGCTGTTGTGATCGCGGTGGTGGCGTGGCTTATCCGGAGGAGGCCGCCGATTCCGCGGCGGATGATCGTCGCCGGCGCAGCGGGCGTCGCCGTCTTCATCGCGGTCGCCTATTGGATTGCGCACCCATATCTCTACATCGCGGACAACTTCCCGGCCGCGAAGAGGAGCCCACACGAGGTCGCGGCCTTCTCCGGTCCGCTCAAGGTCCTGCTCACCGCGCCGGAGGAGAACTGGGTCTGGGGCTCGGCGACGGCGGGCTTCCGCAACAGCCTCACGACGCTGCAGGAGAAGACACTCTTCCCCGGCGCGTTGATCGTGTTGCTGTCTCTCGCCGGCCTCTTCTCGAGCAGCCTGAGCAGGCGAACGCGGATCTGGCTGGGGATCGCGGCAGTGGCGTTCATCGTGCTGCAGCTCGGATTCCGTGAGGAGGGCGGGTTGCTCTGGCCCTACCGGGTGCTCTACGACGCGCTGCCCGGCTGGGACGCGATCCGCACGCCTGGCCGCCTGGCGACGTTCTCCTCGCTCGTTCTCGCGCTGCTGGCGGCCGCAGGCGGAGAGGCGCTCCTGCGCCGGGTGCGGGGCGCCCGATTGCCTGCCTGGTCCTCGACCGCGGTCGCTGGGGTGCTGGTCCTGGCGATCGTCACCGAGGGACGCAGCCTGCCGTTCGACCCGTTCGACAACCAGGCAATGCCCGACGTGCCGCCGGCCCAGGCCTCCACCAAGGACATCCCGACTCCCCAGCTGCACCTACCGGCGCTCACCGCCAAGCAGAACCGCGCCTACCAGCTCGCATCGACGGACGGCTTCCGCGACATGGTCAACGGCCGCGCCAGCACCAATCCCGCCGTGGTGCTGAACCTGGTACGCGACATGGCGAACTTCCCCGACGCCGCGACCGTCCGTCAGCTGCAGGAGTACGGCGTGCGCACTGTGATCATCCACCTCGGGCTGACCGAGGGAACGCCGCAGGCTGGTGCGGCCCGCGAGTCGATCGAGGGCCTGCCCCTGACCGCCTGCCGGTTGCCCGGGCTGGTCGTCTACGAGGTCCGCTCGTCGAATGCGAGCTCGGGCCCGAGCGCGGGCTCGCGGGCCGGCGCCTGCGGCTTCGGCTGAGTGCGTCCCTCGCGCACCCGCAGAACGGTGAGCGTCAGCAGCGAGAGCAGCGCGCCCGCCGCGACCAGCCAGAGGACGGATGCGTTCCCGCGGTTCAGCGGCCCGATCTCGTACCGGGCGAACGCGGGCGCCAGCGCCGAGACGCAGGCCCAGCCCACCACCGCGGGAACCGCCAGGCGGTAGTCGGTGAACAGGGTGCCGGGCGTCGCCCGGACGGCGAGAACGATCGCGACCACGATCGCGGCGAAGAACGGGGCGAGCGCGAGCCAGGCGTTGGTCACTCCGAAGGCGGTGAGGACGGTGTGCTCGAGCCGGCCCTGGACGAGCCAGTCGGCCCAGGTCCCGATGCCCTGCTTGCCGATCAGCGGGTAGGTGAGGGTGCCGACGAGCATGAAGAGCGCCGAGGGGATCGCCATGCCGAGCGTGAGGGCAGGCAGGCGGCGGTAGGCGTAGGCAAGTCCGATGGCGACGAAGGGCAGCGCCGGGATCAGGAAGCGCGGCCCCGGGGTGCCCCCGCCGTATGGGAGCCAGTAGCCCGAGTTGTAGATGAAGTAGACGGCGGCGATCGCGAGGATCGTGTTGGCTTCGGCGCGATGTCGTCGGCGCATCAAGAAAACGCCGATCACGGCCATCACGACGATCGGGGTGAGCACGATCAGGCCGCGTCCGGCGAAGAGCAGGTCGGTGGCGCTGTCGAACCGGGGGACCGTGATGCCGAAGAAGCCGTCGCTGTTCAGGCCGAGCGCATCGTGGCCGCTCCTCCCGGGAAAGGCGACGGCGTCGCTGTAGGCGAGCTTGAGAGGGTTCCCGAAGGCCCAGGTGTTGAAGGCGAGCATCGGCGCGGCCCCGAGGAAGGCGCCTCCGATGTAGGCGGCGGCGCGGCGCAGCATGATGCGAGGGCGCGCGCCAGCGCGACCCGTTTCACGTGGTCTGGACAGCGCATACGCGATCAGGACCAGACCGACCAGACCCGTCTGGTACTCGAAGGTCACGGCGAGGCCGGCCAGCAGTCCGGCGGCGAACACCATCGAGCGGCGCATCTCCCCGTCCCTCTCCTTCATCAGGACGCAGAAGGCGGCGAACGCGAGGGCGGCGGAGATCACGTGGGAGAAGAACTCGGCGGCGAAGGTCATCACGATCGTCGCCAGTCCCAGGGTGATCGCGGCCGCGGTCCCGTAGCCGGGGACGAAGCGGTCGGCGGCCCAGCGCACGCCCAGCAGCATCAGGACTCCCGGAATCACCGCAGCGATCAGCGTCAGAGCCCAGACGAGCGGCGTCTCCTGCTCGACCCGGGCCTGCACTCGCAGCCCCCGCTGAACGTCGTAGCCCGTGTTCTCGAGCGGCACGACGCTGTCGGGGTGCCACTTGGGGTGGGGAGTCCCCCGCTCGTTGTCGACCGCGGCACGGGCGAGCTTGTCCCCGCCGAGTGCCTTGATCGCCATGTACGGCAGCGTGGTCAGCGCCGCGGTACCCGGGCTCTTCACCGAGTAGAAGTGCCCGTCCACCCAGGCCTTGTCGTTCGTCTCCCAGTGCCAGGGGTCGATCTGCGCCTGGCCGTCTGAAAAGGCGCGCACCTGGCCGAAGTGGCCGAGCTGCGCCCAGCCCAGTTGGTGAATGACGAGTCCCCAGGCGAAGCCGAGCGTGACGATGGCGGCCACGCCGGGACGAGATCCGAGGGCTCGTAGCGGCTCTCGCAAGCGCCTCATGAGGGTCGGCGATTGTAGAGGGGAGATCTCCGGCTGTTCATCAGTCCGCAGCGCGGGCGCGGCACAGCGCCATGGTCCACGGAATCGGGCTGCGAATCTCGACTACCTCGAAACGCTCGCCCAGAAACCGCTCGAAGCCGCGCTTCGACCAGTGGCTCAGGTGCCCCGGCGTGTTGCCGAGCGCGCCGACGTAGGAGAGCCGAGCCAGGTTGAGCGCTCTCCAGAGCGGTTCGCGCGGAACGCTCGCGATCAGCCACGGCCGCGCCAGCCGGGCAAGCATCTCCAGCCCCCGCCGTGGGTCCTCGAGGTGCTCGAGCACCTCGCAGCAGAGCACCAGCTCGGCCGCATGGGTGGCCGGGTCGAGCTCCTCGACGGCGGCAGCCTCGAAGTCGACCTCGACGCCTGCCGCGGCCGCCCGTCGCCGCGCCTCCTCCAGCACCCGCGGGAACGCGTCCGTGCCGCGCACCCGGATCCCGCGCCGGGCAAGACGGATCGAGACCTCGCCCTCGCCGCAACCGACCTCGTGAGCCTCCCTGGCGCCGCTTCGCTCGACCAGCTCGTCCAGATCCGACATGAACCCGGCCATCAGCCGCCGCGCGACCGGATTCGAGGTGCCGTACTTGTCGTAGACGTTCCCGCCGAGCTCGGCGGCGTCGATGCTCACGGGGCGACGGAGGTCTCGATCGTCTCCACGGTCAGTGGCCGCTCGAGCGTGAGCCGCTCGTAGGGGGTCGGCGCGACACCCGCCTCGAGCTCCAGGCGCCTGACGCGCTCGTAGACGCGCTGGGCGATCGCCCGCTGGCCGGCGAGGGCGTCGCCGATGATCCCGAGAGCGAACATCTGCACGGCGGCCAGCATCAGCACCGCACCCAGGATCAGCGACTGGATGTGGCCGCTTCGGTCGCCGTTCAGGATCCAGTCGACCAGGAACGGGGACCAGGCTGCCAGCGCAAGGGCAACGAAGATCAGCGCCAGCATCATGAACACCCGCAGCGGCTCATAGAGCGTGTAGGCGCGGAAGATCGCGAAGGCGTTGCGCCGGATGTACGAGGAGGTCGAGCCCGCCAAGCGCGATTCGCGGTCGGTCGGGTTGGTGGAGACCGGAACGTCCTCGAGCGCGACCGACATCTTGCCCGCCTGGATCAAGCTCTCCAGGGTGTAGGTGTAGCGGGAGACGACGACCAGCTGGAGCGCGGCCTCACGGTTGTAGGCACGGAAGCCCGACGTCGTGTCGAGCACCGCGGTACCGGACGCGCGGCGGACGACCCAGCTGCCAAGACGCTGGAGCAGCTTCTTGCTCGGCGAGAAGTGATCGATGCTCTGCACCTGCCGGTCGCCGACCACCATGTCCGCGCGGCCGGCCAGGATCGGCTCGACCAGCCGCGGGATGTCCTCTGACCGGTACTGGTTGTCGGCGTCGGTGTTGACGATCACATCGGCGCCGAGCTTGAGCGCCGCGTCGAGGCCGGCCTGGAACGCGGTCGCGAGCCCCTTGTTGGTGGTCAGCCTGACCAGGTGGTCGACGCCGTGGCGGCCTGCGACCTCCACCGTGTCGTCGGTCGAGCCATCGTCCACGACCAGCCACTCGACCCGCTCGAATCCCGGGACCCGGCGCGGCAGCTCGGAGAGCAGCTGCGGAAGTGTTTCCTCCTCGTTCAGGCACGGGACCTGGATGATCAGCTTCATCCGCCCTGATCGTAGGGTTTGTTCGGCCATGGCGCGATTCGTACGCATCGTCCTGCTTCCCCTGTGCGTGGGCGCCATTTCGTCGCTGGAGGCGAGGCGCCATGCTGGCCGTTGAGCGGCTCGGGGACGGGCCGCCCATCGTCCTCATCCACGGCGACATCGTCGGCCCGTCGCTCACCTGGCGAAAGCAACGCGAGCTCGCCGAGCGCTGGACCCTGATCATTGCCAGCCGCCCAGGCTTCGGTGAGAGCCCGCCGCTGGAGCGCAACGACTTCGAGGTGGAGGCGCCGATGTTCGCCGAGCTGCTCGGCGACGGGGCCCATCTCGTCGGCCATTCCTACGGTGCGGTGATCGCCCTGCTCGCCGCCGCGGAGCGGCCCGAGGCGGTCCGCTCGCTGACCGTCTCGGAGCCCGGCTGCCTCCGGGTCGCCGAGGGCACGCCGGAGGTCGACGAGATGATCGCCAACGGCGAGCTGCTCTTCCAAAACGCGTCGTCGATCCCGCCGGAGGAGTTCCTGCGGCTCTTCCGGGGTGGCGCAGGATCGGCGTACGGCACGCCGGACGAGCTGCCGGAGGAGCTCGCCGGCGGCGTCGAGCTGCTCAAGCGGGAGCGGCCATCGTGGGAGGCGGAGATCCCCTTGGAGCGGCTCGCCGCGGCCGGCTTCCCGGTGCTGGTCCTCTCGGGCGGCCATTCGGCCGCCTTCGAGGCGGTCTGCGACGCCCTCGCGGACACCCTCTCCGCGGAGCGGGCGGTG
Organism: uncultured Solirubrobacterales bacterium; assembly: GCA_963728755.1. Taxonomy (GTDB): domain Bacteria; phylum Actinomycetota; class Thermoleophilia; order Solirubrobacterales; family 70-9; genus DASUPK01. Next base: position 13,199 of record CAVSLI010000004.1, on the reverse strand, counting down.
ATCCCGGGCCGTGGGCACACAGTGCCCTCCACCGGCGCGCCGTACAACGCCCGGCTGAGGGAGTTCCTCAGCGCGGCGGAGTCCGGCGCCTAGGTGTCGGAGGCTGAGCCGGCCTGTCTACTTGTGCTTCTTGCGGGTCTTCTCGGCCGCGTCGACCACGTCACCGACCTGCTCACCGATCGAGCGGACCTGGCGCGCTGCATCCATGACCGAGTCGAGGTCCACCTTGCTCAGGTCGACGTTCTTGAACGACTTCGGCAGCGAGACGCTACGCAGCGCCTTCAGCGGCCGCCGCGAGTCGTTGCGGCTCTTCAGCGCCACGCCTCCGGCGATCCCTGCGATGGCGGCTCCGCCCGCTACCAGCGGTGTCTTCGCCTTCGAGGCGAGCTCGGCGACCTTGCTGCCGGCCTTCGAGACGGCGCCGTTCTGTGCGGTCTGGCGAGCTTTGGTGCCCGCCGAAGTGCCCCGTGAGGCCGATGTGCTGCTACGCGATGCCCCCGACCGTCCCCCGGTCGAGCCGCTTCGCTTGGAACTCGACCGGGATCTCCCGGAGGAGCCGTTTCTGCTCGTCGCTTTGTTCGAACTCGAGCGGCTGCGGGTTGACCGGCTGCTCGAGGATCGCGTTGTCTGGGCCATTGTTATCGCCTCTCTGTTTTGGCTTCCTTGCCAGCTACGCCTTTCGCAGCGGCGGTCCATCTTGACTTACCCGCTGTGCAGGGATTTGAACTGCCGCTTTTGTGAGCGTTTTGAACGGCGGATTGCATAGGGGTTTGAACGGCGGGATTCGGGTAAGCGCCGAACACGGATCCATCGAGTCCCAGGAGGACACCGGGCAGGATGCCCAAGCAAAAGTCACGATCCAGCAGCAAGAGCCGCTCCGGCGGAAGTTCTTCGAAGAAGTCGAAGAGCGGTTCGTCTTCGCGATCGCGTTCGAGTTCGGGGAGCCGGTCATCCGGATCCAGCCGATCTTCGTCCACGCACAACAGGTCCGGGGCGCGAACGGAGTCGAGGCGCGTCGAGAGCGACTCCTCCACCCAGGCGCCCAGGGACAAGAGCCGCGGCAGCTCCAATGGTCGCAGCTCCTCGCGCCGGAAGCGCAAGCGGGAGGAGTTCCCCGACTATTCGGTGGTCGACCCGAAGGACTTGGATATGCAGGAGGGCCCGGACGTCCTGGCCGACATCCCGGTCGTCAAGGTGGACAAGATCGATATCGAGGTCGATGACCTCGATGCCCGGGTAGCCGTACTCGCCAAGGTCCGGAAGCTGCTCAACATCAGCGTCGGCGCGCAGGCTCACCTGGGCGAGGTCGAGCTGAAGATCGAGGGCGTCGAGGCGCAGGCGCTGCTCAAGGCGCGTCTCGACAACGTCAGCAAGATCCTCGAGCGGGTGCTGCTCTCGCTGGATCGCAACCCCGAGCTGCTGGAGGGCGTCGGAAAGGCCGTCGAGGAGGTCGGAGGCGGCACGGGCCATCTGCTCGACGAGTCCGGCGATGCGGTCGAGGACGTCGGCGAGGGCGCCGGCAAGGCGCTTCCGGAGGTCGGCAAGGGCGCGAGCTCGGCGCTCGGCAACGTCGGCGAGGGCGCCAACCAGGCGCTCGGCGGGGTCGGCGAGGGCGCCAAGCAGGCGCTTCCCGAGGTCGGCAAGGGCGCGAGCCAGGCCCTCGGCGAGGTCGGCCAGGGCGCCGGCCGCGGAGTCGCGGGCGTCGGCCAGGGTGCCGCCCAAGGAGTCGAGGGCGTGGGACAGGGCGCCGCACAGGGAGTGCAGGGCCTCGGACAGGGCGCCGCCCAGGGGGTGCAGGGCCTCGGACAGGGCGCAGCCCAAGGAGTTGAGGGCGTCGGCCAGGGCGTCCAGCAGGGAGTCGGGCAGCTGACGGGTCAGCAGGGCAGCAGCAGCAGCCTCAGCAGCAGCAACAGCAGCCCCAGCAGCAGCAGCAACAGCAGCCACAGCAGCAGCAACAGCAGCCTCAGCAGCAGCAACAGCAGCAACAGCAACACCAACAACAACAGCCCCAGCAGCAGCAGGGAGGAGGCGGATAGTGGCGACGAACTCCAAGAAGTCGCGCTCCTCCAATCCGCGGCGGCTCGAGCCGCTCGAGCTCCAGCCGCAGCACCTCCCGCAACCGCTCACGCTCGAACGGAAAGTCGATGTCGCCGCGCGCCGATGCGCGGTCCGCGTCTCAGAAGACCGAGAAGTACCGCTTCGCCAAGAACGTCGAGGGCAAGGCCACCGTCGCCGAGCGCGAATACCGCGACTACGCCACCTCCCCGCTGGCCGAGACGGGCCAGGACCCGGACGTGCTGCTCGACGTCCCGGTGCTCAAGGTCGACAAGATCTACCTCAAGCTTGCGGACCTCGAGGCGCACGTCGCGCTCAAGGCGCAGGTGCTCGACCTCGTCACCCTCGATGTCGGAGTCGACGTCCGCCTTGGCAAGCTCGAGATCGACATCGAGGGCGTCGAGGCGCAGGCCCTGCTCAAGGTCCGCCTCGACCACGTGGCCGCGATCGTCGATCGCGTGATGACCACGATCGACCGCAATCCCGAGCTGGTCCACAGCCTCAGTGAGGCGGTCCAGGACATCGGCGCCGGCGCCGGCGACATGGTCGGCGAGGCCGGCGAGGCGGTCGAGGACGTCGGCGAGGGCGCCGGGAAGACACTTCCCGAGATCGGCAAGGGCGTCGGCGACGCAGTCGACCAGGTCGGGCAGGGTGCCGGCAAGGCCGTCGGCGACGTCGGCGAGGGCGCCGGTGAAGCGGTCGGCGAGGTCGGCGAGGGCGCCGGCCAAGCGGTCGGCGAGGTCGGCGAGGGTGCCGGCCAGGCGGTCGGAGACGTCGGAGAAGGAGCAGGTCAGGCGGTCGGAGACGTCGGCCAGGGCGCCGGCCAGGCTGTCGGAGACGTCGGCCAGGGCGCCGGTCAGGCGGTTGGAGAAGTCGGCGAGGGCGCCGGCCAGGCCGTCGGCGACGTCGGCGAAGGGGCCGGCCAGGCCGCGGGCAACGCGGGTCAGCTCGCCGGCGGTCTCGGTCAGACGGTCGGCCAGCTCGGCGAAGGCGCGGGCCAGGCGGTCGGCGGTCTCGGTCAGGGCGTCGGCCAGGCCGCGGGCGGTGAGGCTGCGGCCAGCTGGCGAAGGCGCGGCCAGGCGTCGGGGTCTCGCTCAGGGCGCCGGCCGGCCGCGGGCGGTGTCGGCGAGGCGGCCGGCGGAGCTCGGTCAGGCGGCCGGAGGGCTGGGCGGAGCACTTGGAGGCCTCGGAGGAGGGGACGGTCAGGGACCGGACGCGCAGGGACAGAACGGTGACCAGGCCGCGCAGGACCAGGGAGGCGATGCAGGAGGGATCACCTCTCCCAAGCTCGCCAAGGAAGCGGCCAAGATGGTCGCCAAGGAGATCGGAAGTACCGCCACCGAGGAGGCCAAGGACCTAGGGATGGCCGCGACGCGTAAGGCGACCGAGAAAGTGATGGAGCTGGGCGAGCGTCGTCGCCGCAAGCGGGCCGAAAAGCACAACGCCACCGAGGAGCACAACGCCACCGAGGCGGCAATCCGCCAAGCCTCGGAGCTCGGCGTGGACCTCGGGGATCTCGAGGGCAGCGGCGCCGAGGGCCGGATCACCGTTCGCGACGTGAAGCAAGCCGCCGAGGAGTAATGGCTCGCAAGAAGCGGCTCAGGGACGAGCCCGACATCGAGATCGGAGCCGTCGCCCGCGCTCGGCGTCTTCGCTTCCGGCGCAAGCCCGAGACGGAGGTGAAGTTCGAGGGCCGGACCCGGGTGCGAAGCGATGACCGGATCGAGGACGTGGAGCTCGAGACCGAGTCTGGCAGCGAGCGCCGGAACCTCCCAGATGAGGTCGAACCCGGGGTCAACTACCGAAACGTCGAGGTGGGCTGGGCGGCCCGAGCGCGGGCGCGGATGCCCGAGCTCGAGGAAGAGGACGAGGACCGGGAACCCGAGGACTGAGAGCGTCGAGAAGCGGAAGGTCAAGGAGAACCCAAATGCGCGACTTCATCAAGCGAGTTACGGCGGACCGAATGAGTGGTGACCGGCCCGCCGCACCCCGGGCGCTCGGCGCTGCGGCCGTCGTCGGTACCGCCGGCGCGGTGATCACCTACAAGCTCTTGCGGAAGTAACGCCGTAACGACTGCAGACGAAGGGAGCTGACGATGCGAAGCAGGCGAAGGGACAAAGCGGGCGGCAGGCTGGACAAGATCCGCGGCCGGATCAGGGAGGCCGGCGGCGCGCTGACGGGCAGTGACCGCAGCCGGACGAAGGGCAGCGCCCGCCAGGGCAAGGGTGAGGCCCGCAAGAAGCGCGGGCAGTTTCGGGACCTCCTGCGGAAGTAGACGCTCGGAGACCGTTGTTTGCTGATCTCGGCGGCGGGTAAACCGCCCAATACTCCAGGAAGGAGAGGCCATGTCTGAACTTGCACGGATGAAACAAACCGCACTCAAGGAAGCGTCGAAGGCGACCTCGAAGGACGGGGCCCTGTCGGACCCGAAGAAGCTGGCGGTGGCCGGAGTGGGTATGGTGGCATTGCCGGTCGCCCTCGAGCAGATCGCCAAGCGGGTGGCGCCGAAGGTCTCGGACCTCGGCGAGCAGGCGAAGGGCAAGGTCTCGGACGCGGCTTCCGGCGCGGTGTCGAACCTTGGCGACCAGGCCAAGGAGGCAGCCAAGGGCGCCGTCGTCTCAAAGCTCACGCCCGGCTCCTCGGGACGACGAAGGCGGCGGGCTGCTCTCAAAGCTCACGCCCGGCTCGTCCGACGAGGACGACGACGAGGAAGGCGGCGGGCTGCTCTCGAAGCTCACGCCGGGCTCCTCGAACGAAGGCGAGGACGACGACGAGGGCCGCGCCGCGCCCGGCCAGGGCGGCAGCGGTCGCCGGATGCCGATCCAGCAGTCCGTCGACGTGGCTGTGCCGATCAAGGTGGCCTACAACCGGTGGACCCAGTTCGAGGACTGGCCCGAGTTCATGCACCGATTCGAGAGCGTCGAGCAGGCCGAGGACACGAAACTCTCCTTCACGATCAAGGTCTGGGGAATCACGAGGAAGTTCCAGGCGGAGATCGTCGAGCAGCGTCCCGATCAGAGGATCGAGTGGAACGTCACCGAGGGCCTCGCCCACACGGGCGTGGTCACCTTCCACGAGCTGGCGGACCACCTGACCAGGATCGAGGTCAGCCTGGACTTCGAGCCGCACGGGATGCTGGAGAAGATGGGTCGCGGCATGCGCTTCACGAAGCGCGCGGTTCGCGCCGACCTGCACCGCTTCAAGGCTCTGGTCGAGCTCGACGAGGAGGCCGAGGGCGGCTGGCGCGGGACGATCGAGGACGGCGAGGTCAAGCGCCGCACGGAGCGACGCTCGACCGGTTCCAGCAGCCGGCGTCGGACTCAGAGCAAGACTCAGAGCAAGAACGGCTCGCGCGGACGAAGCCGATCGCAGAGCAAGAACGGCTCGCGCGCGTCATCGTCGAGCCGCAAGGGCAGCTCCAAGAGCTCCAGTTCCAAGAGCTCCAAGAGCTCCAAGTCCTGACCCGCCGCTAGGTCGTCTTCACCACGAAGACAGAGCAGTCGGCGTTGTGCGCGACTGACTTCGGCACGCTTCCGAGCACCCTGCGATGGATGCCCTTGTTCCCGATCACAAGCACGTCCGCACCGCACTCATCGGCAAGGCGCACGAGCACGTCGGCCGGCTCCCCCTCGTCGACCAGTGTCGTGCAGTCGATCCCCGCCTGGTTCATCTTGTTCTCGGTCCTTGAGAGGATTTCTCGGAGCTGAGCCGCAGGGCTGTAGGCCCACTGGGTCTCGTCGCCGCCCGTCGCGGGCGGCTCGTCCTTGAACGCGCTGAGGAGTACCAGCTTCGCGTCGAAGCGGCGAGCGAATTCCGCGGCCTGTTCGACCGCCTCGCTTGCCGTCTCGGAGCCATCCGTGCCCACGGCGACGGTCGAGATCACGGCGTAGTCCTATCACTCCGCGCGTTTACACGAGCAGATCGGCGGACCGCCAGGCCTCGCTGCCGGCGACGAAGGTGGCGCCGACGAGCGGCACCCCGGGGCGATAGACGAGGTCGACGTAGGACGCGGCGTCCAGGACGATCGCGTCCGCGCGGGCGCCGGGCGTGAGCCGGCCGCGGTCGTCGCGGCGCAGCGCTGTCGCGCCGCCCAGGGTGGCCGCCAGTAGTGCCTCCTCGACGGTCATCCCCATCTCGCGAACCGCGAGCGCGATGCAGAAGCTCATCGACGTGGTGTTGCTCGAGCCCGGATTCGTGTTGGTTGCGATCGCGACCCGGGCGCCCGCGTCGATCATCCGGCGGGCGTCCGGATAGGGCTGGCGCGTCGAGAAGTCCGTGGCGGGGAGGAAGGTCGCGACGGTGTCTGTGCCCGCCAGCGCCTCGATGTCGGCGTCGTCGAAGTAGGTGCAGTGATCGACCGAGGCGGCGCCCATCTCGACCGCCAGCCGAATGCCCGGCCCGGGCCCGAGTTGGTTGCCGTGGACCCGCAGGCCGAGACCGGCGGAGCGGCCGGCCTCGAGGACCGCGCGCGACTGCTCGGCGTCGAAGGCGCCCTCCTCGCAGAAGACGTCGACCCAGCGCGCGAACGGCGCGCAGGCGGTGAGCATTTCCCCACAGACGAGCTCGACGTAGTCGTCCGCGCGGCCGTCGTAGTCCGGCGGCACGGCATGGGCGCCGAGGAAGGTGACGTCGTCGGTCAACTCCGCGGCGATCTCGCAGAGGCGCCGCTCGTCGGCGACGTCGAGCCCATAGCCGGACTTGATCTCAAGATGGGTGATCCCGGCCCGCAGCCCCTCGTCTCGCCGGCGCGCGGCCAGCGCGCGAAGCTGTTCGTTGCTGGCCGCCCGAGTGGCCTCGGTGGTGACCCTGATGCCGCTCGCCTCGTAGGGCTGTCCGGCCAGCCGCGCGGCGAACTCCTCGGCTCGGTCGCCGGCGAAGACGAGGTGCGTGTGACTGTCGACGAACCCAGGGATCACGCAGCGGCTGGAGGCGTCGAAGCGCCGATCGGCCGCAGCCCCCGGTCGTTCAACCGCAGCCACCCGGTCATCCTCGAAGACCAGGGCCGCGTCGCGAACGACACCAAGCGGGCCCTCTCCCAGCCCCGGGTCGTTGGTGACCAGCAGACCGATGTTGTCGATCGCCACCGAGCTCATGCCGGCAGCCTGCCGATCGCCGCATCGAGCTCGGCGGCCACGTCGAGGCCTAGATGCGCTCCGTCGCGGACCACGAACTCGCCTCCGACCATCACGTCGCGAACGTCCGCGGCGCTCGCGGCAAAGACAACGGAGTCGAGGGCATGCTCCGGGCGGGTTCCCGCCAGGCGCACCCCATCGAGACTCACGGTTACCAGGTCGGCGAGTGCGCCGGCCTCGATCCGGCCCGCCGCGGGCCAGCCGATGCTCCTGCAGCCCTCCGCGGTCGCGGCGCGCAACAGCTCCGCGGCGCTCTGCCCGCCGCGCACCCCGCTCACGAGGCGCTCGTCGAGCTCCATCGCGCGGGCTTCCTCGAAGGGGTCGATCAGCGCGTGGGAATCCGTGCCCAAGCAGAGCCGCGCGCCCGCCTCGGCGAGACGGCGCGCCGGGCCCACGCCGTCGGCGAGGTCGCGCTCGGTGGTGGGACAAAGGCAGACGGCGCATTCCCTGTCGCCGAGCAGCTGGAAGTCGTTCTCTGCCAGATGCGTGGCGTGGACGGCGGTGAAGCGCTCGGTGAGGGCATCGGCCCCGGCGAGCAGCTCGGTCGGCGTCCTCCCGTAGGCGGCCTCGCACTCCTCGTTCTCGGCAAGCTGCTCGGAGACGTGGGCGTGGAGCGGCAGCGATCGCTCGGCGGCGAACGCAGCCACCCGGGCCGCGGACTCGAGGTCGACCGCGCGGACGCTGTGGATCGCCGCGCCGAGCTTGGCCCCCCCGGTCTCCTCGAGCTCAGCCACCCGCTCGGCCCACGCTTCGGCGGTGCCGTCGGAGAAGCGAAGCTGGACGCCCTCCGCCTCCTTGCCGATCCCGCCGTGCAGATAGCAGGTGTCGAGCAGGGTGATGCGGATTCCCGCCTCGGCGGCCGCGTCGATTACGGCCTTCCCGATCGCGTTCGGATCCTCGTAGCGAGCCCCGCCGGGGGCGTGGTGGAGGTAGTGAAACTCGCCGACCGCTGTGATCCCGGCGAGGGCCATCTCGGCGAAGGTGGCGCGTGCCAGGGCGAGATACGTGTCGGGCTCGACCGCCTCGGCCACCTCATACATCCGCCGCCGCCACGTCCAGAAGTCCCCCCGCTCCGCCTGGGTGCGCCCGCGCATCGCGCGCTGGAAGGCGTGGGAGTGCGCGTTCGCCATTCCCGGGATCGTCAGGCCGCGCAGCGCGGTCGCCCGCGGCGGCGGGTCGGCCACCCCCGCGGTGAGCTCGCCGATCCGCTCGCCGTCGAGCTCGATCAGGACGCCCCGCTCGGCCCGCTCGTCGCCGAGCCAGACGAGCTCGCACCAGAGCCCACCTCCCGGTTCGGTGCTCACGACCCAGGCTCCTCCCCGAGCTGGCTGACCCGGCGCACGAACTCATCGCGCTGATGGCGGTCGAACTGCTCCCAGGTGGCAAACGTCCGGGGATCGGCGCGGTCGACGAAGAGGATGCCGTCGAGGTGATCGACCTCGTGCTGGAAGGTGCCGGCGGTCAGCCCGCGCTGGGCCTCCTCGTGCTCGGTGCCCTCGCGATCGAGATAGCGGACCCGGATGGCGAGGTGTCGCTGCAGGCTGCCGCGCAGGTCGGGCACCGAGAGACAGCCCTCGTTGATTTCGACCATCTCGTCGCCGAGCGGCTCGATCGTGGGGTTGATCAGCACCGTGAGCGGATGCGGCGGCTTGTACGGGTAGCGGGGATTTCCCTCCTCCACCTCGACGATCGCCACCCGCACCGGCTGGCCCACCTGATTGGCCGCGATGCCAGCCCCGTGGGTGGAGCGCTTCGTCTCGATCAGGTCGTCGATCAGCCCCTGGATCTCAGGCGAGGAGATCTCCTCGGGACTCAGTTCCCTGGAACGCTCGCGCAGAACCGGATCGCCGATCGCGACGACCTCCAGAACGCTCACTCGCCGTCCTGCATCGGAAGACGGACGCCGCGCTCCGCTGCGACGGCGATCGCCCGCTCGTATCCGGCATCCGCGTGTCGCATCACCCCGGTCCCGGGGTCGCTGGTCAGCACCCGCTCGAGCTTTTGAGCCGCGAGGTCGGTGCCGTCAGCGACGCAGACCATCCCGGCGTGGAGCGAGCGCCCGATGCCGACCCCGCCGCCGTCGTGGATGCTCACCCAGGACGCGCCGGCCGCCGTGTTGACGAGCGCGTTGAGAAGCGGCCAGTCCGCGATGGGATCCGAGCCGTCGGCCATCGACTCGGTCTCGCGGTAGGGGGAGGCGACCGACCCGGAGTCGAGATGGTCGCGGCCGATCACGATCGGCGCCGAGACCTCGCCCGACCGCACCAGCTCGTTGAAGCGCAGGCCGAGGCGCGCCCGTTCCCCGTACCCGGCCCAGCAGATCCGCGCCGGCAGGCCCTGGTAGCTGATCTTCTCCTCCGCCAGCTCGATCCATCGCCGCAGCGGCTCGTCGTCGGGGATCTCCTCGAGGACCGCCCGGTCTGTCGCGGCGATGTCCGCCGGATCGCCGGAGAGCGCCACCCAGCGGAAGGGGCCCTTGCCGTCGCAGAACAGCGGGCGGATGTAGGCCGGGACGAAGCCGGGATAGGCGAAGGCCCGCTCGAATCCGCCCAGCTGCGCCTCGGCGCGCAGGCTGTTGCCGTAGTCGAAGACCTCGGCGCCGGCGTCGAGGAAGCCGACCATCGCGGCGCAGTGGGCCGCGATCGCGGCACGGGAGCGGCGTACGTACTCGTCGGGGTCCTCCTCCCGCAGCCGCAGGGCCTCCTCCAGCGAGATCAGGTTGGGGGCGTACCCGTTGAGCGGATCGTGGGCGCTGGTCTGGTCGGTGACGATGTCGGCCTCGAATCCCGTCCTCTGAAGCTCCGGTAGTGCGTCGGCCGCGTTGGCGACAAGCCCAACGCTGAGCGGGCGGCGCTCCCGCTTTGCCGCCCGGCAGCGAGCGATGGCGTCCTCGAGGTCCTCCGCTTCTTCATCCAGGTAGCGGGTCTCGATCCGCCGCCGCAGGTGGTTCGCGTCGACCTCGACGCAGAGCGCGACGCCGCCGTTCATCGTGATCGCAAGCGGCTGGGCGCCGCCCATGCCGCCGAGGCCGGCGGTGAGGGTGATAGTTCCCGCCAGCGAGCCGCCGAAGCGACGCCGGGCGATCTCCGCAAAGCACTCGTAGGTCCCCTGCACGATCCCCTGGGTCCCGATGTAGATCCAGGACCCCGCCGTCATCTGGCCGTACATCGTCAGTCCCTCTGCCTCGAGGCGGCGAAACTCGTCCCAGTTGTCCCAATCCCCGACCAGGTTCGAGTTGGCGATCAGGACGCGCGGCGACCACTCGTGGGTGCGGAACACCCCGACCGGCTTGCCGGACTGAACCAACAGGGTCTCATCGTCGCCCAGCTCGCGCAGCGATCGCACGATCGAGTCGAAGGCATCCCAGGAGCGCGCGGCGCGGCCGGTGCCCCCATAGACGACCAGCTCGTCGGGGTTCTCGGCGACCTCCGGGTCGAGGTTGTTCATCAGCATTCGCAGGGCTGCCTCCTGCTGCCAGCCCCTGCAGGAGATCTCGGCGCCGCGCGGCGCACGGACCTCACGCGGGCCGCTCACCGCAGCTCCCCGATCGCGCCCTCGGTCGCCCGCAGGAGCTCGCCGCTGGCGATCAACCGCTCCGCCGCCTCGAGCTCCGGGGCGAGCTGGCGGTCCGGTCCCGGCCCGGCGATGCCCGCCGCCCTGATCGCCGCGATCGCGGCGTTCGTGCCCGTCGCCGGCGCCAGCGGGGCGCGCAGCTCCAGCCCCCGGGCGGCGCAGACTGCCTCGACCGCGAGAATACGCCGCAGGTTCTCGATCGCCGCTCGCAGCTTGCGGGCGGCCCCCCAGCCCATCGAGACGTGGTCCTCCTGCATCGCGCTGGTCGGCAGCGAGTCCACGCCCGCCGGGACGGCAAGCAGGCGATTCTCGGCGACCATCGCCGCCTGCGTGTACTGGGAGATCATCAGCCCGGAATCGACGCCCGGGTCCTCGGCCAGAAAGGGCGGCAGACCTTCCGACCGGCTTGCGTCGAGCAGCCGGTCCGTCCGCCGCTCGGCGATCGCGCCGGTGTCGGCGACCGCCATCGCGAGCAGGTCGCAGGCCAGCGCCAGGGGTGCCCCGTGGAAGTTGCCGCATGACTCGACCCGTCCGTCGGGCAGGACCATCGGGTTGTCGATCGCCGAGCGCAGCTCCTGCGCTGCGACGCGGTCGGCGTGAGCGAGCGCGTCCCGGGCGGCACCGTTGACCTGCGGAGCGCAGCGCAGCGAGTAGGCGTCCTGCACGCGTGGGTCGTCCTCGCGATGGCTGGCGACGATCGGCGACCCGTCGAGCAGACGGCGCAGATTGGCCGCGCTGTCGGCCTGCCCGGGCTGCGGGCGCAACGCGATCAGGTCCTCGGCGAAGGCTCGATCCGTGCCGAGCAGGGCCTCCACCGACATCGCCGCCGTCAGATCGGCGACCCGCAGGAGCGAGCGCAGGTCCTCGATGGCGAGCACCAACATGGCGAGGATGCCGTCGGTGCCGTTGATCAGCGCCAGTCCCTCCTTCGCGCGCAGCGTGAGCGGCTCGACCCCGGCCTCCGCGAGTGTCTCTGGGGCGGGGCGCCGGCGCCCGTTGGCGTCCATGACCTCCCCCTCGCCGATCAGCGCCAGGCCGCAGTGCGCCAGCGGCGCGAGGTCGCCGCTCGCTCCCAGGGAGCCGTGCTCCGGGACGATCGGCGTGATCCCGGCATTGAGGAGCTCCAGGATCGTCTCGGCGACCTCCGGCCGCGCCCCGGAGTACCCCATGGCCAGCGACCGTGCGCGCAGCAGCATCATCGCCCGGACCACCTCGCGCTCGATCGGCTCGCCCATGCCCGCGGCGTGCGAGCGGATCAGGGCCCGCTGCAGCTCCTCGCGGCGCTCCGCGGGGATCGGGGTGGTCGCGAGCGAGCCGAACCCGGTCGAGACGCCATAGACGGGCTCCGTGGAGGCCGCGAGCCGCTCCACGATCGCGGCGCTCTCGGCCATCGCCTCGCGAGCTTCGGCCGCCAGCTCCACCTCCTCGTCGCCTCGAGCGACAGCGACGACCTCCTCGAGCGTGAGCCGCTTGCCGGTCAGCCCGATCACTCGGCGCCGCCCCCGCGCGGCTCGATCATCAGCGCGCGCGCCGCTGCCAGCACCTCACCGTCGGCGGAGAGGACCGCCGCCCCGGCCTGGTGCTTGCGGCCGTCTGCCGAGATCGGCCAGGCCATCACTACGTGCTCCGCCCCTACGGCGACGGGGGCATCGATCCGCGCGATCATCCGGCCGAGGAAGCTCAGTGGACGCGTCTCTCGGTAGATGGCGAAGTAGGTGGGGCAATCCATGACCGCCCAGACGAACTCGGGAAGCACCTGACCCGAACCGCCGGCCGTCCACTCGGGCGGCGTCCACGGCGAGGCGACGAGCTGGCGCCCGTCGACAGCTCCCGCGAACACGCCAAGAGCGTCCTCGCGACCTCGCCCGCAGACGAAGCAGCGGCCGAAGAGGCCGTCGGGCCTGCCTCTGTAGCGGGTCGCGGCCTGGCGCGCCGCCTCCGACGCTCGACCGGAGAGGGCACCTCGAGCTCGAGTTCGGGCGCCGAGTGCGCCTCGGCGACGAGCGTCTCGCCGTCGAGTACTCGGACGGACCCATCGTCCTGACGGGCGACGTCGAGGCGAGTGTCGAGCGGGACAGGACTCCTCAGCGTGACCTCTGGCGGCCCCTCGACGAAGCCCGCGATGACTCCGGAGCAGTACCCGCCGTGCCCGCTGGTCAGGGGCCCGTTGAAGCGGCCGGGGACGGAAATGGTTGGGGACACGCGCTGACTATTCCACGCGAGGGCACTCCCTTGCCTGATGTGCGCCGCCTGTGGAACGATCTCAAGACACCCGAAAATCGGGGTTATGCGGGGCGCCCACATCTGCTTCAATCACAAGAAGGAAGGGGGCGGACGCAACAAACGTGGTTGCCGTCTGTTAAGAGGGTCTCACGGCCTCGTTCTCGGGCGGCGGAATCGCTTCCCGTAGAGGCTCCGAGGACTTATCTAGGGTTATCG
>CAVSLI010000003.1:0-125205 GCA_963728755.1 uncultured Solirubrobacterales bacterium | reverse complement strand
CGAACCGGTCACCAGTACCGCGATCTTCCGCATCATTCGTGTCTTCATTCGTCCTTCTTCGCTCTCGGGGTTGATTCGCCTCTCCGCAGATTTTCCAACCCCTGGGCGCCGGGAAAGTAGCGCGCGGCCCACGGGCTACTGCCGAAATTCCCTACTCCCGCAGCCCGGCGGCTTTCGAGTGCAGCCCGAGGAGGCGCATCAATCTCCCGCTGCGGGGTGTTTGTGCCTCTAGCAAGGCAAACGGCCTGAGGAGGAAGTAATGCAGGGAGTTCTGTTTGGTCGAGCGCAACGGGTTCTCGCGGTCTCCGCGATGCTTCTCGGCGCTCTCGTCCTCTTGATGCTCGGATTGGCGAGCCGCGCGAACGCGGTAGTCGGTCCTACTGATCTCGCCCTCACGAAGTCGGCCAGTCCCGACCCGGTCGTGCAGGGGAACAACCTGGCCTACACGATCACGGTTAGCAACACCGGCGCGAACGACGCGAGCAGCGTCGTCGTCACGGACAACCTGCCCGCCACGTCGGATGTGGACTTGACTTCCGCAACGAGCACCGCTGGCACCTGTCAGAAGGGTAAGACCGTGACCTGCGATCTCGGCACGGTCCTGAGTGGAACGAGCCAGACGGTGACGATCGTGGTCAAGGCGAAGAAGAGCGGGACGCTCTCGAACATGGCGACCGTGACCTCGCCCAACGACACGAATGGGACGAACAACACGGCCACGGCGACAACGACCGTGACGAAGCCCGGACAGGGCAACAACAACAAGGTGAGCTGCGCCACCCCAACGATCACCGGCACGGCTGGTGACGACGTGATCACCGGCACCGACCGCGCCGATGTGATCGTCACGTTCGGCGGCAACGACCAGGTCTTCGCCCTCGGCGGCAAGGATCTCGTCTGCACCGGCGCCGGGTTCGACGTCGTCCTCGGCGGTTTCGGAGGAGACACCGTAATCGGCGGCGCCGATAACGACCGGCTGGTGGGCAATTCCGGCGACGACCTGCTCAAGGGAAAGGCCGGGCGTGACCGCCTCCGCGGCAAGTCGGGGAACGACGTCCTCAACGGAGGTCTTGACCGCGACAGCTGCAAGGGCGGAGCGGGCCGCGACGTGCTCAAGCGCTGCCCGTAGCTCGGGCCTGACACGACAAGCAGTTCGGGGCGGCCCCTTCGGGGGCCGCCCGTCTTTCACGTTCTCCTCGACATCGCCCCAAGAATCTGGCGAGGTCGCGGCGCTGCTAGCTCAGATCGACTTCACGACCTCGCACTTGGCGGCGGTGTCGTTGCCCTTGCCGCCCTTGCAGAGGTCCCTGTCTGGGCCGCCTTGAGAGCGTCCTTGCCCTTCTGGCCGTGAAGGCTGGCCTTGCCCTTACCGCCCTTGAGGGTTCCTTGCAGGCGCCGCCGCAGATCACGTCGTTGCCGGCGAGTGCCGGAGAGCGTGTCATTCCCCCTTGTGGCGGAAATGCTTGCGGGGGCTCTGGTTGTTGTGTAAGGATCGCCTCACCAGCAGGGGACAAGGAGGAAACGTTGAACCGCCGCCTGATCAGGATCGCTCTCGTTACAGGGTTTGCACTCGCCGCCACACTGGGGCTAGCGTCGAGCGCAAGAGCCGACCATCACCTCGTCCAGATTCGTCAGATTCATCCCTCTACCGGAGTCCTGGGGGGCGACTGGGTGGAGCTTCAGATGTATGCCGACGGCGAGAATCAGGTTGTGGGCAAGCTGATTCGCGCGTTCGGGCCGAGTGGGGAACTGTTCTCGCAATATGTGATTACCCCGAGGGGCGATACCCCCAACGCACCAAATGGCCAGAACCAGCGCACGATCCTGATCAGCAGCCTGTTCACTCCGGCCAACGTGACGGCCGACTACGTCGCGCCCGTGGCCGACCTGCAGCTGACCGGCCAGGATGGCGCCGTCTGCTACACCGAGAACGACCCGCCGACGTACACGCCAATCGATTGCGTGGCGTATGGCAACTTCACGGGGACGCTCCCAGCCGGCACACCGGCCGTCGCCACACCCTTCGAGTCAACGCTCGAGCGCGGCATCACCCGAGGATGCCCGACGGCCCTCGATCCGCTAGACGACAGCAATAACAGTGCAGCGGACTTCGCTTTGTCGACCAATCCCCCCCGGAATAATGCGACGCCCCCCACCGAGACGGTCTGCCCACCCGGTTCACCCGGTTCCAGCACTTCCACCCCGATTCCGCCGGGTGGGGTCACCCTTTGCGGCGGCAGGCCGATCACGATGTCGGGCACCAACGGGGCCGACAAGCTCTCCGGAACCCCGGGCGCCGACGTGATCGCCGGCCAGCGCGGCAACGACGTGATCAAGGGCTTGGCAGGCAAGGATGTGATCTGTGGAGGCTCAGGCAGGGACACCCTGAACGGCGGCAAGGGCAAAGACCTGCTGCGGGGCGAGGCCGGCAAGGACACGCTCAAGGGCGGCCCGGGCAAGGACAAGCTCAAGGGCGGTCCCGGCAAGGACAAGCAGATCCAGTAGCGCCTAGCCCGAAGCGGGCCTCGCCGGCACGACCAGCTCGCGCGGGGGTCGCGGATCAGGAGCGAGATCGATCATCTGAATCCCTTCCCTCGGCCTGCGCACGCCAGCGTCGGAACTCCTGCGGACCCAGCCCGGTCAGGACCGTGTCCTCGATCGCCCGTGCGTATGTGGAGCGCGGCAGCCCGAGCAGTGGGCCAAGCTCCCCGAAGTAGGTACCGGGCCCCCGCTCCACCTGGAGCGCCTCGCCGTCAATCCCGGGTGGCCGGTAGAGCTCTATGCGGCCCTCGTCCACGACATAGACGAGGTCGGGTGGATCCCCCATCTCGAACAGCTGCTCCCCCGCGGCGACGCGCACCTTCCTTTTTCCGGTGACAAGGGGGCGCTCCGGCGTCAGATCGATCACCCGGTCGGCCAAGGGGGTAAGACGGTCATCGTGGGTGGCGACGATCAGCAGCCGTCCGAAGACGGCCAGCTCCCGGATCAGGTTGAGCACGGTCTCGACCTGCACGTAATCGAGGTGCGCCGTCGGCTCGTCGGCCAGGATCAGCGGCGCGTCGTGGACCAGAGCTCGGGCGATCGCGACGCGCTGCTGCTCGCCACCGGAGAGCGCGCCGGGGCGGTGGCTCATCCGCTTCTTCAGCCCGACTCGTTCGAGCAGCTCTTCCGCCCGCGCGTTCGCGTCGCGCCGGTGCGTTCCCGCCAGCCGCATCGGTGCGGCGACGTTCTCGCGCGCGGTGAGGCTCGGAATCAGGTTGAACGCCTGGAAGACGATCCCCACCCCATCGCGGCGGTACTCGGCGAGCACACTTCCGTCGAGCCCGGTCACCTCCGTATCGCCGACGGCGATGCGCCCAGACGTGGGCGTCAGCAGCCCGGCCAGGCACAAGAGCAGCGTCGTCTTTCCCGATCCGCTCGGCCCCAGCAGCAGGACGAGCTCGCCATCGCCAGCCTCGGCGTTCATCCCGTCCACCGGACGCACCGTGTAACCGCCCTGGGCGTACTCGATCGTGAGATCCTCGATATGCAGCGCGGGCACCGCTATCCCCCCGAGAAGGCGAGCGCCGGGTCCACGGTCATCACGCGCCGCATCGCGGCGAGGCTGGCGATGACGCCGACCGCGATCGCGATCACGGGCAGCGCCAGGTAGGCGGCCGGCTCGATCACGATCGGGAGCGGAAAGGTCGGCTTCAGCAGCTGCGCGACCAGCGCACCCAGCACCGCGGCGAGCAGCGAGGCGATGACGGCCTGCGCCGACAGGCTCAGCACGAGCCTCCTGGGTGAGCCGCCGACGGCCTTCAGCACGGCGAAGTCCCGGAGTCGCTCGAGCGCCGAGAGGTACGTGACCGCGCCGATCACCACGATCGCCAGCAGCCAGGTCAGCCCTCGTGTGATGTCGATCGATTTCACGGCCCCGCCGAGTGGGTTGAGCAGGTCCTCGCGGACGTCCGCGTTCGAGGCGGTGTGGAACCCAGGGGGGAGCCCAGTGGGCGTGCCGCGGGTGACGAACGCGGTCGCCACGCGCCGGCCGCCGAAGGCGATCTGCTGCGCCTCTGCGAGGCTGACGAAGACCACCGGCTGGCCCCCGAAGTAGGTCCGGCCGCTCACCTCCCGCACCACCCGCAGAGGGTGCGAAGCGATGGTGATGGTGTCCCCCTCGTCTACGCCGGCGCGCTTGTCCACCACTGCCTGGCCGCGAGGTAGATTGACTGGGCCCCGTCCCCAGACGGGGTCGCCAAGCTCGCCGATCGAGTGGCCGATGACATTGACGTTGACTTTGTCGCCGCCTGGGGCGTCGGCCACGGCGCCGAACTCGACCAGAGGTTCGGCTTGCTTGACACCCGCGATGCTGCCCGCGAGCGTCTCCGGCATCGTGGATTGCGAGGTGAAGGGTCCCTTGACGCCGCGGGGCACCACCCAGGCGTCGGCGCCTATTGCATCCACCGTCTCACGCGCCTCATGGCGGAAGCCGGCGCTCATACCGGTCAAGACGAGGGCGAGCGCGAACGCGAGTCCGGCCCCCACCACCGCGATCGCGAATTGCCGGCGCCGGTACTGCAGATCGCGGAGGGTGATCGTCCACATGCCGAGACCCCGATTCGATCATGCGAGGGCTCCCAGCGCAAGCCCACACGGCCGGCCTGAAGAAGTGCCTGAAGAAGGCGAAGCGGATCTCCGACCGGGTCAAGCGGAAGAAGGCCAAGAAGAGGTGCCGGAAGAAGTTCGCCGTGATCTCGCCGATCTCGCTCGCGCGCGCCACCCTGACCTGGGACGCGACCAACCCCGGCGGGGGCGGCAACATCGATCTCGACCTCTGGGTCTTCGACTCGAACGGGAACAAGGCCAGGGCCACCGCCGACACCATCCCGAACACCAGCTTCACCCCCAACATCACCAGCAACCCCGGCACCGAGACCTTCACCGACCTCGCCTACAAGAGCAGCGGCGCCCGCAACTTCAGCTTCGGCGTCTGCTACCAGGACGGTGGCTCACAGCACGCCATCTATCACCTGGACTACGTGACGGCCGACGGGGTCCATCACACCGCCTCCGAGGAGTACGGCTCCGACGGGGCCTTCACCACGTTCAACGGCGGGGCTCCGATCCCATCCAGCTTCTGTAAGGCGCCGTAGCTCTCACGTCGCTCGGGCTCGATGACCGAGACGGGGGCAGACGCACAGTTGCCTCCGACTGCTGCGGTAGGGTGCCGCGACGCCTGAAGGGGGCGCAAACATCGAACAGGGAGGTTCTGCATGGGTGGCATATCCCTAGGCGGCATCCTGGTCATCATCGGAATCGTGGTCGCGATCTTCTGGAGCCTCTGGCTCGGGGTGATCATTGCCCTGATCGGCCTCATCGCCTTCGGAGGCTTTGCGCGGGGCAGGTGGTACTGAGCGCCATCGGCCAGCCCTGAGCCAGTTGGCGGTATTCACCGCGTGCAGGTGGCGTGATCCATCCTCATCTTGGGTAGAGTGCGCCCAGGAGGCTTATATGGGTAACGGACTACTTGCGTGGTGGCACCGCCGGATCGCGTCGCATGGGTTGGTCGGCGCGGTTGTGGGTGTCGTGCCCGTCACGATTGCCGCCCTGGTCGGCTTCGGAGCGATTGCCGCCCTGGTCGGTTTCGGGCCGGGCCTCTCCGGCATCGCCAGTGGCCTCTCCTCGATCCCCGGCGGCCCCGACACCCCCGTCTCCGCTCAGACCGATTCCAGCACGCCGAACGGAGCGGCAGCAAACGATTCCGGTTCCTCCGTTGGGCCGGACTCTTTGGGCTGACGCCAATACCCTCGGTGCTGGCGGAGGCTCCGGCAAGGGGACAGGCGTCGGCGGCTCGGGTGGCACGGGCGGAGGCTCGGGCTCGACGACCAGCGGCTCCGGCTCTACCACCAGCGGCTCCGGCTCCACCACCAGCGGCTCCGGTGGCTCAGGTGGAGGCTCGTCGGGCTCGACCGACATCAGCTTGCCCGGTACGGGTGGGGCCACTGACACCGTCAACAACACCGTTGACAGCGTGAGCAACACCGTCTCGGGGACCACCGACACCGTGAACAACACCGTCGATTCCGTTGACTCCACCGTCGGCAGCACTGTGGACACCGTGAACGGCACTGTGAACAACACCGTCGACAGCGTCGACAGCACGGCCAACACGCTTCTCGGCCATTAGAGCCGCCCTCAAAGCCGCCGGGCTGTCGGCGTAGCGCTTTGGACGAAACGCGTTACTAAGGGCAAACGGCGCGCGTAAAGTCCCGCCCGGATGGGCGAAGCGAAGCCGAAAGCGAAGAGGACTCGGCGCGGCGCTAGACGTTGGTCGAGCGGCAGGGGGTATCGCCGGTGATCGTGGTCGCGGCGATCACGTTGGTCTCGCTCGAACCGGCGTCGACTACCGCGTGGACGCGCCGTCGGCGCGCTTCTTCCTGGAGAGCTACGTCAGCCTGCCCTGGCGGGGCCGGCCGCGGCCGCCCGACTGCAGGGAAGCGCTGCACAGGCGCGAAATCGTCCCGATTAAGCACCCGTTAACCGGTCGGAACTACGGCCAAATACCCATCCCCTTGCTGAGCTCCTAGATAGGATCGCTGCGGAGCTGCAGGATGCGGCAGGAGAGGAAGGCTGCTGAGACGCAGGTGAGGAGCTGGATGAAGGGACCGTCATAGGGACCCGAACGGAGGCTCGAGGCTCGCACCCGCATCGCTGCAACCGGGCGGGGCGGTCGTGACGCCTGCGAGGGGGGCGGTCTCGCCGCAGTTCGCGCGGGTGAGGGGCGGACGCGGGTTCAGCCGCATCGCCGCGCTCGTCGCCCTTCTGCTGATCGCGCTCGCGATCATCGTCCTGCTCCTCTCGGGTGGCGGCAATTCCAACCACTACAAGCTCGTCTTCGAGACCGGCGGCCAGCTTGTCAAGGGGAACCAGGTTCTGATCGGTGGCGCCCCGGTCGGGAGCGTCGACGACGTCAAGCTGATCGACAACGGCCAGGCGGAGGTCGACATCTCCGTGAACCGTCCCCTCCATGAGGGCACCTCCGCGATCATCCGCGCGACCTCCCTCTCCGGAATCGCCAACCGTTACGTCTCCCTGCAGCCCGGCCCCGACAACGGGCCCGAGCTGCAGACCGACGCGACGATCAGCGAGGTCGACACCACCTCACCGGTGGACCTCGACCAGCTCTTCAACACCCTGCGCGGGCGGGAACGCCAGGCCCTGCGCAACATCATCCAGGGCTCGTCCACGGTCTACGCCGGCAAGGGCCCCGAGGCCAACCGGACCTACAAATTCCTAAGTCCCTCGCTGGTCGCCACGGATCGCCTGCTTCAGGAGCTCGACCGGGACGAGGGAACGCTTACGAACTTCCTGGTCAACGGCGCCGACGTGGTCTCCGCTGTGGCTCAGCGCCGCGCCGACCTCTCGGCCCTGACCCAGAACGCAAACGAGGCGCTCGGCGCCATCGCGGCGCAGAACCGCTCCTTCGACCAGGCCCTGGTCGCGCTACCGCCCGCGCTGCGCCAGGCCAACACCACCTTCCACAACCTCCGCCCGGCGCTGGACGACCTCGATGTGCTGGTCAATGCCACGAAGCCGGCGACGAAGAACCTGCCGAGATTCCTCCGCAAGCTGGAGCCGGTCACCGCGCGCTCCGTGCCCGTCTTCGGCGACCTCGCTCCCGCGGTAAACCTGAAGGGGAAGCAGAACGACCTCGCCGACGCCACCGGCTTCCTGCCGCCGCTCGAGAAGCGCGCGTCCGAGGCCATCCCGATCACCGTCCGGGCGATGCAGGACTCCCAGCCCAACCTGCAGTTCCTGCGCCCATACGTCCCCGATCTGACGGCGGCCATCGCCCATCTCAACCAGGTCGCTGGGTACTACGACGCCGACGCCCATTACCTGCGCGTCGCCCCCTGGGGCCTCGGCGTCTTCTCGGCGGACACGCCGCCCGGCTGCAAGAACGTCTCCGGCAGCACCTGCACCCTCGAGCCGCAGAACGCCGCGGACGTCTTCAACGACTATCCGCCCGGCGCCAACCGCGGCATCTTCCTCCGTTGCCCGGGGGGATCCTCCACACCGATCGCCGGCAGCAACCCATTCTTCGCCCCCGCCTTCCCCGGGCCGCCGATCGGTGCTCCCACCGGAACCCCGCCCGCGCCGCCCTCATCGTGCGACTCGACCGACGTGGTGCCCGGGCCATGAGGCGAATCGCGCTGATAGCAGCCGGCCTGCTCCTCGCCGCGATGCTGGTCGCGCTCCCGGCGATCGGCTCCAACGGCACCAGCGGCGACTACGAGGTCAGGGGAATCTTCGACAACGGCTCGTTCGTCGTGAAGGGCGAGGAGGTCCGCGTCGCCGGAGCGACCGTCGGAACGGTCCAGTCGGTCGACGTCACGGGCAACGACGAGATCGCCAGCGACGAGGGCGGCCCGCATGCCGTCCCGGGCAAGGCGGTCGTGGTCATGAAGATCACCGATTCCGGCTTCAAGGACTTCCGCACGGACGCCAGCTGCCTGATCCGCCCGCAGTCGCTGATCGGCGAGAAGTTCATCGACTGCACACCCACCCAGCCGCGCGCCGCCGGCACCCCGCCGCCTCCTGCTCTCCGGAAGATCGACGACGACCAGCCGGGAGCGGGCCAGTACCTACTGCCGCTCGAGAACAACGGCAAGACCGTCGACCTCGATCTGATCCAGAACATCCAGCGGCTGCCCTACCGCGACCGCTTCCGCCTGATCCTCAACGACCTCGGCGCGGCCCTGGCCGGCCGCGGCCAGGACCTGGGCGAGGTCATCGACCGCGCCAATCCGGCCCTTCGACAGACCGATCGGGTGCTCGCGATCCTCGCCCAGCAGAACCAGCAGCTCGCGAGTCTGGCGAGCAACGGGGACCGCGTGCTCGAGCCGCTGGCCCGCAACCGCACCCACATCACCGGCTTCTTCCGCAACGCGGCGATCGCCGGCCAGGCGACCGCCGAGCGCAGCGCCGCCCTCGAGGAGGGGCTGCGCAAGTTCCCCGCCACCCTGCGCCAGGTCCGCCTGACGATGGCGAAGCTCAAGACCTTCTCCGACCGCGGCACGCCGCTCTTCGCCGACCTCAACCGGGCGGCTCCGGGCCTCAGCAAGGCGACCGTGAACCTGCCCAGATTCGCCAAGGAGACGATCCCGGCGCTTCAGACCCTGGGCGACGCGGCGCAGACCGCGGGCCCGAAGCTCGCCGCCTCGGATGGGCTGCTCACCGACCTGGCCGCGACGGCCAACTCCGCCAAGCCCGTGGGCATCAACTTCGGCTCGCTGCTCGACACCTTCGAGCGGACCCAGGGATTCCAGTACCTCATGAACTTCATCTACAACACGAGCGGCTCGCTGAACGGGTTCGATCAGTTCGGCCACTACCAGCGCTCGAACCTCCAGCTCAGCACCTGCGTGGAGATCGTGCCGACGCCGGCGGGAGGCTGTGAGGCGTTCTTCGGCCAGGGGAGCAGCTCCGCTGCGGCGAAGTCCGCCAGCCGATCGAGCCAGACGAAGAAGGGCAAGAAGGCGGTCAGGAAGGCCAAGGCGCGGCTCCGCTCCAGGTCTCCGCTCCCGCAGATCGACGTCCCGAACCTGCAGGACCTGCTTCCGCAGCCGGCTCCGGATCAGGGCGAGACGGCGCCCGGGTCCTCCGACAGCGGCTCGGGCACCACGACCACCACCCCGGACGACACGACCACCACCCCGGACGACACGACCACCACGCAGTCGGGCAAGCAGGCGGTCTCGATGCGCCAGGCCTCGATGTTCCTGCAGTTCCTGCTCGGGGGCGGCGCATGAGGGGCGGGCGCGTCGGCAGCCTGGCGGCCAGCCCGACCCTCGTCGGCGCGGTCACCGTGCTCGTCATCGTGGTGGCGGTCTTCCTCGCCTACCAGGCGAACAACGGGCTGCCCTTCGTACCCACCTACAAGCTCTCCGCCCAGCTCCCCGACGCCGCCAGCATGGTGCCGGGCAACGAGGTCCGGATCGGCGGCCAGCGGGTCGGCCAGATCACCGGCATCACGCCCGAGAACGTGACCGACGCCCCCTGCCCGAATGACCCGACCCGGCGCTGCACCGGCCAGGTGGCGAAGGTCGACATGGACCTCAACAAGGACATCGATCCACTCCCCGAGGACTCGACGGTCGTGGTCCGGGCTCGGTCCGCGCTCGGCCTGAAGTACCTGCAGATCAACCGCGGCAGCTCGAACCGCGGGTTTGCGGCCGGCGCGACCATGCCGCTGACCGCCGCCCGCCCCGAGCCGGTGGAGATCGACCAGGTCTTCAACATGTTCGACACGCCGACCCGGACCGCGATCCAGTCGAATCTGCTCGAGTTCGGCAACGCCCTGGCCGGTCGTGGGGTGGACCTGAACGAAGCGATCGGGCAGTTGAAGCCCCTGGTCGAGCGTCTCACCCCGGTGATGCGGAACCTCGCGGATCCCAACACCGGCCTCTCGAACTTCGTCTCCTCGCTGTCCGCCACCGCGGCCGAGGTCGCCCCGGTCGCCGAGATCCAGGGCCAGCTCTTCGCGGACCTGGACACCACGTTCGCCGCATTCGCCCGAGTCTCACGCCCGTTCATCCAGGAGTCGATCTCCAAGTCGCCGGCTGCGGAGGACACCGCGATCGCGACGCTCCCCACGATCCGGCCGTTCCTCGCCAACACGGGCCAGCTCTTCACCGAGCTGCGGCCCGGCTTCCACGCCATTGCGCCGGTGCAGAAGGTGGTCGGGCAGAGCATCGTCGAGGGCGTCAAGGCGCTGCCCTTCGCACCCGCGCTCAATGCCCAGCTCGATCCGACCGCCCAGTCGCTGCTGAATCTCAACAACAACGCGAGCGCGCGCAATGGCATTCAGCACCTGACCCAGTTCAACGAGGCCGCCGGTCCGGCCCTCCGCTTCATCACCCCCGCCCAGTCCGTCTGCAACTACGCGACGATCCTGTTCCGGAACGCCGCCGACCTGGCGAGCTACAACGACGGAACAGGTAACGGCCAGCGGTTCATCGTGCTTCAGCCGCCGATCGCGGAGGGAAGCGTGATCGGCCCCGCCTCGTCTCCCGCCAACGGCCAGGGCGGGCTCCCGACAAACTTCCTGCACTACAACCCCTACCCGAACACCGCCTCTCCAGGGCAGACGAGGGAGTGCGAGGCGGGGAACGAGGGCTACCCGGGCGGACTGGCGATCGGGAACGTCCCCGGCAACCAGGGGATCATCACCGCCGCCCAGATCCTCGAGCAGATCCAGAAGAGCACGAAGCCCAAGAAGTCGAAGAAGAAGGGGAAGAAGTGACGCCGGCGGCGCCACGACAGCCCCAGAAGAAGGACTACGACGAGCGGATCTACCGCAAGGGCCATCCGCCGCACCGGATGCGCAACGCCCTGATCCTGGTCGCGCTGGTCATCGTGGGGACCTATCTCGCGTGGACCAAGGCGATTCCGTTCCAGTCGCATTACGAGCTCCATGCGGTCTTCCAGAACGCGGCCAACATCCGCAAGGACTCGCCCGTCCGAATCGCGGGAGTGAACGTCGGCAAGGTCGAGAGCGTGAAGAGCGTCTGCGCGAACGGCCTCACCGACAGCTGTGCGAGCAACTACTCCGAGGTCACCTTCACCGTCGACTCGAACGGCCAGCCGATCCACAGCGATGCGCAGATCGAGATCCGCCCCCGCATCTTCCTGGAGGGCAACTTCTTCCTGGACGTCAGTCCGGGGAGCCCCAGCGGCGACTCTCTCTCGAGCGGCGACACGATCCCGGTGACGCAGACCTCAACCGCGGTCCAGCTGGATCAGATCCTCACCTCACTGCAGGCTCCGGACCGGGCCAACCTGCAGAAGCTGCTCGAGGGCTACGGCCAGTCCCTGAGCCACAAGCCCAGCGCGGCCGACGACGCCACCCAGGACCCCGAGGTCCAGGGCCTGACGGCCGCGCAGGCGATCAACAAGTCCTTCGACTACGGCCAGACCGCCGCGCGCGACTCGGCGATCGTCAACGAGGCCCTCCTCGGGACCGAGCCGCATGACCTCTCCGGCCTGATCGCCGGGCAGGCCAGGGTCTTCGATGCCCTGACCGGCCACGAGGCCCAGCTGCAGGGCCTGGTCAGCAACTTCAACACCGTCACGGCGGCGCTGGCGGATGAGAAGGCGAACCTCGAGCGGACGATCAGGCTGCTCGGGCCGACGCTGAGGATCGCCGAGCCGTCGCTGCGCCACACCAATTCGACCCTGCCCTTCCTGCGCGCCTTCGCCCGTGATCTCACCCCCGGCGTCCGCGAGCTGCCCGCGACCATCGCAGCGTCCCAGCCGTGGCTCAACCAGACCGCCGCGCTGCTGAAGCCGAGCGAGCTCGGCTTCGTCGCGCAGCAGCTGCGGCTGGCCGGCCCCGGCGCAGCCAAGTCCGCCGCCGACGGCCGAGGGCTGTTCTCGCAGATCGGACTGACCAGCGGCTGCGTCGACAACGTGCTGCTCCCGGCCGGAGACGTCGTGCTGAGCGACTCGGGCCCCGGATACGACTTCAACACCGGTGAGCCCAACTTCAAGGAGTTCGGATACGCGGCGGCCAACCTTGCCGGCGAGAGCGGGTTCTTCGACGGCAACGGCCCGATCCTGCGGTTCTTCTCGGCCGGCGGCCCGGTGCCCGACGGCGGCCCCGTCCCGAACCTCCGCGCCAGCGTCCCCGGCGGCGGCCCACAGCGGGACGCGCTCTGGGCTGGCACCGCGGCACCCGGCGGGACGATCGGCACCCGCCCCGTCGCCTCCGGCACGCCGCCCTTCAGGACCGACGTCGCCTGCCAGAGCAACCCGATCCCCGACCTCAACGGGCCTGCCGCGGCACAGGGCCCGTCCAACCCGACCAATTTCCCATGAGACGCGCCCTGAGAGCACACCTCCGCGACGTCCTGGCGATCATCGCCCTGCTCGCCGCCGCCCTCTTCGCGACGACCGTGATCCTGATCAACCAGCGCACCAGCCTGCCCAGCTGGGTCCCGCTGATCGGCACCGACCGATTCGCGCTCGAGGCCGACTTCACGACGGCCCAGGCCGTGACGCCCGGACAGGGCCAGTCCGTCGACGTCGCCGGGATCAAGGTCGGCGAGGTCACCAGCGTGAAGCTCGAGGGTGGCCACGCCGTGGTCGGCATGGAGGTCGACAACAAATACGCGCCCCTGATCCACGAGGACTCCTCGCTGCTGCTCCGCCCAAAGACCGGGCTCAACGACATGGTCATCGAGGTGGACCCGGGAACGCAGTCGAGCCCGCAGGTCGAGGAGGGCTCGACGATCCCCCTCGCCTCGACCCAGCCGCCGGTCAATCCGGACGAGTTCCTGGCCTCGCTCGACGCCGACACCCAGCAGTTCCTGAAGCTGCTGCTCGCGAACGGGGCCGAGGCCCTCGATCCGGCGCAGGGCCGTGACGTGAAGCTCTCCAACGCGCTCCGCCGCCTGGACCCGTTCGCGCGGGACATCGCGCGGATCAGCGGTGCGCTCGCCCAGCGCCGGCAGAACATCGCGAGCTCGATTCACAACTTCCAGCTGCTTTCCACCGAGCTCGGCAACCGGGATCAGGATCTGACGAACTTCGTCGATTCCTCGGATGCCGTCCTCGCCTCGTTCGCCAGGCAGGAGGCATCGATCCGAAGCGCCGTCAGGGAGCTGCCCGGCACCCTGAAGGAGACGCAGGGCGCGCTGACCAGCGCCAACGACCTCGCCCTTCAGTCGGGGCCGGCGCTCAAGAAGCTGCTGCCGAGCGCGAGGGCGACCGCTCCGGCGCTGCGGGCTCTGCGACGGCTCTTCCAGCAGACGGCCGGGCCGATCGAGAATCAGATCAGGCCGTTCACCCGGCAGGTGCGGAGCCCGGTGAAGCACATCGCTCAGATCTCCCAGGGGCTCGGCGTCGCGACCCCAGGGCTCAAGCTCGGCTTCACCCGCCTCAACGACGGGCTCAACGCCCTGGCCTTCAACCCGCCCGGGGATCAGGAGGGCTTCCTGTTCTTCGTCCCCTGGCTCAACCACAACCTGGTCACGAACTACTCGCTTCAGGACGCGTACGGACCGATCCGCCGCGGCCTCGTGCAGGAGAGCTGTTCGACGGCAGGGACCGCCGAGGTCTCGCTGGCGAACGAGCCGTACCTGCGTCTGCTCTACCAGCTCGCCGGGCAGTTCCGCGCTGCCAATATCCCCGACTGCAATGCCGGGGTGCCAGCGCCAACCGGGGTGCCCGTGCCATCCGGGGTGCCAGTGCCATGAGGACGCGCGGTCCGACGCTGGGGCAGATCGCCGTGGCAGTGGCCTTCGCGTTCTCCTGCTTCGGCCTGCTGCTCTTCCTCTGGACGACCTTCGGCGGCCCGGTGCCACTGAAGCCCGAGGGCTACCGGATCGAGGTGCCGTTCGACGAGGGAACCCAGCTCGCGATCGAGTCCGACGTGCGGATCTCGAACGTCTCCGTAGGCAAGGTCAAGTCGATCGACCTGGCGAACTCCGGCCCCAACAAGGACCTGGGGGTGGCCACGATCGAGATCGACAGCCGCTATGCGCCGATTCCCGCCGACACCCGGGCGATGCTGAGGCAGAAGACGCTGCTCGGCGAGACCTACGTCGAGCTCACGCAGGGGAGCCGTGACGGACCGAAGCTGGCCGAGGGCGCCTCCCTGCCGAGGGCGCAGGTGCAGCCCTCGGTGCAGCTCGACGAGATCTTCCGCACCTTCGACGCCAGAACCAGGGCGTCATTCCAGACCTGGATGCAGCAGCTCGCGATCGCGAGCGCCGGGCGCGGGGCGGACCTCTCCGCCGCGATCGCCAACCTCGAGCCCTTCGCCGAGGACGCCAACCGGGTGCTCAGGGTCCTCGACACCCAGCAGGGAGCGGTCCAACAGCTGATCCGCAACACCGGCGAGGTGTTCGGCGCGCTCAGCGAGCGGCGGGGTCAGCTCCAGGGCCTGATCGGGAATTCCGGAACGGTCTTCCACACGACCGCGGTCCGGAACCGCGACCTCGAGGCAACCTTCCGCGTGCTGCCCACCTTCCTCGACGAGTCCCGCCTCACCCTCGATCGGCTGGGCAGCTTCTCCCGGAACGCCAACCCGGTGATCACGCAGCTCCATCCCTCGGCGAGGCTGCTGAGCGCCAACCTGAAGAACGTGGCGAAGGTGGCGCCCAGCTTCCGGGACTTCTTCGTCGGCCTGCGCAAGCTCGCCAAGCGCTCGCGGACCGGTCTGCCCGCCCTCCAGACCCTGCTCGACAACGACCTCCCGCCCCTGCTCGACGAGACCACGCCGTTCTCGCAGCAGATCACGCCGATCGTCCAGGGGATCGGGCGCTACCAGCGTGACGTGACCGGTTTCCTCGGCAACGTCGCCTCCTCGCTCAACGCCACAGGCACGATCGAGACCGGCGCGAACATCCACTACATCCGCAGCACCGCGCCGCTCTATCCCGAGTCGCTCGCCGCCTTCACCCAGCACCGGCTGACCTACTCCCGGACGAACCCGTATCCCGCGCCGGACAGCGCGCTTAAGGTCATCAACGGGCTCGAGACCTTCGACACGAGGCCCTGCTCGCCGGCCTTCGGCGTCTTCGCGGCCCTCGACCCGAACGACAGCGTCTACACGGACGACCCCCTCTTCTCGAACCGCGCCACCTTCGATACGGCCCAGGAGATCCTCGATCTGACCAAGCAGACCGCCTTCACGGGCCAGACCAGCACCGCGGGCTCGTTCCCGGCTCCCTCGTGCATCGACCAGGCGCCGCAGCCGTCGATCGGCCAGATCCCCGAGTCGAGCAACTACACGCACGTCTACGCGAATCCGTAGGCGGGGTGGATACCCAGTTCTGAGGGACTGCGACTTCACCCGGGAGAGGGCGCACAACTACGTGGTTTTGCCTGTGTTAGGTTCAGCAGAAGAAGGCAAATTCAAGGGCTGCGGCCGGGGATCTTCGGGTGCCGCCAGGGAACTTGCCCAACGGAAAAGGAGTGGTATGCGTAAGCGCAAGTATCTGATCGGCGCCCTATTGGGCGTGATCGGGAGCGTCGTGTTGTCGGGCACCGCTTCGGCGAACGTGCTTGGCCAGAGCGTGAGTTCGATCCTGAGCCCGGCCAAGGCGCCGAAGAAGGCCTTCGTCGCGATGAAGTCGATGAAGACAACCGTCGATACGAACTACGACGGCGTCTTCACGCCGAACGCCAACCAGACCATCGTCAACTTCAGCCGCGACGTCAGGTTCACGCCGGGGAACATTGCCGACTGCAACCTGAGCTCGATCAGCACCGTGCCCGAGGCGAGTGCTCAGGCGGCCTGTGGCGCCAGCCGGATCGGTAGCGGCAGTGCAACGATCAACGGTGGCGCTCTGACCGGCAAGGTGGCTGCCTACAACGGTGTGCCGAGCGGCGGAAGACCGACGATCGGCCTGCACACGGACATCTTCGTCGGAGGTGCCTACTCGTTCAGCACAACGCTGACCGGTGTTCTCAATACCAGCAGCAACGCGCTGACCGTCTCTATCCCGCCGACGGGTACGTCGATCACGCATTTCGAGACGACGATCACCAAGAAGAAGTCGGGCAAGAAGTCGTTCTACGTGATGGCCCGCTGCAAGAAGAAGAAGTGGGCCACCAGCGAGACGACGGCCTTCACGGGCGGTCCGACGCTGAGCGCGAGCTCGGTGCAGAGGTGCAAGCAGACGAAGTAGCCCAAGAAGCAATCGGGATCGCTTCGAGCTGAAGTTGCGAGAGGGGCGGCCTTCCGGGCCGCCCCTCTTTTTGCCCCGATCCGAATTCCCCAGGGCGATGTACGATCCGCGCGTTCACAACGGCCGGTGGTCAAGGGAAGTCCGGTGAGAAGCCGGCGCGGTCCCGCCACTGTGACCGGGTCATGAGACCGAAGCACTAGCCACTGGGGAGCCGCCGGCTCCCTGGGAAGGCGCGTCGGTCGAGCCCGGAAGCCAGGAGACCTGTCCCCGGCCAGCCAACACGACCCTCGAGGAAGGGGTGGCTCAGATGAGAATCAGATTCTGCTATTGCGGCGCTGGCGTCGCTGATTGCCCTTGCCGCGGCCGGAGCGACGACCGCGTCGGCCAGCGTGCCGGTCGACATCCACGTCGTCACCAACGATGGCGCGCAGCTCGCGAACCTGCGGCAGTACGCCCCCGCGGCGGCGAAGGTGAGGACCTACGCGGGGGACGACTGTCTCGACCCGACACCGCCGGCCAAGCAGAGCAGCGGACAGACCTACGCGCAGTCAGCGCCGAACGTGCTGAGCGCGCTGGACGAGGCCTCCGACGCGACCCCGTCGCTGCAGCCGTTCCGCATCTCGGACGCGGATTACGCCACGTTCGGCGAGCTGACGATCTGCAGCATCGGCGCGCCCACGCCTCCGGGCTTCTGGTTCCTGGAGACCAACGGGGTCGGCGACACGGCCGGTGCGGATCAGACGTTCATCAAGCCCGGCGACCAGCTGACCTTCTACCGGACCCCGTCCGACTTCACCGCGGACGAGGAGCTCGTGATCGACGCGCCGGCGCGCACGACGCCTGGGTCGCCGGTCGCGGTGCACGTCAGCTCCTACAAGACGGACGGCTCCCTCGGCTCCGCGGCGGGAGCGGTGGTCACCGGCGGCGACTCGCCGGCGGCCGTCGATGCGGCGGGGAACGCGAGCGTCTCGTTCTCGACCGAGGGGATACACACGATCGCCGCGAGCAAGGATTACAACGACGTGCCGAGCCAGGCCCTCACCGTGTGTGTCTCAAGGGATCTCCCCAAGTGCCCGCCGGTGCGCGGGCTGCAGATCGTCGGCAGCCACGAGGCCGACGTGATCGTCGGCACCGCCGGCGCCGACCAGATCAAGGCGCGGGGTGGCCGGGACAAGGTGCGGTCGCTCGCCAGCGGCGACCGGATCGACGTCCGCGGCGGCGGCAAGGACCTCGTCAACTGCGGCGGTGGTGACGACAGCGTCAAGGCGGGCAAGGGCGACAAGATCGCCAAGAACTGCGAACACCGCAGCCGCGCCGGCAAGAAGAAGGGAAAGCACAAGAAGTGAGCGCCGCTCGCATCCTCGCGGCCGCCCTGGCGCTCTGCGCCGCGGCGGCCGCGGGCTGCGGGCTCGGGCCGGGTAAGGACGAGGGCGACGTCGACCTGACCGTGACGCGCGATTACGGGACCAAGGTCATGCTCCAGAAGACGGACTCGATCCGGGAGTCGGACACGGTCCTTCGTCTCCTCGACCGCAACGCGGAGATCACCACCCGGTACGGCGGCGGGTTCATTCAGTCGATCGACGGGCTGGCCGGCGCCCAGAGCGGCGGCCGCCGAAGCGACTGGTTCTTCTACGTGAACGGAGTCGAGTCCCCGATCGGGTCCGCCCAATACGACCCCTCCGGCGGCGACCGCATCTGGTGGGACTACCGCGACTGGACCGCCGCGATGCGCGTGCCGGCGGTTGTCGGCTCCTGGCCGGAGCCGTTCGTGAATGGGCTACAAGGGCATCGCTTCGATGTGAATGTCAACTGCAGTGGTGACGTCCGGCCGGCTTGCGGGACCGTCTCCGCGCGAATCCGGCGGGCCGGAGGGCGAGTGGCACAGAGGGAGAGCGGCGAAGCTCTCGGCGATGTTCTGGTCGGGACCTGGTCAGCGCTTCAGTGGAGCCCGACGGCGCGCCTGCTCGCCCAGCCACCGTCTGACAGCGGCGTCTTCGCCCGGTTCGTCGGCATCAGGAAGCCCCTGCTGGAGGTGCTCAACCAACAGGGCCAGCCCGCCGGGAGCATCGGCAAGGGCGGTGGGCTGATCGCAGCTCTGCGTCCGGGTGACACGCCTCCGACCTGGGTGGTCACCGGAACCGACGCCAAGGGCGTCGCGGCGGCGGCGAACCTGGTGGGCGATTCGCTTCGAAACCACTACGCGCTCGCCACCCAGCCCGGAGCCGGGGCGATCGGGGTGCCGGTGCCGTGAAGCCGGCGCTGGCCTACACGCCGGGGCGCAGCCCGCTCCACCGTGCGTCCCCGAGAGCCGCGGTCGCCTACCTCGGCGCGCTCGCCGTGGTGGGATTCGTCTATTCGAGCCCGCTGGTGCTGCTCTCGGCCGCGACGGCCACGGTGCTCGCCGGCGTCGCGGCTGGGGCGGGGCGGGCAGTCGGCGCTTCGCTGCGGCTGGCGCTGCCATTGCTCATCTTCATGGTGCTCGTCAACGCCCTGGTCAGCCACCGGGGCGACACCGTGCTGGTGCGCGGCTGGGAGATGCCCGTCCTCGGCAACACGGACATAACGCTCGAGTCCCTGGCGGCGGGGGGAGTGATCGGGCTGCGCGTCGTGGCGGTAGTTCTCGTCTTCGCGGTCTACTCCGCCTGCGTGGACCCCGACAGGATCCTGCGCGCCCTTCGTCCAGTCGCTCGGCGCTCGGCGATGACCGCGGGGCTGGTGACGCGCATGGTCCCGCTCGCCGCCGCCGACGGCGCCCGGCTGAAGGAGGCGGCTTCACTGCGGGGTCCGGCCGCCGAGCCGGTTGGGCGGGCGGCTCTCGCGCGGCGCCTGGTCGAGGGCTCGCTGGATCGCGCCGTGGACGTGGCTGCCACGCTCGAGCTGCGCGGCCACTCGCTTGGGATCCGGTCGCGAAGCCGCCGCGAGCCCTCCCGTGAGGACGCTCCGCTGATCGCGACGGGGGCCGCGATCGCCCTCGCCGCCGTCGCGGCCCGCATCGCCGGGGCGGGCGGGTTCGAGAGCTACCCGCGCATCGAGATGGACACGGGCGCGATCACGCTCACTCTCTGCATCGCCGTGGTTGCTCTCGCGGTAGTCCCCTTTATTCGAGGGCGCGCGCCAGCGCGACCCGCTAGATGGCGGAGGTGGCGGTCGCGTGGCTGACCCGGCGCTCCGCGCGAGCGGCCTCACCTATCGGTATCCGGACGCCGAGCGCGACGCGCTCCGGGACGTCGATCTGCACATCGAGCCGGGCGAATTCGTCGTGCTCGCCGGCCGCTCGGGCTCCGGTAAGTCGACGCTTCTGCGCGCCGCCTGCGGGCTCGTCCCGCACTTCCACGGGGGCCGGGTCCTGGGCGGGCTCGAGGTCGCCGGGCTGGATGTCGGCTCGCACGGCCCTGCGGAGCTGGCGGATGTCGTCGGGCTGGTGGCCCAGGAGCCGGAGACGCAGGTGGTCAGCACCACGGTCCGGTCAGAGATCGAGCTGCCGCTGGAGCTCCGCGGCATCCCGCCGGCGGCGAGCGCGCGCGCGGTCGAGGAGGTGTCGCTTGCCCTGGCGATCGATGCCCTGCTGGAGCGGACCACGGACACCCTGTCCGGGGGTGAACTGCAGCGCGTCGCGCTCGCCGCCGCGCTCGCCACGCGGCCGCGGATCGTGCTGCTTGACGAGCCCACCTCGCAGCTCGACCCGGTGGCCGGCGACGAGCTGATCTCCTTGCTCCGCAGGCTGAACGAGGAGTGGGGGGTGGCGGTGCTGCTCGGGGAGCACCGGCTCGAGCGTTGCCTGGCTGCTGCGGATCGCGTGGTCGCCCTCGACGCCGGCGGCGTCACCTTCGACGGCCCTCCCGGTGACTTCCTCGAGTGGGCCCTGATCGCCCAGCCGGTACTCGCCACGCCCAGCGCCCGCCTCCTGCGCGAGGCCGGCCTGCCGGCGCCCGCGAGCGTCCGCGAGGCGCGGCGGGCTCTCCAGGGAGCGAACCTCACGCCGAGGGTCCCGCGGCGCCCCTCGGAGGCGGCCCTCCCGGACGCTCGGCGGCCGGCCGACCGCCCGGCGCGTGGCTTCGGCCCCGCCCTCGCGTTCCGCGACGTGTGGGTGGAGCTCGGCGAGCGGGAGGAGCGCACCGAGGCGCTGCGTGGCCTCGAGCTCCGGATCGATCCGGGCGAGCGCGTTGCGCTCATGGGCCGCAACGGCGCCGGCAAGAGCACGCTGCTGCGGGCTGCCGCCGGCCTGGTCGAGGCGCAACGAGGGCGGATCGAGGCGCCGCGCGGCGTCGCCCTCCTGCCGCAGCGTCCCGGCGATCTCTTCGTGCACGAGAGGGTCGGCGATGAGGTCCGCGGTGAGTCCGGCGCCGCATCGCTGCGGCGCTTCGGGCTCGACCAGCTGGCGGAAGTCGACCCTCGGGACCTTTCCGGGGGCGAGCGACAGCGCCTCGCGCTGGCCATCGTGGTGGCCGGCCGGGACACGGAGGGCGATGAGCTGCCGGGCACGCTGCTCCTGGACGAGCCGACGCGCGGCATGGACCGCGCCCGCAAGGGCGAGCTGGCGGAACTCGTGCACGGCCTGTCGGGCCGCGGCAGCGCGGTCGTGATCGCGACCCACGACGTCGAGTTCGCCGCCACCTTCGCCGATCGGGTGCTTCTGCTCGGCCGCGGCGAGATGGCCGCGGACGGGTCGGCCGACGAGCTGCTCTCCGGGGGCTGGTACTTCTCGAGTGAGGTCGCGCGGATCCTCGACGGAACGGCGATCACAGTCGAGGCGGGAGCTGCGGCACTACGCGAGGCGGCCGAGAGCCTCCGGACCGGGGAGCAGGCTCGATGAGCTGGGGGCTGGCCGCCATGGCCATACTCGGCGCCACGCTGCTCGGGGGCTTCGCCTGGTACGAGCGCTCGCGGCCGCCTTCCCAGATCGTGGCGCTGGTGGCGGCGCTCGCGGCGATCTCCGTCGCCGGCCGAGTCGCCTTCTCGCCGATCCCGAACGTCGTGCCGACGACTGACGTCACCCTGATCGCGGGCTTCTCCCTGGGCGCGGCGCCCGGCTTTGCGGTCGGCGCCCTCTCCGGGCTGGTCTCGAACTTCTGGCTCGGGCAGGGCCCGTGGACGCCCTGGCAGATGGCCGGTTGGGGCATGACCGGCCTACTCGGGGCCTGGCTCGCGACGCTGACCGGTCGCCACGTCGGCCGCTTCGGGCTCGCCGCCGTCTGCGCATTCGCCGGGCTCGCGTATGGCGCACTGCTCGACTTCTCGTTGATGGTCACCTACGGCGGCGAGCAGTCGCTCGACCGTTTCCTGGCGATCTCGGCCAGGGGTGTGCCCTTCAACGTCGCGCATGCGGCCGGCAACGCCGCCCTGGCACTGGTCGCGGGCCCGGTGATGGTGCGGATGCTGCTCCGTTACCGGCGCCGCTTCGAGTTCGCGTGGAAGCGGCGCGGGTCCACCGCCACGGCGGGCGGCGCCGCAGCTGGAGCCGCCTGCCTGATCGCGGCCCTCCTGCTCGCGGGTGCCGCGCTCCCCGGTGAGCGGGCGGTCGCCGCGGGCGGCGTGGATGCGGGCGTCGCCTGGCTGCGCGGAGCCCAGAACGACGATGGTGGCTTCGGCTTCGACCGGGGGCAGGACTCGAGCCCGGGGATGAGCGGATGGGCAGTCGTCGGCCTCGAGGCCGCCGGGATCAACCCGCTCGACCTCGATCATGGCGACGCCACCCCCGTCTCATACCTGGCCGGGACAGTCGGAGAGATCAGCACGACCGGCGACATCGAGCGAACGATCCTGGTGCTGCGGGGAGCGGGACTTGATCCGAGGCGATTCCAGGGCCACGACCTGGTCAGTCGGCTCCTCGCCCGGCGAGGGAAGGACGGCTCCTGGGGTGGTCAGGTCAATCCCACGGCGTTCGGGGTCCTCGCGTTGAAGGCCGCCGGAGCGACCGCGGGCAGCTCGCGGTCGGTCGGCTGGCTGCGGTCACATCAAAACCGGGACGGCGGCTGGGGCTTCGCGCCCGGATCGGCCAGCGACCCGGACAGCACCGGGGCGGTCCTTCAGGCGCTGGCCACCGGGGGAAGCGGCGCCGGGCTGCGGGGCGGGATCTCGTATCTGCGAGACGTGCAGCGATCGGGCGGCGGCTTCGCGCTGAGCGGCGGCCCGGTCAACGCCCAGTCCACCGCCTGGGCGATCCAGGGCCTCGTCGCCGCAGGGGTCTCACCCTCCTCGGTCCGCAAGGGCGGCAGCTCGCCGCTCGACTACCTGGCCTCCGTCCAGGCGCCGGACGGCCATTACCGCTACTCCGCCTCCAGCGACCAGACGCCCGTCTGGGTCACCGGGCAGGCGCTGATGGCGCTGAACCGCGCCGCCTTCCCGCTCAGCCCGGTGCCCAGGACGGCCGCATCGGCGGCGGCCGCGGTGTCCGCCGGGACCGCCCCTGGCGCCGCCCGGCTCGACTCGGGCGCCCGAGCGGCGAAGCCGGGTGGAAAGAGAAAGGCCCCCGCGAGCAACGGCACTCAGCCGGCGGGTCAGCCGGCGCCGTTGCCACTGACCCCGGCCTCCTCGAGTCGCGACGAGGGAGACGGAGGAGGCGTCCCCGCCTGGCTGATCGTGATCGGCGCGGCGGCGGCGGTTGCGGCGGTCTGGGGCGGCTGGGTCCTGTATCGGCGCCGGCTGCCGGCCAGCCCGGGCGGCAGCAGGCACTAGCTAGCCTCCCGATCGCATGGAAGTCGAGGAGGCGATCCGCACCAGGCGGACCCACAAGGCTTACCGGCCCGAGCCGGTCGATCGCGAGACGCTCGAGGAGATCCTCGACCTCGCCCGCTGGGCCCCAAACCACAACCTGACCAATCCCTGGCGCTTCCGGGTGATCGGGCCGCAGGCGCTGGAGCGGCTCAAGGAGGCCGCCGGGCCCGAGTCCGCGGCCAAGCTCGATCGCGCGCCGACCCTGGTGGTCTGCAGCTGCGCGCTCACCGGCGATCCGATCCAGGACGAGGAGGACCTGCACGCGGCCGCCTGCGCTGCCTACATCGTGCTGCTCGCAGGCCATGGCCGCGGGCTGGCGACCTACTGGCGCACGCCCGAGGTGCTGAGAACATCGAAGGGCCGGGCCGCCGTCGGCATTCCCGACGAGGAGCACTTCGTCGGCCTGCTTCACCTCGGCACGCCGGTCCAGCAGCAGCGCCCGCCCGAGCGGCTCCCCGCCGACCAGGTCACCGAGTTCCTCGAGTGACGGGCCGCATCCGGTGATCTCGCGCAACGACGCGCTCCAGGCGATCCAGGAGCACGCCTTCGACGTGGTCGTCGTCGGGGGCGGCATCACCGGCGCCGGCGTTGCGCTCGACGCGGCATCGCGTGGTTATTCGGTGGCGCTGCTGGAGCGCGACGACTTCGGACAGGGCACCTCCAGCCGCTCCTCGAAGATGGTGCACGGCGGCCTGCGCTACCTGCAGAACTTCGACCTCGGGCTGGTCCGCGAGGCGCTGCTCGAGCGCCAGCTCCTGGTCCAGCTCGCGCCTCACCTGGTCTACCCGACCCCGTTCCTCGTCCCGGCGCTGGGCGAGGACCGCCGCAACCGTCGCATCGGCATCGGGCTCAACATGTACGACGTGATGGCGACCTCGCGGATCGGGCGCGGGCGCAGCCAGCGCAGCGAGCACTCCGGCGAGGCCTACTACTGGTCGCCCGATCGCCACCGCACGATCTCGGGAGAGGAGGCCGCCGAATTGATCCCGGCGCTCGGGCCGATGGAGCCGAGCTCCGCCTACCTCTTCTACGACTGCCAGACGGACGACGTGCGGCTCGTGCTCACCGTTCTCGGCGAGGCGGAGCGCTTCGGGGCGGTGGTGCTGAACGGCGCGGCGGTGACCGAGGTGCTCGACGAGGGAGGGCGCGCCGCCGGCGTCGCCTTCCGGGAGGCACAGTCGGGCCAGCGCATCGAGTTGCGCGCCGACAACGTCGTCAACGCGACCGGAGTCTGGGCGGACCGGATTCGCCCCGACGAGCTGCTCACCGAGGAGGAGATCCCCCGCATCCGGCCCAGCCGGGGCACGCACGTCACCCTGTCGACTGAGCGGCTCGACATCGGCACCGCGGCGTGCATCGTGCCGGCGGGCGGGGAGCGCACCATCTTCGCCCTGCCCTGGTATAGGCGGGTGGTCGTCGGGACGACCGACAACGACTACGAGGGCGACATCGACAGCGTGCCTCCGAGTCCCGACGACGTCACCTACCTGCTCGACGCCCTGAACCGCTACTTCGGGACCGATCTCGTCCCCGATGACCTGACCGGGGCGTACGCCGGCGTTCGCCCCCTGATCTCGAGCGGCGACCCGAAGAAGTCCGTCGACATCTCGCGCAAGGCGGAGCTCTATGAGACCTCGTCGGGAATGCTCACCATCACGGGCGGCAAGCTCACCACCTTCCGCCGCATGGCGGCTCAGGTCGTCGATCGGATCACCGAGCGCGACGGGCGGGAGGCGGAGTGCCGGACCGACGACATTCCGCTGGGGATGGCCGCGCGGCCCGACGACCTCGAGACGACCGTCGCCCTCCCGGACGGCGGGACCGACCAGCTCGCCTTTCGCTATGGCCACGCGGCGCGGGCGGTGCTCGATCTCTGCGAGGAGCGCCCGGAGCTCGCCGAGCCGATCGTCCCCGGCCATCCGGATCTGCTGGCCGAGGTGCTGATCGCGGCACGGCGCGAGCAGGCGCGCTCAGTCGCGGACGTGCTCCTGAGGCGCACCCGGCTCGGTTTGGTGGCGGCTCCAGAGCTGCGCGACGACGAGACGACCCTGCAAGTCGCGCGCCTACTGGGCGAGGAGCTCGCTTGGAGCGAGTCACGGGTTGCCGCCGAGCAGGCGGAGTGGAGCCGGGTCGCCGAGGCGGAGGGCCTCGACCCGGCGCGCATCCCGGCGCAGTAGCCCGCCACGCCCGATTAGCATGCGCTGATTCGAGGGCGCGCGACAGCGCGGCTCGTGTTATGAACGCCCCGCGCGACCAACATCTGGCGGATCTCCACCTTCGCGCCCGTCAACTCGGCGTGCCCCGCTACCGGATGCTCGGCCGCGACGAGCTCGTCGAGGCGATCGAGGAACGCGAGCGCGGGGGGACCGCTCCCGCCGGTCGCGAGGAGGCGATCGACGCCGGCTTCGAGCGGCCGCGCCGCGAGCCGGAGCCGAAGCCGGAGGGGCGGGATGAGCCGGAGCCGGAGAAGCAAGCTGAGCCGGAGACCGAGGGGGTCACCGGTGTCCTCGACCGGATGCCGCAGGGCTACGGCTTTCTGCGGTTGAGCGGCATGCACGAGGCCGAGGGGGATGTCTACGTCTCCGCCTCCCAGATCCGCCGCTGCGAACTACGCCCCGGCGACGAGGTGACTGGCCCCGCGCGCGCTCCGCGGCGCGGCGAGCGGCACCGCGCTCTGGTCAGGGTCGAGTCGGTCAACGGGCAGGGCCCCGAGGATGAGCGTCGCCACTTCGAGGACCTCACCCCGGCGCCGCCGCATCGACGCATGTTCGCGCCGGATGCGCAGCTGGACCCGGTGGTGCGGGCGGTCGACCTGCTCGGCCCGTTCGCCTTCGGTCAGCGGGTGCTCGTGCTGGCCCAGCCGCGCTCGGGGCGGACGACGCTCCTGCGAGGCCTCGGCTCGGCGATTGCCGAGACCGGTGCCCACCTCTGCGTGCTGCTCGCCGATGAGCGCCCCGAGGAGGTCCCCCAGTGGGAGCAGGCACTGCCCGAGGCCGAGATCTTCGCCGCAACGGCCGAGGAGGAGCCCAGGGAGCAGGTGCGCGAGGCTGAGCTGGCGATGGGCCACGCCAAGCGCCTCGCCGAGGCCGGCGGGGACGTCGTCGTGCTGATCGATTCGCTCAGTCGGCTGGCCCTGGGCTATCGCGACCCGGCCAGGGTGAAGCGCATCTTCGGCGTGGGCCGGGAGCTGGGCGAGGATGGGACCGGGTCCCTGACCGTGATCGCCACGGTGCTCGACTCGGACGACCGCGGAGCGGAGGTCCGCGAGGCGGTGGAGACGACCGAGAACCTCTTGTTTCGCCTCGACGCCGGGCTCGCCACGAAGGGCATCTTCCCCTCCTTGGTCCCGCAGGAGAGCCGCGCTTCCGGCGAGGAGCAGCTGCGGGATCCGGAGGAGCTCGAGCAGGCCCGTCGGCTGCGCGTGGAGCTCGGCGAGATGGATCCCGAGGACGCGGCGCGCGCGCTCGCCGAGCAGATCGCGGCGACCTCGAGCAACGCGGAGTTGCTCAGCCGGTTGTAAGGGGAGCCGGCCCGGACGCGAAGCGAAGGAGCGGCGTCTTATGCCCTGTCGCGGCCGCCGTAGGCGATGCTGCCCCAGGAGGGCTCGGCGGAGAGCTCGATCAGCTCTGAGTCGCGGTCGGGTTGGACGTAGCCGAAGGTCTGCGTCGACTCGTCGAAGACGATGTCGAGCTCACCCTCCTTGACCCGCTGGTCGAGCCAGGCGCCGCGGAAGACGAGGCGGCGGAGCCAGTGCACGAGGCTCTTGTCGGAGGGACCGACGAGGTCCTCCCAGTTCTCGTTGACGTGCTCACCGAGAGGGGAGCAGGGCTCGCGGATCTCGCCGTTCACCGCCAGCTCCAGCAGGTCCTCGAGCTCGTGCTCGTCGAGGCCCTGGCGGACGAAG
This sequence comes from uncultured Solirubrobacterales bacterium, assembly GCA_963728755.1. GTDB lineage: Bacteria > Actinomycetota > Thermoleophilia > Solirubrobacterales > 70-9 > DASUPK01. The sequence continues at coordinate 97,905 of CAVSLI010000003.1, read as the reverse complement.
TCGAGCTTGACCGCCGCCTGCTCGACGCGCTGTGCGAAGTCCCGCTCGTTGAACGAGAACTGGAGCTCCCCGTACTCGAGCACGTAGTCCGCGCCGGACTCGTAATTGCCTCTGCGTGCGGTCTCGTCCACCGGTCGGAGCATCTTCGCGCATGAGGGAGGCCGTCGCCAGTTCTCGACCCCTCCTGAACGGGCGGTTGCAGCAAAAGGAGACCCAGGGTCGGCGTCGACGTGTGCTACCGGAACGCGCATCCCATCAGGTGATCGTTCACCACCCCGATCGCCTGCATCGTCGAGTAGATCGTCGTCGGGCCGACGAAGACGAAGCCGCCCCCCTTGAGCTCCTTCGCGAGCGCCTTCGATTCGGCGGTGGTCGCCTCGAGGTCCGTAGTCGCCCTGGGGGCCGGCCGTTCGTCGTCAGGCGAGTAGGACCAGATCAGCTCGTCGAGGGTCTCGCCCCGGGCGTGCAGCTCCCGCGCCGCCTTCGCGTTCGTGATTGCCGCCTCGATCTTGCGGCGGTTGCGGATGATTCCCTCGTCCGAGAGCAACCGGCTCACGTCCCTCGCCCGGTACTCCGCGACCTTCTCGATCTGGAACCCGTCGAAGGCGCGGCGGAAGTTCTCCCGCTTGCGCAGGATGGTCAGCCAGGAGAGCCCCGATTGAAATGCCTCGAGCGTCAGCCGCTCGAAGAGCTCGTCCTCGCCGTGCAGCGGCCGACCCCATTCGTTGTCGTGGTAGTCGAGGTAGTCGGGAGCGCTCAGGGACCAGGCACAGCGCGGCTTGCCATCGGGTCCCGCCTCGACGCCGGTCACGGCTGATATGGCGGGGCCACGCCCCAGCCCCAGCGCGGCACCGGCGCCTCCTGCGGCACGTCCTTCGCGCCCGGCTGGGAGTTGTGGAGCGCGAGTCGGGTACCCCACTCGACGTAGGCCATGAAGGCGGAGCGGAACTCCGGGTCGTCGGGCAGCCCCGCGTCGTCGGCGGCCATGCTCATCAGGGTGGCGAAGCGCAGGCGCTGCTCCGGGGTGATGGCGAGGTCGTGGTGCTTGGCGACCATGTGGTGGTAGCCGCCCAGCTTCTCGGTGTAGTCGGCGGGCCCGCCGAAGACCTCCGACCACCAGAGGATCACGTGGTCTCGGTGCTCGCGGCTGACCCCACCGGGAAAGAGTGGCGAGATCAGCTCGTCGCCCTCGACCCGGTCATAGAAGGCGTCGATCAGCCGCTCGAACGCGCCGCGGCCGCCTGCCCACTCGTACAGCGTCGGGGGATCCGCCGATTGGGCCACCCCGTGAAGCTAGCGACCCGACGGGGCCGGTCAGCGCTCCTGGCCGAAGATCCTCAGCAGGAAGAGGAAGAGGTTGATGAAGTCCAGGTAGAGGGCGAGGGCGCCCATGATCGCGGCCCGCCCCTCGGCCTCGCCCGTCAGCCCCTGCTGCTGGATCTGCTTGAGCTTCTGCATGTCGTACGCGGTGAGCGCGGCGAAGATCAGCACGCCCGCGTACGTCGTGATCCAATAGAGCGTCTCGTTCGCCCAGAAGATGTTCACGATCGTCGCCAGGATCAGGCCGATCAGCGCCATGAAGGCGATCGAGCCGATCTTGGAGAGGTCGATGTCGGTGACCGCGCCCCAGACGGCGAGCGCGCCGAACATCCCGGCCGTGATCAGGAACGCCGTGAAGATCGACTGCGTCGTGTAGAGCTCGAAGAGGAAGGCGAAGGTGACGCCGACCGTCGCCGAGTAGAGCAGGAAGAGGAACGTCGCCATCCCGACCGAGATCCGTGGCAGGAGGAAGACGAGGGCCAGGACCAGGGCCAGCTGGGCAATCACCACCCCGGCCACGATTCCGGGAGTCTCGGTGATGTCCGTGAGCAGGCTGTCGTTCGAGCCGATCAGCGCCGCGACGCCGCCTGTGATCCCGAGCCCGACGAACATCCAGAGGAAGACCCGCTGCAGGAACCCGGACTCGGCCCGGGCGACCTCGACGGGCGGCTGCGCTGCGTATTCCACACCCGGCACGCTATCCGGCGAGCGCGACGGTAGGGGCGAGGGTGGCACCTCCGACGCTCACCGGAGTGTGGGCCCCGATCCGCTCAGGTTCCGCTGCTGCAAGCGCCAGCGGTCTCTCGGCTTCGAGATCCCCGTCGCGACGACCTGGCCCAGTCGCCTTCTCGGGCTGGCCCTGCTCTCCCGCGAGCGTGCCGGGGCGGGGCTGTTGATTCCGGGCTGCCGCAGCGTCCACACCCTGGGCATGCGCTTTCGCCTCGATTTGCTGTTCTTGGACCGCGGGGGCCGCGTCATCCGGATCTGCCGCGACGTGCCGGCCGGACGGTTTTTCTGCGACCGCAGCGCGGACGCCGTGCTCGAGCTGCCCTCGCCAATGTGACGCGCTAGGGTCGATTGCGATGGCCCAGCTCATCGGGATCAACCACGTTGCTCTCGAGGTGGGGGACGTCGACGAAGCGCTTGCGTGGTATGGCCGCTTCTTCGAATTCGAGCTACGCGGCAGGGCCGGTTCGATGGCCTTCATCGACATTGGCGATCAGTTCATCGCCATCGCGGCGGGGCGAAGCCAGCCTCCCGACCAGGCGCGGCATTTCGGCCTCGTCGTCGACGACAAGGAGGGCGTCCGCGCGGCGCTCCGGCAGGCAGACGTCGACGTGTCGGCAACTGGTTCACTCGACTTCTTGGATCCGTGGGGCAACCACATCCAGGTCGTCGGCTACCGCGATATCCAGTTCGCCAAGACGGCACCGGTCCTGCGCGCGATGGGCATCGACCGACTCTCGAAGACCGACGAAGCGCTCGAAGAGCTGCGTCGCAAGGGCATCACCGACTAAGCGCTGATCAGGGCGAGCCCTTCGGGGTGAACGCATGGTCGCCGTAGAGCCTCACGAAGTGCGCTGGGATGACGTGGGCCCGGCGCTCCAGGGCATCCCCACGTCTCTCGAACAGAATGACCTCGTCGGCGCCGCCCTGCCCGATGGGTTGGACCAGTCGTCCGCCATCCCGGAGCTGGGTCCCGAGCGGCTCGGGGACGCTGGTGAAGGCCGCGGAGACCACGATCGCGTCGAACGGTGCTTCTTCGGGGAGGCCGGTGGTCCCGTCGCCGACGACCACCATCGCATTCCGGATCCCGTGGCGGTCCAGGTTGTGCCGCGCCGCCTCCGCCAGGTCGGCGACCCGCTCGATGCTGAAGACGCGGCGGGCCAGTCTGGCGAGTAGCGCCGTCTGAAAGCCATGGCCGGTACCCACCTCGAGCACACGCTCATCCCCTTCCAGCGCCAGTGCCTCGAGCATGGCTCCCATGAGCGACGGCTGTGTAGTCACCTGATCGTGGCCGATCGGAACCGGCTCATCCCGGTAAGCGCGCTTGCCGTACGCCGGCGGGACGAACCCGGCTCGCGGCACGGAGGCGATCGCCTGCAGGAGGCACTCGTCGCTGATGCCCTTCGCGCGCACCTGCTGGGCAAGAGTCTCTGGGCCCGCGATGGGGAGAGTTTGAACCTCCCAGGCCTCAAGCGGTCGATGCTCCCCCAGGTTGAAGAGCTGGCGACGTTGGTGGTCTGCGAGGACGACGATCCCACGCGAGAGCTCCTCTGTGATCACCTGACTGCCGATCGCTACCGGGCTCTCCCGGCCCCGAGCGCGTCCGATGCGCTGCGTCTCTGCGGGTACAACCATCCCGATCTGATGGTGCTCGACCTCGGACTGCCGGATGCCTCGGGAATGGACGTGCTGCGGGAGATCCGCGGATCGGGAGAGCGCTTCGATCCCGAGCTGCCGATCCTCGTGCTGTCGGGTCGCGCGAGCGAGGCTGACCGTCTCCGCGGTTTCGAGGCCGGCGCCGACGACTACCTTCCCAAGCCCTTCCATTACCCCGAGCTGCTCGCCAGGGTCGCGGCCGTGCTCCGGCGGCGTCACGGAGGGCGCCGGGGCCCTATCCGGGTCGGAGACCTGACTGTCGATCCCCTGACCCGCAGTGTGAAGGTCGGCGGCCGTCAGGTGCACCTCGCGAACAAGGAATTCACCCTGCTCAAGGCGCTGGCCGCCGAGCCGCACCGGGTGTTCACGAAGGAGGAGCTCCTGCGGGACGTATGGGGGTTCCGTTCGATGGGCAGGACGCGCACGCTCGACTCGCACGCGAGCCGCCTTCGGCGCAAGCTGGATCCGGATGGGGCGCGCTACGTCTGCAACTGCTGGGGCGTGGGCTACAGGCTGCTGGACGGGTGATCACGCCGGGCCACAAGCGCGCCCTGAACCGTGCGCTGCACGAGTTGCGGCGCCCGCTGCAGACTCTGCTTCTTCTGGAGGACGGGAACGGCCTGCCCGCGGCGGCGCCACCGCGCTCCAGCAGACGCGGCCTGCTGGAGCTCGCGACCAGCGCGCTCCAGGATCTCGACGGAGCCCTCAATGGCGGTTCCCCGTCGCGACCGTTCCGGCGCTTCTCCTGCCGCGAGGCGCTGATGGCCTGCCTGGAGCGCTGGCGACCCCAGGCGCCGCGTGTGGGGCGGGATCCGTGTCTACTGGGACGCCGGGCCGGCGATGATCGAGGGAGACGCCGCACGCCTGGCCCAGGCCCTGGACAACCTGCTCGCGAACGCTCTCGAGCACGGCGGTCCGCCGGTGGTCATCACCGGTGCGCGCGTCGCCGGGCGACTCAGGATCACGTTCGCGAACAGGGTCCGACCCGACGGGCTGGCCCGCCCGACCGACCCGCGGCGCGGCCACGGGACGGAGGTCGTCTCCGAGGTGGCAAATGCCCACGGGGGCCGGTTCGCGCTCTGCCAGACCAGGAGCGGGTGCGTGGCGGCACTCGAGCTGCCGTTGGCTGAGCCGGGTTACGCCCGAGCGGCGTGAGCCGCCGCGCCCGCGCCCTCGCCTTCCTGATCGCGGCCCTGATCTGCGCTCTGCTCGCCGCCACCGTGGCCGGCCGCTACCGCTCTCGCCTCGAGGCACGCTACGGGCCACTGCGGCCCGTCGTCGTCACAAGCGACGACCTGGCGGCGGGTGAGCCGATCGTCGCCGGGCGAGCGGAGTCGGAGCTTGCCGTCAGGCGCGTGCCGGCGCGTTTCGTTCCGCCCGGGACTCTGCTCCGGACCGCCGACGCCCTCGGCCGTGCTCCCGTCGCGACGATTCCGGCCGGCTCGTACCTGCTCGACGCCCAGCTCGTCATCCCTCGCGCCAAGGAGCCGCGGGCCCCCGGCGTCGCGGCGGGGCTTCGCCCCGTGCAGGTCGCCGTGGCTGGGGCGGAGGCGCTCACGGTGGGCGGCGGCGCCCCGGAGGGCTCCCGCGTGGACGTGGTGGTCTCGCGTCAGGCGGGTCTCGGTCGTTCGGCCCGCGCCTACATCGCGGCCGGTGGCGTGAGGCTGCTCGCGTTGGCCGCCCCGGCCGGGCCGGGCGAACCGTGGAACGCGACGCTCGCCGTCACCGAGCAGCAGGCGCTCGCGCTGATCGCGGCGCAGAGCGCCGGCCGCGAGATTCGCCTGCTGCCGCGGAATTGATTTAGACCGTCGGCTTGCCGAGCCGGATCGTGTTGCCGGACGGGTCGCGGAATTCGGAGTCGATCCCGTAGGGGCGCTCCGAGGGCGCCTCCGTGAACTCCACGCCGCGTCCCCTGAGCTCCTCGTAGGCTGCCTGCACGTCGTCGGTGTTGAGGAAGACAGATCCCGAGAAGCCCTTGGCCATGAGGTTCTCGACCTGCTTCTTGGTGTCGTCGTCCATCACGGGCGGACCGGGGATGGCCAGCAGCGCGATCGAGAAGTCGTCCTGACCGGGCGCCCCGACGGTGAGCCAGCGGAAGTCGCCGAGCTCCGGCATTGAGATGTCGGCGCGGACCTCGAACCCGACCTTGTTAGTCCAGAAGTCGAGGGCCTCCTCCTGGTCGTGAACCCACAGCTGAGCGTTCGCCACCCTGATCGTCGCCATTTTCGGTCTCCTTCGTTCGAGTTGCGTGTCGGCGGCCAAGCTAGCCGCGGGTCAGTCGCCTGTCTTCTTGAAACGTGCGGTCTGTGGTCGCAGATAGGTCCGCAGCACGCAGCTCGGGACGCGAGCCGCGAGCGCCGCGGACGGCTGCTTCGCCCGGTACTCCGTCGGCGTCTGCCCGAAGGTGCGCTTGAAGCTGGTCGTGAAGGAGCCGATGCTCTGCAGACCGACCGAGACGCAGATCTCCCCGACGGTCCAGTCAGTCATCCGCAGAAGGGCTGCAGCCCGTTCGAGCCGCCTGGTCAGCAGGTAGTGGTGGGGGGACTCGCCGAAGGTCCGGCGGAACTCCCGGCTGAAGTGGGCCTTGGAGAGCCCCGCCGCGCCGGCCATGTCCGCCACGTTGATGCTCTCCGGGTAGCGGGCGTCGGCTAGGTCCTTGGCGCGGAGCAGATGACGCGCGGGCGGTGCGAAGGCCATTTCTGGCTCTATAGACGCCGTCAGCCGCCCGAACTAATCGCGGCCCGGAACGCCGCCTCGGTGTCGCCGCCGCGAAGTGCGAAGACGACAAGCTCCAGACCGCTGCCCTGATCGAGATGACGGCGGACCTCCTCGACCTCGATCCGGGCCGCCTCCTCAATCGGAAAGCCGCCGACGCCGGTGCCGAAGGCCACCAACGCCAGGCTCTTGGCGCCGAGCTCATCCGCCTTTGTGAGCGTGCTCGCCGTCGCGCTGCGGATGACCTCCGCCGAGGTCGGCCCGCCGAGCTCCATCGTCGCAGCATGGATCACCCAGCGGCAGGGCATCTCGCCGGCCGTGGTCTCGACCGCCTCACCGAGTCCGATCGGGGCGCGCTCCTGGCTCTCGGCCTGCACCGACGGGCCGCCCGCCCGCGAGATCGCGCCCGCGACGCCGCCGCCGTGACGCAGCTCGGTGTTGGCCGCGTTCGCGATCGCGTCCACCTCGAGCCTGGTGATGTCCGCCTGTTGGATCTCGATCTCGGCCACGTCCGCGTCCCAGGCTACCGGCGAGCAATGGCCGAGCCGGACCGCCAGCCGGCCAGATCTCCGAGGTCGGCGACGCGTTCAAGGTCTTCGCGCTCACCGCTCTTCCAACCCTCTACGTCCTCGGGGTGCTTCACCTTCGTCCGCACGATCGAGAACGGGGTGGAGGACATGATGATGGGGCGGGCGATCAACCGAACCCGCAACTACTCCTCGAGATCGCGAGTACCACGAGATGGGCGGCTTCAGTGAGGCGTTGTTCCCATCGCCCGAGGCGGAGCAGGCCGGGGCGAGTCCGCGGCGCTGATCGCTTAGTCCTGGGTGGACGACCGCGTCCGCCGCAGACACCTGGACGAGCTGGCGAGGGAGCTCCGCCGCCGCCTGATCGAGCGCCGGCGGGCGCAGGCGGCAGCGGGAACGGGATCGCTCGGCCCGCTGCCGGAGGCGGTCCGCGAGCTGGTCAAAGAGGACGCCGCCGTCCTCGAGCCATCCACGCGCCAACGACTCTGTGAGCTGATCCTGCGGGAGGCAGTCGGGCTCGGGCCGCTCGAGGAGCTGCTCGCGGATCCGGCTGTGGAGGAGGTGATGGTGAACGGGCACGAGCGGGTCTACGTCGAGCGCCGGGGACGCATCGAGCCGACCGATGTCAGCTACGCCTCCGAGGATGCGCTGCGAGATGCGATCGAGAGGGTCCTGACTCCGCTCGGGCGGCGTGTCGATGAGCTCAGCCCGATGGTCGACGCCAGGCTCGAGGACGGGTCACGGGTGCATGTCGTGATTCCTCCCCTGGCGGTGGATGGCCCCACGATGTCGATCCGGCGGTTTTCGGCTGTCCGTCCCGACCCGCGAGAACTGGTCGAGCTCGGAACCCTCACCGCGGAGCTCCGCGACCAACTGGAGGCGGCGGTCGGAGCGAGGCGGAGCATCCTCGTCAGTGGCGGGACCGGATCGGGCAAGACGACGCTCCTGAACGCGCTCTCGGCCTTCATCGACCCCGACGAGCGCGTCATCACGATCGAGGATGCCGCCGAGCTGCGTCTGCGCCAGCCGCACGTCGTCCGCCTCGAGAGCCGGCCCGCGAACGTGGAGGGTCGCGGCCGCGTGACGATCCGCGAGCTGTTGCGCGGAGCACTCAGGATGCGGCCCGACCGCATCGTGATCGGCGAGGTGCGCGGCGGAGAGGCACTCGACCTGTTGATGGCGCTCAACACCGGACACGAGGGGGCACTGTCAACGGTGCACGCGAACTCGCCGGAGGACGCACTTCGCCGTGTCGAGACCCTGGCGCTGATGGCGGGCGTCGGCCTCCCGCACGAGGCCATCCGTGAGCAGCTCGGGCGCGGCCTCGACCTGGTGATCCACCTGGCGCGGCTCAGCGACGGCTCTCGGCGGGTCGTCGAGGTCGCCGAGGTGGTCCGGACCGCGGGGTCGGTGGGGGTGCGGGAGCTGTTCAGGCTCGGCGATGAGCTGGAGGAGCGATCATGGGCTCGGCCGGGCTAGTCGGGCTCGCGGCCCTCGCGGGTGGTCTGATCGCCGTCGCGATCCGGGAAGCCGTTCTCTCGGCCCCCCGGATTGCCGCCTGGATGAGCGAGTCGGTCAGGCCCCTGACCCGCGTCGGGCGGGAGGGCTACGTGCCGAGCGCCGATGAACAGCGGCGCCTCGCCCTGCTCGGCAGCGGCGCGATCGCAGCGCTGGCGGTCCTCCTCACGGGCCCCGGACCGCTGGCGGTGGGCGCCGCTGCCGGGCCGTGGTGTGTCGGCGCCGCGCTCGCGCGTCGTCGGGAGCGCTACCGCCGCGCCGTCGAGCGCTCCATCCATGACGTGGCCAGTGCGATTGCGGACGCCATCTCCGGCGGGCATTCGATCCGCGGCGCGCTCGCGGCGGCCGCCAGCTCGCTCGAGGGGCCACCGGCGGCGGAGCTCGCCCGTGTGGCTGCCGACCTCGAGCTCGGCGCCTCCACAACGGACGCGCTGAGGGCGATGCGCGCCAGGCTGCGCTCCGAGCGGGTGGATTCCCTAGCGGCGGCGCTCATCAGCCAGCAGGTCGCGGGAGGCGACGTGGCCGCCCTGATGCGCCGCCTGGCCGCGGCGGCGGCTGAGCGCGACCGAATTGACGACGAGGCTCGCGCGGCCACGACGCAGGCCCGCTTCACCGGGCTGCTCGTTGTTGCCCTGCCCGCCGGCGCTGCCCTCTTCGCCGAGCTGCTGCAACCCGGCTTCATCTCGCGGGTGCTTTCGGAGCCGGCGTCGGCGGCGATGCTCGTCATGGCGGGCGGCCTTCAGCTGATGGGCTTCGCGGTGATCCGGCGGTTGGGGAGGCCGTCGGAATGACCGGAGCGCTCGTCCTCGGAGTGGTCGCGTTGCTGCTGGGCATCGCGGCCGCGGCTCAGCTGCTTCCAGGTGGGCCTGGCCGCTCAACCGGTGTCAGCGGGCTCCGAGAGGACGCGCAGAAAGCCCCAATCGGCGCGCTGCTCGGATGGGCGCCGATCGCCACCGCCGACGCGCGACTCGGGCTCTCGTCGCGGATCGCCCGAGCCGGGCTCTCAAACCGGATCTCGGCCCCCTCGGTGCTTGCCGCCAAGGGGGGTGGAGCACTTGCCGGGGCGCTTTGGAGCCTGATGCTGGCACCCGCCGCGCCAGGCCGGCTCGCGGTGATCGTCGCGGTGGCACTGCCCGTCGCCGGGTTCCTCGGGCCCGACGCCTGGCTCGAGCGCCGCGCGCGTCGTCGGCTGCGGGCGCTGCGCGGCGGGTTGCCCGACGCGTTGGACCTGCTCTCGGTCGGCACGGCGGCTGGTCGCAGCCCGCTCGCCGGGCTGGCTGAGCTCGGCAGGGGGGAAGGCCCACTGGCGCGGGAGCTCGCGATGCTCTCGGCGGAGAGCTCCTGCGGACTGGCACAAAGCGACGCGCTCGAGTCCCTGCGTCGCCGGGCGCCGGTCCGCGAGGTCGCCGCCATGTGCGGGGTGATCGAGCGATCGCGGCGCTACGGCTCCCCGCTCGCCGATCAGCTCCGCGAGCAGGCGACCGCTCTGCGTGGCGTGCAGCGTCGCCGGGTCGAGGAGCAGGCTGCTCGGGCCGCGCCGAAGATCCAGCTCGCGGTCGCGTTGCTGCTCGTGCCCTCGGTGCTCCTGATGATCGCCGCGGCCCTGCTCGCCAATGTGGACCGCTTCATGGCCGGCTTCTGATTCAGGCCACCCCGAAGGTGGTGAGGGTGAGGATCACGGCCGTCATGGGGGTGGAAGGTTCGTGCCCGATCCTGCTTGTTGCAACCGCCCTTGCACGAACCCGTTGGTTCGCGGCTCGATTTCGGGGCCGCGGTCGAGGCCGCAAACCGCATTGGACTGCGGTTTTCGGGCCCTTCGTCAGCCGACTAGCAATTCCGTCCGACGGATCGAGTCGAATTCTGCCGGCCACGATGTGTTGCAAAGTGGGACAGAGTGGGTTAGCGTGGCGCCCAGAGTTGGTCATAGGGCCGGGGTGATGAGGCTCCTCCCACCTCACCACCCCGGCCCGCTCCGAACGTCAGACCACTCAATCTCCGAAGAGGAAACCCACTTTGTCGTTTCTCGGTCAGTACGAGCACAACCTCGACTCCAAGGACCGCCTCACGGTTCCGTCGAGGTTCCGCGCGGCGCTGGCCGATGGTGTCGTTCTCGCCAAGGGACTCGAACCCTCCGTGTGGGTGTTCGCGCCCGCCGGGTACGAGCGCTTCACCCAGCAGTTCCTGGGCAAGACCAACCCGCTCGGCCGACAGGGCCGAATGATGCGCCGCCACTTCCACGGCGGCGCCTTCGACGACACGCTCGACTCGGCGGGCCGCATCCGCTTGCCGAAGAAGCTGATCGAGCACGCCGCCCTGGGCGAGGGCCCCTGCGTGGTCGTCGGCTCCGACGACTGGTTCGAGATCTGGAACGCCGAGCGCTGGGCCGCCTACGAGAAGGAGATGGCGGAGGAGGTCTCGGGTGTCGCGGAGAACCTCTCCGAGGACGAGCGAGGAGGCTGAGATGGGCACAGCAACGCATCGGATAGCGGGAGCCCGCGCCGCGTCCGCGAACCTTACGTACGTGCCCCAGGAACACGAACCGGTCCTCGCTGAGGAACTGATCGACCTGCTCGATCCGCGCCCGGGCGAGACCTTCGTCGACTGCACCTTCGGGGGTGGCGGCCACGCGCGCCTGATCGCCGAGCGGCTCGGCCCCGAGGGCGAGCTGATCGGGGTCGACCGGGACCCGGCCTCCGAGAAGCGCTGGCGGGGGTTCGCCGCCGAGGTGCCCAGCCGCGCACGCTTCCTGCGCGCCGACTTCGCCGCCGCTCTGGAGGGCCTGCGAGGCGAGGGAGTCCGGCCGGATGGGTTCGTCTTTGACCTCGGCATGTCCTCGATGCAGGTCGATGCCTGGGAGCGCGGCTTCTCCTACTCCTACGACGCCCCACTCGATATGCGGATGGACCCGGCCCAGAGCCTCTCGGCTGCGACGGTCGTCAATGAGTGGCCCCAGGATCGGCTGGCGCGCGCGATCCGCGAGCTCGGCGAGGAGCGCCGCGCCGGCTCGATCGCACGCGAGATCACGAAGCGGCGCCCGATCGAGACCACCGGCCAGCTCGTCGTCGCGATCAAGGCGGCGATCCCGCCCTCCGAGCGCTTCGGGCGCGGGCATCCGGCGAAGCGCACCTTTCAGGCCATCCGCATCGCCGTGAACGGCGAGCTCGATGCGCTCGACCGGGCACTGCCGATCGCCTGGAGCATCCTCGAAGTCGGCGGACGGCTCGGCGCGATTTCCTTCCATTCGCTGGAGGACCGGCGCGTCAAGCGCTTCCTCGCCGACCGGGCGCGGGGTTGTGTCTGCCCGCCAGAGTTCCCCGTCTGCGTGTGCGGGCGCGAGCCCGAGGCAGAGCTGATCACGAAGCGCGCCGTCTCGCCGGGCGCCGAGGAGCTCGAGCGGAATCCACGCGCGGGCTCCGCGCACCTGCGGGCGGCTCTCAAGATTCGCGAGGAGGAAGGGGCCTGATGGAGGCCGCCGCTGCACGCACCGCCCCCGCGGCGAGGCCGGCGCCCCGGCGCAAGCCCCGCAGCACAAGTCGCTCGCCTGCGCCGAGGGTGCGGGCCCGGCAGGCGTCGGCGGGCAGGCTGATCAGGCCTGCGATGGCCGGCGCGGCACTCTTCCCCCAGGCCGCGGTGCGCAGCGCGGGCGCCTTCCGCGACCTCTCCGACTCCGGTCTGATCGTTCGCCTCACCCGTGGCCGCGGCTGGATCGCCGTCCTCTGCGCGCTGCTCGGCGGGATCGTCGCCCTCAACGTCCTCAGCCTCAGCCTCACGGCGGGTTCTGGCCGCACGTCCCTGCAGATCGACGAGCTGAAGACGGAGGTCTCATCGCTGCAGGCGCAGATCGAGGAAAAGCTCTCCGCCATCAAGGTCGAGGGCGAGGCGGCGCGCCTGGGGCTCGCGAACCCTGACCCGAGGGCGATCACGTTCCTGAGCGCGTCCGACGCGGACGCCCGGCGCGTGGCGCACCTGCTCGCCACGGACGGCTTCCTGCTCGCGCCGAGCCAGCCGTCGAGCTATCCGGCGCCCGGGACCTCATACGCGCCGGTCCCGACGACGAGCCCGGGCACGACCACCACGGCCGCGACCACGACCACCGACGCCCCGAGCGTGACGGCGCCGCCGAGCACCGCGCCCGCACCCGGCGGCGAGGCCGCGGGCGGCTCCACGAGCAGCGGCACGACATCGAGTGGCAGCGGCGCCTCGAGCGGATCGTCGACATCCAGCGGCAGCGGCGCCTCGAGCGGGTCGTCGACAGCCACGACCGGAGGAGTGGGGCTCTAGGGCCCTCCGGCGATGCGCGGGATCGACCGCCGGCTTGGGCTCCTCTTCTGCGGGTTCCTGCTGATCTTCTCGTTCGCGTTCGCCCGGGCGTTCTGGCTGCAGGGCGTCCGAGGCGGCGCTCTTCGCGCCGAGGCGCACAGCCAGCAGGTCACCGAGGTCACGGTCCCCGGGCAGCGCGGAGAGGTCCTCGATCGCAACGGCAAGGTGCTGGCCTCATCCGAGGACGCCGCGGACGTGATCGCGACGCCCTACCAGGTCAAGAACGTCGGGCAGACCGCGCTCAGGCTCCACGACATCCTCGGCGAGCCGACGACTGACCTGGTCTCGAAGCTCGGCGACCGCAGCTCCGGCTTCGAGTACTTGGCGCGCAAGGTGGACGCGAGCACCGCCGCCAGGATCAAGAAGCTCGACATCGCCGGGATCTCGACCGTTCCCACCAGCCGCCGGCTCTACCCGCAGGGCGAGCTCGCCGCGCAGGTGATCGGAGCGGTCGGAACCGATAATCAGGGCCTCACTGGGCTCGAGCACTCCGAGAACGACGTCCTCGGCGGAGCGAGCGGCGAGCAGGACGTGGTCCACGACGCAATGGGGCGGCCGCTGCGGATGGAGACCGTGCAGCCGGCGAGCGTCGGGGACGACATCCAGACGACGATCGACGCGGCAATCCAGGGGAAGACCGAGGAGGCGCTCTCCGCGGCCGCCGAGCGCTACGGGGCCAAGGGGGCGACGGCGATCGTCATGAACCCGAACACGGGGGAGGTCCTTGCGATGGCCAACTGGCCGGGCTTCGATCCCTCCGACCTGCAGGAAGCGACCACCGGTGAGCTCGAGAACCGGGCCACGGGGTTCACCTACGAGCCCGGCTCGACCTTCAAGGCCTTCACCGTCGCCTCCGCGCTCTCCGATCACGTGGTGAGGCCCAATTCGAGCTTCTATCTGCCGCCCGAGATCCGCGTCTACGACCGCACGATCGGCGAGGCTCATCCGCGCGGGGCGGTCACCCTGACCACGGCCCAGATCCTCGCCCAGTCCTCGAACGTCGGCGCGGTGACGATCGGCATGAAGGAGGGGGCCACGCGCTTCTCGCAGTGGATCAATCGCTTCGGCTTCGGTCGCCCGACCGGCCTCGACTACCCGGGCGAGGAGCGCGGCATCGTCCCCGCTCTCAGGGACTACTCGGGCTCGACCATGGGCAACCTTCCGATCGGCCAGGGGTTGGCGGTGACCCCGATGCAGATGGCGACCGCCTACGCGGCGATCGCCAACGGGGGGATCCTGCGTCGGCCCGCCTTGATCAGGTCGATCGGCGGACAGCCGGCGGAAGCCGACGCCGATCCGCATCGGGTGATCAGCCCGCGCGTCGCGGCGCAGCTCCGTCGGATGCTCGAGGGGGTACTCGAGCCGGGCGGCACCGCCTCGGCCGTGAGCGTCCCCGGCTACGTGCTGGCGGGGAAGACCGGAACGGCGCAGAAGGTCGAGAACGGGACCTACTCGGACACCAGGTACGTCGCCTCGTTCGTCGGCTTCGCACCCGCCCAGCATCCGAAGCTGCTGGTCGCCGTGGTCGTCGACGAGCCGCAGTACGTCCACGTGGGCGGGGCGGTCGCGGCCCCGGTCTTCGGCCAGATCGCCTCCTTCGCCCTGCCCTACCTGGGGATCTCGCCCGATTAGGCGCGCGGCGGCCGGCGCGCCGAGCGCGGGGGCCGCTCCTAGAATCGGCCCGGTATGGAGCTGGGCGAACTGCTGAGAGCGTCCGGCGTGGCCGCGGAGCTGCGCGGGGACGCGTCCGTGGAGATCCGCGACCTCGCCTACGACAGCCGGCGGGTCGCCCCCGGCGCCCTCTACTTCTGCTTCCCCGGCGAGCGGACCGACGGCCACGACTTCGCCCCGGCCGCGGTGGAGGGCGGCGCCTCCGCGCTCGTCGTCGAGCGGCCGCTGGAGCTCGACGTCCCCCAGGCGAAGGTGGACGACGCGCGCGCCGCTATGGCTCCGATCGCGGCGACCTTCAACGGCGATCCGACCGCCGAGCTCGGGGTGATCGGCATCACCGGCACCAACGGCAAGACGACCACCGCCTTCCTGGTCAGTCACCTGCTCGAGTCCGCGGGCCACGGCTGCGGGCTGCTGGGAACCGTCCAGCAGGTGGTCGGCGGCCAGGTCGAGGAGGTGGAGCGGACCACCCCGGAGGCCATCGACCTGCAGCGCACCTTCAACCGGATGCTCTCCTCGGGGGACGAGTACTGCGCGATGGAGGTCTCCTCTCATGCACTCGTCCTGCACCGGGCCGACGCGATCCACTTTGCCGCCAAGGTCTTCACCAACCTGAGTCAGGACCACCTCGACTTCCACGCCGACATGGAGGATTACTTCGAGGCCAAGAGGCTGCTCTTCTCCGGGGAGGGGGGCGTCCCGATCATCGAACTGGAGGGCGGCGTCTCGGTGATCAACGTCGACGACGCGTACGGCCTACGCCTTGCCGAGGACATGAACTGCGGTTCGGGCGGGGAGTGCATCAGCTACTCGGCCGCGGGTGCCGAGGCTGACTTGCGCGCGCTGGACGTCGCGTTCGACGCGTCCGGCTCCCACTTCACCTGCAAAACGCCCGACGGGGAGATCGCGGTGCGCATCCCGCTCCCCGGCGACTTCAACGTCGCCAACGCGCTGGCCGCGCTGAGCGTCGCGCACGCCCTCGGGCTGGACCTCTTCCGCGCCGCCGCCTCCCTCGCTTCCGCGGGACAGGTCCCCGGCCGCTTCGAGTCGATCGACGAGGGCCAGCCCTTCGCGGTGGTGGTCGACTACGCGCACACTCCCGACTCATTGGAGAACGTGCTCGGCGCCGCCCGTCGGATCACCTCCGGCCGGCTGCTCTCCGTGTTCGGCTGCGGCGGCGACCGCGACCGGGACAAGCGGCCCCTGATGGGGCGGGCGGGCGCGGAGCTCTCCGACGTCGCCGTGGTCACCTCCGACAACCCGCGCTCCGAGGAGCCGGCGGCGATCATCGAGCAGATCGAGGCGGGCATCGATGACCGCGCACCGGCCGAGGTGGTGATCGAGCAGGATCGCCGCTGCGCGATCGCCATCGCGCTCGGGCGCGCCGGCGACGGGGACACCGTCGTGATCGCCGGCAAGGGGCACGAGCAGGGCCAGGAGTTCGAGGGCGGGCGCAAGGTGCCGTTCGATGACCGCGACGTGGCCAGGGAGGAGCTCCGCAAGCTGAAGGCCGCCGCGGGTTGAAGGCGCTCGACGCTGAACGACTCGCCTCTGCGGCGGGGGCAGAGGTGCTGGCGAGCGGCGGGGGCGGCGGCCCGCGGCGAGCCGTGATCGACTCCCGGGAGGTCGGCGAGGGCGATCTCTTCGTCGGGCTCCCCGGGGAGCACTTCGACGGAGGCGAGTTTGGAGCTGAGGCGCTGCGCCGCGGCGCCTGGGGGATCCTGGTCTCGACCCAATGGGGGCGGGAGCTGGCGATGCAGAGCAAGGTCGGGGCGACGGAGGAGGGGGGCGGCTGGGTGATCGGCGCCGCGGACCCGCTGGCGTCGCTCCAGTCCCTCGCCCGGGCCTGGCGCGAGGAGCTCGCCTGCCCGGTGGTGGGGATCACGGGCTCGACCGGCAAGACCTCCGTCAAGGACATCTGCCGCGCCCTCTTCCCCGGCGAGATCCACGCCAGCCCCGAGAACTACAACACCGAGATCGGCATGCCGCTCGCCATGCTGGGGGCCCCTGAGGGCACGGACGTCCTGGTGCTCGAGATGGGGATGCGCGGTCCCGGGCAGATCGCGGAACTCTGCGCGATCGCGGAGCCGGACGTGGCGGTGATCACCAACGTGGGCCCGGTGCATGTCGAGCTGCTGGGCTCGATCGAGGCGATCGCGGCAACCAAGACGGAGATCATCGACGGCCTCCGCCCGGGCGGAACCGCCGTCGTGCCGGCCGATGCCGGCGGTCTCGAGCCCCATCTCGAGCGTCGCGCGGAGAAGCTGCTCCGCTTCGGGGCCGGCGGCGAGGTGGAGGCCGTTCAGGTCGACGACCGCGGCGGGGCGGACCGAGGCCCTGGTGCGCACCCCGGTGGGCGAGCATCCCTTCCAGCTCCCCTTCGCCGAGGCGCACAACGTCGACAACGCGCTGGCCGCGATCGCCGCGGGCATCGCGCTCGGCTTGCCGCTGGAGCGGATGGCCGGTCTGGCGCCCCGGATAGTCTTCTCGCGGCTTCGTGGGGAGCTGGTGGAGCTGCCGGAGGACGCCATCCTGATCAACGACTCCTACAACGCCAACCCGATCTCGATGCGGGCGGCGCTGGACAATCTCGCCTCACTCGGTGCGGGGGGACGCCGCGTCGCCGTGCTGGGCGAGATGCGCGAGCTCGGCCCCGAGGCGGCGGCCTACCACCGGGAGATCGGCGAGTACGCGCGGGAGCGGGGCGTCGCGCTGATCATCGGGGTGGGCGAGCAGGCCTCCTCATACGAGCCCGACCAGCAGGTGGCGGACGCCGAGGCCGCCGCCGATGCGCTTGCAGCGGCCCTTCGCCCCGGCGATGCTGTCCTCGTCAAGGGCTCGCGCGCGGTGGGGCTGGAGCGCGTCGCGGAGAAGCTCGCGAGCTCCTGAATGCTCGGCGAAATCCTGATCGCCGGCATGGCCGCGATGCTGATCTGCATCTTCCTCGGCCCCAAGTTCATCGAGTACCTGCGCCTGCGGGAGTTCGGTCAGCAGATCCGCGAGGAGGGGCCGGAGGAGCACCACGAGAAGGCGGGGACGCCGACGATGGGCGGGCTGATCGTCTTCACGGCGATCTCGATCCCCTACCTGGTGCTCTCCGACCGCGAGACCCAGAGTCTTGCGGTCTTCGGCGTGGCGCTCGGCTGCGCTGCGATCGGTTTCGCCGATGACTTCCTGAAGATCACCCGGCGCCGCTCTCTCGGCCTCTCGGCGCGCTACAAACTCCTCCTCCAGGCGGCCCTCGCGCTCGGCCTCTGGTACGTCGCCCGCCACTCGGTTGGGCTCGATTCCAGCCTCGAGCTGCGCATCTCCCACGCCTCCCTCGACATCCCTGACTGGCTCTACCCGGTCACGATCTTCCTGGTGATCGCCGGTTCGAGCAACGCGGTCAACCTCACCGATGGGCTCGACGGCTTGGCCGCCGGCTGTTGCGCGATCGTCCTGCTCGCCTACACCGCGATCACCTTCATCACCACCGGCGAGCACGACCTCTCGCTGCTCTCAGCGACGCTCGTCGGGGGCTGCATCGGCTTTCTCTGGTTCAACGCCTTCCCCGCCTCGATCTTCATGGGCGACACGGGCTCACTCGGCCTGGGGGGCGCCATCGGCGCGATGGCGGTGATGACCCAGACGGAGATCCTCCTGATCATCACGGGTGGGATCTTCGTGATCGAGGCGCTCTCGGTCGCCCTGCAGGTGGCCACCTTCAAGATGCTCCGCCGCCGGGTGCTGCTGATGGCGCCGGTGCATCATCACTTCGAGCTGCTGGCCTGGTCGGAGACCAAGATCATGCTGCGCTTCTGGATCGTGGCCGCGGTCTGCGCCGGGATCGGCTTCACGCTCTACCAGCAGGCGATCGGGACTTAGGCACGCCCACACACGCAGGGAGTGGGCCCGCGAGGGCGAAAATGGTTATGTGAACCCGGCCAGATAGCGCCGTAAACGGCATTGCCAAGCGGAATCCGGGGCGCGCAGGGGCTGTGAATACCACCAGGAATACCGTAGACGCCCGAGGAGGGCTGGATGGACGAACAGATACGAAGCGTGCTGGGAGTAAGCGACTCCCCAAAAAGGAAGCGCGCGACGGACTCGGACCAGACCACGCCCTTCACATGCTGCAACTGCTACGGGATCTGGAGCAGTCGGAGAGGCGCTCAGTCCCTAGATAGGCGCCTAAACGCGCACGAGAACGGCTAACGCGCGCGCGTCCTATGGCTGTTTTGCAAGGAAAGCGGCGCCGTCTCCCCTCACTCACGTCATGAATCGCTGGGATTCGCGGCGTGTCACTTCGCCCCTTAGTCTTTGGCCCCTTCAGCGGCCCGTCACGGGCCGCTGAAGGGAGTAGCCTCGGTGTGCGTTCGACTCGCTGCCTGGCTGCGCGCCGCTCGCAGTACGTTGGGTCTCAAGCCGCAACTCTGCCCTTCGCGCTTGTCTACGTAAGAGGGGCGACAACCGAAGATGTTTGGAGGTTGCGGTGATTGACGAAGCCGCCTACGGCGCTCTCCCCTCTCGGTGGGTGAGCTTCCTGGGGCCGCCTCTGACGCGACGGGCGAGGGGCTCGCTCTCAGTGGCCAACATCACGATGATTGACCGGCGCCGATCGGCGGGGTGGGACGGGCAGGTTTTGGATTACATCGTCTCCGTCAACGCGCGCGACGATGAGGACGCTGCCGCCCGCGTGCGGACAGCGCTCCAGGCTCATGGCAGCTTCTCGGCGTTCGCACCGGCCAAGGTCTAAAGGCTCCGGTCTTCTAGGCGCGCCGAGAACCCGCCGGTGAGCCTCTGACGGGCTGCCGCGACTGCTTTCAGGGTAGGCCCCTGCCGGCGTCTGGCAAGAGCCCGAATCGCTATCCGAGGATTCGGCAGATCAGCGTCGCTATCCGCCACTCGCCGATAGCGCCTCGTGCGCAACTCGGCGTTGCACGGAGCGTTCCTGCCCCGACCAGGCGATCAGCCAAAGCGCCGACTTCTGGTGATTGCGCAGCTTGGTCTCGTTGATGTAGTCCTCGATCTCATCGAACGGGGACCCAACCGTGAGCATCATCTCGACGTGCTCTTCGGCGAGCGTCTTGCTAGGGAGCATGGTTGCCCCTCTCGTTTGGTGCAGCTATAGCCCCTCGACGTCGCGCCCCCGCTGTGTCTGTGTGGGGATCGCTGTCTGTGGCCCTAGTGGAGCTACACCTAGCAGGTCCGGGTCCACTTTGGGTAGAGAACGGCAGAAAAGGCCGCACCGAGCGGGCTAAAGCAGGCCTACGAAACGATGCACAGCCGGCAGCCGGACGAGTGGCCGCTTTCCGCATAGCAAAGCGGAATTCGCTTGTACAAGGGGTTTCGACGCCCAGCACGAAAATCCGGTCATGGTGATTATGTGAACCCAGGCACGAAACCGCGCCCTCCCCTGCCGCGCGGGCCGTTTCTGGTCGTTGGCCTGGCGCGCTCCGGGGCCGCGATCGCGAGAGCCCTCGCCGAGCGCGGTGAGACGGTCATCGGAGTTGATGCCGACAGGCCCGATCAGGCGGCAGGGCTGGAGAGGGCGGCCGTCGAAGTCAGTCTGGGCGTGGATGGAACACGGCAACTCGATCGTGCCCGAACGCTGGTCAAGAGCCCCGGCGTGCCGCAGGACACGCCCGTGGTCCGGGGGGCCAGGGAGCGGGGTATCGAGGTCACCGGCGAGCTCGAGCTCGCCTGGCGCCTGATCCCGAACGCTTTCTGCGCGGTCACCGGTACGAACGGAAAGACCACCACGACCGAGCTGATCGGCCACATCTATCGGACCTCGGGACGGCCGGTGGCGGTCGCCGGCAACGTTGGTACTCCGCTGGCCTCGCTGGCCTCTGCCGTCGACCCGGACGCGACCGTGGTCTGCGAGGCATCGAGCTACCAGCTCGAGGACACCGACTACTTCAGCCCGGAATGCGCGGTGTTCGTGAACCTCGCCCCGGACCATCTCGATCGCCACGGCACGCTCGACGCCTACCTGGAAGCGAAGCTGCGGATCTTCGCCAACCAGGGCAACGACGACGTCGCGGTGTACAACGGCGACACGGAGGAGCTCCGGGGTCGCGATCTCGGCGGCTGCGCCCGCCTGGTGCGCTTCTGCCCAGCCGAGGGGGAGGCTGCCGACCCGGACTGCGAGCTCAGCCTGCGTGACGGGGTGATCTTCGCCGCCGATGGGCCCCTGATCCGCACGGATGAGCTTCAGCTGCTGGGTTCGCACAACATCGAGAACGCGATGGCGGCCGCCGCTGCGGCGCTCGCCTCGGGCCTGCCGCGCGAAGCGGTCGCCGAGGGACTGAGGAGCTTCCCGGGCGTCCGCCACCGGCTCGAGAGGGTGCGCGTGCGGGGCGGTGTGCTCTGGGTGAACGACTCGAAGGCCACCAACGTGGCCTCCGCGATCGCTGGGATGCGGGCCTTCGAGGGGGGCGTCCGCCTGATCGCCGGCGGGCGGCCGAAGCAGGAGAGCTTCGAGCCGCTCGCGCCGGTCGTCGCCGAGCGCTGCATCGCCTGCTATCTGATCGGGGAGGCCGCCGAGCGGATGGCCCGTGAGCTGGCGCCAGCGGCTGAGTCGGGCGTCGAGATCTCCAACGTGGGCACCCTCGAGCGCGCCGTGGAGACCGCTGCCGCTGAGTCCGAGCCCGGGGACGTGGTGCTGCTCTCCGCCGGCATGCGCGAGCTTCGATGCCTTCAAGGACTTCGAGCAACGGGGGGACCTCTTCCGCGAGCTGGTCGAGGCGCTGCCGTGAGCGGAAAGTCGAAGCAGCGAAAGCCGGCCGCGCCGCCGCTCGAGTACTCACTGCTCCTGACCGCGACCCTCTGCCTGCTCGCCTTCGGAGCGGTGATGGTGTTCAGCGCCAGCTCGGCGCGTTCGCTCCTCAATCACGGCGGCAGCGGCTTCTACTACCTGGAGCGCACCCTGCTGTTCGGCGCGATCGGCCTGGTCGTGATGCGGATCGCGGCAGTGCGAGGCGTGGCCGCCATCAAGGTTCTGACCCCCATGATCCTGGGCGTCGCGCTCTTCCTTCTGTTCGCCGTACTCGTCCCGGGCGTGGGACATACCGTGAACGGCTCGCAGCGCTGGATCGGCGCCGGTCTGCTCCAGTTTCAGCCCTCCGAGCTCGCGAAGCTCGCGCTGGTCCTCTACGGAGCCCTCCTGCTCTCGAAGGAGCCGAAGCGCGCCAGGACCCTGGGCGGACTCGGGCCGTACCTGATAATCGTCGGCCTGGCGCTGCTCCTGATCACCAAGGAGCCCGACCTCGGGACCTCGATCGTCGCTTCGGTCGCCGTCTGCTGCGTCCTCTTCCTGGGCGGGGTGAGGGCACGGACGCTGGCGCCGGTAGCAATCGCAATCGGCGTGATCGGCATCGGGATGATCGCCACCCACCCCTACCAGGAGGCCCGCCTCACGGGCTTTCTCCATCCCAACAGCGACACGAGCGACTCCGGATTCCAGGCCAAACAGGCGACGATCGCGATCGGCTCCGGCGGGATCTTCGGCGTCGGCCTCGGCGAAAGCGTGCAGAAGGCCTCCTACCTGCCCGAGGCCCACACCGACATGGTCGCGGCGGTGATCGGGGAGGAGCTTGGCATGGCCGGCATGGTGGTCCTGTTCGGCCTGTTCGGGATGTTCGGCTACGCGGGGCTGCGGGCTGCGCACCGCGCCCGCGACCGGTTCAGCAAGTTGCTCGCGGCCGGGCTCACCTCGCTGATCATGGCCCAGGCGGCCCTCAACCTGTTCGCGGTGCTCGGGCTCGCGCCACTCACAGGAGTGCCGTTGCCATTCGTCTCCTATGGAGGGACGAGCCTGGTGATGACGCTCGCGGCGGCCGGGCTGATCCTGAACGTCGCGCGGCGGCCCGCTCGAGCGAGCGCTTCGGGACGGAGCGGGTCCGGCCGGGCCCAGGGCGGCGGACGCCGCGCGGCCGGGGGCCCTGCGAGACTTCGCGTGGTCGAGGGCGGAATCCGTAATGCAAGGGTGCTCCGAGGGAAGCGAGGAGCAACCCGTACTAGACGAAAGCGCGCAGCAAGTGGCACGAGTCGTGATAGCGGCCGGCGGCACGGCGGGACACGTCGTGCCGGCGATCGCCGTCGCCGACGCGCTTCGCGCTGAGGGCGCGGAGGTCAGCTTCCTCGGCACCCGCGAGCGCGCCGAGGCGGACCTCGTTCCGGCCGCCGGCTACGAGATCGATTACCTGCGCGTCAGCGGCGTCGACCGGCGCAACCCGGTCAAGGCCGCAATCGCCGCCGTCCGCGCGGTCGGCGCGGTCGGCGCCGCGCGGCGCCTGCTGAGCGAGAGGCGGGCCGACGTGGTGATGGGCGGGGGCGGATACGTCGCCGGGCCGGCGGGGCTGGCGGCGGTGCGGATGGGCCTGCCCCTGGTGCTGACCGAGGCCGACAGCCGCCTCGGTCTCGCCAATCGCCTGCTCGCCCGGCGCGCACGGCGGGTCTGCCTGGCCTTCCCGATCCCTGGCCGCGACGGCGGCCCCTACGTGGTCACGGGGCGGCCGGTGCCGCGCGCGGTGATCGAGGCGGACCCCACGGTCGCCCGGCGGCGGTTCGGCATCCCCGAGCCCGCCGACTGCGTCACGATCGTCGGCGGCAGCCTCGGGGCCCGCTCGATCAACCTCGCCGCCTTCGATGCCTTCACCCGCCTCGAGCGGGGGTTGCCCCACGACCACGTCGGCCAGCCCTGGATCCTCCACATTGCGGGCCGGCGCGACTACCCCGAGTTGCGCCGGCGCTGGCGGGAGCAGGGCAGCCCTGAGCGCTACGCGCTGATCCAGTACGAGCCGAACCTCGGCGAGGTCCTGGCCGCGGCGGATCTGGTCGTCGCTCGGGCGGGCGGCTCGGTGATGGAGATCGCGGCCGCGGGGCGGCCGGCGATCCTGATCCCATACCCGCATGCGACCGGCGACCACCAGACGACCAACGCCCGCTGGATGGCCGACGGCGGCGCAGCCGTGCTGATCCCCGACCGCGAGCTGGCGCCCGAGCGGCTCAGCGCGACGATCGCCGAGTTGCTCCTCGATGAGGATCGGCTGCGGTCGATGTCGATCGCGGCTCGCCGGCTGGCGAAGCCCGACGCGGCGGAGAGGATCGCGCGGGAGGTCCTGGAGGCGGCATGAGATGGTTGAGTCGATGAAGGGCCGGCGGCTCCATTTCATCGCGATCGGGGGGGCGGGAATGAGCGGGCTGGCCCTGGTCGCGAAGCAGCTCGGAGCCGAGGTCAGCGGCTCCGATCGCACCGAGTCCTCCTACATCGAGCGCCTCCGCGCTGCGGGGATCGAGCCGCAGCTCGGCCACGACCCGGAGCATGTTCCGCGTGGCGCCGAGGTGGTGGTGTCAACCGCCGTCCCCGAGTACAACCCCGAGCTGGTCTGCGCCCGCGAGCGCGGCCAGACGGTGATCCATCGCGGCGAGCTGCTCGCCGAGCTCTGCTCGCAGCGCCGCCTGCTGGCGATCGCGGGGACGCATGGCAAGACGACGACGACCGCCATGTGCGTCTGGGCGCTGCGTGCCATCGGTGCCGACCCGGCCTTCTTCCTGGGAGGGGAGCTGCCAGGCGCCGGGCCGGATGGCGAGCCCGCCAACGCCGGTTGGGGGGAGGGCGAGTGGGTCGTCGCCGAGGCCGACGAGAGCGACGCCAGCTTCCTGAGGCTCCGACCCGAGATCGCGGTGGTCACGAATCTGGAGCTTGATCACCACTCCCGCTGGAGCTCGCTTGCGGAGCTCGCCGAGGCCTTCGCCGCCTTCGCCGCCCCCGCCTCGGGGCTGGTCGTCGGCGCCGAGGTCCGCCTGCCGCGACAGGAGGGTCAGCGCGTCCTTCGTTTCTCCCTGGAGCCCAGCGGAGGTTCGCCGGCACCGGGAGCGGAGCTCCTCGCCACCAACCTCCGGACCGAGCCAGGTGGCGGCACCCGCTTCCGCGCCCGCGGCGCCGAGATCGACGCCGAGGTCTCCCTGCGCGTCCCGGGGCGCCACAACGTCGCCAATGCGGTGGCGGCGCTGGGCGGTTTGTCAGTGGCCGGCTTCGACGGCGAGGCCTGCGCCGAGGCGCTCGCCGGCTTCCCGGGCGTCGCGCGACGCCTCGAGCTGAAGGGTGAGCGCAACGGCGCCCGGATCTACGATGACTACGCCCACCATCCGACGGAGGTCTCCGCCACGCTGGAGGCGGCGCGCCAGCTCGGCGCCCGGCGCCTGATCGCCGCTTTCCAGCCTCACCTCTACTCGCGGACCAAGGCGCTCGCCCCGGAGCTCGGGGCCGCCCTGTCCGGGGCCGATGAGATCGCGGTCCTCGATGTCTATCCCGCGCGCGAGCAGGCGGTCGGCCCGCTCGCAGGGGTCAGCGGGCTGATGGTCGCTGAGCAGGCGGCCGACCACGCCGGCGGCGGGCGCGTCTGGTGGCTGCCCAGCGCCGAGCAGGCCGCCGAGGCGCTCGGGCCGAGGCTTCGGGACGGAGATCTGCTGATCACGATCGGCGCCGGCGACATCCACAAGCTCGCCGAGGCGCTGGTGGACGGAGGGGGCGGAGGGTGAGCCTGCCCGCGGGCGTCGAGCGCGACTACCCGCTCTCTCGCCTCACCACGGTGCGGGCCGGCGGCTCCGCCGACTTCTTCGCGCGCCCATCCTCCGATCAGGAAGTGGTCGAGCTGCTCGCCTGGGCCGACCGGGAGGGGCTCGCCGTGGGGGTCGTCGGGTCGGGGTCCAACCTGCTGGTGTCGGACGACGGCTTCCATGGGCTGGTGATGAAGCTCGGCGGCGACCTGGCCCACATCGAGCGGGACGGGACCAGGCTGCGCGCCGGCGGCGGGGCCCGGCTTCCCTCGGCGGCTGCGCGGGCGGCCGGCTGGGGCCTGGGGGGCCTGGAGTTCGGCGTGAACATTCCCGGGACCGTTGGCGGCGCGGTGCGGATGAACGCCAACGCCTACGGTGGCGAGCTTGGCAAGGTGCTCGAGGCGGTCGCGGTCTGCACCGCCGCCGGTGCCGAGAGCCGGCGTCCCGAGCAGCTCGGCTTCCGCTACCGCGGCTCCGACCTGGGCGAGCACGAGGTGGTCAGCGGTGCGACCTTCGCGCTCCGGGTCGCGAATCCGGCCGACGTCAAGTCGACCATGGGGGAGATGCGGCGCCGCCGAAAGGAGGCTCAGCCGTCTGGGATCAAGACCTTCGGGTCGACCTTCATGAATCCCGACGACGCACGCGCGGAGGGGCGCTCCGCCGGGCAGCTGCTGGCCGCGGCCGGCTGCGCCGGGCTCGCGGTGGGGGGCGCACGACTCTCGCCGAAGCACGCCAACTTCGTCGAGAACACCGGCGCGACGACGACGACCGACGTCCTCGCCGTCATGGCAGCCGCCAGGCGCAAGGTGTACGAGCGCTTCGGGGTGGTGCTCGAGCCCGAGGTGCAGATCCTCGGCGAGGTGAGCTGGCCGGAGGAGTGGCGACTGGAGGACTGAGGCGCAGGAATGACGGGACAGGCGGTGAATCGCCAGGGCATGGCAACCAGGGTCCTGAACCCACGCAGGCCCGCCTCATCGGCGGCCACCAAAACCGCCGCCGGATATACGAGGGGGCGACCAGCCCGCATCCCGCCGCGCCCGCGCCCGGCGATTCCCGGCCCGGTGCTCCGTCGTCGGCTGATCGCCGCGGCGATCGGGATCGTTGTGCTCTGGGCGGGCTACATGCTCTGGTTCCGGAACCTCGCCCTGTTCTCGATCGACGAGGTGACGGTCACCGGCGCAACGACGAACGCGCCAGCCATCAAGCAGGCGATCGTGCAGGTCGCCGGTGACATGACAACCCTGAACCTGAATGACGATGAGCTCCGGGACACCGTCGCGCACTTCCCGACCGTCGCCTCCGTCGGAGCCACCACGAGCTTCCCCCACACCCTGCACGTGACGGTCACCGAGCGCGCGCCGGTCGCCTTCGTCAAGGTGGGGACTCGACGGACCGCGGTCTCCGCGGACGGCTACCTGCTGCTCGGGGCGAGCTTCGATCCCAGGCACCTGCCGCGGATAGAGACCGCCGTTGCGCACGGGGCCCGGCTCGATGGCGACGCAGCCGCGCAGGCCGCCATCCTGGGAGGCACTCCAGCGGCGCTCCGGGACCACGTCACCGGCTCGACCTGGGACGACGAGCAGGGCGGGGTGGTGGTGAGTCTTGACGGCGGGCCGGACCTGCGTTTCGGAGACGGCTCGCGGGCCCGCGACAAGTGGACCTCCGCGGCCGCCGTGCTCTCCAGCCCCGAACACGGCTCGCCGTCTTATCTGGACGTGAGCGTCCCGGATCGACCCGTCTCGGGCGGCTGATCGCGCTCCCGGCGGCGAATTCCCAGGTCTGCAACGCCGCTTTCACGCCGCTTCGGGCCTAAAGGCGATCCGTCGCGCATGGCGAAATGGGACGGCACGATGTCCTCGGAATATGCTCATTTGCAGGTATTTCCTCGACCCTCGACCAACCCTGTCCCTGTATCTGTAGACGAGAGTTACCCCGTCGGAAGTCTCAAGCGAGGCTTGAGAGTTCAGGCGTGAGAGACCGTTGACAGTGCGTAAGCTTTGCCCTACTTTCGGAATCGCCCAATAGCCGAAACCGCGGCTGGGCTCGGAGCAGGACCAACAAATGGAGACTTCATATCTGGCCGTGATCAAGGTCGTCGGTGTCGGGGGCGGTGGCTCGAATGCCGTCAGCCGGATGATCGACGCGGGACTGCGAGGCGTCGAGTTCGTCGCCGTCAACACGGACGCACAGGCGCTGCAGGCAGCTGACGCGGACGTCAAGATCGGCATCGGTCACAACCTGACCAAGGGCCTCGGCGCCGGCGCCAACCCCGAGGTCGGCGCGGGCGCCGCCGCCGAGTCGCGCGACGAGATCAAGGACGCCCTGAAGGGCGCGGACATGATCTTCATCACCTGCGGCGAGGGCGGCGGCACCGGTACCGGCGCAGCCCCGGTGATCGCCGAGATCGCCAAGCAGGAGATCGGCGCCCTGACCGTCGGCGCGGTCACCAAGCCCTTCGAGTTCGAGGGCAAGAAGCGCATGGCCCAGGCCGAGGAGGGGATCGACCGCCTCCGCAAGGAGGTCGACACGCTGATCACCGTCCCCAACGAGAAGCTGCTGCAGATCGTCGAGCGGCGGACCACGATCCTCGAGGCGTTCCGCGAGGCCGACGACATCCTGCGCCAGGGCGTCCAGGGCATCACCGACCTGATCACGATCCCGGGCCTGATCAACCTCGACTTCGCCGACGTCCGCCTGGTCATGCACCAGGCCGGCTCGGCGCTGATGGGTGTCGGCACCGGCACGGGCGAGAACCGGGCCGTGGAGGCCGCGAAGGCCGCGATCACCTCGCCTCTGATCGAGGAGCAGATCGACGGGGCGAAGGGAATGCTGCTCAACGTCACCGGCGGCGAGGACCTCGGCCTCTTCGAGGTGAACGAGGCCGCGCGCCTCGCGATTCAGGCCGCCGACACCAACGCCAACATCGTCTTCGGGGCCGTCGTCGACTCCTCGATGCACGAGGAGGTCCGTGTGACCGTGATCGCCACGGGTTTCGAGGGCTTCGAGATGATCGCCCGAGCGCCGGAGTTCACGGCCCGCGCGGCGGAGCGCCGCCCGGCGCCGGTGCGCGGCGGACGTGAGGGGCTGAGCGATCTGCGGATCTCGGAGTCCGAGATCGACGTTCCCGACTTCCTGAAGTAGCGGCGACTAGCCAGCCTGGAGGGCGCGGAGGGCCGCGCCTTCCTCGTGGAGCGTGAAGACCTCCAACCGGGTCACCTTGCCCTCGTCGTTGAACGTCCACAGCGTCAGCGAGTCGATCTGCATCTCGATTCCGCTCCCCACGCCCCGAGCGACGGTGCGCTGACGGGTCAGGACCCGTTTTCCCTGCACCTGGAAGTCGAGCAGCTCATAGTTCTGCGACGCGAAGGCATCCGGTTCCATCCAGGCCCTGACGGCCTCTACCCCCCGAAGCTCAGGGAGGCCACCGGGGCGCACGAAGACGATCTCCGGATCTGCCATCTGGATGGCGGCATCGAAGTCGCCGCGGTTGATCGCCTCGTTGCCGCGCCGAAGCCGCTCGATCAGCTCGTCATCAGTCAGGGACACCCCGGCAGTATCGTGGCGGGCGGTGGAAGCCGGGACGCTGAAGCGAACTCCGCTCTATGAGGCGCATGTCGAGGCCGGCGCGAAGCTCGTCGACTTCGCCGGCTGGGAGATGCCCGTCCAGTACGACGGGATCAAGGCAGAGCACCTTCGGGTACGGCAGGCGTGCGGCGTCTTCGATGTCTCGCACATGGGTGAGATCGAGACAGAGGGTCCCCAGGCGGCGGATCTGCTCCAGCGCCTGCTCTCCAACGACGTCTCGAAGATCCAGGTCGGCGGCGCCCAGTACTCCTGCCTCTGCCGCGAGGACGGCGGGGTGCTCGACGACCTCTTCACCTACCGAATCGCCGACGAGCGCTATCTGACGGTCACCAACGCGGCCAATCACGAGCGCGACCTCGAGTGGTTCGAGGCCCATGCCGTCGAGTTCGAGGCCGAGGTCCGCGACCGGATCGACGCCTTCGCGATGTTGGCCGTGCAGGGACCGCGGGCGCGGGAGATCGTCGGTCGCCTCGCCGAAGGAGAGCTTCCGGCCCGCTTCAGGACGGCGGAGCTCGCGGTCGCGGGGGCGCCGACGCTTGTCTGCGGAACCGGCTACACGGGCGAGGACGGGGTCGAGTTGCTTACCGCTCCCGCCGACGCGATCACCGTCTGGGACGCCGTCATCGACCGGGGGGCCTCTCCGGCGGGCCTCGGCGCTCGCGACACCCTCCGCCTCGAGGTCAACTACTGCCTCTACGGAAACGACCTCACCGAGGAGCGGACTCCGGTCGAGGCCGGGCTCGGCTGGTGCGTCAAGGAGGACACGGGCTTCATCGGCTCCGAGGCGTGCCGCCGGGTTCGGGAGGAGGGGCCGCAGGAGATCCTCGAGCCCTTCGTGATGAGAGATCCCGGCATCCCGCGCCAGGGGAACCCGATCCTCGCCGGAGGCGAGCGGGCCGGTGTGGTGACCAGCGGCACCATGTCGCCCTCGCTGGAGGTCGGCATCGGCATGGGCTACGTGGGTGCCGGCGTTGCCGAGCCGGGGGCCGCGATCGAGGTCGACGTGCGGGGCAAGCTTCGGCCGGCCGAGATCCGGGAGCGCCCGCTCTATTCGAAGGACTGAGTCCCGGCGACCGGGCCGGGTCGATAGGTTTCAGCCGTGGCCGAGGAGACCTACCCCGAGGACCTTCGCTACCACCCGGAGCATGACTGGGCGCGCGTCGAGGGCGACACCGCCACCTTCGGCGTCACCTGGTACGCGCAGGACGCGCTAGGAGAGGTCGTCTTCTACGAGCCCCCCGAGGCAAACAAGCAGGTGACCAAGGACGAGGCCTATGCGGAGGTCGAGTCCGTGAAGGCGGTCTCGGACGTCTACGCGCCTCTCTCGGGCGAGGTGACGGAGGTGAACGCCGCTCTCTCCGAGAACCCCGAGAAGATCAACCAGGACCCCTACGGCGAGGGCTGGATGGTCAAGGTGAAGCTCTCGGATCCCTCCGAGGCCGATCAGCTGATGGACGCTGCGGCCTACAGGAAGCTGCTGGAGCAATCGGACTAGCCACTCGCCCCGAAGGGGAATCACGGGGCCTGACTACGATGTTTGTCCGTGAGCCGCTACACCTCAGCCACAGACGCCGACCGCCGGGCGATGCTCGACACGATCGGCGTCGGCTCGATCGACGAGCTCTTCGAGGACATTCCTGAGGCGCTGCGCCTCGACCGCCCTCTCGAGCTGCCCGACGGCAAACCCGAGACCGAGGTCTATGACCGGCTCGCCGAGCTGGCCTCCCGGAATGCTCACGCAGAGACGGAGACGAGCTTCCTCGGGGCCGGAATGTACGACCACTACGTGCCGGCGATCGTCGACGCGATCACGAGCCGGTCGGAGTTCCTGACCCCCTACACGCCGTACCAGCCCGAGATCTCGCAGGGCGGGCTCCAGGTGATGTTCGAGTTCCAGACCGCGATGTCGGAGCTCACCGGCCTCCCGGTCTCGAACGCGGCGCTCTACGAGGGCCCGTCGGCCGTCGCCTCTGCCGCCTACCTGGCGATCGGCGAGACCGGGCGCAGAAAACTGATCGCCTCCCGGGGCGTCCATCCGCACAGCCGCGAGTCCCTGGTGACCTACGGCGCGGGTTACGGCACCGACCTGGTCGAGGTCCCGCTCGCCGACGGCGTTACGGACGCGTCGGCCCTGGCCGAGGCGATCGACGATGAGACCGCCGCCGTCTTCCTGCAGCAGCCGAACTTCCTGGGGTCGGTGGAAGACATTGAGGCGCTCGGCGCGGCCGCCAAGGACCACGGCGCGCTCGTCGTGGTCGCCTGCGACCCGATCGCACTGTCGATCCTGAAGCCGCCCGGGGAGTGCGGCGCCGACATCGCCGTGGGGGAGGGGCAGCCACTGGGCAACCGCCTTGACTACGGAGGCCCCTCGTTCGGGTTCTTCTGCGCGACCGAGGAGCACATCCGGCGCATGCCGGGCCGCATCGCCGGCGAGACGACCGACGTCGACGGCCGCCGCGGCTTCGTCCTCACGCTGCAGACCCGCGAGCAGCATATCCGCCGCGAGAAGGCGACCCACAACATCTGCACCGCCCAGGCGCTCAACGCGCTCGCCGGGATGATCCACCTCGCCTGGCTGGGCAAGCGAGGCTTCGTCGAGCTCGGCGAGCTCCTCGCGCGCCGAACCGCCTACGCGCGCGAACGCCTCGCGTCGGTGGACGGCGTCGAACTACTGCACGAGGCCCCGGTGGTGAGGGAGTTCGCCATCGGCCTGGGCGCCCCGGTCGACGAGGTGCTCGACCGCTGTGCCGCCCAGGGGATCGGGGCCGGATACCCGCTCGGGCGCCACTACCCCGAGCATGAGAACGGCCTGCTCGTGGCGCTCACGGAGCGCCGCAGCCGAGAGGACATCGACCGCCTCGCGGACGCCCTCGCTGCTGCGGTGCGGGAGCTGCGTGGCAGCGAGGCGGAGCAGGTCGCCGGGGGTGTGACCTGATGAGTGCGGGCAACGGCGACGGGGCTCTCGGGCCTGAGCTGAGCGAGACGCCGATGCAGCGTGACCGAGCGACGACGATCTACGAGCGCTCAGTCGAAGGCCGCCGGGCGGCGACACTGCCCGAGGCCGGCGTGCCCGAGCCGCCGATCGATGAGCTCATCCCGAGGAGCCTGCTGCGCGAGCGGCCGGCGGAGCTCCCCGAGACCTCGGAGCCGGAGATCGTCCGGCACTACAACCGGATCTCGCGCCGCAACTTCGACCTCGACACCGGCTTCTATCCGCTCGGCTCCTGCACGATGAAGCACAACCCGCGGCTCAACGAGCGGGTCGCGGCGTTGCCCGGACACGCCCGGCTCCACCCGGCGCAGGAGCCCAGGCGCGCGCAGGGCGCCCTCGAGCTGATGTGGCTGCTGCAGCGGTCGCTCTCCGAGATCTGTGGCCTGCCGCACGTCAGCCTCCAGCCCTCGGCGGGCTCGCACGGTGAGCTGGCGGGGCTGCTGTTGACGCGTGCCTATCACGACGATCGCGGCGAGGGGCGGACCAAGGTCCTCACCCCGGACACGGCCCACGGGACCAACCCGGCCACCGTGACGATGGCCGGCTACGAGGTGGTGAAGCTCGCGTCCAACGAACGCGGCGGCATCGATCTCGATGACCTCCGTTCCAAGGCCGGCGACGACACCGCCTGCCTGATGCTCACCAACCCCAACACGCTCGGTCTCTTCGACGAGAACATCGCGGAGATCGCAAAGATCGTTCACGACGCCGGCGGGACGCTGTACTACGACGGCGCCAACCTGAACGCGATCATGGGCCGCTCGCGTCCGGGCAACATGGGCTTTGACATCGTCCACGTCAACCTCCACAAGTCGTTCTCGCAGCCGCACGGCGGGGGCGGTCCGGGGGCTGGGCCGATCGCCTGCTCGGACCGGATCGAGCCCTACCTGCCCCGGCCTCAGGTGGTGCGCCGCGAGGGTCAGAACGGTGGCCAGCCGAGCTTCGAGCTCGACTACGACCGGCCGAAGTCGATCGGGCGCCTGCGGGGCTTCCAGGGGAACTTCGGGGTGTTCGTGCGCTCCTACGCCTACATCCTCAGCCTGGGCGGCGACGGACTGCAGGAGGCATCGGAGGCGGCCGTCCTGAACGCCAACTATCTGCTCGCGAGGATGAGTGAGGGGAGGGCGGGCCGCTACACGCCGGTGGCCTTCGAACGCCGCCCGATGCACGAGTTCGTTCTCTCCGGAGCGCCGGCGAGGCGCGAGCTGGGCGTCAAGACCCTGGACATCGCCAAGCGGCTGCTCGACCACGGCATGCATCCACCCACCGTCTACTTCCCGCTGCTCGTGGACGAGGCGCTGATGGTGGAGCCCACCGAGACCGAGACCCGGGAGACGCTGGACGCGTTCGCCAAGGCGATCGACTCGATCCTCGAGGAGGCGGCCGAGGATCCGGGGATCGCGCAGGGCGCGCCATACACGACCCCAGTCCGCCGGCTAGACGAGGTGGCGGCCAACCGCAACCCGGTCGTCCGCCAGAGGCTCTAGGCGCCGACCGCGCCCCAGTCAAAAACTGCGGCCGGCGCCTCGAGACCGTCAGGCGGGCGAGATGCCATCTCCTCCTACGCCGCGGAGGGCATCCGCCCTTCGCCGCCCCATTGGGCGGATGTTCAGGCGTCCTCGAGGCTGTCGAGCGCGGGGAGCTTCTGCTTCAGCTTGAGGACGGGCTCGAAGAGGTCGCCCTCCTTCTCGATCCGCTTGACTGCGTCGGGGATCTCGAAGCGCAGGTTCTCGGCGTCACCGCGCTTGGCGGCGCGCTCCACCTCGCGCCAGTGGAGCGGGATTGAGGCGGTGGGGCGATCGCGGGCCCGTAGCGAATAGACGGCGATCGTCGTCTTCTTCTGGTGGTTCTGGCTCCAGTCGACGAAGACCTTGCCGCGCCGGTCGACCTTGGCCATCTTCGAGACCACATCCTTCGGGGTCTGCTTCTCCAGCAGCTGCGCGACGGCCTTGGCGAAGGGGCTGGTCTCCTCGTAGGTGACCCTCGTGTTGAGGGGGAAGTAGACCTGCAGCCCTTTGCCGCCGGACACCTTCGGGAACCCCTCGAGGCCGAATGCCCCAAACAGCTCCCGCACCCGTAGCGCCACCTGGCAGCACTGGACCAGGCTGGCCGGCGGGCCGGGATCGAGATCGAAGGCGAGCACGGTGGGCTGTTCCATTCGCTTGGCCTTGGAGAGCGAGGGGTGCAGCTCGAGGGCGGCCAGCTGTGCCATCCAGATCAGCGTCGGATGGTTCTCGCAGAGGCAGAAGTCGATCTCACCGGCGCGGCGGTCGACGTAGATGGGCGTCGTCTTCACCCACTCCGGCCGGTGCTTGGGGCAGTTCTTCTCGAAGAACGACGCGCCGGGGTTGCCGACGCCCTCCGGGAAGCGCCGCAGCGTGAGCGGGCGGCCCTTGAGATGCGGCAGGATCACGTCAGCAACCCGCGCGTAGTAGTCGATCACCTGGGCCTTCGTGGTCCTCGTCTTCGGATACAGGACCTTGTCGAGGTTGGTCACCTTCAGCCGTCGATTGCCGACGGTGACCTCCTGGTCACGCCTCTTGGTCTTCGCGCTCGCCACCTAGTGCGGGCGAGAGCCTAGGAGCGCGCCTTGGTCTTTTTGCGCGAGCGCGAGGCGGACTTGCGCCCGTTCGAGCTCGAGGAGCTCTTGGAGCGCGATGAGGACTTGGAGCGGGATGAGCTCTTCGACCGGGCCTTGGGTTTCTCCTTGGCCTTGCCATCCGTCTCGGGCTCCTCGCCGCGCACCGCCGCCAGGCTCTCCTCGAGTGCGGCCATCAGGTCCGGGGCCTTGGTCGGCTTCGGCTCCTCGGTCGGGGCCGAGACCACCTCCTTGCCCTCGGCCTTGCGCTCGAGCAGGTCGAGCAGCTCGTCGCGGTACTCGTCGCGGTACTTGTCGGGGTCGAAGTCGCTGGTCAGCGACTCGATCAGCTGCTTGGCCATCTCGAGCTCGCGCTTCTCGGGCTTCTTCGGCTTCGCCTCCTCGAAGACCTCGCCGTCGAGGTCCTGCGGCGATGAGACCTCGTCGTGAAAGCGCATCGTCGTCAGGGTGAGGACGTCGTCCATCGGACGGATCGCGGCCAGATGCTCCTTGTTGCGGAGCACGAAGCGCGCGATCGCGACCTTGCGGGCGTCCTTCATCGCCTGGACGAGGAGCGCGTAGGCGCGCTCGGCGCCCTTGTCGGGGCCGAGGTAATAGGGCTGCTCGAAGTAGATCGGGTCGATGTCGTCGAGGTCGACGAAGTCCTGGATCTCGACCGCGCGGCTTCGCTGCGGCTCGAGCTCGGAGAGCTCGTCGCGCGTGAGCACCACGTACTGGTCAGGGGCGTACTCGTAGCCCTTGACGATCTTCTCGTAGGGGACCTCCTTGCCGTCGGACTCGGCGACGCGCTTGTGCTTGACCCGCGAGCCGTCGCCCTCCCGAAGCTCGCGGAAGCGCACCGTCTGCTTGGAGACGGCGCTGTAGAGCCTCACCGGCACGTTGAGCAGCCCGAAACTGATCGAACCGCTCCATATCGCCCTAGCCACGCGTGATCACCTCGATCCTGGATCCTTCGACACCACTCAGGTTACCCCTGGGCGGGCTCCCCGAACCGGGCGCGAGATTGCGTCCCATGGAGATGAGACCCGCGACGGGCGCCAAATTCATCGCTCCCTACTCCTCTCTGACCACCTCGCGCGGGTCCTTGTCATCGACCATGCCCTTGAAGGCGGGCTGGCGCAGCGTCTCCTCGTCGGTCCACTCGGTCCACGAAACCTCGCAGACCAGCAGCGGTTCACACCAGACGGCGTAGCGGGCCTTCGGCCCGGTGGGGGCCCCGACGTCGAAGGGGCTCTCGGCACGTTCCAGCCTGCCGAGCTCGCGCGTCAGGGAGTCGATCAGGTCCTCCGTCAGGCCCGAGCCGACGCCTCCGGCGAAGTGCAGCGCCTGCGTCTCGCCCTTGGCGAGCTCGGAGGTCCGCCGGTCGTAGTAGCCGACCAGCAGCGAGCCGACGCGATCGGCTCGCCGACCCTCGCCGGGAATGTAGCCGCCGATCACGAACTCCTGCCGGCGCCAGACACGCTCCTTGATCCACTCGCCGCTGCGCCGGCCCGGCCGGTAGGGGCTGTCGCAGCGCTTCGCAACGATGCCCTCGAGGCCCTGGCGGCGGGCCGCCTCCAGCAGGCCGGCGCCGCCGCCGTGGCGGTACCGGGGGGTCCGCCATCGCGGGCCCTCGAGGCCGAGCTCGTCGAGCAGCTCGCGACGACGGACATACGGGAGCTCGCGCACGCAGTGCCCGTCGAGGTGCAGCAGGTCGAAGATCACGTAGTCGACGGGCGTCTGCGCGACCCGCGCCTTGATCGCGGCCGGGGAAGTGAGACCCATGCGGCTCTGGATCAGCTGGAAGCGGGGCCTGCCCCCGGGGTCGACCACGACAACCTCGCCGTCGAGGATCGCGCCACGATCGGCGAGCGCCTCGCCGATCGGTGCGAGCTCCGGATAGCGGGCGGTGACGTCCTCGAGCCGGCGGCTGAGCATGCACCAGCGGCCGTGATCCGCGTACCCGAGGGCGCGAATCCCGTCCCACTTGATCTCGTACGCCCACTCGCCGGAGTCGGACACGGGGATGCGTCCTGGCTTGGCCAGCATCGGCTCCAGCCGGCTCGGCATCTCCTCGCGGGGGGCGCTCTCGAGGGTCGACTCGTATTCGGTCCGGGGCACGGCACTCGATTATGCGGATGCTTTTAGACCGGCACCGGATAATCGGAGAATGCTCTTCGAGCTGGAGGAGGTCATCTATTCGCGCGGCGGCCAGGTCGTGCTCAGCGAAGTCCGCGCCAGGCTCCCGGTCGGGGCCTGCTCGCTGCTCGGACCCTCCGGTAGCGGCAAGTCCACACTCCTGCGGCTGCTCAACCGGCTGGCCGACCCCGACTCCGGGCGCGTGCTCTACGAGGGGCGGGACGTGCGGGAGTACGACCCGCTGGCGCTCCGGCGCGAGGTCAGCCTGGTGCCGCAGCTGCCGGCGTTGATCGACGGCACGGTCCACGACAACGTCGCTTATGGCCCGCGGCTGGCGGGACGCAGCTTCGACGCCCGCCGCTGCCTAGAGCTCGCCGGCCTCGACCCGGACTTCGAGGACCGCGACGCCTCCAAGCTCTCCGTGGGCGAGCAGCAGCGGGTGATGCTGGCGCGCGCACTGGCGCTCGAGCCGCGCGTTCTCCTGCTCGACGAACCGACGTCTGCCCTCGACCAGGTCGCGCGGCAAGCGGTGGAGGCGACCCTCCGGCACCTCCGGGTACGGACGGCGATCTCGCTCGTTGTGGTCACGCATGACATCGACCAGGCCAGGCGGCTGGCGGACTACGTCGTCCGGATCGAGTCGGGCAGGGTGATCGCCCAGGGGCCGGCGTCCGAGCTTCTCGCTGAACCCCTCGAGCCCCGACCACAAACGGGTGGCGCCTCGCCTGCGGCTGCGGCGCCCCCTCGCATCACCGCCGAGGACGCCACGTGATCCTCCCGCTGGCGGCCTCCTCCGGATCGATCCACGTGACTCTCGGCGAGGTCGCCGCCGCACTTGCGCTGGTGGCGATCGCGGCGATCGCCTCGCGGTCGTGGCACGCCGGTCTCGAGGAGGACATCGGCATCGCGGTGGTCCGATCGTTCCTCCAGCTGACCGCGATCGGCTACGTGATCACCGTGATCTTCGACGAGAACTCGGCCGTCCTCGTCGTCGCGTTGATCTCGGTGATGGTCGTCTTCGGAGCGTTCACCGCTCGCTCGCGCGCACAGCAGGTTCCGGGTGCCTTCTGGCCGCTGCTCGTCTCGCTCGGGGTGGCCGCCGCCGCGACCCTGGGCCTCGTCCTGGGACTCGGCATCTTCGACGCGACCCCCCGCTACGTGGTGCCCGTCGGCGGGATGGTGGTGGGCAACTCGATGACCTCGGCGGCAGTCGCTCTCAACCGGCTGGGCGAGGACGTCCACGATCAGTCGAAGCGAATCGAGGCGACCCTCGCCCTGGGCGCGACCTCTTCTCAGGCCGTGATGCCGCTGGTCCGCCGCAGCCTGCGCTCGGGGATGATCACCCTGGTCGACTCGACGAAGACGACCGGCCTGATCTTCTTCCCGGGGACGATGGTCGGAATGCTCCTCGCCGGCGCGAACCCGACGGACGCCGTCCGCCTCCAGCTGATCCTGCTCTACGTCCTGCTCGGCGCCGTCTCGATCGCGGCGCTGATGGCGATCACCCTGGCGCGCCGGAACTTCTTCACGCCCGCCCACCAGCTGCGCGAGCCGCCCGAGCCCTAGGGGGTCGGGGGCGACGGGTAGATGAACTTGTTGCCGAGCAACTCGGCCACTGTCACGAACTCGTAGCCGCGGGCGCGGAAGTGGGCGAGGATCGAGGGCAGGGCCGAGACCGTCTGGCTGCGGTTGCCGCCGCCGTCGTGCATGACCACGATCGAGCCGTTGTGGGCGTGCTGGATGACATTCGAGGCGATTGCCCCGACCCCGGGGTTGGCCCAGTCACGAGGGTCCACTTCCCATTTGACGGTGACCAGGTGCTGCGCGTGCGCGCGGCCGATCAGGCTGGCGTTGACATGCCCGCCGGGCGGGCGGAAGTCGCAGGGCCTGAAACCGGTCGCCTCGCGAATCAGGTGATTGGTCTCGTGCAGCGAGCCCGAGGATGGCTCGGCTTCGTGGTGGAGCGAGTGGTTTCCGATTTCGCTGCCCTCGACCAGGACCTTTCGCATTGTTGCGGCTCGTCCGGGAACCTCCTGGCCGATCTCGAAGAAGGTGGCGCGGGAGTCGAACCGGCGCAGCACCCGCAGCACCTTGAGCGTGTAGTCGCTCGGGCCGTCGTCGAAGCCGATCGCGATCCGCTTCCTCCGGCGAGGGCCGTGGGTGTGGAACGGGGCCCCCCGTGAGTGCAGCCGGTCGGCAGGGTCACCTGGATCTGCTCGGCCCCCTTGGGCCGAGCGCGGTTGCCCGCCGCGCGGGGGGTCGCCGGGCTGCCGCCACCGGCGGCCGTGGCCAGCGTCAAGGACGCCACCGCGATTAGCGCCACCCGTCCCCTCATTCGGACCGTGTCAGTCTCGCTCCTTCCACTCGTTTCTTCAAGCCCGTCCGAGTGGCGAGATAGGCGCCTCCGTAGACTGGACGAGTCTTGTCCGACGACCGTCGCCGCAAGCGGTTCACCATGATCGCGACGATTCTGGGCTCGACGATCGTCTTCCTCGACGCCACGGTCGTCAACGTCGCTCTGCCGGCGATCTCCGACGACCTCAACGCCGGCCTCGCCGATCAGCAGTGGGTCGTCGAGGCCTACGCTCTGGCCACGGTCTCGCTGCTCCTCGTCGGGGGAGCGCTCGGCGACCAGTTCGGTCGCCGGCGGCTCTTCACGCTCGGCCTGATCGGCTTCGGGATCACCTCCGTCCTCTGCGCTCTCGCTCCCTCGAGCGTGTTCCTGATCGCCGCCCGGGCGCTGCAGGGGCTGACCGGCGCCCTGCTGGTGCCGGGATCGCTGGCGATCATCGCGGCGACCTTCGAGGGCGCCGAGCGCGGCAAGGCGGTGGGCACCTGGACGGCCTGGACAGGGATCGCCACGGTGGTCGGACCGGCGGGCGGCGGGGCGCTCGTCGAGGCGATCTCGTGGCGTGCGATCTTCTGGGTCAACATCCCGCTGGTCATCTTCACGGTTCTCCTCACCCGCTCTCACGTCGGGGAGAGCCTCGATCCAGAGGCGGATCGCGCGATCGACTGGCTCGGAATCCTGATGTCGGCTCTCGGCCTCGGCGGGATCGTTTTCGGATTCATCGAGCAGCCGATCGCACGGCTGGAGCGACCCGATCGTCCTGGTCCCGCTGGTCGGCGGTGTGCTGCTCTTCTCGCTCTTCCTCGTCTGGGAGTCGCGCTACCGGCACTCGATGCTCGACCTCGGCCTCTTCCGGGTCCGGAACTTCGCCGTCACCAACCTCGAGACGCTGATCGTCTACTCGGGGCTGATCGGCGCGTTCTTCTTCGTCACCCTCTTCCTGCAGCAGACCGCCGGCTACTCGCCGCTGGCGGCCGGCTTTGCGACCACTCCGATCTCGCTGGTCCTCTTCGCCCTCTCGCCGGTATTCGGCAGGATCGCGACGAGCACGGGCCCCCGGGTGCCGATGTGCGTCGGGCCGATCGTCGGTGGAATCGGGTTGATCCTGCTCACCCGCGTCGGGGCGGACCCCAGCTACGTCGGGGACGTGCTCCCGGGCGTGCTCGTCTTCGGCCTCGGCCTGTCGGCGACGGTGGCGCCGCTGACGGCCACGGCGCTCAATTCGGTCGCGGAGAATCGCGTCGGCGTCGCCTCGGGCATCAACAACGCGGTCTCGCGAATCGCGGGAGTGCTCGCGATTGCGGTGTTCGGTGCCTTGATCGCGGGCAAGTTCGGGTCCACCGTCGACGGCAAGCTCGCGGACGCCAGCCTCTCCGCGCGGTCGGATCAGGCGATCAACAAGGCCAAGGACAACCCGCTGCAGCCGCCGTCCACCGACCGGTTGCCGCCCGCGGAGGCCGCCGAGGTCGAGAGCGCGACGGTGGCGGGCGCCGAGGACGGCTTCCACCTGGCGATGATGACCGCGGGGACCCTGATGATCGTGGGTGGAGTGATCGCCGGCATCGGGCTGCGGAACCCGCCGCGTGAAACCACCTACGACTCGCCGCGCGCCGCTCCCGCCGGAGAGTGCGCCCATTGCCCCGACCATCTCGACCAGGCACCGCATCGCGAGGGCGAGCCCGTTGCCGAGCCGGCCTAGGCACGGCCGATGACCGAGCTCCATCCGGAGGCGCGCAAGCTGATCGAGTCCGACCGGCTCGCCCACATGGTCACCCTGAATCCCGACGGGAGCCCGCAGGTGAGCTGCGTCTGGGTGGGACTGGAGGGCGACGAGGTCGTCAGCGCCCATCTGCCGCGCAACCGGAAGGTGAAGAACGTCGAGCGCGAGCCGCGCGTCGCGATCTCGATCGAGGGCACCGGCATCAGCGAGGCCGGCCTGCGCGAGTACCTGGTGATCAGCGGGATTGCCAGGATCCAGGAGGGAGGCGCGGCCGAGCTGCTGCAGCGCCTCGC
Source organism: uncultured Solirubrobacterales bacterium (assembly GCA_963728755.1). Taxonomy (GTDB): domain Bacteria; phylum Actinomycetota; class Thermoleophilia; order Solirubrobacterales; family 70-9; genus DASUPK01. Next base: position 57,247 of record CAVSLI010000003.1, on the reverse strand, counting down.
GCACGTCTATCTCGGCCCCGACGTCAGGTTCCCGCCGATGGACGACCCGCCGCCCGGCTACGTGATCCGGACCACCCCGGAGCGGATCAGCGGCGTCGGCCCATGGTCGGGCCGGGCCCACTGAGGCCTCCTTCCTATAGTCCGCGCCCGTGCGCATCTTCAGCGGCATCCAGCCGACGGGCAGCAAGCACCTCGGCAACTACATCGGGGCGATTCGCCAGTACGTCGAGGGGCAGGACAGGGGCGACCCGGCGATCTACTGCATCGTCGACCTGCACGCGCTGACGGTTCCGTGGGACCCGGCGACGCTGCGCGAGAACGTCTACGACACGACCGCGATCCTGATCGCCGCCGGCCTCGACCCCGCCAGCTGCATCCTCTTTCGCCAGTCCGACGTCCGCGAACACACCGAGCTCACCTGGTACCTGTCGGCGCTGACGGCACACGGCGACCTCAACCGCATGACCCAGTTCAAGGAGAAGTCCGCGAAGCAGCGGGAGCTCGTCTCGGCGGGGCTGTTCTTCTATCCGGTGCTCCAGGCCGCCGACGTGCTCGCCTACAAGGCTCAGGAGGTGCCGGTGGGAGAGGACCAGCGCCAGCACGTCGAGATGATGCGGGAGATCGCGCGGCGCTTCAACGAGCGGTTCGGCCCGATCCTGGTGGAGCCCGAGCACCGCATCCCCGCGGTCGGCGCGCGGATCATGGATCTCCAGGAGCCCACCAACAAGATGTCGACGACCGGCGGCAGCGAGGCGGGGACGGTGCTGGTCCTCGATGACCCGGAAACGGTGACCAAGAAGATCAAGAGCGCGGTCACCGATTCGGGCTCCGAGGTGAAGCGGGGGGAGGGCAAGGAGGGGGTCGCGAACCTGATCGAGATCCTGGCGGTCGCGCGGGGGACGGGCGAGGAGGACATCGAGCGCGAGTTCGCACGCTCCGGCTACGGGGACTTCAAGGCGGCCGTCGCGGAGGCGGTCGTCGACCTGCTCGCGCCGGTCCGTGAGCGCTACGAGGAGCTGCGCCCGGACCAGCCCGCGCTCGAGACGACGCTCGCCGCGGGCGCCGAGAAGGCGCGGGAGATCGCCTCCGGGACCCTCGCCGAGGTGCGCTCGGTGATGGGCATCGGCCCGGCCTGAGCGTCGCGCACGATGGTTCCGGGCGGGGCTCTACTGTTCCCAAGGTGACCTCGGTTTCGGAGCTCGACCTCGACCTGGACGTCTTCCAGGGGCCGTTCGACCTGCTTCTCGCCGTCCTCCTGAGGGAGGAGATCTCCCTCTCGGAGGTGCCCCTGGGGCAGATCGTCATCACCTACGTTGACCACCTCGGGGAGACGGGAGACCTCGACCTCGAGACGGTCACCGAGTTCCTGGTCCTGATCGCGGCGCTCTGCGAGCTCAAGTCACGGCTGCTGCTGCCGAACGAGGATGGCGCCGAGGAGCTCGGGCCTGAGGAGGCAGCCGACGAGCTGCTCGCCCGGATGCTCGAGTACCGCCGCTACAGCGCGGCGGCGAAGGTGCTCAGCGAGTGCTTCGAGCGGGAGGGAGGCGTCATGTACCGCTCGGCGCAGCCTCCCCCCGAGCTCCGTCGAGCGGCACTCGAGGCGGCGACCCAGGCGTACGAGCCCCACCGACTCGGGGCCGCGATGGGTGACCTGCTCAGGCTGCCCCCCGAGCCCGACACCGGGCACATCCGCAGCACCGTCTCGCTGCAGCGGCGGCTGGGGGTGGTCCGCGACCTGCTGCGCTCGCGCAGGACGCTCGACTTCGACGACGCCTTCGGTCGCGAGGACCGCTTCACCCAGGCCGTGACGCTGTTCGCGTTGCTCGAGCTCTACCGACGCGGCGAGGCGACCTGGACACAGAAGGAGACCTTCGGGCGGATCGAGGTGGAGGCCCTATGACCACGGACGGCCTGGCCGCGACGGTCGAGGCGCTGCTCTTCCTCTCGCCGGAGCCGCTTACCGCCGCGGAGCTCGCCGAGGCGATCGAGGTCGAGGAGGAGGCCGTGGCCCAGGCGATCGAGGTGCTGGAGGGCCGGCTCGCTGCCGATGAGCGCGGCGTCCGGATGCGCCGAGTCGCCGGCGGTGTCACGCTCGCAGCGGTCCCCGAGGCCGAGGCGGCCGCCCGGCGGCTCCTCGCGAAACCCCGTACCCCGCCGCTCACCCAGGCGCAGGCGGAGGTCCTGGCGATCGTCGCCTACCTGCAGCCGGTCTCGCGGCCCGAGATCGCGCGGATACGCGGCGTGGCGTCGGACTCGGCGGTGGCAAGCCTGACGGAGAGGGGGATGATCGAGGAGCGGGGCAGGACCCGCTTCGGAGCGGTCACCTACGGGACGACCGGGCTGTTCGAGAAGCTCTTCGGCCTCTCCGGCCTCGATGCCCTGCCCGACCCGGCCCAATTCGATCCGACGCCCGAGGACGAGCGCGAGCTGCGCGAGCGCCTGCTGAAGGCGGGTGAGCAGCGGGCCGAGTGAGGGTCACCGTCGCGGCGGCGCTTGCGCTCGCCGCGATCACGGCGGGGACGCTCGGCGGAGGAGCGGCGGCTGACCCGCCGGCGTCGACCGCGACACAGCGGGAGATCGTGGGCAGGTCCGTCGAGAAGAGGCCGATCACGGCAGCCCAGATCGGCGACCCGGCCGGCACGCGGGTCGCGCTCCTGGTCGGCGTTATTCACGGAGACGAGCGGGCGGGACTTCAGGTGGTCCGGGCCCTCAAGCGCGAGGCGTCTCGTCAGACGAGCGCTCTGTCCGGCACGCAACTCTGGGCGATCGCGACGGTTAACCCGGATGGGCTCACGGCACATGCGCGCAAGAACGCGCATGGGGTGGACCTGAACCGCAACTTCCCCTACCGGTGGCGCGGCAACGTCCCACACTCGAGCGGCTACTACCCGGGCCCGCGGCCGGCCTCCGAGCCGGAGACCCGGGCGCTGATGGCGTTCGCCCGGCGGATCCGGCCGGACATCTCGATCTGGTACCACCAGCCCTGGGGCGCGGTGCTCGCCTGTCACGGCAACCCGCAGCTCGCGGTCGAGTACGCGAAGCTGGTCGGTATGGGCACAAGCTGCAGGGGAACCGGCCTGCGCGGCACGGCGATCAGCTGGGAGACGCACGTTCTGCCGGAGAACGTCGCGTTCGTGGTCGAGCTGCCGCACGGCGGGATCAGCGGGCGGGCAGCAACTCGGCAGGCGCGTGCGGCCCTCACCGTGGCGGAGGGCCGCTGAGGTGAGCAGGCTGATCCTCGCGGTGACTGCGATCGTTGTGGCGGTCGGGATCGGCGCCGGGTCCGGGGCCGCGTCGCCGCCGTCCGCCGAGACATCGGCCGCGGCCAAGCCCCCAATCAACAAGAAGCTGATCCCGTATCCGAAGAAGCGGAAGCGGGAGATGGCGGCCTACTCAAAGCGGCACTACGGGCAGTACAAGTGGCGCCTCGTCAATCCCAAGGTGATCGTCATCCACTTCGCCCAGGCCGGCAGCATCGGCGCGATCTTCAACACCTTCCGCACCGACCAACCGGACGTCGAGTTCCACGAGCTTCCCAACGTCTGCTCGCACTACGCGGTCGCCGCCTCGGGCGCCGTCTACAAGTTCGTCCCGCCGACGATCCGCTGCCGTCACACGGTCGGGCTCAACTGGACGGCAGTAGGCATCGAGCACGTCGGCTTCTCCGACCAGGACATCCTCAACCGACCGGCGCAGCTCAAGGCCTCGCTGCGGCTGACCCAGTGGCTCCGCTGCAGGCTCGGTATCCCGGTCAGCCAGGTGATCGGCCACAACGAGAGTCTCTCCTCGCCCTTCTACAAGGAGCTCGACCCGCGCTTCAAGGGCCAGACGCACGGCGACTGGAATCACGCGGACATGCAGATCTACCGCTCGGATCTGGCCAAGCTCGGCAGCTGCTGAGCGGCCGCGCCGGGCAGGCAGCGATACCTGAGATTCGCTTGTTTTTCGTCGAGGCCCGGTGAGAGACTCCCGCCGCTCCTCCGCCCGCTCGGCTTCAATCGTGGGGTGCGCCTGGCCAAGTACCTCGCTCACGCAGGAGTTGCCTCCCGTCGCGCGGCCGAGGAGCTGATCGCGGCCGGCAAGGTCCGTGTCGGCGGCGAGGTGGTCACGGATCCCGCCAAGGACGTCGATGAGCGATCGGATGTCGAGGTGGAGGGCCGCCCGGTCGCTCCCGAGCCGCGCGAGGTCTGGGCGGTCAACAAGCCGCTCGGGGTCGTCTCAACCGCCCGGGAGCCGGGCAGGCGGCGCGCGGTCACCCAGCTGGTCGACTCCCCCCGCCGCCTCTACCCGGTCGGACGCCTCGACGCGGATTCGACCGGTCTGATCCTGCTGACCAACGACGGCGGGCTCGCCAACCGCCTGAGTCACCCGCGCTACGGGGTGCCGAAGACCTACCTCGTCCGACTCGCGCGCCCCCTCTCCGAGGCCGAGCTCGATCGGCTGCGCCGCGGGATTGAGCTGGAGGATGGTCCGACGGCTGCGGCCGAGGTCGAGCGGCTCGGCGAGCGAGAGCTCGAGATCACGATCAGGGAGGGGCGCAAGCGCCAGGTCCGGCGAATGGCCGAAGCGATCGGAAACCAGGTGGAGGAGCTCACCCGCACTCGTATCGGGCCCCTCGACCTCGCTGACCTGCGCCGCGGCGAGGCTCGACGGCTCGATCGGAGGGAGATCGCGGCGCTCTGGGAAGATTCCGCGCCATGACTGAGCGGCTCAGGCTGTGGGCGGTGCGGGGCGCGACGAAGGCCCCGAGCAACGACCCCGGGGCGATCGTGGCGGCCACCGAGGAACTCGTGCGCGAGCTGATCGGCAGGAACGACCTCGTTCCGGAGCGGATCGTGAGCTGCATCTTCACCTCCACCCACGACCTCAATGCGGAGTTCCCGGCCGTGGCGGCTCGCAACCTCGGCCTCGACCGGGTCCCGCTGCTCTGCGCACAGGAGGTCGACGTCCCTGGCGCCATGCCCTCGGTGATCCGGACCCTGGTCCACTACTACGCACCCGGCGATCACACCCCGACTCACGCTTATCTCGGCGAGGCCCAGGAGCTGCGCTCGGACCTGAAGGCGGCTCAGTAGTGGAGAGCGGATCCGTCCGGGTGCGCGAGGCGATCCCGGAGGACACCGATGCGATCGTCGCCGTGACGGCGGCGGGATGGCGAACCGCGTACCGGGACATCGTCACGCCCGATCGCCTCGCCGACCTGCCGATCGCGCGCTGGCATCACGAGGTCCGCGTCGGCCTGCGCCGTCCGCTCGGGGACGCGTTCAGCTACGTCGCCGAGATCAACGGGGGGTTCGCCGGCTATTGCTTCGTCGCCGCTCCGTGCCGCGAGCAGGACCTCGGGCAGAACGTGGCCGAGCTCGTCGCGATCTACGTCGAGCCGGACCGATGGGGGCAGGGGGCGGGAGGTGCCCTGATGCGCGCCGCGATGGAGCGGCTCGCGGGGCTTCCCTACGACGAGGCCGTCCTCTGGACCTTCAAGGACAACGTGCCCGCCATCGCCTTCTACGAGTGCCACGGGTGGAGGGCGGACGGCGACGAGAAGGTGCACCCGCGTACGCAGGCGGTGGCGATCAGGTTCCGGCACCCGACGAGCCCTCGGTAACAATGAGCTGCAGATGACGGTCACCTTCGCCGAGAAACTGGCGCGGATCCCGCACTACGAGCCGGGGACGTCGCTCGACGACGCCAAGGCGCGCGCGGAGACCCCCGATGCGATCAAGCTCGCCTCGAACGAGTCGCCGTTCCCACCCCACCCGGCGGTGATCGATGCGATCGCGCGGGCGGCGTCGGGCGTCAACCGGTACCCGGATCCCGGTGCGCGTGCGCTCCGCCGGGCGATTGCGGACCATCACGAGACGGATCCCGCCCGGATCGCCGTCTCCAACGGCTCCTGCGAGATCCTGCTCGCCGCCGCGCTCGCGCTCTGCGAGCCCGGCGACGAGATCCTCTTCGCCTGGCCCTCTTTCTCGATCTACCCCTACCTGGCGCCGCTCTGCGGGGCGAGGGAGATCCGTGTGCCCCTCGGCGATGGATACGTCCACGACCTGACGGCGATGCTCGAGGAGGTGACGGCCGCCACGCAGGTGCTGATCGTCTGCAACCCGAACAACCCGACCGGCACGCACATTCCGGCGAATCGGCTCGCCACGTTCATCGAAAGCATTCCCGATCGGACGACGATCATCCTCGACGAGGCATACATCGAGTACCAGATCAACGACGACCCGGATACGACGCTCGACCTGCTCGCGAAGAACCCGAATGTCGTCCTTCTGCGCACCTTCAGCAAGTGCCATGGCCTGGCGGGGGTGCGCGTGGGCTATGCGCTCTGCTCTCCGCAGTTCCGCGCCGCAGTCGACGCCGTGCGCCAGCCGTTCAGCGTCAACTCGCTCGCCCAGGCGGCGGCGCGCGAAGCGATCCGCCACCAGGACGACGTCGCCGACCGCGTGGAGAAGAACGTGATCGAGCGGGTCTTCGTGGAGGAGGAGCTTCGCGAGCTGGGCTTCGAGACCGCGGACTCGCAGGCGAACTTCTCCTGGATCGATCTAGGGGATCTCGACGAGGAGGAGACGGTGGAGTCCCTCGCGAAGGCCGGTGTCGCCGTCCGCCCGGGCACGCCGCTCGGCGGCCCGGGCCACCTCCGGGTCACCTACGGGACGCGCGCGGAGAACGAGCGGTTCCTCGCCGCGATGCGCGACCTCCTGAGCTGACTCGTTCGCGATTTGCAGGGCCGTCTGCTTGAATGTGGCGCGTATGCAGCACGGCACGCACACGGCTTCACCTTCGAGCCGCTCCGCGGCTCCTTCGCGTGTCTACTTTTACTTCTGGCGATTTACCTAGGCGTCCGGCCCGCGGCTGCCGATAGCCGCTGACGCAGATCCACCACTCGCCGGGCGCCCCGCATCAACGGCGGCCGCAAACACCGCCGCCGAATCGACGCCGGTGCACGTACGGGACCGCCGGCAGTCACGGCCCAGGACCCTCGCCAGACCAGTAGAAAGAAGGGACAGCCAGGATGAATTTCAAGATGAAGGAGATACCCAGACAGCAGGCGGACCGCGTCAGGGACCAGCGCATCGAGCGGGTCGTCGAGCTCGTCTCGCCCGCGGAGATCCTGGAGGACCTGCCCCTGGGGACCGAGCGGGAGGATGCGGTGCTCGCCCGCAGGGCCGAGGTGAAGTCGATCCTCGACCGCGCGGACGACCGCCTGCTAGTGGTCGTCGGGCCGTGCAGCGTCCACGACCCCGAGGCCGCGGTCGATTACGGCCGGAAGCTGGCGGACCAGGCTTCGGACCTGCGCGATGACCTCTGCGTGGCCATGCGGGTCTACTTCGAGAAGCCCCGCACCACCACGGGCTGGAAGGGGCTGATCAACGACCCGCACCTGGACGGCTCGCGGGACGTGAACTTCGGGCTGCACACTGCGCGCCGCCTGCTGCTCGAGGTGACCGACCAGGGGCTCCCGATCGGGTGCGAGTTTCTCGACCCGATCACCCCGCAGTACATCTCCGACGTGGTCGCCTGGGGAGCGATCGGCGCGCGGACGACCGAGAGCCAGATTCACCGCCAGCTCGCGTCGGGCCTCTCGATGCCCGTCGGGTTCAAGAACGGGACGGCCGGCAGCGTCAGGCTCGCCGTCGACGCCGTCCGGGCGGCGGCCGCTCCGCATGCGTTCGCCGGCGTTGACGTCAGCGGCACCCCGGCGATCCTCTACACCGAGGGCAACGAGGACTGCCACGTGATCCTCCGCGGCGGGCGGGGCGCCCCGAACTACGACGCCAACTCGGTGGATGAGGCCCTGGGGCAGCTGCGCGACGCCGATCTTGCGGAGCGGGTCGTGATCGACGCCTCCCACGACAACAGCGGCAAGGACCACGAGCGCCAGCCCGCGGTCGTGAGCGAGATCGCCGACCAGATCGCCGTCGGGGGCGGCGCCATCGTGGGCGTGATGATGGAGTCGTTCCTGGTAGCCGGACGCCAGGACCTCGCCTCGGATGAGCCGCTGGTCTACGGCCAGTCGATCACCGATGCCTGCATGGATTGGGACAACACCGTGCTGACCCTCGACCGGCTCGCCTCGGCGGTGCGGAAGCGGCGCGAGGCCGGCTGAGCCCGACCGGATGAGAATCGCCGTCCTCGGCGTCGGCCTGATCGGAGGATCGATCGGGCTGGCCGCACGCCGCAGGCTGGGGGCCGAGGTGGCGGGCTTCGACCCCGATCGCGGGCTGCTGGACAGGGCGGCCGAGCTGGGGGCGGTCGACGAGGCGGCCGAGAGCGTGGGGGCCGCAGTGGAGGGCGTGGAGCTGGCCTTCTGCGCGGCGCCGGTCACCGCCCTTCCCGGGCTGGCCGCCGAGGCACTCGACGCGGCCGGCGAAGACTGCGCCGTCACGGACGTGGGTTCCGTGAAGCGAGATGTGATCGCGGCGCTCGGTGCGGAGAGCCGGTTCATCGGCGGGCATCCCCTGGCGGGAGCGGAGACCTCGGGGATCGAGAACGCCCGCGCCGACCTCTTCGAGGGCGCCCGCTGGTACCTCACGCCGACCCAGAGGACGGGCGGCCTGCTCTACGACCGGGTACAGCGGGCGATCTCCGAGATCGGGGCCCGGCCGCAGGCGATCGAGGCGGACACCCACGACCGCCTCATGGCGACGATCAGCCACCTTCCGCACGTCCTCGCCAATGTGCTGGTCACGCAGGCCACGACCGCCCTCAGTGAGGAGTCCGAGCACCTGCCCGAGGTGGGGCCGAGCTTCCGCGACGCCACCCGGGTGGCCGGGGCGAACCCCGCCATCTGGGGCGACATCTTCGCCGGGAACCGGGAGGCCGTCGCCGCGGAGATCGACGGAGTGATCGCCCGGCTCACCGAGGCTTCGGAGATGTTCCGGTCCGGTGACCGCGATGCGGTTGGGGCTTGGCACGAGCTGGCCGCACGCCGTCGCCGCGAGCTGGTCGAGACCGAGATCGCGGGCGGTCCGCTGCATGAGCTGCGCGTGCTGGTGCCGAACCGCCCCGGGATCGTCGCCGAGCTGGCGCTCGAGCTCGGCCGCGCCGGCGTCAACATCGAGGACATGGCGCTATACCCCGCCGCCGACATGACCTCCGGCGCGATCTCCCTCTACATCGCCGGGGAGGATCAGGCGGGGCGGGCCGAGAGGCTGGTGCGTGAGCTGGGCCATGACGTCTCCCGGGCCGAATGAAGTTCGACCCGTCAGGTCCGCTTCGCGGGGAACTTCACCCGCCGCCCGACAAATCCGTCTCCCATCGAGCCGCGCTGATCGGCGCGATGGCCGAGGGGCCGACCAGGATCACGGGCTACCTCGACTCCGCCGACACCCGCGCGACGCTGCGCGCCGTCTCGGCGGCCGGCGCGGAGGTGAGGGAGGGGGACGTCGACGGCCGCGGTGGCCTCTTGGTCGAGGTCGAGGGCATCGGACTGCGCGGCCCGCGCCCGGCCGAGATCGACGTCGGCAACGCAGGAACACTCCTGCGCCTGATGCCCGGATGGCTCGCCGGCCAGGCGGGCGGGGAGTGGGTGCTCGACGGCGATGAGTCGATTCGCCGGCGCCCGGTCGATCGGATCGCGGAGCCCCTCAGGCTGATGGGCGGCGACATCGAGGCCCGTGAGGGGCGTCTGCCGCCCCTGCGGGTCCGCGGAGCGCCGCTCCGGGGCGTCGACTACGAGATGCCCGTCGCGAGCGCCCAGGTGAAGTCGTGTCTGCTGCTCGCGGGACTCCTGGCGGACGGCACGACCACGGTTCGCGAGCCATTCTGGACCCGCGACCACACCGAGCGGCTCCTCGCCTCGGCCGGCGCCGAGATCCGGCGCGAGGGCGGCACGATCACGGTGGCCCCGACCGAGCGGCTCGAGGCCGGGGACGTCCCGGTCCCGGGGGATTTCTCCTCGGCTGCCTTCTTCCTCGTGGCCGCCGTGATCGTGCCGGGCAGCGAGGTCAGCCTGCGGGAGGTCGGTATCAATCGCGCCCGGATCGGGCTGCTCTCGATCCTCTCGCGCATGGGCGTCGAGATGGGAGGGGCGCATGAAAGCGATCGCGCGTTGACCGTCGAGGAGATCAGGGAGCCGGGGCCCGAACCGATCGCCCGGCTGAACGTGCGCTGCGCGGCGCTGCGCGGTGCCCGGATCACGGCGGAGGACGTCCCGGCGGCGATCGACGAGCTGCCGCTGGTCGCTCTGCTCGGCTGCTTCGCCGAAGGCCCGACCGTGGTCAGCGGCGCCGCCGAGCTGCGGGCAAAGGAATCGGACAGGATCGCCGGGATCGTCGACGGCCTGGCGGGACTGGGGGCGGAGATCGAGGGGCGAGAGGACGGGTTCGTGGTGCACGGCACTGGGGGACTCCGTGGCGGCACGCTCGAAGCGCGGGGCGACCACCGCCTGGCGATGGCCGGCGCCATCGCCGGCCTCGCCTCGCGTGAGGGCGTCGAGGTAAGGGGCTTCGAGTCGGTGGAGGTCAGCTATCCGGGCTTCGAGCGGGACCTCCGCTCGTTGCTCGGCTGACTACTTGCCGGCCGCCCGGTCGCGGACTTCCTCGGGATGGGAGGGATGCCCATCCCCCGGCCAGGGGGAGAGGACGAGGAGGATTCGAGAGTCCTCAACCGCCTGGACCTCATGGCGCTCGGCGGGATCGAAGACCGCCAGCAGGCCCGGGCCGCCGGAGGCCCACTTGCCGTCCGACGTGTTGAGCTCGACGTTGCCATCGATCACGAGCAGCCAGGCCCGCTCGTGGACCTGGTGCTCCTGCATCTGCTCGCCCTTCGGCAGGTTGAGCAGAATCGCTCGGCCCTCCGACTCGGAGTCGAGGACCTCGGGCTGATGCGGCTGCACCTCGAGCTCGTTCAGGTTCCAGCTCTCCATGGACAAGCGGCACTCTATATCCGCCGCTCTGGAGGCGAAACCGTGGATGCGAGGGCGCGCGCCAGGCGCGACCCGTTTAATGACGGGCAATGGTGATCGCGATCGATGGCCCCGCCGGGGCCGGCAAGTCAACCGTCGCCCGGGGCGTCGCGCGGGCGCTCGCCTTCACCTATCTCGACTCCGGGGCGATGTACCGCGCCGTCGCGCTGGCGGCGCTCGAGCGCGGAATCGAGCTCGACGACGGCGAGCGGCTCGGCGAACTCGCCTGGAGCCTTGACATCGACTTCGCCGGGGGCGCGATCCGCCTCGACGGCAAGCCGGTCGAGGGCCGGATCCGCTCGCCCGAGGTGACGATCGCCGCCTCACGTGTCTCCGTGCATCCCCAGGTCAGGCAGGCGCTGGTGAAGCGGCAGCGGGAGCTGATCGCCTCGGGCAACTACGTGGCCGAGGGGCGGGACATCGGCACGGTGGTCAGCCCGGACTCTCCGCTCAAGGTCTTCCTTACAGCAGACGAGGGCGAGCGAGCACGTCGGCGGGCGGCCGACAGCGGTGAATCAGTTGATGAGGTGAGAGAGGCGATGAGGGACCGGGACAAACGAGATCAGCAGCGAGCGGATAGCCCACTGCGCCTGGCCGAGGGGGCGGTTGAAATCGATACGACGGATCGCACTCCAGATGAGGTCATCGATCAGATCGCAATCGAGGCTCGGCAGAGGGGAATCGCCTGATGGAGAACCGGAGCGACAGCGAGCCACTGGCCCGGGCCCTGCGCCGCCGCCCGGCCGTGGCGGTGGTCGGCTTCCCGAACGCCGGGAAGAGCACCTTGGTCAACCGTCTGGCCGGCGGCCGCGAGGCGGTCACCGACCGGGAGCCGGGCGTAACCCGGGACCGGCGCGCCCTGGAATGCGAATGGAATGGGCTCAGCTTCGACCTGATCGACACCGGGGGGGTCGATCTCGCCGACTCGGGCGAGCTGGCGCGAGCCGTGCAGGCGCAGGCCCGGGCCGCGATCGAGGACGCCGAGGTGATCCTGCTCGTCGTCGATGCCCGGAGCGGCCTCGGCCCCGGGGACGCCGAGCTCGCCGACCTGCTGCGCCGCTCAAATCGCCCGGTGATCGTTGCCGCCAACAAGATCGACCGGACGGAGGACGAGCCGCAGGCGGCGGAGCTGAACGCGCTCGGGCTCGGCGAGCCGATACCGGTCTCCGCCAGTCACGGCCTCGGCACCGGCGACCTGCTCGACCGGCTGGTGGAGGAGCTTCGCCGCCACCTTCCCGACGAGGCGGCAAGCGAAGCCGAGGAGGCGCCCCGGATCGCGATCCTCGGCCGGCCGAACGTCGGCAAGTCCTCGCTGCTCAACGCGATGCTCGGCTCCGACCGGGTGATCGTCAGCGAGCGGGCGGGAACGACGCGCGACCCGGTCGACACCGAGGCCGAGGTGAACGGCGGGCGCATCGTTCTGGTCGACACGGCCGGGCTGCGACGGCGTGGGAAGGTGGCGGGGACGGTCGGCTATTACGCCCAGCTTCGCACCGAGCGCGCGGCGGAGCGCGCCGACGCCGCGATCGTCGTCTGCGACGCGAGTGAGGGGCTCACCGCCGAGGACCTGCGGGTCGCCGAGGTCGCGATGCGCTCCGGCTGCGCCACGGTGCTCGCTATGAACAAATGGGATGTCTCGCGCACGGACATCGATGACGCCCGAGCGCGCGCGGCGCAGAAGCTCAGGCTCCGCCCGCCGGTTCTCACCTGCTCGGCTCTCACCGGCCGCGGAGTGGGCGCCGTTCTCGGGGAGGCGACCAGGCTCGCCCACCGCGCCGCGGAGCGGATCCCGACTCCGGAGCTCAACAGGTTCGTCTCCGGCGTCGTCGCGGACCGGCCGCCGCCACAGCGGCACGGGAGGCGCCTTCGCATCTACTACGCAGCGCAGATCGGTAGGCGACCTCCCCGCTTCGCCCTGCAGGTCAACGATCGCAGGCGGATCAACCGCGACTGGGCCTTCCACCTCGAGAACCGGCTGCGCGATGCGTACGGCCTCCAGGGGGTTCCGCTGGTGATCGACTACGTGCCGCGCAAGGGGCGTCGCAACCGGAGCACGCAGCGCGCGGGCCGGGTATAAGAGCGCTTCGTGAGTACGCCCGAAGCCGGTGGCCCGGGGGGAGGGGATGCCTCGACCGAAGCCGGCGCCGACAGCAAGGACGCCAAGGAGTCCCGCGTCGCCAGGTTGCGCCGAAGGCTGAGCGGCGGAGGGAGCGAGCCAGCCGCCGCTGAGACTCCGCCGGGCGAGCCGCCGCCGTCCGACTCTGGCGAGCCGCCATTCCCGCAGGGGCCGGCGCCCTCTCCGCCCAAGCCGCTCTTCTCGCTGGATCCTCCCGAGGAGGAGAGGAAGCCCAAGCGCTCGAGCGACTTCGCCTTCAGGGCGGAGACCCGGTTGCAGGCGATCGGCTACTGGCTGCGCGAGAAGGGCCAGATCAGCTGGCGCCTCCTGAGGCGCGGCGGGGTGGCGACGGCAGGGGGCGCTAGGACCGCCGGAGAATGGTGGTCGAGGCGCTCGCGGGGCACCAAGTTCCGCGTCGGAGCGGTCGCCGGGGTCGTCGTCCTCTACCTGATCATCAAGTTCCTCCCCGTCCCGGGCGTGCCCTGCCAGATCTCGGCTGCGAAGGAGTGCGCGCCGTCTAACGGCACGATCGCCTACGTGCCGCGCGACGGCGTGCTCTACGCCCACATGACGGTCAACAGCGACAGTCACCAATGGGATCTCGAACAGGATCTGGGGGACGAGCTGCCCGGCTTCACCGCACTGCTGCAGAGCGATACGAGCTCGCTGGCCGGCCCGGCCGGCAGGGCGGTGAACCTCTCCAGAGATGTGCTGCCCTGGGTGAAGGACGACATCGCCCTGCTCGCGGTACCGGGACCGAAGGGCACCACTCCCGAGGCCTACATCGTGGGAGTTGGCGACAGCGACAAGGCCAACGGCTTCGCGGCGAGCCTGTCCCCCGGTGGTCCCGCCAAGCAGGCCAAGGTCGGCGACGCCTCGCTGAGCGTCTACTCGAACGGGGTCGCCACCGCGCGCTCCGGGGACCAGCTGCTCTTCGGCAACGTCGCGGCGGTTCGCGCGGCGCTCGCCGCCAAGGCCGGGCAACTGCCCGGGCTGGAGGGGTCGGATCAGGACAGGGCCCGCGATCAGCTGCCGGATGTTCGCTTCGCCGAGGTCTATCTCTCACGGACGGGCGTCCAGCGGTTCCTTCCCTCGGGAGCGACCGGTGCGAGCCAGCTCGACACCTTCGTCGACTATGGGGCCACCAGCGGCATGGCAGCCGGGGCCAGGGCGCGCGACGACGGGGTGCAGGTGAACTTGGTCAGCGAGCTGGACGCCACGCTCGAGCAGCGCAGCCCAACCGTGTTCGCGAGCCTGCCGGATTTTGAGCCAGGGCTCGCGGACGAGGCCGGCCCGCGCGCCCTCGGATACATCGGGGTCGGCGACCTCGGACCGGCGATCACCAAGGCGCTGGCCACCGCGGGTGGCGGCGCAAAGGGGCTGGCGGGCTCGCTCCGCAAACTGGCGCAGCGCCTCCAGCAGCAGGCCGGTGTGGATCCGCTGAAGGACCTGCTTCCGGCCCTCGGCGGGCAGGCCGCCCTGGTCGCCGAGCCGACCGGCGTGGCACCCTACGCAAGCCTGATCGTCGACGACGTCGACGAGAAGAAGGCGGGCGACGCCCTCGCGTCGCTGCAACGTCCCCTGTTGCGTTCGCTGAGCGCCCGCGGCGGCAAGGCACCGAGCTTCCAGACGCGGGAGGTGGATGGCGTGTCCGTGTACTCGGTACGGGTCTCGCCGACCGTCGACCTCTCCTACGCGATCTTCGACGGCAAGCTGGTCATCTCGACCCAGCCGCAGGGAATCTCACAGGTGCGCTCGGAAGGCGACAACCTCGCCGGCACGAGCGCCTTCGCCGACGCGACGGAGCGGCTCCCGGACCGGGTCTCGGCGCTAGTCTTCGTCAACCTCGATGAGGTCCTGGGGCTGGCTCAGCAGGCCGGCCTGGCGGAGAATCCACTGTATGCCTCGCTCAGCGAAGACATCTCGCGGGTCGGCACTCTCGGCCTGGCCGTGAGAGGCAGCGAAGACGAGCTTCTCTCCGAGCTCTTCCTGGCCATCCACGACTGAGGAACCAATGCAGAAGCTTTCAGAGAACGAGTACCTGTTCACCTCCGAGTCGGTCACCGAAGGCCATCCCGACAAGATCTGCGACCAGATCTCGGACGGTGTGCTCGACGCGATCATGCGCGACGACCCCGAGGGGCGGGTCGCCTGCGAGACGCTGGTCAACACCGGGCTGGTCGTCGTCTCGGGCGAGATCACGACCAAGTGCTACGTGGACATCCCGAAGATCGCCCGCGAGACGATTCGCAGGATCGGCTACGACGACCCACGCTACGGGTTCGACCACGAGGCCTGCGCGGTGCTGACGGCGATCGACGAGCAGTCACCCGACATCGCCCAGGGCGTCGACAAGGGCTTCGAGCAGCGGGAGGGTGAGTCCTCGGACGAGCTCGATGCGGCCGGTGCCGGCGACCAGGGAATGATGTTCGGCTACGCGAGCCGCGAGACCAAGGCGCTGATGCCGATGCCGATCCAGGTCGCCCATCAGCTCGCCCGGCAGCTCGCCGAGGTGCGCAAGGCGGAGGTGGTGCCCTATCTCGGCCCCGACGGCAAGACCCAGGTCTCGGTCCGCTACGAGAACGACCGGCCGGTCGAGATCGCCAAGGTCCTGATCTCCACCCAGCACCGCGAGGACGCCGGGAAGCAGATGATCCGCAACGACCTCTGGGAGCACGTCCTCGAGCCGGTGCTCCACGCCGAGTACAAGGAGCTCTTCACGGAGAAGGAGCTGCTCGACAATTTCATGGTCAACCCGACGGGCAAGTTCGTGATCGGGGGCCCGGTCGGGGACGCCGGCCTGACCGGACGCAAGATCATCGTCGACACCTACGGCGGCGCGGCTCGTCACGGCGGCGGCGCCTTCTCCGGCAAGGACCCATCCAAGGTCGACCGCTCGGCCGCCTACGCGGCCCGCTACGTGGCGAAGAACGTGGTGGCGGCGGGACTCGCGAACCGCTGCGAGCTGCAGGTGGCCTACGCGATCGGCGTCGCCCATCCGGTCTCGGTGATGGTGCAGACCTTCGGCACCGGCAAGCTCGCCGACTCGGAGATCGCCCGCATCGTGCAGGAGAACTTCGACCTGCGACCGGCCGCCTTCCGCCGCTATCTGGACCTGCACCGTCCGATCTTCCAGAAGACCGCCGCTTATGGGCACTTCGGCCGCGAGGACGCGGACTTCACCTGGGAGCGGACCGACCGGGTGGACGAGCTCCGCCAGGCCGCGGGGCTGGGTGAGAAGGCGGAGGCGCCGGCCTGATGAGAGGGTGCCCCGCAGGCGCAGCCGAGGAGCAACCCGTTTAGGTCGGCTCGGCCTCGCCCTGGAGGCCGCTGAGCAAGGGCGTGGCCTGCTCGACCTGCTGTACGACCTGCTCGGGCCGCGCCACGCCGGCGAAGACGAAGTTCGACTCGTCGGTGCCGGCAGTCGTGAACTCGACGTCGCCGATCTGCATGACCCGCTCGTAGACGCCCTGGTCGTAGTTCACGTTCTGCACCCGCTGCAACCGCGTCTCCTGGACCTTGCGAGCGATGATCCCGACCTTGATGTTGAGCCTGCGGTCGGTGATCGTGTAGACGGTCGCCACGCGCTTGATGAGCCCGGCCACAACCGTGATCGCGACGATCACGACGAAGGTCACGATGCCGAGGCCGACGCTGCCGTCGATCAGCGCGGCAATCACCCCGGCCGCGACGCCGACGAGCGCCCCCTTCAGGTAGAAGCCGATGATCGCCCGCCAGGACGGATGCCCCTGGTAGATCACCCTCTCCCCGGACTGCAGCTCCACGGCGGGCAGGCTAGCGCCCCACCGGTCGTCCGCGGGCGCGCCTAGCCTGGCTTGCCATGCCGATCGCCAAGGTTGAGCCGCTGCTGACGACCCGGAACGTGTCCGGGCCGTTCGACTACCGCCTGCCCGAGGCGATGGGCGGGGTCGAGGTGGGATCGGTCCTGGTCGTGCCGTTCGGGCGGCGGCGCGTGGTGGGGGTCGTCGTCGGGCTCGCCGATCGGAGCAACCTGCCGCAGGACCGCCTCGCGGAGCCGCTAGAGGCGCTGGAGGCCGGCGTGCCGCCGGAGCTCGTCGCGCTCGGCCGCTGGGTGGGAGAGGAGTACTGCTCGACCACGGCGCGGGGACTGGGCCTGGTGTTGCCCCCGGGGGTGGGCACGGGAGCGGAGGCCCGTCGTGTCCGGCCGCTGGTCGAGCTCGAGGTCGAGGCGACGGAGAAGGGGCTCGAGGCGATCACCGCCGGAGACCGGCTCGGGCTGCGGCAGCGAGCGGTGCTGCGCGCTCTCACTGCGGGGCCGAAGCTGGCCCGCCAGCTGGCGGCGAGCGCGGGCTCGGACCGGGCGACGCTCCGCCGGCTCGAGGCGCGCGCGCTGGTCGAGACCCGGGAGGTCGAGCGCCGCCGCCGTCACAGCTCGCCCGGGGTGGGGGCGGTCCGCGAAGGCGTCGAGCTCACCCCGGACCAGGCCGCGGTGCTCGGGACACTGGCCACGGCGCTCCCCCGCCGCGGCGGGCGGCCGCGGAGTCATTCCTTCCTCCTCCACGGCGTCACCGGCTCGGGCAAGACCGAGGTCTATCTGGAAGCGGTGCGCGAAGCCCTCGCCCGGGGCCGCGGCGCGATCGTGCTCGTGCCGGAGATCGCGCTCACCCCGCAGACGATGGACCGCTTCCGCCGCCGCTTCGGTGACTCCGTTGCCCTGCTCCATTCCCAGATGGCCGCCGGTGCCCGCTACGACGAGTGGCGGCGCCTGCGCTCCGCAGAGGCGCGGATCTGCGTCGGGCCGCGCTCCGCCGCCTTCGCACCCGTGCGGGACCCGGGACTGATCGTGATCGACGAGGAGCACGACGCCTCGTACAAGCAGGAGAGCGATCCTCGCTACGACGCGCGGGAGGTCGCCGGGCGGCGGGCGGCGGACTCCGGCGCGGTCCTGCTCTGCGGCACCGCGACCCCGCGGCCCGAGAGCTGGCATGCGCTCGACCGGCTGGAGCTGCCCAGCCGGGTCGATGGGCGAGGGCTGCCGCCGGTGGAGATCGTGGACATGCGCCGAGGCGTCCCCGGTCCCCTTCACCCGACCACGCGGGAGGCGTTCAACGACGTCGCGCGGCGGGGAGACAAGGCGATCCTGCTGCTCAACCGCCGGGGCTGGTCGACTCATCTCACCTGCCGCTCCTGCGGCCACGCCTGGGAGTGTCCGCACTGCGACGTGTCGCTGGTCCTGCACCGGGACGGCGGGCTGCGCTGCCACCACTGCGGCCACGCTGAACCGAAGCCACGAGCGTGCCCGGAGTGCACGTCGGTGACGATCGCGAGGGTCGGCTCGGGGACGCAGCGCGTGGAGGCCGAGCTTGCGGAGATGCTGGCACCGCTCGAGATCTTTCGCCTCGACTCCGACACCGCGGCGAGCCGCGGCCATGCGGAGGTCCTGAGCCGGTTCGAGTCCGCGGAATCGGGCGTGCTCGTCGGCACCCAGATGGTCGCGAAGGGACACGACTTCCCGGATGTCACCCTCAGCGTGATCCTCGACGCCGACGGCGCGCTGCGGCTGCCCGACTTCCGCTCCGAGGAGCGCACCTTCGCGCTGATCACCCAGCTCGCTGGACGCAGCGGGCGCGGCGAGGCCGGCGGCAGGGTCCTGGTCCAGGCGCTGGCGACCGGCGCGCCGAGCATCCGGCACGCCGCCCGGCACGACTCTGCGGGCTTCCTGGCGCAGGAGCTCGAGCGCCGCCACGCCCTGCGCTACCCGCCGTTCTCACACCTGATCGAGATCGGTCTCGCGGGCGCCGACGAGGCGCGGGTCGAGGGATCGGCCGAGACCGTGCGGGGACTCGTGGCCGATCGGATCTCGGCCGACGACGAGCTGCTGGGGCCGGCGCCTCTGTTCCGGCTCCGCGGCAAGCACCGCCGCCGCCTGCTGCTCAAGTCGGGGCATCGGCACGAGACGGTGACCGCGGTGCGCGAGTCGGTGGCCACCGCCGTGCGCGACCGCGCTTTGCGCGAGCTCTCGATCTCGGTCGACGTCGATCCGCAGTAGGGCCCGCAGGCTCGGACTAGACTCGAAGCGTGCCCGACGAAGCGACAAAGACGCCCGTCGACGAGCTCGACCGCGAAGAGCGCATCCATGACGAGGAGCCGATCGAGGCCGCCGAGCCGGAGGGACTCGATCAGGAGGCGCTCGAGCGCCGCGGCGCCGCGCTTGCCCAGGTCGTCAAGTTCGGAGACCCCGTGCTCAAGTCCGCCGCCTCGCCGGTATCCGAATTCGACGACCGGCTCGTCCAGGAAGCCGACCGGATGATCGGCCTGATGCGCGATGCGATCGGAGTCGGCCTGGCCGCCACCCAGCTCGGAGTCCTGCGCCGGATGCTGGTCTTCCAGGTCGGCAGCGAGGCGGAGCCGACAGTGCTGGTCAATCCCGAGATCGAGTGGCGCTCCGAGGATTCCGCGACCGCCGAGGAGGGCTGCCTCAGCATCCCCGGGGTGGTGGTGGACGTCGAGCGGCCGCTCTTCGTCAGGGCCAGGGCCGTGGACGTGCGGGGCGAGCCGCTCATGATCGAGGCCTCGGGCCTCGAGGCGCGCGTGATCCAGCACGAGGTGGACCATCTCGACGGCGTGCTGATGCTCGACCGCACCGAGAAGGATCAGCGCAAGGGCGCATTGCGCGCGCTGCGCGAGGGCGGTACCTACGCGCCCGATCAGGACGAGGAGCCCGAGGGCAGCCCCTCAACAGAGGAGTGAGGACCGCCTACCTCGGCACCTCCGAGTTCGCGGCGACCGTCCTTCGCCGCCTGGCCGAGAGCCCGCACCGCCCGGGGCTGGTGGTCACCCCGCCCGACAGCCGCCGCGGCAGAGGCCGCAAGCTGTCGCCGCCGCCGGCTGCCGAGACCGCTCGGGAGCTGGGCCTGGAGCTGCACCAGACGCCCGACGTGAACTCCGATGAGTCGCTCGCGGCGATCCGAGCGGCAAAGCCCGAGCCGATCGTCGTCTGCGCCTTCGGCCAGCTGATCAAGGAGCCGCTGCTGGGCGAGTACCTGATGCTGAACGTCCATCCCTCGCTGATCCCACGCTGGCGCGGGGCCGCGCCGATCGAGCGCGCGCTGATGGCTGGCGACGAAGCGACCGGCGTGACGATCATGCAAGTCACTGCCGGCCTCGACTCGGGTCCCGTCGCCCTAGCCGAGGAGGTTGCGGTCGGAGAGGACGCCGACTACGCGGCTCTGTCGAGAAAGCTCGCCGAGCTCGCGGGCGAGCTGGTCGTCCGGGCACTCGACGCACTCGCGAGAGAAGACCTCGAGTTCAACGAGCAGGATGATTCACAGGCGACCTATGCCGAGAAGATCGCCCCGGAGGAGCGCCATCTCGACCCGGCGCGGACAGCGCCCGAGCTCGAGCGGGTTGTTCGCGCCCTGACGCCGCATGTCGGCGCTTACCTCGAGCTAGAGGGCGGGGATCGACTCGGAGTCCGAGCGGCCCGCGCCGTGGCGGACGGCCCCGAGGGGGGCGGGATCGAGGTCAGGAACGGGGCCCTTCTGCTGGGGTCGTCGGACGGCGCGCTTCGCCTGGACGTGGTTCAACCGCCCGGAAAGAAGCCGATGAGCGCGGCGGAATTCCTGCGAGGCCACCCTCCACCCGAAAAGGCGGTCTGAGCGCTCGGTACCCTCGTTCAGGTGGCCGAACGAATCGAAGGTGGCCTTGGAAACCCGGCCGGGACGGAGGATGGGAGCGAGGGCGCGCTCAAGCGCCCGAACTGCCCGGGCTGCGGTGAGCCGTGGCTGCGGCCGGCCCAGCTGCCGGGCCGCTTCGTCTGCGTCTACTGCCTGCGCCGCTTCGAGCTCGTCTCGCAGTGCCCGAACTGCGGCGAGCACCAGACGATCGCGCGCATGAGCCGCACCGAGGACATGCAATGCCAGCACTGCGGCCATTCGATGCTGCGGAGCATCTGACCCCGGCCGATGGAAGCCGCCACCGACAAGGCCTCGGCCAGCCGGCGCGATCTCTACTCGAGCAAGCGGGTCGCGCCCTCGATCCTCTCGGCTGACTTCTCTCGACTCGGCTCGCAGGTGGAGGACGTGATGGCGGCCGGTGCGCGGATCATCCACGTCGACGTCATGGACGGCCACTTCGTCCCTCCGATCACCATCGGGCCGTTGGTCGCGAGCTCGGTCTCCGAGCAGGTCCACCAGGCGGGCGGAGCGATCGACGTTCACCTGATGATCGAGCGCCCCGATCAGCACATCGAGGAGTTCGCCAAGGCTGGCGCGGACTCGATTACCTTCCATGCCGAGGCGACCCCTCACATCAACCGCACGCTGAACGCGATCCGCGAGCTCGGCTGCCTCGCGGGACTCGCGATCAATCCCGGCACGCCGGTCGCGGCGGTCGGCGAGTCGGTCCACGACGCCGACGTCTTTCTCTGCATGACGGTCAACCCCGGCTGGGGAGGGCAGCCGTTCATCGCCGACTCTCCGGACAAGGTGAGGAGGCTGGCCTCGCTGGTGGGAGAGGCCACCATCGAGGTGGACGGCGGAATCGAGCCGGGCACCGCGGGCAGCGTGTCCGACGCGGGCGCGGACCTCTTCGTCGCCGGCTCGGCGGTGTTCGGCGCCGACGACCCCGGCGCCGCCTACAACGCCATCGCGGAGGCCGCGGGCGCTGTATAGGCGGGATCGCGCCGAGCTCGAACCATTTCTCAAGCGGCTGGCGGCGCTGGCCGGCCTGGTTCTTGCGGTCCTCCTCGCCGGGATGGTCGCCTGGTCGCTCTTCGAGGACGTCTCGCTCTGGCGCGGCTTTCTGTACACGCTGGACACGGTCGCGACGGTCGGGTCGAACCCGGACCCCCCGGACCTCGGCGGCCAGATCACGAAGGTCCTGCTGATCCTGGTGGGCGTGGGTACGCTCTTCTACGCCCTGGTGACGATCGCCGAGTTCTTCGTCGCCGGGCACCTGGGAGAGATCCTCGAGGAGCGGCGCACCTTGAAGAAGATCGACGACCTTAGAGAACACCACCTGATCTGCGGCTTTGGCCGCGTCGGGCGCCAGGTCGCCAAGGACCTGCAGATCGGCGGCGACGACTTCGTCGTCATCGACGAGCTCGACGAGAACAAGGATCTCGCCGACCACATGGGCGCCCCCTTCCTGCAGGGCCGTCCCTCGGACGACGAGATGCTGCGGGCAGCCGGCCTCGAGCGGGCGGTCTCGGTGCTCGCCTGCGTCGACTCGGACGCGGAGAACATCTTCACCTGCCTGACCGCCCGTGAGCTGCGCTCGGACATCACGATCGTCGCACGCGCCAGCGTCGAGGACTCGGAGAAGAAGCTCCTCCGCGCGGGCGCCGACCGCGTGATCTCGCCCTACAAGTCGAGCGGGGCCGAGATGGCTCGCCTGGCGCTGCAGCCGCAGGTCACCGGCGTCGTCGACGTCGCGCCCGAGTACCGGATGGAGGAAATCGATGTCTCCAAGGGCTGCGCGGGGGAGGGCAAGACGATCGGTGAGGTCCGCGGCATGACCACGGTCGCGGCCCTGCGCACCGGAGATGGCAGGGTCTCACCGCAACCGGCCCTCGACACGGTGCTGCGCGCAGGCGATGTCCTGGTCGCGATGGGGACCACCGACGACCTCAAGAAGCTCGAGCAGCTGTTTGCGCCGACCCGGCCGGGTACGAGCGTGTCCTCTCAGCCTGCTTCGTCGGCCGAGGCGAGCTGAAGCTCCATCTCCTCGGTCGAGCCCGGCTCGACCCGCACCTCGCGCGGCTCCAGGGGCTGGCGGTAGAGCCAGTAGAGGAGCGAGCAGAGCAGCGTCGCCGCCCCGAGGTAACCGATCTCGACCCGGTGGAAGTCGTTCTCCACGATCGGGATCAGGATCCACGTGATGAAGGCGATGGCGCAGCCGATCCAGCAGAAGGAGGCCCGTCGGACCTGCCCCTTGGCGAGCGCGGCCTGGTTCAGGGTCGCTGCCGAGAGATAGAGGCCCATGCCGATGCTGACGATCACCAGGTCGGCGCGGTGGTAGGTGTGCTTCTTGCCGAACGCGATCTGCATGATGTGCGGCCCCGCGATCAGCATTGCGAGGGCGACGAGAGCGGCGAACCCGGCGACCGCCATGATCGTGACGCGAACCGAGGCGCGGAAGTCCTCCTCGTTGCCGTGCGAGCCGAGTGTCGTGAGGTGCGGGAGGAGGCTCGTCTGGACTGCCTGGAAAAGCTGCAGCGGCGCCCTGGCGATCATCAGCACGTTGAAGATGTATCCCGCCGCGGCGGCCCCGGCCGTGGCGTTGACGAGCAGCGGTCCCGCGTTCAGGAAGGTCTGCTCGGAGAGCATGATCAGGAAGACGCCCGCGGCAAATCGGCCTCCTCTGGCCAGGTTGAACTCGGCGGCGCCGCCCGGCGGGGGTCCCGAGGGCGCCCCTCGCCGGACGGCGTGATCGGTCTCCGCAGTCGGCTCGGCCGGCTCGCGCGGAGTTCCCTCGGGCCCCCCACCGGTCGCCGCCGCTGAGCCGAATCGCCGCAGGAAGGCGAATGGGACCACGATGAGCGAGAGCGTGGGGGCCGCCACGATGCCCAGCGCGACGGCCGTCTGTCCGGACGCGATGCCCAGTGCCACCGCAGTGGGAAACGCCGTCCGAGCGATCGACTCGCTGATGATCTGGAGCGCGTAGATCGTCAGCCGGTGACTGCCGGCCAGGAAGCCGCGGGCGAAGTAGCTCGCGCCGTAGGCGGTGATCGCCGTGACGCCGATCCAGTAGAGCGTCGAGTTGCCGTCGAGGAGGTGGTCCTGAATCGGGGTGCGGAGCGCAAGGGCCACTACGTCGAACGCGACCGCGACCGAGAGCTGGATCGTCGCGGCGACACGGACCGTGTGCCCGATCGGCACGTCGTTGGCGAGGTTCTCGGAGACGGTTCGGGAGAGCAGCTGCTCGACCGGGCGCTGCAGGACCGAGACGACGATGAAGACTGCGGACCAAAGCACGGCGACCTGGCCGTACTGCTCCCTCGAGAGCTCGTGCGACGCGATCGCGAAGTAGAGGTAGGTGATCAGCCCCGTAACCCCGACCCCGATGGAGAGCAGGCTGGCGCGGCGCCCGTAGCTCCTCGCCTGATCCGTCGCCTGCACTCTGCCGGCCCGTGGCATGGCGGAGGACTTTACTGCCGTACAATTCCTGGCTGACTGACCAGTCAATCAACATGAAACGGGTTGCTCCTCAGCTTCGCCTGTGGAGCACCCTCGCCTCAAACCCATAAGGAGGCGAGCATCGCCACGGTCAGCACCGAACAGGACGCATCCCACCTGCGGCGGGCGCTCGAGCTCGCCGAGGGGGGCCGCGGGCATGTCAGTCCCAATCCGATGGTCGGAGCCGTGCTCGTTGCGCGACGGCGACGTGATCGGCGAAGGCTTCCACGCCGCGCTCGGCGAGCTGCACGCTGAGCGCGCGGCGATCGAGGATGCTCGCGCGCGTGGCGAGGACGCCACGGGGTCCACCATCTACGTCACCCTCGAGCCGTGTGCCCACACGGGCAGGCAGCCGCCCTGCACCGAGGCGATCCTGGAGGCGGGCATCTCCCGCGTCGTCTACGCGTCCGAGGACCCCACGGAAAAGGCCTCCGGACGCGGGCCCGGAATGCTCCGGGACGGCGGGGTCGCCGTCGAGCTGGTCGGCGGGCCGGAAGCCGCCGCGGCGCGCCTGCTCAACCAGCCCTTCCGCAAGCGCGCGCGCACCGGCCGCCCGCTGGTGACCTACAAGGCGGCGATGTCGCTCGACGGCCGCGTCGCCTCCCCCACCGGCGACTCCCGCTGGATCTCCAGCACGGAGAGTCGCGAGCTCGTCCACCGCTGGCGCGCGGAGTGCGACGCCGTCGCGGTCGGCATCGGGACCGCGTTCGCGGACGACCCACTGCTGACCGCCAGACTCGAGGACACCTCACGCCAGCCCTCCCGGGTCGTCTTCGACTCTCAGGCGAGACTGCCGATCGACTCCGCGCTGGTCAGCTCGATCGACGAGGCGCCGCTGATCGTGATCTGCGCTCCGGAGGCACCCTCCGCCCGGCGGGATGCCCTCGAGAGCGCCGGGGCCGAGGTGATCGTGGCCCCGGGGCGGACGCCGCGCACCCGGCTCGAGGCTGCGCTCGACGAGCTCGGGCGTCGCCGGATCCAGGACCTGCTGGTGGAGGGAGGGCCGACCCTCGCTGGAGCCCTCTTCGACGCCGGCGAGATCGATCGGATGCGCCTCTTCATTGCACCAGTGCTCGTCGGCGCGGCGCAGGCCAGAGCCGTGCTCGAGGGCGAGGGAGTTGCCCGGATCGCCGAGGGGCCCCGGCCGCTCGCCACGAGCTTCGAGCAGCTGGGCGAGGACATCCTGGTCCAAGCGAGACTGCGGGAGTGGTGAGCGGCTGATGTTCACCGGGATCGTCAGGGAGCTGGGTCGTGTCGAGGCGGTGGAGAGCTCCGCGGACGGGGTGCGCCTTCGTGTCCGCGCCGAGCTCGCCTCCGAGCTCGGCGAGGGGGACTCCGTCGCGATCAACGGCGCATGCCTGACCGCGACGACCGCGACGGACGATGCCTTCGAGGCGGACGCGATGCACCAGACGCTCGAGCTCACCACGCTCGGCGACCTGGAGCCCGGCTCGAGCGTCAACCTCGAGCTCCCGCTGCGTGCCTCCGACCGGCTCGGAGGACATGTCGTCCAGGGCCACGTCGACAGCACTGCGACGGTCGCCGCGATCAGCGAGGACGGCTTCGCGCACCGCCTGCGCGTCGAGCTCCCGGAAGATCTCCGGCCCTACGTCGTCGAGCACGGGTCCATCGCGATCGAGGGGGTCAGCCTGACCGTCGCGTCCCTCGACGATCCCCTCGTCGAGGTCTCTCTGATCCCCGAGACCCTGGAGCGCACGACTCTCGGCCGGCTCGCGCCGGGAGATCGGGTCAACGTCGAGTGCGACGTGATCGCCCGCTACGTCCGCCGGCAGCTTTCAGGCGACGCGGGCATGTCACCCTTAACCGGCGACAAGGAGTAGCTCAGTGGCAAAGCAGACCGACGAGACCAGGGCCGCAGCAAGCGAGACGGACTCGCCCTTCGCATCCGTCGAGGAGGCGATCGAGGACATCCGCCGGGGGCGGATGGTGGTCGTCTGCGATGACGAGAACCGGGAGAACGAGGGCGACCTGACGATGGCCGCGCAGTTCGCCACGCCCGAGGCCATCAACTTCATGGCCAAGCACGGCCGCGGCTTGATCTGCCTCGCGCTCACCGACGAGCGCTGCCAGGAGCTCGGTCTCAACCTGATGGCGGCCAAGAACGAGGCGCCCTTCGAGACCGCATTCACCGTCTCCGTCGAGGCCCGCGAGGGCGTCACCACCGGGATCTCAGCTGCCGACCGCGCCCGGACGATCCAGGTAGCGATCGACCCGCACTCTCAGCCGCAGGATCTCGTCCAGCCGGGACACGTCTTCCCGCTGAAGGCCAAGGATGGCGGCGTGCTCGAGCGGACGGGTCAGACCGAGGCCGCGGTCGATCTCGCGCGGCTCGCCGGTCTCATTCCGGCGGGAGTGATCTGCGAGGTGATGAACGAGGACGGGACGATGGCGCGCGTGCCCGACCTCGTCGAGTACTGCGCCAGCCACGAGCTGAAGATGATCACCGTCGCCGACCTGATCGCCTACCGCCGGCGCACCGAGAAGCTGATCGAGCGAATCGTCTCGACCAAGCTGCCGACCGCCTTCGGCGAGTTCACGGCCGTCGGCTACCGCTCGCTGATCGACGACAAGCACCACGTCGCGATGGTCAAGGGCGACGTGGCCGGGGCCGATGATGTGCTCGTCCGGGTCCACTCCGAGTGCCTCACCGGCGACGTCTTCCACTCGCTCCGCTGCGACTGTGGCGAGCAGCTCGAGGCGGCGCTGGCGATGATCGAGCGCGAGGGGAGCGGCGTGTTGCTCTACCTCTCGCAGGAGGGGCGCGGAATCGGGCTGCTCAACAAGCTCCGCGCCTACAAGCTCCAGGAGGAGGGCCTCGACACCGTCGACGCCAACCTCAAGCTCGGGCTCCCCGCCGACCTCCGCGACTATGGCATCGGCGCCCAGATCCTCGTCGACCTTGGGCTCTCGAGCATCCGCATCCTCACCAACAACCCGAAGAAGATTCTCGGCCTCGAGGGCTACGGCCTCTCGGTCACGGACCAGGAGCCGATCCAGGCGATCCCCAACCCCCACAATGAGGCCTACCTGAGGGCGAAGCGGGAGCGGCTGGGCCACGCACTCCACCACCAGGGCCTGCCGCTCGACGAGCAGCTGATCTACGAGGAGCACCGGAAGGACGAGGAAAACCGGCGCGAGGGCGGATCCCGGGACTACCCGCCCGGCGACTAAGAGTGCTCTCGTCCGGATAGGTTCCCGCCATGCCGGAGCTGGAGGAGATGGAGTTTGCGGTCTGCGTGGCGACGTTCTACGAGGACCTCGCCGAGAAGCTCATCAACGGCTCCGTCGAGGCATTCGGGGAAGAGGGTGTCGCGCCCACCTCCGTCCACACCTACGAGGTGCCAGGCGCCTTCGAGCTGCCCGTGGCGGCCAAGTGGTGCGCCGAGTCGGACCGCTTCGACGGCGTGGCGTGCCTCGGGGTGGTGATCCGCGGCGAGACCAACCACTACGACTACGTCTGCGCCGAGGCCGCCTCCGGAATCCAGCGGGTGCAGCTCGACACGGGTGTGCCCTGCGCCTTCGGGGTGATCACCTGCGAGACGCGCGAACAGGCGGAAGCCCGAGCGGGCGGCGACAAGCGCGACCAGGGCCGGAACGCCGCGATCGCCGTGATGCGGATGGCGAAATTGCGCGCAGAGTTCCGGTAGGACGGCTTCGCCGTCATCGGCGGCCAGAAACACCGCCGCCGAGTCACCGGATAGCGGCCTTGCGGCCGCTATCCTCACGCGTCCCATGGCCAAGGTCTGTCACAGCTGCGGCAAGCGCCCCGCCTTCGGCAACTCGCGCAGCCACTCGATGGTCGCGACGCGGCGGCGCTTCAACCCGAACCTCCAGAAAGTCCGCATCCAGGAGGAGAACGGGCGCACCCGGCGCGTCTACGTCTGCGCGCGCTGCCTGAAGTCCAACAAGGTCACGAAGGCCGCGTAGCTTCACCGCGTCGTTCCGGGGACTAGGGTTTCGGTATCCCCGCCATGGCCGATCCCTCGATAGAGCGATTCCGGCGAGTGGTCAGCGCTGCTGCCGCCCACCTCGACGAGCGACGCAAGGAGGTCAACGACCTCAACGTCTTCCCCGTGGCCGACGGCGACACCGGCGACAACATGGCGCTGACGTTGCGTGCGGTCAGCGACGAGCTCGACCGCCTCGACGGCCAGATGGTCGACGAGATCGGCCGCACGGAGCTGGTCAACGCGCTGGCCCGCGCCGCGCTGATGGGCGCCCGCGGCAACTCGGGGGTGATCCTGAGCCAGATCGTTCGCGGCGCGGCTGAGGAGCTGGCGAGCCGGCCGGGTGAGCTGGTCGACCCGATGCTGGTCGCGGCGGCATTCGCGCGCGCGGCCGACGCGGCCTACGAGTCGGTCCGGGAGCCGGCCGAGGGAACGATGCTGACCGTCTTCCGGGAGATGGCGCATTCGATCTTCCGCCGCCTGGCGCACATGGACGAGATCCGCCTCTCGCCCGACGCGACGCCTGCGGAACAGGATGGCCTGCTGGCGGAGCTGCTCGAGGACGCGGTCCGTGATGGCGAGGCGGCCGTGGCTAGGACGCCGGAGCAGCTCGAGATCCTCCGCGACTCCGGCGTCGTGGACGCTGGGGCGTATGGGCTCGTCGTGATCCTCGCCGGGGTCGTGGCCGGCCTGCGCGGCGACAGCGCCAGCCCCTCGGCGTTGCAGCACCACGCGCCGGCGAGCGATACGCGACCGCACCACGAGGACAGCCGGTACCGCTACTGCACCAACTTCATCGTCATCGGCTCGGGCCTCGACAGCCGCTCATTCGTCCCCAGGCTCGAGGAACTCGGGGATTCGGTCCTCGTCGTAGGAGACGAGGCCACCCTCAAGGTCCACGTGCACACCGACGAGCCCGAGGCGGCCATGGCGCTCTTCGAGGACACGGGCCAGGTCTCACGGCTCGACGTCGCGGACATGCGCGAGCAGATCGCGGAGCGAACGGCTCGGCTGCAGGCGGGCCGCTGCGCGGCGGTCGCGGTGGTGGCGGGCCGCGGCATGCGCGAGCTCTACGAGAGCCTAGGGGCCTTCGTGGTCGACGGCGGCGAGACGTTCAACCCCTCGATCTACGACTTGCTCGCGGCGATCCACGAGGTCCCCTCGGAGGAGGTGCTGGTCTTTCCCAACAACCCGAACGTGATCATGGCCGCGGAGCGGGCCACCGAGCTCTCGGACAAACAGGCGCGGGTGCTGGCCTGCAGCTCCCAACAGGCTGGGGTGGCGGCGCTGGTCGAGCTCAACCCGATGGCCTCGATCGATGAGAACGAGGAGCGGATCAGGTCGTCGCTGGACGGGATCCGGGCCGGCTCGGTGGCGCCCGCCTCGCGAGATGACGCGAAGCGCCGGTTCGTCACAGGCGACGCCGTCGGGTTCGTGGACGACGAGATCGTCGCCTGGGGCGGCACGGGATCCACGCTGAGCGAGACGATGGCCCGGCTCGCCGAGGGCGCCGAGATCCTCACCGTGATTGGGGGGGAGGACGCTCCGATCGCCCTCAGTGAGCTCGACGGGCTCGCGCCCGACGGGATCGAGGTCGAGCTGCACCACGGCGGGCAGCCGAACTACTGGTGGCTGCTCGCAGCGCAGTGAATTGAGCGACGAGCCGGTCCTCTGGCAGTACAGCTTCTCGAACTACAACGAGAAGGCCCGGTGGGCGCTCGACTTCAAGGGAATGCGGCACTGCCGTCACTCGGTCATGCCCGGCTGGCCCCGCAGCCTGTGGCTCTCGCGGGGGGACCGGACGCTCCCGGTCCTCGACCTGGACGGCCGGCGAGTCATGGATTCCACCAGGATCATCGCCGCGCTCGAAGAGCGGAGCCCGGCGCCGGCCCTGTACCCCGAGGACCCGGATCAGCGGCGGCGGGCGCTGGAACTCGAGGACTTCTTCGACGAGCACGCCGGACACGACATGCGCCGCGTCGGGTTCTGGGAGGCGCGAGCGGATCTTCCCTACGCCCTGGAGTTCATGACGACCGACCAGCCCCCGCTGGCGGGCGCGGTCGCGCGGGTAGGGCTGAGGGCGGCATTCCCCTTCGTTTGGCGCTATATGAGCGCGCGATACGAGTTCACGGAGGATGCGGTCGAGCGGAGCAGGGACGTGCTCGCCACCGCGCTGGACCGGATTGAGTCGGAGCGTGAGGGCGGCGACTACCTGGTCGGTGGCAGCTTCACCGTCGCCGACCTCACCGCCGCCTCCCTGCTCTACCCGATGGTCTGGCCGCCGCAGTTCCCCTACGAGCTTCCCGATCCCCCGCGCTGGGAGTTTCTCGAGCCGATTCGGGATCACCCGGCCCTCGACTGGATCGCTGAGATCTGGCGACGCCACCGCGGTGCATCGGCCGCGGCCTGATCACCACCCCTCGGAGCCCGGCTCGCCCTTGAAGGGGCCCTCGATCTCGCTGGTGATCCAGCCGCCGTAGTAGGCGCCCGGCTGCGGCGCGACCAGCTCGTCGTCGAGATAGGCGGCGTCCAGGCGACGCGGGTAGAAGGCCAGGTGGTTCCTGAGCTGCTCGAAGCCCGGCTTCGGGTCGGGGTAGTACCAGGCGACCCGGTTGGCCCGCCTGGCTCCCGCCTCGGCGTGCACGTAGGAAGCGGTTCCCTTCCACTCGCAATACGTATGCGCGTCGTCGGCGTCGATCAGGACGTCCTCGCGGATGTCCTCCCGTGGGATATAGATCGTTGGTGGGCTGGCGGTCTCGAGGACCCGCAGTCCCCGGTCGCTCTCGGCGATGGTCTCGCCGCCGAGCACGATGCGGACGTGACGGTCGAGCGGCTCCACCCGCGGGGGACGCGGGTAGTCCCAGACGGATTCCTTGGCTCTCTGCGTCTTCACATTCCGTGGTCCACGGGGGACATCCAACGTTACGCCTAGCCTCTGTCCCCAAATGGAGGCCGCGCTCGAACACGGACCGGGACCGAGGGCGGCTCACCTGCCCCGCGCTCTCGGCACCGGAGAGCCGCTGGAACGCGAAGAGCTGCGCCGGGCGCCGCTCAAGACGCTTCCACGCCCCTCGATCCTCGACGCTCCCATCACGAGTCTGCGGGGGGCCGGACCGAAACTGTCGGCTGCGGCCGAGGAGATGGGAATCGCCAGCCTCGGCGACCTGCTCCGCCACCTGCCGCACGGCTATCGCGATCGCGCCGAGCCGGTGCGCCTCGCCGACCTGCGGCTGGGGGAGGAGGCGACCGTCGAGGTCGAGGTGATCCGCGCGAATGTCCGCCCGACGCGCCGCCGGCGCCTGACGATCCTCGAGGCGGACCTCCGCGACGCCAGCGGCCAGGCGAAGGCCGTCTGGTTCAACCGGGCCTGGCTCGTCGACCGGCTTCAGCCCGGCACCCGGCTCCTGCTGCACGGCAAGCTCGAGAAGCGCGGCTTCAACGTCGCCGAGCATGAGTTTGCGGATTCCGCGCCAGAGGCAGGTCTCCACACGACGGGGATCGTCCCGGTCCATCCAGCGAGCGAGCGGCTGCGGCCGCAGCGGATCCGCGAGTGGGCCTGGCAGGCAATTCCCCAGGCACGCCACGCGGTCGAGCCGGTCCCCGGTCGCCTGCGCCGGGAGCTGTGCCTGGCGAGCGCTGAGGACGCCCTGGTGGCCTCGCACTTCCCGCGCGACGAGCACGCTGCCGAGGCAGCCCGGGAGCGGCTCGCCTTCGAGGAGCTCTTCCTCTACCAGGCGGCTCTGGTCTCGCGCCGCGGGCGGCGCGTTTCGGGCGACCGCGGGATCCGTCTGCCGGAGCGGGGAGCGCGGGTCGAGTCGTGGCTTGGCGCGCTGCCCTTCGAGCTCACCGGGGACCAGCGGCGGGCAATCGAGGAGATCGACGAGGGCCTCGCCCGGGCGCAGCCGATGCAGAGGCTGCTGATGGGCGAAGTCGGTTCAGGCAAGACCGTGGTCTGTGTCTACGCGATCCTGCGCGCGATCGAGGCCGGCCATCAGGCCGCTCTGATGGCGCCGACGGAGACCCTCGCCGAGCAGCACTTCCGCACACTGGAGGCGCTGCTCGCGTCGGAATCTGTTCCCGCCACCCTGCTCACCTCCGCAACCCCCACCCCCCGGCGGCGGGAACTGCTCGACGCGCTCGCCATCGGCCAGCCTCAATTGGTGGTGGGCACCCACGCCCTGATCGAGGAGGCCGTCGAGTTCTCCTCCCTGGCCGTCGCGGTCGTCGACGAGCAGCATCGCTTCGGCGTCCGCCAGCGTGCCGCGCTCGATGCGAAGGGACCGGGCAAGCTGCTGCCCCACATCCTCCACCTGACCGCCACGCCGATTCCGAGGACGCTGTCGCTGACCGCCTACGGCGATCTCGACACCACCGCCTTGCGCGAGCTGCCGGCGGGCCGGCAGCCGATCACCACGCGGGTCGTGGACGAGGAGAGCCGCTCCGCGGCGTATGAGTTCATCCGCGCGCGGCTGCGGGAGGGGCGGCAGGCGTTCGTGGTCTGCCCACTGGTAGCCGACTCCGAGGCGGTGCAGGCGAAGGCCGCCGAGGCGGAGGCGAAGCGGCTCTCCGCGACCGAGTTCCGGGACTTCCGCGTCGCCCTGCTGCATGGCCAGATGACGTCCGAGCAGAAGGCGCGGGCAATGAGCGCCTTCGCCTCCGGCGAGGCCGATGTCCTGGTCGCCACCACGGTGGTCGAGGTCGGGATCGACGTGCCGAACGCCACGGTGATGCTGGTCGAGGGCGCGGAGCGCTTCGGGCTCTCGCAGCTCCACCAGCTGCGCGGCAGGGTGGGCCGCGGCGAGCACCCCTCCTTCTGCATCCTCTTCGGTGACCCGGAGTCCGACGCGGCGCGGGCGCGGCTCGACGCGATCGGGGAGCAGTCAGACGGCTTCGCCTTGGCCGAGGTCGACCTCTCGATTCGCGGCGAGGGCGAGATCCTCGGCACCCGCCAGCACGGACTGCCCCGCTTCCGCGCCGCGACCCTGCCGGAGGACACCGCGTTGTTGCTCGAGGCGCGCCGCCGGGTGCTGGAGCTGCGCGAGCGGCACGGATCGCTGGAGGCGGATGGCCTGGGCCCGCTGATGGACGAGGCGCGGCGCCGCTTCGGCGACGAGCGGCGCGAGCAGATCGCGGCGTAGATGGCCGAGATTCGCGTCACCGGCGGCGAGTTGCGTGGCCGCCGCCTCCACGTTCCGAGGACCGGCGTCCGCCCGACCACCGGAATGGTGCGCGAGGCGATCTTCTCGATGCTCGGCAGCGTGGAGGGGGCGCGGGTGCTCGATCTGTTCGCGGGGAGCGGCGCGCTGGCCATCGAGGCGCTCTCCCGAGGGGCCGCCGAGGCAACGCTCGTGGACACGCGACCGCGGACGGCGAGACGCAACATCGATCAGCTCGGACTGAGCGACCGCGCCGATGTCGTCCGCTTGGAGGCGGTGCGGTTCCTGCGGCGCGGGGAGGTACCCCCCTTCGACCTCGTGCTCTGCGACCCTCCCTATAGACTCGCCGACCGCCTTGGCGCCGACCTCGTCCACCTCATACCGGGGGCGCTCGGAGCAGACGGCCGAGCGATGATCGAGTCTTCGCCGGAGCGACCCCTGGACCTGGGACTACCTCTGATCAGCGAGCGGAGCTACGGAGACACCATGATCAGGATCTATGGAGATCAGCAGTGAGTGACGACAACCCCCGCGTCGCGGTCTGCCCGGGCAGCTACGACCCGGTCACGAACGGCCATCTCGACGTGATCAGCCGGGCGGCCCGCGTCTTCGACAAAGTCATCGTGGGGGTGGTCAACAACCCGGTCCGCAAGGAGACGACCCTCTTCACCGCCGACGAGCGCAAGAAGTTCATCGAGGACGCCACGGCCGAGCTCGGCAACGTCGAGGTCGGCGTGATGACCAACCTGCTGGTCGAGTTCGCGCGTGAGAACGGCGCCACGGCGATCATCAAGGGGCTGCGGGCGATCTCGGACTTCGAGTACGAGTTCGAGATGAACCAGCTCAACCGGAAGCTCGCCGCCGAGATCGAGTCGATGTACATCTTCGCCTCGGCGAACTACAGCTTTCTCTCCTCGACCGGGGTCAAGGAGATCGCCACGTTCGGAGGTGACGTCGGCGATCTGGTGCCGGGCCCGGTTGCAAAGGCGCTTGCGGAAAGGCTGGGCCGCTAGCCGCGCTCTCCGAGTCGTGCGTAGGGGTGGGCAGGAGCTTGCAGATCCGCGGAGAAGGGCCACTCGGAGCCGGTGAATGTGCCCGATGCGTAAGCTTTAGCGCCTGATGGACGTTCTAGTACTGATCGACAAGCTCGACGACCTGGTCCACAACGCGCGCCCGGTGCCGCTCACGGACCAGGTTCGCGTTGACCGTGAGGAGATCTACGACCTCCTCGATCAGATGCGCGCCACGATCCCCGAGGAGATCAAGCAGGCGCGCTGGATCGTCAAGGAGCGCCAGGAGATGCTCGCCGAGGCGAAGCGCGAGGCCGAGCGGATCGTCAAGGAGGCCCGCGAGCAGCAGGCCCGGCTCGTCGCCAACGAGGAGATCACCCGCCAGGCCGAGCGCGCCGCCGAGGAGATCGTCGAGGAGGCGCGGGAGCGCGAGCGTGAGATCCGCCTCGGCGCCGAGGACTACGCGGACGACATCCTCTCGACCCTCGAGGTCAACCTCCAGAAGTTCCTCCAGGCGGTGCAGCGCGGTCGCGACCGGCTCCAGGGCCGCGAGCGCGAGCCCTCCGAGATCGGCTAGTCAGCCGCCGCTGGCAGCTGCTCCGACGCCAGCAGGTTCTTGAGCGGCGTGTCGGGCACCTGAATCGGTCCACGCGTCGGGCGATCGAGGTCGCAGATGACGAAGAGCAGCATCGTCACCAGCACGGCCGCGAGCCAAACCGCGACGACTCCGCGCCCCACGATCGCCAGGTAGGCGGCGAGCAGCCCGAGGGCGAGGGCCGCGCCGAGGATCTCGAGGAACAACACCGCGTTCGGGACCCGGTTGTTGAGTCCCGCGATGCGCGTGGCCTGGGCGTCGATCATCTCGTTCAGCGTCTCCTCGTAGAGCCGCGGCGCGCTGTCGACGGGCTTTAGTGCGAGCGCCTGCCCGTTCAGCGCCCAGAGCCGGCGCTGAAGCTCGTCCTCTCTATTGATGACGGCGAGCTCGTTGCCGCTGCCGGGGATGTAGTTCGTGAGGCGGACCGCGTTCTCCGTGTAGCTGAGCAGGAGCGCGAGTGATTTGCTCCGCATGGGCTCGGGCAGCGTCTGCGCCCGCAGGTACGTGGTGCCGATCGTGTTCGCCTCGTCTACCACGGCATCCCGGCGGTTCTCGTACCGGGTGACCGCGAGGGAGAGGCCGAAGGCGAGGATCAGCCCGACGACGCCCAGGAGCGCGGCCTGCAGGACGCCGAACGGCTCCTTCAGGGTGTCCGAGAGATGGCGCACGCGGTGTCCGAGGAAGACGCCGAGCGCGGTGGAACCGAGGACCGCAACGGCGAGAAGGAGCGCCATCTCGAAGGTGCTGAGCCTGAAGAACCAGATGCCAGCGGACGCTAGGCGGTTATCCGGACGCCTCTAGGCTCCTCACATGGAGGAGCTGGCCGACGGGGTTCGCGCGGTCCTCTCCGAGGACGGCGCGGTCAAGCTGACGCCAGTCCCCGGCGGAGCCTCCCGCGAGACCTGGCTCGTGGAGAGCGATCGCGGGCGTTCGGTCCTGCGGCGGGATCCCGAGGGGTCCGTGTCTCTGGTCTCGATTCGCGAGGAGTTCGCCCTGATCGGGCGTGCCCGCGAAGCAGGCGTTCCGGTCCCGGAGCCCATCGCTCTGGAGCCCGCCGGAGGCAGGTTCGGCTCGGCGGGCATCCTGATGTCGTTCGTGGAGGGGACATCGGTCGCGCCCCGCATCCTTCGCAAGCCCGAGTTCGAGACGGCCCGCGCGAGTCTCACGAGCCAGCTCGCGGAGTCTCTGGCGCGGATCCACGCAATCGATCCGGCGGAGCTGGAGGGCGTCCTCCCGGACCCGGGCGCGGATCCGACGCTCGCCCAGATCGAGGAATGGGAGCGCCAGCTCGACGAGATCGGGGAGCCCCTGCCCACGATCGAGCTGGGGCTGCGCTGGCTGCGCGCCAGCGCACCTGACCCTGTGGAGCCACGTGTCGTTCACGGCGACTTCCGGCTCGGCAACTTCATCGTCGACGAGAACGGTCTCGCGGCGGTGATCGACTGGGAGCTCGCCCATCTCGGCGACCCCGCCGAGGACATCGGCTGGCTCTGCATCCGCTCCTGGCGCTTCGGGAACGACGATCGGCCGGTCGCCGGGGTAGGGGGCATTCATGAGTTCCTCGCCGCCTACGAGGCCGCCGGCGGTGAGCCCGTCGATCGCGAACGAGTCCGCTACTGGGAGGCGTTCGGCAACGTCAAGTGGGCGGTGATCTGCGCCCGCCAGGCACATGACCACCTGACCGGCATCCGTCGCAGTCACGAGCTCGCCTCGCTCGGCCGCCGCATCTGCGAGCCGGAGTGGGACTTCCTGGAGCTGCTGAGGTCGTGATGCAGGACCGTCCCACCGCGGACGAGCTGCTCGACGCCGTCGCCGAGTACCTGTTCGCGGAGCTGCGACCGGAGGTGCCGCGCGAGCAGCGCTTCAAGGTCCTGGTGGCCGCGAACGTCTGCGCGGTGGTCGCGAGGGAGATCGGGGCGGGGGAGGAGCCCGACCGTCGCGACGTGGAGCTGTTTGGAGAGCTGCTCGGCGAGCCGGTCGACGATGTTCGCGCCGCCGCGGCCGAGCTCTCGCGACGGCTGCGCTCAGGCGAGCTCGATGACCGGATCGAGGAGCTGGCGCCGCGGCTCGAGGAACACGTCCGGCGCAAGCTCGAGATCGCCCGGCCCGGCTACGACGCGGGCTAGAGGTCGGTGGGGTGGGCTCCCGCCCGCCCCGCGTCGCTCTTCTCGTAGAAGGCGCCGAGCAGCTGCATGGTCTCGTCGGGGTCCGCGCAGGTGTAGGCGTTCCAGGCCTCGGCCCGGAGCTGCTCGTCGAGCGTCTTGCCGACCGTGTCCAGGATCGTCTGCTTCGCTGAGCGGACGGCGCGCTGCGAGTTCCGCAGGATCTGCCGCGCCACGGTCTCCGCTTCCTCCATCAGGCGGTCGTGCGGGACCACCTTCGAGACGAGGTTGCACTGCAGCGCCCGCTCGGCGTCGATCGGCTCCGCGGTGAGCAGCATCTCCAGCGCGATTCCGGTGCCACAGGTGTTGACGAGGCGGACGATGCCGCCATCGCCGTGGTGGAAGCCTCGCCGCGCCTCGAAGGAGCCGAACATGGCTCGGTCGGAGGCGATCCGGATGTCGCAGGCGAGCGCCGTCTCCAGGCCGCCGGCGAGCGCCCAGCCGTTGATCGCGCCGATGATCGGCTTGTAGATGCGGTGCATGCCGCGGGTGAAGCCGTTCAGGCCGAGCTCCGCGATCTGCCGGAGATCGTCGGGCTTCTGCTCGGCGATGATCGGGGGGATGTACTCCTTCAGGTCCGCCCCGGCGCAGAAGGCGTCGCCAGCGCCGGTCAAGATCGCCACGTGCACCGAGTCGTCCTCGGCGAAGTCGGCCCAGGAGGCGATCATCGCCCGGTGGACCTCGGGGCTGACCGCGTTGCGCGCCTCGGGCCGGTTGATCGTCACGTAGGCGATCCGGTCGCGCTTCTCGTAGAGGACGACGCCCTCGTCGGCCGAGGGCGGCGGTCCCGGCCGCTCCGGGTTGTGGTGGGTCATCGGGTCTCCTCTCGTTATTCGAGGGTGCTGCGCGGGCGAAGCCGAGCAGCAACCCGTTTAGTAAATAGCCCGCAC
Organism: uncultured Solirubrobacterales bacterium; assembly: GCA_963728755.1. Lineage (GTDB taxonomy): Bacteria > Actinomycetota > Thermoleophilia > Solirubrobacterales > 70-9 > DASUPK01. Next base: position 19,279 of record CAVSLI010000003.1, on the reverse strand, counting down.
GACGGCGAGGTCGTCGGCGGTCCAGGTGATCTCGCCACCACACCACTCGGTGAGTTGATCGGCGGTGTCCGGGAAGTCGAAGCCGGGCTCGATCGGGGTCACCTGCGGATCGGCCTTGACCACGTCACCGATCACCAGGGCCCGCGACTGCTCGCGGACCCGCCGGAACAGAGTGCGCTTGGCCTCGTCCTGGAGGTGGTGGACGGAGAGCACCGAGATGACGAGATCCCAGGGCCCGTCCGGCAGCGGATCCTCCATGCGGGCGAGCTGGACGTCGTCGTATTCCTCACGTAGCCGGTAGACCATGTCAGGGCTCGAGTCGAGCCCGATCACCCAGGCGTCCGGGTACGCCTCGAGCAGGACGCGTGTGGTCTCCCCGGTGCCCATCCCAAGCTCCAGGACGCGCTTCGGCGGGAACGGGATGGCGTCGACCGCCGCCCGCTGAAGGTCGTCGTAGCGCGGGACCTCGGCCCGGATCTCCTCCAGGTAGGTCTCCGGGCTCCAGTGGAATTGCGCGCTCAACCTGTCTCGCTACCCTCGAAGCGAGTGTATGCGGAAGGCGGAATCGTCGATCTCGAGCGTCTGGCGCTGTCCTCGGGCCAGGCCCGCGCCCTCGATCTCGAGGTAGGGCTCGAACCCATCGAGCTCGGCGGCCAGACCTACGCGCCGGCGGGCGGCGGCAGCGAGGCCCGTCTCGACGTCTCCAGGACCAGCACCGGCTATGCGCTTCGGCTCCGCTTCGAGAGCCGGCTAACCGGCCCCTGTGTTCGCTGCCTGGATGACGCCGCGACCGACCTCCAGGTCGATGCCCGCGAGGTCGACCAGCCCCCGGCCAGCGACGAGGAGCTCCGCAGCCCGTACGTCTCCGAGGGGAACCTGGACCTCGATCGCTGGGCCAACGACGCCCTCGTCCTGGCCCTCCCCTCGCAGCCGCTCTGCCGCCCCGACTGCGCCGGGCTCTGTTCGGTCTGCGGAGAGTCGCTCAACGACGCCGATCCCGAGGCGCATCGCCATCAGCAGGGCGGCGACCCCCGGTTCGCCAAGCTAAGAGAGCTGAAGCAGGAGGAGTAACCGGCCGCGTCTGGCCGCTCCCGGCTACCATCGCGATCTCATGGCGGTTCCCAAGAAGCGACAGTCGAGGACGCGGCGCGACAAGCGGCGCGCCCAGCACAAGGTCTCGGCCCCGCGGCTCAACGAGTGCCCGCGCTGCCACAGCCCGCGCCTGCCGCATCGGGTGTGCCCGACGTGCGGCACCTACGCGGGTCGCGAGGTGATCCGCCACGAGGCGCCCGAGGCGGCGCCGGCCGGCGGAGAGCCTTCACCTTCGGAGTAGATGCCCGCAACTCTCCCCGTCGCGCTGGACGCCTACGGGGCGGACGGCGGACCCGAGTTGGTGCTGGAGGGTGCGCGCCTCGCCGCCGCCGACGGCATCCCGGTCCGCATCTTCGGCCCGAGCAGCCTGGAGGTCCCGCGCGGGGTCGTGCTCGATCCGACGACCGAATGGATCGGGAACGAGGCCGAGCCCGTCGCGGCCGTGCGCTCGACGCCGGACGCCTCTGTGGTCCGAGCCGCTGTCGCCGTCGTGGATGGCATCTGCAGCTCCCTGGTCAGTGCCGGGTCCACGGGCGCGACGATGACCGCGGCGCTCTTCGCCCTCAGACGCGCCCAGGGCGTTCACCGTCCCGCCCTGGCCGTTCAGATCCCGGTTCCGGGTGCCGAGGGGCCACCGCTCCTCTTCCTCGACTCCGGCGCGAATACCGACGTGCGGCCTCAGCACCTGATCCAGTTCGCCTTTCTGGGTTCGGCCTTCAGCGCCGCGGTGCTCGGCGCAGACAGCCCGCGCGTCGCCCTGCTCTCGGTCGGCGAGGAGCAGAAGAAGGGGCGCGGCGACGTGGTCGAGGCGCACGAGGCCCTCGCAGCGGCCGACGGAGTCCGCTTCATCGGCAACGTCGAGGGCCGGGATCTACTCAGCGGCGAGGCAGACGTGATCGTGACCGACGGATTCACCGGCAACGTCACGCTCAAGACCCTGGAGGGGACCGCGAAAGCCGTTGCGGACGCCGTCCGCGACGCGGCGCGTTCCGGCCCCCTCGCCGCCGCCGGCGGGCTGCTGCTGCGGCCTGCTCTCGGCGGGCTGCGCCGGTCGATGGACCCGAACGCCGTGGGCGGGGCCATCCTGCTCGGGTTGCGGGGTGTGGCGGTGGTGGCGCACGGAAGCTCCACTCCGGACGGGATCGCAAACGCGGTCCGCCTGGCGCACCGCGCCGTCACCGAGCGCGCCGTCGAGCGGACGGGTGAGCTGCTCGCGGCCTCGGGTGCCACCCGGGACGCTCTGCGCGAGGAGCCCTCGGGGACGGGTAGGCGATAGGCGATAATGGCCGCGATGGAGCGCGACGAGGTGATGAAGCTGGTGCGTGACCACCTGAGCACGGAGCTCGAGGTCGAGCCAGCGCGGATCCAGCCCGAGACGCGGTTCCGCGAGGATCTCGACGCCGACTCGCTCGATCTCTACGAGCTCGTCATGGAGCTCGAGGACCGGTACGGGATCCGCGTGAGCGAGGAGGAGGCGGCACGGATCGAGACGGTGGGGGACGCCGTCGACTTCGTCACGGATCGTGTCCCGGCGGCATAAGGGAGGAGTTTCGACCTGACGCCATGACAACCACCGCCGTCTCGCTGGCGGAGCTGTTCGCGGACGTCCCCGAAGAGCTGCGCCGACAGGCCCTCTCTCACTCATCGTGGGTCGACACCCGCATCAGCTCCTATGGCCGGCTCGCCTTCCTGGGGGACAGCGTGCTCGGTCTCTCCGTCGCCGCCCTGCTCTTCACCGCGCACCCGGACGCCGACATCGGCGAGCTCACCAAGATCCTCAACCAGGCGGTGAGCGGGCGAGCGTGCGCCGAGGTCGCCCGCGAGCTCGCGCTGCCCGACATGCTCGCGGCCGAGGCGCCGGAGGAGGGCGAGGGCCTCCCGGTCGAGACCCTGCTGTCCTCCGAGCGGACGCTGGCCTCCGTCTGCGAAGCCGTGATCGGCGCCTGCTACCTGTCCCACGGCTTCGAACCGACGTCCAGGGCAGTGGTGGAGGCCTTCGGCGAAGAGGTCGACCAGGCAACGCGCGAGCGCCTCGACTTCAAGTCCGAACTGCAGGAGCGGCTCGCTCGCGCGGGTGAGACCGTCACCTATGAGGTGATCGGCGAGGACGGCCCACCACACGAGCGTCGCTTCGAAGTTCGCGCGAGCGTCGAAGGGGACGAGATCGGCGCCGGCGCTGGGAGGAGCAAGAAGGAGGCTGAGCAGTCGGCGGCGCAGCGCGCACTGGAGAAATTGCGCAGCTAGGGGATTGCGTCCGATCCGGGCGCGACGCTTCCAATCCCTGCGACCCTTGCGAGCTCGATGTATCTGAAGGCCATCAACCTGAAGGGCTTCAAGTCCTTCCCCGACCGCACCCGGCTGACCTTCTCGCCGGGGGTCAGCGTGATCGTCGGCCCCAACGGCTCCGGCAAATCGAACATCACGGACGCCGTGCTCTGGGCGCTCGGCGAGCAGAGCCCGTCCGCGGTCCGCGGACAGCAGATGCGAGACGTGATCTTCGCGGGCGGGAACGGGCAGTCCCCCCGTCGCGTCGCCGAGGTCGAGGTGGTGATCGATAACACCGAGGGCCGCGCCGCCAGCGAGTTCTCGGAGATCTCGATCTCGCGCCGGATCGAGCGCAACGGCGAGGGCGAGTACCGGCTGAACGGCGCCCGCTGCCGCCTCGTCGACATCGTGGAGGCGCTCGCCGACACGAACATGGGCCGGGAGGCCCACTCGGTGATCAGCCAGGGCAAGGTCGAGCAGATCGTGCACTCGAAGCCGAGGGACCGGCGGCTCCTGATCGAGGAGGCGGCGGGGCTCGGCAAGCACCGCAAGCGGCGCCACAACGCGCGGCTCAAGCTCGACCGCACCCGCGACAACCTGGAGCGGGCCATGGATGTCGAGCGGGAGGCCCGCTCGCGTCTGAGGCCGCTGAAGCGGCAGGCCGAGGCCGCCGAGCGCACCGCGAGGCTCGAGCAGGAGTCCAATGAGCTGCGGGCGCGGGTCGTGGCCGACGCCCTGCGCGCTCAGCAGGAGCAGCTCTCGGCGGCCGAGCGGAAGCTGGCGGAGGTCCGGGCCGTTCGCGATTCGGTCGAGAAGCGCTTCGAGAAGGTCAGGGCCCGGCGCACGGCGGTCGAGGAGCGGATCGCCGCCGGGCAGGAGGGACGCCGGCGCCAGGGCGAGCTGCTGGCGGAGGCCCGCACGGCCACCGAGCGGGTGCGTGCCCGCGCCGAGTCGCTGGAGATCGCGGAGCGGGACCTGCGCGCGGCCCTGGGTGAACGGCAGCTGCGGCTCGAGGCCCTCGAAACCGAGCCTGACGAGGACGCCACCGCGGCCCGCATCGCCGAGCTGGAGGCGGAGCTGGCGAAGCTGGGAGCGGACGCATCCGAGGAGGGAGCCCGGCTGCGGCGGGAGTCGGAGGAGGCCGAGCGGCGCCGGTCCGCGGCCGGGGAAGCACTGCAGCCGCTCGAGGCCGCCGCCGAGGAGGCGGGGGCGGCGCTTCGCCAGGCGACCCAGATGCACGAGCGGGCGCTGGCCGAGGCGCGCAAGGCCGCGGCACGCAAGGCGGCGCTTGCCGGGGAACTGGCCGCCGTGGAGGCGAAGCTCGCCGCCGCCGCGGTGGAGGGCGAGCACGAGGCGCTCGCCGCGCTGATCGAGACCGGCGCCGGCCTCGAGCGCGCCGTTTCGGCCGTGCTTGGGGAGCGGCTGCGCGCGTCGATCGTCGGCTCGATCGGGGAGGGCCGTGAGCGGCTCGCGGGCGCCGAGGGCGCCGCGCGGGCGCTGATCGCGACGGGTTCCTCGGCGCCTGCCGCCGGAGCCACCCAAGGAAGGTTCCCGGCGGCTGCTCGACCTGATCGAGGCCAGGGGGGGCGCCGGGCCGATCACCGAGCGGCTGCTCGCCGACGCATGGCTCGTGGACGACCTTGATGAGATCGGCGAGGGCTTCGGCGGTGTGGCGGTCACGGTCGATGGTGAGTGCTATGACGCGCGTGCGGGTGAGGTCCGCAGGCTGCCCCGGGAAGGAGCCGACCCGGCCCTGGCCGCCCGCTCCGAACGCGAGGAGCTCGCCTCCCGGCTCGCCCAGCGCGAGCAGACCGAGGAGCGCGCCAGCCGGGACCTGGAGCGCGCCGAGTCGGGCCTCTCGGAGGCGCGGAACCGCGAGGAGGGGGCGCAGCGGGGCCTCCGGGACGCGCGGCGAAGACTCGACGAGGCCAGCGAGGATGCAAACCGCGCCGCCTGGCTCGCCGAGCGCCACGCCGACCGCTCGGACGGCGGTTCCGGATCAAACGCGATCACGCGCGCGAAGCTCGAGGCGGAGCTCGCTGCGGAGCGGCGCCACGTCGAGGCCGCCGAGCGGGCCAAGGCGACGCGCCTCCGCGACCGGGAAGAGCTCGAGCGGCGCATTTCGCTGGAGCAGGAGACCCTGCCGGCACTCGCCCGCACCCGCGAGGCGCTGCTGCAGCTGGGTCGGACTCTCGAGCGGCACGCGGACAGGCTGGCCGAGGCAGACGACGACGGCGGCGGCGCCGACGTCGCCGCGGAGCTCCGGGAGTGCTCCCAGCAGGAGTTCGGGCTGCAGGGCGAGCTGCGCGAGGCGAGCGAGGCGATGACGGTGGCCGAGGTCGAGGCGACCCAGCTGCGCGGACAGCGCGATGAGAGCACGACCGATCTCGAGCGCCTTGGGGAGACGCTCGGCGAGAAGCTGAATGCAGCGGACAAGCCGCTGCCCGGCGAGGAGCGGGAGGCGATCGAGTCCCGGCTCGCCCGCCTGCAGCGCAATCGGGAGCAGATCGGGCCGGTCAATCCACTTGCGAAGCGGGAGTACGAGGAAGCGCGCGAGCACGTCACCGACCTTGCAGAGCAGCGCAAGGACCTCGAGAAGGCGATCTCGGAGCTGCGCGCGCTGATCCGCCGCACCGACAAGGAGATCGCGAGCGCCTTCGAGGAGACCTTCGAGGCGACGGCACGCGGGTTCGAGGAGATGGTGGCCGAGCTCTTCCCCGGAGGCCGGGGACGGCTCCGCCGCGTGGACATTTCCGGAGCGCCGCGTCCCTTCGCGGGCCAGGACCCGGAGCAGGAAGAGGGAGACAGCGAGGAGCTCGACGGGCTCGTGCCGTCCGATGAGGATGGCGGCGTCGAGATCGAGGTGACTCCCGCGGGTAAGTCGACCCGCCGGCTGTCGCTGCTTTCCGGGGGCGAGAAGTCGATGGTCGCCCTGGCCTTCGTCTTCGCGGTGCTGATGGCGCGGCCCTGCCCCTTCTACATCCTCGACGAGGTCGAGGCCGCGCTCGACGACATCAACATCGATCGCTTCCTGCGGCTGGTCCGCAGATTCGCCGAGCGCTCGCAGTTCATCGTCGTCACCCACCAGAAGCGGACGATGGACGCGGCCGACATTCTTTACGGCGTCAGCATGGGCGGCGACGGCATCACCAAGGTCGTCTCCCGCAAGCTGCCGCGCGACGAGTTGGAGACGCTCCCGGGCGAGCGAGAGGCCGCCGCCGAAGCCGCGTAGCTAGCCTCGCGCCATGCCGACGAGCTGGCAGGACGCGTTCGACCTCGGCGATCGCGAGATCCTCGCACCGGAGCCGCAGGAGGAGCGAACGGGAGTGTTCCGCCGTCTGCGCAAGGGGCTTTCGCGAAGCCGGCAGGCGCTGACGGCCGAGCTCTCCTCCAGCTTCACCGAGCGGATCGATGATCAGACGTGGGAGCGCATCGAGGAGGCCCTGATCCTGGCCGACGTCGGCGCCACGACCACCGCCGCCGTGGTGCGCCGCCTCGAGGACGAGGTCGAGTCCGGCGAGCTGGCCGGCGGGGAGGCGCTGCGCGAGCGGCTGATCGAGCTGTTGGCGGAGACCGCCTCTCCGCAGGGCGAGAACAGCAGCCGCATCCAGCTGCCGGACCGCCCCTCGGTCCTGATGGTCGTCGGGGTAAACGGCACCGGCAAGACCACGACGATCGGGAAGGTCGCCTGGCACCTGCAGAAGGAGCTCGGCCTCGACGTGATCGTCGCGGCCGCCGACACCTACCGCGCCGCGGCTGTGAACCAGCTCGCCGAGTGGGCGGGCCGGGCCGGGACCCAGATCGTGCGCGGGACCGAGGGCGGCGATCCGGGCGCGGTCGCTTTCGACGCGGTTGCCGCGGCCGAGGCGCGCGGAGCCGACGTGGTCGTCTGCGACACGGCCGGCCGCCTCCACACGCACGGCAACCTGATGGAGGAGCTGACCAAGGTCCGGCGGGTGATCGGCAAGCGGATCCCGGATGCTCCACAAGAGACGCTGATCGTGATCGACGCCACCACGGGGCAGAACGGCGTTCGGCAGGCCCAGGAGTTCGCCAATGCCGTGGAGGTGACGGGTGCGGTCCTCACGAAGCTCGATGGGAGCGCCAAGGGCGGGGTCGCCCTCGCCATCGCGTCGGAGCTCGGCATCCCCGTGAAGCTGATCGGGATCGGGGAGTCGCTCGAGGACCTGCGCCCCTTCGACGCTGAGGAGTTCGCCCGCGCGTTGATCGAGGAGTAGCTTCGGAGTCAACCGGGGTTACCCGGAGTGCAATCGGCATCCCAGCCCTACTGGGTTCTCGGGGGACGCTGTTCACGTGCCAATCCGAGGCATCAGGCTTCTCGCCCTGCTCGGGGCGATCGCGGCTGTGTCGCTGGCCGCGCCGGCGGCAGCGAACGCCGGCAGTGCCAACGTGGCGGCGCTGCAAGTCGCGATGAGTGCGCTCGGCCTGTACCCGCATCCGATCGACGGCATCACGGGGCCCTGGACGCAACGGGCCGTCCGCACCTTCCAGGCGCAGCACGGGCTCACCGTTGACGGGGTCGCCGGCCGGCAGACGCGCGCCGCCCTCGGCAAGCGCGGCAAGCCGAAGCTCGGCAAGCGTCCAATGCACATCGGCCAACGCGGCTGGGACGTGGCGGCCCTCCAGTTCCTGCTCCATGAGCGCGGCTTCGAGCCCGGCGGCTTCGATGGCGGCTTCGGACCGAGCACCCAGAACGCCGTCCGCCGTTTTCAGGCCGCAGCCCACATCGGCGTGGACGGCGTTGCGGGTCCGGCGACGCTGAGGGCCCTTCGCGGCAACCAGGTCGTCACGGCGAACCCGATCGGGCCGGTGCGCTTCTTCCGACCCGTCCCCGGCGCCATCGGCGACCGCTTCGGTTTCATCCCGCCCGGCCGCTGGCACACCGGGCTTGATTTCCCCGAGCCGAAGGGAACGCCGATCCACGCAGGCGGCGTCGGCGTCGTCTCCTTCGCCGGCTTCAACACCGGGGGCTACGGCAATCTGGTCGTGGTCAGCCACCGGCTTGGGTTCGAGAGCTGGTACGCGCATATGTCGCGGATCGCCGCATCCGTCGGCCAGCGCGTCTCGGGCGGTCAGACGATTGGCTACGTCGGGTCGACGGGACACTCGACCGGCCCGCACCTGCACTTCGAGGTACGCCATTTCGGTTCGCCGGTCGATCCGACGCCGTACCTGCTCGGCTACCGGGCGGCCGCTGCCCGGACCGCAAAGGCCGGCGGCAAGGATCGCCGTACGTGCAGGCCGAACGCAGATGCTCGTGGCCGAGGCGCCGATCCGCTCACCGCGCGGCTCGACCGCTGCCCCTAGGGCCTAAGCTCACCCGACATGTTCGACCAGCTCTCAGATCGCCTCCAGGGCGTGCTCTCCGATGTCCGGTCCCGGGGCAAGCTCTCCGACGACGACGTGAACAAGGCCCTGCGCGAGGTCCGGCTCGCCCTGCTCGAGGCCGACGTCAACTTCAAGGTGGTGAAGGACTTCACCGCCTCACTGAAGGAGCGGCTCGCCGGGGAGGATGTCTCCGAGGCGCTGAACCCTGGCCAGACCGTGATCAAGGCGGTCAACGACGAGCTCACCGCCCTGATGGGCGGCGCCGGGCGGGACCTCGTCTTCGCCCCGAGCGGGCCGACCGTGATCCTGATGGCCGGTCTGCAGGGCTCCGGCAAGACCACCGCCTGCGCGAAGCTCGCGAAGCTGCTCGCCAGGGATCAGCGCGACGTCGCGCTCGCCGCCTGCGATCTGCAGCGGCCCGCGGCGGTCGAGCAGCTCGAGAAGCTGGGCGCCCAGGCCAAGGCGCACGTCTACTCGCTGCCAGGGGAGACGGACGCAGTGAAGGTCGCCTCCTGGGCCCGGGACCAGGCGGTCCAGGAGAACCGTGACGTCCTGATCGTCGATACGGCCGGTCGCCTCCACATCGACAGGGAGCTGATGGACGAGCTCGCCAAGGTTCGCAAGGTCACCAAGCCGCACGACGTGCTGTTGGTCGTAGACGCGATGACCGGCCAGGACGCCGTCAATGTCGCCGAGAGCTTTGCCGAGGCCGCCGATTTCGACGGGGTGCTGATGACCAAGCTCGACGGTGACGCCCGCGGCGGCGCGGCGCTGTCGGTGCGGGCGGTCACGGGCAAGCCGATCATCTACGCCTCGACCGGCGAGAAGCTCGACGAGCTGGAGCGCTTCCACCCGGACCGGATGGCCGGTCGGATCCTCGGCATGGGCGACGTGATGTCGCTGATCGAGAGGACCCAGGACGAGTTCGACGAGGACCAGGCGGCCGACCTCGAGCGCAAGATCCGCAAGCAGCAGTTCACCCTCGAGGACTTCCTCCAGCAGATGAAGCAGGTCCGCAACATGGGCCCTCTCGGCAACCTGATGAAGATGATGCCCGGCATGGGCAAGGCCATGCGGGGGATGGGTCAGGTCGACGAGCGCGAGCTCGATCGGATCGAGGCGATCATCCTCTCGATGACCCCCTTCGAGCGCGCCCATCCGAACGAGATCAATGGCTCGCGGCGCAAGCGGATCGCCACCGGCTCCGGCACCACCGTTCAGGCGGTCAACCGGCTCGTCAAGCAGTTCGGCCAGATGAACAAGCTGATGAAGCAGCTCTCCGAGGGCAAGATGCCCGACCCGCAAACGCTCATGCGCGGAATGCGCTAGACCAGCATCAGGCAGAGCTGCTCCGCTTCGCGTCCGCGCTCTGTCGATCCTCTAACCTCCGCCGCCGCATGTCCGTGAGAATTCGACTTCGCAGGGTCGGGAGCAAGAAGAACCCGATCTGGAGGGTCGTGGTGGCCGACCAGCGCTCCCCGCGTGACGGGCGCACGATCGAGACCATCGGCCAATACAACCCGCAGACCGACCCGTCCCTGATCGTCATCGACCAGGACCGGGCGCGCCACTGGCTCGATCAGGGCGCCCAGCCAACTCGCACGGTGGCGACGCTCCTCCGCACCCAGGGCATCGAGGCGAGCGGCCGGTAGGCCGCGGAGCGCGAGATGCGCGACCTGCTCGAGTTCCTCGCCCGATCGCTCGTCGCCGATCCCGATGCGGTACAGGTCAACGAGGTCGAGGAGATCGACGGCGAGGTCGTGCTCGAGCTCGAGGTCGCGGAGGACGACCTCGGACGTGTGATCGGCCGCGGCGGACGCGTCGCCAACGCGCTGCGCTCCGTGATGAAGGCCGCGGCGACCCGCGAGGAGAAGCGCGCGGTCGTCGACATACTGGACTGAGTGCAGCTCGACGTCTTCACGCTCTTCCCGGAGCACTTCGACTGGTTCCTGCGCCAGCGCCACGTCTCGAACGCCCTCGCGCGCGGTAACGAGATCCGCTTTCGCGACTACCGGGACACGACTCCGCTCGGCGCCGGACAGGTCGACGACGCGCCGTATGGGGGAGGTGCCGGGATGGTGATGCGCGTCGACGTGGTCGACGCGGCGCTCGAGGCCGCCTACGGGGGGGACCGCGACCGCGTCCGGAAGATCGCCCTCGCGCCGACCGGCCGGCTCTTCGACGAGACGCTCGCCGCGGAGCTCGCCGCGGAGGACGACCTCGCGCTGCTCTGCGGCCGCTACGAGGGCTTCGACGAGAGGGTTGGCGAGCATCTCGCCGACGAGACGATCTCGATAGGCCGCTACGTCCTTGCCGGAGGGGAGCTGCCGGCGATGGTGATCTCGGACGCGGTGCTGCGCAAGCTGCCCGGCGCCCTCGGCGACCCCGAGAGCGCGATCGAGGAGTCCTACAGCGCGGCTCTGGAGGGGGCGCCGGAGTACCCGCATTACACGCGCCCCGCCGCCTACCGCGGCTGGGAGGTCCCCGAGGTCCTGCTCTCCGGCGATCACGCGCGCGTCCGGGAGTGGCGCCGCGAGCAAGCCCGCCAGCGGGAGAAGTGACCGGTCTCCGCTAGCATTTCGCGTCGCTGCGCGAGGCCACGGCCGCGCGCATTTTTTGAGCCTCCGCACCGGCGCGTCGTTTTATGCGTCGCTCACATCAAGCCCCGACCATCGGCACCGCATGAGCACAGTCATCGAAGATCTCGAGAAGCGAGCGCTGAAGAGGCGGCCGAGATTCGCCGCCGGCGACCGTGTGCGCGTCCACTTCCAGGTGGTCGAGGGGAATCGCAGGCGGACGCAGGTCTTCGAGGGGATCGTGATCAAGCGCCAGGGCAGCGGGGCGCGCGAGACGTTCACGGTGCGGAAGCAGTCCTTCGGCGTCGGTGTCGAGCGGACGTTCCCGCTGCACTCGCCGAAGATCGAGAAGCTCGAGGTGGCCGCGCGCGGCGACGTCCGGCGGGCCAAGCTCTACTACCTGCGTGACAAGGTCGGCAAGAGCGCCCGGGTCGCGGAGCGCCGCTGGGGAATCGAGGACGAGATGGTCGTCGCGGCCGATGAGGCGGAGGCGGTCGACACGGAGGGCGTCGCTGTCAGCGAGGCCGGGGCGGAGGTCGTGGAGCCGGCCGAGGAGGAGGGCGAGCAGCCCGCCGAGGAGCAGCAGCCCGCTGAGGACCGGCCGGCGGAACCCGAGCAGTCCGCAGAGGACGAGCAGCAGGTCGCGAATGGTGGGGAGACGGCGGAGGCGGAGTCGAAGCCTGAGCCCAAGGCAAAGGCCGACCCCTCCCCCGACGGGGCAGAAGACTGAGACTCCCGCGACCGCAGAGCACCCAGGGCGCGCTCCTCGAGCTCGTCACGATCGTCGCGCTCGCGCTCGGCCTGGCGCTGGGGATCCAGGCCTTCATCATCAAGCCGTACCAGATCCCCTCCGAGTCGATGGAGCCCACCCTCGACGTCGGACAGCGGGTCCTGGTGAACCGCTTCATCTACCACTTCACCGACCCCAAGATCGGAGACATCGTCGTCTTCCATCCGCCTCAGGGGGCAGAGGGTGGGGCCGGAGGTGAGTGCGGCGACCCGAGGACCGGCGCCGGGGGCTCGAGCGGCTCCCCTTGCGACCAGCCCACGCCGGAGAAATCCGACGTCAACTTCATCAAGCGCATCGTCGCCGGGCCGGGGGACACCCTGAGCGTCGAGAACGGCCACCCCGTCGTCAACGGGAAGATCGCTGAAGAGGACTTCATCAACCGCTGCACGCCAGGAGGAGCCTGCAATTTGCCGCAACAGGTCACCATCCCGCCCGATCATTACTTCATGATGGGCGACAACCGTGGCTCGAGCGACGACAGCCGCTTCTGGGGACCGGTCCCCCGCGACTGGATCATCGGCAAGGCCTTCGCCACCTACTGGCCCCCGGACCGGGTCGGAATCTTCTAGCTCCCGTGGGAAGCGGCGCAAGAGACGGACGGCCGCCCGCCTCTTCCGATTCGACCGCTCATTCGGCCGGCGCTTCGTGGCGGGCGTGGACGAGGCGGGGCGCGGCTCGCTGGCCGGCCCTCTGCTCGCGGCGGGAGTACTGATCGACCTCGAGCGGATCGGCCGCTCGGAGCGACGCGCCCTCGCGCGCCTGGACGATTCCAAGCAGAAGACGCCGGAGGAGCGTGAGCAGCTCTACCCGCAGGTGATCCGCGCGGCGGCGTGCCTGTCGGTCGCGGTGCGCTCGGCCCGCGTCATCGACGCAAACGGATTGCATGTCTCCAACCTCGCGGCGCTCAGCGATTGCATGAGTGCGGTAGCCCAGGGGGACGCGACTCGCCTGGTGGACGGCTTCAGGCTGCACCGCTGCGAGCTCGAGCACACCCCGGTCGTCGATGGGGACGCGCGCAGCGCGGCGATCGCCGCTGCCTCGGTCATCGCCAAGGTGACGCGCGATCGGTACATGCGGCGTGTCGCCGAGCTCTACCCGCAGTGGAGCTTCGAGGGGAACGTCGGCTACTCGACCCCGGAGCATCGGGAGGCCATCCGCGAGCACGGCATCTGCCCGCTGCATCGCCGCTCCTTCGCCTCGGTGGCCTACTCCCAGCTCGGGCTCGACGGACTGCCCGCGGACGACGACCAGGGGTCAGAAGGCCTGGCGGATGTGATCGACATCCGGGAGGCCATCCGGGCCGAAGCTGACCCCGACGACGTCGAAGCGGTAGCCGAGGACGCCTGAGGGTCCACGCCGTTCCGCGATCCACTCGCGGGCCAGGCGCCTCAGCTTGAGCTGCTTGCGGCGGCCGACCGCGTGTGCCGGCCGCTCCGGGCCGAGGGTGGCGCCGGCCCGTCCCGCCTTCACCTCGACGAAGACCAGGGTCCGGCCGTCCATCGCCACGATGTCGAGCTCGCCCGAGGGGAGCCGGACGTTGCGCCCGACGATCCGCCAGCCGGATCGTTCCAGGCGGGTGGCGACGAGCTGCTCGGCAGTGCGGCCGAGGCGTTGCCTGGCGAAGGTCACGGCCGTCCACGCTGCTCCCCTCGGGCGCCCGGGGCGCGCGTCGATCGCAATGCCTCCATGACGCAAATGTGACGATCCGCGCGCCAGGCTTGATGAGCCGCCGCCTAGCGTCGCCCGCATGTTCGCGCTCGCCCGCACCTTCGCCCTGGTCGGTGTCGATGCGCAGCCGGTCTACGTTGAGGTCGACATCGGGGGCGGCCTGCCCTCATTCACGATCGTGGGTCTGCCGGATACCGCGGTGCGGGAATCCCGCGAGCGGGTCCGCTCGGCACTCCGGAATTCGGGATTCAGATATCCGGACCACCGGATCACCGTGAACCTCGCCCCGGCCGACGTCCGCAAGGCCGGTCCGGGCTTCGACCTGGCGATCGCTGCGGCGATTCTGGCCGCGACGGGGCAGCTGCCCGGAGCCGTGGTCGACAACTACGCGATGGCCGGAGAGCTGGCGCTCGACGGTGCGATCCGGGCCGCGCCGGGGGCGCTTGCGATGGCGGAGGGGGCCAGCGGCTGGGGGCTGCGCGGGGTGGCGGTGTCACCGGGCGACACCAGCCAGGCCGCACTCGTGGAGGGGCTCGAGGTGATGCCGGTCGAGCACGTCACCCAGCTCAGTGAGCTTGCCGAGGGCGGGATCGAGCCGGTGCCACGGACCGAGCCCCCCGACGAGCCCGACCGGGATCTCCCCGATCTCTCCGATCTGCACGGCCATCCCGTCCTCCGGCGCTGTCTCGAGATCGCTGCGGCCGGTGGCCACAGCCTGCTGCTGATCGGCCCGCCCGGCGGCGGCAAGACGCTTGCCCTGCAGCGGCTCCCTTCGCTGTTGCCTCCGCTGAGCGCGACCGAGGTGATCGAGGTGACCCGGATCGCAGGCGTCTGCGGCGAGAACGGCGGGCCGCGCCGCCATCGCCCCTTCAGGGCGCCGCACCACACGGTTTCGGGCCGCGCTCTGGTCGGGGGTGGGGCGCCGCCCAGGCCGGGGGAGGTGACGCGTGCCCACCGCGGGGTGCTCTTCCTCGATGAGCTCGGCGAGTTCAGGCGTGACGCACTCGAGGCGCTGCGGGCGCCGCTCGAGGACGGGGTGGTCACGGTCGTAAGGACATCCGGGACGGTCTCGCTTCCGTGCCGGTTCATGCTGGTGGCCGCCTCCAATCCGTGTCCCTGTGGCAACGGCCCCGAGTCAGGGGAGTGCCAATGCCACCCGGGCGCGGTCACCCGCTATCAGGCGAAGCTGAGTGGCGCCCTCGCGGACCGCATCGACATCACCCACAGGGTGGACCCGCCGCCGGCCGAGGAGCTGGTCGAAGACGGTGTCGAGGACTCCGCGACCGTCAGGGAGCGCGTGGCGCGCGCCCGCAGGCTTGCGGAGGCGCGTCTCGGCTCGGGCCGGGCAAACGCGGAGATGACGCCGGCGGAGGTGAGACTGCACTGCGGGCTCGACGCGGAGTCTCAGCGGACGCTGGAGCGGGCGCACCGGAAGCTCCGATTGAGCGCCCGCGGCTGGGATCGCTGCGTGCGGCTGGCGCGGACGATCGCCGATCTCGCGGGTGAGTCCCGCATCTCTGAGGATCACGTCGCCGAGGCGATCGACCGCCGGCGGCGACCCGACCCGTGAGCGGGAATACCCGGCCACGCGCCTGCGGCGAGTGTCTGCGGCGCGCCTGGCTGGTGGCCTCCCTCGCCGGGCACATCGACAAGGCGGTCAGCGACACCGCCGGCAACCGCGCTCGCGAGTTGCTCGCGCTCTCGAACAAGGAACTCGCCGAGGCGATGGCGCGCTCGCAGGCGAGGTCGTTCCTGCAGCGGGCGAAGGAGCGAGATCCCGTGCGGATGCTCGCGGCGGTGACCGGATCCGGGGCATGGGCGTCCTGCCGGCACGACGAGCTCTACCCGGAGCCGCTCCACGACCTCGGCGACGCGCCGGCTGTGATCTTCGGCCGGGGGCGTGCCGCGACCCTCGGGGACCTGGGGCGCCACGGGGCGGTGACGATCGTCGGCTCACGGCGGCCGAGCCGTTACGGCCGGGAGCTCGCGACGGAGCTGGGCACCGAGCTCGCAGCGGCAGGGTTCGCAGTGGTGAGCGGCATGGCCCTGGGGATCGATTCGGCTGCCCAGGCTGGAGCAGTGCGGGCCGGTGGCCTGACGATCGCGGTCCTCGGCTGCGGGGTCGACGTCGCGTATCCGCCTCGCAGCGCGGGCCTCTACGCGGAGATAGTCGAGCGCGGGCTGGTGATCGGCGAGCTGCCGCCGGGCACCGAGCCGCGACGCTGGACCTTCCCCGCCCGGAACCGGATCATGGCCGCACTCGGGGCGATGACCGTGGTCGTCGAGGCGCGCGAGCGATCGGGCTCGCTGATCACGGCCGAGATGGCCGAGAGCCTCAACCGCGACGTGGGGGCCGTCCCCGGTCTCGTCGGCAGCTCGCCCGCGGCGGGCACCAACGGCTTGATCCGGGATGGTGCCCACCTGATTCGATCAGCACAGGACGTCCTCGATGGGTTGCTCGGGCCGGGTGCGGGCGAGCTTTCGGCGCGTACGCCGGTCGGCCCGGTGCTAGAGGACGGGCTCATCGAGGTGCTGGATCTGGTCGAGGGTGGCGCGGGCAGTGCGGACGCCCTGGCGAGGGCCTCGAGTCTGGAGCCCGGGCCGCTCGCGACGGCGCTGCTCAGGCTCGAGCTCTCGGGGTACGTGCGCTGCAACGGCGACGGGCGCTACGAGCGAACCTCGCTGGCAGTGCCCGAGCCCGCCTAGCGGAGCGGTCCGCGCATCTAGCCTGTTGCCCGTGACAGCAGACCGATCCACGCCGGTCGCGATGACGATCGCGACTTCGGATTCCGGCGGCGGCGCCGGGATCCAGGCGGACCTGAAGGCGTTCGCCCGCTGTGGCGTGCATGGCACCTCGGCGATCGTCGCGCTCACGGCCCAGAACACACACGAGGTGATCTCGGTCGAGACCCTGCCGCGGCAGTTCATCCTCGATCAGGTCCGCGCAGTGGTCGAGGACATCGGCGTCGACGCCATCAAGATCGGGATGCTCTTCGACGAGCCGAGGATCGACGCCGTCGCCGAGGCGCTCGAAATGCTCGGCGACGCCCCGGTGGTGGTCGATCCCGTGATGGTTGCGGAGAGCGGCGCCGTGCTCCTGCGGCCGGAGGCGGAGCGCGCGCTGATCGAGCGGATCCTGCCCCGGGCCGCGGTGGTCACCCCGAACCTGGCCGAGGCGCGCGAACTGACCGGGCTCCAGGATGCCTCGCCCGAAGAGCTCGCCCGTGCAGTCGTTGCCCTTGGGCCTACCGCAGCCGTCGTCACCGGCGGGCACACCGAGGACGGCGCCGACCGTTTCTTCGACGGCACTGACCTCGAGCTGATCGATGGCCCGCGGCACCCCGGCGGCGCGGCCCATGGCTCCGGCTGCACCCATTCCTCGGCGCTCGCTGCCCGCCTGGCCCTCGGGGACGCACCGCTCGAGGCCGCCCGCGCGGCCCGTCAGATCGCCTCCGAGGCGGTGGCCAACGGCCTCCGCGATCTCGGCTCCGGCGCCGGGCCCGTGGATGCTCTGGGCACGGTTCGCGATCCCGCCGGGGATCGCCAGGCATAATCGGAGCATGAAGCTGCTTCGCATGACTCCTGGCAGGGGTGACGTGCTGCTCGCCGAGGGCGACCCGGAGGTGGCCGAGGACGAGGAGCGCCTGATCGAGGAATTTCGCCGCCAGCTCGACCTGGGTATGTGGGCGGCGGTCCCGCACGAAGGGTCGGGCGGCCAGCGCGAGGCGACCATGGTCCGCGACTTCTCGGAGATCCCCGAGGGAGCTCAGCGGGTGATCTTCTTCCCGCAGGCGGCCGGAGGCTGAATTGACCGCCCGTTACGCAAGGGATCCGGCGCGGGAGCGCCGGGCCGAGGAGCGGGCGCGCGAGCTGCTCCGCTCGACCGCGGGCGACGAGGCGCTCGAGATGTACGAGCGGCTCGGCTTCCTGTCGATCGAGCACGAGGGCGGCGAGTACGGCTACCTGATCTACCCGCAGCGGCCGATCGTCGGCTACGACGCCCGCAGCGGCGAGCTGCTCTCCGAGTACTGCGTTCGCTTCCGCGACGGCTCGGACCCCGAGGCGGGGGAGAGGCTCCCTGACGCCGACGACGTGCTGGCGAAGTGGCTCGCCCTCCGCATGGACGAGGACCACACGCTCCGGACCGCCAACGTCCACCCGCTCGGGCGCCAGCTCGACCCGGCGATGGTGCGCCGTGATCTGTCGGCTCTGGGGCAATGGCAGAGATAGCGACCAACGGAATGCGGACACGCTCGTCCGTCGTCTTCGACGGTCCCGAGCGAGCCTTCGCCCGCGCCTACATGAAGGGGATCGGGTTCGACGACGACGACCTGAGCCGCCCGACCGTCGGCATCGCGAACACCTGGATCGAGGCGATGCCCTGCAACTTCCACCTCCGTGGGCTCGCCGAGCACGTCAAGGAGGGCGTCCGGGCCGCCGGCGGCACCCCGCTCGAGTTCAACACGATCGCGATCTCGGACGGGATCACGATGGGGACGCAGGGCATGAAGACCTCGCTGGTGAGCCGCGAGGTGATCGCGGACTCGATCGAGCTCACAGCCCGCGGCTACCAGTTCGACGCCGTGATCGCCCTCTCGGGCTGCGACAAGACGATTCCGGGATGCGTGATGGCGCTGGCACGGCTCGACGTCCCCTCGCTGATGCTCTACGGCGGCTCGATCCTGCCCGGCCGCTGGCGCGGCAAGGACGTGACGATCCAAGACGTCTTCGAGGCGATCGGCAAGCACACCACCGGCGAGATGTCCGATGACGACCTCTACGAGCTCGAGGGATGCGCCAGTCCCGGCGCCGGCGCCTGTGGCGCGCAGTTCACCGCCAACACGATGGCCTCCGCCTTCGAGGTGATGGGAATCAGCCCGATGGGAACCAGCATGGTGCCCGCGGTCGCCGGAGCGCGCGAGCAGGTCGCGCGCGAATGCGGCGAGCTTGCCATGCGGGTTCTTGCCGACGATCTGCGACCGAGCCAGGTGATCACCAAGGACTCCCTCGAGAACGCGATCGCGACAGTCTGCATGTCGGGTGGCTCGACCAACGGCGTGCTCCACCTGCTCGCCGTCGCCAGCGAGGCCGGCATCGAGTTGACCATCGACGACTTCGACCGGATCTCCGAGCGGACCCCCTTGCTGGGTGACCTGAAGCCCGGCGGCCGCTTCGTCGCGAAGGACCTCTACGAGGCCGGCGGCGTCGGCGTCCTGGCAAAGCGACTGGACGAGGCTGGCGTGCTTCACCGCGAGGCGATCACCGTCACCGGCGGGACGATCGGCGAGGAGGCGGACGCGTCGCAGGAGACCTCCGGCCAGGAGGTGGTTCGCCCTCTCTCGGATCCGCTCAAGCCCACCGGCGGACTGGTCATTCTGCGCGGCAACCTTGCCCCGGAGGGCTGCGTGGTAAAGGTCGCCGGCGAGGAGCGCAAGAAGCACACGGGCCCGGCGCGGGTCTTCGGCTCCGAGGAGGAGTGCTTCGCAGTGGTCGAGCAACAGGGAATCAAGCCCGGCGACGTGGTTGTGATCCGCAACGA
>CAVSLI010000002.1:0-122774 GCA_963728755.1 uncultured Solirubrobacterales bacterium | reverse complement strand
CCGGCATCACCCCGTGCTTCTTCCAGGGCCGCTCGACTCGCTTGTTGGCCGCCATCCGGAGGCCGCGGATGATCGTCGGGCGCGTCTCGCGCGGGTCGATGATGTCGTCGATCATCGCGTTGCCCGCCGCGATGTAGGGATCGATCTGCTTGCGGACCGCCTCCAGCATCTGCTCTCGCGTCTCCTCCGGGTCGTCCGAGGCCTCGATCGCGGAGCGGCCGATGATGTTCACCGCGCCCTCGGCGCCCATCACCGAGATCTCGGCCGACGGCCAGGCGACGATCAGGTCGGGCTCGTAGGCCTTGCCGTTCATCACGTAGTAGCCGGCGCCGTACGCCTTGCGGACGACGACCGTGACCTTCGGCACCGTCGCGCGTGAGACGGCGTAGAGCATCTTGGCGCCGTGACGGATGATCCCGGCGTGCTCGACCTTCGAACCGACCATGAAGCCCGGCACGTCCTGGAGGAAGACGAGTGGGATGTTGAAGGCGTCGCAGAGGTTGATGAAGCGCGCGGCCTTGTCCGCCGAGTCGTTCTCGAGGATGCCGCCGAGCTGCTTCGGCTGGTTGGCGACGATGCCGACCGGCTGCCCGCCGAAGCGGGCGAGGCAGGTGATGATCGTCTTCGCGAACTTCGGCTTGATGTCGAAGATCTCGCCGTCGTCGACGATCTCCCGAATCACGTCGTACATGTCGTACGGGTGCCGCGGTGACTCCGGAACGATGTCGAGGAGCTTCTCGGACATGCGGTCCTCCGGGTCGCCGGTCTCGCGCAGCGGTGGGCGCTCCTCGCAGTTGGGCGGGAAGTAGGAGAGGTAGTCCTTGACGACCTGGATGCACTCCTGGTCGTCCTTCACCTCGAGGTCCCCCACCCCGGACTTGCGGCAGTGGACCTTGGCGCCGCCGAGGTCCTCCATCGAGATGTCCTCGCCGGTCACGGCCTTGGTCAGGTGCGGCCCTGCGAGCGCCATCGCGCCCTGGCCGACGACCATCGGGACGAAGTCGGAGAGCGCCGGGATGTACGCGGTGCCCGCGGCGCAGGGGCCGAGCATCGCGGCGACCATCGGGATCACTCCCGACATCACCACTTCTTCCTGGAAGAGATGGCCGGAGCCTGCGAAGAGGGAGCCCGCCGCCTCCTGGATTCGCGCGCCGGCGGAGTCGAGCAGCCAGATGAAGGGCATCCGCTTGGTCAGCGCCATCTCGCGGAGGCGGGCGACCTTGAGCTCGCCGGTCATCCCCATCGAGCCGGCCATCACGGTGAAGTCGTAGGCGGCGATGCAGCAGCGGCGCCCGTCGACGTCGCCCCAGCCGGTGATCACGCCGTCCGCGGGCGCCTCCTTGCTGTCCATCGCGCGCTGAGAGAAGTGGGGCCGCCCGTGGATGCCCATCTCGACGAAGGTCCCGGAATCGCAGAGCAGGTCGATCCGCTCGCGGGCGGTGAGCTTGCCGCGCTCGTGCTGGAGCGCGATCTTCTCCTCGCCGCCGCCGAGCTTGGCCTTCTCCCGGCGGGCATGGAGGTCCTCGGTGAGCTTCTTCATGCCGGTCGCCTCGCCGCCCTCGACCTTGTCGGGCGCCTCCTTGGCCTCTCCGCTGTGCTTGGTCTCGTCGGTCGCGGCCATCAGTGCCCCTTCCATTCCGGCTCTCGCTTCTCGAAGAAGGCGGAGACACCCTCTTGGATGTCCTCGGTCGAGAAGGTGAGCGAGAGCTGCGAGCGCAGGTACTCGAGCGCGTCGTCGAGGGCCATGTCCTGCTGGCGGTACATCGCGTCGTGGCCGAGCCGCATCAGGACCGGGCTCTTCGAGGCGAGCTTCGTCGCCCAGTCGGACACGGCGTCGTGAAACTCGATCCGGCGGGACGACCCTGTTGGCGATCCCGTACTCCACCGCCTGCTCGGCGGAGATCTGCTCGCCGAGCAGCATCATCTCGTTGACCTTCTTCCGCGGGACGTTGCGGTAGATGATCGACATGATCATGTAGGGAAATGCGCCGACGTTGATCTCGGGTGTTCCGAATCGCGCGCCCTCCTTCGCGATCAGCAGGTCGCAGGAGAGAGCCAGGCCCATTCCGCCGGCGAGCACGTGGCCGTTCGCAGCGCAGAGCGAGGGCTTGCCGAGCCGCGGCATCAGCCGGAAGTACTCGAGGAAGAGGTCGGAGGCGAAGTGCTTGTCGACCAGCGGGACCTCCGCCGCGAAGCCGCCGAGATCGGCCCCGGCGCAGAAGACCTTGTCACCCGCGCCGGTGAGGACGACCGCGCGCACGTCGTCGTCGTCGCGGGCTCGTTTGATCGCCTCGACCAGGGCCGCGAGCAGCTCGCCGTTGAGCGCGTTGCGCTGGTCGGGGCGGTTCAGGGTGAGCGTGGCGATGCCGCCCTTCAGGTCGTAGAGGAGGTCGTCGGCCATCGGTCACGGAGGCTAGTGGATCTAGACCAAAATGGGAAGTGCTACGTCCTACTGCCTGCTCGGGCGGTTGAAGTGAGAAGTAGGAAGTCCTACTATTCACTTTCCCGAACCAATCTCTAGGAGGAGACCCAGAGTGGCCACCGCGACGTCCGCCGTCATCAAGCCCGACCACGCTGCCGCCCGCAAGCACTTCATCTTCACCGACGAGCACGAGGAGCTGCGCGAATCGATGAAGGCGTGGGTGCTGAAGGAGTGCACCCCGAATCGCTTCGAGTGGGAGGAGAACACCTGGCCCGACTCGATCCTCAAGCGCGCCGCCGACCTCGGCTTCGTCGGCCTCTGCTACCCGGAGGAGTACGGCGGCCAGGGCGGTGACTACTTCTACTCCCTCGTCCGGGCGGACTGCATGAGCTACTCCGGATGCGGCGGGCTCAACATGGGCTTCGCGGTGCACACCGACATGGCGACGCCGCCGATCCACCTGCTCGGAACCGAGGAGCAGAAGCAGCGCTACCTCGTGCCCTCGATCAAGGGCGAGCTGATCAGCTCCCTCGGGATCACCGAGCCGGGCGCCGGCTCGGACGTCGCGGGGATTCGCACGACGGCCAAGCGCGACGGCGACGAGTGGGTGATCAACGGCTCCAAGACCTTCATCACCAACGGGCTGCGCGCCAACTACATCGTGCTGGTCGCCAAGACCGACCCCAACGCAGGCCATGACGGAATCAGCCTCTTCATCGTCGACATCCGCGACCCGGACGGCAACGAGGCCGAGGGCTTCAGCGTCTCCCGGAAGCTCGAGAAGATGGGGATGCACGCCTCGGACACAGGCGAGCTCTCCTTCCAGGAAGTCCGCGTGCCTGCCGAGAACCTCCTCGGTCAGGAGGGGAAGGGCTTCTACCACATCTCCTGGGAGCTCCAGGGGGAGCGACTCGTGGCCGCCATCGGCTGCGTCTCCGGCGCGGAGCGGGTCTTCGACAGGACCCTCGAGTACGCCAAGGAGCGCGAGGCCTTCGGCCGCCCGATCGGCCGCTTCCAGGCGATCCGCCACAAGTTCGCCGAGATGTCGGTGAAGATCGAGGCCGCCAAGCAGATGGTCTA
Organism: uncultured Solirubrobacterales bacterium; assembly: GCA_963728755.1. Taxonomy (GTDB): domain Bacteria; phylum Actinomycetota; class Thermoleophilia; order Solirubrobacterales; family 70-9; genus DASUPK01. The sequence continues at coordinate 119,272 of CAVSLI010000002.1, read as the reverse complement.
CGCGACCGCATGGCGCTTCAACAACGGCGAGTATCCGGTCCGCGAGATCACCCAGGCCAAGCTCTACGCCTCACGCGTGATCGAGGAGGTCTGCAACGACGCCATCCAGATCCACGGCGGCTACGGCTACATGAAGGAGTATGAGGTCGAGCGGGCGTATCGAGACGCCCGCCTCAACCGGATCGGCGCCGGCACCGACGAGATCATGCTCGAGGTGATCGGCCGCAGCTACGGGCTCTAGGCGTTGGCCTGGATCGGCGCCGGCGTCGCGCCCTGGTAGCCGTACGCTGAGAGATCCTTGACCTGGCGCACCTCGACCTTGCTGTCTGGCCTCAGCGGGACCTTCTTCGCCCAGCCGATCGCCTCCTCCAGGCTCCCGCAGTCGATCAGGCAGAACCCGCCGAGCTGCTCCTTGGTCTCGGTGAAAGGACCGTCGGTGACCGCCGGCTCGCCGCCCTCGACGATGCGCACCGTCTTCGCGGTCTTGGGCAGCTCGAGCGCCTCATTGGCGATCAGCACGCCCGCCTCGATCGCCTCGCGGTCGAAGGCGTTCCACGCATCCATCCCCTTGCGCATCTCCTCCTCGGTTCCCTCGTACATCTGGTCCTGGTCGCGGACGAAAGTGAGCAGGTACTTCATCTGATTCCTCCTCAGTGGGGGCGGCGCCGTTCGCCGCATTCAACCTGACGACGAACGGCAGGCGCCGAGATCGACACCGAGGCTATAAACCGGTCCACGTGAGCAACCTCGACCACATCCGCTCCTACTACGAGGCGCTCAACACCGGCGATCCGGAGCTGGTCGCCTCGCATTTCACCGACGACGCCGTCCACTACTACACCCGGCTCGGGCCGCACGAGGGCGCCGATCGAATCGGGATGAACTCGAAACTCGGCGTGGAGGAGATCGATGGCCAGTGGTATCTCGAGCACGGCATCGAACAGGGCGATGAGGCCGTGATCGAGTGGACGATGACCTGGCGCGATCCGAAGTCGGGCGAGAAGCGCCTCGATCGCGGCACCGAGTGGTTCCTGCTGCGCGACGGCAGGATCGCCGAGGTCCGCGCCTATCACCACGGCAACAAGAAGAACCCGCAGGGCGATCTGCTCGGCTTCGATCACGCGGGCCGTGGCTACACGATGCTCGAGGACTGGAAGCCGCCGGAGAAGGACGCTGCGGAATGACCGTGATCAAGGACACCGGTCAGCGGGCGCTCCTGCCGCCGTTCGGGGAGGAGCACGAGGAGCTGCGCGAATCGGTCCGCCGGTTCGTCACCAAGGAGATCGCTCCCCACGTCGACGAGTGGGAGGAGGCGCGTGAGTTCCCTCGGGAGCTCTACAACCGCTGCGGGGAGCTCGGCTTCCTCGGCCTCAAGTACGAGGCCAAGTACGGCGGCCAGGGCGGCGACTACGTGCACGACGCGGTCTGGGTGGAGGAGCTCTCGCGCTCGGGAGGCAGCGGCGGGGTCGCCGCGGGGCTCGGCGCGCACACCGAGATCGCGATGCCGCCGATCTGGAAGTTCGGGAGCGAGGAGCAGAAGCAGCGCTGGCTCGTCCCGGGAATCAGGGGAGAGCTGATCGGCGCGCTCGGGATCACCGAGCCCGGCGCCGGCTCCGACGTCGCGTCGCTGCGGACGACCGCGCGCAAGGTCGACGGCGGCTACGTGGTCAACGGCTCGAAGACGTTCATCACGAACGGCGTGCGGGCCGACTTCCTGGTCTGTGCCTGCAAGACGACCGAGGAGGGCGGCCACCACGGCATCTCCTTCCTTGTCCTGGAGCGCGACATGCCGGGCTATGAGGTCGTCTCCAAGCTGGAGAAGATGGGCTGGCATTCATCCGACACCGGCGAGCTCTCGTTCACCGACGTCGAGGTGCCCGAGGAGAACCTGCTCGGCGAGCGCAACGAGGGCTTCAGGCTGATCATGGCCAACTTCCAGTGGGAGCGGCTGACGATGGCGCTCGGCGCCGTGGGCGGGATGCAGCGCGTCTTCGAGGAGACGCTCCGCTACGCCAAGCAGCGCGAGGCGTTCGGACGGCCGATCGGGAGATTCCAGGCGATCCGCCACAAGTTCGCGGAGATGTCGGTGAAGATCGAGGTGTCGCGCGCCCTCACCTACGCCTGCCTGCGCAAGTTCGCCGCCGGAGAAGACGCGACGCGGGAGGTCACCCAGGCCAAGCTCTTCACCCAGCGGGCGATGTGCGACGTCGCCGACGAGGCGATCCAGATCCACGGTGGCTACGGCTACATGCGCGAGTACGGGGTCGAGCGCGCCTACCGGGATGCGCGCCTCGGCCCGATCGGCGGCGGCACCGACGAGGTGATGAAGGAGATCCTGGGGAGGCAGTTCGGGCTGTAGCCCGTGTGACGTTGGTCACAGGACCAACGTGATCAGGCGCGCTCACGGTTAGTTGGGGGCCAGATAGGGGTCATCCCCTATTGAAGCCGGGAGGTGCGCTGTCCATTCTGCTGCCTCTCGGTCGTCTTAGAGACACAGACTCAACAACAGGAGGAACCCCGTGTCATCGCTCACCCGCTGGGTCCTGGCCCATAAGAAGATCGTCGTCCTCAGCTGGCTCGTGTTGACGATCGCCGGGATCATGGCCGCCGGACCGGCGAGCCGCGCTCTCGACCAGAAGTTCTCCGTCCCCGCCAAGGAGGGGTGGGAGACCAACGAGGCGATCGCCGCCAAGTACAACGGCACCGGCGGGGATACCTCCCCACTGCTCCCGGTGGTGACGCTGCCAGCGGGCGAGTCCGTGGACTCGCCAGAGGTCAAGAACGATCTCGCCAAGCTGGATCGGACCCTGGCTCAGACCCTGCCGGGCTCGCGGGTCGCCTCATACGCCTCCACCGGCGACCGGGCCTTCGTGTCGAAGGACGGCCACACCACCTTTGCAATCGTCTACCCGCGCCCCGACCCGAACTCGAGCTTCGGCGACAACCCGCAGGCGGCCAAGGACGTGAAGGCCGCGGTGGCGGGCGCCACCGTGGGCGGGGCGCCCGTCCACGTGACCGGCTTCGATGCCCTCCAGCAGGCGAGCGGCGGCAGCGACGGCCCGGGAGTCCTGCTCGAGGCGCTCCTTGGCGGACTCGGCGCGCTGATCGTGCTCTCGTTCGTCTTCGCGTCGTTCCTGGCGGTCGTTCCGATCCTGATGGCGATCGCCTCGATCATGACCACCTTCCTGCTGCTGCTCGGACTGACGACGGTCACGGACGTGTCCCCGATCGTGCAGTTCCTCGTCGCCCTGGTCGGGCTGGGAGTGGCAATCGACTACTCGCTGTTGGTGGTCTCTCGCTGGCGAGAGGAGCGCACCCATGGCCGCAGCGGAGACGAGGCGGTGCAGCGAGCCATGGAGACGGCCGGCCGTGCGGTGGTGTTCAGTGGGATCACTGTCGCGATCGGGCTGCTCGCCCTGATCGCGCTGCCTCTTCCCTTCCTGCGCTCGATGGGATATGGCGGCATGCTGATCCCGCTGGTCTCGACGCTGGTGGCGATCACGCTGCTGCCGGTCATCCTGGCCAAGGTCGGACCGCGCCTGGACTGGCCTCACCGCCGCACGGATGACAAGGCAAGTCGCGCGTGGACCCGCTGGGCACAGCTCGTCTCGCGCCGTCGCTGGGTGGCGGCCGGTGCGGGAATGGCGGTGATCCTCGCGCTGGCGTTCGCGGCGACGAACCTGCAGCTCGGCGCCTCCGACGCGAACACCATCGCCAAGAAGGGCGACGCCGAGCAGGGTCTGAAGGCGCTCGAGAACGCCGGGATCGGCGAGGGCTCGATCCTTCCCCACGAGATCCTGGTCACTGGTCCGACCGATCCGGCGAAGGTCGCCGGCGAACTGAACACGGTCCATGGCATTCAGGGCGCGGCCGCCCCGAAGGGCCCGGAGTGGAACCGCGCCGGGACCCACATAGTCGAGGCCATCCCGATCCCCGACAGCGGCACCAGCGCCGGGCGCGCCACGCTCGACGGTGTCCGGGATACCGCGCATGCGGCGGGCTCGGACGTCCGGGTCGGCGGTGGTCCCGCTGCGAATCAGGACTTCATCGACGCGGTCTACGGCAGCTTCCCGCTGATGATCGCCCTGATCGCGATCACGACGTTCATCCTGCTGGCTCGGGCATTCCGCTCGCTGCTCCTGCCGCTGAAGGCGATCATCCTGAACATCCTCAGCGTCGCCGCGGCCTGGGGCGTCCTGGTGCTCGTCTGGCAGGAGGGCTACGGCTCGGAGGCAATCTGGGGAATCCAGGCGACTGGCTCGATCCAGTCATGGATGCCGCTGATCATCTTCGCTTTCCTGTTCGGTCTCTCGATGGACTACGAGGTGTTCATCCTCTCCCGGATGCGTGAGGAGTACGACCGCACCGGCTCCACCAGCGAGGCGGTCGTGCAGGGCATCGGGCGCACGGGACGTCTGGTCACCAGCGCGGCCCTGATCCTGTTCCTCGCCTTCACCTCGATGGCCTCGGGCCCGGACACGAGCGTGAAGATGTTCGCGACCGGACTCGCGGCCGGGATCCTGATCGACGCGACGATCATCCGGGCGCTCATCGTTCCGGCCGTGATCTCGCTGATGGGCCGCTGGAACTGGTGGCTCCCAACTTGGCCCGCACGGCTGCTCCGCGTGGAGCCCTCCCTGCCCCGAAGGGTGGCCACCGGCGAGGCCGAGGGCTGAGCACGGCGGTTCTCTCCTCCGCCGATCCCCACCACACCGCGGGCCCGGCCGGTTTCAGCCGGCCGGGCCCGCGCGCTAGTTTGGCCCCGTGAGGCGCGTCGGCATAGCGGTCGCCGCAGGGATCGCACTTGCGGACGCCTCGATCGTCACGCTGGGGCTGCCCTCGATCCTGGTCGAGCTCAGAGCGACGGTCGAGGGCGTCGCCCTGGTCCTCGGCGTCTACACGGCGGTTCTGGCGGTCGCTCTCCTCCCGGCGGTCTGGCTCTGCCGACGCTTCGGGGACGCCCCCGTCGGGGCGGCCGGCTTCGGCCTCTTCCTCGTCGCCTCACTCGGCTGCGGCGCGTCGAACTCACTCGGCCTGCTGCTCGTCCTGCGCGGCGTCCAGGCGCTCGGCGGAGCCGCCGGACTGGTCGCTGCCTTTGCCCTGCTCGACGGAGGCAGGGCCGGGCCCGGGCGGCGGTTGTGGGTTGCGGCGTCTGTCTTCGGGATCGCGATCGGCCCGGCCCTGGGCGGGGCGCTCACCCAGGCGTTCTCGTGGCGGGCGATCTTCTTCGCCCAGGCGCCGATTGTGCTGCCGGGGCTGCTCGTCGCGCTGCAGGTGGCGAGGACCGAGCCGGCCGATGCCGCCGTCCGCGACCCCGGCGGCTCCTCACCCTTCCCATGGCGTGCGGCGATCTCGCTGGCGCTGCTCTCGGCTTCACTCACCGCCGTGGTGTTCCTCGTGGTGCTGCTCCTCGTCTCCGGGTGGAGCATCGAGCCGCTCGCGGCCGCTCTCGCGGTGAGCGTGCTCCCCGTCGCGGCTATCGCCTCCTCGAGGCTCCCCGGAGATCCCGAGATCAGGGCCGTTTCCGGCTGCTTGCTGGTCGCCGGCGGCGTCGGCTGCCTCGCACTTCTCCCGGGTGCCTCGGCTTGGTGGACGGTGATCCCGCAGCTGCTGGCGGGCGCTGGGATGGGGCTGGCGCTGCCGGCCCTCTCGGGCGGGCTCATCCCGGAGCGCACCCGCTTGGACAGCGCGAAGCTGCTCTCCATCCGCAATGCCGGCATCGCCGTGGCCCTCGCCGCGCTCGCACCGCTCATCTCCTCGAACCTGACCTCGACAATCGACACCGCCCGCGAGCAGGGGACCGCGGCCGTCCTCGACGCCAAGCTGCCGCCGGAGAAGAAGATCGAGATCGCGCCGGATCTGTTCGGCGGCCTCAACACGGACGATCCGCGAGGGCAGCTCCAGAAGGAGATCGACAATGCCAAGGCCGGTCTCTCGGGCGATGAGGCCACGGAGATGGGCAATCTCGGCAACCGCCTCGACGAGGTGGTCACCGGTGCGGTGCGTTCGGCCTTCCGGCCGACCTTCATCGTCACCTCCGCCCTGGCACTGCTCGCCGCCCTCATTCTGCTGACCGGCAGCGGGCCGGCCGCGGCCGCGCTGACCCGCCCCGCGGTGGCGACGGCCGCGATCGCCGCGCTGGTCGCGGCGGGCGGCTACGGCATCGCCTACGCCAACTCCACCCGGGAGACCGTCAAGATCGGCGACCCCTGCGAGGACCGGCAGCTGCCCGGCGTCGGCGGCATCAGCGGCGCACTGCAGGACATCTCGCTCGCGGCTCTCGACCGCGCAGCCTGCAAGTTCGGCTCGAGCCGGGAGGAGCTGCTGCTCGCCCTGTTCGACGACCGGCTGCAGCACAAATTCGAGGAGGAACACGGCGTCAATCCGCGCGACCTGCTCTCCCTCGGCCCTGCGATCCTCGGCTTCTGAGCGAGATGCCGACGCGCCGGGAGATCATCGAGCAGTTCATCCCGAACTCGCCGCACGCGGCGCAGCTCGGGATCGGGGTCGTCTCGCTCGGTACCGATGAGGCGGTGCTCGAGCTGCCCTTCAAGCCGGAGCTGGCGACGATCGGCGAGATCGTCCATGGGGGAGCGATCGGCGCCCTGATCGACACGGCCGCGATGGCCGCCGCCTGGGCAACCGACGACGTGCCCGAGAACCCGGCCGGCTCGACGGTCTCGCTCTCCGTCAACTTCGCCTCCGCCGCCAGCGGCGTCGATCTCCGCGCCGAGGCGCGGGTGGCGAGGCGCGGCGGCCGGCTCAGCTTCTGCGAGGTGTACGTCACCGACCCCGACGGCGCCGTCGTCGCGCACGGAATCGCCACATACCGGTTTGGGTAAGAATCCCCGGCCCGCACCTAAACGGGTTGCCCCTCAGCTTCGCTTGCGGGGCACCCTCGCATAAGAGGAGGCGACGACCTTGGGATTGCTTGACGGAAAGAGCGCGATCATCACCGGCTCGGCGAGAGGAATCGGCCGTGCCACGGCCGAGCTGTTCGTCAAGGAGGGGGCCAAGGTGCTGATCAACGACCTCGACGGGGACGTCGCGGAGCAGGCGGCCGGCGAGATCGACGGCGAGACCGCCGTCTTCGCCGGTGATCTGACCAAGCCCGGCACCCCCGACGACATGGTGAAGGCCGCGATCGACGCCTTCGGCCAGGTCGACGCCGTGGTGAACAACGCGGGCTACACCTGGGACGGAGTCGTCCACAAGATGACCGACGAGCAGTTCCAGGCCATGCTCGACATCCACACGGTCGTGCCCTTCCGCGTGGTCCGCGCCCTCGCCCCCAGCTGGCGCGAGGCGGCGAAGCAGGAGGCGCAGGAGGGCAAGGAGGTCTTCCGCAAGATCGTCAACATCACCTCGATCTCGGGCACCATGGGGAACGCGGGCCAGGCGAACTACTCGTCCGCCAAGGCCGGTGTCACCGGCCTCACCAAGACCGTCGCCAAGGAGTGGGGACAGTTCAAGATCAACTGCAACGCGGTCGCCTTCGGCTTCGTCGAGACCCGCCTCACCCAGGCGAAGGAGAAGGGCGAGACGATGCAGGCCGCCGGCGAGAGCGGCGAGGAGGTCTCACTGGGGATCCCGGAGCAGATGCGTCAGATGGCGCGCATGACGATTCCGCTGGGACGCCCGGCCGAGCCGTCGGACGCTGCCGGCCCGGTCCTCTTCCTGAGCTCCCAGCTCTCCAACTTCGTCCACGGTCAGATCATCAACGTGACCGGGGGTCAGTTCACCGGCATGTACTCCTGAGGGGAGCGGCGGCAATCGCCACGGCCGCCGTCATTGCGGCGGCGGGCTGCGGCAGCGAAAGCGGCGGCGGCGACCGGCTCGTCGCCGCGATCGGCGACTCGATCACCGCTGGGAACCCCGGCTACGACCCCAACCCCGGCGTGCGGAAGCGGCTCGACCTCGGGGACGACCCGGAGAGCCAGTGGGAGTACTGGGCGCAGAAGGAGCACCCCGATCTCGAGTTCCGCAATTGTGGCGGTCGCGGCGAGCGCACCGATGAGATCCTGCGCCGCTTCGAGGACTGCACGGTCGGCGCCGACGCCGTCGTGATCCAGGGCGGGATCAACGATCTCGCCACAGGGTTCCCACCCCAGGCGGTCCTCGCGAATCTGCGCGGCATGGTTCGGGCCGCGAGGGAGGAGAACCTGGACGTTGCCGTGGCCGACGTGCTGCCCTACGGACCCGCCCCTCGGGCCGACCGCGTGATCGACGAGCTCAATCGCCGCATCACGACGATGGCGCGCGATTCGGGAGCCACCGTCCTGCCCTTTCACCGGGTGCTCGAGGACCCGGACCACCCCGGCGTGATGAAGCCCGATTGGACCGCTGACGGGATCCACCCTTCGGTCGAGGGCTACAGGCGGCTCGGCGAGATCGCCTTCCAGCCGCCCGGCTAGAGGAGCGGCCGATTCGCGCCCCGCGGCCGCGTCAGTCCTTCCTCCTTTCCTCGGCCAGCGGCTCGCCACCCTCACCCCCGGCACCGCCGGGCGGCCACTGGCCGAACCAGTTGTCGCGAGCGCCGTCGACGGTGATCACGCAGCCCGAGAAGAAGTCGCCGGCCGGCGAGGCGAGGTAGGCGGCAAGCCAGGCCATCTCGTCCTCGGTGCCCAGGCGGCCGAGCGGCACTGTTCCGGCCACGTTGTCGACGATCGCCTTCGGGTACTTGGTGCGAAGCGTCTCGGTGTCGAATTGGCCGATCGCGACGGCGACCAGCCGGATCCCGAACCGAGCCCACTCGACGGAGAGCGTCCGCATCATGTTCTCGACCGCTGCCCGCGCGGCGCCGGTGTGGACCATCCCCGGGAAGCCCATGTGCGGCGAGACGGTGATGCTGATCACCTTGCCGCCCTTCTGCGGGATGAACGCCTTGGTGGCCGCGGCGTGCGTCATCTGCCAGGTCCCCTGGACGTTGAGCTCGATCACCGTGCGGAAGCCCTTCGGGGTGATGGCCTCGGCCGGGCTGAGGAACTGGCCGCCGGCGTTGTTCACCAACAGGTCGATCCGACCGTGGCGGTCCACCACGCCGTCCATGAATCCGTCGACCGCCTCCCCGTCGCGAATGTCGAGCGCCTCGAACTCCGCCCTGCCGCCCCGCGTGGAGGCCGCGTCGACCATGCCCTCGAGCGGCTCGGCCCGGCGCCCGCAGCCGATCACCGTCGCGCCGAGGGCTGTCAGCTCGAGCGCAGTCGCCTTACCGAGTCCCGTCCCCGCGCCAGACACCACGCAGACCTGCCCCTCGAGCAGCCCCGGCGCGAAGATGCGCGAGCTCGTCCCGTCGGCCATCGTGCCTGAGCATATGGCCAGGGGGAATGAAACCGCCCACTGCTTCCCCTGGGCCGGAATAGGCTGGCTCGCGTGAAGGTGAACGCGGAGCCCACGCCGCTACGGGAGCCGCTCGAGGGCGGCCGCGAGGGCGCGACGGTGGTCATCGAGCCGCTCAAGACCGGCGAGACGATCTGGCCGGCGACGTTCTTCGACCGCGCCGGCACGGGCCTGATCAAGCGCCTGCGCGCTGTGGGCTTCGGCTCCTCCCCGGAGTCGTGGGAGCCCCGTCCCGTCCCCGCCTTCCTGGTGCGCCACCCGAGCGTGGGCAACCTGCTCATCGACACCGGGCTGCACCCCTCGGTCGTCCGGAATCCGCGCGACAAGTTCAGTCGGTGGACCGCCGGGCACTACAGGATCGAGGAGGGGGAGGACATCGTCTCCCAGCTGCGGGAGCGGGGGCTCGCTCCGATGGACATCGCCCTCGTCGTCCTAACCCATCTGCACGAGGACCACGCCTCGGGGATCGAGGCGTTCCCCGACGCCCAGTTCGTGTTCAGCGCCACCGAGTGGGAGGGCGCGACGACGGGATCGTTCCCGCAGCTCCGCGGATACAACCCCGCCCACTACGACTACGCCTTCGAGTACTTCACCGTCGACTTCGACGCCGACTTCATCGAGTCGTACGGTCCCTTCGGCCGCAGCTTCGATCTGTTCGGCGACGGGTCGGTGCGACTCGCCTACACCCCGGGGCACAGCCCGGGACACACTTCAGTGATCCTGAAACTGCCGCGGCGCGACTTCGTAATCGTCGGCGACGCCGCCTATGACTGGAAGCAATTCGAGGGAAGGGCCGAGCCGACGCTGATCGACGACGAGCACAACTGGCGCCGCTCCCTGCGCGAGCTACAGGCCTACCGGCGCACCTACCCGTACGCGCTCATGGTCCCGGGCCACGACCCCGAGTTCTGGGGGAAGCTCGAGCCGCGCTACGAGGAGTAGGGATTCGAGGGCGCCGTTTAGTTAGTTAAGGCGCGACCCGATGTGTGTTGGGTCCGGCCCGGGAGAGGTCGAAGGGAGACCCTCCCGCAGCCGTCTCAGCACGTCGCGCCGGCCGTTCTCCTCGAGGTCGACGTACATCGCGCGGACGCGGTCGAACACCTGGTTGGCGACCTGCTGCTGTTCATCGCGGTCCGGGTCTGCCTTGACCGGGAAGGTGATCGGCTCCCCGTACTGGATCGTGACCTTCGGGAAACGCAGTCTCCGCCAGCCGCGAACGTGAGCGGAGCCGTGGATGGCCACCGGCACCACCGGGACCCCCGACTCCAGTGCGATCTTCCCGATACCGCGTTTCGGCTCCCCCAGGTCGCCCGTCCGGGAGCGGCCGCCCTCGGCGTACATCAGCATCGTGCCGCCGCGGTCGAGGATCATGTTCGCGGTGATGAACGCCTCCTCGTCGTGGTGACCGCGCCGCACGGGGAAGACGCCGCCGTGCTTGAAGATGTACTTGATCGCGGGGTTCTTGAAGAGCTGCGACTTCGCCATGAACTGGACCTTCCGTTGGAGGTAGACGGCGACGAAGAAGTGGTCCCACTGGCTGAAGTGGTTGGGCGTCAGGATCACCGGTCCGGTGGCGGGAACGTTCTCCACGCCGATCGCCCGCGCCCGGTAGATGAGGATGGTCGGGAGGGTGAGGATCACCCGGACGAAGTCGTAAATCCAGCCGACTCCCTGACGCGCGCAGCGGTGGTACCGGCTGAACATCTCAGCCGGTCGCGGGTCCTTGTAGACCTGCGCCTTCATGTCCTTGGGGTTCACCTCGGGCATATCCCTCAGAAAAAACGCCGTCGAGGACGGCGGTGCGTGCTGATTCCTACCCGCTCTGGGCGGCCAAGTTACGCCCTGCTCCAGCTTCGGGAGCGGGCCAGGGCCTCTCGCCAACGCCCCAGCAGCTCCTCCCTCTCGCCCGCCTCCATCCGAGGCTCATAGCGCGCCCCCTCCCGCCACATCTCGCGCACCTGCTCGGCGCTCCACAGTCCCGTGGCGATCCCGGCCAGGTAGGCGGCTCCGAGCGCGGTCGTCTCGGCGATCTCCGGGACGATCACCGGGGCCCCGAGGACGTCCGCCTGGAACTGCATCAGCCAGGCGTTTGCGACCGCGCCGCCGTCGGCCTTCAGGGACGGGACGCTCTCGCCCGAGGCGGCCTCCTGGGCGCGCACCGCGTCGACGGTCTGGTACGCGATCGACTCGAGGGCCGCCCGGGCGAGGTGTGCGCGGTCGGTCCCCCGGGTCAACCCGACGATCGTCCCCCTGGCGTAGGGGTCCCAGTGCGGCGAGCCGAGGCCCGTGAGGGCCGGGACGAAGTAGACGTCGTCGTTTGACTCGAGAGAGGCTGCCAGCGCCTCGGTCTCGGCGACATCGCCGATGATCCCGAGCCCGTCGCGCAGCCACTGCACGGCGGCCCCGGTGACGAAGACAGCCGCCTCGAGCGCATAGTCGACCTCGGCGTCTCCGAGCCCCCAGGCGATGGTGGTGAGCAGCCCCTCTGCCGGATCGGGCGCCTCGGCGCCGGTGTTGAGCAGGACGAAGCTCCCGGTGCCATAGGTGTTCTTGGTCTCGCCCGCCTTCTGGCAGGCCTGGCCGAAGAGGGCCGCCTGCTGATCGCCGGCGATGCCTGCCACCGGCACCTGGCCGCCGAAGACCGAGGTCGTTGCGTAGGCGAGCGATGAGGGGACCGGCTCGGGCAGCGAGCTCGGATCGACGCCGAGGAGACCGCAGAGCTCGCCGTCCCAGGCGAGCCTCCGGATGTCGAACAGCATCGTCCGCGAGGCGTTCGAGTAGTCGATCAGGTGGCGGCCCGTGAGCTTGAACGCGAGCCAGGAATCGATCGTCCCGAACACGGTCCCCTCGGGCAGATCCGCGTTCTGGATCAGCCACTCGATCTTGGTCCCGGAGAAGTAGGGGTCGATGACCAGCCCCGTCCGCTCCCGGATCAGCGGCTCATGCCCCTGCGCGCGGAGCTCGTCGCAGCGTGCCGCCGTCCGGCGGTCCTGCCAGACGAGGGCGCGATGCACGGGCTCGCCGGTCTTCGGGTCCCAGGCGACGACCGTCTCGCGCTGGTTTGTGATCCCGATCCCGGTCAGATCGGAGCCCTGCACGCCTGCGTCCGCGAGCGCCGAGATCGCCACCTGGCGCGTCACCTTCCAGATCTCGCCGGCGTCGTGCTCGACCCACCCGGGTCTGGGGAAGTGCTGCTCGAATTCGCTGTAGCCGCGCCCGCGTGGGCGCCCCTCCTCATCGAAGACGATGCAGGTGGTCCCCGTGGTCCCCTGGTCGATCGCCAGGATCATCGGGCGGGGACGCTACCTGGCCCGGGCACGCACGGCTCGCCGGATGTCGCGCAGCTGCCCGGCTCGGTGGACGAAGCCCACCGGGCTGCGCCCGGTGACCCTGTGCTCGAGCGGGAGCTCGATCTCGCTGAGCCGGCAGCCGGCCCGCAGCGCGTCGATCGTCATGCCGGTCTCCATGCCCCAGCCGTCCGCGAACGGCAGCAGCTCTCGAAGCGTCGACAGGCGCATCGCCCGCTGGCCCGAGAGGGGCGCCTCCAGCCGAGCGCCGCAGCGCCGCTCGATCGCGCGGCGAGCGTACCCGTGGGCGATGCCGAAGCCGCCGCCGCCTGGATCGGCGAAGGCCGCCACCGACAGGTCGCAGTCCCGGCTCTCCACCGCGTCGACCAGAGGCGCCAGCCGCCCGGCGCTCGGCCCGAGATCGGCGTCGCAGAGCAAGGCCGTCGCCTCGGCCGTGAACTCGCCGATCGCCGCCTGTGCCGCCGCCGTCACATTGCCGCCCTTGCCGTGCGGGCGGCCGCGCCTTATCACCCAGGCGCCCCTCTGCATCGCGATCTGCGGCGTGGCGTCGGTCGAGGCATCGTCGGCCACCAGCAGGCGGGCGCCCGGCAAAGCCTCGGAGAGAGCGCCAAGCGTGGCGCCGATCCGATCGCCCTCGTTCCGGGCCGCCACGATCACCACCCGCCCGGCCGCGCTTTCCCGCATCACCGCCGGATATTGTCCCGGCGGCGCGTGGCGGACGTAGAGGCCCACATCACCGGGACGGTCTGGAAGATCGAGGTCGCGGTCGGCGATCAGGTGGACGAGGGCGACACGGTCGTCATCCTCGAATCGATGAAGATGGAGATGCCGGTCGAGGCCGAGGATCCCGGGAAGGTCGCCGAGATCCGGGTCGAAGAGGGCGAGTCGGTCTCCGAGGGCGACGTCCTGGTCGTCCTCGAATAGCCTCAGCCGCGATGCCCGAGGAACTAGCGGGAGGCAAGCTCCTGCTCGACGAGCCCGCGGAGGCGGTCGCCAGGTTGACGCTCAGCCGGCCCGACTCACGCAATGCGCTGGACCACGAGATGCTCAACGGGATCGCCGAGGCGATGCCCGCGCTCGACCGGGGCATCGAGGTCCGCTGCGTCATCCTCACGGGCGCGGGCGGCATCTTCTCGGCGGGCTACGACATCGGCGGGTTCTCGGAGGACGAGTTCGAAGCCGAGGCCGAGTCGCTGGTCGGCCACCCGTTCGCGCGCGGCCTGGACGCGGTCGCGGCGCACCCCTGGCCGGTGCTCTGCGCGATCAACGGCCACGCCCTGGGCGGGGCGCTCGAGCTCACGCTCTGCTGCGACCTGCGGATCTGCGCCCGCGGCGCCAAGCTGGGCATGCCGCCCGCGAAGCTGGGGCTGATCTACGGCCACACGGGGCTGCAGCGGTTCATCGACGCGATCGGCGTGCCCCGCACGAAGGAGCTCTTCCTGACCGGCGACAACGTGACGGCCGAGCGCGCCGAGAAGATGGGCCTGGTCAATCAGGTCACCGACGACGTCCACCTCGAGGCCGCGGCTGTCGAGCTCGCGGCCGAGATCGCCGCCAACGCCCCGCTCTCTATGAGAGGCAACAAGCACGCGATCGACACCCTCAACTCGCATCCCCGACTCACACCGGAGCAGGAGCGCGAGCTGATCGAGCTGCGCGAGTCGTGCTTCCGCTCGGAGGACTTCCGCGAGGGCCTGGCTGCGTTCGCTGAGAAGCGCAAGCCGGTCTGGAAGGGGCGTTAGGCCCTCAGCTCGCCTCGGCGGGCTCGGGCACGGCGTGCTCGCCCGTCTCCTCGCGGAGGCGACCCCCGGCGCGTGCGGTCGACGGCCACCAGACCTTGTCCCCGAGCACCTCCACTGCAGCGGGGACCATGATCGTCCGCACGATGAAGGTGTCGAGCAGGATGCCGAGCGCGACCATCAGGCCGAGATCGAAGGTGAAGCTGACCGGCAGCGTCATCAGCACGGAGAAGGTGCCCGCGAGGATGATGCCGGCGCTGGTGATGACCGGCCCGGTGGCCGCCAGCGCCCTCAGCATGCCCTCCCTCGTACCGTGCCGACGTGCCTCCTCTCGCACGCGGGCCATCAGGAAGATCGTGTAGTCGATCCCCAGCGCCACCAGGAAGATGAAGGCGAAGAGCGGGATCGAGGAGTCGAAGCCCGCGTCGCCGACGATGAAGCGGATGATCAGGATCGAGACCCCGAGCGTGCAGGCGAACGAGAGGATCACGCTGGCGAGGAGAACCAGCGGAGCGACCAGGGCCTGCAGGAGGATCGCCAGGATCACCGCCATCACCAGCAGCGCCAGCGGCACGATGATCTCGATGTCTCGCTGGTTCGCCTGGTCGACGTCGTAGTTGATCGCGCTCGTGCCGCCGATCAGCGCCGTCGTTCCCGCCGGCAGGTCGGCTACCGCGTCGCGCATGCGGGGTACGACGTTGAGCCCGGACTTGTCGAGCGGGTCCGCGCTCAGGATCGCTTCGACGTCTGCGATCTGCCCGTTGGCGGATCGCTGCCCGGTGTCGCGGACGGATGCGACGCCGTTCACGGAGCTGAGCCGCTTCTCAACCTCCGCGATTGCCGGCTGGCTCACGGAGCCACTGTCGGACTCCACCAGCACGGTCGTGGGAGCCAGCGTGCCCGCCGGGAAGGAGTCCTGCAGGACGTCGAAGCCCTCGACGGCCTCCACCGAGTGCTTGAAGAAGCTCGTGGTCGAGTAGTCGACCTTGTACGCGAGCAGGCCGAAGGCCCCGGCGATGAACACGGCGCCGGTTGCGATCAACGCATGGGCCGGGCGCTCCAGGACGCGGTCGCCGAATCGGCGCCACAGCCCCTGCCTCTCGGTGAGGACGTGATCCGGGTCGTACTCGACCACGCTGCGCCGCGGCCAGAACCCCCGCCGCCCGAAGATCGTCAGCAGCGCTGGCAGCAGCGACAGTCCCGCCACCATGGCAGTGAACACCGCGATCGCCGCGACGGGCCCGAGCGAGCTGGTGTTCTTGTTGTCGGCAAGCGCCAGCGTCAGCATCGCCAGCGACACTGTCAGGCCGCTGGCCAGAATCGCCGGGCCGGCCCGCCTCACCGCGCGCGCCATCGCGTCGTGCTTGTCCTCGGCTCGCCGCAGCTCTTCCCGGTAGCGGGAGACGAGTAAGAGGCAGTAGTCCGTGCCCACCCCGAACATGAGGACGATCAGGATGCTGGTGCTGTTCGAGGAAACGGTCGCCCCCGACTTGGCCAGCGCATAGACCAGCGCCTGGGTCACCGTGTAGGCGAAGAAGACGACTATCAATGGGCTGAGGGCGATCAGCACCGAGCGGTAGATCGCGCCGAGCAGCACCAGCACGAGCAGCACCGTCGCCAGGAGCAGCTTCGTGTCGATGTTGCTGAAGACGTCGTGCGCGTCTACGGCGAACCCGACCCCGCCCGTGACGTAGACCTGCACGCCGTTCGTGTCCGCATGCGTGATGTCGCGGATCTCCTTGCCCCAATCGGCCTCCTTCTCGAAGTCCGTCGGGGTGGTGTAGATGGCCGTCGCCACGTCTCCGTTCTTCGAGACGAGGCCCGGCTGAGCCCCTGGCGTGAACGGGATCTGCTGCGGGCCGATGACGTTGATCTTGTCCGTGCCCGCCTCGTTGATCGCCCGCTGGTCGGCGAGGATCTTCTGCTTGTCCGTGGCGGTCAGCCCCCCGGAGTGCTGATAGACCACGATCGCCGTGTCGGTCTCGCCACCCTGGAACTCGCGATCGAGTTGCCTGACCACCTCGGTGGACTCGGCGCTCGAGGGCAGGAACGACTCGGTGTCGTCCGTCGTGACATCGCCCAGCTTGGAGCCGATCGGCGTGAGGATCACCACCGCGAGAATCCAGGCGGCAAGGACGAACCACTTCGCCCTGCGACCTGTGACAACGCTTGCGAGCCTTCTCAACGGACCTCCTGTCTAACTTTCCACGGCCCGCGTCCCCCTGTTGGACGCTGACCGCCACACTAGCGAGTCCGACTCCGGGGACACTCGAGGCGCCCGCCGGCCTCGTTTGCGACCCTGTAGAGAGGGCAATCATGCCTGAGGAAATGGAAGCGACAGCGGTAGAGCTCGACCCAGCCGTCGAGGAGCGTGTTCAGGGCCTGATCGAGGCCGGCCGCCCGGTGGGCTGCGTCGATCTCTCGGAGGTTGACTCGTTGGTGCAGGAAATGAACCTCTCCGAGGAAGAGGGCGACCAGGTGCATGAGCGCATCGAGGCCACGGGACTCCCGATCGAGGACGACTGCGGCCGCGACGCAGACGAGCCCGCCGGCTACAGGAACGGCGAGCTCGCCGAGCAGACCACCGATGCCCTTCAGCTCTTCTTCAACGAGATGCGGCGCTACCCGCTGCTGACCAAGGAGGAGGAGATCGAGCTCGCGCAGGCGATCGAGCGCGGCGATCTCGCGGCCAAGGAGCGCCTGATCAACTCGAACCTCCGGCTGGTCGTCTCCAACGCCCGCCGCTACATGCGCCAGGACCTCAACCTGCTGGATTTGATCCAGGAGGGCATCCTCGGCCTGATTCGCGCCACGGAGAAGTTCGATTGGCGCAAGGGCTACAAGTTCTCGACCTACGCGACCTTCTGGATCCGCCAGGCGATCCAGCGGGCGCTCGAGTCGAAGGAGCGCACGATCCGCGTCCCCAACCAGGTCGCCCAGCGCGAGCGCAAGGTGATGCGAATCGAGCGCGAGCTGGCGACGAAGCTCGGCCGCGATCCCAGCACGGAGGAGATCGCGAAGGAGGCCGAGCTCGAGCCGGCGCAGGTCGAGGAGATCCGGGACCTGACCCGGGTCGTGACCAGCCTCGACCGGCCCGTCGGCGAGGAGGACGGGTCCTCGATGGGGGAGTTCGTCCAGGACGAGCGCGTCGGCCCCTCCGAGGAGGTCGCCGTCAGCTTCCGCGATCAGGCGCTTCGGCGAGCGGTCGAGGACCTGCCGGAGGAGGAGCGAAAGGTGATTCAGCTTCGCTACGGGATCAACGGGGATGAGCCCACGCCCCTGCGCGAGACCTCCCGCCGGCTCGAGCTGAAGCTGAGCGAGGTCAAGAAGCTCGAGGAGAAGGGGCTCAGCCGCCTCGCCGAGGCTCGCGAGGTCGAGGCGATGGACGAGGCCGCTTAGGGTGCTCCCGCCCGGAGCGCCAGCACCCGACTGACCGACGCCTCGAAGTCCGCCCGATCCAGCGAGCCGTCGGCCAAGCCGCGGACCAGAGCGGCCTGGGCCCTGGCGGCGTCTCCCAGGCTCGTATAGAGGACCAGGTCGGTGCCCGCCACGGCCGCCGCCCTCGCGGTCCGCGCCGGCCCGCCGACCGCCCGCGCCGAGACGCTTCCGAGCGCATCAGTGATCGAGACGCCCTGGAAACCGAGCCTGTCGCGAAGCTCTCTGGTCGCGATCGCGCGAGAGAGGGCGGCGGGCTTCAGGGAGAGCGCCGGGTAGGTCGCGGTGCTGAGCATCACGATCGCGCCGGCCGCCCGCGCGAAGCCCGCGTAGGGCCGCTCGTCGTTGCCTCTCAGCCTCGCCGCCGACAGCCGGATCCTCTGCACGGCGTCGTCGGTGTTGATGCGCGCGGCTCCCAGGCCGGGGAAGTGCTTGGCGGTCGCCGCCACCCCGCCCGCCGCCAGCCCGCGCGCGAACCCCACGCCGATCCGAGAGACGGCTCCCGGCTTGCGGGCGAAGGTCCGGCCCTCATCGAAGATCGCGCGACCCGGGCGGCCGAGGTCCAGCACCGGCGCGAGGTCGACGTTGACCCCCATCGAGGCGAGGCTCTCCCCCGTCGCCCGGCCGAGCCGCTGCGCGAAGGCCGCTCCGCGGGCACCGATCGACCTCGCCGAGGGCCTGGGCGGCCCGGGCAGCCGCCGCACCAGGCCGCCCTCCTGATCGACCGAGATCAGCATGGGCGGGCTTCCCGACGGGCGCGGGATCGACTGAAGCTCCGCGGTCAGCCGGCGGACCGAGCGCCGGCCGGCGACGTTGCCGTCGAAGAGGATCACACCGGAGACGTCTCCGGCGGAGATCATCCGGCGCAGGGCCGGTGGCGGGTGCTGACCCGGGAAGCCGGTGATCACCCGCGCCCCGGCGAGCTGGTCGTCGCTCATCGTCACCGGGCCCGGGACTGGCGCGGCGAGGTTATGGCTGGTACCGCTTAACAGGAGGCCGGTGATCGCCGCGGCGATAAGACCCTGCATCGCCGGGTAGGTTCCCCCACATGGACTACACGATCAAGAACCTGAGGGAAGTCGACGACATGGCCGCAACCCAGGGCTTCGGCGAAGTCCAGGAGGCGCGGTTCGCCCATGAGGACCTGAATGCCGAGCAGATCGGGATATCGCTCCAGAGGGTGAAGCCCGGGAAGCGGCACGCCTTCGCCCATCGCCACCAGGAGGCGGAGGAGGTCTACGTGGTGGTCTCCGGCTCGGGCCGGGTGAAGCTCGGTGACGAGGTCAAGGAGGTCCGGGAGCTGGACGCGATCCGGGTCGCGCCATCGGTCACCCGTGCGTTCGAGGCGGGCGACGAGGGCCTCGAGCTCGTCGCCTTCAGCCCCCGCGCGAAGGGTGACGCCGAGATCGTCGAGGACTTCGACTGGGACTAGTCGTCCGGGCGCCTTCATAGATTTGGCGGCGTGCCGCCGCTGATCGGCTTCGACGAAGCGCTCGAGCTCGGGGCCCTCACCGACCACCACGAGATCGGTGCTCTGGTCGAGCGCGCCTGGGAGGTCCGGCAGGACCGCTTCGGCGACTCGACCGACATGTGCTCCCTGGTGAACGCCAAGTCGGGCGGCTGCGCCGAGGACTGCGGCTTCTGCGCCCAGTCGCGCTACGCCGAGGCCGACACGCCCATGCACGCGATGATGGAGCCCGATCAGATCCTCGAGCACGCGAAGGCGGCCGAGGCCGCCGGCGCCCACCGTTTCTGCATGGTCACCCAGGGCCAGGGGCTCTCGAAGCGCGACTTCGCCAAGGTGCTGGAGGGCGCCCGCCTGGTCGCCGAGCACACCAACCTGAAGCGCTGTGCCTCGATCGGCCACATGTCGGCGGACCGGGCCAGGCGGCTGAAGCAGGCCGGCATCCAGCGGGTACACCACAACGTCGAGGCGGCCCGCTCCTACTACCCGGAGGTCTCCACCACCGTCCGCTACGAGGGCAGGCTGCGCACGATCGACGCGGTCGAGGAGGCGGGCCTCGAGACCTGCGTCGGCGGAATCCTCAACCTGGGCGAGTCCCCGCGCCAGCGCGTCGAAATGGCCTTCGAGCTGGCGGAGATCAACCCGGACTCGGTGCCGATCAATCTGCTCAACCCTCGCGTCGGCACCAAGTTCGGCGACCGCGAGCTGATGGACCCCTGGGAGGTGGTCAAGTGGGTGGCGATCTTCCGCCTGATCCTGCCCGACGCCCTCTTCCGGCTCTGCGGCGGCCGCGTCGAGAACCTGCAGGAGCTGGCGCCCCTCGCCGTCAAGGCCGGGCTGAACGGCGTGATGATGGGCAACTTCCTCACCACGCTCGGCGTCGAGCCCGCAGAGGACAGGGCGATGTTCGAGGAGCTCGGCCTGAACGTCGCCCGCCAGCCGGACAACGGCGCCAACCCGCGGCCCGACAACCGCTCGGGATGGCTCGCCGGCCAGACGCCCGCCACCCCGATCGACGACCTGATCGACAGCCAGGCGGACGCCAACTTCTGGGACCCCTCCACGCAGCTGCGGGTGATCAGGAAGAAGGGCAAGCCTCCGGCCTATCCGGAGCGCCCCTCCGAGGATCGGGAAGCCGCCCCGGCCGGCTGGGGCGATTGATCGATCTCCAGCAGCGGCTGGATGAGCTCGACTCGAGCGGGCTGCGCCGCCGGTTGCGCCTGATCGAGGGGCCGCAGGGCCCGGAGGTCGTGCTCGATGGCCGGCCGGTGCTGCTGCTCTGCTCCAACAACTACCTGGGGCTCGCCGATCACCCGCGTCTGCGTCGCGCCGCCGCGGACGCGGCTCGCAGCCTGGGGACCAGCGCGGGTGCGTCGCGGCTGATCTCCGGCTCGATGTCCATCCACTCCGAGCTCGAGTCGCGGCTGGCGGAGTTCGAGGGAACCGAGGGGGCGCTGCTGTTCGGCTCCGGATATCTCGCGAACATCGGGACGATCGCGGCGCTTGCCCAGCGCGGCGAGGTCGTCTTCTCGGACGCGCTCAACCACGCCAGCATCATCGACGGCTGCCGGCTGGCGGGAGCGGAGACCTTCGTCTACCGCCACGCCGACACCGAGCACCTCGAGTGGGGCCTGCGGCGGGCGGCGGGAAGGCAGGCGCTGATCGTCACCGACGGCATCTTCTCCATGGACGGGGACATCGCCCCCCTTCCTGTGCTCGCGGACCTCTCGCGCCGCCACCGCTGCCGCCTGCTGGTCGACGAGGCCCACGCCACCGGCTGCATCGGCCCGGGCGGACGCGGCTCGGTGGCCGCCGCCGGCCTCACCGACGAGGTGGACGTGATCGTCGGGACGCTCGGCAAGGCACTCGGCGGCTATGGCGCCTACGTCTGCGGCTCGGCCAAGACGGTGGACTTCCTCGTCAACTCCGCCAGGCCGTTCATCTTCTCGACGGCCCCCCCTCCGCCCGCGGTCGCCGCAGCACAGGCCGCGCTCGGACTGCTCATCGAGCATCCAAAGCGCGTGGAACGGCTTCGGGCGAATGCGGCCGCGCTCCGCGAGGGACTGCGCTCAGAGGGGCTGGAGCCGATCGGCTCCGAGACCCAGATCGTTCCACTGGTGATCGGCGACGCCGATGACGCGATGGCCCTCTGCGAGCGCCTGCTGGCCGAGGGGGTGTTCGCCCAGGCCATCCGGCCGCCCACCGTCCCGCCCGGGACCTGTCGCCTGCGCCTGACCACGATGGCGACCCACCGGGTCGCCGATCTGAGGCACGCGGCGAGGCTGATCGGAACCGCGGTTCGCGAGCTCGGCCTCGCGGCGCCCTCCAGCGCATCGGCGAGCGCTTCCGACGAGCCCGCCCGTCTCCCCAAGGCCGCCTGACGGATGCGGGGTGCCTTCGTCACCGGCACCGGAACCGAGGTCGGCAAGACCGTGGTGGCAGCCGTGCTGGCGCGGACGGCCCACGCCGCCGGGGCCAGGGTCGCGGTCTTCAAGCCGGCGCTCAGCGGACTGGATGAGTACCCCCTGCGGCCGGAGATCTGGGACTGTGCCGCCGATCTGCCCGACCATGTCCTGCTGCGGCTCGCCTCGGGATCCGCACAGGGTGACGACGAGATCGCGCCTTACCGTTTCGGGCCCCCGGTCTCACCCCACCTTGGGGCAGAGCTGGCGGGCGAGCCGATCGATCCGGATCTGCTTCGCGGCGCCGCGCTGGCCGCCACCGAGGCCTCCGACCTGCTGATCTGCGAGGGCGTGGGGGGGTTCCTCGTGCCGCTGCGACATGGCTACTTGGTCCGCGACCTGGCCCGCGATCTGGGGATGCCGGTTCTGATCGTCGCTTCGCCGGGGCTGGGGACGATCAACCACACCCTGCTCACGGTGGAGGCCGTTCGCGCTGCCGGCCTCGAGGTGCAGAAGGTGGTCCTCAACCTCTGGCCGGACGAGCCCTCGCAGCTCGAGCTCTCGAACCTGGAGACGATCTCCATTCAAGGCTCGGTCGAGGTCGAGACGCTGCCGCGCCTCGACCTGGCCTGGCCGGGGAGCTGGCCGGCGCTCTCGCTCAGCGAGCCTGAGCGCCGGCTGAGAGCGGCGTAGCGGCCGCCGGGCCATCCTCGCTGGCGGCGACCGGCGACTGCGCCCGCTTGGCGCGGGCGCCCCGGACCAGCAGAAGCGCAATCACCAGCCCGGCGACCACGACGATCGCCGCCAGCAGCATGGCGCTGCTGAGTGCGTCGACGAAGGTGGCGCGAGCCTGCTCGGGCGCCGTCGCGAGCTGCGCCGGATTGAAGCCGCTGCCGAGCTGTGACTGGAAGATCGCTCCGGTGGCCGCGACGCCGACCGAGGCCCCGATCATGCGGGACATCTGCAGGACGCCGGAGGCCACGCCGGACTTCTGCACGCTCACGGCGTTCATCGCCGCGGTCGACATTGGCGACATGACCAGGGCGATCCCGAGACCCATCAGGATGAACGGGACGATCAGCTCACCGTAGGTCGTGCTCGGGCTGATACCGGCGAACATGAACATCGAGACGGCGAGGATCGCAAGGCCGCCGCTCATCGGGATCGCCGGTCCGAGGCGATCCGCGAGCCTGCCGGAGATCGGCGCGACCACGGCGATCACCATCGTGGTCGGCAGGAACCTGACCCCGGCCTCCAGCGCGCTGTAGCCGAGGATGTCCTGCATGTACAGCGCCATGAAGAAGAAGGTCCCCATCATGGCGAAGGTGATGATGAAGGCGATCATGTTGGTGCCGATGAACTGGCGCGTCCGGAAGAGCGCGAACTCGACCATCGGCGCCGCCACCCTCAGCTCGATCGCCACGAACAGGGCGAGCCCGATGGCACCGCCGATCAGTAGCGAGAGGGTGGGGGCGGATCCCCACCCCCAGCTGTTCCCCTCGATCAGCGCCAGGACGATCGCGGTGAGGCTCGCGGTTAGTGCGATCACGCCCGGATAGTCGACTCGCCGGTCGACTGTCTCGTCGCGCGACTCGGTGACGGCGAAGATGGTGGCGATCACGGCGCCGACGGCGACTGGCAGGTTGATGAAGAAGATCGCGCGCCAGCTCACGTACTCGGTGAGGAAGCCGCCGACCACGGGGCCGATCGAGAGGGCCAGCGCGGAGACGCCCGCCCACGTGCCGATGGCCTTGCCGCGCTCGGCGGCGGGGAAGGCATGGGTGATGATCGAGAGGGTCGCGGGCATCATCAGCGCCGCGCCGATCCCCTGGATCGCACGGCTGCCGATGAGCATCGCCGGATCCTGCGCGAAACCAGCGGTTGCGGAGGTGATCGCGAAGATGATCACCCCCGTGAGGAACATCAGCCGGCGCCCGAAGATGTCGCCCAACCGACCGCCGGTGGCGATCAGCACGGCGAAGGTGAGCGTATAGCCGTTGATGACCCACTCGAGCGCCGAGATCTGGGCGTGGATCTCGCGCTGGATCGACGGCAGCGCCACGTTGACGACGGTGTTGTCGAGCATGACCATGAACAGGGCGAAGCACATCGCTCCGAGCGTCCACCACTTGCGGTTGTCATCCGTGACCAGGTGCCGGTAGCGCGTCATCGGCGCACCTTCCTCTCGTAATTCGCGTAGATCTCGGCGACCTCGGGGCGCTCCAGGAGCGCGTCGAGGGCCGATTCAAGCTTGTGCCGCTCGCCCGTCTCCAGCGAGCCGGTGAACTCCTCGAGGCTCGCGAGGCGGGCGGAGATGATCCGATCGGCGAGCCGCTGGCCCTTCGCGGTCAGCGCGAGCCGCTTCACCCGGCGATCGTCCGGGTCCTCGACTCGGGTGACGAGCTTTCGGCGCACCATCCCGTCGGCCGCGCGGCTCGCGGATGCCGCCGAGATGCCGATCTGCTCGGCGAGCGCCGTGACGGTGTGCTCCGCATCGGGTGTCTGGAGCTCGACGAGGACCTTCATCTGGGCGAAGCTGAGCCCGCTCTCGTCGATCACGCGAAGGACCTCGCCCCCCTGTCGACCCATGCAGCGGAGGATCAGCGCCCCCAGCTTGAGGGCGAGATCGTCATCGACCTTGCTCTTCGTCTTGGCGGTAGCCGCTGCTTCCATCAACGAAAAGGTTACACGCTTGCAACCTTTCCTCAACTGCAACGATCTGTGACAAGCATCACACAGCAGACCGGCTCGCTCCATCCGGCGGCGGGCATATGTTGGCGCGGCGAATGCAGAAGGCGGCCCGGCTCGATCACGATCATCTCTGGCACCCCTTCACGCAGCAGCGCGATTGGGTGGCCGAGGAGCCGCTGATGATCGAGGCGGCCGAGGGGACCGAGCTGATCGACACAGAGGGGCGCCGCTACCTCGACGGCGTCTCGTCGCTGTGGTGCAACGTGCACGGGCACCGGCATCCGGAGATCGACTCCGCGATGCGCGAGCAGCTCGACCGGGTCGCCCACTCGACCATGCTGGGTCTCTCCCACCCTGGTGCCGCCGAGCTGGCCTCCCGTCTCGTCGAGATAGCCCCCGCCGGCCTCAACCGGGTCTTCTACTCGGATTCGGGTTCCACTGCGGTGGAGGTGGCGCTGAAGATGGCCTTCCAGTACTGGCAGCACCGCCGCGGCCAGCACGTCAGAAGGACGTCCTTCATCTGCCTCGAGGAGGCCTACCACGGGGACACGATCGGCTCGGTCTCCGTCGGCGGTATGCCGCTCTTCCACGGGATGTTCGAGCCGCTCCTCTTCGAGGCGCATCGGGCGAAGTCCGGTGACATCGACGACATCGCCCGCCTGCTCGCCATCCGCGAGGAGGAGGTCGCGGCGGTCGTCGTCGAGCCGCTCCTTCAGGGCGCGGCCGGGATGCTCACCCATCCTCCGGGGTACCTGCGCGCGGTCCGGCGGCTCTGCGACCGCCACGGCGCGTTGCTGATCTGCGATGAGGTCGCCACGGGGTTCGGGCGGACGGGGACGATGTTCGCCTGCGAGCAGGAGGGCGTCTCACCCGACCTGCTCTGCCTCGCCAAGGGGCTGACCGGCGGCTATCTGCCGCTCGCCGCGACCCTGGCGACCGAGCGGATCTACGACGCCTTCCTGGGCGCCCACTCGGATTTCAAGACCTTCTTCCACGGCCACACCTACACCGGCAACCCGCTTGCCTGCGCGGCGGCCCTCGCCTCGCTCGACGTCTTCGATCGGGAGCGGACGCTCGTCCGCATCCAGCCCAAGATCAGGCTGCTCTCGGAATGGCTGGGGCACGTCGAGCGTATGCCCGAGGTCACTGAGGTCCGTCAGCGCGGCCTGATGGTGGGCATAGACCTCGGCGAGCACGACCCCGAGGTGCGCCTCGGCCACCGGGTCGTGCTGGAGGCACGGCGGCGCGGCGTGATCGTCCGCCCGCTCGGTGACGTCATCGTCCTGATGCCGCCGCTCTCGATCTCGAAGCAGGACGTGAAGCGCCTCGTCCGGGTCGTCGGACAGTCGATCCGCGCGGCCTACCCGGTCGCCGAGCTCGACGCCGGCGCGAGGGGCCGGCTCGACGCGGCGCTCCTCGAGGCCGCCTGACTACTCCTCGTACGGCTCGAAGTCCGCCTTGCGTGCCCCGCAGACCGGGCAGAACCAGTCGTCGGGGATGTCGTCGAACGCGGTTCCGGGCGGTACCCCGCCGTCGGGATCGCCCTCATCGGGGTCGTAGATGAAGCCGCACGAGGTGCAGACGTAGAGCTGCTTCGTGGTGGTCTCTGCTCCCATCGGGCGCCAATCTAGCGGGTACATTGGCCGCCCGTGGAACCCGCAGACCCCCGTCCGGCGGCAACGGTGATCCTGTTGCGCCGGGGCGGCAAGCACCTAGAGCGCGGCCTCCAGGTCCTGCTGGTCAGGCGCAATCCCGAGGCCCGCTTCATGCCCGGGGTCTGGGTCTTCCCGGGCGGCGCCGTGGATCCCGGGGACGGCGACGGCGAGGAGGCACATCGCGCCGCCGCCGTCAGGGAGCTGGGCGAAGAGGCGGGGATCGAGGTCCCTGCCGACGAGTTGGTCGCCTACTCGCGCTGGATCACCCCCAAGGTGGTCCCGATCCGCTTCGACACACGCTTCTACCTCGCTCTGGCACCGGCCCACTCCCCACCGCGGCCCGACGGCTCAGAGACGGTCGACGCCGGCTGGTTCGAGCCGCAGGCCGCCCTGGACGGCCACCGCGCCGGCGAGCTCCCCCTGGTCTTCCCCACGATCAAGCACCTCGAGTCGCTGGTCGGCTACGCCAATGCGGCCGAGGCCCTGGAGGCCGCGCGCCGCCGCGAGGTGAAGCCCGTGGAGCCCGAGATACTCGGCGAGGGCGAGGAGAGGCGCATCGTCCTACCAGACGAGCTTCCCTGACCGGGCTTCCGCAAGAATCCACGCGATGACGAGCACCCTGCCGCAAGAGGTCCGAGACGCTTTCGAGCGGTTCGTCACCTGCGAACTCACCACGGTTGACGCCGCCAAGCAGCCGATCACCTGGCCGGTGACCCCGTACTACGAGCAGGGCGGGCCGACGATCGACGTGACCACGGGCCTCGGCTATCCCAAGAAGGCGGACGACGCCCGCGCGCATCCGAGCGTTTCCCTGCTCTTCTCGGATCCAACCGGTTCGGGGGTAGAGAGCGGCATCAAGGTGCTCGTCCAGGGGACGGCGACGATCGACGACGAGAACCTGCAGGCGAACGCGGACCGTTACGTGCGCGAGTCCGGCGAGAAGCTCCCGGCGACCAAGAGGATGCAACCGCCCAAGCCGCTGCGCGGCATGTTCAACTGGTATTACGCGCGCCTCTACATCAAGGTCCGCCCGGAGCGCGTCTTCGTCTGGCCCGAGGGGCATCTGGCCCAGGAACCCTCCCTCCACGACGCGCACCTCGAGGAGGTGCGCTCGGGCCACAGCGAGGAGCCACCGGAGCAGCAGGGCACCTTGGCCGGCGGCTCGCCCGCGTGGGATGAGCGAATGGGATTCCTCGGCGAGCACGAGACCGGCGTGCTCAGCTGGCTCGGCCCCGACGGCTTTCCGATCGCCGTTCGCGTTCCCTACACGTCGGACCCGTCCTCTCGAGAAATTCGGATCGAGGCGGAGCCCGCCGGCATCCCCGTGCTGGAGGGCAGAGCCTGCCTGACCGTTCACCGGCACGCCCCCGACTTCACCTGGCAGCGCAACATGCAGGTGCGCGGCGACCTCTTCCGCTCGCCCGAGGGCCTGCGGCTTGTGCCCCGCAGGATCGTCGGCGGCTTCGAGCTACCGAAGGGCCTGGGGCGCTTCCGGGACTTCGTCAGGAAGGGCCCGCGCTTCTACCGGACCTACCGCCGGCGCCTGCGCGAGCGCGCCTGACCGCTAGGTTCCGATCTTCGGCGGGAAGAGCTCGAGCCCGGCGTTCCACGGGCCCGGCCTGTAGATGTCCAGGTTGTTCTCCTCCATCTCACGATGGAGGCGGTCGAAGATCCCACCGCCGGAATGAAGGGCCTCCTTCAGCTCCTCCCTGGAGCGCTCCCGCAGGCGCCAATGGAAGAAGAGCTGCTGGTCGGTGATGCCGAAGTCGACCTGGGCGGGGATCCGGGTGATCCAGTCGATGAACCCCGGGCTGAAGAGCTCGCGCAGGGCCACGGGGTCGTGGTCGTGCGGGACCGTGGCGATGAATCGCTTGTTGAAGTCGATGCTCTCGAACTCCACCCTGCGCCGCGAGTGGCGATCGACCGCGTCCTCCGCGGTGCGCTCGATCGACTCGACGTCGAAGACAGGGACGACCGTGGCCAGGTCCGGCATGTGCGACTTGACCAGCAGGGCGCCCGGCAGCACCGCCTTGCGACCCCATCCGCCCTCCTCGTGCTCGTCGGCGTCGCAAGAGGACCCGAAGAAGCCGTCGCTGAGCTCGCCCGTGATGCGATTCGTCCCACCCGGGCAGAGGGCAACCGGCGCGCCCACCGGGTTGATGCCCCCGATCGGCTCATAGCGGAGCCCACGCTCCTGCGCGAGGCCGGAGACGATCGCGGCCCATTCCTGAGCCTCCGCCCGTGCGCTCACTCGATCCGGACCAGGTCGTCGCGCCCCTGGGCCTCGAGCAGGGCCTTGTAGCGGGGGAAGGCGGGCTTCGTCAGGGGCACGAGCTTGAGGATCTTCGCAACCGGGCCGCTGGCCTTGATCTCTCCGCGGGCCAGCGCGGTCGTGACGTTGACCCTGCCGAGCCAGAAGCGGTGCGCGGTGTCGGCCTCCATGCTCATCACGACCTCCGGCTCCATCTCGGTCTCGCCGAACTCGACGTCCGCGGGCTCATCCCGCTTCAGCCGAACCGTGATCGTCGAGTCCGGGTCGCGATGCCGGTACTGGACGATCGTGTTCGCCTGGCGGAACTTCGGCGCCAGCTCCTCGTCATCGGCGAGCTCGCTGAACAGCTTGCCGATCGTGTCGTAGACCTCCTGGGCGTCCTTGAAGTAGCCCAACGCTCACCTCCCCTCTAGGGAGGGCAATCCTATTGACGCCGCGCCTCCGCCTAGGGATCCCGGTGGATCTCCGGGACCGGACCACCGCCGAAGATCGACGGGAAGTTCGGGGCGATCGTGCAGGCGGCGTACGCGGAGGGGCCGGGCGGGTTGGTCGGGAAGCCGGGGAAGTTGGAACCGACCTGCCGGGGATCGTTCGGATTGACGATCGACGAGAACGGGAACTGGCCGCTCTCCTCCTGCGGCGGGCTCGAGGGCGGGTTGTGGGTCACCGGCTGGCCGCCGAAGGTGTTGTTGCAGTCATGACTCTGGAAGATCTCGGCCTGTGTGCTCGGGTAGAAGCCGCCGATCGCGAACGGCGCCAGGTAGCCGTTGCCCCGGTTCGTCGCCAGTCGCTTCTGGTAGATCGCGAGCGACTCGGCGGTGAAGATGGTCATCTGCCGCGAGAGGTGAAGCGGCGCGTTCTGCCCGGCCTGGAAGGGGAGGAAGTCCGCCGTCGAGGAGGACGGGTTGGAGAGGAAGTCGCTCACGACCGGCGCCTGATAGTCGAGCCAGCGGAGCAGCGGGTTGAAGTTCGCCAGGAACGGGTCGAAGCCGTCCATCACCGGCCGCAGCTCGTGTACGAAGTTGCGCAGCGAGGGCAATCCCGTGCGCGAGGCCTTGATCAGCGGATCGAAGTTCTTGAACAGCTTGCGTGCATAGGGAGCCAGCCTGCGGACGTCGTGAAGCGTCGGGCTCAGGTCGCGCGCGACCGGTCTCAGGTCGTGGAAGACGGGCCTGGCGTCCTCGGCGAACGGCTTCAGCCGGTCGAGGGTCAGCCGGCTCTCGTTTTCGAAGGTGGGGAGGATCTTGAACGTGTCGGACAGCGCCCTGCTCTGGGAGGCGAGCGCCCCGAATGTCCGGTTGGCCCCGACGATCGCGCCGGCCAGAGCCTGGTCATGGTCGGTGAGGGCCGCGAAGACGTCGCCGGTGTCGTGAACGAGCGTGCGCAGGGACTGCTCCTGGCTGCGTAGCGTCCCGAGCACGTCGCTCGCATCCGAGGCGAAGGGCCCGAGGTTGCCGAAGGCGTCGTTGAGGTCGAGACCGCGCCCGTTGACCGCGAGGGCCGAGTTCTGCATCCAGGACTGGAACGCCGCCCGGGTCTGCTCATCGAATCCCTGGAAGATCTCGTCGATCTGGGTCTGGTTCTGCACCTGGGTCTGGGCCAGGTGGCCGCCCTCCGGGATCGGCTGCGGCGCGTCGCCGCCCGAGACCTGGCCTATATCGATCGTGCCGGACTGGGCCGTCGCGTTGCTGTCGGACTGGCCGGGCTGGATCTGACTGCCGCTGGTCAGCTCGACGTAGGTCTCGCCGAGGAGGGTCTTCGAGCGCAGGATCGCCCTCGCGTCCGATGAGATCGGCGCGTACTGGGGGTCGATCTCGATCGTCGCCCGGGTGGTGTTGCAGGTCGCAGGATCCTTTTGGCACTCGCTGTCGGGTGCCAGGCCGATGTCCTTGACCTTGCCGACGGAGACGCCGCCGATGCGGACGTCGGCCTCCTTCGAGAGGGTGATCGCCTCGGGGAAGTCCGCTGTGAACCGGTAGCTCTCCGGCTTGAAGGGAACCGGGCCGCCGAACGTCACCCACAGGAAGAGGAGCAGGGCGAAGCAGGACAGCGTGAAGCCGATCGCCACCAGGATTCGCCCTATGGATGGTGCCTGCTTCTGCATCTAGGCCCTCTCTCCGCTCATCGGGGTCATGGCGGGCACGTCGTTCCCAGGAGCTGTCCGAATCCGGTGATCGCGGGGGCGAACGGGCTGGTGGCGAGGATCGACTTCGCCGTGTTGCAGGTCGCCACCACGTAGACGTGGCGGTAGACGCCGTGCGCATCCTGCGAGGAGAAGGTGCTGTTGCCGACATGGCCCAGCCAGCCGAGCCAGTACAGATATCCCTCGTCACGCCCCGAAGTGCCTGCCGCCTCGGCGCCATTCGGGTTGTAGGCAGCCATGTTGAAGAGCTTGTTGAGCTTCTCGGCGACGGTCGTCAGCCGCGGTGTGGCGGCGACCAGGTTCTTCGCAGCGGGCCTCAGGTTGCGGACGGGCTGGCGGGCGTTTCGCACGAACGGCCGGATGTCGTCCTTGACCGGGGCGTAGGTCGTCTGGGCGAGGTGCCCGAGCGAGTCATTTACCGGCTTCAGCTTGCGGGCAAAGGGCCGCAGGCTGTTGATCGTCGGCCCGAGCACCGTGGCCAGCTGGTCGGTCTTGGCCAAAGCCACGCGGGTGGTCCGCAGCGTCGGCCCGAGGAGGGAGACCGTGCGCTCCACGTCGGGCGTCTGGCTTGCGATCGCGCCGAGCGCGTGGTTCGACGCTGAGACCAGCTGCTCGATGCCCTGGCCGTCCTGGCCGACCCGGCCCCAGAGCAGGTTCATGTTGTGGATCAGGGTGGCCAGGTTGTCCTTGCGCTTCGCCACCTGTGTGTTCAGCCGGGCCAGGCCGCGGTTGATCGGCCCGAGGCTGCCGAGCAGCTTCCCGAGGTCCTTGCCCCGTCCGTTCAGGCCCTGGCCCCCGCCGACCAACAGGAGTCGCAGGTACGCCCTGGTGTCGCCGTCGAGCGCCGCCAGGACCTGGTCGACGTTCGTGTCGGGGGCCGTGTTCCCAACGGAGATCGTGCCGCCGTTCTGAAACTCGTCGTCGTTCGAGTCCGGGTCGTAGTTCGTGCCCGGATCGAGCTCGAGGAACATGTCCTTGAGACCCGTCTTCGGGCGCAGCAGGATCGTGGCGTTCTTGTAGACCGGCAGGAACTTGCGGTCGATCGCCATCGTCACGACCGCGTGCCCGTCCTCGTAGTCGACGGAGGAGATGTCGCCGACGCGAACCCCAGCGACGCGCACCGTCTGCCCCTGGCCCGGCGTGACCGCCTGTGCGGTGCTCATCTCCGCCTTCAGCTCGAACGGCTTCGCCTCGAGCAGCGGGATCCGCAGGCGCTGGTTCTGGACGATGATGTAGGTCGCGAACAGCGCCACGACCAGCAGGCCGAGGATGGCGATGAAGTCGCGCAGGTGGCTGCGGATCGCCTTCCGCATCAGCGACCAGCTCCATTCGCGGGCGGAGCGGGCGCGGCCGGCCGGATCCCGTTCGCCTTCTGGAAGGCGTCCCAGTCCTTCTGCCAGGCAGCGAACTGGTCGGACGTGGTGGCCATCAGCTGCCTGGCCTCCGGCAGGGAGCCCACCGTCCTCAGCTGCTTGACCTCGCCGAACTGGGAGAGGAGGGTCGTGAACTGCTGGACCAGAGCCTGCTCGTCAGGCGGCACGAGCGTAGGACTCAATCCGCTGGGCTTCGTCTCCGGCGCCGGGCCGAGCTCGCTGTTGAGGTTGGGCGGATCCTGGGTCTCGCAGGGAACGTCGGGGCGGAACGGGGTCTTCGCCGAGGATTGCTTCGCGGGCTCCGATCCTTGGAAGTTGAACGGGGAGACGCCCGTCAGGGGACCGGGAAGGTCGGGGCTGGTGAATGGAGCGATCGTGTTGGTGCCGCCGCCGCCCAGGACGCGGAACTCCTGCCCATTGGCGTCGCCGGAGCGGCTCTCGCCCGCGACGCCGCTGAAGCCGTAGGCGGTCTCCTGATAGACCTTGGCCGCCGGCGGATCGCTGTCGTTGTTGGGGATGGGCGTGTTGCTCCACGGGATGACGACGTTGTTGAAGCACGAGGCGAGCGCACGCCCTTGTTCGAGGAACGGCAGCGAGTCGTGGCTGAGCGCCGCGAGGTCCGGAATGGTCGGCCGAAGGTCGTTGACCAGGCCGCGGAGCTCGGGCTTGGAGACGAGCTGGCGGAGCTGGCCGATCCAGGGATTCGCGTAGTCGAGCGCCTTGTTCGCCGACTTGACGCCGGGCAGCGCCTCCCGCGCGAACGCGCGCAGCGGCGGGAAGTCCCGGTTCAGCTTGAAGAGCGCCGGCCGCCCCACCGCGAGCGTGCGCGGCAGCTCGACGATCGCCTCGCGCAGCGAAGCCTGGTTGGCCGCGAACGCGCCGCTGACCGCGTTCAGGTTGCCGATCAGGCCCTGAAGATCCGAGCTGTTCTGATTGAGCTCCCGGGCGACGACGTCCAGGTTCGAGACGAAACCGGCCAGGTCGCCCGGCTGGGTTCCGAGCAGCGCCTGGTTCACCTCCGACGTGTACCGGTAGGCCGCCGGTGAGGTCCGGAAGGACTCCTGGAAGCCCTGGGCTCCGCCGTACTTGTCGAGGGCGCCGCCGAACTCCTTCAGGAAGATCTGGAGGTCCTGGCGCACCGGGCGCCTCCAGTGAGGTGAGGACCTGATCGAACTGGACCGATTGGGAGGTCTGGCTCTCCGGCACCACCGAGCCGCTGTCCAGCTCGGGAGCGCCGGGGCTGCCGGGATGCAGGTCGACGAACAGGTTGCCCTCGAGGAAGAGGCGGGGCCGCAGCTGGAGCGTCGCGTCCTGGCGGACCGGCAGGGCGCTGTCCTTGATGTCCATCGTGACCACCGCGGCGTTCTCGCCATCGCCGTTCGCGTTGACCACGTGCTGGACGTCGCTCACCTCGCCGACGTTCACCCCCGAGATCCGCACGGGGCTCTTCGCGCGGATGTTCTGGGCGTCGGCGAAGATCGCCTTGAGCTGGTAGCCGTGTCCCGCGAAGGGGATCGTCTTGGTGAACGCCAGATAGAAGGCGACGAAGGTGAGCACGATCGCGATCAGGCCGATCTGGAAGTTGGAGATGCGGCGGCTGTGATTCGAGTTCATCAGCCGGCCCCCGGCCCGAAGATTCGGGTTCCGTTCTGCTCGAGGAAGAGGTCGGTCTTCCCCAGGGGCGGCATGCCGGCGGCCTTGGCGACGTTCTGGACCCCGAACGTCGGGTTGTCCCTCGTCTGGCCCGGGAGCAGCGCCTCGCCCAGCGCGTACCCGGTCTGGCCGGCCTGGCAGTTCGGCTGGCCGTCCGACACCGCAGGCCCGTACGGGTTGCCGTGGAGGATCGGAATACCGTCGTTGTGGTAGCTGGGCGGGGAGCCGCCAGGAGGCGTGTTTAGCGGCGAGAAATTGCCCGCGTTCGCTCCGGCGAGGAAGTTGCTCGAGAAGCGCCCATCGCCCTGCCCGCCGGAGTAGTTGTCCATCGGGTTACGCGGCAGCGAGTTCGGGGTCGTGCTGCCCGCGATCGACGGCGGGACGACGCGCTCCGCGAACCCGAACGGTGTGGGCAGCTCGAAGTGGCTCGTCAGGAAGGTCATCCAGTAGTTCCAGTAGTTGCAGACCTCCTGGTAGGGGCCGATCTTCGCCCCGGCGTCCTGGGCGAGGTTGAAGGTGTCACCCAGCCGGTTGAGGCTGGTGAGAGTCGAGGGGTCGGCGACCAGGTTGTTGAGCTCCTCCATCACTCCCTGGAGGTCGTGGTTCATCGGCACCGTCCGCGGCAGGACCTTCTTGCCCACGGACACCGCCTGGTTCAGGACCGGCAGAGCCGCCCGCAGATCGCGGACGCCGGGCTGCAGAAGCCGGGAGAAGTCGGCGAACTCGGCGAGGAACGGCTGCTGAACCGGCAGTGAGCGCAGCCCGGCCTCGAGCGCCGGCGGGCCGCCCGAGATCGTGTCCCGGAGCGCTTGGGGATCGGAGGAGATCGCGCCGAACGCGATCGCGCCGTTGGTGAACTGCTCGGCGTTGTCGACCGCGACCGGGGCGACGATCCGAGCCGCGTCAGCGAGCTCGGGGAAGAAACGGACCAGCTGCGTGCTCGGGTCCGCGAGCGCCTTGGAGACCGGCCGGAGGTTCCCGAACAGCGGGTTGAGGGCGCCGATCGCCTCGTTCAGCGATGCGCCGCGTGCCGCGAACGCGTCGCCGAACCCCTGCAGGACGCGGCGGCTGTTCTCACGAGTCGCGGTGTCGAAGGTGTTGTAGACGTCGTCGAACTCGACCTGCTGCTGCGATTGGGAGATCGGGATCGTCCCTCCCGTTGGCACGCCGGTGGCGCTGGTGCCGCGCGTGATCTCGAGGTACTTGAGCCCGAACGAGGAGCGGTAGCGCACCCGGGTCGTAGAGTCGGCGGGCAGGGGGTCTGCGCTCTTGTCGAGCTTCAGGTTGAGCTTCGCGACCGTCGAGGCGCTGGAACCGTCCGCAGCCTGGCAGCCGCTGTTCGGCGGCGCCGCCACCGTGTCGATCGACTCGACCGCGCCGACCCGGTTGCCGCCGATCCGCACCTCGTTGTTGGGCTGGAGGCGCGCGGCGTCGCAGATCTCCGCCGAGACCTTGTAAGTGGGCACGAACGGCAGGCCGTTGTTCGCGTTGTAGGCGAGGAAGACGGCGACCAGAATGATCAGCGTCGTGATCGCGCCGACCATCGTGGGCGACGCCGCCAGTGAGCCGAATCTTGCGCGTCCGTTCATTGCCCGAGGAGGAAGTTGAGGAGGTCGTCGGTGGACGAGCCGCTGGAGCCGGTCCCGTCCGGGAGCACCTGAGGCACCTGCGGCAGCTGCGGCAGCGGCAGCTGCGGCAGCTGCGGGAGCAGGTCCTGGAGCTGCTGCTGGGCCTGCTCCGGGAGCTTGTTCGGGTCGACCCCCGGTGGGAGGATCTTCTCGAGCTGCTTCTGCTGCGCCGGCGAGGTCCCCTGCTGCTGCTGCGGCGTCGGCGTCGGCGCGGCCGCTCGCAGCGCGGCGCTCGTGTGCGCGTCGGCCGGGCTGCAGATCGAGGGAGCGAGCGACCCCTGCGGGCAGACGCTCGGGTCGTACCGGCTCAGGTTGCCGAACAGGCCGGAGGCATTGGTGCCGTAGTTGATCCCGGGCTGGCGATCCCCGAGGATGCCGGCGCATTCGGCGAAGTTCTTCGGGTCCCTGGTGGTGTTGAGGTTGCCGCTGCTCCCCTGGGTCGCCGCCACCTCGGGCCCGGTCTGGTACCCGCAGGCGTTGTTGGCGCCCGGCGCGCTCACCAGCGTGATGCCGAGCGCGTGGCCGAGCTCGTCGAAGAGGTTCAGCGAGTTGGCCTGGACGTAGCCGTAGTTGAGGAGGCCCTCCATCCCGGTGTACCCCGGGTTGCCCCCGTTCGCGTCCGGGCCCGGCTGCTGCCCGTTGGCCCACTTGCACTGGGCTGTCTGGTCGCCCTGGAGGGTGACCCCCATCTTCTGGTCGAGCGCCTGAACGCGCCGGTCGGCCTCGCCCGGCTGCTGGCGGAGGTCGAAGCGGGCGCAGGAGTCCTCCTCGACTGCGTTGGCGGGGTTGTCGATGCTCTCGAGGAATCTCGCGACCTGGTCCGCAGCCGGATAGGCCTTGGTGCTGGTCTGGTCGAGGGCGGCGATCTCGTCCTTTGCGTTCGCCAGCGCGACCTTGCCGACGCGCGCCGCGCCCCCCAGCGAGGTGAGCGACTGTTGCGCCCCGTTGTTGAAGGGCGGCAGGTTCTTCGCCAGCTTGTTGAGCCCCGGCGCGGCCGCGTGCAGGTCGGTCATCAGCGGGGTCTGGGCGTCGGCCAGCCGTCCGAGCTGGAACATCGTCGGCTTCAGCTGGAAGAGGAAGTCGTCGAGCAGGTGGAAGTTCTGGGCCAGGTCGTCCGAGCGCTCGGCCGAGATCGCGGCGGTCCGGCCGGCGTTGTCGATGAAGTGGACGACGTCCTCGCGCCGATTCGCCAGCTGAGCGAAGATCGCATCCGCATTCGTATTCAGCTCGGCGATCGTCTGGTTCTGGTTGCCCAGGATGTTCAGCACCTGCTTGAGCTGCTGGAGAGCCGGCGCGCCGGCCCGGATGGCCGCGTTCAGGTT
Organism: uncultured Solirubrobacterales bacterium; assembly: GCA_963728755.1. Classification (GTDB taxonomy): domain Bacteria; phylum Actinomycetota; class Thermoleophilia; order Solirubrobacterales; family 70-9; genus DASUPK01. The sequence goes on along the minus strand of CAVSLI010000002.1, from coordinate 82,847 downwards.
CTCGGCGTTGCTGTCGAGCGCGGTCCCGAATTCGTTGATCAGAAGCTGGAGGCGGTCACGGAACGGCTCACGCAGCGTGTTCTGAGCGAGATCCGGCTGGACGGTCGTCTTGTTGCGCGCCGCCGGGATCGGCCCGCTGAGAGGCTGCGACGAGGTGCCGGGTTGGCAGTTCAGGAAGTACTCGGCGATCAGCGACTGCGGCTCCGAGGAGCAGCTCGCGTCGGCCTTGAACTCCGGGAAGCTCGAGTCCTCCTCGATCGTGACCAGGGCGGTCTTCTGCGGGGTGATTTCGAGATCGGTGATGGTCCCCGCCTTGGCGCCCGCGACGCGGAGCTCAGAGCCGTTGACCAGGCCGAAGGCGTTGAAGAGCTCGACCTCGTAGGTGCGGCTGTCGGACGCGCCAGCGACGGTGACCAGGCTCGCGGCCGCCGCGGCGATCAGGCCAAGTGTCACGAGGATGCGCTTCATGGCCCCAACGGCGTCTGGCTCGGGTTGCAGTCGACGGTGCCGCCCTGCGTGAGCTGATCCTCGGAGAGGCCGCGTTCGTTGGAGCCAGGGCAGCGCTGCAGGTACTTGATGCCGAGGCCGCTGAGCAGGTCGTCGCCGCCCAGGGCCTGGCAGCTGCCGCCGATGACCCCGAGGGCGTCGTTGCAGGGGATACCGGAGGAGGGGGGCCCGACGCTGAAGGTGTTGAGGGTGGTCGAGATGCGGCCGATCCCTCCGAAGGCGTCGGGGAACCCGGAGTGCCCGAAGTCATCGAACCACCCCGTGAGCTCGGGGCTGTAGGCCCGCAGCATGGAGATCTGATCGAGCGAGTTCTTGAGCGAGTCGGCCGTGGCGGGCAGCGCCCCGGGACGCGACCCGCCATTTCGGTTCACCGGCCCGACGCCGATCTCGGCGAGCGGGTCCTGCAGGCGGGTGAGCTCGATCAGGTCGTTGGCGGCGCCGGGCTGCTTGATGATCCCGCTGAGGCCCTTGACGGTCGGGACGGAGTCGCGGGCGAAGCCCCGCAGCCGCTTGGTGAACGGCTGCAGCTTGCGGGCCACCGGGCGGGTGGCGTTGATCAGCGGCTGGACGTCGTCGAGGGTGGCGCGCAGGTTGACCGCGGTCGTGTTGAACTGCCGCATGAAGTCGGGCAACTGGCCGACCGCCGAGGCGAGCGACTGCTGCTGGGCCCCGATCGTGCCCAGCATTCCGTTGAGGTTGGAGACCAGGGAGGAGATCTCGGGTGACTTCGCATCCAGAGTCGAAGTCAATCCGGCGGCGTCCACGACCAGCCCCTCGAGGTTGGCCTGATCCGAGTTGAGCTCGCCGAAGACTCGTCGCGAGGTGGAGAGGAACGGGTTCAGGTAGTAGAAGCCCCGGTTCGCCTTGGCGCCCACGCCCTGGTAGGCGGTGGCGAACCCATGGATCACCTGCTGCAGGTGATCGACCGTGGGCTTGTCGAGGGTGTTGAAGAGCGCGTCGAGGTCGACCTCGGACGTGGTGTCGGCCTGAGTGATGGCGCCGCCCGAGGAGATCACCTTGCCGTCGCGCTGGCTCGGCAGCGCGAGGTCGACATAGCGGTTCGCAATCCCCGAGAGCGAGGCCGAGCGGATCGTGGCGTGGGTGCCGTCGGGCAGCGGGGTATATGCCGAATCGGAGATCTCCATCTTGACCAGCGCCTGGCCGTCGTCCGAGAGGGAGATCTCCTTCACCGAGCCGACGGGGACGCCGGCGACGTTCACGTTGTTGCCCTTCACCAGCTGGGAGGCGCTCGCGAACTGGGCGGTGACGGTGTAGGAGGAACCGCCGCCGAGGACGAGCAGCAGAACCACGACGATCGCAACGAGCAGCGCGAGGACCGCGGCGATCCGACCGACCACGCTTGATGTTGGCACTGGCTCCTCTACCTACCCGTAGGGCTCTACCACCCGTAGCCTCCAAAGCCGCGCGCCGGGGTACCCCACCCAGGCACGAGCAGCAACGATTCTTCCATCGCGCTTCGACCAGTGTCAAAGGGGAACCGTCTCCTCCAGGCCCCGAAATGCGCCTTCCAGAGCCCTTGGAGATGCTCCCCTCGTTGAGTTGGCGTTAAGCCCGCCCCTGGAGGGACGCGTGACGGCGCTGGGCTCGCCAAGAAGGGCTACCGCGTCGAGCACGCGATGGCGCGTGCTCGCTCAGGATGAAGACACAGCGACCGTCGCTGGGGTGGCGCCGTAGGAGGGGCCCACGGACGCGATTCCTGAGCGTCCGTGGGAGGTTCCTACGACGACAGGACCCGCGCGCCAGGCGCGGTGAATCTCTGTCTAACCGCTCGCCGAGCCGAAGTGCTCGCCGGCCTTCGCCCAATTGACCACGTTCCACCAGGCGTCGATGTAGTCCGGTCGCTTGTTCTGGTACTTGAGGTAGTAGGCGTGCTCCCAGACGTCGACGCCGAGGACCGGAGTGTGACCGTCGGAGACCGGGGTGTTCTGGTTGGGCGTCGAGACGACGGCCAGGCCGGAACCATCGTGGATCAGCCAGGACCAGCCCGATCCGAACTGGTTGACGCCCGCGTTCTTGAACTCCTCCTGGAAATCCGAGAAGGAGCCGAAGGCATCGTTGATCGCGTCAGCGAGATCGCCCTCGGGCTCTCCCCCGCCGTCCGGGCTCATGATCTCCCAGAAGAAGGAGTGGTTCGAGTGCCCGCCGGCGTTGTTGCGGACCGCGGTCTCCTTGTCGCCGAGCTTGTCGAGGTTTTGGAGAACCTCGTTGACGTCCTTGTCCGCCCACTCGGTGCCCTCGAGGGCGGCGTTCGCCTTGTCGACGTAGGCCTGGTGGTGCTTGTCGTGGTGGACGCGCATCGTCTGCTCGTCGATATGCGGCTCGAGCGCGTTGTAGTCGTAGGGAAGGTCGGGAACCTCGAACGCCATCTGCCCTCCTTAGGGTTGGTGACGGTGGCGCGGCCAACATACTCGGCGGCCACAAACACCACCGCCGGATCTACGGCCTTCTGCTTCTAATCTAACGATCGTGCACAGCGGGCCGCCCGGCGGAGGAACCTGGACCGGCGTCGCCGTGACCGTGGGGGGCATTCTGATCGGGGTGGCGGTGGCGCTGCTGGTCCCTTCTCTCCACGACGCCGTCGGCGACGCGATTCACGGCAACACCGAGCAGGTCCGTCACGACCTCGGCGACAGCGCTGCGGGCCCCCTGCTGGTGCTCTGGCTTTCCCTCGTCCACGTGATCGTCTGGTATCCGGCCGAGATCCTCGACGCCGCGGCGGGCTATGTCTTCGGCTTCGGAGTGGGGTTCCCGCTGGTGATGGGCTGCTGGATCGTCTCGGCGCTCGCCTCCTATGCGGTCGGCAGGCATTTCGCCCGGCCCCTGCTCTACCGCGTGGCTGGCGAGGATCGATTCCTGCGAGCTGAGGACCTGATCAACCGCGGCGGGGCGGTCGCCCTGATCGGCATGCGACTGATCCCGATCATGCCGTTCAGCCTGATGGGCTACGTCTGCGGCGCGGCGCGCATCCCGGTGGTGCGCTTCACCTGGACGACCGCGGTCGGCTACGCGCCGATCACCGCGTACTTCACCTACCTGGGTAGCAGACTGGAGGGCTTCTCCGCCGAGGACCCGATCCTGTGGATCGGGGGCGCGGCCCTTCTGCTCTGCATGCTCGGCATCCGCTACCTGCTACCGCGGTCGGCGCGCGGCCGTGAGGGCGCGCGAAAGCCCGAGGCGCGCGCGGAGCCCGAAGAGCTGGGGAGCTAGGCAGGCAGGGGCGTGTCCCGGGCCAACCGTCGCGCGACCTCTCGCAGGCGCTCGTCCTGGTCCGCAAGCAGTCTGTCGGCAGCGTCGTTCAGCTGCTCGAGCGCACCCGGCCGAGCGTCGTCGAGCGGCGTGCTCACGGGCAGGGTCGTCTGGAAGCGGAAGTAGCGGGGACCCGCGCCCTTGGCCGCAGGGTTCAGGGCCGCCCGCCCGGGCTCGTGGTTGAGCAGGATCTCGGCCCAATGGTCGGCGGCATCCGACTGGCCGTCGAGGAAGGCCGCGATCAGGGCCGGATCCTGGCGGCGAGGGAGGATCCAGCCGATCCGGCCCCAGCGCCGCACCCGGGATTGGGGGTGGCCGGTCTCGTGCTGACCCGTCCCCAGCGAGACCAGCAGCAGCTCGCCGGCGCTCAGGTCGCGCGGTTCCTCGTCGCGCCGCTTGAGCGCCTCCACCATCGCGGCGACCGACGGATTCGCGGCGAACAGGCCGCCGTCCACCAGCGCTCGTCCAGCGAGGCCACGGGACGGAAAGTAGGTGGGCGCGGCCGAGGTGGCAAGGCCAACATCCACCATCGCCACGTCGCGGTCGGCGGACTGGCGGGCGCGCCACCGCTTGAAGAAGTGCGGCCCGGGCTCGCTCATGTCATACGAGGTCACGATCAGCTCCCGGAGGGCGGCTCCTAGCCGGGCATCCCCGAACCGCTCGCGCAGCGCCCGTTCGAGGCGCGCCTCCGAGTGCTTCGGGGCGATCCAGCCCCCGAGGCTGAGCAGCTTGTGCAGAGTGTCGCCGAAGATCCGGGGGCCCTCGTTCAGGTAGAGGTCCACTAGATCCGAGCCGCTCAGCCGCGGCCTGGTCGGGTCGGCCGGGTCGGGCACGGTCAGGCCGAGCGCGAGCAGGCCTCCGGTGGACGTCCCCGCGAACATCTGGAAGCAGTCGGCCAAGCGGCGCTCCTCTTCCGCCTCGGCCGAGATCAGCTCCTCGAGCCGCGCGATCACCCGTGCCGCGATCAGGCCGCGAATGCCGCCGCCGTCGATGCTCAGGATGCGAAAGCGATCCGGCTGCCTCGTCATCTCATCCCGAGTGGCCACCTGCGGCTCAGTGTTCGCGGAACTGCGAGAGATCCTTGCGGGCCTGACTGCGGATCAGCAGGCTCATGGGCGGCAGCCCGAGCACCAGGCCGGCCGGGCCGAGCGCCTGTCGTGCCCAGCCCCAGAAGGGGAAGGAATCCCTGTGCTCGAGGATGCGTCCCTCCCGAAAGCGGAATCGGGCGCGTACGTCGTTCACGACGGGCCTGCCTGTGCGGGTGAACGTGTACCGGGCGATCCAGTGGGCCGTGCCGGCGTCGCCGTCAGCGGAGTGCTCAGCGAGCTCGACACTGAGGTCCTCGGCACGGCCCGTCAGCATGCGCCACATGTCACCCGCCTCGGCTCCCGACAGCTCCCCGAACGCGGGGTCGCTGAAGCGCCCCTCCGGGTCGTAGAGCCTCGCCATCGCCTCACCATCGTGGCGGTCCATCGCCTCGTAGAGATCGCGAATCAGTCTGGCGTTGTCCGCCACGCCCCAACGCTACCCCCTGGCCGGGTTGGCGCCGCTCGACGCGTCCGCTCTATCCTTCGGCACCTCGGGGCGTGGCGCAGCCTGGTAGCGCGCACCGTTCGGGTCGGTGAGGTCCCCGGTTCAAATCCGGGCGCCCCGATTAGCGCGGGAGGGAGTGCAGCGGCAGCGCGTCAGACTGCCGGAACCTGCTGCGTGATGCAGTGGATGTTCCCTCCGCCGAGGAGAATCTCCCGGGCTGGAACCCCCACCACTTCGCGATCTGGAAAGAGCCCGCGGAGGATCTCCGCCGCCTCGTCGTCGTAGCGCTGGTCAAGCAGGGGGAACACGATCCGTGTATTGCCGAGGTGGAAGTTGACGTACGAGGCGGCCAGCCGGTCACCCGGCCTCCGTGGCACCGTTCCGGGAACCGCGTCGATGCCGTCTGCCTCCTCCGCTGTGAGTCTGATCGGTCCCGGGGAGGGAACCAGCACGACCTCAAACCGTTCTCCCCGTGAGTCCCTAGCTGCCTCAAGGCGATCGAGAGCATCTCGCGAAATCTCGTGCTGTGGATCCGACTCGTCCTGGGACCAGGTGAGGAGCACGATCCCGGGCCTGACGAAGCAAGCGAGGTTGTCGACATGCCCGTCGGTCTCGTCGTTGTGCACCCCCCGCCCCAGCCAGACGACCTTCTCGGCGCCTAGGTAGTCGTGTAGGGCGTGCTCAAGCTCCTCTCGCGAGCGCTCCGGGTTGCGGTTGCGATTGAGCAGGCACTCCTCCGTGGTCAGCACCGTGCCCTCGCCGTCGACGTGGATCGACCCTCCCTCGAGCACGATCGGTGCCCGATAGCGATCGACCCCCTCGATCTCGAGCACCTTGCTCGCCACCCGCTCATCGCGATCCCAGGGGAAGTAAAGGCCCCCCTCCAGCCCTCCCCAAGCGTTGAAACGCCAGTCGACGCCGCGGCGGCCGCCCTCACCATCGATGACGAAGGTCGGGCCGGTGTCGCGCATCCACGCATCGTCAGTCCCGACCTCAACGACCCGGACCGACGGTGAGAGCACCGAACGGCAATGTTCGAACTGGCGGTCCGACACCGCCATCGTCACGGGCTCGGTGACGTTGATCGCCTCGGCCACCGCGGCGTATGCCTGCTGGGCAGGTTTCGCGCCCAGGCGCCAATTGTCGGTCCGCTCGGGCCAGGCCATCCAGCAGCCCGAGTGCGGCGCAAACTCCGCTGGCATCCGGAAGCCGTCGGCCGCGGGAGTGGAGTCAATCGTGGCGCCGATCGCCTACCTCGTGAGCTCGCCAGGCGACCACTATGGCCGCCACGATACCGAGCTACCCTCGCTTACCTTGGAAGAGATCGCATTGATCACCGCGCCGGACGTGCCGGCCTCGCTGGCCCGCAAGCGGCCACCCCGGCGCGCACCCTTCCGGATCGCTGCGGTACAACACCGCTGGCACCCCGATCCGGGCGAACACGAAGAAGCGCTCGAGTCGGGCATCGCCCTGGCAGCGGCCGAGGGTGCTCGGCTGGTCTGTCTGCAAGAGCTCACTCTGAGCCGCTACTTCGCAGTAGACCCAGACGGCCCTGAGGCGCTCGGCATCGAGCCTGAGCCCCTGCCGGGCGGGCCGACCCACCGCTTCGCCGCCCGGGTCGCGAGGGAGACGGGCGTCCACGTGCACGCCTCTTTGTATGAGCGCGCAGATGAGGGCGCCCTCGGCTTCAACACCGCCGTCCTCGTGGCTCCGGATGGAAAGATGGTGGCGCGGACTCGGAAGCTGCACATTCCGATCACCGCCGGGCTATCACGAGGATCGCTACTTTCGCCCCGGGCCGGGAGACATCGAGCCATTCCCGGTGATCGCGCTCGGCGAGGCGCACCTGGGCCTCCCAACCTGCTGGGATCAGTGGTTTCCGGAGGTTGCACGTACCTACAGCCTCGAGGGGGCAGACGTGCTCATCTACCCCACTGCCATCGGCTCGGAGCCGGACCACCCCGAGTTCGACACCCAACCGCTCTGGGAGCAGGTCATCATCGGCAACGGAATAGCGAACGGCGTTTTCATGGTGGCCGTCAACCGGATTGGCAAGGAGCCACCACTCACCTTCTACGGGTCGTCCTTCATCTCCGACCCCTACGGACGCAAGCTTGCGCAGGCCCCACGAGATGAGCCCGCCGTTTTGCTCGCCGATCTCGATCTCGATCAGCGTCACGACTGGCTCGAGCTGTTCCCGTTCCTGACGACCCGGCGGCCGGAGGCGTACGCACGCCTCGCACAGGATGCTGCCGAGGTGATGAGCGACGACTAAATCCGCCTCGGCCCGATTAGAGGGTCTTGCGCTTCCGCAACAACTTGAGCGTGAAGGCCTGGCTGGCCGGATCGCCGCCGGTCGGGGCGAAGGTCATCGTCGGCGTCAGCGCCACCTTCCCGGTCCTCTCGAGCCTGCGCTTCTTGGCGCCGGTCGAAGCGATCTGGAACTGGACCGTTCCGGCGACCGCGACGTCTTTCGACACACCTCCCTTCTTCAGCCCCTTGCCCGAGATCGTCAGGAGGCCGGGATTGGAGACGTTCACGATCACGGTCGCCGAGCCGCGGTCGCGGTCGCGTGTGATGGCGGCGATGCTGAAGTCGTTGGAGGGGACGAGGACGGCGGAGAGGTTGAGCCTGACGTCGTTCTGGGAGCCGAAGGTCCCCGAGGCGCCATCGGAGAGCGTGCCCCCCCGGAGGAGGACGGCGTCACCGGGCTGCGAGAACGTGCACGAGTTCGCACCCCCGCTCTCGTTGATCCCGATCATGTCTCCGGAACGAACCGGGATGTTGACGGGGACCGTGTTGATCCCTGAGGTGAGCAGATGAGCCGGAGCGCGAGCGATGACCCGAAAGACGTCCGGGTCGCTCGTCCTGCGGAAGATCTTGAAGACGTAGGTCGCGCCTCCGCCGGACGACCTCGTCGACCACGAGGTGATCGTCCCCGCCTGCCGCGCGATATAGAGGTCACCACCGGTGATGCTGGGCTGGAGATAGTCAGCTGTTGACGAGCATGCGGGCGCCGGCGTTGTCGGCGCGAGCTGGCCGAGCGTCACGGCGGCGGTGGCCGGACGCGCGACGGCGGCGGCGGCGATCCAGGCGAGCGCGACCGCGGTGGCGATCAGCCACCGGGCATGGCATCGATTGGCTCTGCTCGCGGGCCGGCGCTCCAATCAGGCCTCCACGTGATTTGGACCCTCCCCGGTCCCGCGAGAGGTTAGAGGGTGAGGCGGGTAGTGCTAGCCGGGGCGCCGACCTGAACCCTGGGATCGACCATCGGCGAGATCCGGCGACTGCGGTCGGCTGCGAACCGGGCGCCTCGAAGTCCCGCTCACGTCCGAGGAACGCGAGACCGAGTATTCCTGCGTAGAAGTCCAGGCAGCGTTGCCCGTCCGAGGTGATGCCCGTGATGTGATCTATGCCGTTGAGCCGCATCTTCTGCCACGTACTTGAGTTTCTAGACCAGTAAGGTACAGAAATGGCCGAGTCGCCTCCTCCCAACATCCTCTACATCCATTCGCACGACACCGGGCGGTACGTGCAGCCGTACGGCTTCCAGGTGCCGACGCCAAACATCCAGCTGCTCGCAGACCAGGGCGTGCTCTTCCGCAAGGCGTTCTGCGGGGCGCCGACCTGCTCGGGCAGCCGCGCGTCGCTCCTCACCGGGCAGTACTGCCACAACAACGGGATGCTCGGCCTCGCCCACCGAGGCTGGTCGCTCAACGACTACGGCGACCACCTGATCCACCCGCTGCGCTCAGTCGGGTACCGCTCGGTGCTGATCGGCGAGCAGCACATCTCAGAGGACCCGGAGGTGATCGGCTACGACGAGGTGATCGAGGTGGACAGCCACCACGCCCAGGACGTGGCCCCGATCACGGTGGACGCCTCTGCAGACAGCCTCCGAGCCGTTCTTCTTCTCGGTCGGCTTCTTCGAGACACACCGCCAGTTCCGCGCCCCCACCTCGGTCCGCGACTCGCTCTACTCACTGCCGCCGGCGAACCTTCCCGACAGTCCCGCCACCCGCAGGGACATGGCGGCATTCAAGGCGAGCGCCCGGTCACTCGACCAGGGAATAGGGGCGGTGCTCAATGCTCTGCACGACTTCGCTCTCACCGAGCGGACGCTGATCATCGGCACGACGGACCACGGCCTCGCCTTCCCCGGCGCCAAGGCGACGCTGTATGACCGCGGAACCGGCGTCATGCTCCTGATGCGAGGCCCGGGTGGGTTCACCGGCGGCAAGGTCTACGACGCGATGGTGAGCCACCTCTACATCTACCCCACCCTCTGCGAGATCGCCGGCGCCCAGCATTCCGGCAGCACGCTCTAGGCGGCTCGCGGCTCAGCCGGGGTTGGGTAGGCTGGATCCTGGTCTCATGGGAGTGATCGGAAGCCTGCGCATCTCCTTCTGGGTCGTCGCGATCGGCACCGTGGTGCTCTACGGGTTCTTCGTCGTGCTGGCCACCATCTCGCCCGGTCAGGTCGCGGCCGTCACCGTGGTGGTCGGCGCGCTGGCCGCGATCTTCACGATCAGGAACGTGCGCTTGGCGGCCGAGCTCGCCGATCGCGGGGGCGATCCTCAGCTGCGGCGGGCCCTGAACCGGATCCGCGAGCGGCGCGGCTTCTAGCGCGCTCCCTGGCGATGATCGTGGCCCGGATCGCGAGCTCATCCGCGCGATGGCCATTGCCGTTGCCGTTCGACGGCTGTGGCGAGGGCGACCCGACCTCGAGGAGGCGATCGAGCAGGGCGAACGCCTCCTCGCTGCCTCCCCTCGCAAAGCAGAGGCGGGCGGCATAGGCGCCGGCGCCCTCCTTCAACCAGATCGACGGAAAGATGCCGACCCCCCAAGCGATCCGCGCCCGCAAACGCAGCCGCCCAGCTGCGCGCCGGAGGGGACCACGGTCGAGGTTCGCGCCGGCATAGCTCAGGCAGATGTCCCGCCGGATCCTGCTGATCCTCCGGTATCCGCCGGTGCCCACGACGAGGGACGCGTATGGCTCAAGGCGCTGGCGATCGGCGTAGCCCGCTCGGTCATTCCAGCTACGGAGGAAGGCAGCCAGCACGTCGCAGACGCAGGCAGGACGGTCGGAGAATCGCTCGCCGCCAATCAGCGAGGCCAGTTCGACCACGCAAACCCCGTCATCGGGCGAGCGATGCCGGCCGGGCTCGAGGCTCACCGAGCCGACCGAGTTCCGCCACCTCTGATCGATCGCACACATCCCGGTATCCGTCGGCAAGGATACTCGCCGCCCCTAGGCGCGTCGCGTGTACAGGCGGAGCCAGAGGCCGGCCAGCAAATACGCGATCGTCACGGCCAGCAGCGCGAACTTGAGCGATGCGCAGACCTGCGCAAGCCGCGGGGCGAGCTCTCCGCCGTGCCGGCCGACCGCCAGCAGCAGCCCGACGTCCTCGATCGCGTCGAAGGCGGCCGCGGCGGCGGCGAAGAGCATCACGGCCGTGCCGAAGGCGGCCATGCGATGCCAGCCGTGCCTCCGCGCCAGATCGCGCGTAGCCCAGGCCGCCAGGACGAGGAAGGTCCCGTAAGCGACCAGGTAGGCGTAGTCGATCCAGAGCGAGGCCTTGGCGGCATCCATCCCGTCCTCCCCCCAGTCGGCCAGGATCTCGGCCGCCCGGTCCTCGCTCCCGGCGAGCTCGAAGCCGACGATGCCCGGACCCCCGGCATCCATCATCCGCCCGTCCAGCACGATCAGGATGGCGCCGATCGCGATCGCGGCGACGGCCGAGATGACCAGGCCTCGCCTGCGCGTCAAAGCGCGCGCATCGTCAGCGCACCTCGGCGATCGAGGCCTGGACATCCCCGAGGGAGGGAGACTGGATCAGCTCCTTGGTTCCGTTCGAGCCCCCGACCACCACCGCCGGCTCCGCAGGGAGCCGGCGCTCCGCTGTGATCTTCTCGTCGGCCTCCAGCGTCGCCTGAATGTCATCGTCCTGCATGTCGCGCTGCCACTGCTCCACGTTGAAGTTCACGACTCCCACTCCCCGCGCGATGGCGTTCAGGAAGTCCTGGTCTGCCCCGTGCTTCTTCGCCTCGTCCTGATTGAGGAAGAAGAGCTCTATGAACTGCCACTCATAGTCCTGCTTGGCCGCGGCGACGGCGGCGTAGGCGCCGAGGAAGAAGCCGGACTCCGTCATCGGGAAGTTGTGGTAGACGAGCTGGACGTCCCCGCTCCTGACCGGGCCCTGGATCAGCGGCACGATCACCTCTTGGTTCCAGTCGGAGCACGGGTCGCATGACATGTCGTTGAAGACCTGGATGCTCACGGGCGCGTCGGCAGAGCCCAGCCTGGGACCGTCCTGTGGAATGCCCCCGACGAGACTCTGCACCTCCTCGGCGCCGGTGATCTTGACCTCATCGTTCTGGCCGCCGCTGCCGACCGAGAGGCTCACGATCGCGAAGCCGAGCAGGCCGACGCAGAGCGCCAGCACGAGCAGCCCGATAAGGCGTGGACGCCGCGGTTGATCCTCGTTCACGGGGCTCGGCATGGTAGATGTGCTGTAGATGGCTGACCGCGACGAGATCCTGAGCTACTGCGACGACCTGCTGGACTGCGGGTCGTTCGAGGACTACGGGCCGAACGGCCTCCAGGTCCCGGGCCGCGCTCAGGTGAGCACAGTCGCGACCGGCGTGACGGCGAACCTGGAGACGCTCGAGCGCGCCCTCGAGTCAGGGGCGGAGCTCGTCCTCACCCACCACGGCCTGCTCTGGGGCGATCAGCTCGCACCGCTCTCCTGGCCGATGGCCGCCCGGCTGCGCGCCCTGCTCTGCTCGGACGTCTCGCTGGCCGCGTACCACCTGCCCCTCGACGCACACCCCGAGATCGGCAACAACGCCCTGCTTCGCGACGCGCTCGGCCTCGATCCGGACGACCGGCCCTTCGGAGAGGCGAAGGGCTCGCGGGTCGGCCTGATCGGACGGGCGAGCGAGCCGTTAGACCTCGGCGAGCTGCGGCGCCGCCTGGCGGACGCCGTCGGTCAGGAGCCCCTTGTCTTCGACGCCGGCCCAGATCGGATCTCGACGGTCGGGATCGTCACCGGCGCGGGCGGCTTCGCGCTGCACGAGGCCGGCCCCCTCGGGCTCGACGCCCTGGTCACCGGGGAGCCGAGCGAGCCGGTGATGGGCGAGGCGCGCGAGTACGGCATCCACTTCCTCGCCGGCGGGCACTACGCGACCGAGATCTCCGGGATCCGCCGGCTCGGGGAGCTGGTCGCGGAGCGCTTCTCCATCGAGCACGAGTTCATCGACGTGCCCAACCCCGTCTAGCAGCTGGCGAAGCCACCAAAATCCCCGCTCGTTCCGGAGAAAAGATTGACACGTCGCCGTGACGCGATATACATGCTCTTCCGGCGTTAACGAGGAGAGGAGTGGCCTAGATGTCCGTTCACCTGACGCCCACGGAGCTCGCCGAGGAGATGCACATGAAGCGTCGCGATGTGCTCACCAAGTGCATCGAGATGAACGTGCCGATCCTCAAGGGTCGGATCGACAAGACCCTCTTCCAGTCTTCTCTGCGGGCGTTCCAGGCTCAGGACAAGAGGGCCACCGCCTAGAAGCCCCGCTCCCGCGGGGTGGGCCAAGCGCCGCCCGCTTCGTTCTCTCTGGCTGCCCAGCCAGCCTCTCAATACACTCCATCCAAGGCCGCTTCAGGCGGCAGCCCCGCATCGAGGAAGACAGGAGAGATGGAGACAGCGACAGTCGCCCCTGCCGGTAGCGCGGCCGAGTCGAGCACCCACAGCAAGACGGTCGCGGACCTCGCCCCGCTGGCCGCCGAGCGCCACGCCGACCTCCCGGCGGTGACCTACAAGGACGCCTCGGGCCAGTGGGTGTCGAGGACCTACCGTGAGGTCGGCGACATCGTCCGCCGTCTCGCGCTCGGCCTGATCGAGCTCGGGATCGAGAAGGGCGACAAGGTCTCGATCCTCGCCAACACGCGGCCCGAGTGGACCTACTTCGACTTCGCCGCGCTCAGTGTCGGCGCGGTTGTGGTCCCGATCTATCAGACGAACTCGCCCGACGAGTGCCAGTACGTGCTCGAGAACTCCGACTCCAAGGCGGTCGTCGTCGAGGACGATGAGCAGCTGGCGAAGATCGAGCAGATCCGTGACCGGGTCCCCAAGCTCGACCAGATCATCCGCATGACGGGCGACGGCGGGAACGCGATCTCGATGGACGAGCTGATCGAGGCGGGGAGTGGCCGATCGGACTCCGACTGGGAGCAGCGCTGGCAGTCCGTCACCTCTGACGACATCTGCACCTTGATCTACACCTCGGGCACCACCGGGCCGCCCAAGGGGTGCGTGATCTCACACGGCAACTACCGGTCGATGGTGACGATGGCGCTCGACGAGAGCGTCCTCGACCGGAACACCACCACCTACCTCTTCCTGCCCCTCGCCCATTCGTTCGCGCTGCTGATCCAGTTCCTGAGCTTCGACCTCGGCGGCAACATCGCCTACTGGGAGCGCGACCCGCTGAAGATCGTTCCCAACCTGGTCGAGGTGAAGCCGGAGTACTTCCCGTCGGTCCCGCGCATCTTCGAGAAGATCTACACGGCGGCCACCAGCGAGATCGAGAAGTCGGGCGGCCTCAAGAGGCTCGTCTTCAACTGGGCGATCGGAGTCGGCAAGAAGGTCCGCGAGCGCGAGCGGGCCGGCAAGCCGATCGGCTGGCTGCTTCGCAAGCAGTACGAGATCGCGGACAGGCAGGTCCTCTCCAAGATCAGGGCGCTGTTCGGCGGCCGGATCAAGAACTGCGTCACCGGCGCGGCGCCGATCAACCCGGAGATCCTGCGCTTCTTCGACGCCGCCGGCGTCCTCGTCCTCGAGGGCTGGGGCATGACCGAGACCTCGACCGCGGCCACCGTCGCGCGGCCGGACGCGTTCAAGTTCGGCAAGGTCGGCAAGGCCTTCAAGGGATGCGAGATCAAGACCGCCGACGACGGCGAGATCCTGGTCAGGGGCCCGAACGTCTTCCAGGGCTACTACAAGAACGAGGAGGCGACCCGCGAGACTCTCGAGGATGGCTGGCTGCACACCGGCGACCTCGGGGAGCTGGACACGGACGGGTACCTCTCGATCACCGGCCGCAAGAAGGACATCATCATCACGGCGGGCGGCAAGAACATCACACCCGCGAACCTCGAGGCGGAGATCAAGCAGAGCTCCTACGTCTCGCAATGCGTCGTGATCGGTGACAGGCGGCCGTACCTGGTCGCGCTGATCACGCTCGACCAGGAGGAGTGCGCAAAGCTCGCCGAGGAGAGGGGCTGGCCGGCCGATTCCGCGGAGCTCGCCAATCACGACGGGATGCGGCAGCTCATCCAGGAACACCTCGACGAGGTCAACGAGAAGTTCGCCCGTGTCGAACAGGTGAAGAAGTTCGAGATCCTCCCCCACGACCTCTCGCAGGAGGGCGGTGAGCTGACACCGACCCTGAAGGTGAAGCGAAACGTCGTCGCCGAGAAGTACGAGAAGGAAGTCGACGCCCTCTACGCCTAGCCCGCGTCTTCTCGTGGCCCCGGATGCGTTCAAGGGCACTCTGAGCGCACGCCTCGTCGCCGAGGCGATCGGGCGGGGAGTCGAGAGCGCCGGCGCGATCCCGGACCTCTGCCCAGCAGCCGACGGCGGCGAGGGGACGGCCGAGGTGCTGCGCGACGCGCTGGGAGGCGAGCGACGGACGGCCGAGGCGCACGACCCGCTCGGCCGGCCGATCGAGGCGGGCTACGCGGTGGTGCGGGATGGCACGGAGGCGGTCGTCGAGGTCGCCGCCGCGTCTGGGCTCGGCCTGCTGGATCCGGACGAGCGCGATCCCGAGCGGGCCTCGAGTGCCGGAACCGGCGAGCTGATCGTCGCGGCTGCACGCGACGGCGCCCGCAGGATCCTGGTGGCCGCGGGGGGCAGCGCGACGACGGACGGCGGGCGGGGCGCGATCGACGCGATCGAGGCGGCCGGGGGCTTGGGCGACGTGCGGCTCGAGGTGCTCTGCGACACCTCCGTTCCCTTCGAGCGCGCCGCGGAGGTGTTCGCGCCCCAGAAGGGCGGCTCGCCCGAGCAGGTCGCGAGCCTCAGCTCAAGGCTGTCCGCCGAGGCGGGAGCGCTGCCTCGCGACCCGCGAGGCCGAACGATGACGGGCGCCGCCGGAGGGCTCTCGGGCGGTCTCTGGGCGGCGTTCGGCGCACACCTCGTCCCGGGGGCCGCCTTCGTCCTGGGGGTCGTCGGCTTCGACCGGCGTCTGGAGGAGGCGGACGCCGTGATCACCGGCGAGGGCCGGCTCGACGCCCAGAGCCGTGAGGGCAAGCTGACCGGCGAGATCGCACGGCGCTGCCGTGCCGCGGAGGTGCCGTGCCACGCGATCGCCGGAGAGATCGCCCTCGATCAGGAGAACGAAGCCCGACTCGGCTTCGCCTCGCTTGCGGCGGCGGGAAGCCCCGAGTCGATCACCGGGGCTGCCCAGCGGATCGCGGCAGCCGCGCCGGGATAAGGTCGGCGAATGAGCGGAGGCGGCGGAACCGCCCTGGTCACCGGCGCCAGCAGCGGGATAGGAGCCGCGACCGTGAGAGCACTGGCGGCGGTCGGCTTCGAGGTGGTGGCTGCGGCCCGGCGGCTCGAGCGCTGCGAGGAGGTGGCCAGGGAGATCGGCGGCCGAGCGATGCGCCTCGACGTCACCGACCCGGATTCCGTCACGGAGCTCGCCGAGGCCCTGCCGGACGTCGACGTGCTGATCAACAGCGCCGGGGGGGCTCTCGGGACAGAGCCGGTTGCCGAGGCGGACGAAGAGCATTGGCGCGCCATGTACGAGGCGAACGTGATGGGCGTGATGCGAGTGACGAAGGCGCTGCTCCCGGCGCTCGAGCGCGATGGCGGCGGTCACATCGTCGTCCTCGGGTCCGTCGCCGGCCTCGAGGTCTATCCGGGCGGCGCCGGCTACACGGCAGCCAAGCACGCCATTCACGCGGTGACGCAGACCATGCGGCTGGAGCTGCTCGGCAAGCCGATCCGCGTGACCGAGATCGCACCCGGCCTGGTGGAGACGGAGTTCTCGCTGGTCCGCTTCGGGGGCGACGCGGCGAAGGCGTCCAAGATCTACGAGGGAACCACGCCGCTGACGGGCGAGGACGTGGCAGACGCGATCGCCTACGTCGTCACGCGACCTCCGCATGTTGACATCGACTACCTGGCGATCAAACCGACCGACCAGGCGACGGCCCGCGACGTCCACCGGCGGGGGAGAGACGCTTCGCCATAAAATGGGTCTCCCCCGCTACGCCTCGGAGCGCCCTCGCATTTCGCCCGCCTCGCGCTCGCTCGACTGGCGAAGCAGGGCACCCGTCGTCTGCTCGAGCACGCGGCGCCAGGCCGAGATGCCCTTCTCCTCCTCCTCGACGGTGTCCAGCACGCGCCGAACCCGCCGAGCCGAGATCTCGATGCCGTGGCGCGCAGCGATCTCCTTGTAGCGCTGGTAGTCGCGCGCCAGGGCGACGGTCACGGACTCGAAGCCGTGCTTCGCGATCTGCAGGCGGGCCGAGTAGTCGAGGATCGAGGTCCCGAACATCAGCTCGTCGTCGAACTCCGGCTCGATCAGGATGATGTCGACGTCGGGAAAGCGTTCTCTCCAGGATTCGATCGCGAGGTGGAGCCTGGCGTGGGCGAGCAGGCGGAAGGCCTGGTTGCCGATCGCCGGCATCCCCATGTCGGAGACGCGCCGCACCCGGGAGCCGAAGACCGTCGGGATCCGGGTCTCGAAGTCGTTCACGTAGGGAACGAGCGGATTGACGACCACGATGAACTTCGCCCCCGCCTCAACGGCGACGTCGACGTTGGTGGTGGAGATGATCCCTCCGTCGATCAGCTGCCTGCCGCGCAGCTCGTAGGGCTCGTAGACGATCGGCAGCGCACCCGAGGCGGCGACGGCGCGCGAGATCGGGACGTTGTCCCACTCGCCCTCCCCGAAGACGATCCGCTCGCAGGTGTCCAGGTCGGTCGCCACGATCCGGAGCTCGTTCTGCAGCTCGCGGAAATCGTTGAAGCGGTCCGGATCGGAGAGGACGTTCCGCACGTATGTCTCGATGCCGCGGTTGTGGTAGACGCCGGTCGGGAGGCCCTCGGCCAGCCCCATGACGACGTCCACCATCGAGATCTCGCCAATGTTCCCGGCCAGGCGGCGGGCCATCGCAGCGATTCGCAGCGGCAGGACGGCGAGCCGAGTGGCAAAGCCCCTGTAGTTCGGTCGCAGCAGGGTCCGCAGCGAGGCGTTCTCGATCGGCGACGGCAGAGCCTTGTCGAGCACCCGAAACATCTCCTCGGGCGTGACCCCGTTGGCGATCATGCTGGCCACGAATGCGCCCGCGCTGGTGCCGACGTAGATGTCGAAGTCGTTGACCGTGCGGTTGACGGCGAGCAGGTCGAAGGCTCGCAGCGCCCCCATCTCGTAGACGCCGCCGGTGAAGCCACCGCCCCCGAGGACGAGGGCGGTCCTATCGCCCCGGCCGCGCCTTCTCCTCCGTTCTGCGCCCCGCGGCTTGCGGTCGGGGCCGTCGAGCTGGACGACTTTCCCCATTCGGCCCGCGATTATGACAAGACAGGCTGGTCAGCCAACCAGCAACCGGGGGCGAGGCCGCAACCTGGAACCGCTCCGCCTGTTATCAGCCAGGACCCAATGGGGCTGATGATGCGCAGAGGGGCGGTCACGCTCGCGCTGGTCGGCGCGGCGACCGTGGCCGTGCCCGCCGGCGCGCAGGCGGCCACCCCCGGGCCCGACAAGGCCTTCAGAACGCCCATCGCTCACGGTGCCGCCACGGCGAGGGCCTCGGTCTCGGCCTCCAAGCTCTCCGGCGGCCTCGCGAAGCTCTTCCGCGGCGTCGGCCGAAGTGGGGCGTTCGTCATCGATGCGAGCGACGACCAGGTGCTCTTCTCCCGCAAGGCTCGGCGGGCGCGCATCCTCGCCTCGAACTCGAAGCTCTTCACCACCGCCACCGCGCTCGCCCGCTTCGCGCCGGAGGACCGGCTCCACACGACCGCCTGGTCGACCGACGATGTCTCTGACGGGGTGAGCCAGGGCCTCTACCTTCGCGGGGGCGGTGACCCCACGCTGAGCGGCGGCGGGCTCGCCAAGCTCGCCGACGGAGTGCGGGCGGCCGGCGTGACGACCGTGCAGGGTCCGGTCGTCTACGACGACTCGTTCCTCGACCACCTGACCGGCATCCCTCAGCACGGGATCAGCGCGGAGCGGATCGGAACGCTCTCCGGGCTCACCGTCGACGGCGGGTCCCCCGGCGATCCGGCGAAGAGCGCCGCCCGGCGCTTCCAGGATGCGCTCCGCAAGGACGGGGTGTCGATTGGCAACAGCGTCACCCCCGGCGTCGTCCCCGCGTCGCGAACCAGGTGGGCGACTTCGGCTCGCCGACCATGGCCGACCTGATCCAGGACACGAACGTCCCCTCGAACAACTTCTTCGCCGAGATGCTGCTCAAGGACATTGGCGGCGAGTTCGGCGGCGCGGGGTCGACCGCCGCTGGTATCTCGGTCGTGAAGCGCTTCGCGGCCGAGCGGGGCGCGCGCTTCAACGGGGAGAACGGCTCAGGGCTCAGTCGGCGCAACAAGGCATCGCCCGCCTCGGTGGTCAAGCTGCTCGACTCGATGATCGAGGTCGATGAGAACACGCCCCCCGACGCGCAGGCGGAGCAGCGAGGTCAGCGCGACGCCTGGATCGACTCGCTGGCGGTGGCCGGGCGGAGCGGCACCCTGGCACACCGGATGCGCAGCACCGCGGCCAGGAGCCGCTGCCACGCAAAGACCGGCACGCTCAACGGCGTCAGCGCGCTGTCGGGCTACTGCTTCCAGGGGGCGGAGGACGCCGATCACGCGGTGGTCTTCTCTCTGCTCATGAACCGGGTCGACGTCGACCGCGCGCGCCTCGTGCAGGACCGGATGGCGGCGCTGCTGGCCCGTTACAGCCGTTAGACGCGTCCCCGCGGCGGCGTGCTCTTCGCCGGCGCCCCGTTTTCGCCGACCAGGTTCCGCAGGGCCTCCTCGTCGATCACCTCGGTGCCCAGCTCCTCGGCCTTGGCCAGCTTCGAGCCGGGGCTGTCCCCGGCGATCACATAGTCGGTCTTCTTCGAAACCGAGTTGACGACCTTCCCGCCCGCGAGGCGGATCAGCCTGGTGGCCTGCTCGCGGCTCAGGTTGGGGAGCGTGCCGGTCAGCACGAGCGTCTTGCCGTCGAGCGGGCCGCCCTGCTGGCGCCGCTCCGAGGGGTCGAGCTCCATTCTCAGGCCCGCCTTGCGTAGGCGCTCGATCAGCTGCCTCGTGCGGTCCTCTGAGAGCTCCTCGTAGATCTGCTCGGCGAGAATCGGCCCGATCCCCTCGGCCTCCACGATGTCATCCGGCTGAGCATTCAGCAGGGCCTCCATCGTGCCGAAGTGCTCGGCGAGCGACTCGGCGTTGACGAAGCCGATGCCGGGGATGCCGAGCGCGTAGAGCACGCGCGAGAAGGGCATCTTCTTCGCCTCCTCGATCTCCTCCATCAGGTTTTCGGCTGAGACCTCCCCGAAGCCCTCCAGCTCGGCGATCCGCTCGGCGCTCAGGTCGAAGATGTCCGCCGCATCCGAGATCAGGCCCTCCCGCAGGAAGCGGTAGGCGTTCTTCTCGCCGAGCCCCTCGATCTCCAACGCGCCGCGGAAGTGCTTGACGTGCTGGAACTGCTGCCCCGGACAACCCGTGCGGTTCGGGCAGATCGTGAAGACGCTCCCCTCGGGCTTGACTGTCGGCGTCCCGCAGAGCGGGCACTTCTTCGGCGGGCGCGCCCGACGCGCGCCCTTCCTGCGGCGCTGGATGATCGGCGAAACCACCTGGGGGATGACGTCGCCGGCGCGCATCACGACCACCTCGTCGCCCTCGCGGACGTCCTTGCGCTCCAGGTCCTCCTCGTTGTGCAGGGTCGCGGTGCTCACCGTGACGCCGCTGACGTGAACCGGCTCGAGCATCGCGAAGGGCAGCAGGTGGCCGGTGCGGCCGACGTTCCAGACGATCTTGTTGAGCTTCGTGGTGGCCGTCGTCGGGGGGAACTTCCAGGCGACCGCCCAGCGCGGCTCCCGCCCGGCCACTCCGAGCTCGCGCTGCAGGCCACGGTCGTCGACCTTGATGACGACGCCGTCGATCTCGAAGTCGAGGGCTTCCCGGCGGTCCTCCCACCAGCGACAGCGCTCGGCGACCTCGTCGATCCCGTGCAGGATCGAGATCGCGTCGTTCACCTTGAAGCCCCGCGCGCGGAGCCACTCCAGCGATTCGGAGTGACTCTCGGGCTCCCACCCTCGCAGCGCCGCGACGCCATAGCACCAGATCGAGAGCGGGCGGGTCGCGGTGATCGAGGAGTCGAGCTGCCTCAACGACCCTGCTGCGGCGTTCCTGGGGTTGGCGAACGTCGAGAGTCCCTCCTGGGCGCGCTGTTCGTTCACCTTGGTGAAGCCGGCGATCGGCAGGTAGACCTCCCCACGCACCTCGACCAGCTCGGGCGGGTCCTCGATCGAGAGGGGAATCGCTTTGATCGTCTTCAGGTTCTGCGTGACGTCCTCGCCGATCCGCCCGTCGCCGCGGGTGGCGCCGCGGGTGAAGACCCCCTTCTCGTAGGTGAGGGAGATAGCCAGGCCGTCGACCTTCGGCTCGGTGACGTAGCGGATCTCCCGGCCCGAGATGTCGAGCCGCTCGAGCCGGCGCTCCACCCGCTTCGCCCAGGCGCGAAGCTCGTCCTCGTTCCGGGCGTTGGCGAGCGAGAGCATCGGCTCGTGATGCTGGACCTGCTTGAACTTGTCGAGCGGCCTCCCTCCGACGCGCTGCGTGGGCGAGTCCGGTGTCAGCAGCTCGGGGTTCGCCTCCTCGATCTGCCGCAGTTCGCTGAGCAGGTCGTCGTACTCGGGATCCGAGATAACCGGGTCATCGAGGACGTAGTAGCTGTGGTCGTGGTGGGCGATCTGCCGCCGCAGCTCCTCGGCCCGCTTCTTTACCCCCTTCGTGGCGCTCACCGCTGGGTGGGTGCCTCCGTCGCGACAGACTCCTCTGCCCGGCCGAGCATGCCCCTGAAGTCCCATTCCTTGAGTCGATCGAGGCTCGGCCGGTCGGTGAGGTCGAAGTGGACCGGGGTGACGGAAATCCGCTCCCGCGCGATCGCGGAGAGGTCGGATCCCTGCTCGTCCTCGAAGGACGGCTCATAGCCGTAGATCTGGTAGCGGTGGCGCCCCGTGTCCGGATCCTGCTCGACGAGCTTGAGCTCATCGTTGTAGAGACGCTTGCCGAGGTGCGTCACCTCCACTCCCTCGGGAGGCCCTGCCGGACAGTTGACGTTGAGCAGCGTGTCGGCGGGTAGCGGATCCTGCGCGGCCCGGCGTACGAGCTGCGCAGCGAAGGCCGCGGACGACGAGAAATCGAACTCGCGGCCCCAGGGCAGGTCCGTGGCCTCGCCCCCGGCGGACTGGGAGATGGCGATCGCGGGGATGCCGAGCACGATCCCCTCGAGGGCGGCGGCAACCGTGCCGGAGTACGTGATGTCGTCGCCCAGGTTGGAGCCGTGGTTGATCCCCGAGACGATCAGCTCGGGGCGCTCGCCGACGAGCCCGAGCTCGGCGAACCGCACGCAGTCCACCGGCGTCCCGTCGGTGGCGAAGCCGGTCGAGCCGTCCTCGAACGCAATCTCCTCGACCCAGAGCGGTGAACGGGTGGTGATGCTGCGCGCCGTCGCGCTCCGGTTGGAGTTGGGGGCGATCACGTGGACATCGAGGCCGTCGATCCCGATCAGCTCCTTGCGGAGGGCGTTCAGCCCCGTCGCCTGGATCCCGTCGTCGTTGGTGATCAGCACTCTCACACCAACGATTCTAGGTTGACGGCTTCGCCCTAAACGGCGGCCACAAACACCGCCGCCGGATCAACCGCCGCCGTATGCGATGACCATCTCGGTCGCGACGCCCAGGAAGACGCCGGCGCCGAGCATCAGCAGGCCGAGCTCGCGGTGGCCCAGCCGCCTCATCGCGCCCCAGATCTCGCCGATCACGTACAGGATCGCCCCCGCCGAGACCGAGTAGAAGAGCAGCTCGAGCGGCTCGGAGGTGACGTTGTAGCCGACGATCGCACCGAGGAAGACGGGCCCTCCCCCGATCAGGCCGGCCAGGGCGAGCCATCTCCAGCTGGGCCGGACGTCGCCGAGCGGGCCGACGATGCCGAAGCCCTCGGTCGCGTTGTGCACGGCGAAGCCGATGATCAGGACGGTGGCGAGGCCGATCTCACCCGTGCTGGCCGAGACCCCGATCGCCAGACCCTCGGCGAAGTTGTGCAGCCCGATCGCCGCCGCGATCGTCATCCCGGTCCGCAGGGCCGCCGCCCTGACAGTGAACTCCTCCGAGGCGGCGATCTCCGCCTGCTCGACGGTCATGGCGTCGGTCGCCCCTCCGCTGACCGGTGGCTGCTTCGACGTCCGCATCCGGCGCTCGACCAAGGCGAGGCCCGCGCTTCCCACCATGAAGCCCCCGCCCAGCATCAGCGCAAGAAACAGGCCCTCGGGCAGCGAGCCCTCTCCGTCCCCGAGCTCCTCGAAGTGCGCCTCCACGATCTCGACACCGTGTACGAGAACCTCGGCGAAGAGGAACGCAAGGACCCCCACCGAGAACATCGCCAGAGCGACCTTTGCCCGCTGGGTGACGAACTCGATCCGCCCGAAGGGCAGGCCGAGATAGATGGTGAATCCCGCCAGGGCCCCGAGGAGGACTGTTTCTCCGAAGGACACGAGGGCGCGAGCATAACAAAATGAGTTAGGGCGCCCTAATCCGCCTCAGTAGCGCACGGCGGCGAGGTGCAGGCCGTGGGGCGGCGCCGTCTCTCCCGCCCGCTCCCGCGGACCGCCACCGAGCAGCGAGCGGAAGTCCTCGAGCGGGCGGCGGCCCCCCGCGACCTCGAGCATCGTCCCGACCAGCACCCGCACCATATTGCGCATGAAGGCGTCGGCCTCGATCCAGAGCTCGAGCACACGCCCCGGGCCGAGCACCGCCGGCTTCTCGCGCCACTCTGCTCGCAGGAGGTCGCGCTCGAAGCGGACGTGCTCGGTCTGGGTCGGCGTGAACGCGGTGAAGTCGTGGGTGCCGGGGAGGGCATCCGCGCACGCCGCCAGAGCGCGATCGTCGAGCCGATGCGGCCAGTGCAGTGCGATGCCGGTCTCGAAGGGATTGGGCGTGCGTTCAGCCAGGACGCGGTAGCAGTAGGTCCGCGAGAGGGCGTCGCGGCGAGCATCGAACTGACCCGGGGCCAGCGACGAGGTCACCGCCAAATCCCGCCCCGTGAGCGAGTTGAGCGCCCTTCCGAGCTCCTGCGGCGGCTCCTCCTCAGCGGCGAAGCTCGCCACCTGTCCCCAGGCGTGCACCCCGGCGTCCGTCCGTCCGGCCACGGTGAGCGCCGTCGGAGATCCCAGGATCCGCTCCAGCGCCGCCTCGAGCTCACCCTGCACCGTTCGCATGCCGGGTTGCGCCGCCCAGCCCGCGAATCCTGCTCCGTTGTAGGCGATGTCCAGTCGCACGGAGGGCACGGGTGCGCGACACTACCTCCGGATGAGGTTCATTGTGACGGGGCTCACGGACCACCACCGGCCGCCCCCGTAGGGTTCCCAGGCAACTACTCGAGGAGAAGGCAGATGGCCAATACCGACATCACGCAGCGGGCGCAGTATGAGCGCAGCGACCTGCTCGCCGGCGGTGAGGGGATTCGCCGGGGCTCCGAGAAGGGCGCCGCGGTCTACAGCCTGATCGCCCTGATCATCGGCGTCGTCCTCGCCTACGCGGCGCTGAAGACGATCGACAACTGGGCCCAGTGGCTGGTGCTCGGCGTGATCGTCGCGTTCACGGTCGCCGTGGCCATTGCGATCGGCCCGAACCGCAAGGGGTCGGGCTCGCAGTTCAAGGTCGGGCGCTGAGCGGCCGCTTGTGGCCGCGATCTGATGGCGAAGCCGTTCCACACTCGTCCATAGCCGTCTCCAGCATCTCGGACAGCTCGCGATTCAGCGCAGCCGCGGCCGGATCTCGTGGCCGTCCCGAGCGCACCTCGAGAAGGTTTTGCACCTCGAGCGGGTCGCGCTCGAGGTCGTAGAGCTCGTACTCCGTGGGCCGGTGCCCCTCGGGGTCGAAGTAGAAGGCGTACTTGGCGCTCGGGGTCCGGATCGCCCGGATCCGGTTCGGCTGACCCGGAGCCTCGGTGAGAGCCGTCGCCGCCTGGTGGTCGTCGTAGGTGAAGTGCACGGCGTCGCGAACCGCGGAAGCGGGATCCGAATGGTCCGTCACGGGTGAGAAGTCGATGGCGGACCGGGCGAGAGGCTCGCGTCCTGCCGTGGCCGCCTTGGCGAGAACGGGCGTCAGATCCCGACCCCGGAGCCGTACGTCCGCATGGACTCCCCCGAGCCGGAGGATCGTCGGGAGGACGTCCACCAGCGAGGCGAGGGCTGCGGTGTCCGCGGCGCGGGGAAACAAGAGAGGGTTCGAGACCACGAGCGGGATGTTGATCGTCTCCTCGTAGGCGTTGAAAGCCTTCTGACGGAGGCCCCCGTGCGAAAGACCCATCTCGCCGTGATCGGCGCAGCGAACGACGACCGTCCGAGAGCGCAGCGACTTCGGATCCGACGCGTCCCCGAGTGCCCCCAGCACTCGTCCGATCTTCTCGTCGACGACGCGATGCAGGTAGGCATAGAAGTTGACGTAGTCGAGCTGGTCGCGCCGATTGCGCAGCGGGCCCATATAGGCGGTCATCCCCATCTGCATCAGAGCGTGGACGGCCGGCTTCCCCGCGAGGTCCTCGTCCACCGTGGGCGGCAGCTGCACGCCGAGGTCCCGGAACTCCGCTGCGGAGTACCCCCCGCGCTCGTAGGCGGCCGGGTAGCCGAGCACATCGTGCGGATTGACCAGCGAGACGATCAGGCAGAAGGGCTCCGGCAGATCCGCGCGGGAAAGCCAGCGCTCGACCTGACGGGTGTAGACCTCGTCCCAGCCCTCTCCCTCGCCGGCGTTGCCGCCTCCGAAGTGCTCCGCTTTCGCGTTCTCCCCCGCGTCGGGAGACTCCCAGTCGGCGAATCCGTAGTCGCGCTCGATCCGGCGCTCGTCCGCCTCTCCCCATCCGCCGAGCAGTCCGCGCTCGCCGGTCGTGGGATGGGTGAGGTGCCACTTGCCCTTGTACGCCACGTGGTAGCCCGCAGAGCGCAGCAGGGTCGCCATGTTGGGGAGGTCTGGAGGGAGCTCGTGCTCGTGTCCTCGGCTCTCGCCGATCCGCAGCAGGCCGCGCCCGAACCCGGTCAGCACTCGCCGGGCCGGCGCCTGCCGGCGCCGGATGATGTCGATCATCGTCGCGGTCACCGCCGGGGCGAAGCGTGGATTCGGCCGAAGATCGGCAGCGGTCAGGGTCAGCTCGACCCCATGCTCGGCGGGGAACAGGCCGGTCAACAACGTGGACCTGCTCGGCGAGCACATTGCGGTGTTGCAGAAGCCGTTCCGAAAGGTCAGCCCGGTCCGGGCCAGCTCCGCATCGTTCGGCATCAGCTCGCGGAGCCAGCCCGAGTCCTCGGGCCAGTGGCGCGGCGCCCGCTGCTGGTCCGTGACCAGGACCAGGAAGTTGGGCTGCGTCACCTGCGGCCTACGGCTTCACCTGACAGGAGCGGCCACGACAGATCGCAAGGCGCTGCATCAGCGCGTTCAGGTGCGCCTTGACCCCCGCATAGCCAGGGTCGTGCGCGACGTTCTGGAGCTCGTAGGGATCCGTGCTGCGGTCATAGAGCTCCTCCTCCGATGTCTCGGTATAGACGACGTACGTGTACCGCTGAGTCCTGACCCCCATATAGGGCCGATCCCAGGCGTTGTTGGGAATGGCGCCCTCGAACAGCGGGCGCGGCGCCTCAATCGCCAGCGCGCGCTTGGGGGGGTTCCTGTGCCGCCTGAGGGTTGGCACCAGGGAAACCCCGTCCATCTTCCTCTGGACCTTCACCCGGGCGAGGGCGGCCAGAGTGGGAGCCAGATCGATGTTCGCGACCTGCCGCTTGATCTTCCTGCCGTCGGCGATTCCCGGACCGCGGATGATCAGGGGCACCCCGAGCGACTCCTCGTAGGGCAGGAACTTGTCCCCGGGGATGCGGTGTTCGCCCTGCATCCAGCCGTTGTCCGAGGTGAAGACGATCACGGTGTTCTTGAGCTGACCGCTGCGGCGCAGCGTCTTCACCATTCGGCCGACCCGGTCGTCGACGGCGCGCAGCGACCCGCCGCGCCCCTCGTAGTCCAGCTGGAGCTGGTTGACCTGCTGGTCCGTCAGCGGAGGTGTCTTGCTGGTGACGACCGAGGGCTTGTCACTGACGTCAGCCTCGTTGAAGCTCGGCGGCCGCGGCAGCTGAAAGCTCTTGCTGAGCTGCTCGTATCGCTGTGGCGGCCGGGGATCGGCGCCGGGCCGACCCATCAGCGTGGTGGAGACGTCCTCGCGATGCGGGGCGGCGGGAGTCCACCAGAGGAAGAACGGCTTCTTGGCCTGCTTCTGACGCCCGAGCAGCTTGTTGGTGATCCGGCCGGTCACGTCGGGCGAGTACTGATCGGGGTTGGTGGCGCCCCAGTAGCTGTAGGGCGCAGGTCCCATCACCGCGGTCAGCTTCGCCAGCACGTCCGCGACGCTCTTGACATCCGGCGGGGTGACCTCGATGTTCGCGAAGTCGACCAGCTTGCGGGCGAAGTCCGCGTCCCCCCAGGTGCGCAGCCGCCCGTTGCTGTTCATCTCGAAGTTGTAGTAGTCGTAGGCCGAGACATCGAGCAGGGCGTGCCACTTGTCGAAACCGGGCGGGATCTCGCCGTGAGCCGTCCAGCGCCCCGTAGCCGTTGAGCATCTTGCCGATCAGGTCGGTGCGGTACCCGCCGCGGTCGAGCCAGGTGGCGAGGGTGTTGTCGCGCCCGGCCATCCCGTACCAGCCCTCGGGGTAGAAGTTGCCACCCACGCCGTGGTTGTGGGCGTACTGGCCGGTGAGGAAGGTGG
Organism: uncultured Solirubrobacterales bacterium; assembly: GCA_963728755.1. Lineage (GTDB taxonomy): Bacteria > Actinomycetota > Thermoleophilia > Solirubrobacterales > 70-9 > DASUPK01. The sequence continues at coordinate 55,503 of CAVSLI010000002.1, read as the reverse complement.
CTCGTGAGGGGCAGCAGAGCGGGAAGGAGGTGATCGCGTTGGTGAAGCTCGTCCCGTGCTCGGCCAGCAGCTTCCTGGTCTTCGGCATGAAGGCGAGGTCGGCCTGGTTCATGTCGTCGGTCATGACGACGAGGATGTTGGGACGGCCATCCTTTCCCGCGCCGGCGGGTCGCGCGACCGCTGAGCTCGGCGCAGCTACCAGGATCACGGCCAGCAGGCCGAGCAGCGCCATCAGGTTCCTTCCTCCCATCGCGGCCGAATGCTACGGCCCGATCTGGCCGACCTGCTGTTGCGCGCCGCGACGGAGGCGATCGAGAGGCTCTACGAGACCCAGGTCGAGCTGGACTACCGACCGGGAGGAGGGCGATCTCGAGACGGTGCGCGCAGCGATCGAGCCCGCCGTGCGGGTCTACGAGCGTCACGGCCCGCTGCTGCGTGCCGTCAGCGAGGCTGGCGCGTCCAATCCCCAGATCGCTGCGCGGGGCGCGGAGCTGCGGCGGCGCTTCAACCACCTCGTCGCCGCCTCGCTCGCCAGGCTGCCGGGCCTGGGTGAGAACCCGCCTGCCGACGTCGCCGAGAGCGCGAGGGCGCTCAACCTGCTGAACGAGGCATACCTTCGCGACGCGTTCGGCCGGGAGCCGCGGATCTCCCCCGCGGCCGCCACCGAGACTCTGACCGAGATCTGGTCCGCGTTCCTCGACCGGCAGGCACCTCGCGCCGGGGGCGCCTGATGCCAGTCGAACCGAGTCCCGAGCAGCTCGCCGAGATGCAGGCGATCGCGGGCGGCCCCGAGGACCGGCCGCTGGTATGCTCAACCTGAACCGCTACCGCGATCGCGCCGCCTATAACCGCTACGGCGAGGTCGCTCAGCGCATTCTGGAGCGGGTCGGCGGCCAGGTCCTCTGGCACGCATCGGTCGCGGGAACGGTGATCGGCGAGGAAGAGGAGCGCTTCGACGACGTGATCGCCGTCTGGTACCCGAGCGCGACCGCATTCCTGCAGCTGGTGGCCGACCCCGAGACCCTCGAGGCTCGAGACGACAGGCTCGAGGGGCTCGAGCGGGCCGCGATTCTCCGCTGCGAGGCCGAGGCCGAACCGGTGCTGCGCGGTCTCGCTGCCTAGATCAGCTCGAGAAAGACCATCTCGGCCGAGTCGCTGCGGCGCGGGCCGAGCTTGACGATTCGGGTGTAGCCGCCGGGTCGCTGGGCGTAGCGCGGCGCGATCTCCTCGAACAGCTTGTGGACCGCGAACTTGTCGTTGTGGAGCTCGGAGAGCGCCTGGCGACGGGCGTGCAGGTCACCCCGCTTGGCGAGCGTGACGAGCTTCTCGAACTCCGGCCGCAGCGCCTTCGCCTTCGGCTGGGTGGTCCTGATTCGCTCGTGCTCGATCAGCTGCTTCGACATCGTGCGGAGCAGGGATTTGCGATGAGCCGAGTCCCGGCTCAGCTTGGCTCTCTTGCGCTGGTGCCTCATCGCCTTCGGTCCGGCCGGGGACTCTAGTTGGCCTAGTCGGCCCGCAGCGAGAGGCCGCGTGCCCGGAGGGTCTCCTGGACCTCCTCGATCGACTTGCGACCGAAGTTCGGGATCGCGTTGAGCTCGGACTCCGACTTCCGAACGAGCTCACCGACGGTCTGAATGCCGGCGCGCTTCAGGCAGTTGTAGGAGCGCACGCCCAGCTCGAGCTCCTCGATCAGGATCTCGTCGAGGCCGTCGGCACCGGGAACGGTGGCGGCCTCGCCCCCGCCGACACCGTCGGTGGCCGCAATCGCGCCCTCGCCGCGCAGCTCATCGACACGGTCGGCCGTGGTGAAGATCGCCAGGCTCTTGATCAGGATCTCGGCGGCCTCCCGAAGCGCAGCGCCCGGCTCGATGGAGCCGTCGGTCTCGACCTCGAGGGTGAGCTTGTCGAAGTCCGTGCGCTGGCCGACCCGGGCGGAGTCGACCGAGTAGGCGGCGCGCCGGATCGGCGAGAAGATCGCGTCGATCGGAACCACGCCGATCGGCTTGTCGTCGGACTTGTTCTCGTCCGCCGGCGAGTAGCCGCGGCCGCGCCCGATCGTCAGGTACATCTCGAGCTTGGTCCTCTTCTCGAGGGTCGCGATCGGCACCTCGGGGTTGAGGATCTCGACGCCCGCGGGCAGATCGATGTCCTTGGCCTTCACCTCGCCCGGTCCAGTGGCCACGAGCGGCGTCTCGACCTCATCGGCGTCGGTGTGCATCCGCACGACGACGTCCTTGAGGTTGAGGACCAGGTCGGTGACGTCCTCCTTCAATCCCGGGATCGTCGAGAACTCGTGTGCCACGCCCTCGATCCGCACGCTGGTTATCGCGGCGCCACCGAGGGACGAGAGCAGCACGCGGCGCAGGCTGTTGCCGAAGGTGTAGCCGAAGCCCTTGTCGAGGGGCTCGATCGTGAACGTGCCCTTGTTCTCCTCGGCATCCTCGCCCGCGATCTTCGGGATTTGGAAATCTGGCAGGGTGGTTATCGCTTCCATCACTTCCCTTTCTTCCTTCTTTGAAGACTTACTTCGAGTACAGCTCGACGATGAGCTGCTCCTCGACGGGCGCCGAGATCTCGCCCCTCTCGGGGAGCCTCAGCACCTTGGCGGTGAGCGAGTCGTGGTCGGCCTGCAGCCAGGCCGGCACTCCTGACGTGAGCTCGGTCGCATCGCGAACCACGTCCGTGGCCCCGCTGTTCGCCTTGATGGCGATCACGTCGTCGGGCTTCACCTGGTACGAGGGGATGTCGACACGGCGGCCGTTCACGGTCCAGTGGCCGTGGCTGACCAGCTGCCTGGCCTGACGCCGCGAGGCGGCGAAGCCGAGGCGCACCAGGACGTTGTCCAGGCGGCACTCCAGCTGCCGCAGGAGGTTCTCGCCCGTGACGCCGTCCTGCCGGCTCGCTCTGTCGTAGTAACCGGCGAACTGCTTCTCGAGCACCTGGTAGTAGCGCTTTGCCTTCTGCTTCTCGCGCAGCTGCGCCCGGTACTCGGACTGCCGCATCCGCCCACGGCCGTGCTCGCCCGGCGGATAGGAGCGGCGCTCGACGCCGCACTTGTCCGTGAAGCAGCGAGCGCCCTTGAGGAACAGCTTCTGCCCCTCGCGGCGGCACTGCTTGCACTGGGCCCCGGTATCGCGGGCCATCAGACCCTCCTCCGCTTGCGCGGGCGGCACCCGTTGTGGGCCTGCGGCGTCACGTCCTTCACCGTCGTCACGTCCAGGCCGGCGGCCTGCAGAGAGCGGATCGCGGTCTCACGGCCCGAGCCGGCGCCCTTGGCGAACACCTCGACGCGCTCGAGGCCGTGCTCCATGCCCTTCTTGGCGGCCGAGTCGGCCGTCACCTGGGCGGCGAACGGCGTCGACTTGCGGGAGCCCTTGAAGCCGGCCGAGCCGGCGGACTCCCAGGCGATCACGTTGCCCTCGGTGTCGGTCAGGGTGACGATGGTGTTGTTGAACGAAGTCTTGATGTGCGCCTGCCCGTAGGTGACGTTCTTGCGGACGCGGCGGCGCGAGCGACCCTTCTTCGGAGCGGCCATCTAGCGGTTTCCTCCCCGGCTCACTTGGGCTGCGGAGCCTTCTTGCGCCCCGCGACACTCATCCGGCGCGGGCCCTTGCGAGCACGCGCGTTGGTCTTTGTCCGCTGCCCTCTGACCGGCAGCCCGCGGCGGTGGCGCAGGCCACGGTAGGAGCCGATCTCCTGGAGGCGCTTCACGTTCTGGGAGCGCTCCCGGCGGAGATCACCTTCCACCTCGCGGCTCTCGACCGCCTCGCGGAGCTTGACGATCTCGTCCTCGGTCAGGTCCTTGATCTGGGTGCTCGGGTCGACCCCGGTCTCCTTGAGGATCTCGTTGGCCGTGGAGCGGCCGATCCCGAAGACGTAGGTGAGGCCGATCTCGGCCCGCTTGTTGAGGGGGATGTTGACTCCGGCGATCCGCGCCATCAGCCCTGCCTCTGCTTGTGGCGGGGGTTGGAACAGATCACGAGAACGGCTCCGCCACGGCGGATCACCTTGCACTTCTCACAAATCGGCTTTACGGACGCTCGGACCTTCATTCCCCTTCTTTCGTGGGGTCGTATCTGACTGGGAGTAGGCCCCCCGGCCCCAGGAGTCGGGCCGACGGGCACAAGAAACGTCGGCCACGCCAGGCGTGAACCGACGGGTGAAATGGTAGCAGCGTCCGTGCGCAAGCCGTGGTGGAAGCACGAGATCGCGGCCAGGAGCCGCCGCTAGTCGAGGTGCCAGGGGGTGAGGATCCGCGGTCCGTCCTGCGTGACGGCGACCGTGAACTCGAAGTGGGCCGCCAGAGTGTCGTCCGCCGAGTAGACCGCCCACCCGTCAGAGCCCATCCGCACGTCCGGCCCGCCAGCATTCACCATCGGCTCGATCGCGAGGACCGTGCCCTGCTCGAGCGTCGGCCCCTTCCCGGGATCTCCGAAGTTCGGGATCTGCGGGTCCTCGTGCATGTCTCTGCCGATCCCGTGGCCGACGAGGCTGCGGATGATCGAGAGGCCGTCACGCTCTACCCGCGTCTGGATCGCGTGCGAGATGTCGCTCAGGTGGTTGCCGGGCCGCGCCTGCTCGATGCCCTCAAAGAGGGCGTCGCGGGTGGTCGCCAGAAGCGGGTCGGCACCCTCGGGCGCCTCCCCGATGGGCACCGTGATCGCGGCGTCCGCCACCCAGCCCTCGTAGGTGACGCCGACGTCGATCGAGAGGATGTCTCCGCGGCGGAGCTCGTAGGGACCGGGGATCCCATGGACGACCATCGAGTTGGGGGAGGTGCAGATCGAGCCGGGAAACCCGCGGTAGCCCTTGAACGACGGCACGGCGCCCTGCGAGCGGATGAACTTCTCGGCGGCCTCGTCGAGCTCCCTGGTCGTCACCCCCGGGCGCGCCTTGGACCGGAGCATGCGCAGGCAGCGCGCCTGGATCCTGCCGGCCTCGGCCATCGCGTCGATCTGCGCGGACGTCTTGCGAATGATCATGCCGCGATACATCTCACATGCCCTCCTCTTCCTCTCTGCGGAGGGTGGCGATTATCCCGTGGATCCGCTCCTCGACCTCGTCCGGTGACTGCTTGCCGTCGACATGGTTGAGGATGCCGCGTTCGTCGTAGTAGTCGATCAGGGGCTCGGTCTTCTCGCGGTACTGCGCGAGGCGGTTCTTGATCACCTCGGGCTTGTCGTCGTCGCGGACGATCAGCCTGCCACCGTCGATGTCGCAGACGCCCTCCTCCTTCGGCGGGTCGAACTCGACGTGGTAGATGTGGCTCGGGTTCTTCTCGCAGGTGCGGCGGCCGCCGAGGCGGCGCAGCACCTCCTCCTCCGGGACGTCGATCAGGAGCACTGCCGTGATCTCGCGCCGCAGCTCGGACATCTTCGCGTCGAGGGCCTCCGCCTGCGGGACGGTGCGGGGGAAGCCGTCGAGGATGAACCCGTCGGAGGCCTCCTCGCGCTGAAGCCGCTCGGCGATCACCCCGATGATCACCTCGTCCGGGACCAGGTCCCCGCGGTCCATGTACTCCTTGGCCTGCTTGCCGACCTCGGTCCCTTCCTTGACCGCCGCGCGCAGGATGTCGCCGGTGGCGTAGTAGGGCAGGCGGAAATCCTCCTGCAGGCGCTCCCCCTGGGTCCCCTTGCCGCTCCCCGGCGGCCCGAGCAGGATCAGGTTCAGCTCGGGCAAGCCCGGCACCCCGCGGCGCGCGTCACTTCAGGAAGCCCTCGTAGTTGCGCATCATGAGCTGCGCTTCGAGTTGCTTGACCGTGTCGAGGGCCACCCCGACGACGATCAGGATCGAGGTACCGCCGAAGAAGAAGTTGGCCGACGTCTGGGAGATCAGGATCGTCGGCAACGCCGCGACCGCGCCCAGGTAGAGGGCGCCGGGGAAGGTGAGCCTGGACAGGATGCGGTCCAGGTATTCGGCGGTAGGTCGTCCCGGTCGTACGCCGGGGATGAAGCCGCCGTATTTCTTCAGGTTGTCGGCCTGGTCGACCGGGTTGAAGGTGACCGCCGTGTAGAAGTAGGTGAAGATGATGATGAAGAAGACCTCGCCGACCACGTAGTGCCAGCTGTTGGGGCTGAAGAAGTTGGCGAAGTCGTTCCAGAAGTTGTTTCCGGTGCCGCCCAGCAGCTGGCCGATCGTCGGGGGGAAGGCCATGATCGAGGCGGCGAAGATCACCGGGATGACGCCGGCCATGTTCACGCGCAGCGGTAGGTAGGTCGATCCGCCGGCCGTCATCCGCCGGCCGACCACGCGCTTCGCGTACTGCACCGGGATCCGGCGCTGGCCCTCCTGTACGAAGACGATCGCCACGACCACGGCGAGCGCGATGAAGGGCATCATCACGACGAAGACCTGGTCGGGGTTGTTCCACCACTTCGTGATGCCCTCGGGGATCCGGGAGACGATCGAGGCGAAGATCAGCAGCGAGATGCCGTTGCCGATCCCGCGCTGGGTGATCAGCTCCCCCATCCACATCAGGACCGTGCAGCCCGCGGTCAGCGTCATCACGATCAGGAAGACCTTCGGGAAGGTCCGCTCGCCGATCACGCTCGCGCCGCCGAAGCTCTGCGAGCTGAACAGGAAGACGTAGCCCAGGGACTGCGCGAAGGCGAGCACGACGGTCAGGTAGCGGGTGTACTGGGTGATCTTCTGCTGGCCGACCTCGCCCTCCTTCTGGAGGCGCTCCAGCGAGGGCACGACCACCGTGAGCAGCTGCAGGATGATCGAGGCCGTGATGTAGGGCATGATTCCCAGCGCGAACAGGGAGAGCCGCGACAGGCTTCCGCCCGAGAAGAGGTTGAGGAATCCGAGGATGTTCGAGCCGCCGACGTTTGAGAGGCCGTCCTTGATGGCGCTGGCGTCCACTCCCGGCGAGGGGATGTAGGCCCCGAGCCGGTAGAGCGCCAGGATCGCCGCGGTGAACATCAGCTTCTTGCGGATGTCGGGGACGCTGAAGGAATTGAGAATGGTCTGAAGCATGGCCTTACTTCGCCGCCTCCTCCGCTTCGCGTCCGGGGGCGGCTCTCTTCACCGCATCCCCAATCACCTCGACCGTTCCCCCCGCCGCCTCGATCTTCTCCTTCGCCTGGGCGCTGAAGGCGTGCGCCCTCACGGTCAGCTTCTTCGAGATCTCGCCGCGCGCCAGGATCTTCACCGGATGGCGCCGCTTGGCGAGGCCGGCCTCGCGCAGCGACTCCGGGGTGACCTCGTCATTCGCCTTGAAGCGCGCGTCGAGGTCGGAGAGGTTGACCGGCTGCGTGCGCGTCCGGAACTTCTCGAAGGGCATCGACATCTTCTTGTTCGGTCCGCGTAGCTTGCGCATCCGCATGTGGACCGGGTTCTGGCCCCCCTCGTAGCCGGTCTTGCGCTTGTTGCCGGAGCGGGCGCCGGCGCCCTTGTGGCCACGACCCGAGGTCTTGCCATGGCCTGAGCCCTCGCCACGGCCGATCCGCTTGCGCGGGCGCCTGGAGCCCGCGGCGGGCTTGAGGGCGTGCAGGCCGACCTTCTTCTCGTCAGCCATTCTCGACCTCGACCAGGTGGCTGACCGTGCGGATCATGCCCTGCAGCTGGGGGGAGTCGGGGTGCTTGGCCTGCCGGCCGATGCGCCCGAGCTTCAGGGACCGAAGCGTCGCGCGCTGCACCTCGGAGGCACCGTTCGCCGAGCGGACCTGCTTGAGCTCGACATCGGCCATCAGGCACCACCACCAGAGGCCGCGTCCTCGGGTGTCGCCGGAGCCGCTGCCTCTGCCTTGCCGTTGCCGTCGGCCTCAGGGGCGGCCCCATCGCCGACACCGAGGACCTCACGCACCGAGATCCCGCGAAGCTTCGCGACGTCCTCGGGCCTGCGCAGGCTGTAGAGGCCCTCCATCGTCGCCTTCACCAGGTTGATCGGGTTCTGGGTGCCGATGCTCTTGGTGAGCACGTCGCGAACGCCGCCGAGCTCGAGCACCGCACGGACACCGCCGCCGGCGATCACGCCGGTACCGGGGCTCGCCGGCCGCAGCACGACGTGACCCGCGCCGAAGCGCCCGATCACCCGGTGGGTGATCGTCTGCCCGTACTTGGGCACCCGGATCAGGTTCTTGCGGGCGTCCTCGACCGCCTTCTGGATCGCGAGCGGGACCTCGCGCGCCTTGCCGTAGCCGATGCCGACCACGGAGTCCTCGTCGCCGACCGCGACCAGGGCGGTGAACGAGAAGCGCCGGCCGCCCTTGACCACCTTGGCGACGCGGTTGATCTCGATCACCCGCTCCTGCAGGTCCAGGCCCTTGGGGCTGACGGTCTCTACGGCCATGGAACGGGTGAGGGTAGAGGACGAAGGAACGCGATCATCAGAACTCGAGGCCCCCCTCGCGGGCGCCCTCGGCGATCGCCGCGACGCGGCCGTGAAAGCGGTAGCCGCCGCGGTCGAAGACGCAGGACTCGAAACCGGCTGTCTTGGCTCGCTCGGCCAGGAGCTGCCCGGCGCGCTTCGCCTGCTCCATCGAGTCGAGCTCCCGGAGCTCGGGCTCGGTCCAGGAGGCGGAGGCCAGGGTCCGGCCGGCGTCGTCATCGATCAGCTGGGCGAAGACGCCGCGGTTGGAGCGATAGACCGACAGGCGCGGGCGCTCCGCGTTGCCGCGGATACGGGCCCGGACACGACGGCGGCGGCGCAGCCTCTGCTGTGGCTTCGTCAGGACCGCCATCAGGCCCTCTTCCCGACCTTGCGGGCGACATGCTCGCCCTGGTAGCGAACGCCCTTGCCCTTGTAAGGCTCGGGCGGACGGGACTTGCGAACCCGGGCGGCGATCTCGCCGACCAGCTGCTTGTCGATGCCCCGGACCACGACCTCGGTCGGCTGAGGGACCTCGAACTCGATGCCCTCCGGCGCCTCGATCGCCACCGGGTGGGAATAGCCCAGCGACATCTCCAGGGTCTTGCCCCTGAGGTTGGCGCGATAGCCGACCCCCTGGATCTCCAGGCGCCGCTCGAAGCCCTCGGTGACCCCCTCGACCATGTTGGCGATCAGGCTCCGGGTAAGGCCGTGAAGCGCGCGGTGCTCGCCTCGGTCCGTGGGGCGCTCCACGGTCAGGGTGGCGTCGTCGACCTGCACCTTCATGTCGCGGTCGACGCTCTGGTTGAGCTCGCCCTTCGGGCCCTTGACGGTGACACCGCCGGACTTGACGTCGATCTGGACGCCCTCGGGGATCTGAATTGGCTTTCTTCCGATTCGACTCATGGCTGCTCGATCACCAGACGTGTGCGACGACCTCGCCGCCGACTCCGCGCTGGCGAGCCTCGTGGCCGGTCATCACCCCGCGCGAGGTCGACATGATTGTCGTGCCCATGCCTCCGAACACACGGGGGACGCTCGTCCTTGGGAACGTAGCGGCGGCGCCCCGGACGCGAGACGCGCTCCATGCCGCTGATCACCGGGTCGCGGTCCTCGGTGTAGCGCAGGCGGACCTTGATCACCTCGCCGACCCGCCCGGGCTCGACGCTGAAGTCCGTGATGTAGCCCTGCTCCTTGAGGATGCGGGACATCTCGCGCTTCAGCCGGGAGGCGGGGATCTCCACCTCCTCGTGCTCGGCGAGGAGCGCGTTGCGGATCCGGTTCAGGTAATCGGTTATCGGGTCGGTCAACATCGCTTCGCTACCAGCTTGACTTGGTCATCCCGGGCACGTAGCCGTTGTGGGCGGCCTCGCGCAGGCAGATCCGGCAGAGGCCGAACTTGCGGAAGTACGCGCGCGGCCTGCCGCAGCGGCGGCATCGGTTGTACCCGCGGGTCTTGAACTTGGGCTCGCGGCGCTGCCGCACCCTCTGTGATGTCTTTGCCATCAGCTCTCTTCCTTGTCCGGCGGCTGCTCCGATTCCTTACGGGTCGCGCTGGCGCGCGCCCTCGAATCAGCGCCGCCGCCGGCGTCGCTATCTGTCGATTCAGGTCGTTCGGCGGCCTCCTCGCCTTCCTCGCCCTCCTCGGGCCTCTCCGGCTTGGCGTAGGCATCCGGGTTCTCCTCCTTGAGCTGTTCGAGCGCCGCCGCCTCGGCCTCGGCCCGCTCGCGGGCCTCCTCCTTGCGGCGCTCCTCCTCGGCCTCCTCCTCGACGTCGGCCTCACCCGGGCGACCCTCAGGCGAGAAGGGCATCCCGAGGCCGTCGAGCAGGGCGTATGCCTCCTCGTCGGTGGCCGCCGTGGTGGTGATCGTCACATCGAGGCCGCGCACCTCGTCGATCGAGTCGTAGTCGATCTCGGGGAAGATGATCTGCTCTCGAATGCCCATCGAGTAGTTGCCCCGGCCGTCGAACGAGCGGGCGTTGAGACCGCGGAAGTCGCGGATCCGGGGCACCGCGATCGCGGTGAGCCGGTCGAGGAACTCCCACATCCGCGCCCGGCGCAGGGTCACTGCGACGCCCACGGGCATTCCCTCGCGGACCTTGAATGAGGCCACGGACTTCTTCGCCCGGCGGACGCTCGGGCGCTGGCCAGCGATCGTGGCGAGCTGCTCCGTGGCGGCCTCGAGCATCTGGGTGTTCTGCTTGGCCTCGCCGATCCCCATGTTGAGGGTGATCTTCTCCAGGGTGGGCGCGGCCATCGGGGTCGAGTAGCCGTAGCGCTGGATCAGCGCCGGCTTGACGTCGCTCTCGTAGAGCTCGCGCAGCCGAGGCGGCGGCGCGGCCTGCTGCTGCTGCTCTGTGGCGGTCGCTTCCATCAGTCAAGATCCCTTCCGGTCCTGGTGGCCATCCGCTTGCGCTTCCCGCCGGAGCGCTCGACCCGGACGCGGGTTGGCTTGTTGTCCTCGGGGTCGAGCAGCATCACGTTGGAGACGTGGATCGGGCCCTCCCTCTCGATGATGCCGCCGACCTCACCGCCCTTCTGGGCGTCCTTGACCGAGCGCGGGCGCTGGTGGCGCTTGACGATGTTGAGCCCCTCGACGAAGACGAATCCCTTCTTCGGGTCGGTGCGGATCACACGGCCTCGCTTGCCGCGGTCCTTGCCGCCGATCACGATCACGTCGTCGTCCTTGCGGACCCGCATCGTCTTGCCCATCAGAGGACCTCCGGGGCGAGAGAGACGATTCGCATGAAGTTCCTCTCGCGCAGCTCGCGGGCGACGGGGCCGAAGATACGCGTACCCCGCGGGGCGCCGGTCGTGTCGATCAGGACCGCGGCGTTCTCGTCGAAGGCGATGTAGGTGCCGTCGCCGCGGCCGAGCTGCTTGCGCGTCCGGACGACCACCGCCTCGACGACCTCGCCCTTGCGCACGCCGCCGTGCGGGGTCGCCTGCTTGACCGTCGCGGTGATCACGTCGCCAACCCGCGCGTAGCGACGGTCGGACCCTCCCTTGACGCGGATGCAGAGGATCTCGCGTGCGCCGGAGTTGTCGGCGACCCTGAGCCTGGACTCCTGCTGGATCACTTACTTCGCCTTCTCCACGATCTCGACCAGGCGCCACCGCTTGGTCCGGGACAGCGGACGGGTCTCCACGACGCGCACCAGATCGCCCTCCCCCGCCTCGTTGCGGGCGTCATGGGCGTGCAGCTTGCGGGAGCGGCGCACGATCTTCTCGTACTGGGGATGGCGCCGGGCGTCCTCGATCTCGACGGTGATCGTCTTGTCCGGCTTGCTGGAGACAACGCGGCCCTGCCTCGTCTTGCGGCCGGCGGAGCGCCGCTCGGCGGGAGGGGTGCCGGTACCGGCGTCCTGTTTGTCCCGCCGCCTGGCGCGGTACGTGGAGCGGCGACCTGCCACCTCCCTGCGGGCCTCACGGCGCGCGTTCGCGCGCTCCTCGGGGCTTACCTGTGGACCGGCCTCGGCCGGGCGGCGCGAGCGCTCCAAGCGGCGGCGGGCCTTCCAGTCGAGGCCCTCCATCTCATCGGGACCTTCGTCTGCGGGTGAGCCATCGCCCTCGGCGGCCGGCTGCTCGGCTGGAGCCTCCTCCTCGGCCTGAGCTTCCTCCTCGGCAGGGGCCTCTTCAGGCTGAGTCTCCTCTGCCTGCGGCTCCTCCGCAGGAGTCTCTTCCGGGGTCCCCTCGGGCGTCTCTTCGGTCTGCTCGTTCTTCTCTTCTTCGGCCATCAGGTCCTCAGCTCGTGTTCAAGATCGATGCCGCGCTCCTTGGCGACGGTCAGAAGCCGTGCCACGTCGCGGCGAACGGCGGTGATCCGCTCGGTGTTCTCCAGCTCACCGGTCGAGTGCTGGAGGCGCAGCGCGAACTGCTCCTCGCGCGTCTGTTGGATCCGCTCCAGCAGCTCGTCGTCCTTGAGGTTGTGCGCCTCGGAGGCCTTCATGACGACTGCTCCGCTCCCTCGCGACGAACGAACTTGGTCTTGATCGGAAGCTTGTTGCCGGCCAGGCGCATCGCGTCCTTCGCCAGGTCCTCGGGGACGCCGGCGAGCTCGAACATCACCTTGCCCGGCTTGACGACGGCGACCCAGCCCTCCGGGTTGCCCTTGCCCGATCCCATGCGGGTCTCGGCCGGCTTCTTGGTGATCGGCTTGTCGGGGAAGACGTTGATCCAGACCTTCCCGCCGCGCTTGATCTTGCGCGTCATCGCGACACGGGCGGCCTCGATCTGGCGGTTGGTGATCCAGCCGCGGTCGAGGGCCTTGAGCCCGTACTCGCCGAAGGCGACCGTGGTCCCGCCCTTCGAGTAGCCGCGTCGGCGGCCACGCTGCTGCTTGCGATAGCGAACCCGCTTCGGCATCAACATCAGGAGCGACCTCCTCGCGAGCCGCCTGGCGGGGAGGAGCCGTCCTCATCGGTGAGCTCGGAGCGGTAGCCCTCGGGCATGACCTCGCCCTTGTTGATCCAGCACTTGACGCCGATGCGGCCGGTCGTCGTCCGCGCCTCGGTGAAGCCGTAGTCGATGTCTGCGCGCAGGGTGTGGAGCGGCACGCGCCCGTCGGAGTAGCCCTCCGTGCGGGCCATCTCGGCCCCGCCGAGCCGGCCGGAGACCTGGACCTTCACCCCCTTCGCGCCGGAGCGCATCGCGGAGGTCAGTGCGCGCTTCATCGCGCGGCGGAAGGCGACCCTGTTCTGGAGCTGCTCGGCGATCGACTGCGCGACAAGCTTGGCGTCCAGCTCGGGGCGCTTGATCTCCTTGATGTTGACCTTGACGGGCTTGCCGGTGAGCTTGTGGAGCTCGCGGCGCAGCGCGTCGACCTCGGTGCCCGACTTGCCGATCACGATCCCGGGCCGCGCCGTGGAGATGTCGACCTCGACCTCCCCGGAGCCCTTCTTGATGCTGATCTCCGACAGGCCGGCGTGCGAGAGCTTGTTCTCGATGTGCGACCGGATCGCCAGGTCCTCGTTGAGGTAGTCGGCGAAGTCGCGCTCGTTGAACCAGTTGGACTTCCAGTCGTGGATGTAGCCGACCCGGAAGCCCTCCGGATGGATCTTGTGTCCCATCTCCTACTCCTCCGGTGTCAGCGCCACGGCGATGTGGCTGGTTCGCTTGTTGATCCGCGTCGCGCGGCCCAGCGCCCGCGGCCGGTAGCGGCGCAGCGTCGGGCCCTCGTCGACGTGGATGTCCTTGATCAGCAGATCGTCGGCCACCAGGTCGTGGTTGTTTTCCGCGTTGGCGGCGGCGGACTCGATCAGCTTGCGGATGTCCTTGGCGGCGCTCCGAGTGGAGAAGCGGAGCAACGGCAGCGCGTCGTCCAGCGGCAGGCCACGGACCTGATCGGCGACCAGCCGCGCCTTGCGAGGCGCGACGCGCACGAAACGGGCCCGCGCCTTGACGACCGGCCGCTCGGGAGCCTCCCTTTTCGCCGTTGCCCTCGGCTTCGCCTCGGACTTCGGCTTGGTCTCGGTCTTGGCCTTCGCGGGGGCCTTCTTCGCAGCCGGCTGCTTCGCGGTCGAGGCCTTCGAGGCCTTGGAGTCCGCCGTCTTCGACGTGGCTTCCGCAGCGCCCTTGCCCCTCGTCGCGGTCTCCTTCGCCTTCGGCTTGGCGGCGGGCTTCTTGGCAGCCGTCTTCTTCGCGGTTGATCCGGCCGCGGTTTTTGTGGCGGCCGACTTTGCGCGGCCCGGCTTCTTCTGCTTCTCGGTGTCCTTCTTCTGCTCAGCCATCAGTCTCTCTCCGAGGCGGTGCCGGCGCCCGAGTGGGCTCGGAAGGTGCGGGTCGGGGCGAATTCGCCGAGCTTGTGGCCGACCATCGACTCCGAGATGTAGACGGGCACGTGCTTGCGGCCGTCGTGGACGGCGATCGTGTGCCCGACCATCTCCGGGAAGATCGTCGAGTGGCGGGACCAGGTCTTCAGCATCTGCTTCTGGCCTGACTCATTCATCGCGTTGACCCGCTTCAGCAGTCGCTCCTCGGCCCACGGGCCCTTCTTGGTCGAACGTCCCATCGTCTAGGTCCTCTACTTCCTCTTTCCTCGCCGCCGGCCGCGCACGATCAGCGCGTCCGAGCGCTTGCCCTTCTTGCGGGTCCTGTAGCCGAGCGTCGGCTTGCCCCAAGGCGTGACCGGGTGGCCGCCCGGCGTGTGGTGGGCCTCGCCGCCACCGTGCGGGTGATCGACCGGATTCATCGCGACACCCCGCGTCTGCGGACGCTTGCCCTTGTGCCGGTTGCGGCCGGCCTTGCCGATCTTGACGTTCTGGTGCTCGGCGTTGGAGAGCGTGCCCACAGTCGCCCGGCACTCGCCGCGGACCATGCGCACCTCCGATGAGGGCAGCCGCAGGCTCACCAGCGGTCCCTCCTTGGCGACCACCTGGATCGCCGTCCCCGCCGATCGGCCGAGCTTGCCGCCCTGGCCGGGGATCAGCTCGACGTTGTGGACCACGGTGCCGGTCGGGATCCGCGCCAGGGGCAATGAGTTGCCCGGCGCGATGTCGGCCCCCTCCCCGGAGACGACCTCGGCGCCCACCCGCAGCCCCTGGGGGGCGAGGATGTACCGCTTCTCGCCGTCGGCGTAGTTGAGCAGCGCGATGCTCGCCGAGCGGTTGGGGTCGTACTCGATCGAGGCCACACGGGCCGGCACCCCGTCCTTAGTGCGCTTGAAGTCGATCTGGCGGTAGCGCCGTTTGGCGCCGCCGCCGCGATGGCGCGCGGTCTTGCGGCCCTTGGAGTTGCGGCCGCCGGACGAGCCCTTGCCCTTGGTGAGCCTCTTGTTCGGCTCCTCCGTGGTGAGCTCCTCGCGCATCGGATAGGTGCCGAAGCGCCGGCCCGGGCTGGTCGGACGTGTCTTGCGGTTCGCCATGGCTAGCCCTCCACCGCCGCGCCCTCGAACAGCTCGATCCGTTCGCCGGGGGCGAGCTGGACCACGGCCTTCTTCCAGGAGCGTGAGCGGCCCGAGTGCAGCCCGCGCCGCTTCGGCTTGGACTTCACCTTGGAGGTGCGCACCGCGCGCACGTTGACGCCGAAGATCTCCTCGACCGCCTGCGCGATCTGCAGCTTGTGGGCCCGGTCGTGGACCCGGAACGTGTACTTGCCCTCGCCCATCAGGGCGTAGCTCTTCTCCGAGACCACCGGCCGGACGATCACGTGGCGGGGATCCATCAGGCCGCCCTCCCCTTGAGCTGCTCGAGCGCAGCCTGGGTGATCACCAGCGAGGTCGCGCCGATCACGTCGGCGACGCCCGCCGCGTCGGCGAGCGCCACGCTGACGCCATCGATGTTCCTGAAGCTCTTCGCCACCGTCTCCTCGTCGGCGCCGATCACGACGAGCGTGGGGCCGTGGGCGCCCCACTTGCGCAGTGCCTCCGCGGCCTGCTTGGTCGCCGGCTCCTTGAAGGTGCTGCCGTCGAGGACGGCCACGCTGTCGCGCTCCGCGTGGACGCTGAGGGCCGCCCGCAGCGCCTTACGGCGCGCCTTGCGGTTCACCTTGACCGCGTAGCTGCGCGGCTTGGGGCCGAAGGCCGCCCCGCCGCCGTAGCGGTGCGGGACGCTCAGCGCGCCCGCCCGGGCACGCCCGGTGCCCTTCTGCCGCCAGGCCTTCGCGGTGGTCATCGACACCTCGCCCCGGGTCAGGCTCGAGTGCGTTCCACGCCGCCGCGCGGCCAGGTCGGCGCGGGCGGCCTCGTGGACGAGCGCCTCGTGGAAGGGCTCGCCGAAGATCTCCTTCGGAAGATCGGACTTCGCCTGCTTGCCGAGGGTCGTCGCCTTGATGGCCGCGCTCGATCTCGAGGTGCTCTTCTGAGCGGTCTCAGCCATCGCTTCGCACCTCCACGGTGGCGTTCTTGCCACCGGGCACGGAGCCCCGGATCAGCAGCAGGTTGCGCTCGGCGTCGACCTCGACGACGTGCGCGCCGCGCTGCGTGACCCGCCGCGCGCCCATCTGGCCGGGCATCTTCATGCCCTTGAAGACCCGGGCCGGGTCCGCACTGGCGCCGATGGAGCCGGGCGCCCGGACGTTGTGGGAGCCGTGGGTCTCGGGGCCGCGGCTGAAGTTGTGGCGCTTGATGGTGCCCTGGAAGCCCTTGCCGACCGAGACCGCGGACACCTTCACTCGCTGGCCCGGCTCGAAGCTCGAGACGGTGATGTCATCTCCGACCTTGATCTCGCCGCCACCTTGGGTCTCGTCCGCTTCCCCCCGCTCTCGGCCGTCCCGCCGCTTCCGGCAGAGCGGCCAATCTCGGCGCCGCGGAACTCGACAAGCGTCCGCATCGCGCCGGCACCGGCCTTGTTCAGGTGGCCGAGCTCGGCCTTGGTGAGCTTGCCTTGCTGCGCGACTGGATCGGCAGCCAGCTGGACCGCGTCGTAGCCGTCGCGGTCGGCTCGGCGGATCGCGGAGACCTTGTTCGGCTGTGCCTCGATCACCGTCACGGGGACGGAGGTTCCGTCCTCGGTGAAGATGCGGGTCATGCCCAGCTTCTTGCCGACGATGGCGCTCACAGCCTGATCTCCACGTCGACGCCGGCCGGCAGCGTCTCCATGCGCTGGAGCTCGTCGACCGTCTTCGGGGTCGGCTGGTGGATGTCGATCAGCCGCTTGTGGGTGCGGATCTCGAAGTGCTCGCGCGAGTCCTTGTCCTTGAACGGAGAGCGGATCACGACATAGACGTGCTTGTCCGTGGGCAGCGGGATCGGCCCCGCGACGGTCGCGCCGGTGCGCTCGGCGGTGCCCACGATCTCCTGGGCAGCGCGGTCTATGGCGTCGTGGTCGTACGCCTTGAGCCGGATCCTGATCTTTCCCGATGTCAGTGAAGCCACTTGATTCGTTTATGCGGTTTTAGAGATGATGGTTTCGCGCAGTAAGGGCGCCGCCCCATTGGATCTAGGGCCGCGCCCTGGTCGTATGTCTTTGCAGTTGTCTCGGCCCTTTAGCCCTTGTGGGAGGGCCGTACTAACAACGGGCCCCCGAGGGGGCCCGCTTGAGCTATTCGATTACGTCTGTCACGACTCCGGACCCGACGGTGCGACCGCCCTCACGGATGGCGAACCGCAGGCCCTGATCCATCGCGATCGGCTGGATCAGCTCGACTTCCATCTCGGCGTTCTCACCCGGGGCGACGAACTCGCGACCCTCGGGGAGCTTGACGACGCCGGTGACGTCGGTCGTGCGGAAGTAGAACTGCGGCCGATAACCGGAGACGAACGGCGTGTGGCGACCGCCCTCCTCCTTCTTCAGGCAGTAGACCTCCGCCTTGTACTTCGTATGCGGGGTGATCGAGCCGGGCTTGCAGAGCACCTGGCCGCGCTCGATCTCCTCGCGCTTCGTGCCGCGGAGCAGGCAGCCGACGTTGTCGCCGGCGCGCCCCTCGTCGAGGATCTTGCGGAACATCTCGACGCCGGTGACGACGGTCTTGGTGCTGTCCTTGATGCCGACGATCTCGACCTCGTCGCCGGTGTTCACCACGCCCTGCTCGATGCGGCCGGTCGCGACGGTGCCGCGGCCGGTGATCGAGAAGACGTCCTCGACCGGCATCAGGAACGGCTTGTCGAGGTCGCGCTCGGGCTCCGGGATGTACTCGTCGAGCGCGGCGGCCAGGTCGATGATCGACTGCTTGGCCTCCTCGTCGCCCTCGAGCGCCTTGAGCGCCGAGCCCTTGATGATCGGGACGTCGGCTCCCGGGAACTCGTACTCATTGAGCAGGTCGCGGACCTCCTCCTCGACCAGCTCGAGGAGCTCCTCGTCGTCGACCATGTCGGTCTTGTTCAAATAGACGACCACGTAGGGGACGTTCACCTGGCGCGCCAGCAGGATGTGCTCCCGCGTCTGCGGCATGGGGCCGTCGGGCGCGGAGACCACGAGGATCGCGCCGTCCATCTGGGCGGCGCCCGTGATCATGTTCTTGACGTAGTCGGCGTGGCCGGGACAGTCGACGTGGGCGTAATGCCGGTTGTCGGTCTCGTACTCGACGTGCGAGGTGGCGATCGTGATCCCACGCTCCTTCTCCTCGGGCGCGTTGTCGATCTCATCGAACGTCTTCACCTCGGTGCCGCCCTTTTCGGCGAGTGTCTTGGTGATCGCGGCTGTCAGCGTGGTCTTGCCGTGATCGACATGGCCGATGGTGCCGACGTTCACGTGCGGCTTATCGCGATCGAACTTCTCCTTGGACATCTCGCTCCTTTGGGGGTCTCGTTGGTGTCTTTTAAGTGCTTGGGATGGTTAGTGGGCGAACCGTGGGAATATAGCTACGCGCTGGCTCCCACGGGCTCTCCCGATCGATGCTCGACGATCTCGTCCTCGATGTTCTTGGGCACTTCCTCGTAGCGCTCGAACTGCATGGTGTAGCTCGCCCGGCCCTGGGTCGAGGAGCGCAGGTCGGTGGCGTAGCCGAACATCTCGCCCAGTGGCACGAAGGCCTGAACGGCGAGGGCGTTGCCTCGGGGCTCCTGCCCCTGGACCTTGCCCCGGCGCCGGGAGAGATCGCCGATCACGTCGCCGAGGAACTCCTCGGGGGTGACGACCTCGACCGACATGACCGGCTCGAGCAGCACAGGCTTCGCCTTGCGCGCGGCCTCCTGCACGGCCATCGAGCCGGCGATCTTGAAGGCCATCTCCGAGGAGTCGACGTCGTGGTAGGAGCCGTCGACCAGCTCCACCCTGACGTCGACCATCGGATAGCCGGCCTTGACGCCCGACTGCAGGGCCTCCTCGATGCCCGACTCGACCGAGGGGATGAACTCGGACGGGATCGTCCCGCCCTTGATCGAGTTGATGAAGTCGAAGCCCTCGCCTGGGGCAGGCTCGACGTTGATCACGGCGTGGCCGTACTGGCCGCGGCCGCCGGTCTGCCGGACGAAGCGACCCTGGACCTTCTTCACGGGCTCCCTGATGGTCTCCCGATAGGCCACCTGCGGGCGGCCGACGTTCGCGTCGACCGAGAACTCGCGCAGCATCCGGTCGACGATCACCTCGAGGTGGAGCTCGCCCATCCCGTGGATCAGCGTCTGGCCGGTCTCCTCGTCGGACTCGACCTGGAAGGTGGGGTCCTCCTCGGCGAGACGCGCGAGGCTGGAGGAAAGCTTCTCCTGGTCGGCCTTCGTCTTCGGCTCGATGGCGACGGCGATCACCGGCTCCGGGAACTCGATGTGCTCGAGCTCGATCGGCGCGTCTGGCGCGCACAGGGTGTCGCCCGTCGAGGTCTGCTTGAGGCCGACGCCGGCGAGGATGTCGCCCGCATAGCACTCCTCGATCTCCTCGCGGTGGTTGGCGTGCATCATCAGCTCGCGGCCGATCCGCTCCGTCCGGCCGGTGGAGGCGTTGAGCACGCGACTGCCGGCCGAGAGCTTGCCGGAGTAGACGCGGAAGTAGGTCAGCTTGCCGACGTAGGGATCGGCCATCACCTTGAACGCGAGGGCCGAGAAGGGGGCGTTGTCGTCGGCGGGCCGCTCAGCCTCGGTCGGGCCGCCGTTCTCGCCCTTCTTCGGCGGCTCGAGGCCCTTGACGGGCGGGACCTCGATCGGCGAGGGGAGCAGCTCGACGATTGCGTCGAGCAGCGACTGCACGCCCTTGTTCTTGAAGGAGGAGCCGCAGAGGACCGGCGTCACCTTGATGTCGAGGGTGGCCCGGTGCAGCGACTTCGCGATCCGCTCGTGCGGGATCTCTTCGTCGTTCAGGTAGGCCTCCATCAGCTCGTCGTCGTACTCGGCGCAGGCCTCGATCAGCTGGGTGCGGTACTGCTCCGCCTGCTCCGCCAGCTCGTCCGGGATGTCCTCGTACTCGAACTCCGTGCCGAGCTCGTCCTTCCAGACGAGCGCCTTGTTCTCGATCAGGTCGACGACGCCGACGAAGTCGGCCTCCTGGCCGATTGGGATCTGGATCGGCAGCGGGTTCGCGCCGAGGCGCTCGCGCATCGTGTCGATCGCCTTGAAGAAGTCCGCGCCGGTCCGGTCCATCTTGTTGACGTAGGCGATCCGGGGGACGCCGTACTTGTCGGCCTGGCGCCAGACCGTCTCGGACTGGGGCTCGACGCCGGCTACGGAGTCGAACAGCGCGATCGCGCCGTCGAGCACCCTGAGGCTGCGCTCCACCTCCACCGTGAAGTCGACGTGCCCCGGCGTATCGAGGATGTTGATGCGGTGGCCCTCCCACTCGCAGGCGGTCGCGGCGGACGTGATGGTGATGCCGCGCTCCTGCTCCTGCTCCATCCAGTCCATGACGGCAGCGCCCTCGTGGACCTCGCCCATCTTGTGGGTGCGGCCCGTGTAGTAGAGGATTCGCTCTGTGGTCGTGGTCTTACCGGCATCGATGTGGGCCATGATGCCGATGTTCCGGGTCTTCTCTAGGGGAAAGCTTCTGGGCATGGATCCTGTCTTCGTACTGGCGTGAGGGAGAGGCGGAACGGTTAGTCTGAATCCGAATTCGCGCAGAAAAAAGGCCCTTGCGGGCCCGAGCGCAGAGCGTCTCTTCGACCCGAACTGCTCCTATGTCGCGCCGTTCTCCATCGAAACGGTTAACGCCCACGGGGTCCTGCGGGGCACCCCGGAGCGACCGATGATGATAGCAGCGGCCTGATGGCTCCCAGGAAGCGCATCCGACCTCGGTTGGGACGCCGCAAAGGCTCTCGTGATGCGAGGGCGCGGGACAGTGCGACCCGTAATAAGTTGGACGAGCTCACCGAGCTCACCCGCCGTGAAGCCCGCGCGATGTCCCGACGCCGCCGCATCGAGGCGCGCCGGGCCGTGCGGCCCGAGCAGAAGCTCGGCGCACGGCTGCGGGGGGCCGCAATCGAGACGGGTCGCCGACTGCGCCCGCTCGGAGTGCCAGTCGCCGCCTTCTTCTCCTGGATCGGGAGGCCCGTGGCCCGTGCCCTGCTCTTCGTGGTCCAGTTGATCGCGGCGCTGATCGCCGTGGTTCTGGAGGTGGGGCAGATCGCCGTACGCTGGCTCG
This sequence comes from uncultured Solirubrobacterales bacterium, assembly GCA_963728755.1. Lineage (GTDB taxonomy): Bacteria > Actinomycetota > Thermoleophilia > Solirubrobacterales > 70-9 > DASUPK01. Next base: position 34,252 of record CAVSLI010000002.1, on the reverse strand, counting down.
GAGCCGTGCTCCTCAGCGCGGCGCTGATCGTCCTCGAGGCGGTGCGCCGCCACGTCAATCCCCGCTCGACCGTCGCCTTCGTTGGCGTCTGTGCGGCTGTCGGCCTTGGGGTCTCCCAGTTCTTCGACTACCACGGCGTGGCCGTGGATGCTCCGGACTACGCCGGGGAGATCGGCTCCATTGCGCCCGTCCCGATTACCGACAGGGAGACGGCGGGGAGCGCCCACCTTTGGGTTCTGCTGCCGATCGCTGCGCTGGCGGCGGTTCTCATGATCGCCGCGTACCGCGGCCGCCCGCGGCTCGCCGGCGCGGTGGCCGCCTGCGGGCTGGTGGGCCTCGCGGTCGCGATCGCAGTGGATCTTCCGCAGGGCCTCGAGGTCGGCCGGGCGGGGCTCGCCTTCACCGGCACCGAGGCCAGGCTCCTGGAGGGATTTTGGGCCGAGGTCGCCTGCTCGGCGGTCCTCATCCTCTGCGGCGGCCTGCTCGCCCATTACTCTCGCGGTGTGACCCGGGAGAGGAGATGGCGGCGCGGCAGGCCGGGTGGGGCCAAGCGGCGCTCGCCGCAGGAGGTCGGGGGGATCTACCCAGACCTCCAGGCGGAGCAGTGAAGAGGCTTCCCCGCACGGAGACGCTGCTCGTGTTCGCCTGCGCCGCCGGCGCGGCGATGCTCGGCGCCTCGCAGTTCACGGACGTCTTCCACCTCACCCCGCCGGGCGGGGAGGCCCTGCAGGCGATCAGCTCGAAGGACCAGCACGGCTACGCGACTCTGGTGCTCGCGATCTTCGCGCTGATCCTGATCCTGGTCACCGTCGCCGCCCGCGACGATCAGCTCAGGCAGGTCGGGGCCATGGGGGTCGCCGTCTGCGGCCTGATCGCGCTGCTCATCTTCCTGATCGGTGATCTCCCCGATGTCAACAAGATCGGGACTCTCGACGATCCGCGTCAGTCGTTCATCGATGCCGAGGCCAAGCCGGTGGCCGGCTTCTGGCTCGAGCTGGTCGGCTCGCTCGTGCTCACCGTCTGCGGCGCGGCCCTCGCCACGATGAGGCCCGGAGCGACCAGATCACCTGACCACCAAAGGCGCCTGAGGCGAAGGCCACCCGGCCGCGGAAACCGAGCCGGTCGGCCGACGCAGGCCGATCGGCGCAGCGAGCGTACTTGGGAAAGGACCTGATCTACCAGCGGTAGTGCGCGAACGCCTTGTTCGCCTGCGCCATCCGGTAGATGTCGTCCTTCCGCTTCCAGGCGTTGCCCTGCTGCTTGGAGGCGTCGAGGATCTCGTTGGCCAGGCGCTCGGCCATCGACTTCTCGCCGCGGGCCCGGGCGAACTCGACCAGCCAGCGGACCGCGAGCGTGCGGGCTCGGCGGGCCGGGACCTCGACCGGGACCTGGTAGGTGGCGCCCCCGACGCGGCGTGAGCGAACCTCGAGGACGGGAGTGAGCTGCTTGATGGCCCCTTCGAGCTCCTCGACGGGGTTGTTTCCGCTCCGCTCCCCGACGAGCGCCAGAGCGTCGTAGGTGATCTGCTCGGCGAGGGACTTCTTGCCGGCCACCATCACCTTGTTGACCAGCTGCTGCACCAGCCGGCTCCGGTGGACCGAGTCGGGCTCGAGGAGGCGGATCGTGGCCTGGTTGCGGCGCGGCATCTAGCTGGCCTTCACTCCGTAGAGCGAACGGCCCTGCTTGCGATCCGAGACGCCCGCCGCGTCGAGGGCGCCGCGGACGACCTTGTAGCGGACGCCCGGCAGGTCCTTGACCCGACCGCCGCGGACGAGGACCACGGAATGCTCCTGAAGGTTGTGCCCCTCACCGGGGATGTAGCTCGTCACCTCGAGGCCGTTGGTGAGCCGGACGCGAGCGATCTTCCGAAGCGCCGAGTTCGGCTTCTTCGGCGTCACGGTGGCAACGCGTGTGCAGACGCCTCGCCGCTGCGGGGCGGCGACCCGCTTCTTGCGCCCCTGGCCCGACTTCAGGCCCGGCGTCGACATCTTCTTCTTCTTGTGGGTTCGTCCCTTGCGGACGAGCTGGTTGGTGTTCGGCACGGCGGTGCATGGTAGCGGCAAGCCGCCACCAGGCCGCTCCATATTGAGCCAGGCCGTACGCCCGAGCGGTTATGTGGGGCGGCCGCTTGTGGCGGCGATCTGATGGCGAAGCCGTGCACCGGGCCCCTAGTCTCAGGCCATGCCCCTCTTCCGAAAGAAGCCGACGAGCGACCGGCCGGTGCTCGCCGTCGACATCGACGGCGTGATCAGCTTGTTCGGCTTCGACCAGCCGATCGAGCCCGGGCGCGTGGACCCGGGGAAGGCACCGGGCGAGTTCCACCTGATCGACGGGATGCTCCACTGCATCGCCCTGGAGACGGGCCCGCGGCTGAACCGCCTCGCCAATGCCTACGACCTTGTCTGGGCAAGCGGCTGGGAGGATCGGGCGAACGACCATCTGCCCGACATACTCGGGGTGCCGGAGCTGCCCTACCTGACCTTCGACGGTCGTGCCCGCTTCGGCACGGCGCACTGGAAACTCGAAGCGCTCGTCGAGTACGCCGGCTCCCGCGCGCTCGCCTGGGTCGACGACAGCTTGGATGAGAGCTGCTTTGAGTGGGCGGAGCAGCGGCCCGCTCCGACGTTGCTCGTCCCGACGGAGTCCGATGTCGGCCTGCTCGAGGCTCACGTCGAGGCGCTCGAGTCCTGGGCCCGGACGGCTTCAGGCCTCGTTGGCGACCCGCCCGATCAGGGGTAGACTCGCCGGGATGGGAGAGGCGGTGCCGATCATCTTCTTGGCCGTGATCCTGAAGATCCCGGTCCTCTACGGAATGTGGCTGATCTGGTGGGCCGTCAAGGACGAGCCCGAGCTCGAGGATCTCCCGGGCGACGCTGACGACCACAACTTCCGTCGCTTCCGACGCAATCCGCTCAAGCCGGGGCCGCGCCAGCGCGGGCCGCACGGCGGCGCCGCCCAGGCGCACCCCGACTGCCCGCCGGGCGGCCGTTCCAGGACGCCCGTGATCGAGCCCCGCCTCGCCCCGGGAATGGCCGCCAGCGAGCGGCGCGAGCACGCCCCCGCCGGCAGCTAGCGCCGGCTTCCGACAATCAACAGGAGGAATTCACATGGGACAACCCGTGGTGCACTTCGAGGTCGTTGGCAAGGACGCCAAGAAGCTGAGGAGTTCTACGCCGAACTCGCCGGCTGGAACTTCGATGACACACCGGCGGGTCGGCCAGACGGAGTCCTCCGTACGCGCTGGTCCGCGCGACGGCAACACGAATTCCGACGGCGTCGGAATCGGCGGCGGCGTCGGCGTGCGGCCCGGAGGGCTACGAGGGCCACGTCACCTTCTACATCGAGGTCCCGGACGTGGGCGCAGCCCTCGACCAGGCCGAGAAGCTCGGCGGGACGAAGGTGATGGGCCCAGACTCCCGATGGCGAGGGCCTGACCATCGGCCTCTTCAACGACCCCGAGGGCCACACCGTCGGCCTCGTCCAGTCCCGGCAGGGCTAAGAGGCAGCCCGCCGCCACCGGCGAGCAGGTGCGTCAATCAGTGCTCTAGTCGGGCGGGTGGCGCCGAATTTCTGTCGCCGGCGCGACTGTTTTCCGCGCCTGCGACAAATTCGGCGACAGGACCCGCCCGCCTAGACGCTTAGGACTTCTCGGACTCCTCCGAGTCGCCAGTGCCGGCGGCCTGCCCGGCGCCCGGCGTCTCGATCTCCGAGGCCAGCTCCTCGAGTTCCTCCGCGAACGAAGGGCCGAACCCCTCCATCGGGGAGCCCTCGCCGTCGCCGGCCAGGTCGAGCTCCTTGGCGAGCTCCTCCTCGGAGAACTCCTCGGCGGGAGGCTGCGCCGGCTCGACCGGCTCGATCTGCAGCGAGCGGTAGTGCTTCAGGCCGGTCGCCGCCGGGATCAGCTTGCCGATGATCACGTTCTCCTTCAGCCCCATCAGCCGGTCGCGCTTGCCCTCCAGGGCGGCGTCGGTGAGCACCTTGGTCGTCTCCTGGAAGGAGGCGGCCGAGAGGAAGGACTCGGTGGCGAGCGACGCCTTGGTGATCCCGAGGATGACCTCCTCGGCCCGCGCCGGCGTCTTCGTCTTCTTGCCCTTGAACTTCTCGTTGATCGCGTCGAAGACCAGGCGGTCCTCCAGCTGACCGGGCAGCAGCTCGGTCGAGCCCTTGGACTCCACCCGCACCTTCTTCAGCATCTGGCGGACGATCAGCTCGATGTGCTTGTCGTTGATGTCGACGCCCTGGGTCCGGTAGACGCGCTGCACCTCGGCGACGATGTAGACCTCGGTGTCGGTGCGGCCGCGGATCGCCAGGATCTCGGCCGGGTAGAGCGAGCCCTCGTTGAGCTGGGTCCCGACCTCGACCCGCTTCCCGGGCTCGACCAAGACGTTGGTCCGCGGCGGGAAGGAGTAGGCATGCTCCTCGCCCTTGTCGTCGGTGATCGTCAGCTTGACGGCCTTGTCGGTCTCCTCGACCGAGACCTTGCCGGCCACCTCGGCGATCTTCGCCAGGCCCTTCGGCTTGCGGGCCTCGAAGAGCTCGACGACTGCGCGGCAGACCCTGCGTGATGTCCAGGCCGGCGACACCGCCGGTGTGGAAGGTCCGCATGGTGAGCTGCGTGCCCGGCTCGCCGATCGACTGCGCGGCGATGATCCCGACCGCGTCGCCGATCTCGACCAGTGGCACCGGTCGCGGGCATGACGCCGTAACACTGGGCGCAGACCCCGGACTCGGCCTCGCACTTGAGCACCGAGCGGACCGGCACGACCGCATCCTCGTCCCCCGTCGTCGAAAGCCTCCTGCAAGCTCCGCGAGCTCCTCGTTGTCCAGGAGGTCGCCGCGCTTCAACAGCTCGCGGCCCCGCTTGGTGGTGGTCTTCTTGGCGACCACGCGGCCCAGCAGGTTCGGGTTCAGATCCCCTGTCCCGGAAGACCGGCATCTCGACGTAGTCCTTGGTCTTGCAGTCGTCGATGCGGACGATCACGTCCTGCGCAACGTCGACCAGGCGCCGGGTGAGGTAGCCCGAGTCCGCGGTTCGCAGGGCGGTGTCCGCGAGGCCCTTCCGGGCGCCGTGCGTCGAGATGAAGTACTCGAGCACCGAGAGGCCCTCCATGAAGTTGGCCTTGATCGGGCGCTCGATGATCTCGCCCTTCGGATTGGCCATCAGACCGCGCATACCGGCCAGCTGGCGAATCTGCTTGAACGAGCCGCGAGCTCCGGAGTTGGCCATCATGAAGATCGGGTTGAGCTCGTCGAGGTTGCCCTCCATCGCCTGCCCGACCTCCTCGGTCGCCCGGTCCCACTGGCCGGTGACCGCCTCCTTGCGCTCCTCCGCAGTGATGTAGCCCTCGTCGTACTGGCTCGATGATCTTCTCGGTCTCGCGCCTCGTAGCTCTCGAGGATCTCCTCCTTGTCGGGAGGAGCCACCACGTCGTTCTTCGAGATCGTGATCCCGGCCTCGGTGGCGAAGTGGAAGCCGAGCTCCTTGAAGGAGTCGAGCACCAGGGAGACGGCGGGAGCGCCGTAGCTCTCCACCAGATCGCTGACGATGTCGTTGACGTCGCGCTTCTTCAGCGAGCGGTTGACGAACTGATAGCTCTCGGGGTCGTACTCCTCCTCGAGGGCCTCGGCGATCGCCCGCTCGACGCGGTCGTTGAAGATGATCCGGCCGACCGTGGTCAGGAAGTGCTCGTGGCCGGCACGGCGGTACTCCGCGTAGTCGTGCAGCTGGACGATCCCGTTCTCGTAGGCGAGCTCGGCCTCCTGCGCGGTCCGGAACGGATGCGGCTTCTGGTCGAGCTTCGAGCGATCGAGCTCCTCGACGTCGTCGTGCGAGTAGGTCAGGTAGTAGAGACCCAGCACCATGTCCTGGGTGGGCGTGGCGAGCGGCGCGCCGTGCGCCGGCGAGAGGATGTTGTTGGAGGAGAGCATCAGGATGCGCGCCTCCGCCTGCGCCTCCGCCGAGAGCGGCAGGTGCGACGGCCATCTGGTCGCCGTCGAAGTCGGCGTTGAACGCGTGGCAGACCAGCGGGTGGATCTGGATCGCCTTGCCCTCGACCAGCACCGGCTCGAAGGCCTGGATGCCCAGGCGGTGGAGCGTCGGCGCGCGGTTGAGGAGCACCGGGTGCTCGTGGATGACCTCCTCGAGCACGTCCCAGACCTCGGGGATCATCGAGTCGACCATCTTCTTGGCGGCCTTGATGTTCTGGACCTGCTTGCGCTCGACGAGCCGCGCCATGATGAACGGCTTGAACAGCTCCAGCGCCATCAGCTTCGGCAGGCCGCACTGGTGGATCTTCAGATTCGGGCCCGAGACGATCACCGAGCGGCCGGAGTAGTCGACGCGCTTTCCGAGCAGGTTCTGGCGGAAGCGGCCCTGCTTGCCCTTGAGCATGTCGGAGAGCGACTTCAGGGGCCGGTTGCCCGGACCGGTGACGGGACGGCCGCGGCGCCCGTTGTCGAACAGGGCGTCGACGGCCTCCTGCAGCATCCGCTTCTCGTTGTTGACGATGATCTCGGGGGCGCCCAGGTCGAGCAGCCTCTTCAGCCGGTTGTTCCGGTTGATGACGCGCCGGTAGAGGTCGTTCAAGTCCGAGGTCGCGAAGCGGCCACCGTCGAGCTGCACCATCGGGCGCAGCTCCGGCGGGATCACCGGTACGACGTCGAGGACCATCCACTCCGGCCTGTTGGCCGACTTCAGGAAGGCGTCGACGACCTTGAGGCGCTTCACCGCGCGGGCCTGCTTCTGGCCCTTGGAGGTGTTGATCGTCTCCTCGAGCAGCTCGGCCTCGGCCTCGAGCTCGACCTGCTCGAGCAGGTCGCGGACGGACTCGGCGCCCATGCCGCCGCGGAAGTACTCGCCCCAGCCGAACGGCGAGCCGAAGCGGTCCTTGAGCTCGCGGAACGTGGTCTCGTCGTTGATCACGTCCTTCGGCTTCATCTCGCTGAAGATCTTCCAGACCTCGCGCAGCCGCTCGGCGGCCTCGTCGAGGTAGGCCTCGGTGTCGGAGATCTCGGCCTCGAAGGTCTTGCGCAGCTCCTTCGCGGTCTTCTCGCGGTCCTCGGCCTTCATCCGCTTCACGTTCGCGACGGTGTCGGCCCAGAGCTCGTCGTCCTCGTTGAAGCCGTCGGTCGTGCCGGCCGGAGGCGCCTCCGAGTCCTTGTCGGGGGCCACGCCGAGGTAGGCGAGGCGGCGCTGCAGGGACTCGTTGAGCTCCTGGGTGCGCTGCTCGCGCTCGCGCTCGTACTCGCCGACCTGCTTGTCGACCTCCTTCTCGAGCTTGCCCAGGTCCTTGGACCGGGCCTCCTCGTCGACCCAGGTGATCACCGAGGCGGCGAAGTAGAGGACCTTCTCGAGCTCCTTCGGAGCCATGTCGATCAGGTAGCCGATCCGGCTGGGGACGCCCTTGAAGAACCAGATGTGGGAGACGGGGGCGGCCAGGTCGATGTGACCCATGCGCTCGCGGCGAACCTTGGAGCGGGTCACCTCGACGCCGCAGCGCTCGCAGACGATGCCCTTGTAGCGGACCCTCTTGTACTTGCCGCAGTAGCACTCCCAGTCCTTGGTCGGACCGAAGATGCGCTCGCAGAAGAGGCCGTCCTTCTCCGGCTTCAGCGTCCTGTAGTTGATGGTCTCGGGCTTGGTTACCTCGCCGGAGCTCCAGCCCCGGATCTTCTTGCCCGAGGCAAGCCCGATCTCGATCGCGTCGAAGTTATTGATGTCGATCACTTACTTGCTGCCTCCTCGGCATCCTCAGTACCACCGTCGCCCTCGGCGACGACCTGCTCTTCCTGCTCGTCGGCGGCCTTTGTCCTTGTCCTTGTCCTTGTCGCCGGCGCCATTCCCGCCGTCCGCGCGCACGCCGGACAGCTCGATGCCGAGTTCCTCGGCGGCGCGAAGGAGGTCGTCCTCCTCCTCGCCCATCTCCACTCCGTCGCCCTCCTCGGAGACCACGTTGGCGTCGAGCGCCAGGCTCTGGATCTCCTTGAGCAGGACCTTGAACGACTCCGGAATGGAGGGCTCGGGGATGTTCTCGCCCTTGACGATCGACTCGTAGGCCTTGACGCGGCCGACGGTGTCGTCGGACTTGACGGTGAGCATCTCCTGGAGGGTGTACGCCGCGCCGTAGGCCTCGAGCGCCCACACCTCCATCTCGCCGAAGCGCTGGCCGCCGAACTGCGCCTTCCCGCCCAGCGGCTGCTGGGTGACCAGCGAGTACGGGCCGGTCGAACGGGCGTGGATCTTGTCGTCGACCAGGTGCAGCAGCTTCAGGATGTACATGTAGCCGATCGTCACCTTGCCCTTGTAGGGCTCGCCGGTGCGGCCGTTGTAGAGCTGCACCTTGCCCTCGCAGCGGTTGCCGGCGCGCTCGCGCTTGTCGATCCCGAGGTCGATGCCGCGGTCGGCGTTCTCCTCCTGCCACTGGACAAGGGCGTCGTCGACGTCCTCCACCGTGGCGCCGTCGAACACCGGCGTGGCCACGTTCACGCGGCCGCCGTTTGATCCGGCGGCGGTATTTGTGGCCGCCGCTTGCGCGGCCTTGTAGGAGGGGGAGCCATCGTCGTACCAGCCGTTGGCCGCGACCCAGCCCAGGTGCGTCTCGAGGATCTGGCCGATGTTCATTCGGCTCGGCACGCCGAGCGGATTGAGGATCACGTCGATCGGCGTGCCGTCCTCCATGAACGGCATGTCCTCCTCGGGCACGATCTTGGCGATCACGCCCTTGTTCCCATGGCGGCCGGCGAGCTTGTCGCCCTCGGCGATCTTCCGCTTGGTCGCGACGTAGACGCGAACCAGGTCGTTGACGCCCGGCGGCAGGTCGTCGCCGGCCTCGCGGCTGAAGGTGAGGACGTCGATGACGACCCCGCCCTCGCCGTGCGGCACCTTCAAAGAGGTGTCCCGGACCTCGCGCGCCTTCTCCTTGAAGATGGCGCGGATCAGCTTCTCCTCGGCGGTCAGCTCGGTCTCGCCCTTCGGCGTCACCTTCCCGACCAGGAGGTCACCGGACTGCACCTCGGCGCCGATCCGGACGATCCCCCGCTCATCCAGGTTCCTGAGGCTCTCCTCGGAGCGGTTCGGGATGTCGCGCGTGATCTCCTCGTCGCCGAGCTTCGTCGTGCGGGCGTCGATCTCGTACTCCTCGATGTGGATCGAGGTGAGCTCGTCCTCCTTCACCAGCCGCTCGGAGATGATGATCGCGTCCTCGAAGTTGTAGCCCTCCCAGGACATGAAGGCGACCAGGCAGTTCTTGCCCAGCGCGATCTCGCCGCCCGCCGTAGATGAGCCGTCGGAGAGGACGTCACCCGCCTTCACCTTGTCGCCGACCGAGACGATCGGGCGCTGGTGGATCATCGTGCCCTGGTTCGAGCGCATGAACTTGTTGAGCGGGTACTCGTCCTTCTTCGAGCCGTGGCTGACGACGATCTGCTCGGCGTCCACCACGGTGACCTCGCCGTCGTTCTCGGCGATCACGACGTCGCCCGTGTCGATCGCGGCGCGGCGCTCCATGCCGGTCCCGATCAGCGGCGGCTCGGGCTTCAGGAGCGGCACGGCCTGACGCTGCATGTTCGAGCCCATCAGGGCGCGGTTCGCATCGTCGTGCTCGAGGAACGGGATCAGGGCCGTCGCGACGGACCAGATCTGCGTCGGCGAGACGTCCATCAGGTCGACCTGCTTCGGCGGCACGGCGACGGCCTCGTCGTCGCGGCGGCGGCAGAGGACGTACTGGCCCTTGAGCTTGCCGGTGTCGCGATCGACCTCGGCGTTCGCCTGGGCGATCGTGTTCTCCTCCTCCTGCGTCGCGTCCAGGTGGACGATCTCGTCGGTGACCACGCCGTCCTTGACGACGCGGTACGGCGTGGTGACGAAGCCGTGCTCCGAGACCTGCGCGTAGGAGGAGAGCGAGCCGATCAGACCGATGTTCGGCCCTTCCGGCGTCTCGATCGGGCACATGCGCCCGTAGTGAGTGGCGTGCACGTCGCGGACCTCGATGGGCGCGCGCTCGCGCGTCAGGCCGCCCGCGCCCAGCGCCGAGAGGCGGCGCCTGTGCGTCAGGCCCGCCAGCGAGTTGGTCTGGTCCATGAACTGCGAGAGCTGCGAGGACCCGAAGAACTCCTTGAGCGCCGCGACGACGGGCCGGATGTTGATGATGGTCTGCGGCGTGATCGCGTCGGCGTCCTCCGTGGTGAGGCGCTCACGAACCACTCGCTCCATCCGGTAGAGGCCGATCCGGAAGGCCTCCTGGATCAGCTCGCCCACCGTACGCAGACGGCGGTTGCCGAAGTGCTCGTACTCGTCGAGGTGATCGTGGATCGGCTCGCGGGGGTAGGTGATGGCCTCCGCGGCGTAGTCCTTGATCGGGTTCTCCTCGTCGATCTCCTCGGGGATGCCGAGGATCTTCGGGATCGAGACGAGCTCCTTGACCAGGGCGATGATGTCGTCGTGGGTCAGGACCCGGGTGTCCAGGTCGATGTCCAGGTCCAGGCGAGCGTTCAGCTTGTAGCGGCCGACCCTGGTCAGGTCGTAGCGCTTGGGATCGAAGAAGAGCTGCTCGAGCAGCGCCCGGGCGGCGTCCACCGAGGGCGGCTCGCCGGGGCGCTGCTTCTTGAACAGCTCGATCAGCGCGCCTTCCTCGTCCTTGGTCTGGTCGGTGTCCGCGGCGATCGTGTGGCGGATGTAGACGGAGTTGTCGAACATCTCGAGGAGCTTCTCGTCCTCGACATAGCCCATCGCGCGCAGCAGAACGGTGACCGGCAGCTTGCGCTTGCGGTCGATGCGGACGTAGACGCGCCCCTTCTTGTCGATCTCGAGCTCGAGCCACGAGCCGCGGGCCGGCATCAGGTTCGCGATGAAGACCTGCTTCTCGCGGTCCTTGGGCTCCATCACATAGGCGCCCGGCGAGCGGACGAGCTGCGTCACGACGACGCGCTCCGTGCCGTTGATGATGAATGTGCCGCGGTCCGTCATCCACGGGAAGTCGCCCATGAAGACGGTCTGCTCCCGGATCTCTCCGGTCTCGCGGTTCTGGAACGCGACCTTGACGTTCAGCGGTCGCGAGTAGGTCATGTCCTTCTCGCGGCACTCCTCCACCGAGTTTGGTGGATCGTCGAACTCGAAATCCCCGAAGACGATCGCGAGATTCCCCGTGTAGTCCTCGGTCGGGGAGATGTCATCGATCGTGGCTCGCAGCAGGCCGTTCTTCGGGTCAACCAGCTCCGCGAAGGACTTCCGCTGGATATCGATCAGATGTGGGAGTTCGACTGGGTTCTTGAGGCGGGAGAAGCTCCTACGGGTTGCGGCGACAGCGTTGGTTCCGGCCAACTGGGCGACTCCTCAAAGTATTCGAAGGGTTGTGAGACCGCGCAAGAATCGGGCAGCAGGGCTCACCGGCACGCGAACCGTGCATCCTAACGCACGGCAGCCCTTTCGTCAAGGGATGCTAACACGCCCCGGCTGGGGCAGGTCCCCGGATCTTACTCCGATCCCCCGGCGCTGTATTTAGTGTAGCCCGCGGCTCGCCAACGGCGGCCACAAAACCGCCGCCGGATCTACTTGAGCTCGGCGGTGCCGCCGGCCTCCTGAATCTCCTTGACGAGATTCTCGGCCTCCTCGCGCTCGATGCCCTCCTTGACGGGCTTGGGAGCCTCGTCGACGAGCGCCTTCGCCTCCTTGAGGCCGAGTCCGGTCGCCGCGCGGACGACCTTGATGACGCCGATCTTCTTGTCGCCGGCGCCCGTCAGGACGACGTCGACCGTGCCGGACTCCTCCTCGCCCGCTCCGTCTGCGTCCGGCCCGCCCGCGGCGGGCGCAGCGGCCGCGACGGCGGTGGCGGAGACGCCGAACTCCTCCTCGAGCGCCTTGATGCGCTCGGAGAGCTCGAGCACGGAGATGTTCTTGAGCTCCTCGATCCACTCCTCGGTGGACACCTTGGTGGCCATTAGCTGCCTTCCTCCTCGTTGTCGTCGGAATCCTCTGAAGTCTCTTCCTGATCTGAAGCCTGTTGCTCGCCTTCCCCCGCCTCCTCGGTCCCGCCCGGCGACTCCTCGGCCGGGGGCTCCTCTCCCAGGTCCTGATCGCCCTCGCCCGTCTCGGCGGGCTCGGACTGGCCGGCATCCTCGCCCTCCGGGGCCGCCTCCTCGGAGGTCTCCTCGGGGGACTCGGAAGGCTCTGGATCTGCCTCGCTTTCATCGGCGGAAGGCGTCTCCTCGGCCTGCGCCTCCTGCTCCGGCGGCGCCTCGCCGGACACCAGGCCCTGATCGGCGATCTGGCCGAGCTGCAGTGCGAGGCCCTGGATCATCGAGGCGAGGCCACGGGCCAGGCCGGTGAGCGGGCTCGCGACGACGCCCGCGAACTGGGCGTTGAGCTGCTCGCGGCCGGGGAGTCGGGCGATCGCCCTGAAGGAATCGGGGTCCAGCGCCTCGCCGTCCATCAGGCCGCCCTTGTAGTCGAGCAGCTTCCATTCGGACCCGAGACGGAAGATCGTCTTCGCGGCCAGCGCGGCGTCGCCATTGACGAAGGTGAGGGCGGTCGGTCCCTCCAGGTACTCCTTGATCGACTCGGTTCCGGCCTCGTCGGCGGCGCGCAGGGTGAGCCGGTTCTTGACCACCCGGAAGCGGGCATCGGCGTCGCGCAGACCGGAGCGGAGCTCGGCCGCCTGGGGCACGCTGATCCCTCGGTAGTCCACCGCGAAGATCGCCTCGGCGTCCTTGAGCTCCTCGGCGAGCTCCTTCACAACCGCTGTCTTCTGTCCTCTGTCCATTTCGCTTTCTCGCGCCCGCCCGGCCAATGAAAAGACCCGCGCGCAGGCGGGCCAGAGTGGGCGGTCCGGGGACCGGTGACTCTCGCGCACCTGCGCCGGACTTCCGGACTCTCGATTTCGAGTCCCGCCGGCGGTCTCGGGCGACAAGTTTTGTGCAGCGCAGTCTAGGCGGTCGCCGCTTCCTCCGCCTGCTCCGCATCCGGCACGTCCTCGGCTTCGCTTCCGGGAGTGCCGGCCGCGGACTCCGCGCCCCCGTCCTCAGAGGCCGCAGCGCCCGCACCCTGCATGATCTCGGCGCGGCGGGTCCGCGACGGATCGACCCGGATGCCGGGACCCATCGTCGTGCTCAGGGTGATGGAGAGGATGTAGCGGCCCTTGGCGGCGGCGGGCTTCGCGCGAATGATCTCCTCGATCACCGCCGCGTAGTTCTCGAGCAGGTCGGCCTCGGAGAAACTCGTCTTGCCGATCGCCAGATGCACGATCGCCTGTCGGTCGGTGCGGTACTCGACCTTGCCGGCCTTGGCCTCTTCGACGGCCTTCGCGATGTCGTCGGTGACGGTGCCGACCTTGGGGTTGGGCATCTTGCCCTGTGGGCCGAGGATGCGCCCGAGCTTGCCGACCTTCGGCATCTGCGAGGGGTGCGCGATGGCCACGTCGAAGTCCGTCCAGCCGCCCTCGATCCGCTCGGCGAGGTCGTCGGAGCCGACGACATCGGCGCCGGCCTCGTCGGCCTGGCGGGCGGCGTCGCCCTCCGCGAAGACGGCGATCTTGACGTCCTTGCCGAGGCCCTTGGGCAGCGCCAGGGTGCCGCGCAGCTGCTCCTCGGCGTGGCGGACGTTGACCCCAAGGCGGACGTGGAGCTCGACCGTCTCGTCGAAGTTGGCCCGCGCCGTCTCCTTGATCAGGTGGACCGCCTCGGCGGGCGGGTACGCCCGGGTCCGGTCGATCTTCTCGTAGGCCTCCCGGTAGCCCTTGCCGCGCGCCATCTAGAGCCCCTCCACCGTGACGCCCATCGAGCGTGCGGTGCCGGCGATGATCTTGGTGGCTGCGTCGAGGTCGTTGGCGTTCAGGTCGGGCATCTTGCGCTCGGCGATCTGACGGGCCTGGTCGACGGTGATCGAGCCGACCTTCTCGGAATGGGGCTCCCCCGAGCCCTTCTCGATCCCCGCGGCCTCCTTGATCAGGATCGCGGCTGGCGGCGTCTTGGTGATGAAGTCGAAGGAGCGGTCCTCGTAGACCGTGATCTCGACCGGGATGATCGTGCCGGCGTCCTGCTGGGTCTGCGCGTTGAAGGCCTTGCAGAACTCCATGATGTTGACGCCGTGCTGTCCCAGCGCGGGGCCGACCGGCGGCGCCGGGTTCGCGGCTCCCGCCGGGATCTGCAGCTTGATCTGGGTGAGGACCTTCTTCGCCATGGCTAGATCTTCTTGACCTGGTCGTAGTTGACCTCGACCGGGGTCTCGCGGCCGAAGATCGAGACGAGGACCTTGAGCTTGGCCGCGTCATCGTTGATCTCGGCGATCTCGCCCGAGAAGTCCGCGAGCGGCCCGGAGACGACCTTGACCGACTCGCCGATCGAGAACTGCGCGCGGGTGCGCGGTCGCTCCGCGGTCTCCCGGTGAAGCAGCCGGTCCACCTCGACCTTGGAAAGCGGGATCGGCTTGTTGCGGGAGCCGACGAAGCCCGTCACCCCTGGAGTGTTCTTGACCAGCCCCCAGGCGTCGTCGGTCATCTCCATGTTGACCAGCACGTAGCCGGGCATCGTCCGCTTATCGGTCTGCACCTTCTGGCCGTCCTTCATCTCCGAGATCTGCTCGGTGGGGACGACGACCTGGCGCACGTTGCGCTCCTGGCCCATCGTGTGGACTCGGTGCTCGAGGTTCTGCTTGACCTTGTTCTCGTGCCCCGAATAGGTGTTGATCACATACCAGCGAAACATCGTCGAATCTCCCGGTCCCTAGATGATCCGCTGGATCAGCCAGTTGAAGGCGGCATCGAGGCCGCCGAGGTAGGCGGCCATCACCGCCACGAAGATGAACGTTACGGCCGAGGCCTGGACCAGCGTGTCCCGGTCGGGCCACTGGACCCGCTTGAGCTCCGCCCAGCAGGAGAGCAGGAACCCGAGGACGGGGCCGCGGCGCTTCTCGGCCTTCTCGGCCTGGCCCTTCTGAAGCTCCTTGGCTCGCGCCTTTCGCCGCTCCTCCTTCTCGCGCTGGCGACGATCTCGGCGGCTCTCGCGCCGGCCTCGGCGGCGCCTCCTCGGCGCGCCGATGTCCGCGCGGGACGGGGCGGGCGCCTCGGTCTCGGGCTGGACCTGCTCGGGATGCTCCCGGCACCGGCAGAGCCGGGCGGCGTCCTCGAGATCGGGTATCTCGCCGGGCTTCTCGACGACCCGCTCCCCCACTCGTCCACGCGAGCGCCGGTCTCGATGGCCGCCTCGGCCTCGGCCACCTCGCCGGAGACGCCGAGCCGGGTGTCCTCCTGCGCGCGCTCCTCCTGCTCGGCGGCGGGTCGGCCTGACGGCGGCGCTGCTCGGCCTGCTGGCGGCGGCGGCGCTCGGCCTTTCGCTGTGCGCGCGTCTTCGCCACCCTAACGGGTCTCCTTATGCGGGGTGTGCCGGCCGCACCAGCGACAGAACTTGCGCAGCTCGATACGGTCCGGCGAATTCCGCCGGGACTTGTTCGTCTCGTAGTTGCGGCGCTTGCACTCCTCGCAGGCGAGCGTCACGCCAATTCGAACATCCGAGGCCATGTCTCCTCTACTTCACCAGTTCAGTCTTACTTGGATCCGGCTTCGCGATATGCGGCCCGCATTTCCGGCGGCCACAAGATTCGCCGCCGAATCTGCCACCGCCGAATTACGGCCGGACAGAAAAAACCCTCGGCCCAGGCACGAGGTGAGCCCAAGAATAGCGACCGATCCATCCAGCCGCCCGGCTATTGCGCCGGCTGGCCGGTGAAGGCCGCGGCGCGCTCGTAGAGCTTGTAGAGCTTGAAGCCGCGGGCGAAGCTCTCCGCGCAATAGCGGTTGAAGAGGTTGTAGGCGTCCTTGTCGTCCAGGACAGCGCCAGTCCCAGAGGGCGAGGACGCGTTGTTGCCTACGATCGGACCGCCCGCGAAGTCCTTGAGCTGGTCGATCGTTCCGAGACGCTGCTCGGTGTTCGCCTGGTTCCAGTCGTGGCAGTCGGCGAGGCTGATCGGCTGCCCGACGTTCGGCCCGACGTCGACCTGGGGCTGGGTTGAGGAGCCGCCGCCGCAGCCCGCGATCGCGCACGCGGCGTCGCGGCGAGCATGGTCGCCGCCGCGGCGCGACGCGGTGAGCTCATCGACGGCTCGCTAGGGCTTTGGCGGAGTCGTGAACCACGGGCAGCTCGGGTCTCCCTGGGGACCGTGCTGCACGTTAGAAGCTCCGCGACCTGGCCATGCTGACCCCCCGGGAGCGGGCTGTTGTTGCAGTCCGACGGCAGATTGTCCCCGGGAGGCCCGCTGGGCGACGGCAGCCCGGTGACGCTCCCCGGCGTGCCGTCGGGGCCGGTGTTGCCGTACCAGCAGTTGCCGCTATTGGCCGGAATGCTTGCCGGGTTGAGGATCAAACCGCCCTGATCCCACCAGAAGTCGAGGCCGTTCGGCTGGGCGCTGCCGTTGGGCGCCCGGCCCATCTGGTTGTCGAAGAAGCGGTTGCGATACGACGTGGCCGGCACCGTCGAGGCCGGATCGCAGCCGGCAACCTGATTGTTCGGATCGTTGCAAACGAAGACGTCCGCCACCGCGAACAGCATGGCCCCTCGCCTCCAGTTGTCGTAGAAGCGGTTGTTGCGGACCACATTCGCGTTGCCGCCCGCGATCCACATCCCGGTGCCGACCGGAACCGGGACGGTCGGGGTGACGTCGGAGCATCCCTGATTGGGGCCGTTCGGGCCGGGCTGCTGGCCGGCGGGACACTGGGCGCAGGTAGGTGTTGAAGTTGTTCGAGTAGATGTCGTTGCTCTCGAGCAGGTCGGAGTCCTGCGGGAACCCCGGATGACCGGGAGCGGTGAAGACGTCGGTCGAGCAGCCCATCGAGTTGTCATAGATGGCGTTGTTGTGGACCCACACCGCGTTGCCGTCGGTGCCCGAGTAGCCGAGGGCACTGTGGTGCATGTCGCAGTTGCGGAGCTCGGTGCCGTAGCGCCGCTGATCTGGCGGCACCGCCTCGCCGAGGTCGGCGCTCGCGCCGGGATAGAGCGCCGAGTCGCCGGCGCCCCAGCCATCGCAGTTCTCGATCAGCGAGTGATCGGCGACGAAGGTGAGCAGGCCGTAGTCGCCCGCGAAGGGGACCTTGAAGCGGTTGAGGTGTGAGCCGTCGGTCTCGATCACATAGATGTCGTGCTCGCTGCGCGTGGCGGACCTTGACGTTGTCGAGGACGAAGCCGTCGGCGCGGTCGGCGCGGATCCCGACGTCCTTTACCGCCCCGATCGGAGCCCCGTCGCCCGACGCGGTGTTGCCCGCGTCGATCGTGACGGCATCAGGTGAGGCGCCCGTCCCCTGGATCTGCATGTTGCAGCGGATGCACGCGCCGGCGTCCGGGATCACGTGGCGGTCGAGCCGCGGCGGCTGTGGGACCGGAACGTTGGTCAGGCAGCGGCCGATGACGGCGATCAGGTTCTGGTCGTTCGGGCAGTGGAACTGGTAGGCGTAGGAGACGGCGCCGGCCTGGTTCTTGTCGTTCGTGATCTCGTACTGGTCGCAGGCCGGGTCGTTCGTCGGCTTCGCGCGTGACTTCGGCTCGGTGTAGAGGCCGGGCATGATCTCGACGCGGTCGTTGTTGTGGGAGGCGGTGACCGCGTCCTGGATCGACTTGTACCTGCACTGCCGCAGCAGCTTCAGGTTGAACTTGCGGAGCTTCTTGGCCTCCTTCTTCTTGAGCTTGATCGCCGGCTGAGACTCGCGGAGCTTGTAGCCCTTCTTGCGCGCCTTCTTGATGTCCTTGTTCAGGGCCTTCATGGACTTGTTCTTCGAGAGCTTCTTGTCGCTCCCGTGCTTGCGCTGCTTCTTGCTCGGCACCTTCGCGCAGACGACCCGGGTCTTCCCGGGGTTCTTCTTGTCGAGGGCACTGAAGAGCTTGCGCACCGCCGGGACGGAGCCGCCGGCCGCCGGCTTGACCGACGAGTCGGGTGCCGGATCCGGCCAGTAAGAGGCGCGCTCGATGTGACCGAAGGCGAGGGTGGGGACGAGCACGGCGATCGCCGCGATCAGGATCGCGACCGCAAATACCCCACGACGATGTCTGGCCTTCCTGGCTTCCATCTCTCCTCTGGCACCGCGCATGTAATCAGACCGTGAACCGGTCGCGCTTTCTGGGTCGCATGGCCTCCGGACCTAGGCGATCTGCTCCGGCGACCGGGCACCGAGGGGGACCCTGAACTTGGCGATCGTGGTCGGGGCCGAGGCGCCCGGAGTCTTGGCGTCGACCGCCTTGAGCTCGCAGACGGCCTCGGTTGGCCCGAGCTCGATCACTCCATAGCCGCGCTTGGTGAAGTCGTAGAACTTGATGTGCGGGTTGACCGCCGCGAGGGCCGCGAGCGTGCTCGGTGATAGGCCAGTCGCCTCGGGCAGCCCCGTGGAGGTGGCGGATCCTCCGACGAACTCGGGGAACGCCGCTCGGCCGGTGGCCTGGTCGCCGGTGTGTAGGCGGTGCCGGCGAAGAAGGTGTGGATGTCACCCGTGATCGCGACCACGTTCTGGACGTTGTTGTCGAGGATGTGGTCGAGGATCTGCTTGCGCTCGTAGCCGTAGCCGTCCCAGGCGTCGACCTGCGCCGGCACGCCCGGGAGCGATGCGGGTCGCCATCACCATCAGCTCCGTCGCCCAGACCTTCCAGGTCGTCGGCGAGCGCCGACCAGGCGCTCTTGAACCACTCGAGTTGGCGGCCCCCAGCATCGTTCGCGGAGCAGTCGGCGTCGGCGCAGGCTGTGAGCTGCGCGTCGTTGCAGGGCTGGCGGTCTCGGTACTGGCGCTCGTCCGTCATCAGGACATCGACCAGCTTGCCCAGCCGGTACTCCTCGAAGACCCGATCGCGGTCGCCCTTGAAGCGGGCGCGCGGCATGAAGTTGAAGAAGGCCTGGTGGCCGTTGGCCTCGCGCTGGGCGAAGGGAACGCGTCTTGGGTAGTCCTTGAGCTGGGTCTTGCTCGGGTCCTGCTGGTTGGAGCTGGGCTGGCCGTCCGCGTAGTTGTCCTCCACCTCGTGGTCGTCCCAGACCGAGAGGAAGGGGTGGGCGGCGTGCATAGCCTGCAGGTCCCGGTCGGACTTGTAGAGCCGGTACTTCTGCCAGTACTCGCTGAGCAGCTGGGTGTCACCGTCGTGGTTGTTGCCGGTTGTGTCGCGGCGGACGCCCGTGCCGTCGATACTCGTAGATGTAGTCGCCCAGACAGAGGACGAGGTCGAGGTCCTTCTCGTTGGCGATCGCGCGCTGGGCGTTGTAGAAGCCGGCCTCATAGTGCTGGCAGGAGTAGAAGGCGATCCGGATCGGCTTCCTCGAGTCCAGCGGCGGCGCGGTCTTGAATCGGCCGACCGGTGACTTCGAGTCCTTGGTGACGAAGCGGTAGAAGTAGTGCTTGTCGGGCTTCAGCGCCTTGATGAACGTGCGGGCGGTGAAGTCGCGCTCCTCGCGAGCAGTGACCAGCTTCTCGTCGACGACGTTGCGAAACTTGCGGTCGGTCGCGACCACGACCTTGAGCTTCGAGGTGCGCTTGATCTCGCCGAGCCGCGTCCAGAGCTCGATCCCGCGCGGTCGCGGGAAGCCGGAGGCGACACCGAGGTCGAACTTGCCCTGCTTCGCGAGCGGGATCCGGCGCTGGCGGGCGATCGCCGCGTAGTTGACCGGGGCGGCGACCGCGGCTCCGGTCGCGAGCGCTCCGATCAGGAAGCTGCGTCGTCCGAGTCGATGCGAGCCGTCCAACGACTCCGAGGTCGGCGCGCGAGTCCTCAAATGCCTGCAGATCCATCCCTGGACCCTCCTCTCCCGGCTGGTGTTAGCGGCGGTACTTAAATCACCCCGGGGCCAGCTCGCACTGACGACAGCCGACCGGCTGCGTTGTCAGACTCGAAGGCGAACCGGCGAGATCAGCCCTGCTTCCAGACCAGGCTTTGGTTGCCGGCCACCGCCGCGCGCAGCCGCTGCTTTCCGCGCAGCGGGAGCTTGGCGGTGAACACCGCTCCCTGGCCCACCTTGATCTTCTTGGCCGCCACCCAGCGTCCCCGCTGCCTTCGCTGAATCACCAGCTTGCCTCCGGCCGGAGCCTTGCCCCAGGCGAGCAGCTTTCGCTTGTTGATCCGCTCGGTGACGAACGGGAAACGGAAGGCGGTGTAGGCGGGCTTGGGCCGGCCGTCGGCAAAGAAGATCCCCGAGCTGCGGACCCGCCTGCGGGATCTGCGCGCCCGGTCGGTCGAGTCGCGAATCAGCTAGGTTGATCACCACGCTCGCGCCGTCCTTCCAGGCAGGTAGAGCGCCTCCTCGATCCAACGGGCCTGGACGCCGAGGGGCACGCCGGCCGATTCGGGGGATTGCTGTCCCACCAGCATCTCGGTCGCCCAGACCGGATGCCGCCCCGGCAACACCGTCCCGGCGCGCTCGGCGCCGCGGAGCACGCGCACGACCCGATCCAGGTCCGCGCTGGAGGCGTCATCCGGGTTGATGGCGGCCCGCCGCGGCCCCCCGCTGGTGTTGATCGGGTGGTGGGCGAGAACGTCGAACCTCGCCGGGGCGGGGCAGCTCGGCGTCCTCACGTACCGCTTCGAGCGCTTCTTCTTCTTCTTCTTCTTCTTCTTCTTCACCGGGTGCACGCAGAGCAGCTGCTCGCCAGAACTGCACCGGCCGGACGCGATTCAGCCGTCCGGGGGGATCGCCATAGGGGGCGGTGCCGGCGGTGACCACGCGCATCTCCGGGTCGACCGCCTTCACGGCCGCGTAGGCGGCGTTCAGCATCTCCCGGTAGTAGGCTCGGGCTGACGGCGGTCGCGCCCTGGTATTGCGGCGTCAGGTACCGGTGAGGTTGGGCTCGTTCCAGACCTGCAGCGCCTGCACGGCGGGAAGCGGCGGCGCCGGGCCGGCGCCGTCGGGGTCAAAGCCACCCGAGTAGCGGGCCGCGACCGCCCGCATGAAGTCGGCGAGGTCGGACGGGTTCGGCTTCCAGGTGCCCGGCGGCGCCGACGGCGGGCGGCCGGCGCCCTCCGCCCAGGCGGGGGCGCGGAGATGGTCAGCAGCACGCCGAGACCTCGGGCTTCGGCATCGCGCACCGCCGCGTCGATCGCCGAGAAGTCGTAGGAGGCGCTGGCGGGATTCGTGGGATCGAGGGGCCGCTGAGCTCCCGCGACGCTCGCCCAAATGAGATCGATGCGCACGATCCCGGCCCTCGAGTCCACGGTCCGGTCCAGCCAGGTGGCCCGCTCGGCCGGATCGGCGGACGGGTAGAGCCAGCATCCGCGAAGCCCGTCACGAGGCCGTGCTTCGCGGGCGCGGCCGCCGGGTGCGCGAGCGCGGACAAGCAGCACCGCAGGCCGCGAGCAGCGACGACCCGCCCAACCCTGCCGCCCGCCATTAGCCGAAGCGTGCCCTCACGCGGCGCCCGGGGGCGCTCCCCGGCGCCGACGCAAGACAGCGAGGGTGAGGGCGCCCGCCAGCGCGAGCGCGAGGATGATCGGCAGGGCGACCCCCATGCCGGGGCCGGAGTCCCCGAGTCCCCGAGGTGGGGAGGGAGAAGCGAAGCCGCCCCGACCTTGCGAGCGGCTGGGGGCGGTCGCGGCCGCCGCCGCGGCTGCGCCCTTTCCGTCCGGCCCGAGCTTCTCGAGGCTCTTGCGCCGTGCTCGGGCGAGATCCGCGATCCACCCGCGCCGCACCCGTCCCGACGCGTTCCCCGTGCCCGAGCACCCGTTCCCGACGTTCCCGGTTCCCGACCGTTCGGGCCCGTGGGCCGGTTTCCGCCCACCCCGGGGATGCTCTCCCGGTACTGGTCGACGCCGGAGTTGCCCGGAGGGCACGTCCTGCGCGCCCGCGGCGGCCGGCAGAGCCAGGGCAAGGAGGATCAGGGTGAGGACTATCCCGCGCACCCCCAGTATATACGGATCGCCCGCCGAAGGACTGACAGCGGGCGTCAGGATCGAGGTGGGAGGTGCGTATCAGTCGTTGCCATGGCGCCGCCTGCTGAGAGTGCACGTGCCGCGCGAGGGGAGATCGGCGGGCTCGGCCGGCTGCCCTCTGCTCGCGGAGCTGGCCGGCTACCGCGAGCGCCTCGGCCCGATCCTCGCCAGCACGGTGCTGCCCTTCGCCCTGGTCGTCTACCTGGCGCTCGAGGGCGGCGGCTACGACGTCGTCGTCCGCAGCGAGGTGGGGATGGCCCTCTGGTGGATCGTGCTGCTGGGCGCCCTGGTCGGGGTGCTCCCGGTGCGCCCGCTGGGGCGCGCGGAGCAGGTCGGCCTCGGCCTCCTGCTCGCCTTCGCGGCCTGGACGGCTCTCGGGATCTCCTGGTCGGAGAGCAGCGAGCGAAGCGTGGAGGAGGTGGCCCGCGTCCTCACCTTCGCTCGGGGTGCTGGCGCTGTCGCTCTCGGCGCAGGATCGCGAGGCGCTGCGGAGGACCGTTCGCGCGGTCGGCGCGGCGATCGCCCTGGTCGGCGTCCTTGCCCTGCTCTCGCGCCTCGAGCCCTCCTGGTTCCCAGAGAGCGAGCTGGGATCCTTCCTGCCCTCCGTTGAGAACGCGCCTCGCCTACCCGCTCAACTACTGGAACGGGCTCGCCGCCCTGATGGCGCTGGGCATCCCGCTGGTGCTCGTGCTCGCCGTCGAGTCGCGCCGCCTCCTCACCCAGGCCCTGGCGACGGCCGCCCTTCCGGTGATGGCGCTCACCGCCTACTACACGCTCTCCCGCGGAGGGGCGATCGAGATCGCCGTCGCCTTGACCGTCCTCCTGGCGCTCCACCCGCGCCGGCTGGAGCGTGCTCCCCACCCTCGCGCTCGGCTCCGGCGGCGCGGCGCTCGCGATCGCGGCGGCGACCCAGCGGGGCGCGCTCGAGGACAACCTCCAGAACGCGACCGCCGCGCGGCAGGGCGACGAGATGCTCGCCGTGATCCTGATCGTCTGCGCGGGCGTGGCGCTGCTCAGGGTGGCGCTCGGCCTCGCCGTCCGGCACGGGCTCTGGCCCAGGCCGACGGTCTCGCGGCAGGCGGCGGCCCTGCTGGCCGGCGGCCTGGCGACGGTGGCGCTCGCGGTCGGGCTGGCGAGCGGGCTGCCCGATCGGCTCTCCAACGCCTGGGACGAGTTCAAGCACCCGCAGAGCGCGCAGGTTCAGGGCCGCGAGCGCTTCTCCAGCGCCTCGCGGCAACGGCCGCTATCAGTACTGGCAGGCCGCCGCTCGACGCCTTCTCGAGCGAGCCCCTGACCGGGCATCGGCCCGGGCACCTACGAGTACTGGTGGGCCGAGAATGGGTCGATCCCCGGCTTCGTCCGCGACGCCCACTCCCTCTATCTCGAGACGCTGGCGGAGCTCGGGATCCCCGGCCTGGCGCTGCTCCTGGCGGCGCTCGGCAGCGTCTTCGTGGTCGGGATCGGCAAGCTGAGGCGGGCCGAAGCGTATGAGCGGGCCCTGCTCGCGGCCGCCCTCGCGGCGGCGGCCGCCTTCGTCACCGCGGCGGCGATCGACTGGGTCTGGGAGATGACCGTGATCCCGGTCGCCTTCCTGCTCCTGGCGGCCGCGGTGCTGCGCACCTCGGCGGGCAGCCGCCGGCAGGCGGACAGCCAGACCGGCGAGTCCATCAAACCCAGAATCGCGCTCGCGGGCTCTGGCGCTGGTCTCGCTGGTGGTGATCGCGATGCCGATGCTGGCGGTCCGCGACGTGCGCCAGAGCCAGGCCGACGCGCGCGCGGGCCGGCTGGACAGCGCCCTGGACGCCGCTCGGAGCGCCGAGCGCTTCGAGGGGTTCGCCGCCACCCCGAGCCTGCAGCGCGCCCTGGTGCTCGAGGCCCAGGGCGACCTGGAGGAGGCCGCGGCCGCGGCGCGGGATGCCACCCGCGAGGAATCGACCAACTGGCGCACCTGGCTCACCCTGTCTCGGATCGAGGCCGAGCGCGGGCAGCGCGCAGGCCGCCGTCGACGCCTACCGCACCGCGCGCTCGCTCAACCCCCGCTCGGCCCTGTTCGCAAGCGCGAGAGCGGCGCGTGACCGATAATGGAGCGCTCCCAGATGCCCGATCCCGAGAGAGACGAGATCCTCGATCCGAAGCTGGAGCCCGCCGAGCGCGAGCGGCTGCTCGAGACGGCGAGGCTGCTCGAGCAGGCGCGGCCGCGTGCCGCGGCCGGCGTTCAGGGGCGAGCTCGCCAGGCAGCTGCGCGCCCGGTCCGCCGGCCCCCAGCGCCTGCGACTGCTGATCGGCGCCTACGCCGGCTCGGGCCTGGCCCTGCTCGCGGTGGTGGCGGTCGGGCTGGCCGGAGTCGGGCCCCTGGCTCCCGGCTAGCGTCCCGCTTCCTCGAGCTTCGCGCGGATCTTTCGCAGCGAGCGAGAGAGGATCTGCTGGACGTTGGCGAGGCTCAGCCCGGTGAGCTCGGCGATCTCGGGGCCGGTGAGCTCGCCGCCGAAGCGGAGCGCGATCAGCTCGCGCTCGCGCTCGCCCGAGCTGCTCGAGGGCGGCGGCGAGATCCGGCGAGAGCCCGACGTCCGCATCCTCGGTGATCAGCTCCCGCCGCGAGAGATGGTCCTCGATCGGCTCCTGCCTGGCCGAGCGGTCCCGCCGGTAGTGGTCGATCAGCAGGTTGTTGGCGATCGACATCAGCCAGGTGCGGGCGCTGGCGCGATCGGGATCGAAGCGGCTCCAGGCGCGCAGGGCGCGCTCGAAGGTGAGCTGGGTCAGGTCCTCGGCATCGGCGCGCGAGCCGACCCGGTAGCCGAAGAACCCGTAGACCCCCCAGACGTGCTCCTCGTAGAGCTCCGCGATCTCCTGCCGCGCGGCGCGCCGCGCTCGCCCGCCGCGAGCGGCGGCTCGCGCCGGCCAGCTCTCGTCCCGCCCTGTCACGGCGGTCGATATTAACTTCTCCTACACTCCCACCGGGTTTGGCTGGGGGACCTGACGTGGACATCGAGACAAGGACGAGGTGAATGGCGACGGGGACAATCGGAAGACCAGGACGGGCTGAGCCGCGGCGCAATTCCTTCCAGAGAGGGCCGCCGGGGGCTTTAGCCGGGTCGATGGAACCGTTGAATTCTACGCCCGCGTCAACGCTTTGGTGGACTCTTCAACGGCGGTCTTGGACTTCGGCGCTGGGCGTGGAGCCGGCGCAGAGGACCCGGTGCCCTACCGGCGCGAGCTCCGGTCGCTACGAGGAAAGGTAAAACGCGTCATCGGCGTGGATGTCGACCGGGTAGTGCTCGAAAACCCGTTGCTGGACGAAGCCCACGTCCTGTCGGGAGACGAGATCCCTCTCGCGGAGTCGAGCGTCGACCTGGTCCTAGCGGACTACGTCTTTGAGCATCTCGAGAACCCGACGCTGACGGCTCGAGAAATTGCCCGGGTCTTGAAGCCCGGCGGCTGGTTATGCGCGCGGACGCCGAACCGCTGGGGCTACATCGGGCTCGTCTCGTCCGTGATACCGGACTCGCATCAAACATGGCTTATCTCGAAAGCGCAGGGCTCGGCTCGGTCGCGGGAGGACATATTTCCCACGCGGTATCGGCTGAACAGCGTGAGCGCCCTTGAGGAGCACTTTCCGGCGAGCGATTCGAGAACTACACATATGGTTACAACCCCTGGCCCGCCTACTTCGGCACATCTCCACGCATAAACGGTCTGGCTCGTTACGCGCTCGAGCTCCTACCAGAAAGGTTCTCAGCCATCCTCATGGTGTTCATCAGAAAGCATGGTGTTCAGGAGAAGGCTGCGTCGCCCAAATGACCTGCTCGCGGGATCGCTCATGCCGAGTTGAGTCAGTGTCCAGGCAGCTGCGGAGGCGGCCAGATCGCGTAGACCGAGGGACGGTCGCCCGGGCAGCCATTTCTTCGGGGCTGAGATGCCGGGAAGCTCTGCAGTTTGAGGCGAGGCAGGCTGGACTAGGCCAGGAACTCATCGGAGGCACTCGGGTGAATCCTGATTCAGCGGCGATGGTCGCGCCCGCCACTCCTATCGCGCCGTCCGAGGAGCGCTTCTGACGAGGCGCGTAAGAGCCACGATCGGGCTGCTCGCAGGCATCAGCCTCGCCCTGGCCGCGGTCAGCCTGCCTTCTGCCATCACGCTCGTCCTGCTTGGACTTCTCGGTCTGGGGGCCGCGGTAACCGTAAATCGTTTCCTTTCGCCATTACCTCTCTCCCCCGTCTGGGTTACGTCAGCGATCTACGCGGGCGTTGCGATATTTGGCCTCGTGTATCCCGGCGACCTTCACGTGCTTGCCTACGGTGACCGCACCTTGCCGCCAGCCTATGTCGGACGCACTGCGGTCCTTTTCGGCTGCGCAGCCGTCTTCACCTTAGTGGGTGCTGCGTGCTTCCTGTCAATCAGAGGCGTCGAGCGCGTGAAGCTGATGCAAACCGGCGTTGCGCTACCTGACACGCTTCCATGGAAGGTAGGACTACTGCTCGCCGGCACAGTCCCTGCCCTACTGATCGTGATCGGACTGTCGCATGGGGTTGAAACGCTACTTCATCGACCTGACTACATCGAGGGGCGAACCAATGGTCAGTTTTACGCGGCCGGCGCGATCTTGGCGCTTGCTGCCGTCACGATCAGCGGCTACACCTGGTCGACCACCACGTCGCAGATCATCCGAATCGGCTGTATCGGGATTACCCTCCTCTACGCCGCAGTTTTCTTTACGCTCGCCAGTCGGTCGCTCGCCGTTCTCCCTGCCGTATTTGCCTTGGGGGCATACGCCGGCAAGCCCGCTTCACGAAGATCCACACTGACCGTGGTGGTCGCGCTGGTTCTTAGCGGTGCGTTTCTTGCACTCTCGCTTTATTTAAGGGGGTCCAGCGAACATGGTCTATTCCCCTATCTGCACACGCCTCTGCAGGGGACGACCCGAAGTCCGCTGCCCTGACCTGGGACACGTTGATATTCAACGTTCTGAGCACCTTTGGAGAAAGCGGGTACGTCGCGTTCCTGGAGCCGAGCATCCCTCTCAGTCATCTGTGGACGAGCCTAAGCCCGCTTCCGGGAAGTGTGGCCGGGTGGAACCAGATCCAGCCTTCGCATCGGTTGGACGCTTTCTCCCCATACTCGACGATCGGCGAACTCGGAAATTATGGCCTCCCGATTCTGGCGGCGTACTACACGCTGGCTGGCGCAGTTCTTGCCCTGCTTGACAGTCGTGCCCGCGAGCTAGTAGCGCATCGTCAGCCTCTTCGCGGCCTACCTTTGATTGCACTGGGCTTCCTCTTTCCGATCTTGTCCCTGCAGTATCAACTTCGGTCTGACACGCGGATCTTGTATTACGGCTTGGTTGCAGTCGGCATCATCGCCCTTCTGAGGGAGTTTCGCCCCGGCTCCCCAGAAGGAATCGGGCCGAGACCAGCGCCGCAACAGGCATATTGTCCATTTGGATTCCGGCCAGCACCCAACCTTGAGCAGCCGCGCCGGATAGCCTGGCCTAAACTGCCCCGTCGCCCGGGCCGCTGATCAGGACCTTCAGTGAAAGTTCTACATCCTCTTAGTTTTTCAGGCGCGTGGCTATTAGCAGGCTTTGGCTTGTGTGATGGTTAACCACAACGAGATCGGTTTGAGCCGCACCGGGCAAGTCACATGAAGATCTTAATGGTGAACGTCTATGGCCATGTGACAGGAGGCGCCGACTCCCACTGCTTCACACTCGCGAACGCGCTCGAGGACAGAGGCCATGAGGTCGCATTCCTCGCTACAGAATCCCCGCTGAATGTAATCAACCACGGAGCGATTCGTCCCGCTCACAGTTACACACGAGACACGCGATGCCTTGCCTGCGCGAGAGCGAGCCTCGGTCGCACGGAAGGCCCTGTGGAACCCTCAAGCAGCCGCGGCCACCCGCGAGCTGATCGACGAATTTCGGCCCGATCTACTTCACGTGCACAAGCTCTACAACCAGCTCTCGGTCGCCCCGGTGGTGGTGGCGTCGGGCGCGAACATACCGGTCGTGCAGACTTTGCACGACTACGAGTTCATCAGTGCGAGCCCATTCGATCACCGCGGTCGCTGGCTGGACCGGGACGAAGTGACCCTCTCGTACCGCATTCTGAACAGCGCGGTGTTCCTGGTTCGACGCTATGTACATCGGCCGCGCGTATCCGCGTGGATCTCGGTATCGAGATATGTGGCCGAACGCCACGCAACGCGTGGAATCGTGTCGACGGTTCTGCCCAATTTCGTCAGCGGGATTGACGGAGAGCCATGCCCGGGCTTCGATGAGCGCCGGGGTGCCGTGTTCATTGGAAGGCTCAACCCGCAGAAAGGGGTCCAGGACGTCCTGGCGCTCGCCAAGGCCGAACCTGAGTTGCCAATAACCATTGCGGGAGGGGGGCAGCTGGCGGCGGACGTGAAGAAGCTCGCCGCCGTGCTCCCCAACCTCAGCTTCGCCGGCTTCGTCGAGCCGGAGCGGGCGACTGACCTTCTGCGCTCCGCAAGCGTCATGTTGATGCCTTCCCGGTGGCAGGAGCCCGGGGCAATCGCGGCCCTGGAGGCGATGGCGGTCGGCACCCCGGTGGTGGCATACCGAAACGGGGGTCTCGCTGAATACGTCCAGGAGGCAGCCGCGGGCCGCGTCGTCGAACCCGGCGTGGACACCATGCGGGAGGCCTGCGCTGAGCTTGTGGGATCGCGCTTGAGTTGGGAAGCGTGTTCTGCGGCGGGCCGCCGTGCGGCACGGGAAACCCATAGCGTCAACCGCTATGTGGACCGAATCGAGGGAATTTACCGGGGGGTATGCGCGGCCCCGTCATAATGCGCGAGCCGACTCCTAACCGTCGTTCGCTAGGTCTCCCCCGCCCGACTGAATAGGACGTCGCACTGCAGGGGGGTGCCGTCCGATGCCCGCGAGGGAGCTGATAAGCCAATCACCCGGAACCCTTGCTCTCGAGCAAAGAGAATCGTGTCATCGAGCAGAGGCTGCCCGCGTAGAGCTCGACCAGCGAGCACTCGACCAGGATTTCGCGCACGGCGTCGAGCAACCCAGACGCGCCGCGAAGGACATCGAGCTCGGCACCCTGCACGTCGATCTTCATGAGGATCGGATGCGACACGTCCTCCTCGGTGATCAGCTCGTCCAGCCGCCGCACCTCGACCACTTAGCTCGTCGACCTCGACGCGTGTCCGGGAAGGCCTCGAGCTGACGCGGGGTCGCCGCAAGGAGCGACGATGAGTCGTCGGATCGCGCCACATGCATCCTCCGCTCGCCGCCTTCGTCGCTGAGCGCGTAGGGGAACACCTGCACGTTGCCCAGTTCATCGGCGAGCCGGGTGAGAACCTCGCGAGGGCCAGGCAAAGGCTCGAAACAGAGCAGCCTCGCGTTCGGCCACCTGTGTCGCGCAAAGACGGCGAACTGGCCGCGGTTCGAGCCGACGTCGATCACGGTCCCGTAGGACTCCGCGAATGGCTGTCCCTCGTGCTCGACCGTCGCGGCGACTCGCCATGCCAGGAGAACGTGGCGATACGCCGGCACGGCGAGAAGGTGCCTCAGCTTGCGGGCCTTCCGCAGCCATTCGCGGGACGCCCGCCGCGAGTCGTATTCGAAGATCGAGCGTCCTGCTCACGTGCGTAAGCTACCCGCGGATGCGGCTGCCGATTTTTCGCTATCGGGCGACGGGATGGTGGACGTCGCCCTCCCCAGTGCGTCCTGCGAAGCGGGCTCCACGTCAGTACGCCCCACGCCCCGCGATCATCGCGCTGATGGTACGCACCATCAGCTTGATGTCGTATCCGATGGACCAGTTGGTCACGTACGTATAGTCGAGCTTGGTCATGTCGTCGAAGGGGATGTCGCTGCGGCCGAACACTTGCCATGGCCCCGTGATTCCTGGGCGGACGTTGAACCGTGCGTCGTAGCGGCTTTCGACGAGGTCGGCCTCAACCGGGATCAGGGGGCGAGGGCCGACCAAGCTCATTTCGCCGCGAAGCACATTGACCAGCTGCGGGAGCTCGTCGAGTGAATACCGACGAAGCCAGCGTCCGACACGGGTAATTCGCGGATCCTCGGGGATCTTGAACATGCCGTCGTCTCTGGCGGTTCAACTCGGAAAGCCCCGGCTTGAGATCCTCCGCGTCGATGACCATGGTTCGGAACTTGAACACTGAGAAGGTCGCGCGCTTGCGACCGATTCGCGGCTGACGGAAGAAGACGGGGCCGGGCGTATCGAGCCTGATCGCAAGCGCGCAGCGCGGCGAGAAACGGGGACAGCAGGAGGAGTGCACCAGCCGCGACGACCACGTCGACGCCGCGTTTCACCGCGCTCGCATATCGCGGGTGGTGTGGAATAGGGAGGGTCACGAGGGGGAGGCCCTCGATGTGATGTAGCTCGGCATCGATGCGGAATGCATCGGAGTCGCCCGGCACGATGTCCACCTTCACGCCGTGTTCGGCCAGGAACCTCAGCGCGTCCGTACGCTCCTCGAGGGCCGGGTGGTAGGCGCTTCCGAAGATCACCCGGTCGGCGTCCCGCTCGACCACAAGCGCTATCAGCGGATCAAGGTGGAGAGGCTCGCGCTCCTCACCATTGTGGTCAGCGATGCCCGGCAGCCGCGACTCTCGACTCTGTCTCGCCGACGATCTTCAGGCCATACTCGGGGTGACGCTCGACGGTGCGTCGGACTCGCTCGCGATCGGCGTCCGTCCCGACGATGACCACGCGCTGGGCGTACCACGCCTGCTTCCTTATCACCCACCGCGTCAAATCCCGTGCAATCAGAATCGTCGGGATCGCTACCAGACCCATGAAGATCGGCTCGCTGACGCTCGGAGCACCGGGGCTCGTGAGCAGAGCGTCGATCCCGAAGACGATCCAGATCCACAATCCAACGGTGCGTGTGATCCTGAAGATCTCGTCGCTCGTGGAACAGTCGATGCGACGATCGTCAACGTGGAACACCCCATCGAGGCCTGCGATGACAAGCCACGCGAATACAGCGAAGATCGCCACAACCACCGGATGATCCGGTGCCGAACTGAACGCGACAGAGCGGTCGACCAGCGACGCGAGCTGTCACCGCGAAGACGATGGCGAGTGAATCGGCCAGCGCCAGCGAACGATGCACCCGACCGCTGCGTACCGCTGTACCAAGGCGGCCTAGGCGCTCGAGTCGCCTCATTCTGAGTGCCCTGGACGGTGGTTTGAGGCTCGCCTTCGACCCGCGTTCCCCCGTTTCCGACCTCCGGGTACCCGGAGGGCCGCGCCGCGTCGACGGCATCCATGTCCCGCGGACGGGACCGCTCCGCATGCTCTGCGTGCGCGCGAGTCCCCTCCTCGACGGCGTGACCATTCGTCTTGCGTGCCGCTAACGACTCAGCCGTGCCGCCGTCGGAACGCTTGGACTGACCGCTTTCCCGCACATCTCCCCGGAACGCCATGCTCTTTGGTCCCTCCCGATCAGTGTCCGAGTGTCTTGCTCAGCACTCCGAGCCCTGACACGAATCCGAATACCCGATTTGATATCCAACCTTAATCAAATGTTGGTGCCAGTGTCCACGGTTTCGTCGGATGGCAGTAGTCGCTGAGATTTGCAGGGCCCGCGGCTCTTCGCGATGATCCCGCGACATGCGAGCGGCCTCGAGCTCGGTGGCGAGGTCGGCGAAGCGGTGCTGAAGGGCCTGAAAGGAGCCGATCGGGCGGCCGAACAGCTGCGCTCCTTAGCGGAGGCCAGGGCGTCATCGAAGGCGCGCTGGCCGATGCCGAGCATGGCGGCGAGGATGAGGCTCGGTGTTGGTCTCGCGACCGCCCATTTGTCGATTGGGGTCATCTCCATGCCCTCCGCCGGCTCAGGGCCTTGCCCTGCTCGCGGTGGTGGCGATCGGGCTGGGCGGCTCGCCCCCCTGGCTCCCGGCTAACTCCGCCACTTCCTCGAGCTGCGCGCGAACCTTCCGCAGCGAGCGGGAGAGAATCTGTTGGACGTTGGCGAGGCTCAGCCCAGTGAGCTCGGCGATCTCGGGACCGTTGAGCTCGCCACCGAAGCGGAGCGCGATCAGCTCGCGCTCGCGCTGGCCGAGCTGCTCGAGGGCGTCGGCGAGATCCGGCGCGAGGCCGAGGTCCGGATCCTCACTGATCAGCTCGCGCCGTGACAGATGCTCCTCGATCGGCTCCTGCTCGGTGGAGCGGTCCCGCCGGTAGTGGTCGATCAGCAGGTTTGAGGCGATCGACAGCAGCCAGGTGCGGGCGCTTGCCCGCTCGGGATCGAAGCGGCCCCAGGCGCGCAGGGCGCGCTCGAAGGTGAGCTGGGTCAGATCCTCGGCGTCGGCGCGGGAACCGACCCGGTAGCCGAAGAACCCGTAGACGCTCCAGACCTGCTCCTCGTAGAGCCCGGCGATCTCCTCCCGTGCGGCGCGCCGCGTGGCCTGCCGCGAACGGCGGCTCGGGCCGGTCGCCTCTCTGCATGCTCGTCCAGGCTGCTCACCGCCGCGAGGGATCGTTGTCTCGAGTGCCCGCCTGCACCCGGTTCTCCCCCAGCCCCGTCACAGGCATCCGATACTAACCGCACCGCCCGGGGATGTGGCAGCTTGGCTTGTTTGAACCTCCCTGCCTCCTCTGGCTCGGACGCCTGCTGCGGTTCAGGCGCGGAGCGCCTGAACGCTCTTTCGTGGCCTGATCAGAGCTCAAGAGGCTTGCCCGTACTCCGAAACCCCAGACATGAAAACCGAATACCTCCTGCGAGCTATTTGCGGCCTTGATACCAGGCGAGGCTTTGATTGCCCCCCAACTCCGCGCGCAACACGTGCTTACCCCGCAACTTGAGCTTGGCGACGAAGACAGCGCCCGCACCCACCTGGATCTGCCTGATCGTTACCCATTGACCCCCCTTTAAGCGCTCGATGCGCAGCGTGCCACCTGCTGGAGCCTTGCCCCATGCGCGGATCTTTTCTTGTCGATCCGCTCGGTGACGAACGGAAGCGGAAGGCGATGAAGATGGTTTGGGCTGGCCGTTGCTGAAGTAGACCCCCGACTGGAACCCGGCGTGTACGGTCGGCCGATCGGCGGTGTCGCCGATCTGCAAGTCCACCGCCGCGCTCGCGCCGGCCTTCCAGAGCAGAAACAGGGTCTGCTCGACCCAGCGGGCCTGTACGTCGAGAGGGAAGCCGCCGGAGTTCGAGGCTTGCTGTCCCACCAGAACTCCGTCACCCAGACCGGGTCGAGCCCCGCAGCGCGCCGACGCTCTCGGCGGCGCGCAGCACTTTTACGATCCGGCCCAGATCCGGCGTCGAAGCGTCGTCGCGACCGGGACCGGACTTGAAGCGGGCCCGAGCCGGTGTTGTCGATCGCCTGGTGGGCTAAGACGTCTGAACGACGGGCCGGCACAACCCTGTGTCCTGACGAGCACTTTCTTCTCCTTCTTCTTCCCCTTCTTCCCCCACCTTCTCTTCACCGGTGTACGCAGAGCAGCTCTGCCAGAACTGGCACGGGCCGGATGCGGTGGTTATTCGGGTCCGCATAGGGGCCACCAGGAAGATCCCATAGGGAGAGGTACCACCCGTGACCACGAGCATCTGTGGGTTGACCGCCTTCACCGCCGGATAGGAGGCGTTGAGCATCGGGCGGTAATGGGCGGGGCTGACGGGGGTCGACCCCTGATAAGCCGGCGACAGCCAGGAGTCCTGGTTGGGCTCGTCCCAGACCTGGATCGCCTGCACGGCGGGGAGGGTGCCGGAGCCGGGATCGAGTGGCCCCAGTAGCGGGCGGCGACCGCCTGGACGAAGTTCGCAAGGTCGGAGGTATTCGGATTCCAGGTGCCCGGTCGTGCGTTGGCCGGCCGCCCCGGTCCCTCGCCCAGTCAGGGGCGGAGGCGCGAGGTCAACAGCACCGCGAGGCCACGCGCTCGGCATCGCGAACCGCCGGGTCGATTCCGGAGAAACCGTAGGAGGCGCTCCCGGGGTTGGTGGGGTGGGGGGCCGCTGAGACCCCACGACGTTCCGCCATTGGACACCGAGGCGCACGAGCCCCGCCCCGGATTACACCGTCCGGTCCAGCCAAAAAGCACGTCCTCCCGGGTCGTTGGACTGGTAGTAATTGCTCGAGGCGCGGTCACAAGGGGCTGCGCGGGAGCGGTCGTCGGAAACGCAAGGGCGGCGATCAGGCCGCACGCCACGAGCACGAGCACAATCATCCGCACAACTCTGCCGCTGCCGCTGACTGAAGTGTCCGATCGGTATCCAAAGTGTCTTGACCGTCCTCTGCCTCGAAGTGTGTTGACTCGCCCGCTGCCCTCTACTGCAACAACGGCTAGAATCAAACACGCGAACTTCATTGAAGTTCCGTTGCCCCCGTCAGTCCCCTTAGGCCGAGCGGCCAGCCCACCCAATCTGTCAAGTCCCGCC
>CAVSLI010000001.1:0-200650 GCA_963728755.1 uncultured Solirubrobacterales bacterium | reverse complement strand
CTCCACCTGTGTGCCGTGCTGCTCCTCCACCTCGACGGCGACCGTCTTGAGCGCGTCCGCAAGGCGCTCGCCGGGTCGGGCGGGGCCCTCGCCGGCGAGCCACGAGCGGAGCTCCCGCTCCTGCCTGCGGGCGAGCTTCGCGACCTCCTCCGGCTCGTCTGCCCGCCTCTGCACCAACGCGAGCGTCTGGAGGACCGAGTCGTGCAGGTGAGCGGCCACCTCGGCGCGCTCCTGGGAGCGGGCGCGGGCGACCCGCTCCGCGGTGAGCCGGCGCGCCATCGACCACCAGAGCGGTGCCGAGATCAGGACCAGCGCGATCGTGACGACGAAAGCGGCGAGCGCGGCGCTGCCCGCGGACTCCAGCACGCCGGTCGCCCAGAAGAAGAACAGCGCCCCCCCGAGGACGACCGCGGCCGCGAAGCCCACGCGGGAGACCCTGAGGGCCTCGCGCTCCCGGGCGGTCGTCTCCTCAGCGGGCGCCGGCCCGGAGAGGCTCCTGGACGCGACCGCCAGGACGACCGTCGCCGTCACGGCGGCGAGCAGCCAACCCGCCTGCAGGTCGATCACTCCCCTGTCCTGGAGCAGCAGAACGACGCCGAGGGCCAGGATCGAGATCCCGGCCCCCAGCGCGCTCGAATCGGGTCTCCTCACAGTCGGAGGATCACCTCCCGCAGACCTGCCTCTGGGTGTCCTCTTCCTGCTGGTGGTGGTCGTAGTCGACGCCACGGGTGTCGATCTGATCGGGCGCCTCGTCCGTGATCAGCATCTGCCCGAACTGGATATCGGCGTTGACCTTGAGCGTCGGTGCATCGGTGAGCGGTGAGCCCTGGTCGATGTCCGGGTCGACCCCGTGGGTGACCTGGCCGCCGGAGATCAGCTCGCCCGCCTTCCCGTGCACATCGCCATCGATGCAGACGTTGGGCGGGACGGAGACGATCATCTGCCCGATCCCGAGGTGGGCCGAGACCGGAATCGTCTGGCCCTTCTCCCAGGGCAGGCTGGCGCAGGTCGACGATCAGCTGCCCGGTCCCGAGCCTGTAGCCGTCGGCCGGGATGTCAGCCGCGACCGTCGGGGTGTACGTGCGCTGGCCGATGGACTCGTCGATGTGGATGTCCGCCGCGGCCACCGCCGCCGCCGGGATCCCGAGCACGATGCCGGCGACCACGAGCAGGGGGACGATGCGCCGGCGGATGTCTCCGGCGAATGCCGCCGCCACGAGCCCGAGGCCGAACACGATCACCGCTATGGCGATCACGGTGCCATGGCCCGTCGCCGTGACCCAGGCGCTCACCACCGCGAGGCCGGCCGCGAGGAAGAGCCCCACGGCGACCAGGACGCAGACGAGCACCACCTTGCCGAGCCGCGACCAGACGCTCTCGGGCACCGGCTGGCCGGTGCCATCGTCTTCGGGGAGGGCGACCGCGAGCACCAGGTAGGCGAGCAGGCCGGCCCCTCCGAAGAAGAGGGTGACCACGAAGAAGATCCGCACCAGCGTGGGGTTGAAGCCGACGTGCTCGGCGAGGCCGCCCGCGACGCCCCAGATCTTCCGATCGTCTCGCGACCGGAGGAGGGGGCGCCGGGGGCCGACCTCTTTGTCTTTTCTCTCTTCTGTCTTGTCGTTTTCTGGTTGTTCGTTCATGGCAGCGACGATGACGGCCCTGGTCCCGATCGTCTATCGGGAATCACCCCTAGTCGGCCCCCATCTTCCCCTCGCAGGACGACTCCGGGCAGCCTCTACGCTCGGGATATGGCCGAGCGCAGGATCGTGGGCAGCCACTTCAACAGGCAGGGCAAGCCGAAGCGCGGCTATGTCAAGGAGGAGGTGGCGAAGGCCGAGGCGGCGCGCTTCGGGATGACCTACTACCGCTGCGACGTCTGCGACCGCTTCCACCTGACCAGCAAGTAATCACCAGGACCGGCGATGCGGGGTCGCCGCGGGTGCGCTTTTATGTCCGTATGGGCGGCGATTCCGACCTTATCGGCATCCCGGTGGCCCTGGGAGCGATTGTGGCGATCCTGGCGGTGTTCGTGGCGTTCTTCTTCATCGGGCCGGTCGCGGGGATCGTCGTCCTGCTGGCCGTCGTGGTGATCGCCGGTGTGCTCCTGGTCCGTCTGATCAGAGCAAACGAGATGTAGAGAGATAGAGTGGTCGGCATGGCGGAGGAGCGACGTGCCCTTCCCGAGGAGCGCGCCGATTCTCCTGCCATGCAGGAGGTGAGGGTTCGACACCGGCTGGCGCTCGAGTTCGGCTCACGGGAGGAATGGGACGACCCGAAGCGCGAATGGCGCCGCCTCTTCTCAGAGCTGCTCGGGACGTTCTTCTTGGTGCTCGTCGCCGCCGGGGGCGGGATCCTGGTCGGCAAGACCCAGATCAGCCTGTCTGCTGCTGTGGTCGCCCCCGGGCTCATGGTCATGGCGATCATCCTCTTCATGGGGGCGATCTCCGGAGCCCATCTGAACCCAGGCGTGTCGCTTGCCTTCGCACTGCGGGGCGACTTCCCTTGGAAGCGCGTGCCCGGCTACATCCTCATCCAGCTCGTCGGGGCCACCCTGGCCTGCCTCTTCCTCCTCGCCGTGTTCGGGAACGTCGAGCACCTCGGCGCCACACTGCCCGGCGCCGGCTACGAGAACTGGCAGGCACTGCTGATGGAGATCGCGCTCACCGCCGGCTTGGTGAGCGTCATCCTCGGCACCGCCTCGGCGGCCCAGAACATCGGTGCGATTGCCGCCCTCGGCGTCGGCGGCTATATCGCGCTCGCCGGCCTCTGGGCGGCGCCGGTCAGCGGAGTGTCAATGAACCCGGCCCGCTCCTTCGGGCCCGCCCTTGTCAGCGGCGATTTCTCCAGCTACTGGGTCTACGTCGTGGGGCCGCTCGCCGGAGCGGCGATCGCGGTCGGGTTCGCCT
This sequence comes from uncultured Solirubrobacterales bacterium, assembly GCA_963728755.1. GTDB lineage: Bacteria > Actinomycetota > Thermoleophilia > Solirubrobacterales > 70-9 > DASUPK01. The sequence goes on along the minus strand of CAVSLI010000001.1, from coordinate 197,744 downwards.
ACATCTTGCGCGGACGCGGGGGCGACCCGATCGCCCGCGCCGCCGGCTCCGGCGTGTTGGGCGAGGGCAGGCTCGCGGCCAAGCAGAAGCTCTCCCGGGGCATCGATAGCGGTGAGGTCGCTCCGCCCGGCATCGCCGACAGCGATGAGTCATAAGCGCTCCCAGGCTTTGGATCGGTGGCCCGGCGCAATAGGTACCCAGCGTCGTGGGCGGTGAGCCTGCCGCGGAAGATCTGGTCGTCGGCGAGCCGCGCTGGCCGATGGCCAGCGCCATACTCGCCGCGATTGTCCTCACCATCCTGATGCCCGACGACCTGCGGCTCGGGCCGAACTGGCTGCTCCCTCTGATCGTAGGGGTGCTGCTCGCCGCTCACATCGCCGGAGATCCGGGGAGGATCGACCGGCGTACGGGCACGCTCCGGGCGCTCTCCATCGGGCTGATCTCCGTGCTCGTCTTCAGCGCTTTGTGGGCGACGGTCCTCTTGACGTCACATCTCATCAACGGCGGCAAGGAGACGAATTCGGCTGGGGCTCTACTGGAAGCGGGCTCGACCGTCTGGGCGTCGAACATCATCGCGTTCGCGCTCCTTTACTGGGAGCTGGACGGTGGCGGAGCGGCGGAGCGGGCTCACAAGCCGTCTTCTCGAACTGTCGACTTCGCGTTCCCGCAGCAGATGAACCCCGAGCTCGCGCCGGCGCACTGGCGTCCTCGCTTCATTGACTACCTGTATCTGGGTTTCACCAACGCGACCGCGTTCAGCCCGACCGACGCCATGCCTCTGGCGCCCTGGGCCAAGATCACGATGGCCCTGCAAGCGCTGATCTCGCTCGTCGTCCTCGGTCTCGTGATCGCCCGAGCGGTGAACATCTTCGCTTAGACGAGCCTCGTTCTGAGTTGGCGACCGCCTCCACGCGGCGAGAGAACGAGGGGAAGCAGGTCGACTCGAGCCCGAGCGCTGATCACCGAGCGTCGCGCGCGCAGCGAAAACCGACGTTGCCAGCGGAGGTGTCAGGCGAGTTGCCCTGCCGAGCGGCGACCCGGTAGCGCCGGCAGTAGGAGTCGTGGCAAAGGTAGGAGCCACCCTTCTGGGCCTTGAGGGTGCCGCTCGCGGGACCGCGAGGATCGTGGTCTCGATCTCTCCGGCGAAATCGTGGGTGGAACCAGTCGGCGACCCACTCCCAGACGTTGCCGGTCATGTTGTGGAGCCCGTAGCCGTTGGGAGGGAAGGAGTCCACTGGGGCAGTCCCGTAGTAGCCGTCGACCTCCGTGTTCTTCGACGGGAAGGTCCCCTGCCAGACGTTCATCCGGTGCTCGCCTCCGGGCTCGCGTTCGTCGCCCCAAGGGAAGACCTTGCTCTCGAGCCCTCCCCTGGCCGCGAACTCCCACTCGGCTTCGGTCAGGAGGCGCTTGCCGGTCCAAGTGCAATAGGCCTGAGCATCGGCCCAGGAGATATGCGCGACCGGATGATCACCGCGTTCGTCAACCGACGACTGAGGTCCTTCTGGGTGTCGCCAATCGGACCCGTCAACCTTGCGCCACCACGGAGTCTGGACCACCGATTGGGTAGGCGGGAAATCGTCAGGCAGCAGCCCTGCGAAGACGAAGGACCAGCCAAACCGCTCCGCCTCGGTCGCGTATCCAGTCGACTCGATGAAGTCGCCGAAGTCCTCGTTGGAGACGGCAAAGCGGTCGACCCAGAAGGAGTCGACCGAGACCTCGCGCACCGGCCCCTCGCCGTCGGACGGATAGGCCCAGGGATCGTCGCTGCCACTAAGGAACCGGCCGCCTGCGAGCAGAACCATTTCGTCGCTGGAGGCCGGCTCCGTGCTGGCGGCGACCGCCACAGCGGGCTGGGACGGTGTCCCGCGCTCCGCGCTGGGGGCGCAACAAGGAGATCTCGTAGAGGTCGCTGATATCGCCCACTGGCCCGGCCCTTCAGTCAAGGTCCGTCTCAGCCTCGATGCGCCCCGACTTGGCCGCGTCGGCGAGCTCGGCGTAATCGAGCTCGTTCTGGTCGGCGTAGCGCTCGGAGAACTCGGCGATCGCCTGATCGAAGCTGTCGCCCTTGCCAAGGTAGGCGCCGATCGCGATCCGGTCGCCGGATCGCGCATGGGCTTGGGCCAGCGTCCAGCCGCACACTCGCCCGTAGATCTCCAGCCCCTCTGGTGGCAGGGTCTCGACGTCGACCGATCGCTTCCCGTCCCAAAGCTGGCGCACGTAGAAGTCTCGCTGGCCACCCTCCCACGCGGTCGCCGGAAGCCAGCCGAGAAGGATGTCGCTCGAGGTCTGCATCAGCCACTGGCCCTCGACCACCCGCTCGCCGTGGTTTCCGAACTCGCTCGCCCCGAGGTAGGGCTCGAGCACCGAGGCGTCGGCCTCCTTGGCCTGCAGGAAGAGCGGGTCCTGCCCGTCGCGGCCCATCATCAGCAGCACCCAGGCGCGCGTCCCGACACTGCCGACCCCGACCACCTTGCGGGCCATTTCAACGAACCGGAAGCTGTCGATGAGGTGGCGGCGGTCCCCCTCGAGGCTCTTGCGGTAGCGGCCGAGCATCTCGATGATCCGCTCCTCCAGCGCTTGGCGGTGATCCTCCGAAACCAGCTCGTCGGCCGGAACCAGCAGCGGCGGATCGCTGATGATCCGCGGCTCGCCATCGACCTCGTGGACGAGGCGGTCGAACGCCCTGAGGCTGTTCTTCTTCTTGGCCTTTGCCACGTTCTTGCGCGCCGCCTTCATCTGCTTGTGCTTTGCGACCTTGGCCAGGTCGGCGAGCAGGGCCTCGACGTCGAGGCGCGCATACCAGACGTCGAAGTTCCGCATCCCGGCGAATCTCCGCATCGCCTCGCGGTACTCGCGGACCGTTCTGAGGACGGCGCGGCGGGTCTCCTTCGGCGTGAAGTCGCGGTCGCGCCCGGCGATCTCGAAACTGGCTGCGAGACGCTTGAGGTCCCACTCCCAGGGCCCGGGAAGGGTCTCGTCGAAGTCGTTGACGTCCAGCACCAGCTGGCGGTCGGGGGCGGCGAAGACCCCGAAGTTCGAGAGGTGGGCGTCGCCGCATAGCTGGACCTCAAACCCGGACCGGGGGGTCTTCGCGAGGTCCATCGCCATGATCGCCGCCGCGCCACGGAAGAACGTGAAGGGCGAGGCCAGCATCCGCCCGTAGCGGATCGGAACGAGTTCCTGGACACGGTTCTTGGACTGGTCCTCGAGCACCTTGACCGGATCTCGCCGGCGGGCTGCCGGTGCCCAGTCTCCGTGACTCGAGCGCGAGACCTTCTCACGCGCCGCCTTGCCGGCGGCGGCGCGCTCATCTGCCGAGGGAAGCGTGTCTACAGGTGGGGAATCAGTGGGCGCGGTGGGCATGCTAGATACCGGTCGGCGAAGCGTCTTCGGTGTGCGACTACGCCAGCTCGATTCAACGCCTCGCACACACTTTTGTCAATCGCCCGATTCGGGTTAAAGCGGGCGCATAGATGCCAGCGAATAGAGTTGCTGCCGACGCCGGAATCCCCATCGGAAAGGAATCCCAATGGCCGACAGACCAGTGTTTCTTTACGCCGCCATCTACGACGACCCCGCCGACGCCGAGGCCGACTACGAGGCCGTGTTCGACCTCCATGCGGCGGGAGCGATCGGGACCTTCGACTCGGCGGTGATCGAGAAGGACGAGGACGGCAAGGTCCACGTCCACAAGACCGAAAAGCCCACTCAGCACGGCGCCTGGACCGGGGCCGGCGTGGGAGCCCTAGTCGGGATCATCTTCCCGCCCGCGATCATCGGCAGCGCGATCGTCGGCGCCGGCGCCGGCGGACTGATCGGCCACCTGAGGGGCGGCGTCTCGCGCGACGACCTCAAGGAGCTCGGCGACGAGCTCGAGGCCGGAAACGCCGCCGTGATCGTGCTCGGCGAATCGAAGATCGAGGAGCAGCTCGAGAAGGCGGTGACGCGCTCCAACAAGCTGATCGAGAAGCAGATCGATGCCGACGCCGACGAGCTCCAGCGCGAGATCGACGCGGCAGCCAAAGAAGACGCGGCCTAGGGCCCGGCGGCTTCGCCGGAGCCGCGCCGGCTCCGCGTGAGAAGCGAGCGTCAGATCGAACTCGCCGCCTTCCATGCAAAACGCCGCTTCTCGTCCGAAGCGACTGTGTAGGGAAGCAGTGCCTCGCTCGAGGTCGAGCTGGCAGAGCGATGGAGCTTGATGCGATCAGCCCGTCGCGCGCTCCTCCATCAGGATCGCCAGGCTGCCCAGCACCGTGACGTCAAGGCCGAGCAACAAGATCCCCAACAGGGTCGAGTCCGAGAGAAACATGACTGCGGCAGCGATGTGCCCGAAGACGGAGAGGACCGCGATCCAGAGCGCCCACCGCCTGCCCGCGAAGATGCCCCCGGCGGCCACCAGCTGCACGAGCGCGACGATCAGCATCAACCAGCCCCAGGGACGCGCGTCGCCGACCAGCCATCCCGCGGTCGTGATGAAAATCTCCGAACCGGCGATGACGGAGATCGCATAGAAGAGGTTGAGCAGGCCGATTACCAGCAACCAGCTGGCCGCAAACAGCAGCACCCCGACGCCGGTCAGGTCCGGGCGCGGGGTGTACAGGAAGTTGTTCGGCTCAGCTGTGGCGATGGGGCATCAGCTCTCCGTGAGCCTCACACAAGAACCTCATCCTCGGCGGTGGGGGCTGACCGCGATCATGAAGCCGATCACAGTCCCGATGATCGCCGCCAGGACGACCCACTGGGACCAGTTGTCGATCGAATCGAACGCAATAGCCGCGCCGACGATCCCAAGAGCGATCGCGACCACCTCATAGATCTCCATCCCGACCTTGCTCGGGCCGTGACCGAACAGCTCCTGGCGGCCCTCGTCCTGAGAGATCGACGCCGGTTCGTCTGAGCCGGGCAGGGCCATCGCTGGGTAGTGTCGCGCACCCGTGCCCCCGTGCGACTGGATATCGCCTACAACGGCTCCGGGTTCGCGCACTGAGGCGCGAGGCGGGCTTAGCGGCGGTTCTTCAACGCTTGCGCTCCACGTTAGGACCCTCCCCTTGGTCCCCTGCCCCCGAGCGTTTAGGGTGACACGCAGCGACCGCCCACAACCTGGAGGCTGAATCCAGATGGAATTCGTTATCGGCGGCATCCTCTACTTCATCCTGCTCGTGACCCTGGGCATCATGTCCATCCGCAAGGGGCACTGGGTGATGTTCATCATTGGGATCTTCTTCCCCCTGTTTTGGCTGATCGGGGCTCTGCTGCCGCCGCGCGAAGAGGCGGCGGCGTAACTCGGCTTCGCCTCGCACCCGGCGGTTTTCGAGATGACCGGAACACAGCTTCCACCGGAAGCGGTCGGTTAGGTTGACCGGGCCACCAGGGAGAGCCTTGAGCCGTATGCCTGGACCGTGCGTTGCCCGGAACATCCCCCCGCCGAACCGGAGAGGTGGGCACCGTTGACTGCAGCCGAGTGTCAGGGCGAAGTCGGCGGCTGTCAGGAGTGCGGCGAGTTCCTGGTCTGAGCCGCCGCCCATCCGCAAGAGTCTTAGGAGGAACGGTCGCGGTCAGCCGCTTGGCATCGCCGCCGGATCGGGCCTCCCGGCGTCATCGGTTCCACCGGCTCCCGATTGCCCGGAGCTCGCGCGCCCATCGAGAGCCTGAACGGTCAGATAGGCGACAACAACCCCCACGATGATCAGGGGTCCCGAGCCCAACCCCGTATGCACCGTGAAGAGCGTGGCGAGCACGACCGCGGACAGGGGCAATCTCAGCACGGCGACGACCGCTGCGCCCAGGCCCACCGCCACCGCGGGCGTCAGCTCGAATCCGGGCAGCTGGGCTGCCATCAGGCCACCGGCCGCGCCGAGGAACATCGCCGGGAAGGTCGGGCCGCCGCGGAAGGTGCCGAGGGAGACGCCGTAGGCGAGGCCCTTGAAGGCGATTAGCAGCGCGAGCGCCGACAGCGACCAGGCGCCGGGGTCCGCGACCAAGGGGCCGATCGCGCTCTGACCGGAGAACAGCACCTGGTCTGCGCCGTGGTCGGTCGACTCGGCAAACGCGATCGCGAGCCCGGCGACGAGCAATCCGGCAGCCGGGAGGAAGACGAACGGTCGCGGCGTCGCGATGCGCTGGGCCTCCCGGGCGAGGCGAAAGATCAGGAAGGTGACCACGGCGATCACGGCCGCGAACGGGATCGTCCAGAGGAAGTCGACGAGATCAGGTCGCGCAAAGGCCGGCAGGTTCAGCGGGCTGATCGAGATGTCACTCGTGCTGAGCCCCGTCAACGACCCCATCCCGATCGAGACCAGCGACCCGATCCCGGCGGCGAGGAGGCCCGGAATCAGGACCAGCGGCATGCGCGACCCTCCCAGCCCCGCCGCCTCGATCAGGATCACCGCCGCGATGAGCGGAGAGCCGAACAGGAACGACACCGCCGCGAAGGTGCCCGAACTGGCGAGCAGCGTGCCCAGCTGCGGTGGCGCGTCTCGGCGGATCGACCTGACGGTGAGAAAGCCGAGGCCGCCGCCCAGGGCGATCAGGGGTGCCTCCGGCCCGACCACGAGGCCGAGGCCGATCGAGGCGACGGCCGCGAGCAGCACGCCGGGGAGGTCGATGGGCTGTGTGGGCGAGGCGTTGAGGCCCTCAGCGGGGACATGCCCTCCGCGGCCCGGCAGTCGGGCGATGGCAAACGCCGCCACCAGACCGGCGAAGGCGAGCACCGGGAGGTACCACCACAAGGGGGGGCCGTGGTCGAAGCCGAGGTCCTTCGGGATGTCGGTGAACACCCACTGCTGCATGTAGAAGAGGAGCTCCAGGAAGCACCACGCCGCCAGGGAGGCGATCACCCCCACAACGGCCGCGAGCACGAGCACGCCCACGAACGCCCTGCTGCGCAGGGTGGACTCTGGATCCGGGGGGGCGGCGCCTCAGCCACGCCCGACCTAGCTCACAGTTCGTCTGAGCTCGATCGAGGGAAGGGCGCGCTCACAGAATCGCGATCGGATTGAGGGGCGAACCGGTCCCGCCGACGAGACGGAGAGGCGCCGCGGCGAACATGAACTCCCACCGTCCCTCGCGCTCGCAGGCGGCACCCAGGTCCTCCAGCCGGAGGTAGTCGAGCAGGTGGATGCCCATGGCGTTGAGGGCGAGGGCGTGGATCGGGAAGTCGATCGACTCGGTCGTGCTCGGCGCGGTGTCGTTGTTTCCGTCGCAGCCGAGGGCGGCGACCCTGCGTTCGGCGAGGAAGCGGGCGACCGTCGGGTGGAGGCCGGCCCTCGCGGTATCCGAGTCCCAGGCGCCGCGTTCGAGCTGGCGCCTGGTATGGCCGGTCCGGACCAAGAGGATGTCGCCCTCCCCAACGGTCACGCCCTGCCTTCGTTCCGCGTCCTCGAGGTCCTCGGTGAACACGTTCTGGCCGGGCTCGAGCCACGGAACCTCCCGGAGGCGGGGCACGTCGAGCAGCACCCCGCGCCCGATCAGGCCGTCCCTGAGCACATCGATGGCATCCTCGGTCGCCCCCCGAGAGGTCACCGACGAGCTCGGCCTCCCGTTGTAGAGGCGACCATCGAGCGAAACGTGGCAGAACGCGTCGATGTGGCTGTGGGAGGGGTTGTGGTAGTCGGCCCCGATGTAGTCCTTGGCGAACTGCAGGGGACCGGATTCGGACGCATCGTCGGCGAGCAGCGTCATGTGATGGTCAACCGGAGCCGGGTTGTCGATCCCAACCTTCGTGTTGAGCGGCAGGCTGAGCGAGAGCGTCTCACCGCTTCGGACGAGCCCCGCAGCCGCCCGCACGCTTCCGGGGGTCAGGTAGTTGAGCGCTCCACGCTGGTCGTCGGCTCCCCAGCGCCCCCAGCTCGAGACCGACTCGAACAGCTCATGGAACTCGGCGAGGGTGAGGTTCTCCTCCGGGCGGTCCATGCCGGTGGCCATTATCCCCTCGCTCAGGTGACGGCTATCGAGAAACTCGCCTCGTAGCGCTCGCCCGGCTCCAGCACCGGCAGATCGGGACCCCCCTCGACCAGAGCGTTGGTGGGCGCCGTCATCGGCTCATAGGCGACGACGTCGTCATCGGGCGGGGCGTAGACCTGCGCGAACCGGTAGCCGTCTCCGAAAGCGACCTCGATCCGCCTGCCGTCGCCGGCCAGCACGAACGGCTCATCGGCGCCGGGCGCGACGTAGGCATCGTCGAAGGTTCTTGACCCGAGCCGCCCGCCCTCGACCCTGACGGCCGATCGCTTCCCGGTGGGCAACATGCGCTCGTCCAGTTCGAGGCGCTCGGTCACGGGCATTTCCACCTCCCAGGCCGATCGCTCGACGTGCGGCAGGCGCAGATATGGGTGATAGCCGAAGGCCACCGGCACGGACCGATCCCCGGTCGCCTCCACGGCAGTGCTGATCGTCAGGGTGCGGTTGCGGAGAGTGGCCTGGAACAGGACCTCGTGGGGGAATGGAAAGGCCGCCATCAGCTCGGGGTGTCCGGAGAAGTCGTAGCTGGCCGCGATCAGGCCTCCGCCGTCGATCTCCTCGTGGCGGTCCACCCGCCACCCCACGGCCGCATTGAGCATGCCGTGCATGGGCAGGCCGTTCGCGTCGCGCGTCACCGTCATCGCGTCGTCCAGGTCGACCTCCTCGCCGGCGACCGAGAAGCGCGTCCGCGCCAGCCGGTTCGCCCATGGATGGAGGAGTGGGATCCCCATGGTGGAGCGCTCGGCGATGTAGGCGCGCAGCCCCCCTCGCTGGCCGAGCAACTCCTCGCCCCGGTGGCGGAGCGAGCAGCCGACCATGTCGGCGCTGGGGACGAAGGTCGCCTCGAGCCCGTCGGCGTCGCCCGAGCCCAGGGTCAGCGCCGGAATCCCGTCGATCAATCGCTCGCCGATCATCGATAGCCCTCAGTCTGCTTGATCAGGGGGCGGGTAGCCATTTACAAAACGAATACAAACGCTTTAGTCCGAGTAATAGGATGCGCGCGATGCCAAGGAAGGTTGATCGCTCATGCGATTGCTTCGTCGTCTTCGGGATCACCGGAGATCTGGCCAAGGTGATGACCTTCAACTCGCTCTACCGGCTCGAGGCGCGTGGCCTGCTCGACTGCCCGATCGTCGGGGTGGCGTTCGACGATTGGTCGGACAAGGACCTCCGTGACCACGCCCGGAAGGCGATCGAGACCTCCTCAGGAAAGAAGCCGGATCCCAAGGTCTTCAACCGCCTGGCCAAGCGGTTCTCCTACGTCCAAGGCGACTTCTCGGAGGCCGACACATACGAGCGCCTCGCCGCCCACATCAAGGGAGCCAGGAGCCCGGTTTTCTACCTGGAGATCCCGCCGTCGCTCTTCGGCATGACGATCAAGGGGCTCTCCGAAGCCGGTCTCACCAAGAACGCCAGGGTGGTGGTCGAGAAGCCCTTCGGCCACGACCTCGCCTCCGCCCGCGAGCTTGCGGCGGAGATCCACCAGTACATCCGTGAGGACCAGCTCTACCGGATCGACCACTTCCTCGGCGTGATGGGCCTGGCCGAGATCCTCTATCTGCGTTTCGCGAACGCGATGTTCGAGCCCGTCTGGAATCGCAACAGCGTCGCCTGCGTCCAGATCACGATGGCGGAGGACTTCGGGGTCGCCGACCGTGGCAGCTTCTACGACCCGGTTGGCTGCCTCAGGGACGTCGTGGTCAACCACCTGATGCAGGTGGTTGCGGCCTGCGCGATGGAGGCGCCCTCCAGCCGCGACGCCCGGGCGTTGAAGGACGCGATGTTCGGCGTCTTCTCGGCGATGCCGAAGGCCGACCCGAAGCAGTTCGTGCGAGGGCAGTACGAGGGCTACCGGAAGATCAAGGGGGTCGCGAAGGACTCGAAGACGGCGACCTTTGTGGCGATGCGCTTCGAGATCGACAACTGGCGCTGGACCGGAGTCCCGTTCTTCATCCGGACGGGGAAGGAGCTCCCGGTGGAGCAGTGGGAGCTCAGGCTGATCTTCAAGGAGCCGCCGCGCCTCGGCTACAGCGCGGACAGCCGGCAGCGGCCTGCGCCCGACCAGTTGGTCGTCAGGCTCCACCCGAGCACCGGGATTCGTCTGCTGGTCAACGCACAGCGCAGTGACGAAACCAGACCCGAGCACATCAACCTCGACATGGAGTTCGCCGAGCAGGGCGGGGAGGGGCCGACACCGTATGAGGTCCTCCTCCACGCCGCGATGGTCGGCAACAGCACGCGCTTCACCCGGCAGGACAACATCGAGGAGACCTGGCGGATCTGCGATCCGCTGCTCGAGAAGCCCCCGAGGGCCCTGCCATACAAGCCGGGCACCTGGGGACCAAAGGCCGCCGACCGGCTGGTGAAGGACTTCGGCGGGTGGCACGAGCCGTGGACCGGGTCATGAGTCCCGCGAAGCAGAAGAGCGCCGGAAAGACCCGCTCCAGCGGCAAGGCGGCGGCGAGCGGAGACGGCAAAGCGCCCGCGGCCGGCAAGGAGAAGGGAATGCCTCAGAGCGCGGCGATGCCGTCGCCCGTTCCCTCCGATCGCCGACTACGCCTTCCTCTCCAACTGCCATACCGGCGCACTGGTGGCGCCCGACGGGGCGATCGACTGGCTCTGCGTGCCGCGGTTCGACTCGCCCAGCATCTTCGGGACGCTGCTCGACCGCGAAGCGGGCGCGTTCCGCTTCGCCCCCTTCGGGATCAACGTCCCGAGCAGCCGGATCTACGAGCCCGGCACGAACATCCTCAACACCACCTGGCACACGCCGACGGGATGGGCGATGGTGCGCGATGCCCTGACGATCGGCCCCACCCTGCACGAGGACGAGGTCACCCCGCACACGCGCGCGCCCGCCGACGAGGACGCCCATCACCTGCTCGTGCGAACCGTCCTCTGCATTGAGGGCTCGGTCGACATGGAGCTGCTCTGCGAGCCGGATTTCGACTACGGCCGGATCCCCGCCGATTGGTCGCTGCAGGACCGACACACCGCCGACGCGAGCGGAGCGGGTGTGACCGTCAGGCTCCGAAGCAGCATTCCGCTGGGGGTGGAGGGACAGATGGCGCAGGCACGGCACACGCTCCAGAAGGGGGAGCAGGCGTTCTGCTCGCTGTCCTGGGCGGAGGAGCTCGCCTCACCGGAGGACATGGACCAGGCGAACGCACGCATGAGCGAGACCGCCAACTACTGGCGCACGTGGGTCTCCAAGGCCCGGATGCCGGACCACCGCTTCCGAGGTGCGATCCAGCGCTCGGCGCTCGCGACCAAGGGGCTCACCTACATGCCCACGGGCGCAACGGTGGCGGCCCTGACGACCTCGCTGCCGGAGACGCCAGGAGGCGAGCGAAACTGGGACTACCGCTTCACCTGGATCAGGGACTCGACCTTCACCCTCCAGGCCCTTCACTACCTGAACCTGGATTGGGAGGCCAACGAGTTCATGCAGTTCATCGGCGAGCTCGAGCCGAACGAGGACGGCGGGCTGCAGATCATGTACGGGATCGACGGTCGGCGGGACCTCACCGAGACGACTCGGGATGACCTCTCGGGATACGCGGGAGCATCGCCCGTGCGGGTCGGTAACGGCGCCTTCGACCAGCGCCAGAACGACGTCTTCGGCGCCGCTCTCGACTCGATCCTGCTGCACAGCCACCGGAGCCAGCGCCTGCCGCGTGGGTTATGGCCCGTGGTCCAGGCGCAGGCGGAGTGCGCGACGCAGGTCTGGAAGAAGCCGGACCAGGGGATCTGGGAGGCGCGGGGCAAGCCCCAGCACTACGTTTCCTCCAAGCTGATGTGCTGGGTCGCGATGGACCGGGCCTCGCAGCTCGCGGAGATCCGAGGAGACTCGAAGCTCCAGGCAGACATGGGGCGCCACGGCCGAGGAGATCCGCAAGGACATCCTCGACAAGGGTGTACGGGACGGCGTCCTGCGGCAGCACTACGACACCGACGCCCTCGACGCTTCGACCCTGTTGGCCGCCCTGTTCGGCTTCCTGCCGGGCGATGACGAGGTGCTCCGCAAGAGCGTGCTGGCAATCGCGGACGACCTCACCGAGGACGGGTACGTCCTGCGCTACCGGACCGGCGAGACCGACGACGGGCTCTCGGGCAAGGAGGGCAGCTTCCTGATCTGCTCCTTCTGGCTCGTCACGGGTCTGGCGATCATCCGCGAGCAGCAGCGCGCGCGCGACCTGATGGACCGGCTGCTCCGCATCGCCTCGCCGCTCGGCCTCTACGCCGAAGAGTTCGACCCCAGCACGGGCCGCCACCTGGGGAACTTCCCCCAGGCCTTCTCCCACCTCGCCCTGATCGAGGCGGCGGCGCGGATCATCCTCAGCGAGCGCCTCAAGGAGGTCGGCGTCAACGCATGAGCGACTACGACGTGATCGTGATCGGCAGCGGGGCTGGGGGAGGGACGCTCGTCCACAGGCTCGCCGGCTCCGGCAAGAAGATCCTTCTGCTGGAGCGAGGGGACTTCCTGACTCGCGAGCCGCAGAACTGGCGGGCCGAGGACGTCTTCGTCGACGGCCGCTACCAGTCGGAGGACACCTGGTACGACAAGAAGGACAAGGAGTTCGCCCCGCAGGTGCACTACTTCGTCGGCGGCGCGACCAAGATGTACGGCGCGGCGCTCTACCGCCTGCGCGCCGAGGACTTCGGCGAGGTCCAGTACGACGATGGCGTCTCGCCGGCCTGGCCCATCTCCTACGACGAGATGGAGCCCTACTACACGCAGGCGGAGGAGCTCTACCAGGTGCACGGTGCTCGAGGCGAGGACCCCACGGAGCCCCCGGCAAGCGCTCCCTATCCCTTCCCGGCCGTCTCCCACGAGCCGCGCATCCAGCAGCTCTCGGACGATCTCGCCGCCGCCGGCTACCGGCCCTTCCACGCTCCCTGCGGGGTGATGTTGGACGAGGCGAACATGCCCTACAGCACCTGCGTTCGCTGCAACGACTGCGATGGCTTTCCCTGCCTCGTGCACGCGAAGTCTGACGCCGAGGTGATCGCGGTGCGGCCCGCGCTCGAGCACGCGAACGTCACGCTGCTGACGAACTCAGAGGCGGTCGCCCTCAACACCGACGCCGGTGGTGAGGCGGTGACGGAGGTGGTGGTCGAGCGCGACGGCGAGCGGGAGACCTACTCAGCCGACATCGTCGCGATCTCCTGCGGTGCGGCCAACTCCGCCAAGCTGCTGCTCGCCTCCGCCACCGACAAGCATCCGAATGGCCTGGCGAACGGCTCCGACCAGGTGGGCCGCAACTACATGTTCCACAACAGCCAGGCCGTCCTGGCCCTGTCGAAGGAGCCGAACCCGACCGTCTTCCAGAAGACGCTCGGGCCTCAATGACTTCTACTTCGCCGGTGAGGAGTTCGATCACCCGCTCGGCAACATCCAGATGGTCGGCAAGTCCCAGGCGCCGATGTTCCGCGGCGAGAAGCCGGGAGAGACGAAATTCGCTCCCGAGTTGGTCGCTCGAGACGGTTGCGGCCCACGCGGTGGACTTCTGGCTCTCAACCGAGGACCTGCCGAAGCCCGAGAACCGGGTGACGCTCACGGACGACGGGGCAGATCAGGCTGAGCTACACCTACTCCAACGAGAAGCCGAAGAAGGAGCTCTACGACAAGCTCAAGTCGATGCTCGGCGAGATCGGCATGCACGAGGGCCACCTTCTCCCGCACCACGCCTACCTGAAGAACGAGATCCCGGTGGCGGGGGTCGCGCATCAGACCGGGACCTGCCGCTTCGGCACCGATCCCGCCGACTCGGTGCTCGACACGAACTGCAAGGCCCATGAGCTCGACAACCTCTACGTCGTGGACACCAGCTTCTTCCCGAGCATCGGCGCCGTCAACCCGGGGCTCACGGCGATGGCCAATTCGCTCAGGGTCGGGGACCACCTCCTGGAGCGATTGGGCTCCTAGGAGCCCGCTACTCGACGGGTAGGCCGTGGCGACGGATTCCCATCGAGTCCTGATCGTCGGGGGAGGCTTCGGTGGTCTGTTCGCAGCGAAGGCGCTGCGCCGCGCTCCGGTCCGCGTGACGCTCGTGGACCGGCACAACCACCATCTCTTCCAGCCGCTGCTCTACCAGGTCGCCACGGGGATCCTCTCCGAGGGCGAGATCGCGCCGCCGCTGCGCGGCGTTCTCCACCGTCACGGCAACGTCGCCGTCGAGCTCGCCGAGGTCAACGGCTTCGACCTCGAGGCCCGCATCGCGACGGCCATACGCCCCGACGGCGCCCCGATCGAGTTCCCTTACGACAGCCTGATCGTCGCCGCCGGCGCCGGCCAGTCCTACTTCGGCCATGACGAGTTCTCGCGCTGGGCGCCCGGGATGAAGACGATCAACGATGCTCTCGAGCTCCGCGGCCGCATTCTCGGGGCCTTCGAACTGGCGGAGCTGGAGGAAGACCCGGCGAAGCGACAGGAGTGGCTCACCTTCGTCGTGGTGGGCGGTGGGCCGACCGGCGTTGAGATCGCCGGCCAGATCGCGGAGCTGTCGAGGCGGGTGCTCAAGGACGACTTCCGGGAGATCGATCCGCGCAACGCCAAGATCCTCCTCTTCGACGGCGGCAAGGAGGTGCTGGCCAGCTTCGGCGACCGGCTGTCCGGCAAGGCGGCGAGGGGTCTCGAGCGCCTCGGAATCGAGCTGCACATGTCGAGCATCGTCACGGACATCGATCGAACCAGCGTGGTCGTCAAGCACGGGGACGAGGAGCGCCGGATTCCCGCGCGGACGAAGGTCTGGGCCGCAGGAGTCCAGGCCTCACCGCTGGCCAAGATGCTGGGGGAGGCCACCGGCGCCGAGGTGGACCGCCCGGGGCGTATCAGCGTGCTCCCCGATTGCACGCTGCCCGGGCACCCGGAGGTGTTCGCGATCGGCGACATGATGTCCCTCGACGATCTGCCGGGCGTGGCAGAGGTGGCGATGCAGCAGGGACTCCACGCCTCCAACACGATCAAGCGCCGACTGCGTGGCGAGGAGCCCAAGGCGTTTCGCTATCGGGACCTCGGCAGCATGGCGACCATCTCCCGGTTCCGAGCGGTGGTCAGCTTCAAGGGCATCCAACTCTCCGGTTTCATCGGCTGGATGGCGTGGCTCTTCGTCCACCTGACGTTCCTGACGGGCTTCAAGAACCGGCTCGCGACCGTGCCGCGGTGGGCGTTCACGTTCATCGGCAACGGCCGGCCTCAAAGGACGATCAGCATGCAGCAGGTCGTAGCGCGCGTAGCCATGGAGCAGGCCGGCGGGCGGACCTTTCTGCAGTCGCTTATGGGAGAGGAGGCCGATCGGAAGAAGGCAGATCCGCCGCCCGAAGATGCTGGGGAAATAGGGTCACGTTGATGAGCTTGCCCATCCCCCTGTTGGCCGACTCCTCCTCGAACCTGCTGGCGGCCCGCACCCAGATGGGGTTCACCCTCGGCTTCCACATCGTGCTCGCCTGCCTCGGCGTGGCCTTCCCGGCCGTGATGCTGATCGCCGAGTGGCACGGCCATCGGAAGAAGGACCCGGAGGCGCTTCGCCTGGCGCGCAACTGGTCGAAGGCTGTCGCGGTCCTCTTCGCCGTCGGCGCGGTGACCGGCACCGTCCTCTCCTTCGAGTTCGGCCTGCTCTGGCCGCGGTTCACGGGCCGCTTCGGTGACGCCTTCGGAGTCGGCTTCGCGATCGAGGGGATCTTCTTCTTCCTCGAGGCGATCTTCATCGCCATCTACATCTACGGCTGGGACCGGCTCTCGCCCCGAGCGCACATGCTCGCCGCGGTGCCGATCGTGATCTCCGGGGTCGGTGGCGCCTTCTCCGTGATCGCCGTGAACGCCTGGATGAACCAGCCCCAGGGATTCGACCTCGACTCCGCCGGCAACGTCACCGACGTCAGGCCCTTCGAGGTGCTCTTCAACCCGGCGACCGGCTACGAGTTCTTCCACATGTTCCTGGCGGCCTACATCGTCACCGGCTTTCTGATCGCCTCCGTGTACGCGGTGGGGATGCTCCGTGGCCGCCGTGACCGCTACCACCGGCTCGGCTTCGTGATCCCCTTCACTGTGGCGGCGATCGCCACGCCGATCCAGCTCTTCGTCGGGGACACGGCGGCTCGCTCGATCGCCGACGACCAGCCGGCCAAGTTCGCGGCGATGGAGTGCATCTACAAGGGAGGGCCGGACCAGACCGAATACCTGGGCGGCATCTGCGTCGACGGCCAGGTCAAGGGTGGGATCGGGATCCCGGGGCTCGACTCGTTCCTGGTCGGGCTTCAGCAAGAACACCGACGTCACCGGCCTCAACCAGATCCCGAAGAACGACCAGCCGCCCGCCCTGACGATGCTGCACCTCTCCTTCGACCTCGATGGTGGGAATCGCCACTGGCCTCTTCCTGCTCGCGGTCTGGTTCGCGATCTCCTGGTGGCGGCGCCGCGACCTGCCGGCCACACGATGGTTCCTGCGGATCAGCGCCATCGCCGGGGTGGCGGCGGTGGTCGCGCTCTGGTGCGGCTGGATCGTCACCGAGGTCGGCCGCCAGCCATGGATCGTGAACGGCTACATGCGCACGGCCGACGCGGTGACCCCGGCCCAGGGAATCTGGTGGGTGTTCGGCGTGACGATGGCCCTCTATGCCGCGCTGGCGGTCATCGCGATCACCGTGCTGCGCGGCCTCTCCCGCCGCTGGCGTGAGGGTGCGCCGGAGGCCGAGATCCCGTACGGACCTCCGCCGGGCGAGCGGTCGGGGGCATCCGCATGAGCAGCGCGGACGTCTGCGCGGCGATCCTCTGGATCGGGGTGACGCTCTACGCGATCTTCGGCGGAGCGGACTTCGGCGCGGGGGTATGGGATCTGCTGGCGGGATCGGGCGACCGCGCGAAGCGGGTCCGGACCCAGATCGACCGTTCGATCGGCCCCGTCTGGGAGGCCAACCACGTCTGGCTGATCTTCGTCCTCGTCATTCTCTGGACGGCGTTCTCCCAGGCCTTCTCGGCGATCTTCACCACGCTCTACATCCCGCTGGCGCTCGCCGCGCTCGGCATCGTCCTGCGCGGCTCCGGCTTCGCCTTCCGCCACGCTCTGCCCGGGCCCGTGGAGCGACCCGCCAGCCGGGTCTTCGGGTTCGCGTCCGTGCTGACACCCTTCTTCATGGGCACGGTGGTCGGGGCGATCGCTTCCGGTGAGGTGCCCGCCGGCGGCGACGGCGATCCCACGAGCAGCTGGACGGGCTTCCTGCCCCTGGTCACCGGTGTCCTCTTCGTGCTGCTCACGGCGTACACCGCCGCGGTCTTCCTGGTGCGCGATTCGGGAGCGGCGGGCGACGCCGAGCTCCGCGACTACTTCGAGCGCCGCGCTCTGGCGGCGGCGGTGATCGCCGGGGCCGCCGCGGTCGTGGGGGTGATCGCGCTCCACGCCGACGGCCGCTACGTCTACGACGGGCTCACCTCGTGGCCCGGCATCGCCCTGGTCATCCTCTCCGGGATCTGTGGCCTGGTCGCCCTTGGCCTGCTGGTCAGCGGGCGGAACTACGGCCTGCGGGCGGCGGCGGTGGGGGCCGGAGCGGCCGTCATCTGGGGGTACTTCGCCGCCGCCTTCCCCTACATCCTGCCGACCTCGCTGACGATCTCGGAGGCGGCGGGGGCCTCCGCGACGCTGACCGCGGTGATCGTCATCTTCGCGGTCGCGGCGGTCACGGTGATCCCGTCGCTGGTCCTGCTCTACGTGCTCTCCCAGCGGCAGACGCTCGACGCCTATTCCACGAGCAGCGAGGCGACCTCGCCGCGCCAGTAGGTGAACGGGCCCTCGGGCAGCTCCCAGCGCACCTCCGCGTGCCCGGAACGCGGATCCCGCCGAGCTCGATGTAGTCGCCGAACTCGCCGACCCACGGCGTGTCGACGAAGGCCCCGCCGGCCGCTCGGGGCCTCATCGCGGATGCTCTTCTGATCAGCCCCGACTCGCCGAATGCCAGTCGCACGCTGGCCGCGACTCCGCCGACCAGGGTGGAGACCTCGACCTCGCCGTCGTCGAGCTCTCGCCAGGACAGCTCACGGTTCGCTGTCATCGCGAACGGGACCCACGGCAGCTCGGCGAGGTAGCGCATGGCCTCTCCCCGGTCGGTCTCCGGCCCGGTGTTCCTGGTGGCGGGGACGAGACCCCAGACGCGGGCGATCAGCAGCCCCTTGCCATCGCGATAGCGATCCGTGACTCTCACGCGGACGAAGGGGTTCGTTCCGAAGGAGGCCCGCCACTCGAACTCGACGCGGTCGGTGGCGTATTGCTGCACGGCTGTGAACTCCAGCCGACGGCCGCCGGGCCTCTGGACCATCTCTCCGCTCTGCCCGAGGCGGACGCGCCGGGGTTCCGGGGCCCCCTCGGGGAGAGCCCGATCGAGATGCCGGGCGATGGGATCGGGCAGGGTTCGGTCGCTCACGGTGTCAGTCTCGCGCCAGTTGGGCACGGATAGAGTGGCCGCCGATGAAGTGGAAGCCGGGCAAGCGCAGCGGCGACATCGAGGATCGGCGCGGCGCGGGGGGAGGATTCGGCGCCGGCGGCGGCATGCCGATCCCGATGGGGCGCCTCGGGGGCGGCGGGATCGGCACGATCATCGTCCTGGCCATCGTCTACCTCCTCTTCATCCAGGGAGGCGGTGACGGGCGGCGGCTTCAACGTCCCCGACCCGACCAGCTCCTTTCCGCAGGTCCCCCAGACGGGCACGGGCGAGCAACTCGGTCCCCGGGAGCCCGGACGAGGAGAAGGAGGTGCAGTTCGTCGACTTCGTGCAGGGCGACGCGCAGGACTTCTGGACGCAGCAGTTCCAGGCGGCCGGCAGGCCCTACCAGCGGGCGAAGCTGGTCCTCTTCCGCAACCAGGTGCAGTCCGGCTGCGGCCTCGCCAGCTCCGCGACCGGGCCGTTCTACTGCCCTCTCGACCAGAGGGTGTACATCGACCTCGGCTTCTTCGACGAGCTCCAGCGTCGGTTCCAGGCGCCCGGTGACTTCGCCGAGGCCTACGTCCTCACTCACGAGATCGGCCACCACGTCCAGCAGCAGCTCGGCATCGAGCAGAAGGTCCGCCAGCAGAGCCAGGCGAACCCGGGCGACGCCAACGAGCTCTCAGTGCGGCTGGAACTGCAGGCGGACTGCCTTGCCGGTGTCTGGGCGCGCTCGACCTACGATCGCGGGCTCCTGGAGAGCGGCGACCTCCAGGAGGGACTGACCGCGGCCGCGGCGGTCGGCGACGACCGCATCCAGCAGCAGACTCAGGGCCGGATCGATCCCGAGAGCTTCACCCACGGCACCTCGGAGCAGCGCGTCGCACTGGCTGCAGACCGGCTTCGACTCGGGCAGGCTCGAGGCCTGCGACACCTTCTCGGGCGACGTCTAGCGATGCTTCGGCTTCTTGCAACTCCGGATTGGGCCGGCGGACGGCTCTTGGGATACTTGGTCAGGACATGCGGTGTCCGTCCTGTGGGAACGAGAATCGTGAGGGTGCGCGGTTCTGCGACTCCTGCGGAACCGAGCTGGTCGCCCAGCAGGCCCCGGCCGAGGTGCCCCCGGCCGGGCCCCTCCCCGCCGGCGTTCCGACCGAGATCGCCGGCCGCTATCGTCCGCGGCGCTTCCTCGGCCAGGGCGGCCGCAAGCGTGTCTATCTCTCCGACGACGAGGCCAGCGGGACCGAGGTCGCCCTGGCGCTCTACGACTCGGCCGGGGTGGGGGCCGCCATCCAGGCCAGGGCCCGCCGCGAGGCTGAGGCGATGCGCAAGCTCGGCGGTCACCCGCACGTCGTCCCCGTCCTCGACACCGGCGAGGACGATGGCAACCCGTTCATCGTCAGCCGTTACATGCCCGGCGGGGACGTCCAGGGCCTACTCGCCGCGGCGGGAGGCCGGCTGGAGGTTCCGCGCGCCGTCGAGATCGCAGCGGACGTCACCCGGGCCCTCGAGCACGCGCACGCGCGCGACATCATCCACCGTGACCTGAAGCCCGCCAACGTCTGGATCGACGACGACGGCCACGCCCGGCTCGGCGACTTCGGCCTGGCCACCACCGAAGCGGCCCGCAGCAGGGTGAGCGGCGGCACCCTCGTGGGCACTGTGGCCTACCTACCGCCCGAGCAGGCAATCGGTGAGGCCGCCGGTCCATCCAGCGACCTCTACTCGCTCGGGGCCCTGCTCTACGAGATGCTCACGGGCCAGCCGCCGTTCCCGGGCGACGACGCCGTCTCGATCATCAGCCAGCACCTGCACGCCGACCCGGTCCCGCCCTCGCGGCACAACACCGAGATCCCCGAGGCGCTGGACAGGGTCGTGCTGGCCCTGCTCGCCAAGCGGCCGGAGGATCGTCCAACCAGCGCGAGCAACGCGCGCGAGTTGATCGTCGACGCTCTCGAGACGAAGCCGGACGAGGCCGCCGAGGCGCGACCCGCCAATCCGCTCGAGAGCCTGGCCGGCGGCGTCTTCGTCGGGCGCGAGCGGGAGCTCGACCAGCTGCGCCAGGCCGTGGACGGAGCGCTCGCGGGCCGCGGCTCGCTCCAGCTGCTGGTTGGGGAGCCCGGCATCGGCAAGACGAGAGCGGCGGAGGAGCTCGCAACGTACGCAAGGGTGAGCGGCGCCCGGGCGTATTGGGGCCGCTGCCGCGAGGACGAGGGCGCGCCCGCCTACTGGCCCTGGGTGCAGGCGATCCGCTCCTACGCCCGTGACGCCGACCCGGTAGCCCTGGCGTGGCAGCTCGGCGCCGGAGGGGCCGAGGTCGCGCAGCTGATCCCCGAGGTGGCGGAGAAACTCGACATCGAGCCCGCCAAGGGGTCCGACAGCGAAGAGGCCCGATTCAGGCTGTTCGACTCGGTGACCAGCCTGCTGCTCGCCGCGGCGCGCGACCGGCCGCTGGTGATCGTCCTCGATGACCTCCATTGGGCGGACGAGCCGTCGCTGCTCCTGCTTCGCTTCGCGGCTAGGGAGCTCGCCTCGAGCGGCCTCCTGGTCCTCGGCACCTACCGCGACGTCGAGCTCGGTCGCCACCATCCGCTCGCCCGGGTGCTCGGCGAGATCTCGGGCATCGAAGGAAGCGGGCGTATCCCACTGCGCGGCCTGGGCGTCGGCGCGGTCGAGCGATACATCGAGATGACCTCCGGAGCCGCCTCGCCGCCTGGCCTCGCGCAGATGGTCCAGGCGCAGACCGACGGGAACCCCTTCTTCGTGGGCGAGGTGGTCCGCCTGCTCGCCAGCGAGGGCAAGCTCACCGCCGGCGCGAGCGCCGCCGACCTTCACATTCCTCAGGGCGTGCGCGAGGTGGTCGGACGGCGCCTCGACCGACTCAGTGAGGAGACCAATGAGGCTCTCCGGGTCGCCGCTGTGATCGGGCGCGACTTCGACGAGGAGCTGGTCTCGCGGGTCGCCAAGCAGCCCCCCGAGGAGCTGATGAAGGCAGCCAGGGAGGCCATCGCTGAGCGCCTGGTCACCAACCTCGGGGAGGGCCGCTACTCGTTCTCGCACGCGCTGGTCCGCGACACCCTCTACGACGAGCTGAGCCCGGCGAAGCGCTCGGCGCTCCACGAGCGGACCGGGCTGGCCATCGAGGCGATCTGCGGCGGCAACGTCGAGGAGCGACTCGGGGAGCTCGCCCACCACTTCCTCGAGGCCGCCCCGCGCAGCGATCTCGCCAAGGCGATCGACTACGCGCAGCGCGCAGGTGAGCAGGACATGGAGCAGCTCGCCTACGAGGACGCGGTCGACGTCTACGGGCGGGCGCTCGAGGTGCTCGAGCTGATGGACGATCCCGACGAGTCCCTGCGCTGCAGCCTGCTGCTCCGGCTGGGCGGGGCCGAGGCCAAATCCGCCCGCGTGACCGACGCCCGCGCGGCTTTCGAGCTGGCGGCGGACTCCGCTCGCCGGCTGGACGACACCGACAGCCTGGTCGGCGCCGCGATCGGCATTGCGATGATGAGCGAGGCCGGGCGGCTCGACGAGCACCTGCTGGCTCTGCTCGACGAGGCCCTCGAGCGAATCGGGCCGGAGCGGACGGCCCGCCGCGCCGCGCTGTTGAGCGCCAAGTCAGCTGAGATGTACTGGGTCGACAACGACATCTCCGAGTCGCAGCAGCTGGTGGACGAGGCGATCGAGATCGCACGCGAGGTTGAGGCGCCTCAGGCGCTGGCGGCCGCCCTGCAGCGGAAGATCTTCATCCCCTCCGGACCGGATGCCCCGCGAGAGCGCCTGCAACTCGCCGACGAAATGCTCGAGATCGGCCAGAAAGATGGCGATCGCGAGGCCGTCCTTCTGGCTCACTCCTATCGCCTCTGGCAGTTCCTCGAGCTGGGCGACATGGAAGCCGCCGATCGCGAGCTCGCGACCTACGCGCAGCTCGCGGACGAGCTCAGGATGCCGGAGCACAGCTGGCACGTGGTCGCAATCCGGGCCATGCGCGCCCTCCTCGACGGCGACATCGAGGGCTCCGAGAGGCTGGCCGTGCAGGCGAGGGATGCGGGCGAGCGCGCGGAGCAGTCGGTCGCATCCCAGACCTACGGCATCCAGATGATCCAGATCCGCAGCCTCCAGGGACGCGCGGGCGAGCTGATCCCGGCCGTCCGTGACCTCGCCGAGCGCTTCCCCGGGATCCCTGCCTGGCGCGGTGGGCTGATCACACTTGCGGCCCGCAGCGGCGACGTCGAGTTGGCGCGGCGTCAGCTGGACCGCTTCGCGGGCGACGACTTCTCCGCCATCCCCCGGGACGTCAACTGGGTCGTCGGGATGAGCCTGCTGGGCGAGGCGATCGCGCTGATCGGCGACACGGAGCGGGCCGGGCCCGCGTACGACGAGCTGCTCCCCTACGAGGGGCTGGTGATCGTGGTTGCCCGCGCGACGGGATGCAACGGCCCGATCGACCGGGTGCTCGGGATGCTCGCGCAGACCATGGGCCGTGTCGACGACGCCGAGCGTCACCTGGCCAACTCGGTGGAGATCGCCACCCGGATGGGCGATCGACCCGGGATGGCGTTCTGCGGCCTCGCGTTGGCCGAGCTGCTGCTCGCCCGAGACGGTGGCCGGGACCGGGACCTGGCATTGGAGCTGCTCTCCGACGTCCTCGGCACGGCGCGCGACATGGGGGCCCGCTGGATCGTGGACCGGGCACTGCGCGACCGGCTCGAGGCCCAGGGGCTGACCGGGGTCGACGTCACCACCTCGATCGACGAGATGGTCTCCGCGCTCGAGGAGGAGCGCCCCGACATGCGCGCCCACGCGGCGCCGGACGGCACGGTCGCGATCCTGTTCAGTGACATCGAGGACTCGACCGTGATCACCGAGCGGCTCGGCGACGAGCGCTGGCTCCAGCTGCTGCGGGAGCACAACGCGATCTTCCGCGAGCAGGTGTCCCGCCACGACGGCTACGAGGTGAAGAGCCAGGGCGACGGCTTCATGCTCGCCTTCCCCGATCCCTGCGAGGCGCTCGAGTGCGCGATCGCCGTCCAGCGTGCCTTCGCAGAGCGCGAGCGGCGTGGGTCGGGTGAGCCGCTGCGCGTGCGGATGGGCCTCCACACGGGCGAGGTGATCTCCGAGGAGGGCGACTACTTCGGCAAGAACGTGATCCTCGCCGCCCGGATCGCGGCGCAGGCTTTGGGGGGCGAGATCCTCGTCTCCGAGGAGCTGCGGCAGGCGGTCGCGGGCGGCAACGAGAACGGCATGCGCTTCGACGGCGGCCGCGAGCTCGAGCTGAAGGGGCTCGCCGGCAGCCATCGCGTCTACCGGGCCGACTCGGCGGAGTCGGACGCGGCCTCCTCGGCTTCCCTTGCCTGAGCGCGGCTCACTCGAGCCGCTCACCCCCGCCCATCACCAGGCGGCCGCGCGGGTGCTCGCCGACGCGTTCATCGACGACCCCGGCTGGGTCTCGGTCGGGCCGCGCCGTCGTGAATCGCGCTGGCGCTACATCTACCGGGTCAGCCTCGGCACGATTCGGGTCGGCGAGCGCTGGTGCGGCCCATCCTGGTGCGTCACGGAGGGCGGCGAACCCGTGGCGGTGCTCACCGGCTGCGCCCCCGGGATCTGGCCGCCACCGGAGTTGCGGACGCTCGCCATGCTCTCGCCCGGCCCCCTGGTCGCCGGACCGGCGGTCTTGCTCAGGTCGATCCGCGCCGAGCTGATCTTCGAGAAGCGGCATCCGGAGTACGACCACTTCCTGGTCTGGATGTTCGCGGTCTCGCCGGCCCGCCAGCGTGCCGGGCTCGGCCGGAGGCTGATGTCCGAGGCGCTCGCCCGGGCCGATACCGACCAGGTCCCGGCCTATCTGTGGACGGCAAATCCGGACAACCTGCCCTACTACCGCTCCCACGGCTATGACGTGATCGGGGAATCCGTCATCCCGGGAGGCGCGACCACCTGGTACATGGAGCGGCCCGCCGTCTAGAGATGCGGCGCGCCCCGGCGGCTTCCCGCCTAGAGTTGATCCGCTCATGGCGAGGGCCCGGGACGTGTTCAGGATGGCTCACGGCAAGCTCCGCCTCAGGATCGCGGTGGCCGTGGTGGCGACCGCGGCGGTCACGGCCGCTGCCGTCGTCGCGATCCCGCAGCTCAACGGTGGTTCCAGGTCCGCCTCGGACAAGCCGGCCTCGGTGAAGCTGGCGCCGGAGCCCTGGGAGGGGCGCGCGAAGCCCCAGTACCGATCCGAGGCATCGCTCCAGCAGGCGGCGCCCTGGGACACACCGGCCAAACAGACTGCACCGGCACCTGTCGATCCCGTGACCGGAATGCCCGCGGCGTCCGCCGGCTCGAACGGCTCGTACGCGCCGCCGTCGCCAGCCGAGCGCAAGCGGGTCTACACCGCCACCCATCCAGTGGGCGGCGTCGAGTCCGCGCTGCTGCTCAACAGGACCGCCCTCGCTCCGGCCTCCGCACCCGATCCGATCAGGCAGATGATCAGCGCGGCGAACCTGATCGTCGGCCAGCCCTACAGCTGGGGCGGTGGGCACGGCGCATTCCAGTCGAAGGGGTATGACTGCTCCGGCGCCGTGAGCTATGCGCTCGCCGGCGCCGGCCTTCTCCAAACCCCGCTCACCTCAGGGCAGTTCATGGGCTACGGCATACCGGGAAAGGGCCGCTGGCTCACCATCTACGCGAATCCCGGCCACGTCTATGCGGTGATCGCCGGGTTGCGCTGGGACACCGTCGGCGATGCCCGCGGCTCAGGCCCGCGCTGGCATCCGTACGACGCCTATCCGCAGGGCTTCGAGGCTCGCCACCTCCCCGGCCTCTAGAGCTTCCCGGTTCTATCTAGGCTTCCGCGATGCTTTCGGCTCTGCTGGCGGGCGCGCTGATCGCCGCCGCCTCCCTGCTGCTCGGCGCGGCGATCATGTCGATCGCCGGGCTGCCGCGCCATTCGGCCGCCGCTCCCGCCACCGGGATCTCGGCGCTGCTCGTGATCTGCGGGGTCGCGATCAAGCTGCCCGGGCACGCGGTCACGGCCGCGATCGCGGTGGGAATCGCGCTGGCGGCGTGCTTTCTCGTCTTCGGTCGCACTCGCGCCCCGGCTGGGACGGTTCGCGTCGGGGCGATCCTCGTCGTCGTCGCTGCGGCGCTGGTCGCAGCGATCCCGTTCGCGACCAGCGGCCGCGTCGGCATCCTGGGCCAGGGCCT
Source organism: uncultured Solirubrobacterales bacterium (assembly GCA_963728755.1). GTDB lineage: Bacteria > Actinomycetota > Thermoleophilia > Solirubrobacterales > 70-9 > DASUPK01. Next base: position 172,178 of record CAVSLI010000001.1, on the reverse strand, counting down.
GGTCAACGACGACATGGCCTCCCATCTGCTGTTTGCCGAGTGGATCACCACTCACGCCGGGCCCACCCCGGACCTGATCAAAGGCGGCTACCCCCTCGGCCCGCACGCGATCGTCGCGGCCACCGCGAAGGTGAGTGGCGCCAGTCTGATCGAGGGCTTCGCTGGGCTCACCGGCGCGATCGCCGTACTCCTGGGGCTGACTGCCTACGGTGCGCTTCGGGGTGTCCGCGGCCTGCTGCGCGCCCCTGCTGCGGTGCTCGCGGCGAGCCCCTACCTGGCGGCGGCCTACCTGGCGCAGGGCGCCTTCAAGGAGCCGCTGCTCGCGCTCGCCCTGCTCGGCTTCGCGCTGGCCCTGCCGGCGGTGGGCCCGGCCTGGTCCCGTGAGGGAGGATCACCCCGGGCCGCGATCCCGCTGGGAGTGATCGCCGCGGGGACGATCTACAACTACAGCTTCCCCGGGCTCGCGTGGCTGCTGGGCGCCGTCGTCATCTGGATGCTCGTCGTCGCGCTCCGCGAGCGCGACCGAGCTACATCGCTGCTCGCCGGCCTTCGCCTGCGCGAGCGGCTCCGCGGAGCCAGGGCGGCGATCCTGGTGGGCGTCGGTGTCCCGGTGCTCTGTGCCCTGCCCGAGCTCTTTCGGCTCGCGAGCTTCTCGAGCTTCAAGGCCTTCAATCCACAGGGCACCGGTCCAACGGTTGGGTTCGGCAACCTGCGGCAGCCGCTCAACCCGCTCGAGGCCTTCGGCATCTGGCCCTCCGGCGAATTCCGGATCACCCCTGCGAACTCGACGACCCCCGAGATCGCCTTCTATCTGGGCGGCCTCCTCGCTCTGGCGGCGTTCGCATGGGGATTGGGCCGGGCACTGTCGCGTCGTGAGTCGGCTCTGCCGTCGGCTCTCTTGGCGGCGACGCTCGTCTACCTCGGGGCACTTGCCTTCGGCACGCCGTACACGCAGGCCAAATGCCTGGCGATCGCAGCGCCGCTGGTCATCCTGATCTCCCTGCGCGGGCTGCTCTCAGCCGATGCAATCGAGGGCGAGGAGGCCGCGGTTCCGGCGGGAGATAGCGGCTGGTGGCCGCCGCGTCCGGTCCGACCCCTTGTCTCGTTCGGTGTGCCACTGCTCACGCTCGCCTTCGCGGCGGCCGCCGCCTTCTCCACGCTGCTGCCGCTGCGCCAATCCGCGGTGGGGCCCGACTACCACCTCCAGGAGATGCGCCGGATGCGGCCGATCGTCGACGGCCAGAACGTGCTCTTCCTGGGCCGCGACAACTTCGTCTCCTGGGAGCTGATCGGGTCGGAGGTCTACGCGCCGATCACCAACCACTACGACGTAGAGGAGACCCACTCGCTCTATCGGGCCACCGACCTGAACGCGAAGTTCGACTGGGACAACCTGCCGCCGTTCGTCATGAACAAGTTCAAGTGGGTGGTCACGACCAGCGCTGCAATGCAGAGCCAAGCGCCGTCGGGGTTCTCGCCCCGGCTGCGAACCCACGACTTCATCCTCTGGCACCGCGACCACCCGGTCGGCCAGCGACGCACCCTGTTCGAGCCGATCAACCCCGGCGCCCCGCTCGACTGCAGCGATCCCGGGGAGTCGAAGCTCCGCAAGGTCAGCGGCACTGCCACCGTCTTCACGGTGCAGCCCGTGGTCGGCAGGGTCTGGCGCCCGGGCCCGGAGCTGACCCAGTCGAAGCCCGCGCAGCAGCGGCTCTATCTGACTCCCGGCCGGTGGGACATCTCGATCCAGTACGCCAGCACTCAGCCTCTGCACGTGACCGCCGCGGGCGGCCCACTCGCGGCGCCCTTCGATGCGACCCTCCGGACCAACCTGCTTTTCCGCGGGCCGTCGCCCTACTACCCCGTGGGGACGCTGGAGGTGAAGAGGCCGGGCGAGGTCGTCTTCGACGTCAGCGTCGATGACCCGCCGCTGATCGGCCGCCTCCTGCACACCGAGAGCAAGGCCTACCTCACCGGGCTGGCCGCGACGCGCGCTGACCCGCCACGCCAGGTGGTCCCGCTGCACCAGGCCTGCGGCCGCTACGTGGACTGGTACGAGGTCGCGCCGGGCACGCCGGCGAGCGCGCTGCAGGGCGTACCCGGCCCACACCCGCAGCCGATCGAGAACGACTGAGCCGACTACGATCGTCGCATGCCACGCCTCTGGGCAATCACCCTGGTGATCCTGGTCGCCTGCCTGCTCGCGTCGATGGTGATCGCGATCGTCAAGCTCAGCTGAGTGGAGCTGTGGCGCGGGTCTAGCGGCGCGGGCTAGACTGCGCCCGCATAATGCGAGGGCGCGCGACAGCGCGACCCTCTGATGCCGGTTCGAGGAGGATCGATGTTCGATCGCATAGTGGTAGGAACCGACGGCTCGGACACCGCCACCGAGGCGGTGAGGACGGCCGTCGAGCTCGCCAAGATCTCCAACGCGAAGCTGGAGATCGTGAGCGCCTACGAGCCGATCCCGCGGTCTCGTCTCAGGGACGAGGAGTCGGGTATCTCGGGCGACATCTCCCATACGATCAACCCGCGGGAGGACGTGCAGTTCGTGCTCGACAAGGCGGCGGCCCAGGCGAAGAAGGCCGAGGTCGAGGTGGTAACCCACCCGCGCGAGGGGGATCCCGCCGACGCGATTCTCGACGTCGCCGAGGAGAACGACGCCGACCTCGTCCTGGTCGGCAACAAGGGCATGACCGGGGCGCGGCGCTTCCTGCTCGGCAGCGTGCCGAACAAGATCTCGCACCACGCTCCCTGCGACGTCTGGATCGTCAAGACGACTTAGCAGCCAGGGGCTCTGGCACGCACTGCCGCCGCGGCGTCCACCAGCCCGGCGCCGAACAGCCGCGGGTCATACGGCTGCCCGAGCTGTGAGTCGCTGTGCCGGGCGCTGCCCTCGAGCTGGCACTCGACCGCCGCCGGCGAGCTGCCTACGACGTGACTCGCGATCACCAGCGCGGCCACTCCGGAGACGTGTGCGGCTGCCATCGAGGTGCCCTCGTAGCCGCCCGGGTAGCCGAAGGTTCTGAACCCGCCGCCGACGAGGGTGAGCTGGAAGATCGGTACCCCGCGGCTGAACAGGGCGTCGTCGGTCCCGCAGTTGGCGAGCAGCGGGAAGCCGCCGCCGGGCGCAACCAGGTCGAGGCCGGCCCCGGTGCGCGACTCGCTCGCCAGGCAGGCGTCCTTGGTCGTCCGCCCGACGCCGATCGCATGCGGGGCGCCGGCGGGGTAGGCGACCGGCTCGCCGTTCTCGTTCCCCGCCGCGGCGACCACCAGGGCGCCCTTCTTGAAGGCGTACTTGATCGCCGAGCAGATCCCCTTGATCTTGCCGCAGCTGTTGACCCCGAGCGAGAACTCGAAGCTCATGTTGATCACCTGGGCCTTGTGGTTGGCCGCCCAGCGGATTCCCCTGGCGATGTTGCGGGCAGTGCCGAAGCCCTCGGAGTCGAGTACGCGGACGGGGATGATCTTCGCCCTGGAGGCGAGGCCCGTGAGGCCCAAGTGGTTGCCGGTCCGCTCGGCGATCGTGCCGGTGACGTGGGTGCCGTGGCCGTCCTCGTCGAGCGGCTGGCGGTCCTTGTCGACGAAGTCGTAGCCGGGCAGGAATTGCTTGCGGGAGAAGTCTGGGCTGCGCCGGAACCTCGGCTTCTTGGTCATGTAGGCGACGCCGGTGTCGAGCACCGCCACCCTGGCCCCCTTGCCGGCGGGGACGCCGCGCTGCTTGAGGATCTCCCAGGCCCCGGGGGCGTTCAGCCCGCCGCGCTCCTGGAATTGCAGCGGGGTGGGGGACTCTCCGCAGAGCGAGCCGCACGGCAGGAAGTTCCACTGCGTCCGCTGCCAGCCGCCGGGGACGCCGGCGGGACCGGGGTCGTCCGGGATGCTCGAGGCGTGGGCGACGTAGTTGGGAACCGCGTACGCGACCGCCGGATTGGCGCCGAGGGCCCGCTCGGCCGTGGCCACGTCAACCCCCTGCGGCAGATCGACGAGCCTCTCGCTCCCGCCCTGGAAACGCACCAGGAGCTGTCCCGGGACGAACGCCGCGTGCTCCATGGGCGCTTCCGCGGCGCTAGCCGCTGCCGCTAACAGAGCGGTTGCGAGCAGCAGGGCAAGCGCGGTTGTGGCGATCAGCGTTCGCATCGTCCCCGATGAGTCTTCCCGAGAGGGGCCCGGCCGAGGGCGGCACAGGCTAGGTCCTAAACACCGCCCCCCAGCGAAAGTTCCTGCTCGCTCGGGGCTAACGCGGATCGCGAATCAGCGCGGGGCATGCGCCGGTTCACGGGATACTCAGCGCATGACGGATTCCGCCATCGACGAGCGCATGATGCGGCGCGCCCTGCAACTGGCCGAGGGCGCGGCCGCGCACGCCGACGTGCCGATCGGCGCGGTCGTGGCGCGCGGCGCGGAGGTCCTCGGGTCCGCCGGCAACGAGCGCGAGCTGCGGCGGGACCCGACCGCCCACGCGGAGGTGCTCGCCCTACGCCAGGCCTCCGAGCGGCTCGGCGGCTGGCGACTGCTCGAGACCACCATCTACGTGACGCTCGAGCCCTGCCCGATGTGCGCGGGCGCGATAACCCTGGCGCGCGTGCCGCGCCTTGTCTACGGGGCCGCGGACCCCAAAGGCGGCGCGGTCGGCAGTGTGATCGACCTGTTCGACGCGCCGGTCGTCAACCACCGCCCCTCGGTGGAGGCGGGCCTGCTCGCCGATCAGTCGGCCGCGCTGCTCGAGGACTTCTTCTCCGCTCGACGCTAGCCCGACGAAATCGAGCTGGCGGCCTCGGTGAGTGCGTCGGAGTGCCGCACCGGGTAGTGGGGTTTCTCTCCTGGGCTTCGCAGCGCGACCGGCAGCGCTTCGAGGCCACGTCTGCTTCGCTCGCGCATCTCGTCGAGCGTCTCCGGGTGGACGATCTCGCCCTCCCTCATGGCGGGAACGAGGAGCGGTTCCCCGTCGAGCTGCTCCTCGGCGGTCCCGACGACGTCCTCCACCATCGTGCCGCCCTCCAATCGCCTGAACACCTGCTTGGCGCCCGGCAGCGTGGCCTTTCCCTCGGATCGTTTCGCCACCCCGCGCCATGCCTCGCCGCTGAGCTCGGCGACGAGCTTGTAGACGCCGTTGACGACGGGCGAGTCGCGGCTGGTCCCAAGCTCGGTGCCGACCCCCCAGAGGTCGATTGGGGTCCCGGCGCCGCAGAGCTCGGCGATCCGGTGCTCCTCCAGGTCCCCCGAGGCGACGATCATCGCCTCGTTGAACCCGGCCTCGTCGAGTAGGCGCCGCGCCTCGGTGGCGAGGCCGGCCAGGTCCCCCGAGTCGATCCGGATCCCGGTCAGCGGGATCTCCGTGCGGCGGGACGCCTCGATCGCCCGGCGCACCCCCTCGAGCGTGTCGTAGGTGTCGACCAGGAGCAGGGCGTTCTCCGGGTTCTCCCGCATGAAGGCCTCGAACGCCTCCTCCTCGCTCTCGAAGCTGAGCACGTAGGAGTGGGCCATCGTGCCCACCGGCAGCAGCCCGTAGCGCATTGCCGCCGCCATGTTCGAGGTCCCACCCAAGCCGGCCACCGCGGATGCCCTGGCCACCTTCATCGCGGCGTCGACCCCATGGTCCCGCCTCGGTGAGAAGTCGATGACGGACTCTCCCTTGCCGTCCGCCGCGAGTACGACCCGGGCCGCCTTCGTGGCGATCATCGTCTGGAAGTTGATCTGGTTGAGCAGCAGGGTCTCGAGCAGCTGGGCCTCGATCAGCGGTGCAGTGACGCGGAGCAGCGGCTCGTCGGGGAAGGCGATCGTCCCCTCCGGCATCGCATCGACGCCGCCGCCGAACCGGAACCCCTCGAGGTAGCGCAGGAACTCGTCGTTGCAGCCGAGGGTTCCGAGGTACTCGAGCTCGGCCGGTCCGAAGCGCATCTCTGTGATCAGTCGCAGCGTCGGGCCGAGTCCGCAGACGAGCAGCCAGTCGCGATGGGGCGGCAGCTTGCGGACGAAGAGCTCGAAGACGGCGGGCTCGTTGCGGCCCAGACGGTGATAACTCGCCGCCATCGTGATCTCGTAGCGGTCGATCAGCAGCGAGGTCTCGGCCGGCGTCAGCAGCCCGGGGTCGTTCGCATCGGCCACGGGGCAAGCCTATGTGGGTGGGCCCGGACTCAGCCCGTCAACCAGCGGACCGGGTTCTCGACCATCATCGTCCGCTCCTGCTCGGCGGTCATGCCCCACTCGCGGAGCTCCGGCAGGACCCTCTCGGGCACCATGCGGATCGTCCAGTCGTGGGCCGCGCCCGCGGCGATCAGGGCCTCGATCACGTTCGGCGGGAACCAGTCGGTGGTCGCCACCGAATCCGCCGAAAGAAAGATCCGGTCCGCGTAGCCCCGCTCCAGCAGCGCCTTGGCTGTCGCCTGCCGCTTGTCGTAGGGCAGGAAGATGTCGAGGCCGTAGCGGTCGAGTCCGATCCAGACGCCCTTCTCCAGCAATCCCTCGATGTAGTCGAGGTCATCGGTGTCGCCGGTGTGTGCGATCTGGATCTTGGAGGCGTCCACGCCCTCCTCGATCAGGATCTCGATCTGGCGCGGGGCGGTGTCGCTGGCGGGCCGTGAATGGGCCATGATCGGCGCCCCGGTGCGCACGCTCGCCCGGGCAGCGGCCCGGTGGACCTTCTCGATGTTCTCGTTCACGCCGGGCTCGTCGGCCGCGCACTTGAGGAAGGCGGCCCTGATGTCGGTCCCCTGGATCCCCTCCTCGATGTCGTGCACGAAGAGGTCGGCGATCTGGTCGGCGTCGCGGTTGACGAAGAACGGTGGCAGATAGTCGTAGGTGTAGATCCCGGTGCAGGGGATCACTTGAAGGCCAGTCTGCTCGGAGACGCGGCGCATGAACTCGACGTCGCGGCCCAGGAACATCGCGGTCGGCTCGCCGATCGTCCTGATGCCGAGGTCCACCGCCGCCTGCGCCTCCCGCAAGGCGATCTCGAAGACCTGATCCGGCGCGACCTCGTAGGGCTCGTCCTCCTTGACCGCGCCGGCGATCGGCCACTGGATGCGGACGGCCTCGTCGCTGTTGCGCAGGTGCTCGTGGATCAGGGTCGTCCCCAGCTGATCGGCCTCGACCATCCCGGTCACCGTCGACACCCGCGCCATCGGCGCGGAAGCCTATGGCTTTCCGTCCCGAGCTTGATTTCCAGCGCCCGTGGCGACATAGGATCCGCGAGCCGCCCTGACGATCAATCGTCCGGATCGTTGGCCACCAGGAGAGGTAGAGAAGAGAAAGTGGGCATGCCGGCGGAGGAGACCCCGGCCGGCAAGCGAGAGCTGCTCGTCTCGAAGACCTGGCTGCAGGTCGCGGGGCTCGTGGTGCTGGTCGGGTTCTTCGTCCTGGTCCTCCTCGCCTACCGGACCTATAAGTCCGATCCGCCGATCCCCGACCGCGTCGTGGATCCGAGCGGCCGGGTCCTGTTCACCGGCGACGACATCAGCGACGGCCAGAAGGTCTTCCTCCACCACGGGATCATGGAATACGGGTCGATCTTCGGCCACGGCGCCTACCTCGGGCCGGACTTCACCGACGACTACCTGCACCGGTCGTCGGAGGTCGTCCGCAACCAGTTAGGCGGAAGCGGCTCCGACTCCGCCAGGCAGGAGACGATCGACCAGTTCCAGACCAACCGCTACGACGCCGATACGAAGACGCTGCCCTTCTCTGCTCAGCAGGCGGGGGCGTTCGACCAGCTGCGGCGGCACTACGCGGACGTCTTCAGCACGGACACCACCCGCTACGGGCTGCGGCCGAAGCCGATCTCCGACCCGCAGGAGATCCACGAGCTGACAGCATTCTTTGCCTGGTCGGCGTGGGCTGCGTCGACTCGCCGGCCCGGACACAACTACTCCTACACCAACAACTGGCCGCCCGAGGAGCTGGTGGGCAACCAGCCGAGCGCCAACGTGATCGTCTGGTCGGTGATCTCGCTGATCGCGCTGCTCGGCGGGATCGGGATCCTGTTCGCGGCCTTCGGGCGCTGGCGGATGGGCTGGCAGGGCCGCGACCAGGCGACGCTCACCTTCCGCGCACCCGGGGACGTCGCGCTCACGCCCGGCCAGCGGGCAACCGCCTGGTTCTTCTTCGTGATGGCGGCGCTGCTCTTGCTCCAGACCCTGGTCGGGGGAATGTCGCAGCACTACCGGGCCGAACTCGACGGGTTCTTCGGGATCGACGTCGCGCAGGTGTTCCCCTACAACCTGGTGCGCACCTGGCACGTCCAGCTGGCGATCTTCTTCGTCGCCACCTCATTCGTCGCCGCGGGCATCTTCCTGACGCCGATGATCGCCGGGCGCGAGCCCAAGCATCAGGACAAGCTCGCCTTCTTCCTGCTCGGCGCCCTGGCGGTGGTGGTCTTCGGCAGCCTGATCGGCGAGTTCGCCGACATCCACAACTGGTTCTCGGGCTCGATCTTCGGCGACCAGGGGTTCGAATATCTGGACCTCGGCCGCTTCTGGCAGGTGCTATTGGTGATCGGGCTGGTGGTCTGGATCGTGATCCTCTTCCGCGGGCTGCGGGGGCGCCTCAGCAGGGAGAGGGTCGGAAACATGCCGTGGCTCTTCTTCCTCGCCGCGCTGGCGATCCCGGCCTTCTACGCGGTCGGCCTGCTGGTCCGGGCCGGCGACAACTTCACGATCACGGACTACTGGCGCTTCTGGGTCGTCCACCTCTGGGTGGAGGACTTCCTCGAGCTCTTCACCACGGCGATGGTCGCCTACATCTTCGTGCTGCTCGGAGTGGTCAGGGAGCGGGTGGCGCTGACGGTTGTGCTCCTCGACATCATTCTCTACTCGGTCGGGGGGGTGATCGGGACGATGCATCACCTCTACTTCTCGGGAGCGCCGGCCGAGAACATGGCTCTCGGAGCGTTCTTCTCGGCCCTCGAGGTGATGCCACTCACCTTCCTCACCGTGGAGGCCTGGAGCTTCTTGCAGCTCGGCGCCCGGCAGGAGTCGAAGTCGCGGACCCCGTTCCCGCACCGCTGGGCGGTGATGTTCCTGGTCGCCGTCGGCTTCTGGAACTTCCTCGGCGCCGGGATCTTCGGCTTCCTGATCAACCTGCCGATCGTCTCCTACTACGAGATCGGCACCGCGCTGACCGCCAACCACGGTCACACGGCGATGATGGGCGTCTACGGCATGCTCGCCGTCGGGCTGGCGCTCTTCTGTCTCCGCTACCTGATCCCGGCGGATCGCTGGAATGAACGCGCGGCCAAGATGAGCTTCTACGGGCTCAACATCGGCCTTGCCTGGATGGCGTTCGCGACCCTCTTCCCGCTCGGCATCCGTCAGCTCTACGAGTCGGTCAACAGCGGCTACTTCGAGGCCAGGTCGCTCGACTACCTCAGTACGAACACGAACACGGTCATTGAGTGGTTGAGGCTACCCGGCGATATCTACTTCATTGTCATCGGCGTCCTGCCGTTGCTCTACCTGACCTACATCGGCGTTCGGCACACGGTCAAGCAGGTCGTGATCGAGGAGCCCGAGGACGTCCTTTTCACCGAGGTCACTGAGCCCGAGGCCCCGGTCGGAGCCCGAAGATGAGCGGCGTGGCGACGGAGAGCCTGCTCGCCGCCGGATACGGGCTCTTCCTCGTGCTGGTGGCGCTCGGCATCGACGCTCTGGCCCGCCACTCCCACCGGCGCTCCGAGCTCTACCGAACGGCAGGGTTCACCTACCACGAGCATCTCGACGCCTGGGAGTGCCCGGAGGGCGAGCGCCTTCACCGGATCGAGACCGACATCAAGCAGCGCCTCTCCCGCTACCGCGCGCCGGCCCAGATCTGCAACGCCTGTCCGCGCAAGGACGACTGCACCGACTCGGACACCGGGCGTGAGGTCACCCGGACACTCGATCCCTGGCCGCACTCCGAGGCCGGGCGCTTCCACCGGGTGATCGCAATCGCGATCGTTTGCTTCGGGATCCTGGTGATCGGAGCCGGTGCTGCCCTGCACCACGCCGCCGGAGACTTGGCAGTGCTGGGCGTCGCGTTGCTGGTCTCCACCGCTGTTGGGCTCTACCTGTTTGCGGACTTTCGTTCGGCGCCGTCCGGATTCCCCTGGGCGGAGGGAGAGCGAAGCGGACCCGCTCCGGCTCCGCCTCAGGCGGGGCGCTCCCCCTCGTCGATCCTCTGAGCGAGCCCGCGCCAGCTCGTCCGCCGGAAGCGCCTCCTCGATCATCGGGATCAGGACCCGCTCCCATCTGAAACGCCCGCCTGGGATAGGCCGTCGCGGGAACGCCCGCGATAGCGTTGGCTCTCACCAACGGATTCCAAGGCTCATGAGCCGAGAGCCAAACAGCCCGAAAGCCAAGGTCCTGGTTGTCGGCGGCGGCGTCGCCGGCCTGGAGGGGCTGCTCGCCCTCCACGACCTCGCCGGCGACCGCGCCCAGCTGACGCTCGTCTCGGCCGATGTGGACTTCCTCTATCAGGCCGCTGCTCGTCGAGGAGCCGTTCGGCCTCGGTCCCGCCGAACGGCATGAGCTCGAGCCAATCGCCCGCGAGCGGGGCGCTGCATTCATCCGAGGGGTGCTGGCGGCGGTCCACCCCGACGAGCGCACCGTCGAGTTGGACGGCGCCGAGCGGCTGAGCTATGACCACCTGCTCGTCGCCGTGGGGGGAGGGTTCAAGCCGGCGCTCGAGGGCGCGATCACGTTTCCCTCACCGGGAGAGCCGTTCAGCGCCGACGAGCCTGCTCGATCGCGCCGAGCAGAAGGACCATCGCCTCGTCTTCATCGTCCCGGCGGGTGTCAGCTGGCCGCTGCCCATCTACGAAATCGCCTTGATGTCGCAGCGGCGGGCAGCAGAGCGCGGGCTCGACGCGAAGCTGGCCCTGATCACTCCGGAGTCTGCACCGCTCGCGATCTTCGGGCCGGCGCCGAGCGCGTCGGTGGCGGAGCTGCTGCAAGCGCGGGGGATCGAGGTCTTCACCGATTCGACGGTTCGCGAGATCGGCCCGCAGGGGATCAGGCTGAGCCCCGGCGATCGGGCACTTGGCCCGGCGGAGGCAGTCGCCCTCCCGGTGATGGAGGGCCCCGGGATCGACGGGCTTCCCAGCGACGACGCCGGGTTCATCCCTGTCGACGAGCATTCGCGCGTGAAGGGAGTCGAGGCGGTGTACGCGGCCGGAGACGGCACGAACTTCCCGATCAAGCAGGGTGGCCTCGCGACACAGCAGGCCGACGCGGCCGCCGAGCACATCGCCCACGCGCTCGGTGCCACGGGGACCCCAAACCCGTTCAGACCGGTCCTCAGAGGCAAGCTCCTCACAGGCGGGGAGTCGCTCAATCTGAGCGCGAACGTCGCCGGCGGTACCGGCGACCCGGAGGTCTCCATGGATTACCTGTGGTGGCCTCCCCACAAGATCGCGGCGCGCTATCTATCGCCCTTCCTGTACCACGGGGATGCTCACCAGGAGCCGGAGCCGCCCGCCTCCTCGCTCGATGTGGAGGTGAGCTTCCCGATGGAATGGCACGAGGAGCCCATGGCGCTCGACGTCGAGCGGCCGCCCTCCGTCGACTGATCCAGACGCACCTGCTTGCGGGCACGGTCCGACAGACGACCGACGGCATCGTGATAATCGTGCGCGCTGCCACGGACCGTGGCTTCAGAAATCCCCTGAAAGCGCGCCGCGGGGGTGGCGCCGGAACCGAGGAGGAGATCCGCATGGAGAGAAGCAACAGAGAATGGCTCGTGCCTTTGGTCACGGGCCTCGGCTTCGCCGTGTTGCTGATCATCAGCTTCATCGTCAGCGGCTCGCCGAAGAGCGCGGACCATTCACCCGCTGAGATCGCCAACTGGTACAGCGACAACAAGGACTCCGCCGAGATCGGCTCGTTCATCGGCGTCGTGGCCGCAGGCTTCCTGATCTTCTTCGGGGCCTACCTGCGCAAGGTCTTCGAGCCAGGAGCCGGGTTGATGCTTTCGATCCTGCCCCTGATAGGGGTGTCGATCGTCGCCATTGGAGGCGCGATCGACGGCATGCTCATGTTCGCGGCCGCCGAGGCGGTGGATGACATCCCGGCACCGGAGATCCAGACGATCCAGGCGATCTGGGACAACGATTTCCTGCCGTTGCTGCTCGGTGTGCTCGTGTTCAACTGGTCCGTCGGGCTCGCGGTGCTGCGGAGCGGAGCCCTGCCCAAGTGGCTCGGTTGGTGGGGGATCGTCTTCGGCGTGCTGACGCTCGCTGGGCCGATCGGTTTCATCGGTGCACCAGGGGCTGCCCTCTGGATCATCATCGTCAGCATCATGCTGTCGATGCGGATGCGCTCAGCGTCGGCGCCGGCGCAGCCCGCCGCCACGTAGGGCTCGGCACCACCGGGAATTCCACGGGGCCGCGCGCGGGACACCGCGCGCGGCCCCCGCGCTCTCTCGCATTACCCTTCCCGGTTGCCGCTGGAGAGGTGTCCGAGTGGCTTAAGGAGCTCGCTTGGAAAGCGAGTGGGCGGGTTAACCGCCTCGTGGGTTCGAATCCCACCCTCTCCGCTGAATGAGCTGGAACGTCTATCTCGCCGGCGAGATCCACTCCGATTGGCGCGAGCAGATTGCCTCGGGCGCCGAGCGGGCCGGGCTCAACGTCGCCTTCACCTCGCCCGTCACCGACCACGGCGCCTCCGACGACGTGGGCGTGGCGATCCTCGGCGACGAGCGGGACAACTTCTGGAAGGACCACAAGGGGGCCGGTGTGAACGCGATCCGGACCCAGACGCTGATCCGGCAGGCCGACGTGGTGGTCGTCCGCTTCGGCGACCGCTACAAGCAGTGGAACGCGGCCTTCGACGCCGGTTTTGCCGCGGCGCTCGGCAGGCCGATCATCACGCTGCACGACCCCGACACGACGCACGCGCTGAAGGAGATCGACCGGGCCGCGATGGCCACGGCCGAGACACCGGAGCAGGTCGTGGACGTGCTGCGCTACGTGCTCGAGGGCAAGCTGCCCGCCGGCGCATAGTGAGGAGAGCTGGGATGGGATTGGAGAGCGCCGTGTGGCGCCGCTAGCCTCTCTCCTGCCCCGGAGGGGTGCCGGAGCGGTTGAACGGGGCGGTCTCGAAAACCGTTAGGGGCCTTCGGGTCCCTCGTGGGTTCGAATCCCACCCCCTCCGCTATTCAGCTGGATGTGCCGAGAGGACGTCGCAGGGAGGCTCCCGGTCAGCCGGCGGCCTGGGCGGCGGCCATCCGGGCGATCGGAACGCGGTAGGGCGAGCAGCTCACGTAGTCGAGGGAGGCGGATCCGAAGAAGGCGATGCTGGCGGGGTCGCCGCCGTGCTCCCCGCAAATGCCGAGGGTGAGCTCGGGTTTCGCGGCTCGTCCGGCCTCCGCCGCGGTCCTGACCAGCTTGCCGACGCCGGGGACGTCAATGGTCTCGAAGGGGCTGCGAGCGAAGATTCCCCGTCCCAGGTAGAGGGGCAGCAACTCACGCTCGGCATCGTCGCGGGAAAGGCCGATCGTCGTCTGAGTGAGATCGTTCGTACCGAAGCTGAAGAAGTCCGCATCGGCGGCGATCCGATCTGCGACCAGGCACGCTCGCGGCAGCTCGATCATGGTTCCAACCGCGCACTCGATCTCCGCTCCAAGCCGATCCGCGGTTCGCCTCACCGTCTCCAGGACCAACCGCCGCATTTGCACAAGCTCAGCCTCGTAGGCGATCAGAGGGATCATGATCTCCGCCACCGCCGGCTCACCCTCCCCGGCGATCTCGACCGCCGCGCGGACGATCGCCTCCACCTGCATCTCGTAGAGGGCGGGCACGAGCAGGCCCAACCGGGCCCCGCGCGTGCCGAGCATCGGATTCACCTCCTTGAGCTCCTCGGCGACGGCGATCCGGCTCTGCACGCGCTCGAGCTCGGTGGGGTCGCCCGAGCCCTTCGCGCGCTCGAGCTCTCCGGCGAAGCTCTCGGCCGAGACGAACTCGTGCATCGGCGGGTCGAGCAGGCGAATCGTGACCGGAAGCCCTCGCATCACGCGGAAGATCTCCGCGAAGTCCTGCCGCTGAAGCTCTCCAAGGCCATCGAGTGCCCGCTCGAGCTCCTCCCCCGGCACCTCCTCCGACTGCCCGGCCCGAGCGGCCGCGATGAACATGTCGCGCACCAGCTCCTCTCGGTCCGGGCCGAAGAACATGTGCTCGGTGCGACAGAGCCCGATCCCCTCGGCGCCGAGCTCGCGGGCGCGGGCCGCGTCCTTCGGCGTGTCGGCATTGGCCCGAACACCCAGCTTCCGGAGCTCGTCGGCCCAACCCAGGACCTCGTCGAAGCGCTCGTCGAGCTGGGGCTCCACCAGCTCGACGTCGTCGGCGGTGACCACCCCGGTCGTGCCGTCGATCGCGATCCGGTCGCCGGCCTTGAGCGTGATCTCACCCACGCTCACCGTCTGGTGCTCGAGGTCGATCTCCAGCTCGCTGGCGCCGCAGACGCAGGGGCGGCCCATCCCGCGCGCGACGATCGCGGCGTGAGAGGACTTGCCTCCCAGGGAAGTGAGGATCCCGCGCGCCGCCTGGAAGCCGGCCACGTCGTCCGCCGAGGTGAACGGCCGGACGAGCACCACGTCCTCGCCCGCCTCTGCCCGGTGCTCAGCCTCCTCGGCGGTGAACACGATGGCGCCGCTCGCGGCCCCGGGTGAGGCGGCGACCCCGCGAGTCAGCTCCTCGAACTTGGCGTCGGGCTGGAAGGTGGGGTGAAGGAGCGCCTCGAGCGACCCCGCGTCGATCGTCTGCAGTGCCTCCTTCGGGTTCATCATCCCCTCGCTTACCGCGTCGTGCGCGAACCGGACCCCGGCCTGCGCGGGCCGCTTCGCGTTGCGAGTCTGCAGGATGTAGAGCCGCCCGTCCTCGACCGTGTACTCGACGTCCTGCATGTCGCGGTAGTGACGCTCCAGCTTGGCCATGTGCTCGATCAGCTGCGTGTGGACCTCGGGCATCCGCCTCGCGAGGTCGGCCAGGTTCTCGGTGTTCCTCACCCCAGCGACCACGTCCTCGCCCTGCGCGCTGAGCAGGAAGTCCCCCTCGGGCTCCGGAGCCCCGGTGGTCGGATCGCGGCTGAAGGCGACGCCCGAGCCGGATTCGCCCCCCCGGTTGCCGAACACCATCCGCTGCACGGTGACCGCTGTGCCCAGCTCATCGGGGATCCCGTTGAGCCTCCGGTAGGTGATGGCCCGGTCGTTGTTCCAGGATCGGAAGACCGCCCCCACGGCCTGCTCGCAGCTGCTCGCGAGGATCGCTGGGGAAGTCCTCCCCGGTGTGCTTCGAGAACAGCCGGAGGAAGTTCTCGGTCAGACCCCTGAGGGCCTGCTCGCTGAGCTCGCTGTCATCGGCGACGCCCTCAGACCGGCGGGCGGCGGTGATCGCGTCCTGGTAGCCATCGGAGGGCAGACCGCGGACCACCTCCCCGAACATCTGGACGAGCCGCCTGTATGAGTCCCAGGCGAAGCGCGCGTCCCCGCTGACGTCGGCGAGCCCTTCGACGGAGGACCCGTTCAGCCC
This sequence comes from uncultured Solirubrobacterales bacterium, assembly GCA_963728755.1. GTDB lineage: Bacteria > Actinomycetota > Thermoleophilia > Solirubrobacterales > 70-9 > DASUPK01. The sequence goes on along the minus strand of CAVSLI010000001.1, from coordinate 156,685 downwards.
CAGGTTGAGGATGGTGTCGAGCATCCCGGGCATCGAGACCGGCGCGCCCGATCGAACCGAGAGCAAGAGCGGGTCGTCAACCGCCCCGAAGCCCTTGCCCGCGTCTCGCTCCAGCCGCTCCAGGGCGGCATCGATCTCATCGTCGAGCCCGGCCGGAAACTCGCCCGTCCGCATGTATTCGACGCAGGCGGTCGTCGCGATCGTGAAGCCGCCGGGGACCGTCTCGGCGCCCAGAACGCTCGTCATCTCCGCGAGGTTCGCCCCCTTGTTGCCCAACAGGTCGCGCATCTGCGCGGATCCCTCATCGAAGCCGTAAACGAAGTGCTCGGCGACGGCGGAGGCGGCTTGCCCAGGTGTGCGTCATGCTGCTCGCTCGCAGCCTACTCATAGTCAGTGGCTCCGACTGGGGGCTTCGATCGGTCGGGTCTAGGATGGGTTCGGCGTGGCTGAACAACTGACGGCCCTCGATGCGACCTTCCTCGAGCTCGAGGAGGCCGACCAGTCCGCCCACATGCACATCGGCGGCGTGATCGTGCTCGAGCGCCAGCCCGAGGGCGGCGGACCCCCCATCGAGCGGATCCGCGAGGACGTGACCGCCCGGCTACCCGATCTGCCCCGCTACCTCCAGCGACTCTCGTCCCCTCGGACCGGCGGCCTGCACTGGCCGAGCTGGGAGCAGGATCCCGACTTCCACGTCGACCGCCACGTCTTCGCCGCGGGCCTGCCCGCGCCGGGGGGCCTCGATGAGCTTCGCGAATGGGCGGGCGAGTACTACTCGCAGCGACTCGACCGCACCAAGCCGCTCTGGGAGATCGCGGTCGTTCAGCTGGCGGACGGCCGCTGGGCCCTGGTGACAAAGACCCACCACTGCATGATCGACGGGGTCGGCTCGGTGGACATGGCGCAGACGCTGCTCGACACCCAGGCGGAGCCCAGTCTGCGGCCGGCGGCGAGCGAGAGTGCCACACCCGCGCCGCACGGAGCCGGCCGATGGCGGCAGGCGGCTCGCGTCCGCTGGCGCGCATCGCCAAGCCCGCCTTGGCGATGGGGCACGCCGCGGTGAGCGCGGCGCAGGCCGGGCTGCGGGCAGCCGAATCCGCGGCCGGGGTAGTCGCCCACCCCGACCGGGCGCGCGAGGCGCTTCGGCGTCCCGGGCGCTGGCCGAGCTGATCGTCCGCGACGAGCTGATTTCGGCGCCGAAGTCCAGCCTCAATGAGCCGATCGGCGCGAAGCGCCGGCTCGCCGTGCTCGACCGTCGATCTCGACGACCTCCGCGCGATCAAGCGCTCGCTCGGAGGGACCGTCAACGACGTCGTGCTGGCCGCTTCGGCCGGAGGTCTGCGACGCCTGCTCCAGCAACGCGGCGAGGAGCTTCCGGCCGCAGGGCCTGCGCGCGATGGTGCCGATGAACGTTCGGACCGCCGGCGAGCGCCTGGCGATGGGCAACCGGATCTCCTCGCTGTTCGTGCACCTGCCGGTCGCCGCTGAGGATCCCGCGCATCGCTACGAGCTCCAGCTGGAGGAGGCCGAGACGCTCAAGGCCGGGCACCCAGGCGGAGGGCTCCACGACCATGATCGATCTCGCCGGTCACATGCCGCCCGTGCTGCACAGCTTCGTGGCCCGCTCGTTGTTCGCCACGCGGCTCTTCAACGTCACCATCACCAACGTCCCCGGACCCCAGATCCCGCTCTACTACTTCGGCTCCAAGGTCGAGGAGATCTGGCCGCTCGTGCCGATCGCGGCCGAGCACGCCGTCGGCCTGGCCGTCTTCAGCTACGACGGCAAGCTTTTCTTCTGCCTCAACGCCGACCGCGACTCCTGTCCGCGACCTCGAGGTGCTGCTCGGAGGGCATCGCGACTCGCTCACGGAGCTGCGCGAGCTCGCGCGGTCGTAGGCTGAGCGATGTTCCAGGTCCGCATCCACGGACGGGGCGGCCAGGGGGTCGTCACCGCCGCCGAGATGCTCTCGATCGCCGCCTTCGAGGAGGGCAAGCACGCCCAGGCGTTCCCGACCTTCGGCTCCGAGCGCACCGGCGCGCCGGTGATCTCCTTCTGCCGGATCGACGACTCGCCGATCCGGGTGCGCGAGCCGATCTCCGAGCCCGACGCGCTGATCGTCCAGGACCCGACCCTGCTCCACCAGGTGGACCTCTTCGCGGGCCTCGGGGATGACGGCTACGTCCTGCTCAACAGCTCCCGCAGCTTCGACGAGCTCGGCCTGGGTGAGTTCGCGGGCCGCTTTCGCCCCGAGCCGCGCTGCTGACCGTGCCGGCCACCGAGATCGCCCGCGAGCACCTCGGGCGGCCGCTTCCCGAACACGGTCCTGCTCGGCGGGCTTCTCCTCCCTCACCGGGGCCGTCTCGATCGACGCGGTCGCGAAGGCGATCAGCGAGAAGTTCAAGGGCCGGTCGCCGAGAGCAACGTGCTCGCCGCGCGGAAGGCGCTACGAGTACGTCGAGCGCGAGACGGAGGAGCCGGCGCGTGCGTAGGCAGGAGGAGGGCTCCCGGGCCGTCGCCGAGGCGGTCGCGCTCTGCCGGCCCGAGGTGATCAGCGCCTACCCGATCTCCCCCCAGACCCACATCGTCGAGCACCTCTCCGACCTGGTCCGAACCGGCGACCTGACCCCTGCGAGTACCTGATGGTCGAGTCCGAGTTCGCGGCGATGTCGGCCGCGATCGGCGCCTCGGCGGCCGGCGCGCGCACCTACACGGCGACCGCGAGCCAGGGACTGCTCTACATGGTCGAGGCGCTCTACAACGCCTCCGGCCTCGGCCTGCCGATCGTGATGACGGTCGCCAACCGCGCGATCGGCGCCCCGATCAACATCTGGAACGACCACTCGGACTCGATGTCGCAGCGCGACTCGGGCTGGATCCAGCTCTACGCCGAGACCAACCAGGAGGCGCTGGACATGCACATCCAGGCGTTCCGGATCGCCGAGGAGGTCTCGCTGCCGGTGATGGTCTGCATGGACGGCTTCATCCTCACCCACGCCTACGAGGAGGTGGACATCCCCGACCAGGAGACGGTTGACGCCTTCCTGCCGCCGTTCGAGCCGCGCCAGGTGCTCGACCCGGCCGACGCCGGTGACGATCGGCGCGATGGTCGGCCCCGAGGCCTTCTTCGAGGTCAATACCTCGCTCACGCCAAGCAGATGCAGGCGCTCGACCTGATCCCCGAGGTCGCCAGCGACTTCGCGAACGCCTTCGGCCGCCCCTCCGGCGGGCTCCTGCGGCCCTACCGGACCGAGGACGCCGAGACGATCGTCGTCGCGCTCGGCTCGGTGCTCGGGACGATCGAGGACGTCGTCGACGAGATGCGCGACGAGGGCGATCCCGATCGGCGCCTTGGCCTCAAGTCGTTCCGCCCCTTCCCGCTGGACGAGGTGCGCGAGGCGCTCGCCGGCGCCGAAGCGGGTCGTCGTGCTGGAGAAGGCCCTCGCGGTCGGGATCGGCGGGGTCGTCTCGCGCGAATGTCCGCGACGGCGCTCTCGGGCATCCAGCTCCACGGCTACACGGTGATCGCCGGCCTCGGCGGCCGCTCGATCACCCGGGAGTCGCTGCGTCGCCTGTTCGAGCGGGCGATCCGCGACGAGCTCGAAGCCGCTCAACTTCCTCGACCTGAAGACCGACTGGTCGAGCGCGAGCTGGCAGCGAGTCCACGAGAGCGGGCCGTCCGGCCCCCATGAGCAGAACATCCTCAGCGACATCGGCGTCGTCGCCGCCGAGCCGCACTGAGGAGGAACGAGATGGCCTACCAGGAGATCAAGCTCTACCAGGCCGGGACCTTCGTCGCCGGCAACCGCCTGCTCGACCCCGAGCAGCGCTCGGTGCAGGCGCGGATGGAGCGCTCCAACACGCTCACCTCGGGGCATCGCGCCTGCCAGGGCTGCGGCGAGGCGCTCGGCGCCCGCTACGTGCTCGACGCCGCGATGCGCGCCACCGAGGGCGAGCTGATCGCGACCAACGCCACCGGCTGCCTCGAGGTCTTCTCGACCCCCTACCCGGAGTCCTCGTGGCAGCTTCCCTGGATCCACTCGCTGTTCGGCAACGCGCCGGCGGTCGCCACCGGCGTCGCCGCGGCGCTCAAGGCCAAGGGCCGCGAGGACGTCCGGGTGATCGGCCAGGGCGGCGACGGCGGCACGCTCGACATCGGCTTCGCCTGCCTCTCCGGGATGTTCGAGCGAAACGACGACGTGCTCTTCGTCTGCTACGACAACGAGGCCTACATGAACACGGGCGTGCAGCGCTCGGGCGCGACGCCGCCGGCCGCCCGCACCGCGAACACCAAGCCGCTCGGCGGGCAGCCCGGCAACGTCTTCGGCAAGGGCAAGAACGCGCCGCTGATCGCGATGGCCCACGAGATCCCCTACGTCGCGACCGCCACCGTCGCCGAGCTGCGCGACCTCGAGGCCAAGGTCGAGCGCGCGATGCAGATGCGCGGCGCCCGCTACATCCACGTCTTCGTCCCCTGCCCGCTCGGCTGGGGATCGGCCTCGCGCGACACGATCCGGGTCGCCCGCTGGTCAAGGAGACCGGGCATCTTCCCCGTCTTCGAGGCCGAGGACGGCGAGGTGACCTCGCGTCTCCAAGATCCGCCGCCCGGTCCCGGTCGAGGAGTACCTGAAGCTCCAGAAGCGCTACGCGCACCTGTTCGGCGATCCGCCGCGGACCGAGGTGATCGCAGAGGATCCAGGCGCGCGCCGACCGCAACATCCGCAACTTCGGGCTGCTCGCCGAGGCCGACGAGGGCGGCGGACCTGCCCGGCCCGGCCGCCGACATCGCGGGCGAGACGCCCGGCACGGCCGACCCCCAGCGGACCGACGAGCAGGAGACGAACCTGATGCGGCTGCTCGCCTCCAGCCCGCACGGGCCGCAATGATGGAGAAGCCCTTCGCGATCACGCTCGACGTCGGTTCCAGCCTCGCCAACAAGACCGGCAGCTGGCGCACCGAGCGCGCCCAGTACGTCGACCGGCTGCCGCCGTGCAACCACGCCTGCCCGGCCGGCGAGAACATCCAGGCCTGGCTGTATGAGGCCGAGGAGGGCGGCGAGGGTTACGAGCGCGCCTGGCGCAAGCTGGTCGAGGACAACCCGTTCCCGGCGATCATGGGCCGCGTCTGTTACCACCCCTGCGAGACCGCTGCAACCGCGCCCAGCTCGACGAGTCCGTCGGGATCAACTCGGTCGAGCGCTTCCTCGGCGACGAGGCGATCAAGCAGGGCTGGAAGCTTCGAGCCGCCGGCGGGAGTCATCCGGCAAGCGGGTCCTGATCGTCGGCGCCGGTCCCTCCGGCCTGTCCGCCGCCTACCACCTGACGCCGCTGCGGCCACGAGGTGACGATCCACGAGGCGGGTCCGATGGCCGGCGGGATGATGCGCTTCGGGATCCCCAACTACCGGCTGCCCCGCGACGTGCTCGACGCCGAGGCGCAGCGGATCCTCGACTTGGGCGTCGAGCTCGAGCTGAACCGCAAGGTGACCAACGTCGAGGAGTCGATGCGCGAGGGCGGCTTCGACGCGGCCTTCCTCGCCGTCGGCGCCCACATCGGCAAGCGCGCCTACGTCCCGCCGGCGAGGCCGCGCACATCCTCGACGCCGTCTCGGTGCTTGGAGTCGATGGAGGGCGAGGAGAAGCCGATGCTCGGCCGCCGCGTGGTCGTGGTCGGCGGCGGCAACACCGCGATGGACGTGGCCCGCACCGCCAAGCGCCTCGGCGCCACCGACGCCGTCGTCGTCTATCGCCGCACGCGCGAGCGGATGCCCGCCACGACTTCGAGGTCGAGGAGGCCGAGGAGGAGGGCGTGATGATGCGCTGGCTGGAGACCATCAAGCAGGTCGACGGCGGCAAGGTGATGATCGAGAAGATGGAGCTCGACGAGGCCGGGTTCCCGCAGCCGACCGGCGAGATCGAGGAGCTGGAGGCCGACTCGGTCATCCTCGCCCTGGGCCAGGAGGCCGACCTCTCGCTGCTCGAGGGTGTCGAGGGCATCGAGGTCGAGGACGGCGTCGTCCAGGTCGGCGCCGAACATGATGACCGGCCACGCGGGGATCTTCGCCGGCGGCGACATGGTCCCGGCCGAGCGCACCGTCACGGTTGGCATCGGCCACGGCAAGCACGCGGCCCGCAACATCGACGGCTGGCTCCGCGGCGAGCCATACCAGCCATCCGCCCCAGCCCGAGCTCGCCACCTTCGACAAGCTCAACACCTGGTACTACGCCGATGCGCCGCGAGCCGATGCAGCCGAAGCTCGAGATCGAGCGGCGGCGCGGGACCTTCGAGGAGGTCGTCAAGGGACTCGACGACTCCAACGCGCTCTACGAGGCGCGCCGCTGCATGTCCTGCGGCAACTGCTTCTCCTGCGACAACTGCTTCGGCGTCTGCCCCGACAACGCGGTGCTCAAGCTCGCCGACGCGGCAGACGCGAATCTCAACGGCTACGAGATCGACCTCGACTTCTGCAAGGGCTGCGGCCTCTGCGTCGCCGAGTGCCCCTGCGGGGCGATCGAGATGGTCCCAGAGAAGATCTGAGGAGGGTCCCTACGGCTCGAGCGGGTGAGAGCCCGCCCCACGGGTGGTCACCATCACCGGGCAGGGCGCCGCCGCCATTAGGCGAGCGGAGACGCTGCCGAGGAGGGTGCCCTTGACGGGGCCGTATCCGCGGGATCCAATCAGGAGCAGATCGAGCTCACTCGCCGCCTCTGCCAAGACCTCGGCGGGCTCGCCGTGGAGAAGCAGCGGCTCCATGGGGACGTCGTCGGGAATGCGATTTCTCGCCTGCTCGTGGACCCGGTCCCACTCCTTCTCCTTGAACTCGCGGTAGTCCTCGGGCCCAAGCGGCGAGAGCAAGCCACCCAGGACGTAGTGGGGCGTCTCCATCACGCTCAGCACCTGCAGTGGCGCGTTCGCTCGCTGTGCGAGATAGGCCGCCGCCGATAGGGCGCGCCAGGACTCCGAGGAGCCATCGACCGCGACCCCGATCCGACGGAGGCTCGAGTCTCTGCCGGCGTGGCCGCGAGGCGCGACCGCGACGCTGCTGTGCACCCCGGATAGCAGCGAGCCCCCGAGGGTGCCGACCTGCACACGGCCACTCCTGCCATGCCGGGTCGAGCCGATCACGATCGCGGTCGGCTTCTCCCAATCGGTCAACTCGTAGATCCCGGCGGCCGGGGAGTCGTCGACCAGCGACCTCGTCGTCACCTCGAGGCCGTCCAGGCGCTTCCGGGCCGTGGCGAACACCGGCTCGCAGAATTTCTCCACCGCGTCGTTGAATTCGCTCTCCTCCACGCCGTGGCGGGGATGGGCGATGACTGTGCCGATGATCGGCTGCGCATCGAGGACCTGACTCAGCGTGCGGCCGAGCTCGAGCGCATCCTCTCCCTGAGGAGAGCCGTCATAGCCGATCAGCACTTGCCGCCGCATTCACCAAGGCTACTTGCGAACCCGCGGCGGGCAGGATCAGCGTCGCGCAGCCGGTCCGGCGGCTGTCCGGCGTCCCGTAGCCTGATCGAAGTGTCTCGAGCGGAAGCCGCCTATCCAGCCGAGCGCGAAGCCGAGGTGGTGCTCCGTGACGGCTCCACCGTCCACGTGCGTCCGGTCCGGGCTGAGGACGAGGAGGAGGTCCATCGGTTCTTGGAGGGGCTGGATCCCGAGTCCCGCATGTTCAGGTTCTTCTCGTTGGGCACGGACCTGCGTGCTGCGGCCCACTCGATGGCGGACGTCGACTATTCGCAGCGTTACGGCCTGGTGGCAACCCGGGAGGGCGTCATCGTCGGGCAGGGGCTCTACATCGGCGACGGATCGGGCGAGGCGGAGGTCGCCTTCGCGGTGACCGATCGCGTGCAGGGCATGGGTCTCGGCACGTTGCTGCTCGCCCACCTGGCTGAGGTCGCTGCGGAGAGCGGCATCTCCGTCTTCTGGGCCGAGGTGATGCCCGAGAACCACCGGATGATCGAGGTCTTCCGGGAGAGCGGCTTTCCGGTCGAGATCTCCTCACTCCCGGGCGCGATCCGCGTCGACTTCCCCACCTCCTTCGCGACCGCGGCGGTGGAGCGCTTCGAGGACCGAGACCGGCTCGCGGCGGTCGCGGCGCTCCGCTCCTTCCTCGAGCCCAGGGCGGTCGCCGTGATCGGGGCCTCCCGCGATCGCGACACGGTTGGAGGACAGCTCTTTCACAACGCGCTCGAGTCCGGCTTCGAAGGCGTCGTCTACCCCGTCAACCCGAGCGCCGACGTGGTGCAGGCGGTGCACGCCTACCGGAGCGTCGTCGACCTCCCGGAGCAGGTGGAGCTCGCCGTGATCGCGGTACCCGCTGCCGCGGTGGTCGACGTGGCGCGGCAGTGCGGCGAGCGGGGCGCGCGGGCCCTGGTGGTGATCTCCGCCGGGTTCGCCGAAGCCGGAGCGGAGGGCGCCGAGCGCGAGCGCGAACTGGTCGAGGTTTGCCGGGCGGCCGGCATGCGCCTGATCGGGCCGAACTGCCTGGGCCTCGTCAATACGGCTCCCGGACACCATCTCAACGTCACCTTCGCCCCGGCCGCGCCGCCTCCCGGCGAGGTCGGCTTCGTCAGCCAGAGCGGAGCCCTCGGCCTCGCCCTGATCGACCTGGCCGGAACCCGCGGGCTGGGCGTCTCCTCCTTCGCCTCGATCGGTAACCGGGCGGACATCACCGCCAACGACTTCCTCGAGTACTGGGAGAGCGACGAGAGGACCCGGGTCGCGCTCCTCTACATCGAGTCGTTCAGCGATCCCCGCCGCTTCTCGCGGGTGGCGCGGCGGGTCGGGCGCGAGGTACCGGTGGTCGTCGTGAAGAGCGGCCGCTCGGCGGCGGGCCAGCGGGCGACCAGCTCCCACACGGGCGCCCTCCTCGCCGCCTCCGACGTCACGGTCGACGCCCTCTTCGAACAGGCAGGGGTGATCCGCACCGAGACGCTCTCCGAGCTGCTCGACGTCAGCTCAATGCTCTCGAGCCAGCCGCTGCCGGAGGGCCCCAGGGTCGGGATAGTCACCAACGCGGGGGGCCCGGGAATCATGTGCGCCGACGCCTGCGAGGCGGCCGGGCTGAAGGTGCCGGAGCTGCCGGAGGAGGTGCGAGAGTCGCTGCGGGCGATCCTCCCCGAGGAGGCGGGACTGCTCAACCCGGTCGACATGATCGCCACCGCGACGCCCGAGCATTACCGGGAGACGATCCGCGTGATGGCCGACTGGGCCGGCATCGACGCGCTGATCGTGATCTTCATCAGGCCCCTGCTGACCCGCGCGGTGGACGTTGCCGGAGCGATCGAGGAGGCCAGCGGACGGTTGATGCGGCGGATCCCGATCCAGGCGGTCTTCATGTCGCCCCAGGACCACGGCGCGATCCGCGAGGTCAGCTCGCTCCCGATCCACAGCTACCCGGAGGACGCGGCGCGGGCGCTCGGGCGCGTCATGCGCCACGTCGAGTGGAAGAGACTGCCGGCGGAGGAGCAGCCTGAGCCCGAGGACGTCGATGCGGAGTCGGCCGCCGCTCTGATCGCGGAGGCGCTCCAGGCCGGCGACGAGTGGATGCGGATAGAGGACGCCTCCCGGCTGCTGGCCTCCTACGGCATCCCGATCCCGGCCTGGCGACTGGCCGGCGACGCCTCCGCCGTCGCCGGCGCCGCCGATGAGCTCGGCGGCTCAGTCGCGCTGAAGGCACAGGGCCCCGGCCTTCTCCACAAGAGCGAGATGGGCGCCGTCCGAGCCGGGCTCTCCGGAGGGGACGAGGTCCGGCGCGCCGCCGAGGAGATGGACTCGACCGTCGCCGCGCGCGGCGGGCAGCGCCAGTCATTCATCGTCCAGGCGATGGCCGAGCCCGGTCCGGAGCTGCTGGTCGGCGTGGTCGAGGACCCCACCTTCGGGCCGGTGCTGGCGTGCGGGGCCGGCGGCACGCAGGCCGAGCTGCTGAATGACGTTTCCGTTCGCATCTGTCCGGTCACCCACAGCGATGTGAACAGGATGCTGCGGTCACTGAGGACTTCCCGCTTCTCACCGGCTATCGGGGCGCACCCCCCGTCGACATCGACAAGCTGGAGGACCTGCTGATCAGGGTGAGCGCGATGGTCGACGCGCACCACGAGATCGCCGAGATGGACCTCAACCCGGTGATCGCGGGCCCGGGCGGGGCCGTCGCGGTCGACTACAGGATCAGGGTGAAGCCTCCGCCGCCCCGCCGCCCCTGGCCGCGCACCTGGAGATAGGTGCGACCCCGATGCCTCTTATCGCTTCCTCTTGTTCAGTGACTCTCCTCAGGAAGTGCTGCTGGTCACCGGGGGCGGAGAGTACGAGTAGCCGCTCGAGCCTGAGGAGTAGCCGTCCGAATCCGAGGAGTAGCCGCTTGAACCTGACGGATAGCCGCTGGAGTAGCCGCTCGAGGATTTGGAGGTCGAGGCTCTTGTTCGCGCGACTCGCGGCCTTCGGGCCGAGCGACGGGTCGCTGCCCGCGGCCATCTGCGCGGCGATCAACCCACCGATCGCCAGGGTCGCGACGCTGGCGAGCATCGCGATCTTCGCGGTCAAGGCCTTAGTGGACTGGCGAGGCTGCCGGCGGTATCTGCGGTACTCGGACATCAGAACTGCTCCGATGGGAGCGGGATCCGGCGCCGCCGGCGTCCTCTGGCCGGCTCGTCACTCGGCAACAGCCGGATCCCGGCCATCACCGCGACTGGCGCGACGGTCGCAATCAAGATGACCAGCAGCCAGAAGGAGCGGGCGTCAGTCCCTGCACCAAGCGTGTGAACGACGGCAAGTGCGTAGACGGCCAGCGTCCAGCGATGCATCTTCCGCCAGAGCTTGGGGCCGATCCAGCGGCGCACGTAGAAGGTCAGGCCCAGCAGCGCCGCCAGCCATCCGCCGAGTACCCCGATGCCGGTCCAGAGCGGCTTGTGCGACATGGCGAACGGGATGGCGATCCCCGAGAGGCCCGGCCGCAGATAGGTGTCGCCGAGCAGCACCAGGCCGTGCGCGGCGATGAAGATCAGTGCGGCCAGCGCCGTCGCCTCGTGGACCTGCCTCAGCCTGGCCATCGCGCCCGGGCCCTTGGCGGCGCGCATCGCCATGGCGAGGCCCATGCCCACCGAGACCGCAACGAGCACCAGCGCCACCACCCCGAACGCGCGGCTGGCGATCCAGAAGATGTGCTGGCCGGGGTCGGTGTAGGAGTTCACGCCGCGACCGCCTGGGCTGGGTCGCGCGGCCGCTCGGCCAGCTGGCCGCAGAGCTCGACTCGGCCGTCGTCGAGGACCATCAGCCCGCCGTGCTCGGAGAGGATCTCCCGCGCCCCGTCCGGACCCGACAGAAACGCCATCTTGGCGAGGGTCTCGGCCTCCAGGGCCGTGGTGCCGAGCGAAGTCGCCTGGATCAGGCCCGTCCAGGCGGGAAGCCCGGTCGACGGGTCGAGCAGGTGGTGGGCGAAGCCGCCGTCCGTGCGCCAGAGGCGAGTCTTGATCCCGCTGGTCGCGACGGCCCCGCGGTCGAGCATGAACTCGTGGGCGGACCGGTCATCGAGCGGATGGTCGATGCGGACCAGGCGCTCGAGCGGGCGCTCGCCACCGAGTCGCAGGTCGCCCCCGGCGTCAACCACGAAGGTCGAGTAGCCGCCCAAGCGCTCGGCGGCCAGGTCGGCGGCGAGCCCCTTGCCACTGCCACCGGTGTCGATTCGGACCCCGGCCGGTCTATCCACGACCCCCGCGACCGCGTCGACGGAGATGCCGCGCCAGCGAGAGTCCGCCCGGGGCCTGGCGGGCTGCCTCTCCGGCGCGACCGCCAGAGCCTCGGGGATGCTCTCCGGCGGGAGATCGGCGCGCGAGGTCGCATAGCCCGCGTCCTCGAGCTCTCCCACCAGGGTCGGGTCCACGAGACCGCCGGAGCGCCGCGCGGCCCAGAGCGCCGCATCGACGGCAACCGCCAGGGTTGGGCTGACGGAGCAGGACTCGCCCGGCCCCGCGTTCAGCGCGCAGAGCTCGCTGCCGGGATCGAAGCGGGTCAGCTTGCGGTGCAGCACCCTGAGGAAGAACTCGATCTGGATCCCCATCGCCTCGGGCGAGGGAAGTCCAGGCCGGACCGGTTCGCCGATCAGGAGCCGGACCCGTGAACCGAAGAGCTTGAAGCGGCGGTCGTGCTCGAAATACGGCTGCCGCGGCTGGGGAATCACGACGAGATCGTCGTCGCCAGCGATGAACACTCCGTAAGCCCGGATGAGAATTCTCTTAGAAGGGCCCCGGCGCCCCGTAGAGTCCTCCTAGCATTCGCCGCATGCGCATCCTGGTGGTCGAGGACGAGCGCTCCATCGCGGAGTTCATCCAGCGCGGGCTGAAGGCCGAGGGCTACTCGGTCGCCTGCGCCTACGACGGCGAGGACGGCCTGGCGCTCGCGCGGACCGGCGACTACTCCCTGGTCGTCCTGGACGTCCTGCTGCCCGGGCTGAGCGGCCTCGAGGTGGTCAAGGCCATCCGCGAGACCGACGAGATCCTCCCCGTGATCATGCTGACCGCCCTGGCCGAGACCGACGACGTCGTCACCGGGCTGGACCTCGGCGCCAGCGACTACCTGACCAAGCCGTTTGTGTTCGCTGAGTTCCTGGCGCGGATCCGGTCGCACACTGCGCCGGCCCGGCCAGGCCAACGCCTCCTCGCTGGAGGTCGGCGGCATCAGCCTCGACTTCCGCACCCGCGAGGTTGCGCGAGACGGCCACGGCGTCAAGCTGACGGCGCGCGAGTTCGAGCTGCTCGCCTATCTGATGCGCTATCCCGACCAGGTGCTCTCTCGCGCTCAGATCCTGAACGCGGTCTGGGGCTACGACTACGACCCTGGGACCAACGTCCTGGACGTCTACATCGGCTACCTGCGCCGCAAGCTCGCCGAGGTCGACGGGCAGGCGCCGATCCAGACCGTTCGCTCAGCCGGCTACCGCTTGGTGAGCGCGGATGCCTAGCTGGGTCCCGCGGGGCATCCGGCTGCGGCTGGTCCTCGCGATCTCCGCCGTCAGCATCGCGGCGGTGGCGGGGAGCTTCTTCGCACTCCATGAGACGACGGCCGCCAACCTGCGCAGCCGCATCGACCGTGAGCTGAACGAGCAGTACGCCGAGTTCCAGCAGCGCGTGCTCAGCGGCGGCAACGTCCGGGATCCGGCCGGGCTGCGGGCGGCGGGGGAGCGCTTCGTCGCCGGGCAGCGCTACCACCCCGAGGCCCGCATCTATCTGATCTCGCCTCAGGGTCTCGCTCCCGTCACCAACCAGAACCGGATCGTCGACGAGGAGCTCGCCGAGAGCCGCTCGGAGGGCGAGAACAACGAGGCCGAGGCCGAGGGCATCGTCTCCGCGGGTGACGGCCAGACCACGATCTCGACGGACGAGACCGGGAAGCTCCGGGTGCTGACCCAGCCGGTCGTGGTTGACGGCACCAGGATCGGCACCTTCCGCGTCGCGGATCCGCTCACCTCCGTCGACCAGGCGCTCGCTTCGCTGCGTAACCGCTTCATCGTGGTGGGGCTCGGTGCCCTGCTGCTCTCCGTGGTGATCGCGATCTGGCTCGCGAACGTGATCTCGCGGCCGCTGCGGCGAATGGCGGCCGTCGCCTCGGCTGTCGACTCCGGGGATCTCTCCCACCGGATCGACTACAGCGGCGAGGACGAGGTCGGCGTTCTCGCCGAGGCCTTCAATCACATGCTGGACCGCCTCGAGGAGGGCTTTCGCCTGCAGCGCGACTTCGTCTCCGACGCTTCGCACGAATTGCGCAGCCCGCTCACGGTGCTCCGGGGGCGAATCGAGCAGCTGGCCGACCACACGGGCGACCGCGAGGCTGTCGAGGCCGAAACCGAGGAGCTGATGCGCGAGGTGCGCCGTATGGAGCGGCTCAGCGACGACATGCTCACGCTGGCAAAGGCCGAGCGCGGTGGGCTGCTGCAGACACGGCGCGTTCCGCTGGACGACTTCGTCGAGGACCTCCGTCGCGATCTGCCGCTGCTCGGCTCACGCCACTACAGCGTCGAGTCGAACCTGCACGGCGACCTCGAGGCCGACCCCGACCGGCTCGCCCAGGTTCTGCGCAACCTGGTCACCAATGCGGTGCGCCACACCGGCGGCGACGGCCGCATCGACATCTCGATCGCCTCCGAGAACGGCTCGGCGATCTTTGCCGTCAGCGACGACGGCACCGGGATCGCACCCGATCGGCTCGGCCGGATCTTCGATCGCTTCCACCGGACCGACGAGGGGCGCAGCCGCACCGAGGGAGGCAGTGGGCTCGGGCTGGCGATCGCGCGGGCGATCGTCGAGGCGCACGGGGGCTCCATCGCAGCCGAGTCCCCTCCGGGTGACGGCGCGACCGTCCGCTTCTCGATCCCGGGCTACCGCGCGGACTAGGGCGCGATCTGCTCGCCGGTCTCGGCATCGATCAATGTGATCGCCTCCGAGGGGCAGGCGCGAGCCGCCTCGACCATCTGCCGCAGGGGCGCGCTACCAACCAGGTGAGCGGTGTCGTCGACCTCGAACGCCTCGGGCGCCAACTCGGCACAGTCGCCGTAGGCGAGGCACGCGTCCCTGTCTATCTGGACCTTGAGCTTCACGCGGGTCATCGTGGCCGGCCGGAATGAGCCGCCGCTAAGGCCCGGGTGAGAGATCTCTTACCTAGGGGGCGCCCACGGCGGGCTCGGTGACGTCAATGGACTCGACCACCAGCTCGTCGCCGCTGACCACGCGGTGGTCTGCCGACTCGCATTCGGGACAGCGGAAGCGGACGACCAGCACGTCACCGTTGCGCGCTGGCGGCGGCGCCGGGCCCCACTCCGCGGCACTCGGCCGCGGCCACGATCGCCTTCGCGACGGCCAGCTCGTGATCAGCTCGCCCCGCTGAGCTCGTGGTAGAGGTCCATCACGAGCTTCTCGACCGTCTTCTGGACGGGCGCCGAGAGACCCTCCCCCGCTTCGAAGGTCTCCCCCTCGATCGCGTAGACGACGAGCCGCCCCGGGAGCCGGTCGAGCTCGCGCGCCAGCTCCACCGCCTCGGGAAGCCCCATCGCATGGGTGGAGGGATTGAAGATCTCGGCGGGAAGCGGGGCCTCGGTGACATCGAAGCGATGAAGCCTTCCCGGCATCGAGCCCGAGCTGATCCCGTCGACCACGAGCGCCTCGTCGGCGGTGCTCCAGGCCTCGATCAGCGAGGCCGGCTCGCCCTCCTGCTCGATCAGGACCACTCCCGGCGGATGAGCGAGGCGCAGCCGGCGCACGACCTCGAGCCCGGCGCCGTCGTCGCGGCGGAAGCGGTTGCCGATGCCGATCAGCGAGAGCAGCTTCTTGTCTTTCTCCAGCTCGACCTCGCGGTCGATCGGAATCCCGGCCCTCGCCGCCAGCGACCTCGCGTGCTCGATGTCACGGGTCAGATGTTCGCGCTCGCGCTCCATCATGTGCAGCACGCCCCACTGCCGCTCGAGGAACTGGCGCTGGTCGTGGAGGAAGGCCGGGTCGGTAGGCCGGATCTCCTTGTGGATGAATGTGCGCGGCACGGATCAGCCCGTCTCGGATCGTGCGCTACGTCCGATCCACGTCCAGCTTCAGAAAGTGCGTGGAGCAGGAGATGCAGGGGTCGTAATTGCGGATCGCCTGCTCGCATTCCCACTGCAGACGATCGTCGGACAGGTCGACTCGCGGCCGGACGAACTCCAGCAGGTCCTGCTCGATCCGGGCCTGGTTCTGGGAGGTGGGGGGGACGATCCGGGCCTCGGCGATCGAGCCGTCCTCCTCCAGCCGGTAGCGGTGCCAGAGCATGCCGCGCGGCGCCTCGCTCCAGCCGGTGCCCACCGAAGTCCTTGCCGCGGAGTCCACCGCGGGCGGGTCGGGCGGTTCGTAGTCGGCAATCAGCCGAAGCGCCTCATCGAAGGCGTAGAGGATCTCGACCGCGCGCACCACGATCGACTTGAAGGGGTTGCGGCAGCTCTCACCGAGGCCCGCCTCCTCGGCGGCCTCGCGGGCGAGCTCAGAGAGCTGCGCCGAGTTGAGCGAGTAACGGGCCATGGGCCCGAGGAAGTAGGTGCCTCCGTCCGTCATCCGGGACTGCAGCGCCGTCGAGTGCGGGACCTGCAACTCGGTGAAGTGCTCCTCGTACTCCCCTGGACCGATGTCGAGGCCAGAGGAGGAGACCAGCCGCCCGTCCTCGATCGCGTAGCGGTCGGGATGATGCAGCGCGACGAACTGGTAGTCCTGCTCGAAGTCGGGGAAGTCGAGCTTCGACACCCAGGCGACCGACTTGTGCGCGCCAGCTCGCGCGCCTCCTCCAGGCCGGGAACCAGGGCATCGAGTTCCGAACGGCTCGGCGCCTTGAAGAAGCCGCCGACGCGGACGTTGATCGGGTGGATGGCCCGGCCGCCGATCGTCCGCAGCAGGTCGTTCCCGGTCGCCTTGATCTTGAGGCCGCCCTCGACCACCTCGCGGTGATCTCGCGCCATCGCCCAGGCAGACTCGAAGCCGAGGAAGTCCGGGGCGTGGAGCAGGAAGACATGGAGCGAATGCGACTCGATCCACTCCCCGCAATACATCAGGCGCCGCAGCGCCCGGATCCCGTCCGAGACCTCCACTCCGAGCGCGTCCTCCATCGCGTTGAAGGCACTCGTCATGTAGGCGACCGGACAGATGCCGCAGATCCGCGCGGTGATGTCGGGCGCCTCCGTGAAGGAGCGGCCGCGCAGGAAGGCTTCGAAGAAGCGCGGTGGCTCATAGATCTGGAGCTCGACGTTCTCGACCTCCCCGTCGCGGATCCTGATCTGCATCGCGCCCTCGCCCTCGACTCGGGCGAGCGCCTCGGTGCGGATCGTGCGGGTCTCGCCGTTCTCAGGCACCGCTCTCCGGGTCCGAGGGCGACGGGCCCACTTTCGGGCCGGGCGGGGCGCCGAGCTTCTCGGACTGCGTCTGGAACGGCTCGCGCGCGGTGTGGAAGGTCCGGTAGACGCGGATCACGTCGACCTCGTCCATGCCGAGACCCTCGAACCAGCCCGACAGCGACGGCGCATTGGGCGACTCCATCGGCCCGAAGCAGCCGTAGCAGCCGCGGTCGTAGCTGGGGCAGAGCGCACCGCAGCCGGCGTGGGTGACCGGCCCGAGGCAGGGCGTGCCGTGGGCGACCATCACGCAGACGTTCCCCGCCCGCTTGCACTCGACGCAGACCGAGTGGCTGGCGATCGCCGGCTTGCGCTCGTTGACGAAGGCGCTGATCACCTCGAGGAGCTGGTGCCTGTTCACCGGGCAGCCCTGGAGCTCGAAGTCGACGTGGACGTTGGCGGAGATCGGCGTCGAGGTCTCGAGCGTCGAGATGTAATCCGGCGAGGCGTAGACGACCGACACGAAGTCCTCGACGTCGGCGAAGTTCCTCAGCGCCTGGATGCCGCCCGAGGTCGCGCAGGCGCCGATCGTCACCAGGCGCCGCGACTTCGCCCGCACCTCCTTGATCCGCTCGGCGTCGTGCGGCGTGGTGATCGAGCCCTCGACCAGGGAGAGGTCATAGGGGCCATCCACCTCGCCACGGGTCGCCTCCAGGAAGTAGGCGACCTCGATCTGGTCCGGGAGGGAGACCAGCTCGCGCTCGAAGTCAAGAAGCGAGAGCTGGCAGCCGTCGCAGGACGCGAACTTCCAGACCGCGAGCTTGGGTCGCTCCTGGCTCACAGCTCCCTCACACCGAGCAGGGTGCCGATCCGCCCGACCGGGAAGACCGGCCCGTCCTTGCAGACGAAGCGATGGGCGAGCTGGCAGCGGCCGCAGTGGCCGACCGCGCACTTCATGTTTCGCTCGAGCGAGACATGAATCCCGTCGGCGGGCACCCGGCGGTCCTGGAGCGCCGTGGAGACGAAGCGCATCATCACCTCGGGCCCGCAGACGAGCGCCGTCGTCCGGGGTCCCTGGAAACCGGTGATCGGGATCAGCTTGGTCACCAGGCCGACCCGCCCGTCCCACTTCCCGGCGGCGGTATCCACCGTGTACTTGACGTCTATCCCCGCCTCCCGCCAGCGCTGGAGCTCGCTGAAGAACAGCATCTCGTCGGGCGACCGGGCCCCGTAGAGCAGTGCCACCGCCCGGTAGCTGTCGCGGTTGGCGATCAGGTGCTCAACCGCCGGGCGCAGCGGCGCCAGGCCGATGCCGCCGGTGACGACCACCACGTCGCCGCCCTCCGCCTGCTCCAGGGGCCAGCTGTTCCCGAACGGACCGCGGACCCCGAGCTGGTCGCCGGGCTTGGCGGCGCAGATCGCGCGGGTGGCCGCTCCCACCGCCTGCACCGTGTGGACCAGGGGTCCGCCGGGATCGATTGAGCTGACCGAGATCGGTACCTCGCCGGCCCCGAACGCGTAGAGCATCGAGAACTGGCCTGGGCGGAACTCGCCGATGGCGGCTCCGCCGGCGGGCTCGAGCTGGAGGGTCCAGGTGTCCTCGAGCTCCTGGCTCTTGTCCGTCACCAAATAGGCGCTGGGCAACATCGGATCGGCCAGTTGCGACATCTCAGCTCGCGACGTGGCCGTAGACGTCGAGCATCTGGACTCGGGTTGCCTGTAGGCGCTCGACGATCACCGGGATGAAGCGGCGCATCAGCTCATAGCCGAGGACCGGGTCCTGATCGGCCTTGCCGCGCAGGCAGGCGGCGTCGAAGGCGACGACGTGAGCCCCGCCGAGCGCCCGGGCGTCGAGATGACAGCGATAGGGAGGCACCAGCCAGGACCAGCCGACCAGGCCACCGTCGTCGATGGTCTCGATCGTCACGGCGCCCCGCTGGGGTACGAAGATCTC
This sequence comes from uncultured Solirubrobacterales bacterium, assembly GCA_963728755.1. Classification (GTDB taxonomy): domain Bacteria; phylum Actinomycetota; class Thermoleophilia; order Solirubrobacterales; family 70-9; genus DASUPK01. Next base: position 137,906 of record CAVSLI010000001.1, on the reverse strand, counting down.
GAGCGCGACACGCCCGAGGCGAATCACGTAGAAGCTGTCAGCGGGGTCTCCCTCGCGCATCAGGTACTCGCCGTCCTCGAAGACCCGGTTCTGCGCGCAGCCGGCGATCAGCTCCAGCTGCTCGGGCGACATCTCGTTGAAGGCGGGGGCCTCGACGAGCAGCTGCTCAATGGTCTGCACTGATCCCCCTGTCCTCGTTGGAGTCGGCGCCGAGGTCGGTGGCACGGATCGCCGCCGCCTCCTCGGTGATGTCGATCGCAACCGGGCACCAGGTGATGCAGCGTCCGCAGCCCACGCAGCCGGATGTGCCGAACTGATCGATCCAGGTGGCGAGCTTGTGCGTCATCCACTGGCGATACCGCGAGCGCGGCGAGTTGCGGACGCTGCCGCCGTGGATGTGGGAGTGGTCGAGGTTGAAGCAGGAGTCGAGCAGGCGGACGCGCTCGGCTTCCTCCCCGGCGAGATCGGTGACGTCCTCGACGGTGTGGCAGAAGCAGGTCGGGCAGACCAGGGTGCAGTTGCCGCAGGTCAGGCAGCGCTCGGAGACCTCATCCCAGCGCGGGTGTTCCATGTTCCGGTAGAGCAGCTCCTTGATCCCATCGGTGTCGAGCTCCCGGCCCATCTGGGAGGCGCAGCCCTCGGAGACCGCCAGGGCTTCGTCCTCGTCGATCCTTTGCGCCGGCCGGGAGCCGATTGCCGCGAGCAGATCGGCTCCAGCCTCGCTGCCGACCTCGACCAGAAACCGGTGTCCCGCCGCGTCGATCAGCTCGGTCAGGGCGAGATCGAAACCGCTCTTCGCCTTCGGCCCGGTCTCCATCGAGACGCAGAAGCAGGTGTTGCCCGCCTTGGAGCAGTTGACGGCGACGATGAAGGCGTCACTGCGCCGGGCCTCGTAGTCGGGATCGCTGTAGCCGTTGCCTATGAAGACCTTGTCCTGGACTCCGATCGCCGCGAGATCGCAGGAGCGCACCCCGATGAAGGCGTAGCGCGGCGTTTCGCGCTCCTCGGGCTCGAAGCTGATCTCGCCGTCCTCGCCCCTTCGGCCCCGCCACAGTGTCAGCGTCGCCGGAAACAGATGGCTCTTCCAGGAGTTCGGGCCGACGTTGTAGCCGAACAGCGCCGCGTCGTCTCGCTCCCTGAGGCGGTAGGTGCCGCCCTCCTGCTCGTCCGTCAGGCCCTCCGGCAGATCGGCCGTGGAGGAGATCTCCTCGTAGAGGATCGCCCGGTCGCGAACCGTCGGCCCGATCACCGTATGCCCGCGCCGCGAGAGCTCGGCGATCAGCTCGTCCAGGGCCTCGCGCGAGATCACCGCCGGCGTCTGGCCCTCGCGGGCCTCGGGGGCGCCGCTCACCGATTCGTTGCGTGCGCGGAGATCAAGCCGGGCCGAACACTACGCCGCGCCCTTCGCCGATGCCAGCCCGGGTGCAGCTAGCCTGCCGCTCCGTGCCGGCTCTCCTCCTCGCGGCGACGGGGACCGCCCTCGCCACGGGCCTCGGCGCCATTCCCGTGTTCCTGTTGGGTGAGCGCGCCGCGGCCCTGCGCCCGCTGCTGGTCGGGATCGCCGCAGGAGCGATGGGCGTCGCCTCCGTCGCGGGTCTGCTCCTTCCCGGATTGGACCAGGGGTCGGCGGTATCGGTCTTCTCCGGTCTGGCGGCAGGCACGCTCTTCGTCCTGCTGGTTCGTCGTGCGCTGCAGGCTCGTGAGCGGCACGTGGAACGTGCCTTTAGTGCTGGCCCGCGGACCTGGCTGCTCGTTTTCATGGTCTTGCTCGTGCACAGCCTGCCCGAGGGATTCGCGATCGGCACGGCTTATGCGTCCGACACCGCCGGCCTGAGCCTGTTCGTGATCACGGCGATTGCCGTGCAGAACATCCCAGAGGGGACAAGCGTCGCGATCCCGATGGCGGCTGCGGGGTTCTCTCCCATGCGCCAGTTCTGGGCGGCGGTGGCGACCAGCATCCCGCAGCCGGTCGGCGCAGTGGTCGCGTTTCTGTTGGTCGAGCAGATCGAGCCACTGTTGCCGGTCTCGTTCGGGTTCGCCGCCGGCGCCATGCTCGCCCTCGTGATCGTCGATCTCCTCCCCGACGCCTTTCGGGGAGACCACCCCAAGGCTGCCCTCGGCACCCTGATCGGCGCGGCAGGGATGTTGGCCCTGAGCGCGGCGCTCGGCGTGTAGGGTCGGCCGGTGAGCAACGACGCTCTGCGGCGGTCGCTGCGAGCGGTGGCTGTCGTCTTCAGCAACCCGGAGATGCGGCGGCTGCAGCTCTCCTGGGCCGCCGAATCGCTCGCGATCTGGTCGTTCGCGATCGCGCTGGGCGTGTACGCCTTCGACGCCAGCGGCGCAACCGCGGTGGGCGTCGCGGGACTCGTGCGCCTCCTGCCGGGCGCCCTTGCTGCACCGTTCGGCGGATTGATCGGCGATCGATCCTCGAGGCGGGCGGTGCTCATCGTCAGCGCGCTTGGCAACGCCGCGCTGGTCGGTGGTGCCACAGCCGCCGCGGCTCTGGACGCTCCGGTGAGCGTGGTGTTCGTCCTAGCCGGGCTCTCGACCGTCGCGGTCTGTCCCTACGTCCCGGCGGAGGGCGCTCTGATGCCGCTGGTGGCTCGCACGCCGCAGGAGCTCTCGGCGGCGAACGTCGCCCACAGCGCGATGGACAACGTCGGCTTCCTGGCCGCCGGCATCGCGAGCGGGCTGTTGCTGGCGGTGGCCAGCCCGCAGGCCGTCTTCGGGATGGCCGCGATCGCCGGGCTGGTCTCGGCTCTCTTTCTGGTCGCCCTGAGCCGCGACGAGCGTCCCGCATACGTGATTGAGACATCGGGCACGGTGCTCGCCGAGATCGGGAGGGGGGCGCGGTCGCTGCTCTCCGACGCGAGGCTGCGGCTCGTCGGGGTCGCGTTGACGCTGCTGCTCTTCTTCGAGGGCGCCGCGGATGTCCTCGCCGTGATCATCGCCCTGGACCTGCTCGGCCTCGGCCAAGGAACGGTGGGCTATCTGAACGCGGCCTGGGGAATCGGGGCGCTGCTCGGGGGCGGCGCCCTCGCCCTCCTCCTCCATCGAGGCCAGCTTGCCGCCGGGCTTGCGCTCGGCTGCCTGCTCGCCGGGGCTTCGCTGGCTCTGCCGGGTCTGTGGGTGGCGGCCGTCGCCGCTTACCTCGCCTGGCTCGGCATGGGTGCCGGTTACACGTTCGTCGAGGTCGCGGCCCGGACGCTGCTCCAGCGGCTGGGCTCCGACGAGACGCTGGCGCGAGCCCTCGCCTTCCTCGAGTCCTCCAGGTTCGGGTCCATGGCGCTCGGCTCCATCGCTGTCCCCGGTCTGATCGCGTTGCTGGACGTGCGGGGCACGGTAATCGCGATCGCCGCGATTCTCCCTGCGTTTGCGCTCGCCCGCTGGTCCGCCCTGCGCGCCATGGAGATCGGCGCCCCGGTCGAGGAGGACCATTTCCGGCTGCTTCGCGATCACCCGATCTTCGCTCCGCTGCCGATGGACACGCTGGAGCGCCTCAGCCATGACCTCGTCGCCGTCGATCCAGCTCCGGGCGAGGAGATCGTCACGCAGGGAGAGCCGGGCAAGCGGTTCTACCTGATCGCCGGGGGCGAGGTGGAGATCCGCATCGACGGCGTTTTTCGCCACAACCAGGGCGCCGGCGAGTGCTTCGGGGAGATCGCCCTGCTCCACGACATGCCTCGGACGGCGACGGTCATCGCCCTGGCCGGTTGCAGTCTGCTCGCCCTGGATCGCCCGCATTTCATCGGCGCGGTCACTGGGCACATGCGCAGCGGCGAGGCCGCCACCACGGTCGCGGAGGGCCGGCTCGCTCCGGTCGGATAGCGGTTAGTCCGCGACGTAGGTGTCGACCACCTCGAGCAGCTCCCGGGCGCCGATCGGCTTGGTCAGGTAGGCCTGCGCCCCCGCCTCGAGCAGCGGGCCGGGCGTGCATTCGGTCGCGTCTGCGCTGAGCACGACCACCGGGATGTCCCTGGTCCGCTCGTCCGCGCGCAGCCGCGCGAGGACCTCGCCGCCCCCGATGTCGGGCAGGTGCAGGTCGAGCAGGATGAGATCAGGGCGATGCTCGCTTGCCAGCTCGAGCCCGAGCGAGCCCATCCCGGCCGGCAGCACGCGGACGCTCGGCCGCGAGCTCAGGATCTCCTCGACCAGGCGGATGTTGGTGACTGTGTCCTCGACGTAGAGGAGCCGGCGCTCGCGGTCATAGGCCCGTGCGGCGAGCAGCCTGGCGTCATCGCGGGGTGCGGTTGCGACCGCGACCGGCTCGCCCCTGCCCAGCTCGACCGTGAAGGTGCTGCCCTCGCCCGGCGTGCTGCTCACCGTCAGCGTTCCTCCCATCGCCTCGACCAGCCTTCGCGAGAGAGCCAGGCCCAGGCCGGTCCCCTCGACGTCGGCCCTCGCGTTGAGACGCTCGAAGGGCGTGAAGAGCTTCTCCAGCGAGTCCGCATCGATCCCCTCACCGGTGTCGCTCACCGCGATCCGGACGCGATCCGAGCCGATCGCTTCGACCGACACCCTGACGTCGCCGCCCTCGCGGTTGTACTTCACCGCATTCGAGAGCAGGTTGATCATCACCTGCTCGAGCCGCTGGCGGTCGGCCTGGGAGTAACCGCTCCCGTCCTCGATCCGGGGTGGGTGAAGGGTGATCCGCCTCCTCTCCGCCATCGGCTCGATCAGCTCCATCGCGTCGGCAAGCAGCGGCGCGACCGCCACCGGCTCGACCGAGAGCGAGATCTCGCCGGCCTCGATGCGCGAGATGTCGAGGACCTCGTCGACGAGCTGGACCAGGTGCCGGCCCGCCCGCAGGATCGTCGCCGCCCATTCGCGCTTCTGCTCGTCCAGGTCCGCGAGCGCGAAAAGCTCGCTGAAGCCCATGATGGCCGCCAGGGGGGTGCGCAGCTCGTGGCTCATCCGGGAGAGGAACTCGTTCTTCGCCCTGTTCGCCGACTGGAGCTGCCCATTGAGCTCCTGGAGCTCCTGGGTACGGAGGAAGATCTCCGCCTCCTGCTCAGTGAAGCAGTCAGCGAGCAGGACGAACTCGGTCATATCCTCGACTCGGTGGACGATGTAGACGAGGTCACCCAACTCGTTCAGCACCGGCGTGTTCCGAGGGCTCCAGTAGCGCTCCTCGAAACCGCCGCCCTGGTCCTCCGGCCTCTGGATGTCGTACTTCTGGACTGCCATCGTGTCGGGCAGTCGCTGCCGGCGGACGCGGTCGAGTGACGCCGAGAGGTTGCTCACACCCGTTGCCTGGGGGTCTTCGGGGTTGTCGGGGAAGACATCGAAGATGCCGCGCCCGATGATCTCCTCGCGCTGGGTCATCGTCGCGTCGAGGTAGGCGTCGCTCGCAGCAACTATCCGGAGCTCCGGATCCAGGACCAGAAAGAGGCCGGGGGCCGCCTCGAAAAGCGTGCGAAAGTCCGGTTGCACTGCGCTCTCCACCCACGAAAGGCTACGCCTTTACTGAAAATAAGGTAGAGGTTCGGATTACCGGGAGTTCCGGGCCGCGGTCGGATCCCGTTGGCGGCGTGGGAGCCGTCGCAGCCGCGAGAATCCCGGCCGGTGCGCGTAGCAGCCGTCGGACACACCGAGTGGATCGAGTTCGTGCGCGGCGACCACGTGCCCGCCGCCGGTGAGATCGTGCACGCGCACGACAGCTTCGAGGAGCCGGCGGGAGGCGGCGCGGTCGCGGCGGTCCAGCTCGCCCGGCTTGCGGGGGGCGCGACCTTCTTCACAGCGCTTGGCGACGATGAGCTCGCGCGGCGCACGCGTGCGCGGCTGGCGGAGCTCGGCGCGACGGTGCGGGACACGATTCGTGAGGGGCCGACCCGGCGGGGACTCACCTTTCTCGACTCCCACGGGGAGCGCACGATCATCACGATCGGCGAGCGCCTCGCGCCGCGCGGCCACGACGACCTCGACTGGGGCGCGCTGCGCCACGTCGACGGCGTCTACCTGACCGCCGCCGACGGCGAGGCCCTGCACGCCGCTCGCGCCGCGGGTGTCCTCGTCGCCTCTCCGCGAACCGGCCGGGTGCTCCATCAGGAGGGCGTGCGCCTGGACGCCCTCGTCTACAGCGACAACGACGAGTTCGAGACCGCGTTCGCGAGGGCGCTTGACCCGGCGCCCACGCTATTGGTCGCCACCCGGGGTGCCGAGGGAGGGCGATACGAGACTGCGCAGGGCCAGCGGGGCACCTGGGCTTCCGCGCCGCTCCCCGGCCCGATCGCCGATACCTACGGAGCCGGCGACTCGTTTGCCGCCGCCCTCACCTTCGCGCTCGCGCAGGGCATGGATCCCGACGGGGCGCTCGCCCTAGCCGCCCGGGCCGGGGCGGTCTGCCTCACCGGCCACGGCCCGTACGAGCGTCAGCTCACTGCGGACGCTCTCTGACCACATCTTCGGGTCGCTTGTCGTCGCGCAGCCCGAGGTAGCGCGGGTGGCGCAGGCGGCCGTCGTGGGTCCACTCGCTGAAGGCGAACTGCCCGACCAGGTTCGGCTCTATCCAGTGGGTGCCCTTCGGAACGGGGTGAACGTCCGCGAAGGGTGGATCCGGGCGCTCCAGTCTCCGCATCCGCTCGCCCAGCTCCGTCAGAGTCCGCTGGGCGAACCCGGTTCCCACCTTCCCGGCGTACCGGAGATTCCCGTCCTCGTAGTAGCCCACGAGCAGCGCGCCGAAGTCGGTGCGCTTTCCCTGCGGCGCCGTGAAGCCGCCGATCACGAGCTCCTGCTCGTGCGAGCACTTGAGCTTCAGCCAGTCGGTTGACCGCTTCCCGCTGTAGCGGCTCTCGGCCCGCTTCGCGATCAGCCCCTCGAGTCCCCTGCGGCAGGCGTCCATATAGAGCTTCTCCCCATCGCGGTTACGGTGAGGCAGGAAGCGGAGGTGCCCTTGGAAGTCGAGCGCGCCCCGCAGCACCCGCTTGCGCGTCCGCACCGGCAGGGCGGTCACCTCGTAGCCCTCGAGGTGGGGGATGTCGAACAGGTAGTAGAAGACGGAGATGCCGGTGCGCCTCGCGCGCTCCGGGTCGGCGATGCCCAGCCGGCCCTGCAGTCGGGAGAAGCTGGGAATTCCGTTTCTGAAGGCGACGATCTCCCCGTCCACCACGAACTCCGGCGACGCCTCGCGCTCCAGCGCCTCCACCAGCTCGGGGTAGGTGTTGTTGAGCAGTTTGTCCGTGCGGGAGCGGAGCCGGACGCCGTTAGGCGTCCGGTACGCCAGGCAGCGCTCTCCGTCGAGCTTGCGTTCGTAGATCCAGTCGGGATCGGAGAACGCACGGTCGTGCAGGACGGCCTTCATCGGCTCGATCCAGTGAGGCTGGGGGCTGCGTCGGAGCTCGCGCCGCTCCTCGTCGCTCAGCGCCTCCAGCGCGGAGCCCCGAGCCCGCGGGCTCACCGGGCCGCGGGCGAGAGCTCGTGAGACGTCGTCAGCTTGGCGCCGGCCCGCTGCATGTCCTCGAGAGCGCGGTCGCCATCGCCTGGGTTGACGTCGACGGCCCGAATGGCGTCGGTGGCCACGGCCGTGTCCAGCCCCTCGCGGCAGGCGTCGATCGCCGAGGCCCGCACGCAGTAATCGGTCGCGAGCCCCACGATGGCGACCTCGTCGACGCTTCGCTCGCGGAGCATCTCGGCGAGCTTCGACTTCTCAAAGCCGGAGTAGCCCTCGTCCTCGCGCTCCGCCCCCACGTCGACGACCGCGTCGAGCTCGATGTCATGCATGGCCGGGTGGAGCTCTGCACCATGGGTGCCCCTGACGCAGTGCACCGGCCACGGGCCACCCTCGGTCTCGAAGGAGGCGTGGTCCGGCGGGTGCCAGTCCCGTGTCGCGATCACGTGGTCGAAATCGTCGGCCAGTCGCTTGACCGGCTCGGCGATCTCGTCCCCACCCGGCACCTCGAGAGCCCCGCCGGCCGTGAAGTCGTTCTGGAAGTCGATGATCAGGAGCGCCCGGGACACCGCTCAGGCCTCCGGCTTCGGCGGCGGGTACTGCGAGCGCACGAAGCGATCCCACATCCGGTCGGTCATCAGCCGGCGCATGCCCATCACGACCTTGGCCGAGGGCGTCACCTTGTAGCGGGTGTTCGGGCGGTTCGCTGACAGCGCCTTGGAGATCTTCTGCGCCACGGCCTCGGGACCGGCACCCAGCTTCGCCATCGGACCCTTGTAGGCGTTCGCGGTCACCGTCGCGACGTCCGTGTTGAACTTCGCGTAGGGACCGTGCTCCTCCACCTCGGCCAGGCTGCCCGCTGCGGTCTCGCCGAACTCGGTGACGATCAGCCCCGGCTCGATGATCGCCACGTCGATGCCGAACTCGTGGACCTCGAAGCGCAGGGCATCCGAGAGTGCCTCGACCGCGTGCTTGGTGGCGTGGTAGATGCCCCCGCCCGGGAAGGTGAGCTTGCCCCCCATCGAGCTCAGGTTCACGATCCGGCCCGAGCCTGCCTTGCGCATCCCGGGGAGCACCAGTTGGCACATGCGGATCAGCCCGAACACGTTGGTCTCGAACTGCTTTCGGACGCTCGACATCGGGATCGTCTCGATCGCGCCGCTCTGGCTGTACCCGGCGTTGTTGACCAGGGCGCCGACCGGTCCCTCCCTCTCGACCTCTGCCACCGCCGACTCCATGGAGTGCTCATCGGTGACGTCGAGCGCGTGCGTCTTCATGCCGCGCTCCGCGAGGTCCTCGATCGACTCGGGGCGACGGGCGGTGGCGTGCACGTTGTAGCCCTCGTCCGCCAGTCGCTCGGCCGTCGCACGGCCGATTCCGGTCGAGCAGCCCGTGATCAGCACCGGCCGTGACTTCTCGATCCCCATCGCACGTCGATCTTATGCGGAACGCGTCTATACGCTGCGTCCGTGAGAGCGGTCACCTTCCAGGCGCCCGGGGAAGTCCAGGTCGACGAGGTTGCCGAGCCCGAGCTGCTCGCGCCGGACGACGCGATCGTCCGGGTCCAGGCGAGCGGCATCTGCGGCTCGGACCTCCACATCTACCACGGGCGGGTGCGAGATCGAGCCCGGCTTCGTGATCGGCCACGAGTTCGTCGGCGAGGTGGTCGCCGCGGGCGAGGACGTGAGCAGGGTCGCGGTGGGTGACCGCGTCCTGGGCACCTACGGGACCGCCTGCGGGGAGTGTTTCTTCTGCAAGCGCGAGGAGTTCCACAAGTGCGATGAGGCGCGCGTCTTCGGCCACGGCAAGACGCTCGGCTCGCTCCAGGGCGCGCAGGCGGAGCTGCTCCTGGTGCCCCACGCGAACCTAACGCTCCGCAACGTCCCAGACGGACTGACCGATGACGTCGCCCTGTTCGCCGGCGACGTGATGGGGACCGCGTACCACGCGGTCGCCTCGCGCCCGCTGGCGGAGGGCGAGACTGCCGCCATCCTCGGGATGGGCCCGGTCGGGCTCTGCGCGGTGCAGGCAGCGAAGGCCGCCGGCGCCGCCGAGGTGATCGCGATCGACACGGTCGAGGACCGCCTGAAGATGGCCGAGTCTTTCGGCGCGACGTCTGTCCACCTCACCGAGCAGGACCCCCGAGCGGAGGTCAAGAAGCTGACCGAGGGCCGTGGGGTGGACCTGGCCGTCGATGCCGTCGGCCATCCGGACGCGCTCGACCTCGCACTGCGGCTGGCCCGCAAGGCCGGGACCGTGTCGGTCACCGGGGTCTACGCGGAGAAGACCGAGGTGCACATGGGCGTCCTCTGGATCAAGGCGCTCACCCTGACCAGCGGCCACGCCAACGTGATCAAGCACGTCGATCCCGTGCTCGAGCTGCTTGCGGCGGGCGATCTCGACCCGGCTCCGCTGGTCACCCACCACATGAAGCTCGACGAGGCGGCTGACGCGTACCGCGCCTACGACAACCGCGAGGCGCTCAAGATCGTTCTGACGCCGTAAGCCGCTCCGCCGGCAGCAATCCCGACGGGAAGTCACTCCCGTACTCCGGGATCATGCTCATGGCGAGGTCCGCGGCCCGGTGGCCGTCCACCATGGGGCGCAGATCCTGAATCGCCATCAAGGACCGGAGCGAGGTCGCGACCTGGAAGTCCGCGGCATTCGGCTGGTCCCCGCCGATCACGCCACGCTCGATCAGCTCGTCCGCGTGATCGAACGCCTTGGGAACATCCGCGATCGCCTCACCGATCAGCTGGTCAGCGTCGACGTCCTTGGCGAGCCGCCGGGCCGAAGGGGCGTTGATCCAGGCGGCGAACCGCGGGAAGGGGATATCCATGTCGCGAGCCATGATCACACGCGTCTCCGGGCGGTGGACCGTCATCCAGCGGATGATTCGCCTCGCGACTTGCTGGAGCTCCTCCTCGCCCCAGCGTTCGGCCTCCTCCACCTCGTTCCTGAGCTCGGGATCCGAGGGGAACAGGGCCGGCTCCGGCTGCGCCTGATCGAGCGCCTGCGCGATCTCGCGGGAGTTCTGGAGACGGTGCCCGTCGATCTTCATCGCCGGCACCGTCGTTCCGCGGAAGCCGCGTGTACGGACCAGAAACGGGTGGATTCCCGCCAGGAGCCAGACCATCTTGTACTCCAGGCCCTTGTAGTCGAGCATCATGCGTGCCGCCCGCGTCGGAGCCGAGGGACCGATCCCGTAGAGGGTGATTTCCATGGTCGCATCCTATTGTCCGAGCCAGTGACCGAGAGCCTGAGCGGGAAGCTGCTGGTCGCCTCGCCCAGCATGCCCGACTACTTCCACCGGACCGTGATCCTGGTCGTCGAGCACTCCGACCAGGGCGCCTTCGGGCTGGTGCTCAACCGGCCCTCCGAGACGACCGTCGGAGAGGCTTCGCCCGAGCTGGCGGAGCTGATCGGCGACGACCACCTGATCCACGTCGGCGGCCCGGTTCAGCCGAACGCAGTGACCGCCGTAGGCGACCACCTCGATCCGACAGCGGCGACGAAGCTGATCGTGGGCTCGGTCGGGATGGTCGACCTCGACGACCCGCCCGAGGTCAACAGGCTGCGTGTGTACGTCGGCTATGCGGGCTGGGCAGCGGGCCAGCTCGACGGGGAGCTCGAGCAGGAGTCCTGGATCGTCGAGGACTCCCACCCGGACGATCCTTTCAGCGACGGCGATCTCTGGTCGGAGGTCCTGGCGCGAAAGGGCGGCCAGTTCGCTCTGCTTGCCCGGATGCCGCCGGACCCCTCCGTTAACTGAGCGATCAGCCCGGGTCGCTCGCCTCCTAGGCGAGAGCCAGGGGCAGCAGCTGCAGCACGCCGGCGGAGACTAGGGTCCAGTCGATGGCCGCGCTTGAAGAGGTCCCCATCAGGGCGATGACGCCCGAGCGCTTTCGCTCGCTGCTCGGCGACCGCTACGACGAGGTGGAGGCGGGCATCGCCACCACCAGAGAGGCTGCTCCGGGGACGAGTGGTCTGGCACGTCAACTCGACGGCCCGCGGCGGCGGCGTTGCAGAGCTCTTGCATTCCCTGCTCGCGTACGCCCGCGGAGCCGGCGCCGACGTGCGCTGGATGACGATCTCGGGCAACCCCGACTTCTTCCGAGTGACGAAGCGGATCCACAACCACCTGCACGGATTCGAAGGCGACGGCGGGCCGCTTGGGCCGGACGAGCGCAAGGTCTACGACGCGGCGCTGGCAGAGGCCGCCGACGAGCTCGTCGAGCTCGTCGAGCCCGGCGACGTCGTCTACATCCACGATCCCGCAGCCAGCCGGTCTCGTCCCACACGTGGTGTCCGCCAACGTCAAGGTGATCTGGCGCTGCCACATCGGGGTGGACCGGCCTGGAGACATCACCCGGGCAGCCTGGGATTTCCTGCGGCCGTACGTGCCAGGACGCGGACGCCTATGTCTTCTCGCGCGAGCGCTTCGTCTGGGACGGGCTCGACCGGACACGGGTCTGGATCGTCCCGCCCTCGATCGATGTCTTCTCGCCGAAGAATCAGGACCTCGATCAAGAGGCGGTGCGGTCGATCCTCGCGCGATCGGACGCGGTGCCGGCGACCATCATCAGCCGGGCTCTCTTCAGGCGCTTCGATGGAAGCGAGGCGCGCGTCGGACCCGCACTGCTGACCTGATCCAGGACGGGCCAATCCCCGACGGCTCCCCGCTGGTCAGCCAGGTCTCACGCTGGGACCGGCTCAAGGACCCGGTGGGCGTGCTGCGGCGCTTCGCCGATTAGCCAATTCAGAGAGCGCCCATCTGCTGCTGGCCGGTCCGTCGGTGGCCGGTGTCTCCGACGATCCCGGAGGGGGCCGAGGTGCTTGCCGAAGTCAACGCGCCGACGTCGAAGCTGCCTGCCGAGAAGCGGGCGCGAGTGCATCTCGCGTCGCTTACCGATGGACGACGTCGAGGAGAACGCGGCGATGGTGAACGCGATCCAGCGGCGCTCGAACGTGATCCTCCAGAAGAGTCTCGCCGAAGGTTTCGGGCTCACGGTCGCGGAGGCGATGTGGAAGGAGAGGCCCGTGGTGGCAAGCAGAGTTGGCGGGATCCAGGACCAGATCGAGGACGGCGTCTCGGGCATTCTGATTGATGACCCCACCGACCTCGAGGCGGTGGCCCGGGCAGTCGACGGCTTCCTATCCGACCCCGCCCGTGCGGCCAAGGTCGGCAATGCCGCTCGCCAGCGCGTCGTCGAGCACTTCCTCGAGACCCGCAGCCTGCTCCAGTACATGGATCTGCTCCAGAAGCTGCTCGCCTCGGACCGGAGTCCAGCTCCTCGGCGCGCCCCTCGCTCCAGCCGCGGAAGGCGGCGAGGAGCTCCTCGCGGGCCTCCGGCTCGAGGTCCTCCTCGGTGAGGCGACCGGTCGACCTCGATCGTCTCCCGCATCTGTTCGACGTAGGTCGTGCAGTGCTCGCAGCCCTCGATATGGGCCTCGAAGCGGCGCCGGTCGCGGCGGGAGAGGCTCCCGTCGAGGTAGGCCGTCACGAGCTCGACGAGCTCCTGGCAGGGCATCTCGCGGACGAACAGCTTCATGGCGCCACCGCACGGATCTCGGGGTTCATGTACCGCTCGAGCGCGGCGCGCACCTTCGACCGTGCCCGGTGGAGGAGCACCCGCTGGTTCCCGTCCGTTATGCCGAGGACGTCGGAGACCTCCATCGGCGTCCAGCCGTCGACGTCGCGAAGGAGGATCACCTCGCGCTGTGCCTCGGGAAGCTCGTCGATCGCCATCTCGATCACGGTGAGGGTCTCCCTCTCGAGCAGCCGCTCCTCGGGCCAGGCGACCGGCGGAGCGGCCCAGGCTCCGGGATGCGGGGAGTCGGGGCCGAGGAAGCGGTCAGGGTCGACCGACGGCTCGTCGTCCTCATCTCCGTAGCCGGCCAGCGACGAGAACGGGACCATTCGGCCGTCCCGCTGTCCGCGGGTCTTGGCGCGGTTGGTGAGGATGCGGAAGAGCCAGGTCTTCAGGCTCGAGCGCTCCTCGAAGCGGTCGATCCCGTTGAGGACCGCGAGCCAGGTCTCCTGCACGACCTCCTCCGCGGTGGAGCGGTCCCGGACGTACATCTGCGCGACTCGCAACATCGTCGCCCCGTACCGGTCGATCAATTCGACGAAGGCGCTCTCGTCGCCCTCGCGAAGTCGCTGAACCAGTTCATGATCTTCGGTCATTCCGGGGGCCGGACGGTTACAGGTTTCGCGAATCCCAGGCGGCTTAGATTCGGCAAAGGTCGTCGCGACACCCTCGCCGTCGGCCGGCACGGGCACTGACGCGCCCGGCTTAGGGCTCGGCGCATGCGCCGATGGGCGCGGTTGGGATCGAACCAACGACCTCTCCCGTGTGAGGGGAGCGCTCTCCCGCTGAGCTACGCGCCCGGGGGCGCCTGATCATAGGTGCGAGGGGGCTCCGCAGGCGAAGCCGAGGAGCCACCCGTTTTCGGTAGCTCAGGCGGTGGCCTGGGCCGACGGTGTCTTCGCCTTCATCTCGGGGTCGCCCTCGACCTTGAGGTCGGGCAGCGCCCGGTCGAGCCAGCGCGGCAGGTACCAGTTCCGCTCCCCCGTCAGCTCGAGTAGGCCGGGCATGATCAGCAAGACGACGAGCGCGTCGATTGCGACCGCGACCGCGAGCCCGATCCCGAACTGCTTGACCACCGGATCGCCGTTGAGGACGAAGCTGAAGAAGACGGCGAACATGATCGTCGCCGCGGCGGCGATCACCCGGCCTGCGTTGACCAGACCGGCCCGGACGGCCTCGCTGTTGTCCGCCCCGCCTTGGTGGCGCTCGGTGATCCGCGACACCAGGAACACCTGGTAGTCCATCGAAAGCCCGAAGAGGATCGCGAACAGCATCAGCGGTACGTAGCTGACGACCGGCATCTCGTGGTCCACGCCGATCAGCGACAGCGCGAACCCCTTCTCGAACACTGCGGTGAGGATCCCGTAGGCGGCGGCGACCGCGAGCAGGTTGATCAGGGCCGACACCAGCGGCACCAACACGGTTCGGAAGGCGAGGGTGAGGAGCAGGAAGCTGAGGAGCACGACGATCCCGATCACCAGGAAGAGCTTGTCGCTGATCTTCGTCGCCAGGTCGATGTTGCTCGCGGTCGTTCCCCCGACATAGGCCGTCAGCCCGGTTCCCTTGGTCGCGTCGGGGATCGTGTGGTCGCGCAGGTGGTTGACCAAGTCCTGGGTCGCGTAGGCTGAGGGCGAGGTCTTGGGGGTGACGGAGAAGACCGCGGCGGTTCCGGCTTTGTCGGTGGCGGCGGGCGACACCGACTGGACGTTGCTCTGCTTGGAGATCTCCTGCTCGAGGTTGACGAGGCGGGTATCGCCCGCAGGCGTAGTGGCGACCTGTGCCGGCACGCCCTGTGCCTCTTCGCTCTGCGCGTCCTGCGGCGAAGGGGTTGCAAGCGGCTGACCGGCGACGTTCACGGCGATCAGCAACGGGCCGTTCGTGCCCACGCCGAACCCCTTGGTGAGAGCGTCATAGGCCTGGCGCTCGGTCGTGTCCGTTGGCAGCTGACCGAAGTCCTCCGCGCCCAGGCGGAGATCAAGGGCGGGAAGCGCGAGCAGGGCCAAGATGACTACCCCGGTCACAGCGGCGATCCAGGGGTGGTTGCGGATCGCGCCGGCCCACCTGAACCAGCCACCAGGGTGATCCGCATCCCGCTTGCGCTCGCCGAAGCGGAACCGCAGCTTGAGGATCCTCCTGCCGAGCAGACCGAGGACGGCGGGAAGGAAGGTGATGGCGGCGATGACCGCGGTCGCGACCACCATCGCCGTCGTGTAGCCGAGCGAGCGGACCAGCGGAATGCCGCTGAAGTAGAGGGAGAGCAGGGCGAGGATCACCGTGCAGCCCGCGAAGACAACGGCCGAGCCCGAAGTGCCGACGGAGCGGGCGATCGATTCGTCGGGTTCGACCCCCTCCTCGAGGAAGCGCAGGTGCCGGCTGATGATGAACAGGGAGTAATCCGTTCCCACCGCCAGCCCGAGCATGATCCCCAGGGTCGGGGCAATCGACGGGACGTCGAACGCGTGCCCCGCCAGCCCGACGATCGCCAGGCCGCAGGCGAGGGCGACAATCGCGGTCGTCACCGGCAGCGGTGCGGCGACGAACGTGCGGAAGGCGAACAGCAGGATGATCAGGGCGGCGAGGACCCCGACGATCTCGCTCAGCCCGGTGCTCGGGCTGGAGAGCTGCTGGCCGAGGTAGCCGCCGGCGGAGACCTTGATGCCGGCGTCCCGGGCAGGCTGGGCCGCGTCGAAGACGCTGTTGGCCTCATCGTCGTCGAGGTCGCCGGACGAGACCTTCAGGGCCACCGCGAGGTACGCGATCTTTCCATCCTTGGTGATCTGTGCCGCACCCTCCGGTTCGAACGGGGTGACCACCGATTGCACGTACTGGTTCTCGGAGAGCGACTTCGCCGTCGACTCGACCGCCTGCATGTTCTGTCCCTGCGCCAGGGACGTGTCCGATTGCAGGACGATCGGGACGCTGCCGTTGGCCTGGTCGGGAAGCTTCTGGTCCAACAGATCCGTGGCGGACTGCGAGCCCGTCCCGGGGAGGGTCGTGTCGTCGTTCTCCGGACGGCCGGCCGTGTTGGCGATGACCACCAGGGCGATGGCGATCACAACCCATGCGGCCAGGACCCAGGGGGCCCTCCGCGCGGCGAACGCTCCAACCTTGGTCAATAGAGCACTCATTGCCGATCTTCTCCCCTCATCGCGGTCCGTGGTCGAAGGCGCGCACCGACCGGCACGCCGTGCATCCTCTCAACTCTGGTGGTCGAAAACCCGATTTTCTCCGGCGAGTCGAGATCAGAATGAGCCCGCGTCGTCGAGAGAACCCGGCCCTTGATCGCGAGCACCTCGCGGATGACCCGCTCGAGCAGTTCGCGACCTGGTTCGACGAGGCCCTGGCGGTTGCGCCCCTGGCGGAGGCGATGACGCTTGCGACGGTCGACGCCGACTGCGCGCCGAACGCGCGGATGGTGCTGCTCAAGGGGTTCGGACCCGAAGGCTTCCGCTTCTTCACGAACTACGAGAGCGCCAAGGGGGAGGAGCTGGCGGCGAGCCCCAGGGCGGCGCTCGTTGTCTACTGGCGCGAGCTCGACCGCCAGGTCCGGATCCGGGGGATGGTCGAGCGGCTTTCGGCGGAGGACTCCGACGCCTACTTCGCCAGCCGCCCCCGCGACAGCCAGATTGCCGCCGCCGATCTCGCCACAGAGCCGGCCGGTCGAGCGCGAGAAGCTCGACCGCCGCTATGTCGAGCTGGCTGCCGAGCTCGGCGAGTCGGAGCTGACGAGGCCGGAGCACTGGGGGGGTTATCTCGTGCGGCCCGAGGTGATCGAGTTCTGGCAGGGCAGGGACAGTCGGATGCACGACCGCATCGTCTACAACCGGCAGCCGGAAGGCTGGGGGATAGAGCGGCTGGCTCCGTAGCGATTCCAAATACCTATACGGCATATGGTTTCAGTACGGTACCATATTGCATATGGTTTCGTCAAAGACGACCCAGCAGCGCCTGATCGACCAGGCGCTGGTCGGGTATGGGGCCGGGGAACCCTCGGCGGTCCGCATGCCGGCCCCGCCGACCCAGGCTCGTGGATTCGAGAAGCGGGACCGCATCTATCGGGCCTCGATTGAGCGATTTCGGGTCGATGGGGTCGCGGCGACCAAGGTCGAGGACGTGATCGCCGATGCGGATGTCAGTTGGGCGACCTTCTTCCGTTACTTCCCGCGGAAGGGGGATGTTCTGATCGAGGCCGCGGCGCGCCACTATCGCGATCACGTGCGGCCGGCGGCTGATGCCCTGCTCGCGGACCGGCGGTTGAAGATGAGCACGGTCATTCGGCGAGCGCTCCTCAGCCTGCTGCGGCCGGCGGACCTGCCGCCCGCTCTTCACGGCGCGGCATTGCTCGAGATCTTCGGCAACCCGGACAGGTTCGCCGCCCTGGTGGGCGAGGGGCCGTCCCCGCCGGTCACCGTCCTGCTCGAAGAGATCCTGGCCGAGGGTCAGAGGCGTGGTGAGGTTCGGCGCGACCTCGAAACCGCCGTCGCTGCCCTGACCGTCATCGCCGGAACCTCCCTGATCGGGGCGCAGGCCGTCGCGATCGGAATCGATCCCAGCGCGCCGGTGGAGGCTTCGCTGGAGATCAGCTGGCGAGGCATCGCCGCTACCTAGCTCGGCTCCGAGAGCCGCCGCTCGAGAAACCGGCGCTCGACCGGATTGGTGGCGAGTTCGAGCGCCCGCCGATAGGCGTCCGCGGCCTGACCGCGGCGACCCAGCCGCCGGAGCAGGTCCGCGCGCGCCGACCAGAAAAGGTGGTACTCCGTGAGCTGATCCGCGAGATCCCCGTCGTCGAGGAGCTCGAGGCCCCGCTCCGGCCCCTCCGCCATCGCCACGGCAACGGCCCGATTGAGCTCGACGACGGGGGAGGGCTGCGCCCGCGCGAGCAGGTCGTACAGCGAGGCGATGCGCTTCCAATCCGTCTGATCGGGGCTCGCCGCTCGGGCGTGCTCGCCGGCGATCGCCGCTTGGAGCGTGTAGGGGCCGGGCGGCCCGAGCCGCGCGGCGCGATCCAACAGGCCGAGACCGGTCTCGATTTCGCGCGGGTCCCAGAGCGAGCGGTCCTGCTCTTCAAGCAGGACGAGCTCCCCCTCGGCGCCGGTCCTCGCCTCGCGACGCGAGTCCTGCAGCAGCATCAGGGCCAGCAGGCCGAGCACCTCGGGCTCGTCGGGCATCAGCTTCGCCAGGGTCCCGGCGACACGGATCGCCTCGCCGGTCAGCTCGCGCCTCACGAGCGCCTCGTCCGAGGTGGCTGAATAACCCTCGTTGAAGATCAGATACAGGGAGGCGAGCACCGCACCGAGACGGTCCGGCAGGTCGTGATCAGCCGGGACCTCATACGGGATGTTTGCGGCCTTGATCTTCTTCTTGGCCCGGACGAGCCGCTGGGCCATGGCGGGCTCGGAGACGAGGAAGGCCCGCGCGATCTCAGGCGTGGCCAGGCCTCCGAGAGAGCGCAGTGTCAGCGCCACCTGGGCCTCAGGCGCCAGCGCCGGATGGCAGCAGGTGAAGATCAGGCGCAGTCGGTCGTCCGGGATCACGGGTGGCTCCTCGAGGGCGTCGTCCCCTTCGACCGGCGGCGGCTCGAGCGCCTGTAGCTCCTCGAGCTTCTCGGTGCCGCGCCGCTCGCGCCTGAGCCGGTCGACGGCCTTGTTCCGCGCGGTGGTCGTGATCCAGGCGCCCGGGTTGTCCGGGACTCCGCGCTCGGGCCAGACCTGCATGGCGACGACGAACGCCTCCTGCACCGCGTCCTCGGCGAGGTCGAAATCGCCGAGGACGCGGATCAGGGAGGCGGTGGCGCGTCCGGACTCGTGCCGAAAGACGCGGCCGACCTGCTCGGACGACGCCTCCAGCTAGGCCGTCGCTTCCTCGACCAGGTTCCCGGCCTCGTCGAAGACCATCACCGGCCGGACCTCGACGGAGCCGCTGCTGGGCCCCCGGGATCTTGGCGGCCCAGTCGATCGCCTCATCGAGGTTCTTGACGTCGATCACGTAGAACCCGCCAAGCTGCTCCTTCGTCTCGGCGAAGGGCCCATCGGTGACGTTTCGCTCGCCGTCGCGGACGCGGACGGTCGTGGCGGTCGGGGTGGGATAGAGGCCCTCGCCGGCGACCATCACGCCCTTCTGCTCCATCTCCTGGGTCAGAACGCCGTAGGCCTGGCTGGTGGCGTTGCGGTCCTCCTCGCTTGCGGCCTCGCGCTGCGCCTCGTCGACGTGGATCGTCAGTGCGTACTTCATTTTCAGCTCCTTCTCCTGGGGCGGCGCCGTTTCGCCGCTTCACCCTAACGACGAAGGCGCGCGCTTCAAATCGACACGAGGCCCAAATAGGCTGCCGACCAGATGGCCGACCAGGGCAAAACCGTCGTCTTCTTCCCGGAGGGTGCCTTCGGGCCGACCAACAACTGCGTCGGCATCGGCGAGGTGCTGCGGCGAGGGGGCCACCGCGTCGTCTTCGTAATCGAGGAGTCGTTCGCCGGCACGCTCGAGGAGAAGGGCTTCGAGGAGCGGCTGATGCGGCTGGCGCCGCCGCCGGAGGAACCCGAGGAGCCCGGGCAGTTCTGGAAGGACTTCATCCGCGACACCGCTCCGGTCTTCCGGAAGTCGACCTTCGAGCAGCTCGGCGAGTTCATCGCGCCGACATGGCAGGCGCTGCTCGACGGCGCCCGCTATGTCGACGATCGCCTGGTCGAGATCTTCGACGAGCTACAGCCCGACGTGATCGTCGAGGACAACGTTTGCGCCTTCCCGGCCATCCCGGCGAGCGGCCGGCCCTGGGTCCGGATCGTTTCCTGCAACCCACTCGAGATCAAGGACCCCGAGCTGCCGCCTCCGTTCGGCGGCCTCCCGATCGACGATCGGTCCGAGTGGGACGCCTATCGAGAGGAGTACGGGCAGGCGATCGGCGAGATGCAGGCTGACTTCAGCGAGTTCAGCGCCGAGCGCGGCGCGCCGCCGCCTGCCGGATCGGGAGATGATCCACAGCTCGGACTGGCTCAACCTCTACCTCTACCCGCGGGAGGTGGACTATCCGCGGTCGAGGTCACTCGGCCCGACCTGGCACAACCTCGAGTCGAGCGTCCGCACCACCGACGCCGACTGGAAGCTTCCGCCGGAGCTGGCCGAGCGCGACGGAGCGCTGATCTACCTCAGCCTCGGCTCGCTTGGGTCGGCCGACGTGCCCCTGATGAAGAGGCTGGTCGAGGCCCTGGCGGAGACGCCGCACCGCTACGTCGTCTCGAAGGGGCCTCAGCACACCGAGTACGAGCTCGCCGACAACATGGTGGGGAAGGAGTTCCTACCGCAGGTCTCGGTGCTGCCGCAGGTCGACCTGGTGATCACCCACGGCGGCAACAACACGACCACCGAGTCACTCCACTTCGGCAAGCCGATGGTCCTGCTGCCGATCTTCTGGGACCAGCACGACAACGCGCAGCGGATCGATGAGACCGGGTTCGGCATCCGCCTGCCGACCTACTCGTTCGGCGACGGCGACCTGGCCGCCGCGATCGATCGTCTGATCTCGGATTCCGATCTCCAGGCGCGGCTCGACGGGGTCTCCGGGCGGCTACAGGCGAGCCGCGGCAACGAGCGCGCCGCCGAGCTGATCGAGAGGGTCGCGGCCACGGCCGAACCGGTGACCAGCCGCTAGGATCAGCCGCGGACCGTGCTAGGCGGGGAATTAGCGGTGCCCTGTAATCCGCAACCCGCTCAAGCGGAGCTGAATCCCCTTACGAGGGGCCGGCCCTTGGGGCCAGTGCCGCCGCAGGCGGCGATGACGGCCAGGTCCTGCGCAATGTCGGCCTGCGAACCAGGTCAGGTCCGGAAGGAAGCAGCCTTAAGCGGTAGCCGACATGTGATGCAGGCAAGCCTGGCCCGAGCCAAAAGCGGCGGACACGCCCGGGAGCCCGGTCTCGAGGACGGGTGCACGGTCCGTTCTTTCTCGCCCCCCGAACGGTGCCGGCGAGGGCGACGGATAGACTCGATTGGTGGCCGAATCAGCCTCGCTCTACCGGCGCCACCGTCCCCAGAGCTTCGGGGAGGTGGTCGGGCAGGAGCACATCGTGCGCACGCTCTCCAACGCGGTTGAGAAGGGCCGCGTCCATCACGCCTACCTGTTCGTCGGCTCCCGCGGGACCGGCAAGACCTCGATGGCGAAGATCCTCGCCCGGTCGCTCAACTGCGTGCAAGGGCCGACCCTCACCCCGTGTGGCGAGTGCGAGCCCTGCCAGACGATTGCGGCCGGCACCTCGCTCGACGTGATCGAAATGGACGCTGCCTCGAACCGCTCGGTCGACGACATCCGCGACCTCCGCGAGCGCGTCGGCTTCGCCCCGGCGGCGGGCAGCTGGAAGATCTACATCCTGGACGAGGCGCACATGCTCACCAAGGAGGCATGGAACGCCTTCCTCAAGACACTCGAGGAGCCGCCGCCCAATACGGCGTTCGTCCTGGCGACCACCGAGCCGCAGAAGGTGATGGCGACGATCGTCGACCGCTGCCAGCGCTTCGACTTCCAGCGTCCCTCCCTCGAGCAGATCGCCAAGGTCCTCCGCCGGGTCTCCGTCGCCGAGAAGATCCAGATCGACGACGGCGCCATCGCGCTGATCTCGCGCTCGGCCTCCGGCAGCTTCCGCGACGCTCTCGGCACCCTCGACCAGCTGGTCGCCTTCGGCGGCGAGTCCGTGACCACCGACGAGGTGATCGAGCTGCTCGGCGCGGCCGATGCGGAGCTCCTCTTCGACACCACCGCCGCCCTCGCCAACGAGGATGCTCGTGCCGCCCTCGAGGCGGTCGACCGCCTCGCCGGCTCCGGCCGCGACCCGGGCCAGTTCGCCCGCGACCTGATCGGCCATCTGCGCCAGCTGCTGGTCGCCCGGGCGACCGGCGAGGTCCCCGACTCCTTCACCGTCACGATCGCGCAGCCGGAGCGGCTCGCCGAGCAGGCGAAGTCGATCGACGACGCCAAGCTGATGGGCGCAATCGATGCCCTCAGCGGCGCCGTCTCCGGGATGCGCGAGGGCGACGATCCGCGGCTGACGCTCGAGGTGGCGCTGCTCAAGGTCGCCACGCCCTCGCTGGACGCGTCGCGCGAGGCGCTGCTCCGTCGCATCGAGGCCCTCGAGTCGCGACTGGGCGGGGACGGTCCCCCGGCGGTCGAGACCCCGGAGCCCGTTGAGGCGACAGCACCTCCGCCCACCGAGGGAAGGCCACCTGAACCACCTCCGCCCACCCGGGAGAAGGAGCCTGAACCCGAGGCCAGCGTGGCCACCGCGAGCCTCGACATCGATCGCGTCGTCGAGCTCTGGCCGGCTGTCGTCGACCACCTGCGCGACAGCGGCTCGGCGATGCTCTCCACGCTGTTCGACGAGGCCAGGCCGCTCGCGATCGATGAGGAGCGCTCGGTCCTGCGGATCGGCTTCCCCGCGTCGGCGAGGTTCAACAAGAAGAAGGCGGAATCCTCGGCGAGCATCGAGCGCATGACCGAGGCCCTGACCTCCATTGCGGGGCATCGCCTGCGGCCAGCCTACGAGCTGATTGACGGCCAGAAGGAAGGTGACGCTCCGGAGGCACCGGCCGAGATGAGCGAGGACGAGCTGATCGACCTGGTCAAGGACAGCTTCGACGCAAGCGAGGTGGCTCCCGACGACGCGAGAGAGAGCCGGACGGGCTGATGCCGCAGGGACCAGACCTGAATCAGCTGCTCAAGCAGGCCCAGCAGATGCAGGCCGAGATGGCGAAGGCGCAGGAGCAGCTCAAGAACGAGACCGTCGAGGCGAGCGCCGGCGGAGGCATGGTCAAGGTGACGATGACCGGCGACATGCAGCTGCGCGAGATCAAGATCTCCCCGAAGCAATCGACCCTGAGGATCCGGACCTCCTCCAGGACATGGTCACGGCCGCGGTCAACGAGGCGCTGCGCTCCGCACAGGAGCTCGCCGCCAATCGCATGGGCGGCATCGCCGGCGGGGGCCTACCGGGCCTCCCCGGCATGTAGATCCGGCGGCGGTCCTGCGGCCGCCGCTGAGCAGGACGAGGTCAGGCCGGCCAGGCTCATGGTTACGCTGGAGCCATGTACGCGGGACCGATCAGCCGCCTGATCGCCGAGCTCTCCAAGCTGCCCGGCATCGGCCAGCGCACCGCGCAGCGGCTCGCCTTCCACATCCTGCGGGCGGACGACGAGGACGCGCTCGCCCTCGCCGACGCGATCCGCGAGGTGAAGGAGAAGGTCGGCCTCTGCGAGGTCTGCTTCAACCTCAGCGAAGGGCCCCGCTGCCGGATCTGCGAGGACGGGCGGCGCGACCAGTCGCTGATCTGCGTTGTGGAGGAGCCCGCTGACGTGATCCCGATCGAGCGGACCGGTGAGTACCGCGGCGTCTACCACGTGCTCGGCGGCGCGCTCTCGCCGATCGACGGGATCGATCCCGAGGACCTGCGGATCGCCGAGCTGCTCGGCCGCGTCAACGGCGAGGTCAACGAGGTCGTCCTGGCCACGAACCCGACCACCACCGGCGAGGCGACCGCGCTGCACATCGCCGACGCGCTGCGGGGCCGCGTCACCGTCACGAGGCTCGCCAGCGGTCTTCCGGTGGGCGCTGATCTCGAGCACGCCGACGAGGTGACGCTCGGCAAGGCCCTGGCCGGCCGCCAGAGCTTCGGCTAGCTAGAGACGGCGCGTCGGGTCGTCGTAGCCGCTGCGGCGATCCGGGGATTCGTCCCGGTCGCGCGAGCCACCCTGCTGGACCAGCTCATAGAGGAGCGAGAGCGCCAGCCCGGCGCCTCCCGCGATCATCAGGATCAGGCCGACGGTCTGGATGTTGATCACGTCGCTCTCGACGTTGAGCGCGTAGCGCAGAATCGCGCCGGCGGCGATCAGGAATATTGCCGTGGCGATGGTCACGCGTCGCCAGGATACCCGTGCGCCTGGGCGCTAAGTGCGCGTTCTCACCCGGTCACTGGTTCGGGTCCGGTGTCGCTGAGCCCGAACCGCTGGTGGAGCCGGCGCAGCGGTTTCGGCGCCCACCAGTTCCATTCCCCGAGGAGCTCCATCAGCGACGGTACGAGCAGGGCTCGGATCAGGCTCGCGTCGATCAGGACCGCCAGGGCCGTGCCGACGCCGTTCTCCTTGATGAAGATGATCTGCGAGGTCGCGAAGGCGCCGATCGCGATCGCGAAGAGGAGGGCGGCCGCCGTCACGATTCGCCCGGTCCGCTCCAGTCCAACCGCGACCGCCTCCGAGACTGGGGATTCCGGAGTCGTGCGCCTCCTTGATCCGGGAGAGCAGGAAGACCCCGTAGTCGGTCGAGAGCCCGAAGACGACGGCGAACAGCAGGATCGGCATCGTCTGCTCGAGCGCCCCTTGGCCGCGGTAGTCGAGCAGGCCCTCGAGCCGGCCGTCCTGGAAGACGAAGACCAGGATTCCGAAGACCGCGCTCAGGTTGAGGAAATTCATCACCAGCTGCTTGACCGGAAGCACGACCGAGCCCGTCATCAGGAAGAGGACGATCAGGGTGGCCACGATCACGATCGCGAGGGCGATGGGGGCGTGCGTCTCCAGGCTGTGCTGGAGGTCGACGAAATGCGCCGCGGCGCCTCCAACCAGCACCTGCGAGCCGTCCGGGACCGACAGGTCACGGATCTCCTTCACGGCGTTGCGGCTCGAGTCGGAGATGTAGCTCTGGTCGGAGTAGGCAACGATCACCGCGTCCCCGTTGTCGAGCTGCTGTGCCGGCTGCACCTGCGCGATGCCCTTCACCCGCGAGACCTCGCCCTGGACGGCGCGCAGTGCCGACGGCGTCGCGTTCTCGACCAGCAGGAGGTTGGGCGTGTCGTGGAACGGCGGGAACTGGGCGCGCATCACGTTGTCGACCTGCCTTGCGCTGGCGCTCTCGGGGAGCACCTGGGCGTCCACCGAGGTGAACTTGATCGAGTAGAAGGGGATCCCGAGCACGATCAGGATCACGGCGGTCACCGTCGCGATGCCGATCGGCCGGCGCATGACCAAGCGCGAGAGCCGGTACCAGAATCCCTCCTCCGCGGCGGTGGCGTCGCGCTCCGCCCGCCGCTGCAGGAAGCTCGGCGCCCCAGCGTTCACCCGCCGGCCGAGCAGCGCAAGCACCGCCGGCAGCACGGTGAGAGCGATCGATGCCGCGAGTACCGCCACCAGTGCCCCGCCGAGCCCCATCGAGTAGAGGAAGCGCTGCGGGAAGATCAGAAGGGAGGCGAGGGCCACGGCGACGGTGATCGAGGAGAACAGCACCGTGCGCCCCGCCGTGTTGAGCGTTCGCCTCATCGCCTTCGGCCCGGGCCCGGACTTCGCGATCTCCTCTCGGTACCTGGAGACGACGAAGAGGCTGTAGTCGATCGCCAGCCCGAGCCCCAGCCCCGTGGTCAGGTTGAGCGCGAAGATCGAGACGTCGACGAACTCGTTCGCGAGGCGGAGCAGCAGGAACGTGCCGACGATCGCCAGCCCGCCGATCATCAGCGGCAGCAGGGCGGCCACGGCGCTGCGGAAGAAGAGCAGCGAGAGCAGGAAGAGGAGGGGGAAGGCGAGCATCTCGGCCATCCGCAGGTCCTTCTCGACCTGCTTGTTGACCTGCTCCTGGGCGAGCGAGATGCCGCCGACCTTGACGCCCGGCTGGCCGGAGAGGTCGTCGGCGATCGCCTTGGCCGCGTCCTGTCCCTCCTTGTCGCCGGTGGGCTTCAGGCTGACCGCCAGGTAGGTCGCGCTGCCGTCTCGTGAGACGAAGTCAAGGCTCTGCGTTTCGAGGTAGCCGGTCACGCGGGCCACGTCGGGATTCCCTCGCAGCTGGCGCTCGACCCCCTGAATTTTCTGCTGGCCCGCCTTTGAGGTGGGCGAGGTGTTCTGGAAGAGCACGATCACGCCGGGATCGCGGTACCCGTCGGCCTCCAGGCGGTCGGTGGCCTTGACGCTCTCGGTCGCCGGGTCGTCGGCTCCATAGGGCGCGAGCTTGCTGGCGACGCCGCCGCCGAGTGCTCCGGCGATGACGAAGAAGACCGCGGCGAAGATCACCGTCCTCTTGCCATGCCGCTGTGCGAGCGATGCGAGTGCGTTGAACATGACTACCCCCTTGCCGCGCCGACACCGGCGCCGGCGATCTGCTTCTCCAGGTCCTCGGCGGCACGCTCGAACCACTCCGCCGTCCATTCGCTCATCTCGATGCCGTAGCGGAGCACCGTCAGCGAGCCCCCATCCGGCTCCGCCGCCGGCCCCTCGGGCGCCCCGGCTTCCTCGACCTGCTCCGCGATCGCGCGCAGCTCGGCCGCCTTGACCCGGGAGATCGCGGCGCGCTCGCGAGCGATCTCGGGCGCACGCTTCTCGTCGACCGAGCCTGCGAAGAAGAGCTTAAGAAGGCCCTCATCCCGGGTCTCCAGGACCTTCGGCGGCGTTCCGATCCACTCGCGTGCCGCCCGCCTGCCCTCGGCGGTGAGCTTGAAGGTCGTCCGCTGGCGCGCTCCCTGGGAGGAGTCGTCGCCGGCGATCAGGCCGGCCCTCTCCAGCTTCTTGAGCTCGGGGTAGATCTGGCCGTAGCTCGCCGCCCAGAAGAACCGGGCGGAGCTGTCCACCAGCTGCTTGATCTCGTAACCGGACCGCGGCCTGGCCGCCAGCATCCCCAGGATCACCTTGCCCGTGGCGCTGAGTTCCATAGTGGAACAGATATATCAATCAGATACATACGGGTCTGTGACTTCAGTCACGGACCGGGGATTTCCGGGGTCGTCGAGCCTCACCTATCCTCACTCGCCATGAGCGTGACCCAGGAAAGCGGGATCGTGGTGATGAAGTTCGGAGGCACCTCGGTGGCGGGCACCCAGGAGCTCAAGCGCGCCGCCAGGCGGATCGTCGCCGCGCGCGAGCAGGGTCAGCAGGTCGTCGCGGTGCTCTCCGCGCGCGGCAAGACCACGGACCGCCTGCTCGAGGCCGCGGGCGAGATCTCGCCTCGCCCGGATCCCCGCGAGATGGACATGCTGCTCTCGATCGGGGAGCGGGAGTCCTGCGCCCTCTGTGCGATGGCGATCAATGACCTCGGCCACCGGGCGATCTCCCTGACCGGCTCCCAGGCGGGAATCGTCACCGACTCCTCCCATACCAAGGCCCGGATCATCGACGTGCGGGCCGACCGTATCCGCTCGGCGCTGGAGGAGGATTCGATCGTCCTGGTCGCGGGCTTCCAGGGAGTGTCCACCGACAGCCGCGACGTGACCACGCTCGGCCGTGGCGGCTCCGACACGACCGCCGTCGCACTGGCCGCCGCCCTCGGCGGTGATGTCTGCGAGATCTACACCGATGTCGCGGGTGTCTTCAGCGCGGACCCTCGCATCGTCCCCGAGGCACGCAAGCTGCCGATCGTCTCCTACGAGGAGATGCTCGAGATGGCCGCCTCGGGCGCCAAGGTGCTTCAGCTGCGCTCGGTCGAATACGCGCGGAACCACGACGTCCGCATCCACTGCCGCAGCTCGGTGAGCGACGGCCCAGGTACCCTCGTCGTCTCGGAGCAGGAGACCATGGAACGACCGCTCGTCACCGCAGTCACCCACTCGACCGATGAGGCGCGGGTCACCCTGACCGGGGTGCCCGATGAGCCCGGCGTCGCGGGGCGCATCTTCGGTGCGCTCGCCGACGCCAACATCAACGTCGACATGATCATCCAGAACGAGCCGGTCTCACACGACGGCGGCGCGGACCTCTCGTTCACCCTCGAGGCGGCTGACCTCGAAAGCGCAGTCGAGGCGATTCGCATCGAGGACTCCGAGATCGGGATCGAGACCGACGAGGCGATGGGCAAGGTGTCGATCGTCGGGGCCGGGATGCGCAGCCATCCCGGCGTCGCCGCCAAGGTCTTCCGGGTCCTCGGCGAGAACGGGATCAACATCGAGATGATCTCCACCTCCCCGATCAAGATCTCCTGCGTGATCCGCGCCGACCAGGTGCCGCAGGCGGTCACGTCTCTCCACTCCGCATTCGAGCTGGGCGAGGGAGCCATCCGCGAGGAGGACCCGACCGGCGAGGAGCACCACCCGACCGTCTCGTCCTAGCCCGGCCACTCCGTACCCTGTGGGCATGGCCGCGAACGGCGAATACCGAGTCGGCGTCGTCGGCGCAACGGGCGCCGTCGGCTCGACGATCCTCGAGGTGCTGGCCGAGCGCAGGTTCCCGCTCGCCGAGCTGCGGCCCCTGGCGTCGGCGCGATCGGCGGGCAGCACGGTCGACTTCGCCGGCTCCGAGCTCGAGGTCCGGGAGCTGGCCGACGAGACGATCCAGGGTCTCGACCTGATCCTCTCCTCGGCCGGCGGCAGGGTGAGCGCGGAGTGGGCGCCGAAGTGGATCGAGGCCGGCGCCGTGGTCGTCGACAATACGAGCTACTGGCGGATGCACGAGGACGTCCCGCTCGTCGTCGCCCAGGTGAATGACGATGCCGTCGCGGGACACAACGGGCTGGTCGCCAACCCGAACTGCACGACGATGGAGCTGATGGTCGCGCTCAAGCCGATCCTCGATGCCGCCGGGATCGAGCGGCTGATCGTCTCGACCTACCAGTCGGTCTCGGGGACCGGGCGCGAGGCGATCAAGGAGCTCCGAGAGCAGGCGGAAGCCGTGCTCAAGGGCAAGGCGGTGGAGGCGAAGGTCTATCCGCACCAGGTCGCCTTCAACGTGCTTCCGCAGGTGGAGAACTTCAAGGACGGCGACGACTACACGACCGAGGAGCGCAAGGTGATGGCCGAGACCCGCAAGATCCTCGGCCTTTCCGAGGCGGTCGGGATCTCGGCGACCTGTGCCCGCGTGCCGGTGGTGACCGGTCACTCCGAGTCCGTGAACGTCCAGACCGAGCGCGAGCTCTCGCCCGACGAGTGCCGCGAGCTGCTCTCCGATGCTCCGGGCCTCGTCGTGCTCGACGATCCCAGTGACGGGATCTACCCGCTGCCGATCGCGGCCGCCGGCCGCGACGAGGTGCTGGTCGGGCGGATCCGCCGCGACCCCTCCCACGAGCGCTGTCTCAACCTCTGGGTGGTCGGCGACAACCTGCGCAAGGGCGCGGCTCTCAACGCCGTGCAGGTCGCCGAGCTGCTCCACCAGCGGGGTCTGGTCCGGGTCCCCGCCGGCGCGTTCCTGAGCTGAAACCCCTCGCAGTGAAGTGCCCGCAGTGTCAGGCTGCCGTCAGGCGGCTGACCGGACACGCTGTATAAGCCGGGCATGGACGTCGGGTTCGGGGAGGCGCTTCTCTACAGCGGGGTGTTGCTGGCGGCGGCGGCCGCGTTGTCCGGCCTGATGCGCGGCACGGTGCTGTCGATTTCGGTGCTCTCCGTCGGGGCCGGGCTGATCCTGGCCGAAACGGGTGCGATCCATGTCGACGGGTCCGACACGGCTGTCGTCCACCTCTTCCTGCTCGCCCTGATCGTCACGCTGTTTTCCGACGGGCTCTTCGTCGAGCGGGAGCTGCTCGTCATGCACTGGGGTCCCGTGGTCCGCGCCTTGCTGATCGCGATGCCCCTCACGCTGGTGCTGCTGGCGCTCGCCGCGAAGCTGCTCTTCTCGGAACTGAGCTGGGCGGAGGCATTCCTGCTCGGCTCCGTTCTCTCCGCCACCGACCCGGTGGTCACCTCGGCGGTGGTCACCTCCCAGCGCGTGCCGGCGTCGGTGCGGCACGCGCTCAATCTCGAGTCGGGGCTCAACGACGGCCTGGCGCTGCCCTTCGTCCTCTTTTTCATCATCCTCGCCTCGCCTGGCGGCGACGCCGGCAGCGAGGCGGCGAAGCTCGTCGGGGAGGCCGCCTTCGGCGCGGTGCTCGGCGTCCTGCTCGGCATCGGCGCCGGCAGGCTCACCCACCATCTCCCGGGTGGCGGCATCGTGCGGCGCTACGAGGGGATCTACGCGCTGGGGGTCGGCCTGCTTCGCCTACGGGCTTGCCGACGTCACCGTCGGCAACGGCCTGATCGCGGCCTTCGTCTGCGGGATCTCGCTGGCCGCGACCGATCACGACATCGCCGATGACTTCGTCGTCTTCAGCGAGAACGTCGAGCTCGATCCTCCAGGTGCTCACCTTCTTCGCCTTCGGCGGGCTGATCGTCGCCACCGGCTACCACGGCGACATCCCGCTGCTGATCGTGTTCATCGCCTTCGCGCTGCTGATCGCGCGCCCGGTGGCGATCACCCTCTCGTTCCGTGCGGGTGGGGCTGCCCGCCGCCGCACCAGCGCTTCATCGCCTGGTTCGGCCCGAAGGGCGTGGCGGCGATCCTGTTCGCCGAGCTCGTTCTCAACTCGGAGGTCGGGGAGGCGGACGCTGATCTTCGAGACGGCCGCCTTCGTCATCCTCGTCTCGATCGTGATCCATGGGCTCACCGACACCCTCGGCGCGCGGTGGATCGAGCGCCGGGTGCTCAACTACGACGCGCTGAGGAGCCTTCTTCTTCTCCTCGCGGAACTCGGTCGCGGTCAGCACGCCCTTCTCCTTCAGCTCGCCGAGCCGCTCGAGCCGATCGAGCTTTGCGTCGTCGGGATGCCGCTCGTCGTCCGTGAGGCCCCTCACCGCCGAGCCGATCCGCCGCCCGGCCTCCGTGGTCGCGCTGCGGCGCGCTCGCGCATCGACCGCATCCAGTCGCCTCGCTGCGCGCCCGGGAACTCGTGCAGCGTCTTTCGGCTGAGCGCCTCGATGCCGACGCCGGCCAGCGCGATCAGCAGCAGCGTCAGCACCAGCTGGCGCGTCCCGGCCGGCGGCCAGACGATCAACACGATCAGGGCGGCCGCGGCGAAGACCGACCAGACGAGCTCGCGTCGCTCGCGCAAGCGTCGGCGCGAGCGCCCGACGGATGCCGACGGCGGATCGCGCCGGCGAGGCCAGGAAGGCCGCGATGCACGAAGAGGACGCCGTAGATGACGACGCTCGTCGCGATGCTCTGCAGCAGCGAGGTGCCGATGTCCCAGGCGTGCTCGGCGGGGACGTTCGCGTCCTCGGTCTTGGCGAGCGAATCGACGAACAGCCCCTTGAGCGCGCCCCGCACAGCGATCGCGGCGAGCCCCGCGGCGACCAGTCCGAAGCCGTAGGCGAGCATGACCATCCAGCGCCGGCCCTTCGCCAGATAGACCGCCAGCCCGAACAGCGCCAGCGCTGCCGAACGTGAAGAGCCAGGCGAGCCCCTCGATGAGCTTGACGACGGTCCGCGCGGTGTCGAGCTCCTTGCGAGTCGGCGACCTCGAGCTGGCCGACGTCCGGGGGGAGCTTCTCGTTGAGCTGCTTCTTCAGCCCGATGCGGTCCGCGAGCTGAAGGACGAGGGGCCGGAGGTTCGAGCACGACCTTGCCGTTCTGGGTCGAGACCACCTCGTTGTTCCCCTTCAGGATCGAGACCAGCTGGCGGTGGGCGAGTTCGGTTCGCGTCCTGCCAGGCCTGCTGTACTCGCGGCGACTGGATCGCCTGCTCGGCCGCCTGCGTGGCGAACTGGCGGATGCCGGCGGAGGCCGGGGCGGAGAACGGCTGGAGGTCCTGCGGCAGCCGCTGCTTGACCACCGCCGTGACGTCGACGTTCGCGTAGAGCTCGTCGACGGCGTAGGTGGCGACGGCGTCCGAGATCGCCTTGTCCTCGAGCAGCTTGCCGCTGGTGTCGACCCACTGTTCGGTGTCGAGCGCCTGGCGGTCCATCCAGCTGGTGAAGATCGCCAGGAACGCGAGGATCGAAGCGAGGACCAGGAGGATCCGGATCTTGATCCGGTGCCGCGTCTCGGGCGGGTCCGTCGACGCCATGGCCGACTGAAGCTAGCGCCGACGAGCGCGTCTCAGCGCAAGGACGCCGCCACCCGCCTGGGCGCGCTCGATCGCCTCCTTGGCCTCCGCCAAGCCCGGCGCCGGTGAGCTCGCTGGTAGCGCTTGATCGCCTGGGCTTTGTTCCCTTTCGCGAGCAGGTCCTGGATCTCGGGGTCCTCGTCGGGTCCGGCGTCCTCGTCCCGCCTCGTCGGCACGCGGCTTCATGTCGAGGTGCTCGAAGAGCTGCTCAGGCGCATCTCGACCAGCGCCAGGCGCTGCTTGATCTCCTCGAGCAGGTCGTTCGGTCGACCGGTCATCGGCGCTCAGGCCGCGACGGGCTCGAGGCGCTGCTGGACCCACTCGGTCGAGGCGATGTGCTTGCTCATGCCGAGCTGCTTCGGCTCGAAGCCGAGCGCGAGGCCGACGAGCTGGGGGAGGTGGAGCACGGCGAGGCCGAGGTCGCGGTTGACGACCTTGGCCGCCTCGGGCTGCTGCATGTCGAGGTTGAGGTGGCAGAGCGGGCAGGGGGTGACCAGGCAGTCGGCGCCGGCGTCGAGCGCGTCGCCGACGTGGGTGCCGGCCTGCCGCAGCGAGACCTCGCGGGCCATCGTGATGATCGGGAAGCCGCAGCACTTGCGCGCGCCGTCGTACTGGACGACCTCGCCGCCGAGCGCCTCGATCAGCCGGTCGAGGTAGAGGTCGCGCTCGGGGTGGTCCTCGTAGCCGAGCCGGTGCTTCGGGCGCAGGATGTAGCAGCCGTAGAAGGGCCCGACCCGGAGCCCGTCGAGCGGGCGCTGCACCTGCTCGGCGAGGCTGTCGAGCCCGTAGTCCTCGACCAGCACCCAGAGGAAGTTCTTGTTCGTGAAGCCCTCGGGGTCGTAGGCGAGGCCCTCCTCGGCGAGCGTCTCGTTGATGTGGGAGCGGTACTCGGAGTCGCGCAGGCGCTGCTGGCACTCCGACTGGGCGCCCTGGCAGGTCGAGCAGATGTTCATCATCGGCAGCCCGGTCTGCTGGGCGAGCGCGAAGGTGCGGGCGTTGAGCGTGTCGGCGAGCTCCTGGTTGTGCTCGGCGATCACGCCGGCGCCGCAGCAGTTGGCGCGGTCGAGCTCGACCAGCTCGATCCCGAGCCGCTCGGCGACCAGCGCCATCGAGCCGTGCAGCTCGGGGGTGAAGCCGCGCGAGACGCAGCCGGGCCAGTAGGCCAGCTTCAGGTCGGCTCATCAGCCGGTCGCCTCTGGCCGGTCGGGCTCCGGCTCGACTCGTCGCGCCTCGGGCACCGCCTCGGCCTCGGGCACCGGCTCGTCCTCGTCGGCCTCCTCGCCGCGGATGTAGAGGTTGAGCTCGACCTGGTGGTCCTCGGCGTGGGCGTAGATCCGCTTGACGTGGTCCTGGGCGTCGCCCGGGAGCTTCGGGTGGACGCCCGGGATCAGCTTCGGCAGCGAGCGCATCTTGCCGCCTTGATGCCGCGGATCGCGGTCGGGATCGACTCGACCAGGCCCTTGATCGCCCCGTGCTGCGGGATCAGCTTGCCCTTGATGCCCGGGGCGTAGGACTCCTGGAGCAGCACCGCCTCGTCGAGCGTCCCCTTCTTCTCGATGATCTTGGTGAAGGCTTCCATGTGGTTGCGGCCGTGGTTCTGGTCCTGGATGTCCTCTTCGTCGGCGGCCCGCCGCAGCCGCATGATCTGGTCCATCGGCGCGACGCCCTTCGGGCAGGCGTCGATGCAGGAGAAGCAGTGGGTGCAGTCGTAGATGCCGTGCGGGTCCTGGGCGAGGTCGTGGAGGCGCTCCTTGGTCTCGGCGTCGCGCGGGTCGCCGACGAAGCGGTAGGCCTTGGCGAGCGCCGCCGGGCCGATGAAGTCGGGGTCCGCCTCCATCGAGAGGCAGGAGGAGACGCAGGCGCCGCACTGGATGCAGGCCATCGACTGGGTCACGTCGATCATCGACTCCGGCGGGACGATGTACTCGCGCTCGGGCGGGTCGCCCTCGGGCAGCAGCCACGGAGTGACCCGGCGGATCTTGGTCCAGTGGGTCGACTCCATGTCGGTGACCAGGTCCTTGATCACGGGCATGTTCCCCATCGGCTCGACCACGATCGCGCTCGTCGGCCGTTGGCCGCTTCGTCTTGTCGCCGCCGCCTTGCCGCGACGGCGTGGCTCTCGGCGTAGTCCTGGGCCTCGCCGATCATCGTCTTGCAGGCGAGGGTCGGACTGGCCGTTGATCTTCATCCCGCAGGAGCCGCAGATCGCCGCGCGGCAGGAGCAGCGGACCGCCAGCGAGCCGTCGTCGCGGTCCTTCGCCTGGAGCAGGCCGTCGAGGACCGAGAGCGTCGGGTCGAGGTCGACGTCGAAGGTCTCCCAGTAGGGGCCCTCCGGTCCTCGGGCTTGAAGCGCCTGACCTTGAGGGTGAACTCAGCCATGCACATTCACCCTACCCATGCGGGAAGACCGGCAAATCAATAGGTCCGCTCCTGCGGCTCCCACTGGGTGATCGTCACTTCGGAGTAGCTGATCTCGGGGCCCTCGTCGGTCCGGGTCAGGTCGATGTGCTTGAGCCACTCGTCGTCGTTGCGCTCCGGGAAGTCGGTGCGGAACTGGGCGCCGCGGCTCTCGGTGCGGTGGATCGCCGCGACGCAGGTGGCCTCCGCGCAGTCGAGCATGTAGCCGAGCTCGAGCGCGCCGAGCACGTCCTGGTTGAAGACCGAGCCCTTGTCGTCGATGTAGCAGCTCTCGGACTCCTCCTTCAGGCGCCTGACCGTCTCGAGGGCGGTGTTGAGGCCCTCGGCGTCGCGGAAGACGGCGACGTGCTTGTCCATCGTCTCGCCGAGCTCCTTGCGGATCTCGGAGACGCGGCGGCCCGAGCCCTTCTCGCGGCCCATGATCTCGGCGACCTGCGCCTCCTCGTCCTCGAGCAGGGCATGGGAGACGTGGGCCTGCTCGCGGCCCTTGGCGCGCTCGGCGGCGTCCACGCCCGAGCGGCGGCCGAAGATCAGCGTGTCGAGCAGCGAGTTGGCGCCGAGGCGGTTGCCGCCGTGGACCGAGACGCAGGCGACCTCGCCGGCGGCGTAGAGGCCCGGGACGTTGGTGCGGCCCTCGACGTCGGTCTTGACGCCGCCCATCGTGTAGTGGTTGCCCGGCTTGATGTGGATCGGCTCCTTGGTGATGTCCACGCCGGCGAAGTCCCTCCCGACGAGCACGATCTCGCGCAGGGCCTCGTGGATCCGCTTGCGCGGCACGACGGTGATGTCGAGCGCGACCGTGCCGTCGGGGAAGCCGCGGCCCTCGTTGATCTCGGTCTGCTCGGCGCGGGAGACGACGTCGCGCGAGGCGAGCTCCATCTTGTTGGGCGCGTAGCGCTCCATGAAGCGCTCGCCGTTGGCGTTCAGCAGGTGAGCGCCCTCGCCGCGGGCGCCCTCGGTGATCAGGAAGCCCTTGCCCGCCAGGGTGGTCGGGTGGTACTGGATCATCTCCATGTCCATCAGCTTCGCCCCGACGCGGTAGGCCTGCGCGATGCCGTCGCCGGTGCAGATCAGCGCGTTGGTGGTGGGCTGCCAGACCTGCCCGTTGCCGCCGGTGGCGAGGATCACCGCCTTGGCGCCGAAGTGGTCCATCGAGCCGTCCCTGACGTTGCGGCAGATCGCGCCGACGCAGTTGCCGTCGTCGTCGAGGGCGAGGCCCGTCGTGAAGTACTCCTCGTAGCGGGCGACCTCCTCGGAGTACTTCATGAGCTGCTCGTAGAGGACGTGCATGATCGCCTGGCCGGTGATGTCCGCGACGTAGTACGTGCGGGCGGCGGAGGCGCCGCCGAAGGCGCGGGTGCCGAGCTTGCCCTCCTCGTTGCGGTGGAACGTCACGCCGAGGTGCTCGAGGTGGAGCAGCTCCTCAGGCGCCGCCCTGCACATGATCTCGACGGCGTCCTGGTCGGCCAGGTAGTCCGAGCCCTTGACGGTGTCGAAGGCGTGTGACTCCCAGCTGTCGTCCTCCTGGAGCGCCGCGTTGATGCCGCCCTGCGCGGCGTTCGAGTGCGAGCGGACCGGGTGGACCTTGCTGATGATCCCGACAGAGACGCCCTGCTCGGCGGCTGCGAGCGCAGCCCGCTGTCCCGCGAGGCCCGCCCCGATCACCAAGACATCATGAGCCGGCACGACCGTTACTCCGTCCGTGCTCGGGCGAGCGAAAACCGAGCCGGGCAAGGACGCAGGGCGCAGCCCTTGCTGGCGGCAAGGGCAAGCCCGAGGACACCGCCCGGCGAAGTGTTTGCAGCCGCCCGAGTGCGGGCGGAGTGGCGGTCGGGCCGACTAGGCACGGACCGATCCTATTAATCCGGCCGTGCCGGGCGTTCCTAGACCGCCGGGGCCCCGCCTTGGGGCCGCAGCGCCCGTCCGATCGCGTCGATCGTCAGCACACCGCTGAGGTGACCCTCGGCGTCCGTGGCGATCAATGCGCCGAGCCGGCGGAGCGACTCGTTCCCCAGTACGGACTCCAGCGGCGCGTCCTCGCTGACGGTCAGTGAGCCGCCGTCGTGCGCCACGACGTCGCGCACCGAAGCCGAGGTCCGCTCCACCGCGGGCACGTTGTCGGCGGTCGGGCGGTCGACCAGGCCGACCACGCGCTGGGTCGCGTCCACGACCGGGAACCAGGGCGAGCGGTAGCGCAGGAAGTACTCGTCCAGGGCCTGCTCGATCGAGACCTCCTCGGGGATCGCGACAGGCTCAGGGTCCATCACGTCGGCGACCGAGACGCCCTCTATCCGGCTGGTGATCTCGGTCTGGGCGATCGCCGATCGGGCGGCTCCGCGGAGGATGAAGCCGACGAAGGCCAGCCAGATGCCGCCGAGCACGTCGCCCAGGTAGACCAGGAAGTAGCCGAGCCCGGCGAGGATCAGGAAGAGGCCGAACCACTCGCCGAGCGTGGCGGCGAAGCGGGTCCCGGTGGTCCGGCTGCCCGTGCGCCACCAGGCGATCGCCCGCGCGATCCGGCCGCCGTCGAGCGGGAAGGCCGGAACCAGGTTGAAGATCAGCACCAGCAGGTTGATGCTGCCGAGCCAGACGACCATCGCCACGACGCCGGACGTCTGGGTGTCCTGCTGGGTAAGCGCCGCGTGGCGGACCTCATCGCCGCCCGCGAGCGCCAGACCGAGAACCGAACAGACCGCCACGATCCCCGCGGTGACCAGCGGGCCGGCGATGGCGATCTTGAACTCCGTGCCGGGAGTGTCCGAGTCCCTCTCGAGGCGAGCCACTCCACCGAACATCCAGAGCGTGATCGAGGACACCGCGATCCCGTTCCGCATCGCGACGACGGCGTGTCCAAGCTCGTGAAGCAGGATCGACGCAAAGAAGAGGGCCGCGCTCGCCACGGCCAGGACGTAGGGGGCGCTATCGCCGTCCTGGGCGTTCAGGACGTCGCGGTAGAAGCCCGAGAGCCAGAAGATGATCAGGAACAGAACGACGAACCAGGAGAAGTCCACGGCGATCCTGATTCCGCGGACGCGAAACAGCGTCACGCCGGGGGCGGCCATGCAGGGATCTTACGGAGCGCCCACCGGTCCGCCGCCTGGTCAGTTGCCGGTGGCGAACTCTCGTAGTTTTCCCGGATGGCGACCGAGGTAGCCACCGGCGTCTCAACCCCGCCTGACAAAGTCTGGATGCGCGAGCGCCTCGAGGAGGTGTGCGCCATCGAGCGTCCCTCGGCGTCTCCGGGAGAGCGCCGCGCCGCCGAGTGGCTTGCGGAGGAGCTGCGCGCTGCAGGAGCTCGCGACGTTCGAATCGAGGAGGAGCCCTACGCGAATGGGACGTTCTGGTGGCCGATCGGCCTACTCGCGGGTGCCAGCGCTCTCGCTGGGCTCATCGCCCGGCGGGGCCGCCCCTCAGCCCGGCTGCTGGCCGCGGCGACTGGCGCGGCGGCAGCCGCCCTGATCGCCGACGAGATGCCGCCGGGTGGCAGGCGGTTTCGGCGGCTGCTGCCCAACCGAACGGCCCACCACGTGCTCGGCGAGGTGGGACCGGATCACGCCGAGCGGACGATTGTGCTGATGGGACATCACGATGCGCCGCGCACCGCGTTCTTCTTCAACCCGGCGATCACAGCGGCGGTGGGGGAAAACGCCCCCTGGGTCTTCGAGAACACCGACACCAGCCCACCGCTGATGTGGCCCACGATGGGCGGACCGGCAGTGGTGGCAGCGGGCGCCGCGCTCGGCAGCCGCTGGCTGACGGGCCTGGGGACGGTCGTCTCGGCGGGGACGGCGGCATTCATGGCGCACATAGGTGCCGGGGAGGTCGTCCCGGCGGCGAACGACAACGGCACGTCGAACGTCGCCCAGCTCGCCCTGGCGCGGCTGCTCTCGGAGCGGCCACTCGAGAACACGCGGGTCCTTTTCCTCTCGACCTCCGAGGAGGCGCTCTGCGAAGGCATGGGGCTGTTCATGGAGAGACATGCGCACGAGCTGCCCCCGGAGAGCACGTTCTTCCTTTGTCATGAGATCCTCGGCTCGCCCCATCTGCTCGTCCTCCGTGGCGAAGGCATGCTGAAAATGCGGGAATACCCGGCCGAGGCGCTGGAGCTCCTCGACTCGACCGCGGAGGAGCTCGGCATCGACCTCTTCCCGAATCTGCGGCTGCGCAATGCGACCGACGCGGTATTCCCGCTGGCGGCCGGCTACCAATGCGCGGCGCTCTGCTCGTGCAATCGGTGGAAGAACCCGTCGAACTACCACTGGAGCACGGACACCCCCGAGAACGTCGACTACGGCACGCTCAGTGAGGCGATCCGCCTCAGCGAGGCAGTGATCCGCAAGCTCGACCGGCGCTGGTTCTAGCTACGCCGCGAAGCGAGCTTCGTACTTCGCCCGCCGCTTGGCCGCCTCTTCCTCCCGGTCCTTGGGAGGGGCGCTGGTGACCAGCGAGTCGAGCAGCTTCCGCGTCGCGGCGGCCACCTCGTCGACGGCCAGGCTGAACGCCTCTGAGTTCGCCTGCGACGGCTTGCTTGAGCCGCTCACCTTGCGGACGAACTGGAGCGCCGCGTCGTGGATCTCCTCCTCGCTCGCGGGTGGATCGAAGTTATGAAGCTGCCTGATGTTTCTGCACATGCCCCCAGCCTAGAGGAGGCGCGGCGGCCCCTAGACCGCGCGGTGGCGGTCGATGATCCGCTGGAAGTCGGCGCCCGCCTGCAGCGTGCCGAATGCGTGACCCCAGTCGCCGTCGAGCCGTGAGGCGCAGAATGCTTCCGCGACCGCCTCGTCGCCGAACCGGACCAGGAGCGATCCCTGCAGGGCGAGGGCCATTCGCTCGACCAGGGATCGGGCTCTCGACTCGAGCGTCGCCGTGTCGGTCTGCAGGTCCTGGCGCAGTCTGGCGGCGAACCGGTCGAGCCGCGGCTCCAACACGGCGCCCTCGCCCACCTCGATGGCGAACGCCTCCACCGAGTCTGGGTTCTTGACCATCGCCCGCAGGACGTCGAGGCACTGGACGTTCCCCGAGCCTTCCCAGATGGAGGCGAGCGGAGCCTCCCGATAGAGGCGGGGCATCCCGGACTCCTCGACGTAGCCGTTGCCCCCAAGACACTCGAGGCATTCGACCGCGTGCGACGGCCCGCGCTTGCAGATCCAGTACTTGAGCACCGCGTTGGCGATGCGCTTGAACGCCTCGGCCTCATCGTCTCCGGCGATCGCCTCGTCATAGGCTCGGGCGAGGCGCAGCGAGGAGATCGTCGCGGCCTCGGACTCGACCGCGAGGTCCGCGAGCACGTTTTGCATCAGGGGGTGTTCGACCAGGAGCTTGCCGAAGGTGGAGCGGTGGTCCGCATGGTTGATCGCTTGCGCGACACCCTGGCGCATCCCGGTCGCGCTGCCCGAGGCGCAGTCGAGCCGGGTGTGGTTGACCATCTCGATGATCGTCCGGACGCCGGCGCCCTCATCGCCGACCAGGCGCGCGAGTGCCCCATCAAACTCGACCTCCGAGGATGCATTGGAGCGGTTGCCGAGCTTGTCCTTGAGCCGCTGCAGGCGGAAGCGGTTGAGCTCACCGTCGGGCAGGCGGCGCGGCATCAGGAAGCAGGAGACGCCGCCGTCGGCCTGGGCGAGGACGAGGAACGCGTCGCACTGCGGGGCGGAGAAGAACCACTTGTGGCCGCTGAGCTCGTACTCGGCGCCGGGCCCGCCGCCGTTCACCGGCCGGCCCACGGTGGTGTTGGCACGCACATCGGAGCCGCCCTGCTTCTCGGTCATCCCCATGCCGAACAGCGACCCCTCCTTCTCGGCGGCGGGGATCTGGCGGGGGTCATAGACGCTGGAGAGGATCCGAGGCTCCCACTCCTCGGCCACCTCCGGCTGCTTGCGAATCGCCGGCACCGCCGAATAGGTCATCGAGATCGGGCAGCCGACGCCGGCTTCGGCCTGCGAGAAGCACATGAACGCAGCCGCTCGCGCGACATGGGCGCCCGACTGGGGCTCGCGCCAGGGAAGGGAGTGGAGCTCCTGGGAGATGCCGAGCCGCATCAGCTCGTGCCAGGCGGGATGGAACTCGGGCTCGTCCACCCGGTTGCCGTAGCGATCGTGGGTGCGGAGCTTCGGCGGGTTCTCGTTGGCGAGGCGGCCGAGCTCGATCACGTCCGCACGGCCCGCGATCTCTCCCACCTCGGAGATCTTCTCGACGGCCCACTCAGCGCCCTCCCGGCGGACGGCCTCGCCCATCACCCGGTCCGCCGTGAAGACGTTGTAGTCGACCAGCGGCGGAGCCTGGTTCTCGACGTTGTGGGTCTTGACTCCGGTCGGCCTCTCAATCGTTGACACGGGCGTTCTCCTCTCCGATTGCGCGAGTGCAGAAGTTGATCAGCGACGCGATCAGGGCGTCGGGATCGCCCCCATTGGCGCTGGGGGAGAGCGGGCCGAGCATCGTCTCCCCGATTGCCCCGATCAGGGCCGCGGCCGTGGCCTCGACGTCCTGGGCCGGGAGCTCTCCGGTCTCGATGCCCTCGATGATCACCTCGGCCATCAGGTCGCGGTAGCTGTGGCGAAAGTGAAGGCGCTCGGCTTCGACCGCGGGGTCGACCGGCTCGGCGAGCAGCGCCCAGGCCAGGCGGCGGCCACGCAGGGCGCGGCGCGCG
The DNA here is from genome assembly GCA_963728755.1 of uncultured Solirubrobacterales bacterium. Lineage (GTDB taxonomy): Bacteria > Actinomycetota > Thermoleophilia > Solirubrobacterales > 70-9 > DASUPK01. The sequence goes on along the minus strand of CAVSLI010000001.1, from coordinate 97,077 downwards.
AACGCCTCGATCCCGGTTGCGATGCGGTCGGCGGCCGGCCCGGGGCTGGTTTCGATGGCGGCGCGCATCGCGTCCACCTCGTACTGCGAGGCCTCGCGGAAGACCTCGGCGAACAGATCGGACTTGGACGGGAAGTGGCGGTAGACCGTGCCGACTGCGACGCTGGCTCGGTCGGCGACGGCCGCGACCGGCGCGGCGACGTAGCCGCCTTCGGCGATCAGCTGGCGGGCCGCGGTCGTGATCCGCCCACGGGTCTCGGCCCGGCGAGCCTCGGTCCGCTCGGTGCTGCGATAGGGCATCGCCAAAGAAGTGAACCAGGATTCACTTCTTGTGTCAACCACACTCGACGAGTAGGATCGCCGCGCGATGGCGGACATGGACCAGACGCTCGCCCGGGTACCGCTGTTCTCGGGCATCAAGCCGAAGGAGCTGAAGAAGCTCGGCAAGCGGATGACCGAGCGCAGCTTCAACGAGGGCGACGAGATCACCAGGGAGGGCGAGAGCGGAATCGGCTTCTTCGTGATCGAGGACGGCGAGGCCAGCGTCAGTATTCGCGGCAAGATCGTCCGCACGCTGGGACCCGGTGAGCACTTCGGCGAGGTCGCGCTGATCGACAGCGGGCCGCGCTCGGCGACCATCGTCGCGAGCACCGACCTGCGCTGCCGTGGGATGTCGGCATGGGAGTTCAGGCCGTTCGTCGAGGAGCACCCCGAGGTCGCCTGGGGACTGCTCGAGACGCTCGTGGGCCGTCTGCGCGCGGCCGAGGGCTCCGGCTAGCGTCGGCCAGGCCGCTGCACTCTGAGCGAGGGGCGTAGCCCCGAGCGGTTGGGAGGCGCGGCCGCTTGCCGCCGCGATCTGATGGCGAGCCGGGTCAGTCCGCCGGAAGCGTCGCGCCCAGGCGCTCGAAGGTGTGCATGGCCCGCTCGCGGTCCATGCCACCGAGCAGCCAGCCCGTGCGGGCCGCCTGGAAGGGACACTCCATCTCCTCGAAGAGCGCCTTCGACTCCCGCAGCAGGGACTCGTCGGAGTCGCGCAGTCCCTTCGCCCGGACCAGGATCGCACTGGCGTAGCGGTCTTGGCCCACGCGCGGCTCGGCCCAGGCTATTGCCTCTTCCGCGTCGTCGCGGCCGGCCCGGACGAAGGCCTCGGCGCGACTGCAGGCGTAGGTCGCCGTCCACTGGCTGCCGACCATGGATTCCGTCGCGATCGCGACTGCCTCGTCGAAGCGCCCCCGGTGGACCTCGAGGTCGATGCCGAACATCATCACCCCGCATCTCTGCTCCAGGTCCTTCGAGCTGAGGTCGTTGGCATGACTCATCCAGTCGTCTGCGGCTGCTGCGTCCCCCCGGTAGCCAAACGCTGCGGCGGTGCAGGCGGCCGGCGTCGCGAAGGCCCCCATCGGCGGCCGGCCGGCGTCGACCCACGCCTTCCGGGCGCTGTGGCCGAGCTCGATCGCCCGGTCCCAGCTGCCGAGGAAGAAGTTCGGCATCAGCTCGCGCTGGTACTCGGCCATCTCCACGCCGCGATTGCGGTCGACCTCGGCCCCTCGCTTCGCATGGGTCAGCGCCTCCTGGAACTCACCGACCTGAATCAGGCAGAGGACAATCATGTGGAGGGCGTCAGAGATCTCCACGTCGAGCGCGTGCGATCGGGGGGCGGCCTCGAGCAGCTCGAGCCTTTCGCGGGTGTGCTCCACCGCATCCAGTTGCCTGCCCTGGAGCCAATCGCTCGCGGTGACGGCGTCGAGCGCGTTCTGGAGAAGCTGGCCGTCATCGGTCCGGCGAGCCAGCTCTAGGCCCTCCTGCGCCGGCATCGCCATCGCCTCGGGGTCCTTGCTCATCCAGGCGAGCCAGGCGTCGTCGAGGCGCAGCCGGGCGCAGGTCGCGAGGTCGTTGTCGTCGGCGAGCTCGTGGCCGCGCTTCAGGATCGGCGCGAGCTCGCTGACCGGCGGGTCGCCGCTGATGCCATGCATGCGTCCCCCGATCTCGACGCTGCGCGCGTACGCAGCAGCGGCCCGGTTGTCGTCGCCCATACGTTCAGCTGTCTCGCCCGCCTCGCGGAAGAGGCGCATGCCCTGGTCGCCGCGCCAGCCGCGCAGCGCCACCTCCGCGGCCGCAACAAGGGCGTCGTGGCGTTCGACGCCGTCATCGGTGAGCCTTGCCGCGTCCTCGTAGAGCTGCCTGCCCCGGGCGACCGCGCCGCGGCGTACCGCGGCATCGGCGGCGGCCGCGACCGCCTCACGGGCTGCGCGGCGGCGCTCGTCGGTGGGGTCGAGCTCGTTGGCATGGTCGAGGTGGTAGGCGATCAGCTCGGGCCGCTCGGCGAACGGCTCCCGGGCACGCAGGGCCTCGACCGCCCGCTCGTGCAGCGTCGCCCGTTCCCTCCGGGGCAGCGAGTTGTAGGCGACCTCGCGGATCAGCTGGTGACGGAAGACGTAGTGGCCTGCCTCGGAGCCCGGGCGCTCCTGCACCAGCGCCCGCCGCCGCAGGGACCAGAGCGCATCGCTCGGGTCCACGCCGAGCAGGTCGCCGAGTGGGCCCTGGGAGAAGGTGTGCCCCAGCACCGCCGCGCACTGGAGCGCCCGCTTCTCCTCGGGCGGCAGCTGGTCGATCCGCGAGGCGATCGTGGCCTGCACGGTGTCCGGGAGCGTCCCGGCGGCCGCATCGGCGCCGCCCTCGCCGATCCGGCGCGAGACCTCCTCGGTGAAGAAGGGGTTCCCGCCCGCGGCATCGGCGATCCGGGGGGCGTCGGCCCGACGGTCGTCGGGGAGGAGAAGCTCGGCCAGGCGGGTGGCGGAGTCGTGATCGAGCGGCAGGATCTCGAGCTGGCTGTTGTTACGCGCGGTGCGACCGAATTCCGGGCGGCGCTCCGCGAGCTCCGGGCGGCTCGTGCAGAGCACCAGGATCGGCGCGTCGTGGAGCCCGTACGCGACGTCCTCGAGCAGCTCCAGGGTTCCCTCGTCCGCCCAGTGCGCGTCGTCGACGCCGATCGCCAGCGGCCGCTCGCTCGCCAGCAGGACCACGAACCGGCGCCAGGCACGGCTGAGCTCATCCTCGGCGTCGCAGTCCGGTCTGCCTCGGATCGCGATGGTCAGGCCGGCTGCCAGTGAGGGGGCGTCCTCGGCGCCGAGCTTCGAGAGCAGCTCCCGCAGCGATCGCTCCACCTCATCCGGCGGCGCGTCAGTGGAGAGCCCGGCGGCGTCCCGGAGGATCTCGCCGAGCGCCCAGAAGGCGATGCCCTCGCCGTACGGCGGGCTGCGGCCGACGATCGTCCGCCAGGAATCGGGTTCGGATCGGAGCTCACTGAACAGCTCCGCGCCGAGGCGAGTCTTGCCGATCCCCGCCTCGCCGATCACCGTGACGAGCTGCGGGAGCCGCTCCCGTGACGCGCGGCGGGCGATCAGCCGGAGCATGTCCAGGTCGTCGTCCCTGCCGACGAGCGGTGCGGCCGACTGCTCCGCCTCGGGCTCGACCGCGACCGCTCGGTAGGCGCCGAGCGCCCCGGGGATGCCCTTCGCCTCGACCGCGCCGTTGGCTTCGAGCCTGGCCCGGCGGCAGGCGCGCGCGGCGCGCTCGCCGACCAGAACCTCGCCGGGCTCGGCGGCCTGCTGAAGGCGGGCGGCGGCGTTGACCGCCTCTCCGGTGACACGCAGGTCCCCGGCTCCCTGGACGGAGAGAACCTCGCCGGTCTCGATGCCGACCCGCACGGTGAGCTCCCCGTCGAGCGCGGACACCCTCTCGGCGACCGCCAGGCCCGCCGCGACCGCGCGATCCGGGTCGTCGCCGTGGGCCACCGGGGCCCCGAAGACGGCCATCACGGCATCGCCGATGTACTTCTCGACGGTGCCGCCGTGCTGTTCGAGCGCGCTTCTCGCCGCCTCGAAGAACGGTTCCAGGCGTCCGCGCAGGTCCTCGGGGTCGAGCTGCGTCGCGAGTTTGGTGGAGCCGACCAGATCGGCGAACAACATCGTCGCGATCTTCCGTTCTCCTCCCAAGCTGTTCACCTCACTCAAGATAAACGCCGATCGGCGTCACCGGGATTGAGCTCGGCGACCTGCGGGACGGGCGGCGAGGCGCGCCAGATAGCATCGCCCGCCGGTGGCCAAGATCAAGGTGAGGAACCCGGTCGTCGAGCTCGACGGCGACGAGATGACCCGAATTCTCTGGGCGTTCATCAAGGAGCGGCTGATCCTGCCTTACCTCGAGATCGACCTGAAGTACTACGACCTCTCGATCCTGAAGCGCGACGAGACCAAGGACCAGATCACCGTCGACGCGGCCAACGCGATCAAGGAGTACGGCGTCGGCGTCAAGTGCGCCACGATCACGCCGGACGAGGCTCGGGTCGAGGAGTTCGGCCTCAAGGAGATGTACCGCTCGCCGAACGGGACGATCCGGAACATCCTCGGCGGGGTCATCTTCCGCGAGCCGATCGTGATCTCGAACGTCCCGCGGCTCGTGCCGGGCTGGACGAAGCCGATCGTGATCGGCCGTCACGCCTTCGGCGACCAGTACCGCGCCACGGACATGGTGGTGCCGGGGGAGGGCGAGCTGACGCTCACCTACACGCCCAAGGACGGCGGCGAGCCGATCGAGCTGGACGTTTACGACTTTCCGGGAGGCGGGGTGGCGCTGGCCATGTACAACCTCGACGACTCGATCAGAGACTTCGCACGTGCCTCGCTCCGCTACGGCCTCGAGCGCGGGTTTCCGGTCTACATGTCGACGAAGAACACGATCCTGAAGCGCTACGACGGCCGCTTCAAGGACCTCTTCCAGGAGGTCTACGACGCCGAGTTCAGGTCAGAGTTCGAGCGCAACGACCTCACCTACGAGCACCGCCTGATCGACGACATGGTCGCTGCGGCGCTCAAGTGGGAGGGGGGCTACGTCTGGGCCTGCAAGAACTACGATGGCGACGTCCAGTCGGACACCGTTGCGCAGGGCTTCGGCTCGCTCGGCCTGATGACGAGCGTCCTGATGACCGCCGACGGCAAGACCGTCGAGGCCGAGGCGGCTCACGGCACCGTCACGCGCCACTACCGCCAGCACCAGGAGGGCAAGGCGACCTCGACCAACCCGATCGCCTCGATCTTCGCCTGGACCCGCGGGCTGGAGGCCCGGGGCCGGATGGACGACACGCCCGAGGTCTCCGTGTTCGCGGAGACCCTCGAACGCGTCTGTGTCCAGACGGTCGAGAGCGGGAAGATGACCAAGGATCTCGCTCTGCTGATCGACCCGGACCAGGAGTTCCAGACCACCGAGGAGTTCCTCGCTTCCATCGACGAGAACTTGAAGAAGGAGATGAAATGAGCAATGGCCCAGTCAACGTGACCGTCACCGGGGCGGCCGGCCAGATCGGCTACGCCCTTCTCTTCCGCGTCGCCGCTGGGGAGATGCTCGGGTCAGAGACGCAGGTCAGCCTCCGCCTGCTGGAGATTCCCGATGCGACCAAGGCCGCCGAGGGCACCGCGATGGAGCTCGAGGATTGCGCCTTTCCGCTCCTGCGAGGCATCGAGATCACCGACGACCCGAACGAGGCTTTCGACGGGGCCAACATCGCCCTGCTGGTCGGCGCCCGTCCCCGGTCGAAGGGGATGGAGAGGGCGGATCTGCTGGAGGCGAACGGCGGCATCTTCAAGCCGCAGGGCGAGGCGCTCAACGCGCACGCCGCCGACGACGTCAAGGTGCTCGTCGTCGGCAACCCTGCGAATACCAACTGCCTGATCGCGATGTCCCACGCGCCCGACATCCCGAACGAGCGATTCACGGCGATGATGCGCCTCGACCACAACCGCGCGATCGCACAGCTCGCCAACAAGCTCGAGCGCCCGGTTACGGACATCAAGCGGATGACCGTCTGGGGCAACCACTCGCCGACGCAGTACCCGGACCTGGTCAACGCTCTGGTCGACGGCAGTCCGGCGTGGCCCCAGGTGGACGACGAGGCCTGGATCGCCGAGGAGTTCATCCCCACGGTCGGCAAGCGCGGCGCCGCGATCATCGAGGCCCGTGGCGCTTCCAGTGCCGCCTCGGCCGCGAATGCGGCGATCGATCATGTTCACGACTGGGTGCTGGACACCCCGGACGGCGACTGGGTCTCGATGGCCGTGCCCTCGGACGGCTCCTACGGTGTCGACGAGGGGCTGATCTCGGGGGCGGCGTGCGAGTGCTCGGGCGGTGAGTGGACGCTCGTCGAGGGCCTCGAGATCACCGACTTCTCGCGCGAGCGCATCGAGGCGACCGTCGCCGAGCTCAATGACGAGCGCGACGCGGTCAAGCGCCTCGGGTTGATCTAGGCTCGGAGTCCTTACTCGCCCGGGTGGTAACCCTGGCCCTTGCGCTTGATCCGGCCTTCCTTCTGGAGGTCCGGCAGCACCCGGTAGAGATAGTTCGGGTGGTTGAGCTTCATCCTGCGGCCGAGCTCGGAGACGGTGATCCCGGGGTTCTGCTTGATGATGCGGACCGCCTGGTCCGCCCTGGTTGAGCCCCGCCGGCGGCGCCGCCGCGTCGTGCTGGTCGCCGCGCGCGGCCTGCCGGGCCCGCGGCGCGCGCTGCGGCCGAGTCCGGCGAGGGCGGCCTCGACCTGCTTTCGCTCCTTGTCGAGCTCGCGCAGCCGCCGTTCGAGCAGCGTCCTGGCCTGATCGACTGTATTGGAAACCCTTGGCATCCGTGCAAGTCCTCTCTATCGAAGTGACAGTTACATCACCGTAACGGTTAGTTTGCCTGATGGTGAATAACGATCGCCCCCTGGTTGTCATCGCCCGGGTCCTGCTGCCGGCGGGACTCGAGCCGCTGCAGGAGCGGTTCGAGGTCAAGGAGGGAGGACACACGGCCACGCGGGCCGAGCTGCTGGGGATGGCGCCCGGGGCGAGCGCACTGGTCGCCGACCCGAGCGTGCCGGTCGACGCGGAGCTGCTCGAGGCCTGCGGCGAAGGACTTCGGGTGGCGGCCAACTTCGCGGTCGGCTACGACAACGTCGACCTCCACGCCTGCCGGGAGCGAGGGGTCGCGGTCACCAACACTCCGGACGTCCTCACCGAGGCGACCGCGGAACTCGCCCTCGCCCTGACCCTCGCCGCGTCGCGCCGGATGAGCGACGCCGAGCGCGACCTGCGCGCCGGGCGGTGGCGCGGCTGGGACCCCGCTGCCTACCGCGGCCTCGAGATCGCCGGCTCGACCGTCGGCGTCGTCGGCATGGGGAGGATCGGCCACCGCTACGCCCGGCTCGCCCACGCCCTGGGCGCGGAGATCGTCTACGCCGGCCCGTCGGCCAAGCCGGAGGTCGAAAGCGAGCTCGGAGCCCGCCGGCTCGAGCTGGACGAGCTGCTCGAGGCCTCCGACGTCGTCAGCCTGCACGCCCCCGCGATCCCGGAGACCCGCGGGCTGATCGGAGCGCGCGAGCTCGAGTTGATCGGCCCGGACGGCGTGCTGGTCAACACCTCACGCGGCCCCCTGGTCGACTCGGAGGCTGTCGCCACGGCGCTCGAGAGCGGCACGCTCGGTGCCGCGGGCCTCGATGTCTACGAGGGCGAGCCCGACGTCCCGGAGCGGCTGCTCGAGGCGCCGCACTGCGTCCTGCTTCCCCATATCGGCTCCGCGACAGTGCCCGCCCGCGACGGGATGGCTCGCGCCGTGGCCGACAACGTGATAGCCGTGCTCGAGGGCCGGGAGCCGCCCAGCCGGGTTGCCTAGCTGGACGAGTTCTGCTCGCCGGGCTCAGCCGTCTTCCGACTGCGCGGCAAGGTCCCCAGGATTGCGTCCCAGAGCGGCGAGGAAACGCCGAAGCCATAGCGGTGGTCCTGGAAGTGGTGGCGCATGTGGTGGGTGCGCAGCCTCTTGCCGAACTGGGACTTCGGCACGTGGTGGTGCACGTGGTAGTGCATGTAGTCGTAGGTCAGGTAGCCGATGACGAACCCGGAGAAAGCGGGGAAGGCGTGCGGCGTCCCGAAGACGAGCACGTAGAGCCCGAGAGAGAGCGCGGCCAGCGGGACGCTGACGGCCGGGGGCATGACGAGCCGCATCGTGTCGTTCGGATGGTCGTGGTGGACGCCGTGGATGATGAAGTGGAGGCGATCGCCGCCGCGGAACTTCGGCTCCCAGTGGAAGAGCAGGCGGTGGAGCCAGTATTCGGTCAGCGTCCAGATGCCGATCCCGACCGCGAACATGAGGACGGTGGTCCCGACCGCGAGCCCTCGGTCGATTCCGAGCCACAGTCCCCCGACCACCATGGGCACGAAGATGATCGCCGGGACGGCCGGATGGACGCGGGATAAGAAGTCGAGAAGGCGGCTCTCGAACATCGGCGGGGAGGCCGAGAGCTGGGCTGTCCGTTCGTGTGCCATCGGCGCTGATCTTAGCGAGAGGCCTCCTGAGCCCGGGGTTTTCGGTGCTTGCGAGAGTCGTGACCAACCGGTGAAAAAAGAACAGCGCCATTTGCGGGAACGCGCCTGACGAGGGAGTTCGCAGGTGCCATGATTGCCGCCGTCCCGAGGAGCTGAATGCCCGGGGCGGAGATCGGAGCGGGGTCCCAAGACCCCGGGGAGAACCAGACGAAGAGAGGATGGGGAGAGCCTTGGCCGAGGGTCGAGCACGCAATGCTGCGGTGAGCTGCGAGGACTGCTTCTTCAGGCGCCGCGGCCTTTGCGCCCTCGGCCTCGACTCGCCTTGCCCCACCTTCCGGCCCGACACGCCGGACGGACTGGTTCCACCGCGCCAGCCGGCGCTGCTCATGCGGGACCGGAGTGAACCCGTCGCTCCGCAAGCAGCCGTGCAGGCTGTCTAGGCACTACCAATCGGGTTGCTCCTCGGCTTCGCCTGCGGGGCACCCTCGCATTTACGGTTACAGTCCCGCGGGGCTATGGGACCCTCGCCTTGAGAATCACCGTGCTCGGCAAGTCGCCCTCCTGGCAAGACGCCGGAGGGGCGTGCAGCGGCTATCTGATCGAGTCCGACGAGACGAAGGTCCTGCTCGACTGCGGAAACGGGGTGTTCGGCAAGCTCCGCGAGCGGATCGACTACATCGAGCTCGACGGGGTGATCATCTCCCACCTCCACGCCGACCACTTCCTCGACCTCGTCCCCTATTCCTATGCCCTGATCTACGCGCCCCGGCAACAGCCCGTGCCGGTCCATACCTGGGAGGGAACCGATGAGCCCGCCCGCCCTCGCATGGTCGCTCCCCCCGGCGCGACGGAGACCTTCCGGCGCGTGGTGGGGGCGTGGGGCAATGACGATCTGATCGAGAGCGCGTTTCGGATCGAGGAGTACGAGCGCGGGGATCGGGTGGAGATCGGAGACATCCGCGCGACCTTCCATCCGGTGCCCCACTTCGTCGAGACCTTTGCGGTTCGGATCAACGCCGAGGGCAGCGGCGATCTGGTCTATAGCGCCGACACCCGCCCCGGTGGCGAGATCGTCGAGGCCTCGAGGGGTGCCGATCTGCTGTTCATAGAGGGGACGCTGCCGCGGCCGGAACGCACGGGGATCCGGGGTCACCTCACACCCGAGGAGGCCGGCCAGCACGCCAGGGCCGCCGGTGTCAAGCGTGTCGTGATCACCCACATCTCCGACGAGCTCGGCGATGGCTGGGCACGCGATGAGGCAGAGAAGGGCTTCGGTGGGCCGGTCGAGATCGCCCGGGAGGGCGCGGTCTACGAGTTCTAGCGGCCGTCATATGGCCGTAGATCCGGCGGCGGTGTTTGTGGCCGCCGTATATGAGGCGAAGCCCTCCTACTACCCTGTGACGCAATGACGAGCCAGCGGGATCCATTCGCGGACTTCGCCCGGATGCGCCGGGAGATGGACGAGCTGCTCGGTGACTTCTGGGACCAGGCCGGCAACCGCCAGCGCAGGCAGGTCGCTGCGTTCGTGCCGCGCGTCGACGTCTATTACTGCGGCGAGAGGGCGCCGGAGAAGGCGATCGTCAAGGTGGAACTGCCGGGGATCGAGCTCGACGCCGTCCACCTCGAGGTGACGGGGCGGACGCTGGTGATCAGCGGCGAGCGACCGGTTCGCGAGACCGAGGGACGGACCTACCAGCAGGTTGAGCTTCCCTCTGGCCCGTTCCGGCGCGTCGTCGAGCTCTCCGTGGACGTCGACGCCGAGCAGGCTCAGGCCACCTACGAGGACGGCATTCTCAGGGTGGAGCTGCCGACCCGGGTGCCGCGCGCCGCGCGCCAGGTTCCGATAGAGCGAGCGGAGTAGCGGTCCCCGCCGCGGGGAAGGCAAACTGACAATGGCCGACGTGGAGACTCCCCAGCTCGAGGTGGTGGAGATCCCCGACGTCGAGGACGCCGCCCGCAGCGCCGAGCCGCTCCCCGACGCCCTGCCGATCCTCCCCCTGAGGGAGACGGTGACCTACCCGGACACGCTGACGCCGCTCGCCGTCGGCCAGGAGCGCTCGATCAATCTCGTCAACGACGTCCTGTCCGGCAACCGGATGCTGGCGATGGTCGCGTCGCGCGATCCCGAGAACGACACGCCCGGCCCTGACGACCTCTACGACGTCGGCGTCGCCGGGAGCGTCGCCCGGATGATGAAGGTGCCCGACGGCACTCTGCGCATCCTGGTCCAGGGTGCCGAGCGAATCCGGATCACGAGCTACGTCAGCGAGCAGCCTTACCTCGTGGCGCGGATCGAGGCGATGCCGGATGTGCTCGAGCCCTCCACCGAGCTCGAGGCGCTGACCCGCAACGTCCAGAGCACCTTCACCCAGATCATCGAGGCGATCCCTTATCTGCCCGAGGAGCTCCAGCTCGCCGTCGCCAACATCGACGACCCCTCCGCACTCTCGCATCTGATCGCCGGCGCACTGCGCATCTCGACCGCCGAGAAGCAGGAGCTGCTCGAGACCGTCGACGTCAGCCGCAGGCTCCGGCGGCTCTCCGAGATCCTCACGCGAGAGCTCGAGGTGGTTCAGCTCGGCTCCAAGATCCAGTCGCAGGTCGAGTCGGAGATCGACAAGGGACAGCGCGAGTACTTCCTCCGCCAGCAGCTCAAGGCGATCCAGGAGGAGCTAGGCGAGGGCGACGAGCAGCAGGCCGAGATCAGCGAGCTGCGCGAGCGGATCGAGGCGGCCGGCCTGCCCGAGGACGCGCACCAGGCGGCCGAGCGCGAGCTCTCACGGCTCGAGAAGCTGCCGCCGGTCGCCGCCGAGTACGGCGTCATCCGCACGTATCTCGAATGGCTCGTCGACCTCCCCTGGTCGAAGGAGACCGAGGACAACCTGGATATCGCCCACGCCCGGGAGGTCCTCGACGAGGACCACTACGACCTCGACGAGGTCAAGGACCGGATCCTCGAGTACCTGGCGGTCCGCAAGCTCAACCCGGAGTCGCCAGGGCCGATCCTCTGCTTCGTCGGCCCGCCCGGCGTCGGCAAGACCAGCCTCGGCCGCTCGATCGCCCGAGCGCTCGGGCGAGAGTTCGAGCGCATCTCCGTGGGCGGCGTCCGCGACGAGGCGGAGATCCGGGGCCATCGCCGCACCTATATCGGCGCCCTGCCCGGGACGATCATCCGCGCCCTCCGCGACGCCGAAACCAGGAACCCCGTCTTCATGATCGACGAGATCGACAAGATGGGCGCCGACTTCCGCGGGGACCCCTCGAGTGCAATGCTCGAGGTCCTCGACCCGGCGCAGAACTCGACCTTCCGAGACCACTATCTCGACCTGCCGTTCGACCTCTCCGAGGTCCTCTTCATCGCAACGGCGAACATGCTCGACACCATCCCGCCGCCTCTCCAGGACCGGATGGAGCTCATCCAGCTCGCCGGCTACACCGTCGAGGAGAAGCTTCACATCGCCCGCAGGTATCTCGTCCCCCGGCAGCTCGAGACGAATGGGCTGAAGGCCTCGCAGATCGAGTTCGCGGATCCGGCGCTCAACGCGATCATCGAGGAATACACCCGCGAGGCCGGCGTCCGCAACCTGGAGCGCCAGATCGGCACGGTTTGCCGCAAGGTCGCCCGCCAGGTGGCGGAGGGCAAGGCGAAGGGCAAGATCCGGATCTCGGCGAAGCGGGCGCGCGAGCTGCTCGGCAAGCGGCGCTTCTTCTCGGAGACCCGCCGCCGCACCAAGGACCCGGGTGTCGCCACCGGGCTGGCCTGGACGCCGGTGGGCGGCGAGGTTCTGTTCGTCGAGGCGACAGCGGTGCCCGGCTCGGGCAATCTGACGATCACCGGCCAGCTCGGCGAGGTGATGAAGGAGTCCGCGCAGGCGGCGCTCTCCTGGGTTCGCGCCCACACCAACCGGATCAACCCCGAGCTGCCCGACGACTGGTTCGCCAGGCACGACGTACACGTCCACGTCCCGGCCGGGGCGGTGCCGAAGGACGGCCCGTCGGCGGGTGTCGCGATGGCCACGGCCCTCGCCTCACTGATCAGCAACCGGGCGGTTCGCAACGACGTCGCGATGACCGGGGAGATCACCCTGACCGGCCAGGTCCTCCCGATCGGCGGGCTCAAGGAGAAGTCGCTGGCGGCTCAGCGGGCGGGGATCAGGCAGGTGATCGTCCCGGATCGCAACGAGGGGGACGTGGAGGAGATCTCCGAGGAGGAGCGGCGCGGCCTCGAGTTCGTCTACGCGGACGACATCGGCGATGTGTTGAAAACCGCCCTGGAGCTGGATGGGAAGGGGCCGAGACGGGATGGAAAAGCTCTGACCGGGTAGGCTGCGTCTGCACCCTGGAAAACGATCTGAGGAGACCCATGGGGGCACAAAGCAGAAGCGCGAAGGCCGGAGACGCTGCCAGGTCCGTCGCGTCCAACCCCTACGTGCGGCGGCTGATCGAGGATGCGGAGCTTCGCGAGAACATCCGCGTCGCGTTCGAAGCTGCGAAGGGGGCTTACGCGAGGATGTCGAACGGCAAGGGCCCTGCGAAGGCCCTGATGGACGACAAGAAGGTTCAGCGCGATCTGCGCACGGCGGCCGAGTCGCTGAGGGATGCTTCGAAGCAGCTTCGCGGCCGCAGAACCGGCCGCCGGTTCGGGCTCGGTAAGGCCCTGCTCGTGGCGATCCTCGGCGCGGCCCTGGTCCTGATCCTGAGCGAGGACGCGCGCAAGATGGTGCTGGACAAGCTCTTCGGTGCGGAGGAGGAGTTCGAGTACACCTCGACCACCACCCCTGCACCGGACACCGAGACGGTTCCAAGCGCCTGACGGCGCCATCACCGGCTTGATCGAGGGCGCCACGGGCGCCCTCTTTCATTTGGTCAGCGGTTCTGCCGGAGGAGGCCGCCGACAGCGACGGCCACGCGCCTGCCCTTGGGGGTCAAGCGGTATTCGGCGTGAGGCGGGCGGCCGGAGACGAGCTGCCGCTCGACGATCCCGGCGGCCTCGAGATGCTCGAGCCGCTCCGAGAGCGTCGTCGGCGAGATCCCCGGCAGCGACTGCCGGAACTCGTTGAATCGGGCGGCGCCGCTGGAGCAGGCGTAGATCGTGCCCAGCGTCCAGCGGCGCTCCAGGAGCTCCGCGACGGTGCGGAGCTCGGAGGGGACCGGCGCGCAGTTACGACACCGCGGCGACATCCGCTCCGCGCTCGGCCGGCTCCAGTGCGTGCTCGAGTACCTCGCCGATGCTCATCACCGGGTGGAAGGTCATCTGCTCGCGGACCTCCTCGGGTACATCGTCGAGGTCACCGCGGTTCCGCTCGGGCAGAATCACCTCGGTCAGTCCGGCCGCGTGAGCCGCGAGGACCTTCTGCTTCAGGCCTCCGATCGGGAGCACGCGACCCTGCAGGGTGACCTCTCCGGTCATCCCGACGGTGTGCTTAACGGGCCTCCCGGTGAGGAGCGAGGCGAGAGCGGTGGTCATCGCCGTGCCGGCGCTCGGCCCGTCCTTCGGGATCGCTCCGGCGGGGACGTGCACGTGGAACTCGCGCTTGAACGCGTCCGGGTCGATGCCGAGCTCGTCGGCGTGGGAGCTGACGTAGGAGAGCGCGATGCGCGCCGACTCCTTCATCACGTCGCCCAGCTGACCGGTCAGCACCAGACCCTTGTCACCGTCCATGGCGGTCGCCTCGATGAAGAGGACGTCGCCGCCGGTTCCGGTGACCGCGAGGCCTGTGGCCACACCCGGGATCGCCGTGCGCTCCACCGACTCCTGGAAGAACTTCTGGCGTCCGAGGGCATCGACCACGGCATCCGGATCGATGGCGATCGGCGCCTCCGACTCTCCGGAGGCGATCCGGGTCGCCTCGCGACGCAGCAGCTTGCCCAGCTCGCGCTCGAGCTGGCGCACGCCGGCCTCGCGGGTGTACTCGGTGATCACCTTGCGCAGGATCGCGTCGGAGGCCTCGACCTCCTCGGGCCGCAGCCCGTTGCGCTCCACCTGCCGCGGCCACAGATAGCCGCGGGCGATCGCCAGCTTCTCCTCGGTCGTGTAGCCGTCGAACCGGATGACCTCCATCCGGTCGAGCAGCGGCGGCGGGATCGTGTCGATCATGTTCGCGGTCGCCAGGAAGACGACCTCCGAAAGATCGACCTCGACGTCGAGGTAGTGATCGCGGAAGGAGTGGTTCTGCGCCGGGTCGAGGACCTCGAGCAGCGCCGCGGAGGGATCGCCGCGCCAGTCCGCCCCGACCTTGTCGACCTCGTCGAGCAGGATCACGGGGTTCATCGTCTTCGCGTCACGGAGCGCCCGGACTATCCGGCCTGGGAGCGCGCCGATGTAGGTGCGCCTATGGCCTCGGATCTCGGCCTCGTCGTGGATGCCGCCCAGCGACAGGCGCACGAACTCGCGCCCCAGCGAACGAGCCACGGACTCGCCGATCGAGGTCTTGCCGGTGCCCGGAGGCCCGACCAGGGTCAGGATCGCGCCGTTCGCGCGGCTCTCGCCCTCGACGCCCCGCTCCTGGCGCAGCTTGCGCACAGCGATGAACTCGGTGATGCGACGCTTGACATCCTCGAGTCCGGCGTGGTCCTCGTCGAGCACCTCGCGTGTGTGCTGTGGATCGAGCGTCTCCTCGGAGCGCTTCGACCACGGCACCGCCAGCAGCCAGTCGAGGTAGCTGCGGATCATCGATGACTCGGGCGACTGCTCGCCCTGGCGCTCGAGCCGGCGCAGCTCCCGATCGGCCTGCTCGGCGACCGCCTCGGGCATTTCCGCCTCGGCGATCTTGCGCTCGTACTCGGCGATCAGGTCGCCCTCGTCCTCGCCCAGCTCCTTGCGGATCGACTCCATCTGCTTCCGCAGGAAGTAATCGCGCTGCTGCTTCTGCGCGCCGGACTCCACGTCGTCGCGAATCTTGCGACGGACCTGCAGCTCGGCAAGGCGCTCGCGCTGCATCTGGACTGCCAGCTCGAGGCGGGCGGTGACGTCGATGGTCTCGATCAGCTTCAGCTTCTGCTCGCGCGAGAGGTCGGGGCTGTACCCGGCCGTGTCGGCGAGTGCGCCGGGATCCTCGATGGAGCGCAGGAACGCGCCCACGCGCTCATCCGCGTTGCGCAGCTCCAGGATCTCCTCGACGACGGCGCGGTACTCCTGCATGAGCTCGCTCGTGCGCTCGTCCTGGGGGTGACCGTCGTGGATCTCCTGCACCTCGACGCGCAGCTGCTCGCCGTCCGCCGGCTGCGCGGCTCCGGCCAGCCCACGGTGAAGGCCGACCACAGTGGCCACGTGGGCGCCGCCCGGCAGCTGGGCGCGCTCGATCACCTCGGCGACAACGCCGATGCGGCCGAACTCGCCGTCCTGGCGCGGCAGGAGGAAGACGCGGTCCTCGTCGCCGGTGTCGACCGTCAGGGTCGCCGTGATCGAGGGAAAGACAATTGCTTCGTCAAGTGGGATCAGAAGTAGGCTCATCGCAGGTCCAATTTCTGTAGTTGGTACAGCAATAGGATAGCCAATGCCGGTCACTAGTCTGCGAGCACCATGGCGAGCGTTCACATCCTGGTGCCCGCCCAGCGCTACGTCTTCGCCGTCTCCAACGGGGACGCGGAGGCGGCCACGATCGACAGCTCGGCGGAGGGATTCGAGCGCTACAAGTCGCTGCAGCAGGGCGGGCGGACCGCCGGGATGGTCGCCTTCCCGAACACTCTCCTGATCCGCGCCGAGCGGGACTACCTGGTCGACCCGGGTCTGATCATGCAGGGGGCGCCAGTGATCGGCGCGCTCGAGGAGCTCGGCGTTGACCCGAACGACGTCAAGGACGTCATCCTCACCCACCTTCACTTCGACCACGCCGAGGGGCTGGCGGGCTGGCCGATGCGGCGGACCTACGTCCACAGGCTCGAGACCGAGGCGCCCTACGCCCAGGTCGTCGCCGGCGTCCTCGAGATGGCGAACCTCGAGGTGCTCGAGGGCGAGGAGGGCGAGATCGAGCCCGGGCTTCGCTGGATCCGCACCCCCGGGCACAGCGACGGCCTGATTTCCCTGCTCGTCGACACCGACGACGGCCTCGTCGTGATCGCCTCCGACTGTGTCGGGCCGCTGCCCGAGTACTTCGAGCGGATGGATCTGCCGGAGGACTTCGGCCCGGAGCGCGAGGAGCTGCTGCGCCAGTGGAAGCGGATTCGCGACCTGGATCCCGCGACCGTGGTCCCGGGGCACAACCCGCCTGTGCAGCTCCGCTAGGGCCGGCGAGCGGCGGGCTGTCCAGCCAGCCAACGGCTTAGAGTTGTGGCCGTGGAAGCCACGCAGAGCCGCGAGCTCTCCGGCGAGAAGGCCCAGCGGATCGTCGAGGCGATGCGCTCGAGCGTCGCGCGCCGGGGCATCGCCGGCTCGACCTTTGAGCACGTCGCCCGCGAGGCGGGCGTCAGCCGCGGGCTGCTCCACTACTACTTCGGCACCAAGGAGTCGCTGCTGGTCGAGGTCGTCCGGCGCGACACCGAGCACCGCATCGCGCGGCTCGACGAGCCGCTCGGGAGGGCCACCTCGGTCGACGAGCTGCTCGAGATCCTGGTCGCCGACCTCGAGGACTCGATCCAGAACGAGCCCGGCTTCTGGGTGCTGCTCTTCGATCTGTTCACGGCCGGGCGCCGGAACCCCGAGATCCTGCGCGAGATGGGGGAGCTCTTCAACCGCACCCGCGACCACGTCGCGGACATCCTCCGCGCCAAGCAGGCGGAGGGCGTGATCTCGCCTCGCCTGGACGTCAACGCCGTCGTCGCGCTCCTCTTTGCGATGGCCGACGGGATCGCGCTCCAGGTGCTCTCCGATCCCGAGCGCGATCACACCGACGTGATCGCCGCAGGAACAGAGGCCGCCCGGCACGTGCTCTCCGGATAGCGGTTCGAAGTGATCTGGCAGGAGCCCGCGAAGGGCGGATACCCCGATCGCTCGTTCCTGGCGCTGCCCGGAGAGGGGCGCATGGGCGCCGCCCGACGGGGGCTGATCCCGTACTCGCCGATGGGCTACCTGACGGAGCTCGGGATGACGGAGGGCTCGCGCGGCCACTCGACCTTCTCGATGCCGGCGTCGCCCTGGTTCGCGAACTCGTCGGGACTGATCTCCGGAGGCGTCCTCGCCGTGATCGGCGACGCAGCTCTGGGCTCGGTCGTCCATTCCGACGTCGGCCCGGGCCAGGGGATGACGACGGCGGAGCTCTCGATGTCGTTCCTGCGCCCCGTTGTGCCAAAGCCGGGCGCGGCCGTCACCGGATCGGGGCAGCTGATCCACCGCGGGCGCTCGCTGGGAATCTCGGAGGCCTTCCTGTTCGACGAGGACGACCAGCTGATCTCGCACGGAACCACCCGCTGCACGGTCTTCCCTCCCGTCGACCCGCTGCCGGACCCGCCTGACGACGGGGCGGTGCTCGAGATGCCGCCGCCCGGGAGCGATCCGAACGACCCGCTGCGCAGGCAGGTCGAGGGTGAGGTGCTGCCGCAGGAGGAGTTCGAGCGACGGAGCGGCCTCGACCTGCTGCGCGCGGTGATCGCCGGCGACCTCCCGCGCCCGCCGATCTACCACCTCACCGGCCTGCGCCTCACCGAGGTCGCCGAGGGGACCGCCACTGTCGAGCTCCCCTGCACCAAGTGGCTCTCGACCTCCGCCGGGACGATCCAGGGCGGCTTCACCGCGATGCTCGCCGAGTCGGCCATGGGTGCGGCCGCCTTCAGCACCGTTGAGGCCGGCACGGCGATCGCCAGCCTGGACCTCAAGGTGAACTACCTGCGCCCGGTCTTCCCGGACGGGAGGCCGGTCGTCGCCAAAGCGCGGCTCACCCATCGGGGCAGGACCCTGGCGATCGTGACGGTGGAGATCACCAACGCCGAGGGCAAGCAGGTGGCGCTTGCCACCGGTTCGTCGATGTACCTACCGGGCAGGCCGGCGAACCTGGTCGGCGTCGAGCTCGGCTCGGGCTCGTCCGACCCCGAGGACGATCCGGGAGCGTAGGATCGAGCCGTGGGCCTCCTCGGCTTCCTGAGTAAGAAGGACGAGCGTGCGATGCCGGAGCCGGGAACGCGCGAGTTCGAGGAGGCGGTGCAAGGCACTGCGATTCCCGACTCGCAGAGCGTGTCGATGGGCGAGCCCGGCTGGACTCAGCCCGGCGGCTCACAGACGATCGATCTGCGCGGCACCGGCAAGCGGGATCAGATCAAGGAGGTGCTGCGCGAGCACGGGATCGATCCCGATCAGAAGGGCCAGACCATCGACGCCTCGCAGGTGCCTGGTCTGAGGCAGGCGCTGCTCAAGGCCCTCTTCCGCGGCGTCCCGAACTCCGGCGGGATCGCCGGTGGAATCTCGAAGAAGCGGGACGACTGACTACTCGACCGGCGCCGGGCGCGGCGGGAAGATCTTCGGCATCCGCGCCAGCTGGCGCAGCGAGCCGCGCGGCTTCAGCTTGCGCCGCAGGATCGCCCGCCGGGCGTCCTGGCCGCGGATCGAGATATCGACCCAATCGGCCCAGGTCGTGCGCAGCGTGAGGTCGGCGTCATCAGCTACGCCCGGCGCCGAGCTGGTCGAGCCGTTGTCGATGCGGACGTGCCAGGGCTCGGCGTCCTCGAACTTCCACTGGATCGTCACAGGCCGGTCGACGGCATCGGTGTGGGCGGAGCGCGCGATCACGTCGAAGAGGATCTCCTCGACCTCGTGGTTCGCCTGCGGCTTGCCGTTGGGCGCTCCGAGCACGCCGGCGCGGAGCAGCTTGATCTGCCGTTCGGCTCGCTCGTCGTGCGGCATCTCGGGGTCGAAGGGATAGATGCCGGGCGGGTGCTCATCGAGCGGGTATCCGGTCGCCCGCCACTTCTGCTCGACCGAGCGCATGCCCCACGCGTAGAGCTGGGCCATGGTGAAGCCGTACTCAGTCGTGTAGCGCTCGTCCCAGTTGGGCGGCACGAAGATCCCGGTCACGTAAGGGAGGACCTCCCTGAGGAGCTCGTCGGCGGCGGCCTTGCACTCGTCCGATTCGGCGAACAACTCCGAGAGGACCTTGACCCCGAAGCCGATGTGGCGCTGCTCGTCCCGCGAGACCTTCTCCATTCCCGCGCTGAAGCCGGGCATCGTGCCGGCCTTGACGAAGAAGTCCTCGATGAAGTGCTGGGTCGGCTGAGCCATCGTCGCCTCGATGACCATGTGGTAGAGCGTGATCGCCTGCGCGAACTTGGGGAGGGAGCGGTCGGTGTGCAGCTCGTCGACCATCTGCTCCAGCCGGCCAAAGACGTTGCGGTAACCCCAGCCGAGCTCAGGGAGGGTGGCCTCGAGGCCGGTGGCGATGTCGCCCTCGACGCCGATGACCTCCTTGAAGAAGCGGTAGAAGAAGACGGCGTGGCGGGCCTCGTCGACCTGCTGGGTGGCGAGGAAGTACTTCTGCTCCTCCTTGGGGGCGGCCTCGATGTAGGGGGAGAGGCCGTCGGCGACCGCGTCCTCGCCGTAGAAGAACATCGAGTAGACCCACATGGCGGACTTTCGCTGAATCTCCGAAAGGGACGCCCAACCCTGTTTGTCCTGCGTGAAGTCGAGCTCGGTCGCCTTCCAGTTGCCCTCCTCCCAGCGGCGGTAGAGGTCGTCGTAGATGATCTGCTGGGCGATGTTCTGCTGCGCGACCGACATGCCAACTCCTCTCGTCTTCCGCTTCTTCCCCGCGTATACTAACTGACTGACCAGTCAGTTAGTAGCGTGAGTGCCGTCACACAGACAAAGACTGCTCCGACCCGCTCCCGGATGAGCGCCGCCGATCGGCGAGCCGCCATCCTGGACGCGGCCCGGTCGGCCTTCGCGGACTCGGGCTACCACGAGACCTCGCTCGACTCCGTCGCCGAGCGCGCCGGCGTCTCCAAGGCCCTGCTCTACGAGCACTTCGCCTCCAAACGCGAGCTCTACGTGGCGATGCTCGAGATGCACGTCCACGAGCTGGTCGAGAGAATCAGCGGGGCGGTCGCCGGTGCCGAGCCCGGTGAGGCCCGGATGCTGGCGGGCGTTGAGGCCTTCTTCGCCTTCGTCGAGGAGCGGCGCGGGGCCTGGCGGATCATGTTCAGGAACGCCAGCGACCCCGACGTCGCGGTCCGGCTCGACCGCCTGCGCGACGAGGTCGCGGCCGCGATCGTCCAGCTGATGAGCGAGGAGGCACAGCGGCGGGGCCTCGACTTCCCCAAGCTCCCCCAGTTCGTCGAGATGATCGCCCAGCAGCTGGTAGGCGCGATGCAGTCGCTCGCCGACTGGTGGGACCTGCACCGCAAGGTCCCGAGGGAGGAAGTCGTGCAGGCGGCGATGGACTTCGCCTGGATCGGCCAGGAGCGGATCAGCCAGGGCCAGCGCTGGTCCGGCTAGGTCGTCTCCACCGCTTCCGAAGGGACCGCCGGCCTCGCGTTCAGCATCGCGGTGAACAGCGTGAATCCGGCAAGTGCGAGGAATGTGGTGTCCGCGTCCCCGCTCGCCAGCGCGCCGCCGAAGAGCGGCACGACGAGGATGTGGAACGCGTTGCTCCCGACCTGCAGCAGCCCGAGGCCGCCGCCCCCAGGACGAAAGACGCCGATGGTGCAGCGTGCGGTCAGAGGTCTGGCGTCTAGCGAACCCGGCGGATACGCTGGCGAGCGTGCTGGAGGTCGGTAGGCGCGAGATCACGCGCTTCAACCGCGCCGTCTGGCTCATCGCCGGGGCGGTGGCGCTGCTCCTGGTCGCCCTCGCCTCCGGCTACGGGTACCACCGCGATGAGCTGTATTTCCTCGCCGCCGGGCGTCACCTGGCATGGGCCTACGCCGACCAGGGGCCGCTCACCCCGTTAATCGCCCGCGCGATGAGTGAAATCGCACCGGACTCGCTCACGATCCTCCGCCTGCCGTCGGCCATCGCGGCGGGGCTTGTCGTGCTGGCCACCGCTCAACTGACGCGGGAATTCGGCGCGCGATCCCGGGCACAGCTGATCGCGGCAGCCTCCGTGGCCGTCGGCGTGATCGTCCTCTTCACGGGGCACCTGCTCGAGACCTCGACCTTTGATCTGCTGGCCTGGACGGTGGTCACCTGGCTGGCGGTCCGGGCGGTCCGAACCGGCGACGATCGGCTCTGGCTGGTCGCGGGCGCCGTTCTCGGCGTCGGCCTCCTCAACAAGCCGCTTCCCGCTTTTCTCGGGCTGGGGCTGCTTGCGGGCGTCGTGGTCGCCGGTCCGCGCCGCCTGCTCCGCAACCCATACGTCTGGCTCGGCGCCCTGATCGCTCTGGTCCTCTTCACTCCGTGGATCATCTGGCAGGCGGATCATGGCTGGCCGCAGATCGATGTCTCCCGCTCGATCGCAGAGGGCCACTCGACCAGCTCCGAGCCCTGGTGGGCGGTCGTTCCGTTCCAGTTCCTGCTGGTCAGCCCGCTGCTCGCCCCGATCTGGATCGCCGGCCTGGTTCGCCTCTTTCGCGATCCCTCGTTGGGCGAGTACCGCTTCCTGGGCTGGGCCTGGCTCATCCTCGCCGTGGTCTTCATGGCATCGGGAGGCAAGCCCTACTACCTGGCCGGGCTGCTTCCCGCCCTGCTGGCCTCCGGAGCCGGCTGGGTGGACGAGTGGCTCGAGCGGGGACGCCGACGTCCGCGAATGGCGGCGCTGGTCGGCGCGATCGCGCTGAGCGCGGTCATAGATGCAGTCATCGCTCTGCCGATCCTGCCCGCGAAGGACGCGGATCCGGTCGTCGCGGTCAACGGCGACGTCGGAGAGACGATCGGCTGGCCCGGGTTCACGCGGACCGTCGCCGATGTCTACGGCCGGCTGCCCGAGGGCCAGGGGGCGGTAATCCTCACCGGCAACTACGGCCAGGCCGGGGCGATCGACCGCTACGGCCCCTCCCTCGGCCTCCCGGGCGCGTACAGCGGGCACAACGCCTACGGAGATTGGGGGCCGCCGCCGAACGGCGCCGCGCCGGTGATCGCGATCGGTCTGGATGAGTCGGATCTGGCCGATCTGCGCAGTTGTCGCCCGGCGGCACGGGTGGACAACGGCCTCGACATCGACAACGACGAGCAGGGAACCGAGATCTACGTCTGCACCGGGCCGCGGCGCTCATGGTCGAGCGACTGGGACTCGCTGCGGCACCTCGGCTGAGTCCAGCCTGCCTCCGGACTAGGCGGCTTCGCTCTCGTCTTCGCCGCGCCCGAGCTTCGGCGAGGTCCAGGGATCCTTCAGGCGGCGGGTGAGCTCGTCGCCGAGCTCCGCGGTCGGGAGGCGGATCTGCTCGAGCGAGTCGCGGTCGCGCAGGGTGACGGTGTCGTCGTCCATCGTCTGGTGGTCGACGGTGACGCCCCAGGGCGTGCCGATCTCGTCCTGGCGGCGGTAGCGCTTGCCGATCGAGCCGCCGGTGTCGAACTCGGACGGCATCAGCTTGCGCAGCTCCTCGTAGATCTCGCGCGCCTTCTCTGGCTGTCCGTCCTTGTTGACCAGCGGCAGGACAGCGACCTTGACCGGCGCCAGCTTCGGGTGGAGACGGAGCACGGTCCGCTGCCGCCCCTCGACCTCCTCCGTGTCGAAGGCGTCGACCATGAAGGAGAGCATCGCCCGGTCGACCCCGGCCGCCGGCTCCACCACGTGAGGCACGTAGCGCTCGCCGCTCCCCGAGTCCACGTACTCGAGCTTCTCGCCGGAGAACTTGGTGTGCTGGGTGAGATCGAAGTCGCCGCGGTTGGCGATCCCCTCGAGCTCGGACCAGCCCATCGGAAAGTGGTACTCGACGTCCGAGGTCGCACTCGAGTAGTGGGAGAGCTCCTCGGTACCGTGAGCGCGGAGGCGCAGCTTCTCCGGCCGGATGCCGAGGTCGGAGTACCAGCGCAGCCGCTCCTCCATCCAGTACTCATGCCACTGGCCGGCATCCGCCGGGGGGACGAAGAACTCCATCTCCATCTGCTCGAACTCGAGGGTCCGGAAGACGAAGTTGCCGGGGGTGATCTCGTTGCGGAACGACTTGCCGATCTGGGCGATCCCGAAGGGCGGCTTCTTGCGCGAGAAGCTCAGGACGTTCTTGAAGTTGATGAAGATGCCCTGGGCCGTCTCGGGGCGCAGGTACGCCTTATGGCCTTCGTCATGGACTGGCCCGACGTAGGTCTCGAACATCAGGTTGAACTGGCGGGGCTCAGAGAGCTCGCCGCCGCAGACCGGGCAGCGGATCTCCCCTTCGGCCTGCTCATCGCCGAGCTGCTCGTCGCGCAAATCGTCCTCGCGCCAGCGCCGCTTGCATTCCCCGAGGCACTGGACGAGGGGATCGGTGAAGCCGGCGAGGTGCCCGGATGCCTCCCAGACCTTCGGGTTCTGGATGATCGCCGAGTCGAGAGCGACGATGTCGTCGCGCTCCTGAAGCATCGCCCGCCACCACTCGTTCTTGACGTTGTTCTTGAGCAGGACGCCGTAGTGCCCGTAGTCGTAGGTGTTTGCGAACCCGCCGTAGATCTCCGACGCCGGGAAGATGAATCCGCGCCGCTTGCAGAGCGCGACGATCTCTTCGAGCTTGGTGAGCTCAGCCACGGGCTCAGCGTAAACGGACTGCATCGCGGACGACCGCATCCGCGGCGCGTACGGGCCGCCCACTACCCTCTTCCCTCCCGATGCCCATCTACGAGTACCGCTGCCTGAACGGACACACCTTCGAGGTGATCCAGAGCATGTCCGACGATCCGGTCGAGGTGTGCGAGGTGTGTGGCGCTCCGGTCGAGCGGGTCTTCCATCCTGTCGCGGTGCACTTCAAGGGGTCCGGCTTCTACACGACCGACTACGCGAAGAAGGCGAAGGCCGGAGCGGCGAAGGACGGCAGCTCGTCGGGCGATTCCGGGAGTTCGGAGTCCGGCTCCTCGAGCGAGACGAAGTCCTCGTCGAGCGGCGACAAGGCGAAGTCGGGCTCGGGCTCAAGCTCCGACTAGGGCGAGCATTGAGCGTCGTGCGGCGGGTCGCTCCCGGTCAGCGTCTTGACCGCGTCCACGCAGTCGCTCTGCGGGATCTGAAGGCTGCCGCCCGGGCCCGATGAGATCGCGGCCTTGTTGCCGCCGAGCACGTTTGTCTCACCGCTGCCGCCGATGATCGCGGCGATCGCGACCTGGGGGAGCGTGAAGCCGCCCATGTCGCTGATGAAGGCCTTCGGCGCGTCCCAGCCGATGAAGGGGCCCTTGATGAAGTTGTAGGGGAAGCGGGTGACGCTGGTCAGGCGGTCCTTGATTCCGTTGAGGATCTGCTGCTGGCGGGCCGCCCGGTCCCGGTCGTCCTCGGCCGGGTTGCAGTTGTTGTGGCGGAGGCGGGCGTAGGCGAGCGCCTTGTCGCCCTCCAGCGTCGCCTCGCCGGGCGGCAGCTTGAGCGAGACCCCGCCCTGCGTCTTGCCGCCGTCCACGTCTCCGCAGACCGCGGCCCCCTTCTTGTCGGGGTTCCCCGGCACGTCGATCTCCACCCCGCCGAGCGTGTTGATGAAGTCGGCGAACCCGTCGAAGTTGACGATCACGATGTGGTTGATGTCGATCCCAAGGAAGTTCTCGACGGTCTTGATCGTCGAGGCGGGATTGCCGTTGGGGCTGTTCGTGTTGCAGGCGAGCGAGGCATTGATCTTCTGCTCGCCGCAGTCCGGGATCGCAGCGAAGCTGTCGCGCGGGATCGAGAGCTTGTGGAACGAGGTCAGGGACGCGTGCAGGACCATGATCGTGTCCGCTCGCGGCGGTCCCTGGCCCTCGCTGCCGTTGGCGTTCCTCTGGGTTTTGCCTCGGCGGTCGCCTCCGAGGATGAGGATGTTCTGGCCGAGCAGGACGTCGGGTCCACCCTTGAGCGCGTCCTTGGCCGACTGCGGCAGCTTCCCCTTCTGGATCTGGGCGGAGATGGCAAAGGTGATGAAGCTGAGCAGTAGCCAGCCGACAGCGACGATCAGCACCCAGCGCAGCCAGGGCCTCTTGCCCCCGACCAGGCGCTTCAGCCGTTCGCGCCAGCCCCCCTGAGCCGTCGCTGTTCGCAGGCTTTCCAGGCTGGGCTTGCGGAACCGATCCCGCAGACTGGGTCGGGAGCGGTACACGCGATATGGCGGCTTCTCCCTCCCCTCGCCCGGTTTTTGCCGCTGCTGCGCGGATCGCTTCTGCCCCCCACGGCCCCCTCGCCCGTAGACCTTGTACTCGGGTTTCTGGCCGGATTTGCCCTTGCCAGAGCCACCCGACCCGCCGGGTTTCTGTGGCTTCTCGGGCTTCCCGCCGCCCTCGGAGCCACCGGACCGCCGCGGCGGCCGATCATCTCCCTGCGGAGACATGGGGTATCAATACTTGCGCATGCCGCCGGACCCTTCCCATCTCACTTGACGCCGCGGGAGACCATCGGCGTCGACCTCGGGGGGACCAAGATGGCGGTCGGGGTCGTCGATTCCGATCAGAAGATCCGCTACCAGGGCAGGGAGCCCTCGACCGGCCTCAGCGAGGAGAAGCTGATCGAGGAGCTCGCCGAGGAGCTGAGAGAGGCCAAGGAGGCCCGTCCCGACGTCCTCGCCGCCGGCCTCGGGATCCCGGCGACCATCGACCGGGCCCGGGGCCTGGCGATCCAGGCGGTCAACCTGACCATCGCCGACGTCCCGATCAGAGATCTCATGCAGGAGCGCATCGGGCTACCCGTTTTCGTCGACAATGACGCCAACATGGCGGCGCTGGCCGAGCACCTCTACGGCGCTGGCCGCGGCGCGCAGAACGTGGTCATGCTTACGATCGGCACCGGCATCGGGGGCGGCCTGATCCTTGACGGCGAGGTCTATCGCGGCTCGACCGGCGCCGCAGCCGAGCTCGGGCACATCGTGATCGAGGAGGACGGTCCACCCTGTCAGGGGAACTGCCCAAACCACGGCTGCGTGGAGGCGTTCGCCTCAGGGACCGCGATCGCAAAGGCCGGTAAGCAGGCCGCGCAGCGCGATCCCGACTCGGCGCTTGGAAAGGCTCTCGCGGAAGGTCCGATCGCGGGGCGCACGGTCACCGAGCTCGCGCTCTCCGGAGACGGGCCCGCGCGCGAGGTGGTGGCCCAGGCCGGCCGCCATATCGGCGTCGCGCTGAGCAGCCTGGCCAACATCTTCGACCCCGACGTGTTCGTGATCGGCGGCGGGGTCTCAGTGGTTGGGGACCTGCTGCTTGACCCGGCGCGCGAGGAGCTCCGCTCCCGCGCGTTGCCGCCGCAGAATGAGAGTCCCGTGAAGCTGGCCGAGCTGGGGCCGGATGCGGGCATGATCGGCGCGGCGGCGATGGCACTGATCGAGCTCCACAAGGAGAGCTGAGTCATGCCGGGCAAGCTGGTCGTCTGCCCGACGCCGATCGGGAACCTCGAGGACATCACCCTGCGAACCCGCCGGGCCCTCCATGAGGCCGATGTGATCGCCTGTGAGGACACTCGCAGAACCGGTCTACTGCTCGAGCGTTTCGAGATCCAGGCCCAGCGGCTGGTCTCCTATCACGAGGGAAACGAGACCGAGCGGGCGCGCGAGCTCGCCCAGCGGATCGAGCGCGGTGACAACGTCGCCCTGGTCTCCAGTGCGGGGATGCCGGGGATTTCGGATCCTGGCTACCGGCTGATCAGGGCGTGCATCGACCGCGACCTCGACCTCGAGGTGCTTCCCGGCCCCTCCGCGATCCTGACCGCCCTGATCGCCTCGGGGCTGCCGACCCACCGCTTTCGCTTCCACGGCTTCCTGCCACGGCGCACGGGCGAGCTCGAGCGCGTCCTGCAGTCCACCGAGACCCTGATCGCCTTCGAGTCGCCCCGCCGCCTGCCGGAGTCCCTGCGGGCGCTCGCGCAGCTTGCGCCGGATCGCCCGGCCGCCGTCTGCCGGGAGCTCACCAAGCTGCACGAGGAGATCGCTCGCGGCACGCTCGGCGAGCTCTCGCGCCGCTTCCGGGACGAGGCACGCGGCGAGATAGTCGTCGTGATCGGCCCCGCGGCCGAGCGAGGCACCGCCGACATCGGCTTCGCCACCGACGCCCTGCGCGGCCTGATCCGGGCCGGAGCGCGTCCCCGGGCAGCGGCCAGCGTCGTCTCGGCCCTCACCGGGGTCCCGGCGAACGATCTCTATCGCGGGATCACCGGGCGGGATATGCGTCAGTAACTAGGCGGCGACCCGCGCCTTCTTCTTGCCGCGGACGACGAAGCCGTTCTCGGAGCGTCCCTTGCCCGGCTTGAGGGCATAGATGACCCGGTAGCCGGTCATGTAGAGCAGCCGGCCGTCCGAGATCGCCGGGTTGTAGGCGCCGTCGCGGGAGGCGAAGACCAGCTTGCCGTCGGAGGCCCGGAAGCCGAAGGTCTGGGTCGTCTTCAGGTCGCCGACGTAGAAGACGTCGCCGATCATGCTGCCCGCCCCCGAGACCGGCCCCTGCGCGGACTCGGACCAGCGCACGCTCCCCGTGCGGGCGTTGAGCGCGTAGACGGTGCCGTCGTAGGAGCCGAAATAGACGCTCGGCGGCGTGCCCCGGGTCCTGGCGGCCGTCGCCGCGCTGTAGACGTAGCCGCCGGTCGAGGTGGACCAGGAGAGGTTGCCCGAGCCCTCGTCGAAGGCGTTCATGCCGCCGGTGAGCGTCCCCGCGTACACGTGGCCGAAGGCGACGGCGGCAGTGCCGTAGATCGGGCCGCCAGCCGACCCCGTCCAGCGCACCGACCCGTTCGAGGCGCGCAGCGCCGTCAGCTGGCCGCCGTAGTCGCCGACGAACACCGTGCCGCGGTCATACGCCGGCGAGGCCTTGACGGCGCCGCCCACCGCGGTGCTCCAGAGCGGCTTGCCCGTCCGCTTGCTGAAGGAGTAGACCGAGCCACACTCGCAGCCCACGATCACCTCGTTTCTCACCACGAGCGGGGAGGACTCGGTGCGGCCGGGAAGCGATTTTCGCCAGGCGACCTTGCCGTTGGAGGCCTTCAGCGCCTGGACCTGGCCTGGCTCGAGGTTCGAGATGTAGAGCTTGCCGTCGCTGTAGGTCGGGGCGGAGGCGTTCAGCGTCGCGACGTCACGGCGCCAGAGCTGCTTGCCGCTCGCGGCCTTCAGGGCGAAGGCCTCGCCGTTGTTGTCGATCCCGTAGACGACGCCCGCGACGACGATCGGCGAGTACTCCATCAGGTGCCGCGCGTCGTAGGACCAGGCGACCTTGTAGGGCGGCTTCACCGCCCTGGTCGGCAGGTAGCGCGTGCGCGCGGGATCGAAGCCGTAGGTGGGCCAGGAGCTCAGCGGCGGGCCGGCGGGCTGATCCGGCGCGGGCGGCGCGGACGCGGTCGAGGTCGTGGTCTCCTCCGAGCCGCCGCCACTGCCAAGCAACAGCCAGCCGCCAACGCCCACCACAACGACGAGACCCGCCGCGGCGGCAATGGTCGCGGCGCGGTACTTGGTCCAGAGGGTCGCGAAGAGCTTCTCCATCGGTCCGATCCGCCTGCCCAGATCAAAGTGGAAGGCGCTAATTCCCGCGTCAAGACACGCTAACCGGAAGGGCGCTTCGCGACCGGCATCGGCGCTACCTTGAAGCGCGCGAGATGGCCAAGCGCGACCCACGCATGGTTTCGCTGGGATACGGGAAGTTCGCCCGGGCGGATCGCATCTATGCCCTTGTCCCGCTCGATCCGAAGGATCGCGGCGAGGGCCGGCGGACCTACGTCCACGTCGACGACATGACCGAGCCGATCGTCGCCTCGCGCTCGGAGCGCGCGATTCTCGCTGACGTCGAGGCCGCTCTCACCGAGGCCGCAGGCATCCCGCGACGGCGACGACGGAGCGGCTCGAAGGCGCAGGAGAAGCTGCTCTAGACACGGCCCCTGAGTACGCTCACCCCTCGTGAGCTTCTATGTCACCACCCCCATCTACTACGTCAACGGCGAGCCGCATTTGGGGCACGCCTACTCGACGATCGCCGCCGACATCCTCGCCCGGCACCACCGCCAGCGGGGCGAGGACGTCTTCTTCCTCACCGGGACCGACGAGCACGGCGAGCCCGTCGCTCAGCAGGCCGAGGCGGAGGGTGTCACGCCGCGCGAGCTCGGCGACCGCCTCGCGCCGCGCTTCAGAGAGCTGGCGGCCAGGGTCAATGCCTCCAACGACTTCTTCATCCGCACGACGGACGAGGGGCACATTGAGCGGGTTCAGGAGATCGTCCAGCGCGTCTACGACAACGGCCACGTCTACGAGGGGATGTACGAGGGCTGGTACTGCCCGCGCTGCGCCGACTTCAAGACCGAGTCCGAGCTCGGGCCGGACAACACCTGCCCGATCCACAAGATCCCGCTCACACGGGAGTCGCAGAAGAACTGGTTCTTCGCGCTTTCCAAGTTCCAGGGCGACCTGGAGAAGCTCTACGAGGAGCGGCCCGGTTTCGTCATCCCCGAGTTCCGCAAGAACGAGGCGCTCGCCTTCATCAAGCAGGGTCTCCAGGACGTTTCGCTCTCCCGACCGACCCTGAAGTGGGGGGTGCCGGTCCCCTGGGACACCGACCAGGTGATCTACGTCTGGTTCGACGCGCTGCTCAACTACTACACGGCCCTGGGATACGGGGCGGACGAGGACGTGACGGAGAAGTTCTGGCCGCCCTTCCACATCCTCGCCAAGGACATCCTCAAGTTCCATGCCGTCTACTGGCCGGCCTTCCTGATGGCGGCGGAGATCGAGGTCCCGAGGCGGATGTTCATCCACGGCTTCCTGCTGATGGAGGGCCACAAGATGTCGAAGTCGCTCGGCAACGTGCTGGACCCGGACGACGTGATCGACAAGTTCGGCGCGGACCCGCTGCGCTTCTACTGCTTCCGCGAGGTGTCATTCGGCCAGGACGGACAGATCTCGCCGGCTGGATTCGAGTCCCGCTACGAGGCCGAGCTCGCCGACCAGTACGGCAACCTCGCCAACCGGGTGCTTTCGATGATCGGGCGCTACCGCGACGGAACCATCCCGGACGCCGAGGCCGAGGTGGAGCTGGCGAGCGACTTCGCGGGCGCCCCCGACCGGGTTCGCGCCCTCCTCGACGGCGCCGAGCTCACGCAGGCCCTGGAGGAGATCTGGAAGCTGATCCGGCGGCTCAACCAGTACGTCGAGGAGACCAGGCCGTGGGAGCTGGCCAAGGACGACACGGGGGCGGAGCGGCTCGACGCCGTCCTCTACGGGCTGGCGGAGGGGCTGCGCGTCACCACTCTGCTGCTGCACGCCTACATGCCGGAGACGACGGGCCGGCTGTTGGAGGCGATCGGCGAGCCGGAGCGTGCGCTGGTGGAATTCGCCTCCCGCGGCGGCGGCCAGTCGCTCGGCGAGCTCGCGCCGCTGTTCCCGAAACTGGCCCCCGAGCGCGCTTGACACCCGGTGATAGGGTGGGATGGCACGCCAGGAATACGTGGGATGGCACGCCAGGATTTGAAGGGAGGAGGCTGTATGAGCAGCAGGGCAAGGATCCGCACGACCCTCGCGGCACTGGCCGTCTGCGCCGCGCTGCTGGTCCCGGCAACGGACGCCGCCGCAGGGGGCGCTCAGCTTGCGAGCGCGGGTGGGGGGCCCGTCGCCACCAAGTCCGGCGCGATCGTCAACTGGGTATCCGGGTTCAAGCTGAGGGCGGCCCGCCGGATCCAGCCGCTCGCCGTCTGCAGCGTCAACTGCGACGTGACCGGCACCGCCACGCTCAAGGGGATGGGCCTCAAGGGCACCTTCTCCGACAGCGGCCCGTTTCTCGCCGGGCAGTACTTCGGCCTCTACGTGATCGTCCCGCGGCGGCTGGCGAAGCTGATGAGGGCCTTCCCGGGCCGGTTCCATCTGGTCGAGACGCTCACCGCGACCGACCCGGCCACCGGCGGGGTCGACTCGATCTCCAGATCGTTCAAGTTCAAGCGCTAGGGAAACGGCAGTCGATACGGGCGTGATGCGGACTCGCCTCGCGAGAGCTGGAGCGGTGCTGTTGGTGGGGGCGGCGCTGCTCGCCGTCACCGCCGCGCCGGCGAGCGCGAAGGCGCCGCGAGCCCGCGCGAGCGTGGTCGGCGGCCGGGTGGCGAACCTCAGTGAGTGGGGCTTCACCGCCGCGGTGGTGACCCCCAACACGCTCTGCACCGGCGTCGTGACCGCGCCGACGAAGGTGCTCACGGCCGCCCACTGCGTCATCAACCTCTCATCGCTGATCGTGCGCACCAACTCGACCTCGGCGTTCGGCGGCGGGGAGGTGTCGGGAGTCGCCTCCGCGGCGATCGCCCCCGGTTTCTCCCAGGGCTTCCAGAACGACCTCGCCGTGCTCACCCTCCGGACTCCGACCACGGCCCCGCCGGTCCCGCTGGCGAGCCCCGCGGAGGACGCCACCTACAGCCAGGTGGGCACGCCCCTCGCCGTCGCCGGGTTCGGAAATCGCACCCCGCTGCTCGGCCGGGAGAAGGTCGGGTTGCTGACGGCCGCCGACGTGCGCGTGCGCCCCTGCCCGCTGCCCGACTGGGCCATCTGCGACTCGGGCGGCCCCGCGGGTGTCGTTCTCCGCCGGCTTCACCACCGGTGGCGGAAGCGCAAGGTCAAGAAGACGGTCTGCTCCGGAGACAGTGGCGGGCCGCTGATCGCCAGGACGCCGTCTGGCTCGCGGCTGGTCGGGATCGCCGAGGCGAGCTCCGGCCCGCGCAAGCCGAATCCGTTCTTCTTCGTGATCTGCGGGCTCAAGGGCTTCCCATCGCTCCATACCAACCTGGCGGGCTACCTCCCCTTCATCGCCAGCAGCGGCTGAGCGGCTCAGCGGCCCGCCCGTAGACTCGCCGGATGGTTGACACCCACGCGCATCTCGGCCTGTGCGGGCCGTCCGAGGGCGAGCTGGTCGACGCGGCGAGTGAGGCGGGCGTGCGGCGGATCCTCACGGTCGGTTTGGGCGAGGACTCGAATCCGGCGGCCGTGGCCGCGGCCGCGTCCAACGGGGGCGTGTTCGCTTCGGTCGGGCGGCACCCGAACAGCGCCGATGGCTTCGACGAGGGCGCGGCCGAGGTAATCGAGCAGCTCTGCGGCCAGCCCGGCGTCGTGGCGGTCGGCGAGACCGGCCTCGACTTCTACCGCGACCGCGTCCGACCCGGAGCAACAGCGGCGTGCCTTCAGCGCCCAGATCGAGATCGCACGGCGCACCGGCAAAGCGCTGGTGATTCACCTCCGTGACCGCGACGGCTCCGAGGAGGCTTTCTCCGAGGCCTTCGGGACGCTCGAGCAGGAGGCCGAAGGCGTCGAGATCATCCTGCACTGCTTCTCGGCGGGCCCGCGATGGGCCGAGCGCGCCGGTGAGCTCGGCTGGTACTGCTCGTTCGCGGGCAACCTCACCTACCCGAAGGCGGAGCCGATCCGCGAGGCGGCCGCGCTCGTGCCTGACAACCGTCTGCTGGTGGAGACCGATTCCCCGTTTCTCTCGCCCCAGCCCATGCGCGGCAAGCCGAACCAGCCCGCGAACGTGGTTGCGACCGCGGAGCGGCTCGCCGAGGTCCGCGGCGTCACGTACGGTGAGCTGGAGCGAACCGTGGAGGCGAACGCCGCGAGAGTCTTCGGGTGGTGACCGGCTCACGCCGGCCGCCGGAGCGCTCACCGCGCCGGCTCGGCCAGAACTTCCTCGCCGATCCCAACCTGCTCGACGCGATCGTGCGAGAGGCCGATCTCGACCCAGCGGACGTCGTGCTGGAGGTGGGGGGAGGTGGCGGCGCGCTCACCGAGCGGCTGGCCGCGGAGGTCACCTGCCTGCATGTGATCGAGGTGGACGAGCGGTTGCGAGAGGAGCTCGAGCCACTCGCGCGTGATGCCGGCAACGTCAACCTGGTCTGGGGCGACGCGTTGCGGGTCGACCTGGCGGAGCTCGCCCCGGCGCCGACGAAGATGGTGGCGAACCTGCCCTACTCGATAGCCACCCCGCTTCTCATCCGGACGATCTCCGATCTGCCGAGGGCTCGGGAGCTGGGCCGTGATGGTTCAGCGAGAGATCGCCGATCGGCTGCGGGCCGAGCCGGGTACCAGGGAGTATGGGTCGGCGAGCGTGCTCGTGCAGCTCGCCTGCGAGATCAAGCTGCTTCGCACCGTGGACCCCGCCGTCTTCGTGCCCCGGCCGCGGGTCGGGTCGGCTCTGCTGGAACTGCGGCGAATCGGCCCGGGAGCATCGGAGCAGGTGGCCGGCGTGGCCCGCGCCGCGTTCGCCCATCGCCGCAAGTCGATGGCCCGCTCGCTGGAGCTGGTGCGGCCGGGGATGCTCGAGGCGGCCCGGAGGGCACTCGAGCAGATCGCGCTGCCGTCCGACGCACGCGCCGAGACGCTCTCGCCCCATGACTTCGAGCGCTTCGTCGAGGCGATGGCGGAGCAGGGGGCGGAGCTGTGATCGACGGGCTGCCGCAGACGGTGCATGCCCCCGCGAAGCTCAACCTCTGCCTCTACGTGGGCCCCCGCCGGGATGACGGCCTGCATGAGATCCGCTCGCTGTTCGAGCCGCTCGAGCTCGCCGACGAGCTTCGGATCAGCGAGGCCGGTAGGGACGAGGTGATCTGCGAGGGGATCGCTGCGCCGGATCTGACCGCGACCGCGCTGGCGGCGCTCCGGGAGCACGGCTGGGACGGGCCACCTCTGCGGATCGAGGTCGACAAGCGCGTGCCGGTGGCCGCCGGACTGGGCGGAGGCAGCGCCGACGCGGCCGCGGTGCTCCGCCTCGCGCGCGGGGAGGTCGAGGGGCTTCGCTCAATAGCGGCGCAGATAGGGGCCGACGTGCCGTCGCAGCTTCAGCCCCGGCCCTGTCTGGTCGCGGGCGCCGGCGAGGTGATCGAGCCCGCTCCGCCGCCCGGTGAGCACGCCGTGGTCCTGATCCCACAGCCGGAGGGGCTCTCGACCGCGGCGGTCTACGCCGAAGCCGACCGGCTCGGCTCAAGCCGCGGCGATGCCGAGCTCGAGGCGATCCGGCGTCGGCTGCGGGACGCGGTCGACGAGGGCGGTTCGCCGCTCGATTACCGCGAGCACCTGGTCAACGACCTGCAGGCCGCCGCCATCTCGCTGCGGCCGGAGATCGAGGACGCGCTGCGCGCCCTCGAGGAGGCCGGCGCAGCACGCGCGATGGTGACCGG
The DNA here is from genome assembly GCA_963728755.1 of uncultured Solirubrobacterales bacterium. Lineage (GTDB taxonomy): Bacteria > Actinomycetota > Thermoleophilia > Solirubrobacterales > 70-9 > DASUPK01. Next base: position 62,694 of record CAVSLI010000001.1, on the reverse strand, counting down.
ATCGGGACCGACGGCGTTCGGCCTCTACGCGACGGACGAGGAGGCAGCCGCCGCGGCGAGGAAGTTGCGGGGGCGGTTCCCCGAGGTCCAGGCGACGGCTCCGCTCACCTCTTGAGCGAGAAGGCGCGCAAGTGGCTCTTCCGAGCGCTGGTCGCGGCGGCGATCGTCGCCTTCATCGTCTTCTTTCCCAGCATCGACCTCGACAAGCTGATCGAGGACCTGTCCAGGAGTCTCGGAGCCTGGACCTACCTGCTCGTCGGCGCGCTGGCCTTCCTCGAGACCGGGGCGTTCATCGGATTGGTCGCCCCGGGTGAGTTCACGGTGTTGCTGGGAGGCGCCGTCGCGGCCAACGGAGACATCTCATTGCCGGTGATAATCGCCATCACCTGGCTCGCGGCATTCAGCGGCGACTCCGTGAGCTTTCTCCTCGGTGCCCGTCTCGGCCGGGACTTCCTGGTCAGGCACGGCGAGCGCTTTCGGATCACGCCGGAGCGTCTCGCCATGGTCGAGGGTTACTTCTCCCGCTACGGCGGCAGGACGATTCTGATCGGGCGATTCATCGGCCTGGTACGCGCGCTCGCCCCCTTCATCGCCGGGAGCAGCCGCCTGCCGTACCGGAACTTCGCGCCGTACAGCATCCTCGGCACCGGCCTCTGGTCCATCGCACTCCTTCTGCTCGGCTACTTCTTCGCACAGAGCCTCAACACGGTCAGCAAGATCATCAGCAGGGGTCTCGTCGTCTTCGGGATCGTCGTCGGAGTCGTGGTGGTTATCGTCGTCGCCTATCGGTTCCTGCGGGAGGAGGCGAACCGGCGCCGGGTCGTGGCCGAGATGGAACGACGACGGCTGCTCCGGCCGATCCTGCGGCTTGGGCGCCGCCTCAGGCCGGAGTTCGAATTCCTGGGCCGCAGGCTGACGCCCGGGGGTCTCGGCCTCGAGTTCACGACGCTGCTGGCGGCGCTTTCGGTCGGCCTCTTCGTACTGATCGCGTATTGGTCGGTGGTGACGGGCGATCCGGGACCCACGCCGGGCGATCAAATGGCATGGGACGTCGCCCACGACCTGGAGGCGAACTGGCTGACGGACGTCGCCAAGGGGATCACCACGCTCGGCTCGGGGTGGGTCACCTATCCGCTCGCCACCCTGGCGGGCATCGTCCTGGCGGTGCGTCGGCGCTGGATGGAGTTCTGGGCCCTGCTGATCGGCACGGTCCTGATCGCGGTTCTCGTCCCCGAGATCAAGGGGTGGACCGATCGGCCGCGGCCCCCGGACTCGGTGATCTCGGTCGGCAACTCGGCCTTTCCCAGCGGCCACGCCACCCAGGCGACCCTCTACGCCTGGCTCGCGGTGACCCTCGCGTTGAGGGTGGTCCCGGGGATCACGAGGCGGAGCCTGGTGATCGCGGCGGGGATCGCGCTCACCGCCCTGATCGGGCTGACCCGCGTCTACCTCCGCGTCCACTGGCTGAGCGACGTGTCGAGCGGCTGGGCCCTGGGGGTCTCCTGTTACACGCTCGGCGCGGCCGCGGTGCTTGTCGTTGCCCACATTCGCGACAATCCCCGGCGTCATGACCGGGCCCCTCAGCTCGATCCTGGCGCCGGTGCTGGCGCTCGGGACTGAGTACTACCTCTTCGGCATCGCCGGGGTGCTCTCGGTGGGGGTGTTCGTGGGGCTGATCCTGGTGCCCGCGATCGGCTCTTACGGGCGCCCCTGGGAAAAGCTGGTGGCCGGCTTCCTCTCGCTCTTCGTGCTGGCGGCCCTGGTGCTGATCGGGCTGGTGATCGGGGTGGTGATCTTCCTCAACTGGGATCAGATCTCGAACTGGATTTAGGTTCGCAACCGCGGACCTACCATGTGGGGGTGACTGCGAAGGAGACTCGTGCCAACCCAAAACGGGTTGCGCAGACATCCAAACGGGCCGGTCCTGGCGGAGCGCCCTCGCACCAGCCCTCGCGTAAGGCCGACCCTGGCAGCCTCGAGGAGCTCTCGGCGGCGATCGAGTCAGGTGCCGGGATGCCATCGGTTGCCCGAGCCTCCGCCCGCGCCCTGGACGCAAGCGTCGCGCTGATCGACCGCTCCAGCAACGTCCTGGCCGTCGCCGCCGCCTCACCTGACGAGGAGCGGAAGCTGCTCGCCGGCGGCGGGGGCGTGGAAACGGTGGAGCTGCGGGTCGCCGACGCGGCGGTAGGCGAGTTGCGCTGGAGGCCGCGCGGCGACGACGAGCCCGAGGCGGCGCTGCTGCGTATGGTGGCGACGCTGCTCGGGCTGGAGCTCGAGCGCTCGCGCTCGCCTGAGTGGGCCACGGAGGAGGCGGCCGGCGACTTCGTGCGCGCCCTGCTCGGCCGCCAGCTCACGGCCCGCGCTGATATCGAAGCGAGGGCCGCGGAGCTGGGGACGGATCTCTCCCGCGGGACCGGTGTGCTGATCGCACGCGCTCATCCCCACGTGGCCCAGACGGGCGAGTGGCGGGCACGGGTGCTGGCGATCGTCCAGCGTGCGATCCGCGCGGTGAGCGCGGGCGGCCTGGCCGGTGAGGGGAATCCGGAGGGGGAGGGGGCCGAGGTCGTCGCGATCGTGCCCGTCGGGGACGACGAGCGGCTGACCCGCGCAGCGGATGGGCTGGCAAACGAGCTCGAGGCTGGGCTGAGCGGGTTCTCGGTGGGCGTCTCGCGGAGCCGGCTGGCCGGAGATGCCGGCGATCTCTACCGTGCTGCGCAGGAGGCGCTGCTCGCGGCGAACGTGGGGGAGGCCGAGGGCAGGCGGGTGCTGGCCTTCGAGGACACGGGTGCGTACCGGCTGCTCCTGCCCGCGATGAGCGAGGACCCGGCGGAGCTGGAGCGCTTCTACTCGGAGACCGTGGAGCCGCTGGTGGCCTACGACGAGCAGTACGAGACCGAGCTGGTGTCGACGGTCGAGACCTATCTGGAGAACGACGGCAACGTCGCCGCGAGCGCGCAGCAGCTCTACACGCACCGGCACACGATCCGGTACCGGCTCGAGCGGGCGCGCGAGCTCTGCGGGCACGACGTCACCTCCACCGAGGGACGCGAGAAGCTCGGGCTGGGGCTGAAGGCGATGCGGGTGCTGGGCATCGCCTCGCCGCAGGGGCCAGCGCGAGAGCCCGGCACGGAGGCGGGCCAGGTGCCGCCCGCCGAGAACGACTAACCGGTCTGTGACGAGATCATCTCGCTGAGCACGGCGGTGCGGTCCCGGTCGCCGATCGAGCGCTCGTCGCTGATCACGTGGCTGACGGCGTTGATCAGCGCGAGGTGGGTGAAGGCCTGGGGGAAGTTCCCCCAGTGCCGCCCCGTTTTCGGGTCGAGCTCCTCGGCGTAGAGGCCCAGGGGCCCGGCGTAGTTGAGGAGCCGCTCGCACATCTCGCGGGCGGCGTCGGCCTCGCCGATCTCCGAGAGGGCGGAGGCGAGCCAGAACGAGCAGATCGTGAACGTGCCCTCCTCGCCGTGCAGGCCGTCGTCGGTCTCGTCGACTCGATAGCGGAGGACGAGGCCGTCCTCGGTCAGCTCCTCGTGGACCGCCTTGACGGTCTTGACGACTCGCTCGTCGTCCGGCGGGAGGAAGCGGACGAGCGGAATCAGCAGTGTCGAGGCGTCGAGCGCGTCGGTCTCGTAGTGCTGGCGGAAGACGCCCCGGTCCGAGACGCCGTGGTCAAGGATGTCGGCGCGTATCTGGTCGGCCACCTCGGTCCACCTGGCGAGCCGGTCGTCATCCCCGATCCGGTCCGCGAGCCTGCAGCCGCGATCCACCGCGACCCAGCACATCAGCTTGGAGGAGACGTAGTGCTTGGGCTTCCCCCGCCCCTCCCAGATTCCCTGGTCGGGATCGTCCCAGACCGAGATCGCGGTCTCGACCTGGCGACAGAGGGCCTCCCAGAGCTCGTGGGGGAGGTGGGACTGGACCTTGGAGTGAATGTAGACCGAGTCGAGCAGGGCGCCGTAGACGTCGTTCTGGCGCTGTTTGTAGGCCGCGTTGCCGATGCGGACGGGACGCGCTCCTTCGTAGCCGCCGAGCTGATCGAGGGTGGTCTCGGTCAGGTCCTTCTGGCCGCGAATCCCGTACATGATCTGAAGGCCACGTTCGCCCTCCCTGACGTTCTCGCGGTAGATGTCCGCGAGCCAGCCCATGAAGTCGGTGGCCTCGTAGTCCAGGCCGAGGGTGTGGAGGGACCAAAGCGTGAAGGTGGCGTCGCGGATCCAGGTGTAGCGGTAATCCCAGTTCCGCTCGCCGCCGGGCGTCTCGGGAAGGGAGGTGGTGAGTGCTGCGATCAGGGCTCCGGTGGGCGAGTACGTGAGGCCCTTGAGGACGAGCGCCGAGCGCTGCAGGAAGTCCCGCCAGGGGTGGTCCGGAAAGCTGCCGCCCTCCAGCCAGCGCCGCCAGAAGTCGATCGTTCGCTGCAGGCGGCGGAGGCAGTCATCGCTGGAAGCGGGCGGGATCGGTGACGGTCCCCAGCTGAGCGCGCTGAAGCGGACCTCCCCCGCCTTCATCCTGTGGCGGGCCCGGGCGTCCGAGCCGTCGACGCCGAGGCCGAGGTCGCCGGTCAGGATCAGGCGCAGGTCGCCATGGGTGAGCTCGGCGTCGGTGCCGGCATCGCCTCGCCGCTGCCAGTCGACCCTGGTCGAGCCATAGTCGAGGGCGGGCTGGCAGATCATCTCGATGTCCACCTCACCCTGGACGCACTCGATCAGCCGCACGAAGACGTGCTCAGCCTCATCGTCCGGTGGTGGGCGGCGGTGAGGCTCGAAGTCGTTCTCCTGGCGCCATTCGCCGACCGTGAGGAGATCGTGGACGGTGATCCAGCCCGAGCCGGTCATCCAGGTGGTCTCGAGCACGTTGGTGCCGGGCAGGTACCTGCGGCTCACCGGGGCGCCGAGGCCCGGAGGGCCGACACGCCAGAAGCCCCCGCTGCGGTCAAGCAGTGAGGCGAAGATTGCGGGGGAGTCGAAGCGGGGTAGGCAGAGCCACTCCACCGATCCCTCTGGGGCGACCAGGGCACCCGTGTGGCAATCGGAGACGAAGCTGTACGAGCCGATCCGCGGGAAGCGGGACTGGAGCGCGGGCATGCGCCCGGCAGACTATTCCGCAGTGGCAGTCGCCCCCTCGGACCTAGACTGACCCCAGCCCTGGGGAGTGGTCTAAAGGCAAGACTCCGGGTTTTGGTCCCGGCGATCCTGGTTCGATTCCAGGCTCCCCAGCTGCGTTGGCAGGAATCGTCCGCAATTGGTCATTGCAGACAGATCTTCGAGGGGGCATGATGCGCACGTGGCCCCGACGAGCAAGTCCCGCCGCATCGCCATCCTCGCCTTCCCGGGGGTTCAGCCGCTCGACGTGATCGGCCCGTCGGAGGTGTTCGCGGGAGCCGACGCCCTCGCCGGAGGTGGCGCCTACACGGTCGAGGTCGTCGCCAGGGACCGTGACCCGATCGCGGTTCGCGGCGGCGGGTACTCCCTTCTCCCGAAGCTGACCACCGCCGGCTGTCGCGGCCCGATCGACACCCTCGTCGTCGCGGGGGGCACTGGCGTCCGCGCCGCCGAGCACGACGCCGAGCTGATCCGCTGGATCCGCAGCGCCGCGCGCCGCTCCCGACGGGTCACCTCGGTCTGCTCCGGCGCCTTCCTCCTCGCCCGCGCGGGGCTGCTGGAGGGCAGGACCGTGACCACCCACTGGGCGTCGACCGGGGAGCTCGCCCGCCTCCACCCCGAGCTCACCGTCGACCCAAACCCGATCTTCGTCCGTGACGGCGACGTCTGGACCTCCGCCGGAGTCACGTCCGGCATGGACCTCTCCCTGGCGCTGGTGGAGGAGGACCTCGGCCGCGAGATCGCCATCGAGATCGCCCGCTGGCTGGTCCTCTTCCTCCAGCGCCCCGGCGGCCAGGCCCAGTTCAGCGCCCACCTCTCGGCTCAGCTCGCCGAGCGCCGCCCGCTGCGCGAGCTGCAGTCCTGGATCGCCGACAACCTCGACGCCGACCTTCGTGTTGAGACCCTCGCCGAGCGAGCCGCGATGAGCCCGCGGAACTTCGCCCGCTTCTTCCGCCGAGAGATCGGCATGACACCGGCCGCGTACGTCGAGGAGCTGCGAGTCGAGCGGGCCCGCCAGCTGCTCGAGGAGAGTGCGGATCCGGTGGACCTGATCTCGGCCCGCTGCGGCTTCGGCACTCCGGAGACCATGCGCCGCGCCTTCGCCCGTCGCGTGGGAGTCGCACCGGCCCAGTACCGCGCCCGCTTCAGGCGTGCACCCGACGCGGTCATTCGAGGGGCTCCGTAGGAGCCATCCGTTAGATGAAGTCGCACTGAGAGGAGACACCATGCAGATCGCCTACCTGCTCTACGACCGCTTCACCGCCCTCGACATCACCGGGCCGCACGACGTCCTCAACTCGGTTCCGGGCAACGAATCGGTCTTCGTCGCCGAGAGGCCGGGACCGATCCGCAACGAGTCCGACACCCTCTCGCTGGTCGCCGACGCCTCGCTCGACGAGATCCAGAGCGCGGACATCGTCGTCGTCCCAGGCGGGTTCGGCAACCGGGTGCTGCTGGAGCACGAGCCCCTGCACGACTGGATCAGGACCGTTCACGAGACGACCATCTGGACCACCTCCGTCTGCACCGGCTCCCTTCTGCTGGCCGCCGCCGGCCTGCTGGACGGCGTCCCGGCGACGACCCATTGGCTCGCCCGCGACCTGCTTGCGGAGCTCGGCGCCAAGCCGGTCCCCGACCGGGTGGTCCAGCACGGCAAGATCGTCACGGCCGCCGGAGTCTCCTCGGGCATCGACATGGCCCTGCGTCTCGTGCAGCAGATCAACGGCGACGAGGTGGCGCAGGCCGTCCAGCTCGGCATCGAATACGACCCCGAGCCGCCCCTGGACGCCGGTTCTCCCGAGAAGGCTCCCGAGCCGATCGTCGAGCTGGTCACCGCTGCCTTCCAGGCGCAGGAGGACACCATCGGCCCGCGCAGCTGACCTCCTAGCTCGCGCCCGGGGGCGGCCCGCGCATCGAGCCGCCCGCATCGCCCGCATCCTCGCATTACGCTTTCGGGGTGAACGCTCCCACGGCCCTGATCATGGCCGCCGGCCAGGGCACGCGCATGCGCTCGTCCGTGCCGAAGGTCCTGCACGAGATCTGCGGGCGCCCGATGGTCGCCTGGCCCATTCTCGCCGCGCGGCAGGCCGGAGCCGACCGCATCTGCGTGATCGTCTCGCCCGACCGCGACATCTCCGCTGCCTTGCCGAACGGGACCGAGACCATCGTCCAGCCGGAGGCCGACGGCACCGGCGGGGCGCTGCGCGCCGCGACGGACGTGGTCCGAGCCTCCGACACCGTGCTGATCCTCTCCGGGGACCATCCGCTGGTCTCCGCCGAGATCATCGACGGGCTGATCTCGGCTCACCGGGACGCCGAGGCGGCGGCGACCGTGATGACCACCGAGATGGAGGACCCGGGCTCGTACGGCCGGATCGTTCGCGACACGGACGGGAACATCGAGCGGATCGTCGAGGCCAAGGCTTCCGGCGACGCCAGCCCGGAGGAGCTCGCGATCAAGGAGGTCAACGCCGGGACCTACGCGTTCGCCGGCCCCACCCTCGCCGACGCCCTCGAGCGCCTCGACAACGACAACGCGCAGGGCGAGTACTACCTCGGCGACGTGCTGCCGGTCCTGCGTGAGTCCGGCCTGCTGATCGCCGCCTACCGCGCCCCGGACGCCGGTGTGAACCTCGGGATCAACGACCGCGCCGACCTCGCCCGGGTCGCGGATGAGGCGCGCCGCCGGATCCTGATCGGCCACATGCGCTCCGGGGTGACGATCGAGGACCCCGGTGCCACGTGGATCGACGCGGACGTCGAGATCGCCGCCGACACCACGGTCGCTCCCCGGCACCACCCTGCGCGGTCGGTCGAGCATCGGCGCGGGCAGCACGATCGGCCCGATGGCGACCCTGGTCGACTCGCGAATCGGCGAGCGAGCCACCGTTGTCCACTCCTACCTGACCGGCTGCGAGGTCGCGAACGAGGCGACCGTCGGCCCGTTCGCCTACCTCCGACCCGACGCCCGGATCGGCGAGGGAGCCAAGGCCGGCACCTTCGTCGAGATCAAGAACTCCGAGATCGGCGCCGGCGCAAAGGTCCCGCACCTCTCCTACGTCGGGGACGCCGAGGTGGGCGAGGGATCGAACCTCGGCGCGTCCACCGTCACCGCCAATTACGACGGCTGGAGCAAAGATCGCACCAAGATCGGCAAAAACGTTCGCACCGGGGTTGACACGACCTTCGTCGCGCCCGTAGAAGTCGGGGACGACGCATACACTGGGGCCGGTTCGGTGATCACGGAGGACGTTCCGCCCGGGGCACTGGGCATCTCGAGGGCGGAGCAGAAGAACATCGAGGGCTACGCGGACAAGAAGGCCAAGGAATCGAGCGAGGGCAAGAACTCTTGAGCACGATCGAGCAGACGCAGCCGGTCACCGAGATCGTTCAGGACTACCGCAAGCGGCTCATGGTCTTCGGCGGGCGGGCGTCGATGGAACTCGCCGCGAGAATCGCGGGCCACCTCGGCGTCACTCAGGGCGAAGTCACCCTGAAGACCTTCTCCAACGGCGAGGTCTACTGCCGCTACGAGGAGTCGATCCGCGGCGCCGACGTCTTCATCGTCCAGTCGACCGCCGCCAACGAGGCCGAGGGGATGACCCCCAACGACGCGCTCATGGAGCTGCTGGCGATGATCGACGCCGCCCAGGGCGCCTCCGCGCACCGCATCATCGCCGTGATGCCCTGGTACGGCTACGCGCGCCAGGACAAGAAGTCCGCCCCGCGTGAGCCGATCTCCGCCCGGATCGTGGCCAAGTGCCTGGAGGGAGTCGGGGTCGACCGCGTTCTCACCATGGACCTGCACGCCGGGCAGGTGCAGGGGTTCTTCAACGTCCCGCTCGACCACATGACGGCGATGCCGATGCTCACCCAGTGGATCGCCGACCAGGGCTTCCAGGAGGAGCCGGTGATCGTCTCTCCGGACGCCGGGCGCGTGAAGACGGCGCGCAACTTCGCCCGCAAGGTGGGCACCACCTGGGCCGTGATGGAGAAGGAGCGCCCCGCCCAGCAGGTGGCCGAAATCGGCTACGTCGTCGGCGAGGTGAAGGGCCGGACCGCGGTCCTCGTGGACGACATGATCGACACCGCCGGGACCCTGACGGCCGCCGCTCGAACCGTCCTCGAGGAGGGAGCCGCGCGCGTGATCGCCGTGGCCACCCACGGCGTCTTCTCGGGACCCGCCTACGAGCGGCTCGCGCCTGAGAGCTCCGGTATCGAGCGGATCGTCGTCACCGACACGATCCCCGGGCGCCCCGGCGCGCCCGACAACATCACCGTGCTCTCGACCGCCCAGACACTGGCGGACTCGATCCGGCGGATCTTCACCGACGACTCGGTGTCGGAGATCTTCGCCGGCGAGAACCAGCTCTTCTAGCTTTACCCGCATTCCAGAGCGGTTTGCGGCTGACTACGGGTGCCTGAACCCTTAGCCGGAGTAGGCTCCTGCTCGACGTGACGCAGAGGAGGGAGAGGACGATGAAGCGGATGGGGACAGCGCGTGGAGTTCGGATCGGCGCGGTCGCGGCGGCGGTCTCCGCAATCGGGTTGGCGGTTGCGCTCCCGGCGAGCGGCCACAAGGTCGCCTTCGACACCAACCTCAACAAGGTCAGGTTCGACACGCTCAACGACACCACAGAGCGGTACTCGGGCAAGGTGATGAGCCCGAAGCCCAAATGCGAAGCGGGTCGGACCATCACGGTGACTCAGTCCGGAGTCGCGGTGGGGACGACGGTGAGCAACTCGGAGGGAGAGTGGGTGCTGACCGGGCCGGTGCCTCCGAAGGGGACCCAGCTCACGGTCTCCACGCCGAAGAAGATTCTGAAGAAGAACAAGAAGCACCGGCACAAGTGCAAGGCGGCGAGTAGGAGCGCTAAGTTCGAAGGGCAGGGGCCGTCGCACCCACCGCACCCACCGCACCAGTAGACGGACTGTGACTCACAGGCTCTTCGCCTAATTCGTTAGCGCGGCTGCCACGCGCTCTGCGGCGATCTCGTCGCTCTGTGGCAGCAAGTGGGCGTAAGTCGAGAGCACCGTCGCCGGCGTGTCCGCGACGCGGGCTGCGCAGACGCGGACCGGATCCCGCTGGTCAGCATCAAGGTGAAAACGTGGCGCCTGGGACCTTCCCAGACGCCACGCCCTACTCCCGCAGCCCGGCGGCTTCGAGGGCCTTCCGACGGTCAGTCATCTCCCATCGAGTGACCATTCCCTCCCGAAGCGTGAACACGGCCCCAACATCGGCCTCGACATCCGCGCCGCTGGACTGGCCTCGGCCGCGAAGCCAGACGAGTGCGACAACTTGCTCACCCACATCAATGAACCGGTCGGCTCCGACCGCGAACTCCACAAAGGCGTCCACGAAGGCCACCCAGGCAGCAAGCGCTTCGCGCCCGACGGGGTAGGTGCCCGCGTCCGGAAACCAAGACGTGCTGAAAACGACCTCACAACCATCCTCGTAGAGCTCCCGGCCCCTGGCCCATGCGCCACGCTCCCAATAGTCGAAAACTTTCCGCACGATCTCGACGTTCTCCTCCGACATCGCCTACTCCCGCAGCCCGGCGGCTTCGAGGGCATCCCTCCAATTGACGTAAAACTCCGCACGCGCGATCTTTCCGTCACGGACAGTCCAGATGTTGCCGGGGGTCTGGTTGAGCTCCTCCGTGGTGCCCTTCAAGCGTGCGAAGTCGTGAAAGCGCACGAAGACCCGATCTCCGAGATCGATGGTCTCATCGATCTCGGTCCGGTATGTCGCCCACGGAGCCGTCCAATCCCGCCATGCAGCCCTGAAGCCATCCAGACCGATATAGGTCTTCGCCCCACCGGGCAAGCCTCCGGCCACGCATTCAAAGTCCGGGTGGAAGAAGGGAGCGACGGCCGCGGTGAACGCCGCCCACATGTCATCGTCGCGGAAGAGTGGGACGAGATCCTGCCCTGGGTTACCCAACAGCCTCACTACAAGCTCCACGTTCTCCTCCGACATCGCCCACGCAGTATCTCGCCCAGCCCCGCGGGCCGCCAGTGCCAGGGCCGCCACCCATTCACAGATAAACGGGAGGGACTCGCTCTGCCGGTGATCGAGGTCGCGGCCTGACCCCTCTCCATGCGTGAGGGGTCCTCGGAACGCTCTCGCCGGTCGCCTTTTCCCTGCTTAGACGAACAAAGGCGACGCAGGCCAATCGTCGCGGGTACGTACCTGCGAGACCAGCTCTTCCAGGGATACCCGCATTCCAGAGCGGTTTGGTTTAACGCCGTCCGGATCAAGAGCAAGAGATCCCATGCCGCGATCTCAGAGGAGAACGTCAAGCCCTTCGCCTGTTGATTCTCACCCGGAATTGCTCGCCGGGGGACACTCGGCCATCAAATCGCCGCGACTTCCTCGCCGATGTCCTTCACAGAAATCACAGAAACCGTAGTTTGCACGGATGATCTTCTTAGGGTTAAGCGGCGAGAATGGCGAGGAGTTGGGGGTAGCTTAAATTAGGTAGTCGGTTCCTAGGACTCGCCAGGAACCGGAACGTCACTAGACCGCTAGACGAGGGAGATGTCTATGAGTTCGAGCGTCCGTGCATCCAGCCGCAGGCACCTTGTGCTGACCGCAACCGCCGTTGCAGCGGCATTTGCTGTTCTGATGGCGGTGGCGCCGCGCGCGCTCGCAGCCCAGCAGGTGATCACCTCAGTCGGGGCCCCTGGACAACATCTACCTGAACGACAACCTCGCCTGCCAGGCGACTCACACGGGCGACACGGACCGAAGAGTTCTTCGGTGGTACGGACCCCGGTGCCTGCGGCACCTTTCTCTCGACCGGGGGCGTCGACTACGGCCCCAACGACATACCGGCCGGCAACAACTCGCGCACCGACTACACCCTGGTCAGTCAGACGCCGGTGACCGGAACTGGGACGGCCGCCGACCCGTTCAAGGTCGTCACCGTTGTCGACTTGGCCGCCACCGGGCTTCGGATCACGCAGACTGACAGCTATGTGATCGGAGATGAGAACTACCGAACCGACATTGCCGTGACCAACTCTTCGAGCGGCGCCGTCGATGCCACCCTTTATCACGCGGGCGATTGCTTCCTGCAGGATTCCGATGACGGCTTCGGTTTCACCGATTCCAGCAACGGCGCGATCTACTGCACCAAGAACGCCAATAACAACCCGCCGGACCGAATCGAGGGGTTCGCCCCGCTCAGCCCCGGTAGCCACTACATGGAGGCTGAGTATTCGCACGGTCTGGAGCGCGATCGACGCGGCCGGAACTCAGTTCCCCGACACGTGCGCGCTGCACGGACTTCATCGACAACGGTGCCGGCCTGAGCTGGCCGATCTCCATCGCCCCGGGGGCCACAGTTACCCGCTCGCTGGTGACAACCTTCTCACCGACCGGCATACCGTTCGGAGCTGCGCCGCCGACGCAAACGCCGGCAACGCCGGCGACGCCGGCGACGCCAGCCATAACCGGCACCTGCAAAGGACGCCAGGCGACGGTCGTCGGCACCCCCGGTCCCGAGACCCTGACGGGCACCAACGGGCCGGACGTGATCCAAGCGAATGGCGGCAAGGACGTCCTGGTGGGTCTCGGCGGAAAAGACGTCCTCTGCGGCGCTAATGGCAAGGACAAGATCAAGGGCGGCAAGGGAAATGACACCCTGATCGGAGGCGCCGCCGCAGACCTGCTCCTCGGCGGCGCCGGCAAGGACCGCCTCTTCGGCGGAACGCCGGGGGCGCCAGCGCAGAAGTGCGAAGGACACCTGCCGGGGTCAGGGCGGTGCCGACCAGAGGAAGAACTGCGAGAGCGGCACTGGTTAACACTGACGCCGCGATGACGGCCCAGTAGGGGAGCACGAGCGTCCCGCTAGTGATTTAGACCAACGTCGGGACGGTCGAGCTCGCCTGCTGCGGCTGGATTCCCCTAGCCCAGGGACGCGGCGCGGATGGTCGCTCTGGACGAAAGCAGGAGCCAAGCCCTCACCATCCGTGATCACGGTCCCGCCTCGATCGCCTCCTCGATCAGGACGACGTTGCGGCGGATCTCGACCTGGTAGCGGTGGATATCGACGTGCTTGGCGCGCGCCCGCTGCTCGTCGCTGTGCGTGGCGGTGCCTGAGGTCCTCGAGCCGAGCACCTTTCCCCTTCGCCCGACGGACAAACACCGATGTCCTCTACTTTCCGCTGCCGCCCGCGTGCGAGACCAGCTCTTCTAGTCGGAGGGACCTCCGCCGAAGCTGGTGACGCGCCAGTCGCCGTCCTGTTTGGCCAGCATGACCGTCAGGTCGATGGGGTTGCCCGACTCACCGGTGGTTTGCAGGTGCGCGACGGCGCGATCGCCATTCTCGGTCACCCCGATCACCTTGAGCTGCCGCCTCGGGTTGCCGGAGGTCTGTTCGTCGATGAAGCGCGGGCAGTTGCTGCCGCCGGTTTGCTGCCGCAGCTGATCGGAGAGCAGGTCACAGACCTGCTGGAAGTCCCGGTGGTTCCGGGCGTCGACGTAGCTCTGGACGGTATCGCTGGCACTTTCTCCGCCGTCGCCGCCGCAGCCGCCCAGCGCGAGCGCGCACGCCGCCGCGATCACCGCCAGCCGGGTCTCCGCGGGCTTCATCGGGGAAGAGTCAATCATCTAGGGTGGTCCGCCAATGTCCGCCGAGCAGGCAGAGGGCAGGGAGGAGGCGCGGGAGGGCATCCCTGCCTACAGGCGCATCGGCCACAAGGGCGCCGATGCGATTACGACCGGCAACACCGCCGCGAGCTTCGACGCGGCGGTCGAGCACGGCGTCGACATGATCGAGCTCGACGTCCTGCGCGCCAGGGAGGGCAGGCTGATCGTCGCGCATGACCACCACGACGCGCTGGTACGCAAGGCGATGGACCTCACCGAGGCCCTCGACCTCTTCCTCGAACCGCCCCTGGACGAGGTCGAGATCGACCTCGACCTGAAGCTCGCCGGCCGCGAGGCCGAGCTCGCCGGCGCCCTTAAGGGCAGCGGGCTCGTGGAGCGGGCGATGGTCTCGACGATGGAGGTCGAGAGCCTGACCAAGCTCCGCAAGCTGGAACCCGAGCTGCGCCTCGGCTGGACCTACCCGAAGACCCGGCGGGACTGGACGCAGTACCGCTGGGCCGGGCCCGCCCTCCGGGTCGCGCTCTCGACGCTACGCCGTCGCTTTCCCAGCCTGCTCGAGAAGAAGGCTCCGAAGCTGGAGGTCAAGGCCGTCTGGACGTACCACCCGATCATCACCCCGCGGCTGGTGGAGGCGGCGAGCAACGTCGGCGTGGAGCTGATCGCCTGGACGGTGGACGACGCGGAGCGGATCCGCGAGCTCCTGGCGATGGGTGTCGACGGGATCTGCTCGAACGATCCGCGCCTCTTCGAGCTCGCCGAGCGGCAGGTCGCTAGCCGCCACCAGGCCGCACCATCATGAGCGAGGGGCTCTAGCCCCGAGCGGTTATACGGAGCGGCCGCTTGTGGCGGCGATCTGATGGCGAAGCCGTCTGCCTAGACCCGGCTCGCCAGCCCCGGCGTCTGCGAAGTGCCACGGCGTTCGAAGAAGCGCCATTCCACCTCGCCCAGGATGGTCGAGGGCGGGTCCGCGTAGACCCACTCGCGCATGATCCGGTGCCAATTGGCGGTCGCGCGCAGCTGCGCCAGGACCGCGAGCAGCCCGGTCTCCATCCTTCGCCCCATCAGCTCGTCGGCCGGCAGGCTCTCCCTCCGCACCAGGTCATAGAAGTCGGAGCGAGGGTCGGAGGTCACCTCGATCATCTTCATCACCCGCTTCGGCGAGATCTGGACCTCGCCGTCCTCGAGGTACCAGCCGCCGACCATCTTCACGTGCTTCATCAGCCGCTCGGCGTCCACCCTGTTCGGGTTGGTCACGAACCCCAGGTCGTGCAGCGCCTCCCGGAGCGCCTCCGGATCGTCGCGCCCCGCGGCGTCCACCGCCCGCTGCTCGAGCTCAATCTGCTCGGGCGTGAGGCGCTTGGTCATGCCGAAGTCCAGGAACGCGACCCGCCCGTCGTCCATCAGGAGGTAGTTGCCGGGGTGGGTATCCGCGTTGAAGTGCTGCAGGTGGTAGATCGAGCCGAAGCAGAACCGGAAGACGATCTCCCCGAAGATGTCGCGCTCGTCCTGGTCGAGCTCCTTCACCTCGTCGAAGCCGCGGCCCTCGACGTAGTCCGAGACCAGGACCCGCCGCCGCGAATGGCGGGAGTGGACCTGGGGGACGAAGATGAACGGGTGCCCGTCGTAGGCGCGGGCGAAGGCACGCTGGTTCTGCGCCTCGAACTCGTAGTCGAGCTCCTCGAGGACGCGCTCGCGGAGCTCAGAGGCGACGGCCTTCGCATCCAGTCCCGGCGCCAGAACCTTTGCCAGGCGCACAAGGATGCCGGCGTTGGCGACGTCGGACTCGAGAGCGTCGGCGATCCCCGGGTACTGCACCTTGACGGCGACCCTCGTCCCGTCGTGGAGAGTGGCGCGGTGGACCTGCCCGATCGAGGCGGCCGCGAAGGCCTCCTCTTCGATCTCGGCGAAGACCCGCTCGGGGCGCTCCTCGTACTCCTCCTCCAGCACCTCGCGCACCTTCTCCCACGGCATCGCGGGAGCGCGGGTACGCAGCTTGGAGAGCTGCTCCTGGTAGATCTCGCGGTGCTCGGGAGGCAGGAAGTCGACGTCGATGAAGGAGGCCATCTGCCCGATCTTCATCGCCGCACCTTTCATCTCGCCCAGGACGGAGGCCATCTTCAGGGCCGTCTCGAGGTGGCGGGTCTCGAGACGCTCCTGCGCCTTTTCGTCGGAGCGCACGACGTTCGCGGCGGCGGTGCCGGCGTATCGCGTGGCCTGTCCGCTGATCGCGGTGCCGAGCCTGGCCGAGCGCCCGATGCGAGTCTGCGGGATCTTCCCTCGCTGCTCGTCGGGCTCGGGCGCCGCCTCGCGGCGCGCCTGCTGCTCGGGGTCGGCCCGGAGCGCGTCCACGCCCTGCTGGTCCCTTTCGTCTCTGTCGCCGTCGCTGCCCATCGCCCTCACCTATTTTCTATCCTGGCGCCCGAGCGTAGCTGCCCATGGCACAGGATCGAGCCACACTCAAGGTTTCCCAGCGCGAGACATTCGGGTCGCGCGCGACGCGGCGCCTGCGCCGAGACGGCCTCGTGCCCGGCATCGTCTACGGCCAGGGCGGCGAGGCGCGTCCCTTCCAGGTTTCAGCGCGCGAGCTCCGCGTCCTGCTCTCCGAGGGGCACACGCTGCTCGATCTCGAGCTGGACGGGTCCACGGCGGTTCCGGTCGTGATCAAGGAGCAGCAGCACCACCCGGTCCGCGGCGACGTGCTGCATCTCGACTTCCTCGAGGTGAGGCTGGACGAGGAGATCGAGGCGGAGGTCCCGATCGAGCTCGAGGGAACGGACCAGGCGCCGGGCGTCCGAGAGGGCGGCGTCCTCGAGCACGTCACGCGCGAGATCACCGTGGAGGCACTGCCCACCGCGATCCCTGAGCGGATCACGGTCGACGTCTCGGAGATGGAGATCAACGACACCATCAACCTCGCCTCGGTGGGCGTGCCGTCCGGCGTCAAGCTCATGGCCGAGGAGCCCGAGGAGATCACGATCGCCACCCTGAGCCCGCCCCGCGTCGAGGAGGAGCCCGAGCCCGAGGTCGAGGAGGAGGCCGAGCTGGTCGGCGAGGGCGAGGAGGTCCCGGAGGGCGAGGAGGCCGCCGAGGGCGAGGCCGCTCCCGAGGGCGAGGGCGGCGACGACGAGTCCGGCGACGGCGAGTCCGGCGGGGAGTAGCTGCTGTCCCTCTTTCGCCGCCGGTCGCGGCGCTCTCGCGACGGCGATGCCGGCGATGCCCGCGCCGACGCGCTGATCGTGGGGCTCGGCAACCCGGGGCGCGAGTACGCCGGCACCCGGCACAACCTCGGCTTCGAGGTGGCCGACGAGCTCTCCCGCCGCTGGGAGATGCCCAAGGCCCGCGAGCGCTACGGCGGCCTGATCACCGAGGGCCGCACGGGCCCCGGCGGCCCGCGCGTCGCGATCCTCCTGCCGCAGACCTTCATGAACGATTCCGGGTCGGCGGCCGGCCCCGCCCGGGGTGAGCTTCGGGTGCCACTCGACCGGGTGATCGCGCTGCACGACGAGATCGATCTGCCGTTCGGCGAGGTGCGCAGCAAGCTCGGCGGGGGCGTGGCCGGGCACAATGGCCTGCGCAGCCTCAGCCAGGGCCTCGGCGGCAAGGACTTCTGGCGGGTGCGTGGAGGCGTGGGCCGGCCCAACACCACCGATCCCGAGATCGTCTCGAACTACGTCCTCTCCCGATTCAGGGAGCCGGAGGAGGAGGTCCGCCTGTTGATCGGCTCGGCCGCCGACGAGGTGGAACGGCTGCTCGAGCAGTTGACGGAGACGGAGCCGGTGGCGGGCGAGGAGGGCTGATGGCCCTGACGAGCTACTCGGTGGACGAGAAGCAGGTCGCGCTCCTTCGGCTGGAGCGCGCCGAGGCGCGGAACGCGATCAACACCGGGATGCTCAACGAGCTCCTCGTCCATCTCGATGAGGCGAAGGCAGAGACCGACGCGCGCGTCCTGGTGATCTCCTCCAACGACCATCTGGCGCTCTCTGCGGGAGCCGACGTGCGCGAGGAGCTCGACGAGCGGGGCCGCGTCCAGCGCATGGAGCTCTTCGCCCGGCTCTACGACGAGCTCACGGCGTTCCCGAAGCCCACGGTCGCCGCCTGCCACGGCTCCGTTGTCGGGGGCGGCGCCGAGATCGCGGTCGCCTGCGACCTCCGGGTCGGCGGCTCCAACCTGCGCATGCGTTTTCCCGGCGCCGAGCTCGGCGTCCCGGTTGGCCCGGCCCGCCTGGTCACCCTCTGCGGCCTCGCGACGGCCAAGTATCTGCTGCTCACCTCCCGCAACGTCAGCGCCGACGAGGCCCTGCGCATGGGGCTCGTCCACCGGGTCGCGCCGGCGGCTGCCACCGAGGGGGCGGCGCTCGACCTGGCCGCCGAGGTGGCGGCCCACCCGCCCGAGGCGGTCGCCCGCCTCAAGGCGATGCTGCATCGCTGGGACGGCGTGGTCGAGCGCTCCGCCGACGAGGGCCGCGGACAGGTCGAGTGGCAGCGAAGCGGGCCGGGGCTGCCTTACCGCCGCTGATGCCCGGGAGCTAACCTCGATCGAGGCCGGGCCCCGGCCTTTAACGGGTTGCTCCTCGGCTTCGCCTGCGGGGCACCCTCGCGTAAATCGACCCGGATCGCCGATCCGGGCGTTCGTCGTGCCCGATTGGATAGATCGGAATGTCGCTGAGACCGTTGCTCCAGATCGCCGATGAGAACGAGCGCCTGCGAGCGCTCCGCTCGGCCGTGGCCGGATCGGACGACACCGTCGACGCCTACGTCTCCGCCTCCCTGCGCCCCTATCTGCTCGCCGCCCTGGTCGGAGGCGACGACGCGGAGACACAGGGCCCGACGCTGATCGTCGGCGGCCGATGACCGCTCGGCCCGCGACCTGGCCGGCGACCTGAAGACGTTCCTCGCGCCCCGGCCCGTCCACCTCTATCCCTCCCGCGGGACCACCTTCGAGTCCCACCTCGACCCGCCGCCGCACCTGGCAGGGCTCCGGATCGCCGCGATGAACGCGCTCGCTGACCCCTCGGCGGTGGTCGTCGCGAGCGCGATCGCCCTCGCGGAGAAGGTCCCCGACCCCTCCCGCAGGCCAGAGACCCTGGCGCTCCATCGCGGTGAGAGCGTGGACCTCGACGACGTTACGCTGCTGCTCGCCGACGCCGGCTACGAGCGGATCGATCAGGTCGAGGAGCGCGGCCAGTTCGCGGTTCGCGGCGGGATCCTCGACGTCTACCCGGCCACCGAGGAGCAGGCGATTCGAGTCGAGCTGTTCGGCGACGAGATCGAGTCGATACGGCGCTTCTCGGTCTTCACCCAGCGCTCCCTGGGCGAGGCGGAGCGGGTGGAGCTCGCTCCGGCGGCCGAGCTCTCGGCCGAGCACCGCGACGACGTTGATCCGGCGAGATTCCTCGGCGCCCTCGACCTCGTTCCAGCCGACGCGCTTGTCGCGATCGCGGCCGCCGAGGAGATTCCCGGCGCGCTGCGAGACTTCTGGGAGGACGTCACGGCCGTCGCCGAAGAGGCCGACGTCCGCCCGTTCTATGTCGACGTCGCCGAGCCGCTGCAGCAGCGGGCACGACTCTCGCTGGGCGCGGACGCCGGCCAGGAGCACTCCTTCAGGGCGCAGCGCGCCGAGTTCCCCTCGCGGACCCTCGCCGAGGCGGAGGGAGAGCTCGAGAAGCTGAACCGCTCCGGGCTACCGGACGGTGGTCGCCTTCGAGGGCCGCGGCGAGGCCGAGCGCACCCGCTACAACCTGAGCCGCCTCGACGTGCCCTTCCTCTCGGACCGGGTGCCGGAGGAGCCGGGGGTGAGCTTCGCCGAGGCCAGGCTTCGCGAGGGATTCCTCTCACCGGAGCTGCGGCTGGCGGTGATCCCGCAGCGGCGCTTGGTGCACCGCCGCCGCGCGGCCCCGGCGGTCTCGGCCCGAGCCCGGCTCGCCGCCGCGATCGAGCTCCGGGTCGGCGACTACGTCGTCCACGAGGACCACGGCGTGGCCCGGTTCGCCGGCTTCGACACCAAGACGCTCGCCGGGGTCACCCGCGACTACCTCGAGCTCGAGTACCGCGGTGGCGATCGCGTCTTCGCCCCGACCGGTCAGCTCGCTCGGATCAGCCGCTACGTCGGCGCCGACGGCGACGAGCCTGCGCTCAGCCCCCTGGGGGGCAAGCGCTGGCAGAACATGAAGTCTCGGGCGCGACGCGCCGCCCAGGCGATGGCGGGCGACCTGATCAACCTCTACGCCGAGCGCCAGGTCCGCAAGGGCCACGCCTTCTCGCCGGACGGCGAGATGCAGCTCGGCTTCGAGGCCGCCTTCCCGTACCGCGAGACCGTCGACCAGATGGACGCGATCGAGGCGGTCAAGGCCGACATGGAGTCGGAGCGGCCCATGGACCGGCTGATCTGCGGCGACGTCGGCTACGGCAAGACCGAGATCGCCCTCCGCGCCGCCCACAAGGCCGCGACGGACGACAAGCAG
The DNA here is from genome assembly GCA_963728755.1 of uncultured Solirubrobacterales bacterium. Lineage (GTDB taxonomy): Bacteria > Actinomycetota > Thermoleophilia > Solirubrobacterales > 70-9 > DASUPK01. The sequence continues at coordinate 42,520 of CAVSLI010000001.1, read as the reverse complement.
GTGATGATGCTCGTCCCGACCACGATCCTCGCCCAGCAGCATTTCGGCACCTTCCGCGAGCGCTTCGCGGACACCCCCTTCAACGTCGAGATGGTCTCCCGGCTGCGCAGGCCCGCCGAGGTGAAGGAGGCGCTCGATCGCTTCCGCGAGGGGAAGGTCGACGTCCTGATCGGCACCCACCGGCTGCTCTCCCGCGACGTCCGGGGCAAGGACCTCGGCCTTCTGATCGTCGACGAGGAGCAGCGCTTCGGGGTCAAGCAGAAGGAGCTGCTCCGCCAGCTGAAGCTCAAGGTCGACGTCCTCTCGCTCTCGGCGACCCCGATCCCGCGCACCCTGCAGATGTCCCTCGCCGGGCTGCGGGACATCTCGGTGATCGAGACGCCGCCCGAGGGACGCCGCCCGGTCCGCACGCACGTCGGCCCATACGACGAGGACCTGGTCCAGCGGGCCATCCTGCGCGAGAAGGAGCGCGGCGGCCAGGCCTTCTTCCTCCACAACCGGATCGACACCCTGCACGAGACGGCCGAGCGGCTGCGAGCCGCTCTGCCCGGGTGTCCGGTTTGCCGAGGCGCACGGGCAGATGGACGAGCTCGAGCTGGAGGCGACGATGCTCTCCTTCGTCCGTGGCGAGCACGACGTCCTCGTGGCGACCACGATCATCGAGTCCGGGCTCGACATCCCGACGGCGAACACGCTGCTCGTCGAGCGGGCCGACCAGCTCGGGCTCGCGCAGGCGTACCAGATCCGCGGCCGGGTGGGCCGCAGCCGCGAGCGCGCCTTCGCCTACCTGCTCTATCCGTCCGCCGAGGCGCTCACCCCCGATGCGGCCGCGCGCCTCGCCACCCTCTCCGACAACACCGAGCTCGGCTCCGGCTTCCGCGTCGCGATGCGCGACCTCGAGATCCGGGGCGCGGGGAACCTGCTGGGCGACGAGCAATCGGGGCACGTCGCCGCCGTCGGCTTCGAGCTCTACTGCCAGATGCTCGAGGACGCCGCCGAGGCGCTGCGAACGGGCGCGGTGGAGCTCCCCGCCGAGCCGCGAGAGCCGGTTCGCATCGACGTCGACGTCGACGCGTACGTCCCCTCGGAGTACATCCCCTTCGAGGCGGCGAAGATCGACGTCCACCGGCGGGTCGCCGCCGCCCGGGAGCCGGGTGAGCTGCGGGCGCTGCGGGAGGAGCTCGAGGACCGCTTCGGTCCCCTGCCGGCGTCGGTCTCCAACCTGCTCGACCTGCAGCGCGGCAGGATCGCGCTGGGCGACGCCGGCGCCCGCAACGTCGAGTTCCGCGCCGGGCGCCTGCGGGTCTCCCCGGTCGAGCTCGATTCCGAGCAGGTGGGCGCTGCTCAACGAGCACCTGCAGGAGGCGATCTATCAGTGGCGGGAGCGCACGATCGCCGTCCCGGTGCCCGAGGATCCCGGCGCCCGGCTCGGCGCCATCCTCGCCGTGGCGGACGGACTGGGTGCCGCCCGCACCGCGGCGACGGCCCCGGCCGAGGCGGCGCCTTAAGCACTGGCTTAGGGGCGGATGGCTATGCTGCCGCCTCTGTGAGCCGGGGATTCTTCTCGAAGCGGAATCTCGCGATCATCTTCGGGGCGGCGTTCGTCCTGACGGTCGCGATCACCGCCGTTGCGATCGGCGTCGGGCACCCGAGTGTGCCCTCCGACGACGTCGCGGTGATCGATGACGACAGCATCGACGTGCCCGGCATGTTCCAGGACGGCGACCTCAGCAAGGCGAACTTCGACCGCTTTCTGCTGCAGACCGCCAAACAGAACAACCTGCAGCAGGTCCCGCAGCCCAGCGATCCTCAGTACAAGCAGCTCAAGGACCAGGCGGTGGCGAGCGCGCTTCAGATCGGCTGGCTCGTCGGCGAGGCGAACAGGGAGGGCCTCACCTTCACCGACACCCAGATCCAGCAGTCGCTGCAGCAGATCAAGTCCCAGTTCAAGAGCCAGAAGGAGTACGAGCAGGCGCGCGACCAGGCGGGGCTCACCGATGCCGACGTGCTCGTGCGGGCCAAGCTTCAGCTGATCCAGAACAAGATCCAGGACGACATCTCGAACAGCGTCGGCTCGGCATCCGACAGTGATGCGAGGGACTACTACGACGCGAACAAGCAGCAGTTCACTCAGCCGGCCAAGCGGACGATCCGGATCATCCAGAACAAGGACGCGAACCAGGTCAACCAGGCCCTGCAGGCCCTCAAGGCCGATCCGTCGGCGGCGAACTGGAAGAAGGTCGCCGCCCAGTACTCGACCGACCCGACCTCGAAGGACAAGGGCGGGCTGCGCACGGGCGTCGTGCCCGGCTCGTTCCAGCAGCCCCTCGACGATGACATCTTCAACGCCCCGACCGGACAGGTTCAGGGCCCGATCACGACCCCCACGGGCACCTTCATCTTCGAGGTCGAGTCGGCGACGCCCGAGCAGATCCAGGGCTTCGACGACACCGTCAGCAGCACGCAGGGCGGAGCGGCCGCGAAGGTCAGCGACCAGATCAAGACCCAGATCAAGAGCCAGCAGCAGCAGGAGGCGCTGACCGCCTTCGGCATCCACTTCCGCGACTACTGGACCAACCTGACCCAGTGTGCCAGCGACTACGTCGTCCAGGGCTGCGACAACTTCAACGCCGGCGGGCCGACCTGTGATCCCTCCAAGGTCGCGCCCCAGCCCGGCGGGCAGGGCACCGGCTGCCCGGCGCCCGTCTTCGCCACCTGCCAGGAGGGCTCCCCCGCCACGGGCGGCCAGGCCGGCCAGCTGCAGTGCACCGGCTCCGGCCCGACCCCGGGCGAGCCGGGATCCTTCAAGCCGTTCGTTCCGGTGGTGGGCGGAGCGCCGCAGGGGCCGCACCCGGCCGGCGCCGGCACCACCGCGGGCGGGGGCGGCATCTCGATTCCCGGCCTGACGGGCGGATAGCCGCGCCGAGGTACCTCGAAGCGCTCCGTCACCTCGACGAGGTGACTCGCAGGCTGCGCCGGGAGTGCCCCTGGGATCGCGAGCAGGACGCCCGCTCGATCGTCCCTCACACCGTCGAGGAGGCCTACGAGCTCGCCGACGCCGCCAGCCGCGACGACACGGAGGCGATGGTCGACGAGCTGGGCGATGTTCTCTTCCAGGTGCTCTTCCTCTCGCTGCTGCTCGAGGAGCGCGGCGAGGGGGATCTGGGGGCCGTCGCCGAGTCGTGTGCCGCCAAGCTCATCCGCCGGCATCCCCACGTCTATGGCGACCGCGATCTCCAGACCGCCGGCCAGGTCCTGGCGCAGTGGGAGGAGATCAAGCGAGAGGTCGAGGGGACCGGGAGGCGCGAGCCGCTGGAGGGGCTTCCCGAGAACCTGCCCGCCCTGCTCTATGCGCGCAAGGTGCTGCGCCGGGCAGACCCCGAGGGCTCGGTGGGTGGGGAGAAGCCCGGTGGCCCGTCAGCAGATCCGGAGGAGCGTGACGAGGCGGAGCGGATGGTGGGCGATCTCCTACTGGAGGCGGTCGCCGTCTCGCGGCAGCTCGGCGTCGATCCCGAGCTCGCCCTGCGCCAGGCGACGCGGCGCCTGGTCGATTAGCTTTCCCGGCCCGATGGCGACGATCGAGAACGTGCATGGGCGGCAGGTGCTCGATTCGCGGGGCAACCCGACGGTCGAGGTCGAGGTCGTGCTCGACTCCGGCGCTCGCGGCCTCGCGATCGTTCCCTCGGGGGCCTCGACCGGGGAGTTCGAGGCCGTCGAGCTCCGCGACGGCGGGCATCTGTGGGGCGGCAAGGGGGTCGCGAAGGCCGTCGCCAACGTGAACGGCGAGATCGCCGACGCGATCCAGGGAGCGCGGGCCGCCGAGCAGTCGGCGCTGGACCGGACGATGATCGAGCTCGATGGGACGCCCAACAAGGGCCGGCTGGGCGCCAACGCGATCCTGGGCGTCTCGCTCGCCGTCGCGAAGGCGGCAGCGGCTGAGACGGGGCAGCCGCTCTACGACTACTTCGCGGAGCTCTACGCGGCCACGGGCGCCAAGGACGCAGGCGCGGCCGAGCTGCTCCCGGTCCCGATGATGAACGTGCTCAACGGGGGCGCGCACGCCGACAACGCCGTCGACTTCCAGGAGTTCATGATCGTGCCGGCGGGGGCCGCGACCTTCGCCGATTGCCTCCGGGTGGGCACCGAGGTCTACCACGCGCTCAAGGGAGCACTCGGCAGGAAGGGCCTCTCCACGGCGCTCGGCGACGAGGGCGGCTTCGCGCCGGACCTGGAGTCGAACCAGGCCGCGCTCGACTTTTTGATCGCGGCGATCGAGGAGGCCGGCTACGCGCCGGGAGACGACGTGGTGATCGCGCTCGATCCCGCCACCAGCGAGATCTACGAGGGCGGCAAGTACGTCCTCGAGCACGAGGGGCGGGCGCTCACCTCCGAGGAGATGGCCGAGTACTGGCACGACGTCCGCGCCCGCTTCCACGTCGTCTCGATCGAGGACGGCATGGACGAGGAGGACTGGGACGGCTGGAAGGCTCTCACCGAGCGGATCGGCGATCTCTGCCAACTGGTCGGCGACGACCTCTTCGTCACCAACCCGGAGCGCCTTCGACGCGGGATCGAGCAGGGCATCGCAAACTCGATCCTGATCAAGGTCAACCAGATCGGCACGCTCAGCGAGACCCTCGAGGCGATCCAGATCGCCCGCGACGCGGGCTACACGACGGTGATCTCGCACCGCTCCGGCGAGACCGAGGACACGACGATCGCCGACCTCGCGGTGGGCACGGGAGCCGGCCAGATCAAGACCGGCGCCCCGGCCCGCTCCGATCGCATCGCCAAGTACAACCGCCTCCTGCGGATCGAGGAGGAGCTCGGCGACCGCGCTCGGTTCCCGGGCGCCTCGGTCTTCGAGCGCTAGACCGCGGCGATTAGCTCCCACTCGCTCGGCGTGAACTCCGCCACGTGGGCGTCGGAATCCGAGTATCGCATTGCGAGGAATGGCGGGGCAGACGGCGAATTCCGAGCCATGCCAGCCAGGCGACGCGTGCGCAGAAGGACCGGCCCGAGCCGGATCCGCTGGGACAAGCTCGGGCGAATCGTGCTCGTTCTGGTCCTCTTCTTGGTGCTGGCCTCCTACCTGAACCCCCTCGTCAACCTGCTGCAGGCCTGGCAGGGGTCGAAGTCGAGCGACGCACAGCTGGCCCAGCTCAAGCGGGAGAGGGTGGAGCTCACCCACCAGCTGCGCGAGGTCTCGAGCCCGGCAGCGCTCGAGCGCGAGGCGCGCCGCCTGGGCATGGTGAAGCCGGGCGAGCACGCCTACATCGTGCACGGGCTCGGCAACGACTGAGCGGCGCTTAATCCGCCTGCCGTTAAGTCCGCGGATATGATCCGCGCTCGCGCGCGCGCCATGTGGCTGTGCGCGTTTTGCGTGATTTGAGCCGATGAGTACGAGCCAGTACCTGCTCGGCGCGGCGGAGCTGGCGGTGATCGCAGCCGCTCTCGGCCTAGGCGCCTACCACTTGCGAGCCCTGCTCGTACCCGCCTGGATGGGGGCGCTCGCCCGTCTCGCCGAGGTGGTGATCGGCCTTTCGATGCTGATCCTGGTCTCCGAGCTGATCGGGGTCCTCGGGCTCTTCAAGGAGATCCCGCTCGTGCTCGGCTCCGTCGCGGCAGGCCTGGGCGCCACCTATTTCGTGCGCCGGCGTGGCCTGCCCCAGGTCCCGAGGACGACGGAGGTCCGCTCCAGCACGGTGATGGTCGTCATCGGGATCGCCGCGGCGGTTCTGGTCGTAGTCCACTGGGCCCATCCGACCGGCCAGGCCCTCGATCAGGGCATGTACTACCAGGACACCACCTGGTACCACATGTCGTTCTCGGCCCGGTTCGATCAGACGGGGCACATCGGGCCGCTCCACTTCACCGACCCGCTCAAGCTGGCGGCCTGGTTCTATCCGCAGAACTCGGAGCTGCTGCACGGCGTCGGCATCGTCGCCCTCGACACCGATTTCCTCTCGCCGCTGATCAACCTGATGTGGTGCGCGCTCTGCCTGCTGGCCGCCTGGTGCGTCGGGCGGCCCTACGGGATCGGGGGCGTAACCGTCCTCGGCGCGGCGGTCGTGCTCGACTCGGAGATGTTGGTCGGCTCGCAGGCCGGCCAGGGCCCGAACGACGTCGCGGGACTCTTCTTCCTGATGGCCGCGATCGCCTTCCTGGTGGATGGCGCGGCGACGGCCCACGCCATACGCGACGCCGCGCGGGGGCGCGGCGTCAGCGGCGGCGCAACCACCACCGCGGCCCCGGCCAGCGGGGAGACCGGCGAGATGGGAGTCGTCGAGGACGTCCCGGTCGAGGGCGATCCGCGCGTGCTCGCCACCGTGGGCGCCGGCCCACTCTTCATGGCGGGCCTCGCCGCCGGCCTTGGGATCGGCACGAAGATCACTCTGCTGGCCACGATCGCCGCCTTCACCATCGGGGTGGCGATCCTGGGTGGGCGGCAGCACTGGCTGCGCGCGCTGGGGATCTGGCTCGGCGGAATCTTGATCACCGCCGGCTTCTGGTACGGCCGCAACTTCGTCTACGCGCTCAACCCGTTTCCCCAGATCAGGAAGATCGGCCCGATCCATCTGCCCGGCCCGGATCAGGTCGCCCTCTACCCGCGCCCGCCCCACAAGCTGAGCGAGTACTACAACGACCCGACGGTCTGGCAGCACAAGCTGTTCCCGGTGCTCCACGATCGGCTCGGGCCGCTCTGGCCGGCGATCCTCGCGGTGGTGATCATCGCCCTGGTCTGGGCGTTCTTCAAGGGCGGGAGCGCGCTGATGCGGATCCTGGCCGCCACCGGCATGGTCGCCGGGATCGCCTACGTCTTCACGCCGCTGACCGCCTCGGGGAGCCTCGGGGATCCGAGCGGCTTCGACGCGAACCTGCGCTACGTCGCGCCCGTCCTCACCATCGGCTTCCTCCTGCTGCCCCTGATCCCCTGGTTCCGCCACGGCCGCCGGCCGTGGATCCTGATCGGGCTCTTCGCCATCCTGCTGATCCAGGGCACCGTCACCCAGGCGAACTGGGAGTTCAAGCACCACCTGGCCTCGATCGGGCTGGCGTTCCTGATCGTCGGGGTTCCGGCACTGCTCGTGGCCGGCTTCCGCGCGCGCCTCAGTCCGGTGCTGCTGGTCTCCTTCGGGGTCGTGATGGCGATCGCCGCCGTCGCCCTCGGCCGCGTGCGCGAGAACTACTACCTCGACCACCGCTATGTCACGGCCGCGCGGCCGCCGCTCGGCGGCGGGTTCCGGGCGACTCCTGAGTGGCAGCCGCTCCAGGACTGGGGGCGGAAGGCGAGCCATGAGCGAATCGGGGTGTTCGGGCGAGCCTCCGCGTTCGGGCAGTACTTCTTCTACGGCACCGATCTCAGCAACCACGTCCAGTACCTCGGGCAGCAGGGGAGTCACGGCACCTTCCGGCCGATCTACAACTGCGCCCTCTGGCGGCAGACGATCAACCAGGGCCACTACGACTTCGTGGTGACGACCCCCGCGATCGGGGTGATCGAGACGGTCGCACCGCCCCAGAACCTCTGGACCTCCAAGGACCCGAACGTGCGGACCGTGATCCAGTCCGGTCCGGCGGCGGTCTACAAGATCGACGGGCGGCTCGATCCCGCCAGCTGCGCCGAGCTGGGGGAGGCGGCACACACATGAGCTTCGGCGATTACCTGCAGGGCTCGATCGAGCTTGTCGTCGTGGCGGCGGCGATGGCCTACGCCGCCGTCGCGCTCCGCCGCCGGCTCCTGCCCGGATGGTCCGGCGCCTCGGCGCGGCTCACCGAGGTCGTGCTGGGGCTCTCACTGCTGGTCGTGACCGCAGAGCTGGTCGGCGTGGTGGGCCTCTACCGGCCAGGCTGGGTGCTGCTGGCGGCGATCGTCGCGGGGGTGGGAATCGGGTTGGCGCTCAGCCCGCCACGCCAGGGCATCGCCCTGCCGGCCCCCCCGGTGACGCCGATCGCGATGGCCGTAGCGGTCGCCGCGGCGCTACTCGTCGCCGCCCACTGGGCGATGCCGACCCAGACCGGGCTCGACATCGGCATGTACCTGCCCAACACGACCTGGCACAACGCGCCGTTCGCGGCCCGCTTCGTCCAGGACCACCAGGTCGGCGCGCTCCATTTCACCGAGGTGCTCAACCTGACCGTCTGGTTCTACCCGCAGAACTCCGAGCTGCTGCATTCACTCGGCGTCCTCTTCCTCGGCAACGACTTCCTCTCGCCGCTGATCAACATCGGCTGGATGTCGCTCTGCCTGCTGGCGGCCTGGTGCTTCGCGCGCCCCTATGGCGGGGGCCCGATCGCGATCCTGGCGATCGCGCTCGTCCTCGACGCGAACATGCTCCTGCTCTACCAGCCTGGCGACGCCAAAAACGACACCGCCGGGCTGTTCTTCCTGCTGGCCTCCGCTGCGGTGCTCGTCAATGCGGATGCGCTGGCCAGGGCCGCGGCCGGCGCTGTCAGGCCGATCGCGGGCGGCGCGGGAGGGACGGGGGTGGCCGAGCGGGGCTTCTACTCCGGTGCCGGCGTCCGGCCGATGCTCTCGACCGGGGCGCTGATCGTGGCCGGCCTCGCCGCGGGCCTGGCGCTGGGGACGAAGCTCAACCTGCTCGCGCCCTTTGCGTTCCTCACGCTCGGCGTGATCGCGATCAGCGCCGGCTACCGCTGGAGGGCGGCCGGCATCTGGGTGGCGAGCTCGCTCGTCACCGGTGGCTTCTGGTTTGCCAGGAATCTGGTGCACGCGGGCAACCCGCTGCCCTGGATCGACAAGGGGCCGCTGCCGGGGCCCGACCAGCTCGACATCAACATCCGCCACCCCGCCAACGTCGCCCACTACCTGCTGCCGCCCGACGGCGGCGTGATCCGCCATCACCTGATCCCGGGCCTGCACGACAGCTTCGGCGATCTCTGGCCGCTCGTGCTGGCCGTGGTGATCGGGGGATTCCTGATCGCGATCATCAACGGGCGTACGCCGGTGATCCGCATGCTCGGCGTGGTCGCCCTGCTCAGCGGCATCGCCTACCTGTTCACGCCACTCACCGCCGCGGGACCGGAGGGTGACCCGACCGCGTTCACCACCAACCTGCGCTACGCCTCCCCCGCAATCGGTTTGGGCGCGATGCTGCTCGCCGTAGATCCCGGGCTCGGCGCTCGGCGACGCGACCAGGCATGGCTGCTCGGCATCCTCGCCGTGCTCCTGCTCGTGCAGGCGGTCCCGGTCTGGGATCTCTCCGGCCATCTCTGGACACGTCACTTCCTGCTCGGCGCGATCGGGCTCGCCTTCTTCCTCATATTCGTCCCGGTCAGCCTGGCCGTGCTCGGCCAGCGAGGCTGGGACCCGTGGACACTGGGGGCGGGGGCGGTTCTTGCCCTGGTCCTGGTGGTGGCCATCGGCTGGCCGAACTCGCGCGACTACGTCAAGGACCGCTACCAGGCCTCGACCGCCCCGAGCGACTTCCCCGCCGGGATGAAGAACGCTCTCGAGTGGTTCAACCGCGCCGATCCGCACGACACGAACATCGGTGTGGTGGGGGGCCGCCCCGGCTTCAAGCAGTACATCTTCTACGGCGACGACCTCTCCAACCGCGTTCAGTACATCGCCCGCCACGGCCCACATGGGGCGTTCCTGCCGATCGCGAGCGAGGCGGCCCAGAACGACCGCGACCCGCACTTCATGCAGGAGTGCGAGGAGTGGCGGCGCGCGGTGAACAAGGGTGACTACCGCTATCTGGTGATCGGGCCCGACCAGCGCACACAGTCGCGGTTGCCGATCGAGGCCGTCTGGACCGCAACTGATCCGGCCGCCGAGAAGATCGACTCTGAGGACGATGTCTTCATCTTCGACATCAACGGGGACCTCGACCCGGCCGGCTGCGCCAAGCTGAGCGGCACCGGCTCCGGCGGTGGCAGTCTCGGCGGAGCCGCGGCGCGCCAAACTCAGTGAGCTTCGGCGACTACGCCTTCGGCGTCATCGGGCTGGCTCTCGTCGCGGTCCCGATGGCGATGGGCGGGCTCCGCCTGCGGCGGCGCCTGCTTCCGGGTTGGGTCGGAGCACCGGCGCGGCTCGCCGAGGCCATCCTCGCCGTCGCGCTGCTGACCGTCCTGCTCCAGCTGCTCGGTGCCTTCGGAATCCTCGTGCCCGGAGTCCTGATCCCGGCCGCCCTCGTCATCGGTCTGGGCCTGTACTACGGCTTTTGGGTCGACTACGACGTCGACGGGGCCGCCCCGCCGCCCTCGCCGCCCATCCCCTGGCCGCAGACGGCGCTCGCGCTGCTCGCCGCCGCCTTCGTCGCTGCGCACTGGGCGACCGGCCTGCAGGACGTCTGGGCTCGCGGAATGCTGACCTTCGACACCCTCTGGTACCACGGGCCGTTCGCGGCCCGGATCGCGGACACCGGCTCGGTCTGGGGGATGCATTTCACGGACCCCCTCTACCTGAACTGGTTCTACCCCCAGAACTCGGAGCTCCTGCACGGCGCCGGGATCGTTCTGTTCGAGCGCGACATCTTCTCGCCGTTCGTCAACTTCGGCTGGCTCGGGGTCGCGCTGCTCGCCGCCTGGTGCATCGGCCGCCCCTACGGTGTCGCCCCGCTCTCGCTGACGGCGGTGGCGATCGCGATGGACACCGGCCCGATGGTGCCCCGCGAAGCCGGCACCCCGGCTACCGACACGGTTCCGGTGGCAATGCTCCTGGCAGCCGCAGCGATCCTGATCAACGCGTGGGCTGCGCGCGAGCCGCGATCGGACGCCAGGCCCCCCTCGGCGGCGCCCCTGTGGGGCGCGCTCCTCGTAGCGGGCCTCGCAATCGGGATCGCGTTGGGGTCGAAGCTCACGATCTGGGGCGTCGCGGTGGCGTTCGCGATCGGCGTCCCCTTCCTCGTCCCGCGCGAGCTCCGCTGGAGGGCCTTCTGGGTGTTCGTCGGCGGAGTGGCCGCGGTCGCTGGGTTCTGGTTCCTGAGGAATCTGATCCACGCCGGCAACCCGCTGCCGTGGATCAGGCAGATCGGGCCGATCGACCTGCCCGGCCCCAACCGGGGCCTGGAGGGCCGGACCGATTTCACCGTCGCCCACTACATCTTCTCCAACCCCAGCACCGGTCTCTGGCGCCAGTACTTCCTCAATCCGATCGAGAACCTGCTCGGCCCGCTCTGGTTCCTGATCCTGGGCGGGGCTGGCGCCGGCGCGATCCTCTCGCTGTGGCGGCCGCGCTCCGCAGCGGTCCGGCTCGCGGGCGTGGTGACGATCGTCGCCGCGATCGCATACCTCTTCACGCCTCTCACCGCCGCCGGTCCGGAGGGCCACCCGCTCGCCTTCGGGATCAACCTGCGCTACCTGATCCCGGGCTTCGCCCTCGGCCTGGCGCTGCTCCCGCTCGAGTCCCGGATCACGCCCGAGCGCTTCCGGCTGCCGCTGCTCGCCGGCGGCCTGGTCGCGCTCTTCTTCACCTCCCACTACTCCGACGCGAACGTCGCCTGGGACGGGCCCTTCGCCTCGATCCCGTGGGCCGCGCTGATCGGGATCCTCCTGATCGGCGCGCCTGTCGGCCTGGCCCTGCTGGCCAGGCGCGGCGCGCTCATCGCCGGCGGGGCGGGCGCCATTCTCGCCGTCGCTGTCGCGGCGGCCGGCTGGGCGCGGCAGGACGACTATCTCGCCCACCGCTACGACCGCCCGGAGGATTTCCGCTTCCAGCTCGATAAGGCCGTTCGCTGGGCGAAGCCCACCTCCGGCATCCGCATCGGGGTCGCGGGGACGAGCGGCGCCTACAACCAGTACGGCTTCTACGGGGACGACGTCGACAACTACGTCCAATACGTCGGTCGGCACCTCCCCGAGGCCGACTTCCGGGCGATCGAGAGCTGCCCCGCCTTCCGCCAGGCCGTCAACGACGGCGACTACGACTACCTGATCACGACGCCGGAGCTCGACCTGAACAACCCGGCCACCGCCAGCCCATCCCCCGAGCGCGGCTGGGTCAAGGACGACCCCGCCCTCGAGGAGGTCGTGCGCGCCGCCCGCGTCTCCGTGTTCCGGATCACCGGTCCGCTCTCGCCGGGCGGCTGCAGCCAGGGGAACCGGCGCGGTTCTCCGGGCCAACCGGGAGGATCGTCCCCGGTCAAGTGAGCAGCACCGGCGATTACATCCTCGGCACGGTCGGCCTGCTCGCGGTCGTGCTCACGATGGCGATCGCCGGGCGGACCACCCGCCGCGCCGCGCTGCCGGGATGGGCGGGAGCGCCGGCGGTGCTGGCGGACTCGGTGCTCGCCATCGGTTATCTGGTCGTGATCGCCGAGCTCCTCGGCCTGTTCGGGATCCTCGACGGGGTTCTGCTCGTCGTGGCGTGCCTGATCGTCGGGGGTGGAGCGGTGCGACTCGAGCCGATGCTGATCCGGGCCGGCGGCCGGGTCGCGCACTCGGGCAGGAGCCGGGGCTCGGAGGAGCGCTTCGCGCCGCCGGTCAGCCGGCTCGAGCTCGGCGCGGCGATCGTGATCGCGCTGATCGTCGCTGCGCAGTGGGCCGGCCCGACGCTCCTCGCGCTCGATCGCGGCGTCTATGGCGGCGACTCGCTCTGGTACCACCTGCCGCTCGCGGCGCACATCGCCCAGACCGGCTCGGTCACCTCGCTGCTCTACACGGATCCGCTCTATCTGAACTGGTTCTACCCGCAGGTCTCCGAGCTGCTTCACGCCGGCGGGATCCTGCTCTACGGCAACGACTTCCTCTCCCCGCTGCTCAACATGGCCTGGCTCGGGCTCGCACTGTTCGCGGGGTGGTGCATCGGGCGGCCCTACGGCTCGGGCGCGACCTCGCTCGCCGCGGTCGCCTCGGTGATGGCGGCGAACCTGCTCTTCTCCCGCCAGCCCGGCAACGCCAACAACGACGTGGTCGCGATCGCGCTCTTCCTCTCCGCCGTCGCCCTGCTGATCAACAGCCGCTGGCTCGGGAGGGAGCGGGAATCGGTCGCGGCCTCCTCGGCCGCCTCCGTGCAGCCGGCTACGCCGGCCCAGACGCCGTCGGCGCCGATCACGCTTCCGATCGGTGCTCTGATGGTCGCGGGCCTCGCCGCCGGGCTGGCGCTCGGCACCAAGCTGACGGTCGTACCGCCGGTTCTCGCCCTGACCGTCGGCGTGATCGTGATCGCGGGCAAGGGTCAGCGCTGGCGCGCCGCGGCGACCTGGATCGGCGGCATGGTGGTCGGCGGCGGCTACTGGTACGCCCGCAACCTGATCGTGTCCGGCAACCCCTTCCCCTGGCAGGACATCGGGCCGATCCACCACGCCGAGGCGCTCCAGGGCCGCCACCCGTACGCGATCCTCCACTACGCCACCGACACCGACGTCTGGGGCAAGTACTTCACGCCTGCGCTGCACGAGCGCCTCGGCGAGCTCTGGCCGGCGTATCTGGCGCTCGCCGTCATCGGAGTGCTGCTCGTCCTCTGGCGCGGCGGGCGCATGGAGCGAATGCTCGGCGCGGTGGCCCTGCTCGCCGCGATTGCATATCTCCTCACCCCACTCGGCGCGTCAGGGCCCGAGGGGATGCCGGTCGGCTTCCGGCTCAACATCCGCTATCTCGCGCCGGGCCTGGTCCTGGCGCTCACCCTGCTCGCCATCCCGCCGTTCAAGGGCGACCGCGAGGTCTGGAAGCTGGGCGGCATCCAGCGCCTCTGGCGGGTCGGGACGCTGACGGTCTTCGCCGTCCTGGTCATCGTCAGCGCAGGTGCGATCGGGGCGATCGAAACCGACCGGATCCCGGGCACGGCGGTGATCGCGCTGGCCCTGGTGGCCGTACCGCTGCTGCTGGTCTTCCTCTCGCGCCGCGGGCTCGCGCCCGTCCTGCTCGCCGGCATCGGCGCCGTCGCCCTGATCGCGCTCGCGGTCGGCGGCCGCTTCGTCCAGGACCACTACCTGGACGAGCGCTACTCCTCCAGTGCCCCTGATTACCCGAAGACCGAGCAACCGGCGGTCGAGCTCGGCCAAGGTCTGGGCGCCGCCTACGACTGGGCGAGGGGGACCAACGACCTGAAGGTCGCTCTCTCCGGCACCATGGGAGCGCTCTTCCAGTACGGCCTCTGGGGCTGGGACTCGAGCAACGACGTCCGCTACATCGGCCAGCACGGCCCACGAGGCTCGTTCAACGAGATTCCGCAGTGCCCGGAGTGGATCGCCGCCCTGAACGAGGGCAACTACGACTACGTGATCACCACACCCACCTACCACCAGGACAACCCGGCCGCCGACACCGCGCCGATCCAGCGCGACTGGATCTCGCGCGCCGGCAACATCAAGCGGGTCGCCGGCGCGAACCTGGTCGACGTCTGGAAGGTGACGGGCCTTCTGGACCCACTCGCCTGCGTCGCCCCAACGGGTGGCGCCCCGATCCCGAGCGCCACCGGTCAATGAGCTGGCCCGAGCGCGTGCTACCCCTTACGGGGTGCCGTACCCGCTCGACAACGCCCTCTTCCAGTGGGAGGAGGGCGCACGACGGCTCCGCGAGCTATCCGCTGACCCCCGCGCGTCTCGGACCGCGAGGCGTGCCGTGGACGCGATCCGCGACGAGCTGCGGCGTCGGATCGGGCCGACCTTCACCGCCCAGGAGCTCGCCGACCTCTACGGCCGCGGTACCGATTGGTGCCTCGAGGCCGCTCGCCGCGCCGCGCCGATGAGCGCGGTGGACCTTGACACCCAGGCGATCGTCGACGGGGCCTTCCAGGAGTACCTCCGCGGCGCGAAGGACTACTCCGGCGGCCGGGTGATCGCCGAGCCCTGACCGCTGGGCCCTAGTCCTCGACGCGTTCGAGGACGATTCGCTCGGGCTCGATCGTCACCCGCAGGGCCCGGTGGCCCTCCCAGTGCTCGGTGTAGGTGGGGTCGTCCTTGATCGCGGGGTCGAGCCAGATTCCGTAGCCCTCTTCGTCGCCCTGATCGAAGGTCGCCTCGAGGGGCTTGCGTCGGCCGCGGCCGCGGCGGCCGCGGCGCCGCCGCCGACGGGGGCGCCCGCCGCCCTCGCCGCCGTCGCCATCAGCGCCTCCCTCGCCCTCGTCGGTCGCGCCCTCTTCCTCCTCCGGCTCGGGCTCGCCGAGTTCGGCCTCGATCTCGGCTTCGATCTCGTCCCGGAGGTCGACGTCGTTCGCCGGCTCCTCGCCCTCGGCGGTGAGCCCGTGGCGCTGCCTGAAATCACGCAACTCTGAGGCGGAAACGCCGAGTTGATGCGCGATCCAGGCGTCGGTGCGCCCCTGGCGGACCCAGGCACGGATCTGGTTGAGCTGCGGTCGCAGTGACTGACGCGCCATCGGCGGCGGACTCTAAATGATCGGGCTTCCGTGCCTACCCCGGCCGCATCGGGCCCCGTGTTCGCGCTCGGTTCCCCCTTGGCAGGGCAACAACAAATGGTTACGCTACTGACTACTGGGTAGCCTAAGTGCCTGCGGGGGCAGGCGACCACTCGAGGAGGCGTAAGCATGCTGGTGCTGACACGGAAGCCGGGCCAGAGCATCATGATCGGCGACGGCGTCGAGATTCAGGTGCTCGCCGTCGCCGGGGAGAAGGTGAGGCTCGGCATCACGGCGCCGCGCGACGTCTCCATCTTCCGCAACGAGGTCTACGAGCGGATCGAGAGCGAGGCCGCAAGCCGCGACGATGAGCTCAAGGAACGGAACGAACGCCGTCGTCGAGGACGCTCTCGAGCGTCTTGGTCAGCGCTCGTAGCCCTCTGCGGCCTGGTGGCCGCTAGCCCATCAGCCAGGCCAGCGTCTCGAACGTCACCACGACCACGGTCACGACCGTGATCGTCAGGCAGACGAGGAGAACGCTGAACCGGACCCGGCCGCGCGACTCGTTGCGCGTGATGCGACGGGCCCGCGATCGGTTGACCGCGCGCTTGCGCAGCTGATCGCGCCTGCGCCGCTCGAGCGCCATCTCCTGCTCGAACGCCAGCTCGATCTGAGCCATGCTCTGTCGCATCCGCATCTGAGCCATCGAATCAGTCCCCCGTGGCGGCCGTGCAAGCTAGCAAAGGATCTTGCAGGGGACTCAGGACTATAGAGAGCAGTGCCCCCATAAGCCGCGGCCAGCAGCGCCAGCCCGCGCGGCCAGCCGGGCGAACAGGGAGGCGTACGAGTCGTTCGGCGGAATGGTCAGCGTCCGCGCGAGCCCCCGCTTGACGAGCTCGGCGTTGACGAACAGCGGGTGGCCGCCGGCCACCCGCGGCAGGTACACGTAGGCGAGCAGGCGGCCGTAGACGTCCCGGCGCTCGGCGTCGAAGTGGAGGACCACCGTCCGGCCGCCGACCAGCCGCTCGTTCACCGCGTGCGCCTCGGGGCCGCCGCATTGGACCGGGGTGTCGGGCTTGACGGTCTCGGGCGTGTCGATGCCGATGTAGCGGACGGTCTCCTCGTCGCCATCCGGCATGGTGACGTCGATCGTGTCCCCGTCGACGACGTGGGTGACCTTGACGCTCACGGGGCCGCTCGGCTGCGCGGAGCCGCCGCCTCCGCTCCCACAGCGGGAGAGGGCGACCGCCACAAGGACTACGGCGATCAAGAGCGGCGCCCGAAGCGCTCCGCGGCGCAGTGGTCGGCTCACCCCCCGATGATGCTCGGCGCGCCGGAACTATCCGCAGTCGGCGACTTGCTCGCGCTACGCGCGGGGAGAGCGCCGGGCGCTACGGAATGCGCCGCACGTGGTTGAGCAGCGTCTCCTTGATCTGGCCGATGATCTCGAGCGCCTCCGACTTCTCGCGCTGCCAGACGTTGCGGCCGAAGATCACGCCCGAGCCGCCGGCCTCCACGATCGTGCGGGTGTGGGAGAGGACCGTCTCGTCATCGGTCCTCGACCCGCCGGAGAGAACCACCAGCGAGCGTCCCGCCGACTCGACGATCTGGCGTACCGCCTCCTCGGGCGAGACGTCCATCTCGTTGTAGGGGGCGGGCTGGTCCTTGTCCTTCTCTGGATCGAGCTTGGGGAAGTTGAGCTTGACCACGTCGGCGCCCATCTCCATCGCCAGGCGCGCCGCGTAATCGATCGCGTAGAAGGAGTTCTGCCCGCCCTTCTTCTCGATGTCGCGGCCGCGCGGGTAGGCCCAGATCACCAGCGGCATGCCGTAGCGCTCGCAGTCCTCGCGGACGCCCTTGAGCTGGTGGAGGTCCACGTCCTGGCGCGGCGAGCCGACGTAGAGCGTGTAGCCGACCGCGTCGGCGCCGAGGCGGACCGCATCCTCGACCGAGGCGTTGGTGGGGGAGAAGGCCTCGTCCGACGGCGGGATGTCGGTCTTGGCGTTGACCTTCAGGATCAGCGGCACCTGGCCCGCGTAGTCCGGGTAGTAGCGGGTCGCCAGGCCGATCTGGCAGGCGAGCGCCGAGTAGCCCGCCTCCGCCGCGAGGCTGAACTGGTACTCGGGGTCCTTCGAGGCCGGGTTCGGGAAGAAGTCGCGGGGCCCGTGCTCGATCCCCTGGTCGATCGGCAGCAGCATCAGGGTCCCGTTGCCGGGGCCGTAGTCGAAGAGCAGCCGGCGCAGCCGCGCGCGCTTGCCGGGCGAGAGCGTTGCGAGTAGCGACTTCTGCTCTGTGACGGACTTGACTTCCATGTTCTCGACTACCTCCTGCTTGGCCTCGGAATTTCAGTATGCCCGATTACAGGGCTCTGTTCGCGGCCGCCTCGAGCGCCTGGCGGGCGCCCTCGCTGATCGAGCGGAGGATCTCCGCGGCGGGCCCGCTCGGCGCCAGCTCGTGAGCTTGGCCCGCCCAGAGGTTGAACCCGTCCGGGTCGCCTCGCTTCCGGGCGGCGGCCCGAAGCGGCGACGTCGCGTAGTGGATCTGCGGATAGGCGGCGGGCGCGTCGGCTCGAGTGCTCGGCCATGAACCGATTGAGGATGCCGCGCGCACGCCGGCCGCTGAACGCTCGGGTGAGCGCCGTGGGCGCATTCGATGCGAGCGCCTTGCGGTAGGCGGGCTCGGTGCCCGCCTCGTCGGCCCGCAGGAACGCGGTCCCGAGCTGAGCCGCGGCGGCACCCGCGGCGAGCACGGCGGCCACCGCGGGCCCGTCGGTCAATCCGCCCGATGCGATCAGGGGAACTCGGGTCCGTCCGGCCACCAGCCTGAGGAGGACGAGGGTGCTGAGCGGCTCGTCGTCGGAGTCGACGAAGGAGGCCCGGTGGCCGCCCGCCTCGGATCCCTGCAGGACCAGGCCGTCCGCGCCGGCCTTCGCGGCGATGCGCGCCTCCCGCGGGCTGGTTGCTGTCACCCATACCTCGACGCCTGAGCTCTTCAGGGCCTCGATCCGCTCCGGCTCGGGACAGCCGAAGGTGAATGACGCCACCGCCGGGCGCTGCGAGCCGACCAGGGCGAGCTTCTGCTGGTAGCCGTCGTCGTCGTAGCGGGCGTCACCGAGGTCGGCGCCGTAGCGGTTCGCCTCGGGAGCGATCTGTCGCAGGTAGGCGTCGAGCCTGGGCGTCTCGGCCTCGGGGTCGCCCGGCACGAACAGGTTCACGCCGAAGGGAGCGTCGGTGAGCTCGCGGACCCGGGCCATGCGCTCCTCGAGGGCGTCGGGTGAGAGGTAGCCCGAGGCGAGGAAGCCGAGGCCACCGGCCTCGCTCACCGCAGCGCTGAGCTCCGGCGTGGAGGAGCCGCCGGCGAGGGGCGCGAGGACGATGGGGTGCTGGAGCCCGTCGAGAACCACCCGACGGATTCTGGCCCACGGCACTCACCGGCAACTTCATCCCCCGGTGCTGTCATGGTCCCGACCGTGCTGGACCACAAGTTCGGTGGCACACCGTTCACGCTCGGCATCGAGGAGGAGCTGATGATCTGCGATGCCGAGACGCTCGAGCTCGCGCAGGCGATCGAGGTGATCGTCGGCGACCTGCCCGAGGGCCTCCCCGGCGAGGTGAAGCCCGAGCTGATGCAGTCCGTGCTCGAGGTCGCCACCCGGCCCTGCGCGAACATCACCGAGGCGGCTGACCAGCTCCGCGAGCTCCGCCGCTGCGTCCGCGAGGTCGCGGCACGCAACGGGCTCGCGATCGGCGCGGCGGGCACTCACCCGTCGGCCCGCTACGAGGACCAGCTGATCGTCGACCGCCCGCGCTACAGGGAGCTCGCGGCGGAGCTCCGCTGGATCGCCGAGCAGGAGGTGATCTTCGGCACCCACGTCCACGTCGGCATCGATGACGCCGAGAAGGCGATCTACGTCGCCGACGGCATGCGCGGCTACCTCCCCCTGCTGCTCGGCATGTCCAGCAACTCGCCGCTCTGGCAGGGCAAGACGACCGGGATGATGTCCTCCCGCACGCCGGTCTTCCGCGCCTTCCCGCGGGTCGGGATCCCGCCCTACTACGGGACCTGGGAGATCTATTCACACCGCGTCGAGCAGATGATGAAAGGCGGCGCGATCCCGGACTACACCTACCTCTGGTGGGACGTGCGACCGCACCCCAACCTCGGGACCATCGAGCTGCGCGTCTTCGACCAGCAGACGAGGGTGGAGCACACGATCGGTTTCGCCGCCTTCGCCCTGGCGCTCGCCCACCGGCTCGCGCTGGCCTACGAGGAGGGCGTGCCGAGCATCGAGTACCCACATGAGCTGATCGACGACAACAAGGTGCGGGCCGCGCTGCTCGGGATCGAGGGCAGGCTGATCGACTTCGACCAGGGCCTCGAGGTGCCGGCCGAGGAGATGACCCTCGGTGTGATCGAGGACCTCCGCGAGAATGCCCGCGCGCTCGGTTGCGAGGACGAGCTCGTCGGGCTGGTCGATCTGGTCGAGAGCGGCACGGGGGCCCGCCGCCAGCTCGACTGGCTGCGGGATCACGGCGACATCGATGGGCTGATGGAGGAGATCGTCGCCGCCACCGACCCGGAGGCCTGATTTTCCGCTGAGACACAAGCATCGCGGTGCCTCGAAAGGGCCGCGTTCGAACCTCCTCCGGACTCTTCAGTACGATTTCAGTATCGAAATACCGACTTCTTGCGGCGTCAAATACGGAATCCGTACCAATGGCCACTGAACGGGCAGTCGACAGTGTCCTCGACCTCCTGGGCCGGCGCTGGGCCCTGAAACTGGTCTGGGAGCTCCGCCGGAGCACCCTCGCCTTCTCGGAGCTGCGGGAGCGGACCGGCATCAGCCCATCGGTCCTCTCCGCGCGGCTCTCCGAGCTGTTCGACGCGGGGGTCCTGGAGCGGGATGCCGGACGCCGGTACCGGCTCAGCGGACAGGGCCGGGAGCTCGCCCGGATTCTCTACGAGCTCAACCGATGGGCCGAGCACCAACATGAAACGGGTCGCGCCTAGAAACCGGGCACGCCCTCGCACTATCCTCGCGGAGTGAGCTCGCCTGAGCTAAGCGTCGTCTGCCGGACCTGCGGCGAGGAGGTCAGCCCGTATGTGACCGAGTGCCCCTACTGCGGCACGCGGTTGCGAAAGAGGGCGCCGAAGCTCGAGCTCCGCGGCGACGAACTCGCCCCGCGGGAGTCGCGCCGATCCCGCCGGCGCCACGCGCGCGCTCAGCGCGCGGAGAGGCTCGCCGAGCGGCCCTACGCCGTGATCGCTGCGATCGGGATCCCGGCCTTGTTGCTGCTCGTGCGCGTCGCCAGCCCGTCGCTCGACTCCTATGACCTCGGCGCCATCGTCGGCCCGGTCGAGAACGACTGGTGGCGCTACCTGGCCGCGCCGTTCGTCTACCCGGACATCGGCTACCTCTTCGTGGCCTCGGTGGGCATCGCGATCTTCGGCATCTCGGTCGAGCAGCGGCTTGGACTGATCTCGACCGTCGTGCTGATCCTCGCCTGCGGCGGTCTCGGCATGCTGGCGGCCGACGGGATCGAGACCGCCTTTGCCAGCAGCAACGACGTCCTGCTCGCCGCGGGCGGCAACGGCATCGCCCTCGGCCTGCTCAGCGCCTGGGCCGTCATGCGCGCCGCAGAGGTCCGAGCGCATCCGGACGAGGACGTCGAGCTGATCGGCGCCGCCGTCGCCGCGGCCGTCCTCATCCTCCTGCCTGTGGTCGACGACTACGCAAACGTCTTCGCGGGCCTCGGCGGCGCCCTGGTCGGGGCCGGGTGTGGGCTCGTCGCCGCCCTGGCCCGTCGCGAGCGCCGCGCCGGCTGATCCTTGGCGTTCGACAAGTTCATCACCATCACCCCCCAGCTGCACCGCTACGCGGTGGAGCACAGCTCCTTTCGCGAGGGCGTCGTCTCCGAGGTCGAGCAGGCGGGGGAGGAGATGGGCGATCTCGCCGCCATGCAGATCGCGGGCGACCAGGCGGCGTTCATGACGATCCTGGTCAGGGCGATCGGGGCGCGCCAGGCGCTCGAGGTCGGCACCTTCCTCGGCTACGGGGCTATCGCCATCGCCCGGGGCCTCCCCGATGACGGCCGCCTCGTCTGCTGCGAGATCGACGAGGGCTACGCCGAGCGCGCCCGCGAGCACCTGCGAAAGGCGGGGCTCGAGGAGAGGGTGGAGATCCGTGTCGGCCCGGCGCTCGACACACTGCGGGCGATGGAGCGGAGCGAGCAGTTCGACTTCGCCTTCATCGACGCGGACAAGACCGAGTACATCGACGACTTCGAGGAGACGCTCGCCCGGCTCCGCCCGAATGGGCTGATCCTGATCGACAACACCCTGCGCGAGGGGACGGTCCTCGATCCCGGTGACTCAGAGTCGGCCCGCGTGACGGCCGAGCTCAACGACCGGCTGACCAAGGACGACCGTGTGGACGTGGCGCTGCTCGGCTTCGCCGACGGCATCACCATGGTCCGCAAGCGGTGAGCCCCGTCCCGGCGGATGAGCGGCGCTGGTTCGAACTGGTCCTGTCGAACCAGCCTCCCCTCTGGCGGCTCTACGCCGATGCCTTCGGCGGCACGGTCGAGCGGGTGGGAGACGCTCAGGCCGCGGTGGTCCCGGCCTCGCCGAACCGCTCCTTCTTCAACTCGGTCTTCTACGAGGACTCCGAGGCCCTGGTCGAGGCACTGCCACGGCTGGCCGAGATCTACGACGGGGCGGCGGTAAACGCCTGGACCGTCTGGATCCCGGCAGACGACGAGGTCGCGCGGGCGGGGCTCGAGGAGGCCGGGCACGTCCTTGACGCGACGCCACGGGCGATGGGCCTCGACCTGTCGGAGCTGCGGTCACCGGACCC
Source organism: uncultured Solirubrobacterales bacterium (assembly GCA_963728755.1). Classification (GTDB taxonomy): domain Bacteria; phylum Actinomycetota; class Thermoleophilia; order Solirubrobacterales; family 70-9; genus DASUPK01. The sequence goes on along the minus strand of CAVSLI010000001.1, from coordinate 20,405 downwards.
CGATCGCGAGCTCGAGATCCGCAGGGAGATGGACATGGAGCTGATCCGTCGTATCAACGAGACCGCCTACGGGTATGCGCCCGGTGACTTCCCGCCGATGGCGCCGATGCCCGACACCGAGGTCTACCTGGCCAGCCTCGACGGCGAGACCGTCGGTACGACGCTGCTCTGGGACCGCGGCGAGGACACCGAAGTCACCTTCGTCGCCACGCTCCCCGAGGCGCGCGGCCGGGGCATTTCCGGGCGCCTGCTCGCCCACGCCCTGCAGCGCGAGCGCGAGCGCGGCAAGCTGGCCTCGACCCTGATCGCGACCAAACTCGGGCGCCCCGTCTACGACAAGCTCGGCTACCGCGACGTCGGGGGCCTCGAGATGTGGGAGTTGAGGAGATGAGAGGGCGCCCCGCAGGCGAAGCCGAGGAGCGACCCGATTAATGATGACGAAGGCCCGCTACAGCGACGAGCAGATCGATGCCGCGATCGAAGCGCTCTCCGACCCGGAGGCCTTTCGCGAGACCGAGCAGCAGGTGGTCCGCGCCGCGCCCAGGCTGCAGAAGATCCTCGCCGAGGCGCTCGGCGCCGGCGGCTGGTTCGGGGAGTCGCATGATTCCGAGGTGCTCAAGGCGTCCACCCAGCCCGACGAAGAGGAGCGACTCACCGCCGTCCGCACGCTGCTCGCCGAGGAGGCGCGCATGGGGATGATGGTCGGCGTCGCTGTAGGGTGGGCGCTCGCCGAGAGGCTCGAGCAGCAGCAGGGACCGGAGCAGACGAAGGAGGACTGACGCAGATGGAGATCAACTACCTCGGCCATTCGACCGTTGAGCTCGTGGAGGGCGACAACCGCGTCCTCATCGACCCCTTCCTGAGGCCGAACAACCCGGCCGCGGAGCTGACCGCCGAGGACGTCAACCCGACTCACGTGCTGATGACGCATGCGCACCTGGACCACTCCGCCGATGCGGTGGCCGTCGGCAAGCGCACCGGCGCCCCGTTCGTCGCCCAGTCGGAGCTCGCCAACGTGCTCCAGGAGCAGGGCCTCGAGGACGTGGCGGACCCCAACCTCGGCGGGACCGTCGAGTTCGTCTGGGGCTGGGTGAAGCTGGTTCAGGCCTTCCACTCGAGCACCTTCCCGGGATCCGAGGAGGCGCCCTTCAGCCCCACGCCCGGGACCGTCACCGGCCCCGCCGCCGGGTTGGTCGTGAACTTCGCCGGCAAGACGCTCTACCACCTCGGCGACACCTGCCTGTTCGGCGACCTTCGGCTGATCGCCGAGCGAACGCCCGTCGACATCGCCTTCATCCCGATCGGCGGCCACTACACGATGGACCGCCACGATGCCGTGGTCGCGGCCGACTTCGTCGGGGCCGAGACCGTGATCCCGGTCCACTACAACACCTTCCCGCCGATCGAGACCGACGCCGAGGCGTTCAAGTCCGACGTCGAGTCGCAGACGAAGTCGAAGGTGGTCGTGCTCGCGCCGGGCGAGTCTCACACCGTCTGATCAGGCGCCGCGGCTTAGGCCGCGCCTAATGGTCCTGCGCCTGTGCCCCCCGCTCGAACCAGACCGAGCGGTCCTTCCAGTCGTGCGCCATCAGGGCGCCGCCGACGAGCGCCCAGGCGATCGCCCGGGCAGCCTCGGTGCGGCGCGTGGCGAGCTGCGCCATCCCGGCGGACGCGACGGCGAAGCCGGTCAGCCCGTGATGGAGGCGCTGGCCGCCGACCCAGACCCGTCTGAGCTCCGGATCGATGCCGAGGACCCGGTTTCCGACCTTCCATGGATTCATTCCGATGGCCATATCGACCTCACCGTCCGTGGTGAAAGAAGCAGTGAGGACGAGCCTACCCAGAAGTTGGTAGACATGCGCCGGTTCCCTGGTCAGGCGAGACATCGAAAACTGGCCAGCCAGCCAGTTTCTTCTGTAGGCTGCGTCGAAGCGACGAGAAGGAGACGATGTGGAGCCAGCCGAGGCGAAGACGCAGAGTGGTCCATCGAGGGCGCAGCGGGAGGACTTCAAAGCGACCTCCGACCCCGCCCTCCAGCAGGGGGACCGAAGTGACGTCAAGCTCCTCGACTACACCCAGCTCTACAACCTCTGGGAGAAGCAGCAGTGGCTCACCCAGGACCTCGACTTCTCCCAGGACAAGGTCGACTGGCATGAGCGGATCCCGCCGGAGGAGCGCTTTCAGCGCATGTACGGCCTCTCCAGCTTCTTCATCGGCGAGCAGAAGGTCGCCGACGAGCTCGGGCCGATCATGCGTGCCGCGCCCACCGAGGCGCAACGGCTCTTCCTCTGCACGCAGATCGCCGACGAGGCGCGCCATGTGCGCTTCTTCGACCGTTTCTTCAGCGAGGTCGGCGTGCTCGAGGGCACCGACGAGCTGCCGCAGCGACTCGAGATCCTCGACCAGCACATCAACGACTCCTTCCGGACGCTCTTCGACGATCTGCTGAAAAGCCGGGTCGACCGGCTCGCGGAGGAGCCCGAGGATCGCGACGCGCTGGTCGAGGCGGTGACCCTCTACCACATGGTGATCGAGGGGATGCTGGCCCTCACGGGGCAGCACTTCATCATCGAGTACAACGAGCGGGTTGGGACGCTGCCGGGCTTCGTCGAGGGCTTCTCCAACGTCGCTCGCGACGAGCACCGCCACATCGCCTTCGGCGTCCGCTTCCTCACCGACTGCGTCAGGGAGGACGACCGCTACCGCGAGGTCATCCAGAGGGTGCTCGAGCAATCACTCCCTGTCGCCGACGGGGTGATCGACCCGCCCTGGCCGGAGGAGGAGGACAACGAGCTGTTCGGGGCGAGCCGCGAGGAGACACACGCCTTCGCGGCGCAGTGCCTCACCCGGCGGCTCAGGGTCATCGGGCTCGCGCCCGCGCCCGCCTAGGCGCGCGCCCGCGGCCGCTAGGAGCTCTTCTTAAGCGCCGACTTCGTCGGCTTGCCGGTCAACTTGCCGCCGAGGGTGGAGCGGTGCTTTCTCGGGGCACCGAGTAGGTCGCCGGGGGTGGGGTGGTCTGGTCGGGGGTCGTGGTTCCGGTGGCGCCGGTCGAGCAGGTGCTGGGGGCGCCCGGATCGGTGACCCCGTCGCCGTCGGCGTCGCAGCCTGTCGTCGAGGGCTCGATGCCCGTGGTGACCGGGGAGGTCTGCGCGGTGGTGGTCGAGCCCTTGGAGTCGGTGCTGGCGATCTTGTTGCCCTTGTGGCGCTTGCGCTTGTTCCCGGTCGGCTCGGTGCTTGCCGTGCCGCCGGTGGTGGCCGGCTGCGAGGACTGCGACGGGACGGTCACAGTCTCCGTGGGCTGGGGCGGCGTGGGGGTGGTCGGCGCCGCCGCGGCGGTCTCCACCGGAGGGGTTGCCGGGGCGGGCTGGGTGGGCGCCGGGACGACGGCCGGCAGGTGCCCGGCGTCGGCCTTGCTCACCTTGGGTTCGGGTTTCGAAGAGGGGTGGGTGGCGGTGACGTGCTGGATCTCGGCCGCGCCGCCCGCGATGATCGCGGCCGTCGCGATGCCGGCGGCGGCCTTGGTGCCGATCGCGGCTGCCGCGCCGGTCGCCGCGGCGACTGCGCCACCACCCGTGGCGGCTCCGCCGGCGGCAGCTGCGCCGCCGACCGCTGCGCTGGTCATGGCAGTGCCACCCGCGGCCGCAGCGCCCGCGCCGGCCGCACCGGCGCCCGCTGCTCCGGCTCCCGCGGCCCCAGCACCGGCCGCGCCGGCGCCCGCTGCGCCACCGCCGCCCGCGCCGGCGGCGGCGCCGCCACCGCCACCGCCGAACAGGCCGCTCAGCTTGGCCATCAGGGCGCCCTTGAGCAGGAGCAGAGGGCCCGCCGGGAAGATTGCGGCGAGCGCCTTGGTGTCGGAACGAAGCTGGGTGCGGAAGGCCCGGCAGGCGTCACAGCCCTTGATGTGGCGGCGCCCAGGCCCGCCGACCTTGGCGAGGCCCTCGGCGGCCTCGGCGAGCTCGATCCGGACCTCGTCGCAGGTCAGCTGACGGGCCTGGCTCGACTCGGCGAGCGCGATCCGGGCTCGGACCAGAAGGCTCTTGACGCCAGGGACGGTGGTGTCCATCGCCTTGGCGATCTCCTCGTAGCTCATCGCGTCGACCTCGCGGAAAAGGAGGGCCGAGCGCTGGGTCTCGGGCAGGTTGCCGACGTCGTCCAGCAGGCTGCGGAACTCCTCGCGGTGCTGGACCCGCTCGTGGGTGGTCACCCCGTTCATGTGGGGGTGGGTGTCCATCGTGTCCTGACCGTCCGCGGTCGGCTTGCGAAGGTGGTTGAGGGAGCGGTTCCGGGCAATCCGGTAGAGCCAGGGGCGAACCGCGATCGGGCGCTCGTCGGCGACCATCGCGTTGTAGGCGGCCACGAAGACCTCCTGGAGCACGTCCTCCGCGTCCTCTGTCGAACCGAGCATCTGACGGCAGAAGCCGAGCAGGCGCGATTGGTAGCGCTCGACCAGAGTGTCGAAGGCGTGCTGATGCCCCCGGCGGGTGAGTGCGACGAGCCTCTCGTCCTCCTGGAAGCGGAGGAGGGGCGAACGCCGGGCGAAAAGCCCGCGTCGCTGGGCATGTGTGAGCGTCGAAGCTTCCAAGGCGGGTGGCGGGGAAGCGGCTCTCCTCCCTGCCTAGACGGAACACCGTAGCAGCGGTCCGGTTGCGCTCAGCGAATGCTTAATCCCCCGGAAATCTGGGGCTCGAGCGCGCCTTTCCGCCGCTATTTGCGGGGATTCCTCCTCTCTGAAGCCTGAATTCTCGGTGATCGGTCTAAGGCTCGCCTAAGCGGCCCGCGCCTCGCCCTTGGAGGCGTCGATCTCGACGACCTCGCCCTCGTCCTCGACCGCCTGGAGCTCGGGCCGCGGCGAGCGCAGTGCGAGGATCGCGATCGCGATGCCGACCGCCGCGGCGCCCGCCGCGATCAGGAAGGCGAGGTGGTAGCCGCCGCTGAGCGCGTCCACCGCGCTCTGACCCTGACCCGCGAGGGCGTTGGTCCGGTCCGTCGCGATGGTGCCGAGCGCGGCAAGCCCGATGGCCGCCGAGAGCTGGATCGAGACCTGGATCGTGCCGGAGGCGAGGCCGGCATCCTTGGCGGGCACATCCTCCATCGCGATCATCATCAGCGGCGGGTTCGCCGCGCCGAAACCGAAGCCGAGCAGCGCGAAGGCGGCGAAGATCACCGGGAAGTACGGAGTCGATTCTCCCGCCTGCGAGAAGAGCAGCAGGCCGAGGACCGGGCCCGCGATCCCCGCGACCAGGGTCGGCTTGGGGCCGAAGCGGGCCACCAGTCGCGCCGCGAGGCCCGCCGACATCGTGGCCAGGGCGACGCTCATCGCCAGGAAGGCGAGGCCGATCTCGATCGGGCTCATGCCGCGGACGTGCTCGAAGTAGAGGGAGCCGAGGAAGAAGGTCGAGTAGGCGCCGGTGACCAGGAAGCCGCGGACCAGGTTGGCCGTCACCAGGCTGCGCAGGCCGAGGACGCGCAGCGGCATGATCGGGTTCCGGATCCGGGACTCGAGGGCGACGAAGCCCGCGAGCAGCAGGGCTGAGATGCCGAAGAGCCCGAGGGTGCGCCCGCCGGTCCAACCCCACTCCGGGATCTTGATCAGGGCGTAGATCGCGGCGATCGAGGCCGTCGTGATCAGCACCGAGCCGAGCCAGTCGATCCCCTCCCCGCTGCCGAGCCCCTCGTGCTCCGCGATCAGGGCGCGTCCGAGGAAGTAGGCGGCGGCGCCGATCGGCAGGTTGACGAAGAAGATCCAGTGCCAGCTGATCGTCTCGGTCAGCACTCCGCCAAGCAGCAGGCCGAGCGAGGCGCCGCCCGCGATCACGAACGTGTAGAGGCTCATCGCCTTGGCTCGCTCGGCGGGCGCGGGGAACTCCACGGCGATGATCGCGATGATCACCGCGGAGACGAGGGCGGCGGCGGCGCCCTGCAGGAGGCGGGCGACTACGAGGGCGCCGCCGCTGGGGGAGAGGCCGCAGAGCATGGAGGCGACCACGAAGGTCGCGACGCCGAGCAGGAAGATCCGCTTGCGGCCGAAGAGGTCACCGAGGCGGCCGGCGAGCAGCAGCAGGCTGCCGAAGGTGATCAGGTAGCCGTCGATCACCCAGGTGAGGCTCGACTGGCTGAAATGGAGGTCGGACTGGATCGAGGGCAGGGCGACGTTGACGATTGTCGTGTCGAGGATGACCATCAGCTGGCCCAGGCAGACGACCAGGAGGGCGATCCAGCGGCGGCGGTCGCTCCGGGTCCGATTAGTCGCTATTGTGTTGGTTGTAGCTGCCACGTGGATCGTCACTATATCATGTACGATCACTTAGTCAAGGATGATCTGCGGACCGGGCTACGATTGGGAGAGAGATGACCACGCAAGCACCACCCGTCACAGGGACGATGAACCTGCTGACGCGCCTGTCCCGCGTCATCTATCGCAGCGCTGGCCCCGACCTTCTCGGGGTGAAGCTGAAGGAGTTCGTCACCCTGCTCTACCTGCGGGAGATGACGAAGGCGACACAGCAGAGCCTGGCCAAGGCGTTGATGCTGGACGCGAACAACACCGTGATCCTCCTCAACGGCCTCGAGGAGAAGGGGATGGTCGAGCGGACTCGGGACCCCGAGGACCGCCGCCGGCACATCGTCGAGATCACCCCCAAGGGCCGCAAGGCGCTGGAGAAGGCCGAGCGCGAACTCGAGACCGTCCAGGACGACGTGCTCGGCAATCTCGACGCCTCCGAGCGCAGTGAGCTCCACGAGCTCTTAGCCAAGGCGCTCGAGGACCACTCGCTCGTCTAGCTTCGGGCGCGGGACACCTCGGGCGAATCCAAGGCCTGCCGGGGTGGCCAAACTGGTCTAGGCAGCGGACTTAAAATCCGTGGCCCTTCGGGGCATGTGGGTTCGAATCCCACCCCCGGCACTACTTCTCCTCCAGCCGCTCCTCGGGCTCAAGTATCGTCGCCTTCGTGAACGTCGTCATCGTCGGGGGCCACGGCAGGATCGGGCTGCGTCTGGAGAAGCTGCTCGCCGAGCGCGGCGACAGTCCCCGCGGGATCATCCGGAAGACCGAGCAGGCCAGGGACCTCGAGGAGATCGGCGCCGAGCCGATCGTGCTCGACATCGAGAACGTGGACGACATCACCGATGCGCTGGCGGGCGCCGATGCGGTCGTCTTCGCAGCGGGAGCCGGTGCGGGGAGCGGTCCTGCCCGCAAGCGGACCGTCGACTACGGCGGCGCGGTGAAGCTGGCCGACGCCGCCCGCTCGCAGGACATCCGCCGCTATGTGATGGTCAGCGCGATCGGAGCCAACCATCCGGAGCGCTGGAGCGACGAGATGCGCCCCTACTACGAGGCGAAGGCCGAGGCCGACAAGTACGTGATGGAGAGCGGGCTCGACTACACGATCGTGCGGCCCGGCGGCCTCACCGACGACCCCGGGACGGGCAAGGTCCAGGTCGCGGAGGCCCTCGAGACCGGCGGCAGGGTCAGCCGCGACGACGTCGCCGCTGTGATCGCCGAGGCGCTCACGGCCGACAACACGATCGGCAAGGCGTTCGACCTGCTCAACGACGGCACCCCCATTTCGGACGCAATTCGCTCGCTTTAGGCACCGTCAGAGCGCAACCGGGGTCCGTTTGACCAGTTCGGGACAATTGGCGACTGACGCATGTCCCATCCGCGCCCCCTCACCTGGCTCTACCGCAAGCTCGGCCCGCGCTACCCGTCCGTATTCATCACGGTCCAGCTGCAGACCGCCTTCCTGATCGCGACGGGCGCGGTCGCCCTGTTCAGCTTCTACTACTCGGTCTCCAAGGACGACTTCCTCACCATCCTCGCGATCACGCTCGGGCTGACGGCGATCGCGGTCGGCTACGTGCTCGTCCGCGTGCTGCGGAGGCTGCGCCCGATCCAGGAGTGGATCGGCGGCGCGCGCTCCTCCGAGCAGACCGCGCGGGCCTGGCACCTGGCCGTGAACCTGCCGATCAAGATGGTCTCGCGCGACTTCATCGTCCCGTTCGCGGTCAGCCCGATCACAGCGATCGCGGCCGTCGCCGTGCTCCAGCTCAGCTGGCTCTCCTTCTTCCCGATCGTGATCGCCGCGCTGCTCGTCACCGCCTACGCCGGCACCCTGCACTACCTGGCGCTCGAGCTGGCGATGCGGCCGATCCTCTTCGACATCAACTCGGCGCTCGACATGCCGGTCCGGATCGACCGGCCGACGGTACCGCTGCGGGTGAAGTTGCTCGGCTCGCTGCCGCTGATCAACGTGATCACCGGCATCGTCGTCGCCGCCCTCACCTCCGACGGGGGCGGCACCGACGCCCTCACCGTCGCGGTGCTGATCGCGCTCTTCGTCTCCTTCACGATCAGCTTCGAGCTCACGGTTCTGCTCTCCCGCTCGATCCTGCGCCCGATCGAGGACCTCGAGGCGGCCACCGAGCGCATCCGCCAGGGACGCTTCGACGAGCACGTGCCTGTGACGACCTCCGATGAGTTCGGCGAGCTCTCCTCGGCCTTCAACCAGATGGTCGACGGGCTCAACGAGCGGGAGCGGCTCCGCGAGGCGTTCGGGACCTATCTGGACGAGGAGGTCGCCCGGCACCTGATCTCCGAGGACTTCGAGCCCGGGGGAGAGGAGGTCGAGGTCTCGCTGGTCTTCGTCGACGTGCACGACTTCACCAGCGCGGCGGCGGAGTCCTCGGCGGCGGAGGTGGTGGCGCGGCTGAACGAGCTCTTCGAGTGCATCGTCCCGATCGTCGCCAGCCACCGCGGCCACATCGACCAGTTCATCGGCGACGCCGTGCTGGCGGTCTTCGGCGCGCCGGATCGAATCCCCCAGCACGCCGACCGCGCGGTGCAGTGCGCGGTCGAGCTGGCGCGGACGATCAACAGCCGCAGGCCGGGTGGCTTCGAGGTCGGGGTGGGCGTCAACACCGGGCCGGTCGTGGCCGGCTCGATCGGCGGCGCCGGGCGGCTCTCCTTCAGCGTGATCGGCGATGCGGTCAATCTCGCCGCCCGCGTCCAGGACTCCACCCGCGAGACGGGCGACCCCGTGCTGATCACCGGCGAGACCCGGGCGCAGCTCTCCGAGACGATCGAGGTCGAGCCGCGCGGCGAGCGCGAGATCCGCGGCTATGAGCGCCGGGTCGAGCTCTACGCCCCGCTGATCCCGGTCGCGCTCGAGACCGGCCCGGGCAGCGACGTCAACGACCCGCTCGGCGACCCGACGGTGGGCGGCCTCGGCCGCGCCCCGGTGCCGGGCGACGGCCTCGGCCGGCGCTCGCGGCCCGGCCCGGGTGTCGGCAGGGCGGGCTCGCGCCAGGAGGGCGGGCTCGGCAAGACGCACACGCTGCCGGGCTCCTAGGCAGGGGCAAGTGGAAGGCACGGTGCAAAGCCCGCCCAAGGGAGTGCCGGAGGAGAAGCTCGACGAGCTCTACCACGGCCCGCTCGAGGAGTTCACCGCGGCCCGCAACGAGCTGGCGAAGTCGCTGCGCTCGAATGGCGTCGCCGAGGCGGCCAACTGGGTGAAGGGACTGCAGAAGCCCTCCCGGGCGGCGTGGCTCGTCAACCAACTCGCGGTCCGCAAGCCGAAGGAGGTGCGCCGGCTGCTCGAGGTCGGGCAGGCGCTCCGCGCGGCACAGGAGGAGATGCTCGCCGGCTCGGCCGACCGGGACAAGCTGCGCAAGGCGGCGAGGGCGGAGCAGGAGACGATCGACTCGCTGCTCGAGACCGCCGAGGCGATCGGGCGCGAGCATGGCGTGGGGGCGCAGATCCTGACGCGGGTCGAGGAGACGCTCCGTGCCGCATCGACCGACCCGGAGGTCGCCGAGGCGATCGAGAAGGGCCGGTTGGTGCGCGAGCAGCGGGCCTCGGGAATCGGGCTGGTCGGCCCGGCCACGTCCAAGCCTCCGGCTCGGGGCGGCAAGAAGGGCGACCGCGAGGCGAGCGCGCGCCGTGCCCGCGAGCAGCAGGCCAAGCGCCGCAAGGAGGCCGAGCGCAAGCTCGCCGCCGCCGAGAAGAAGGTGGAGCGCGAGCAGGCCAAGCTGGAGCGTGCCCACGAGGCGGTCTCAGATGCCGAGCAGACCGTCCACGACGCCGAGCTGGACGCACACGCGGCGCGCCGGGCTCTCGACGAGATCTGAGGAGTGAAACCGGCTCGGCGGGGAATGACTCCTGCCGTGGAGGGAGGCACGAGGGCATGGACGCCTTACACGCCCGAGCACTTCGACGAGGCGATCGACGAAAAGGGCGAGCCCCGCGGTGTCTACGCAGAGCTGCTGCCGGCGCTCGAGGGACTCGATCTCGCCGAGGCGGCGTCGGGGATGAAGGCGCAGCTCGCCGAGCTGGGCGTCGACTTCAAGGGCGACGAGGGCCCCCAGGAGTTCCTCCTGGACCTGGTCCCCCGGGTGATGGAGCGGGCAGTCTGGGAGGAACTCGAGGCCGGCCTTCGCCAGCGCGCCAGCGCCCTCAACGCCTTCATCGCCGACGCGTACAGCGAGCAGCGGATCGTCCGAGACGGCGCGGTGCCGGCGAGGCTGATCGAGACGGCCGAGAACTTCGAGGCCGAGATGGTCGGGGTGGAGGTGCGCGGCCCGTACGCGCCGGTGATCGGCTTCGACGTGGTCCACACCAAGGACGGTTTCCGGATCCTCGAGGACAACGGGATGAATCCCTCCGGCATGACCTACGCGATCGCCGCTAGGGCAGCGATCGACACCTTCGTGCCGTTGCAGCCGCCGGCCGAGCGCCGCGACATCGCCTACGCCGTCGAGCTCCTCGCCCGGGTGCTCGCGGAGGCTGCCCCGGGCGGCGACCCCGAGGCGCCGGGGGCCCTGATCACCGACGGGGAGGAGGCGAGCGCGTGGTACGAGCACGTCGAGATCGCCGAGCGGCTCGGGCTCAGGCTGCTGATGCCCGACGACCTCGAGGTCCGCGACGGCCGGCTCTATGGCGCACGGGCGGGAGAGCGCAAGGAGGAGCTCCGCGTGGTCTATCTGCGCGACGAGATCGCCCAGCTGCGCGACGAGAACGGCGACCCGACCTGGCAGCACGCCCTGCTCGAGCCGGTTCGCCGCGGCAATCTCTCGACGGTGAGCGCCTTCGGCTGCGGGGTCGGCGACGACAAGCTCACCCACGCCTACTCCGAGGAGCTGATCCGCTTCTACCTCGGCGAGGAGCCGATCATCCCGATCATCCCCACCTACGACCTGGCCGAGCCGGAGGCGCGCGAAGAGGTCTTCGAGCGGATCGACGAGATGGTCGTCAAGCCGCGCGCCGACCTCGGCGGCCGTGGCGTCGTGATCGGTCGGCAGTCGACGGCGGAGGAGCGGGAGGAGGTGATGGAGGCGGCGCGCGAGACGCCCGAGAACTTCATCGCCCAGGAGACGGTCACGCTCTCCACCCATCCCACCTGGACCGGCAGCCGCCTCGAGCCGCGTCACATCGACCTGCGTGCCTACTCCTACGGAGATGAGATCGCGCCGGGCGGGCTCACCCGGGTTGCGCTCGAGAAGGGCTCGCTGCTCGTCAACTCGACGCAGGGGGGCGGCGCGAAGGACACCTGGGTGCTGGCCTCGCAGTAGTCTCGATCGCGATGGCGACTGAGCAGGTTCAGGAGACGAAAGCGCTCCACGGCGGCCGCTGGGTCGCCCGCGCGATGAAGAGCCGCGGCGCCTCGAAGCTCTTCACCCTCTCCGGCGGCCACCTCTTCTCGATCTACGACGGCTGCAAGCAGGAGGGGATCGACGTCGTCGACTTCCGCCACGAGCAGTCCGCCGCCTTCGCCGCGATCGGCTGGGCCAAGGCGACCCGCGAGCCGGGCATCTGCGCCCTCACCGCCGGCTGCGGCGTGACCAACGGGATGAGCGCGATCGCCTCCGCCCAGGCCGACGGCGTGCCGCTGGTGGCGCTCGGCGGACGCGCGCCGGAGATGCGGTGGGGGAGCGGCTCGCTCCAGGAGATCGACCACCTGCCCTTCGTCAAGCCGCTGGTCAAGTCGGCGATCACGGTCAAGGACCCGGCGAAGATCGCCCGCACCACCGCGGAGGCGATCGACACCGCCGCCGAGCCGCCGCTCGGCCCGACCTTCGTCGACTACCCGCTCGACGTCGTCTTCTCGGAGGCGGAGACCGACGTCCCCGACCCACCGCCCGTGCCCGAGCGGATCCCGGACGGGATCGATCAGGCCGCCAAGCTGCTCGCCGAGTCGGAGCGACCGGCGATCATGGCCGGCACCAACCTCTACTGGGCCCAGGCCGAGTCCGAGCTGCGCGAGCTGGCCGAGGCGCTCGGCATCCCGGTCTTCCTCAACGGCCTCGGGCGGGGCTGCCTGCCGCCCGACCACGAGCTCTACTTCTCGCGTGCGCGGGGTTCCGCCCTGCAGGGCTGCGACGTCGCCCTGGTGATCGGCGTGCCCCTCGACTTCCGGCTCGGCTTCGGCGGGTCCTTCGGGGAGGAGTCGAAGCTGATCCAGCTCGACTTCGCTCCCTCGCGCCTGGAGCGGACGCGCCAGCCCGACCTCGCGCTGTCCGGCGACATCGGCGCCGCGCTGAGCGCGATCCGGGAGGCTGCCGATGCCGACTCCCAGCGGACCTCGGCCTGGGTCAACCGGCTGCGGGTGATCGAGTCCGAGAAGCGCGCCGAGGAGCGGGAGATGCTCGACGACGACCGCTCCCCGCTTCACCCGATGCGGGTCTATGCGGAGCTCGGCGACTTCCTCGACCGCGACGCGATCGTGGTCGGCGACGGCGGCGACTTCGTCAGCTTCGCCGGCCGGGTCTGGGAGACCTGGGAGCCGGGCACCTGGATGGACCCGGGGCCCTACGGCTGCCTCGGCGCCGGCCCCGGGCAGGCGATCGGCGCCAAGCTCGCCCACCCCGAGCGCCAGGTCTGCCTGCTGCTCGGCGACGGCGCCTTCGGCTTCTCCGGGATGGAGTTCGACACGATGGCCCGCCACAACCTGCCGATCGTCGCGGTGATGGGGAACAACGGCATCTGGGCGCTCGAGCACCACCCGATGAAGTTCCTCTACGGCTACTCGCTCGCCGCCGAGCTCCGCCCGGAGACCCGCTACGACGAGGTCGTCTCCGCCCTCGGCTGCCACGGCGAGCTGGTCCGCACCCCGGACGAGCTCCGCCCGGCGCTCGACCGCGCCTTCGCCTCGGGCAAGCCGGCGCTGGTCAACGTGCTCACGGATCCCGAGGTCGTCTACCCGCGCAGGGCGAACCTGGCGTAGCGCCCATGGGCCGGCTCACCGACCTCTTCAGCAAGCGCTCCACCGACGACCGGCTGCTCACGGGTGAGCTCTCGCCGGACACCGGCGAGGGCAAGGCGAGAGTCGAGCAGCTGCTGAGTCGGCGCCACCGGGCGCAGAGCGCAAAGGCGCTCAGGGGGCTCGTCAAGGAGAGCACACGGCGCGCGCCGGGGCTATTCAACGCCACCCTCCCGGTGGAGGCGCGCGCGGTCTGGGAGAACGCGGAGCTGATCCTGGCACTGGCCGAGGATCTCGAGGAGCTGCCCTCAGTGGACCCCCGCGGCGTGATCCTCTGCGATCGGCTGCTCACGGACGGCCGCTCACCTGCCTACGCCGCCGAGGACCACGGGCAGCTTGCCCGCGCGGTGAAGAAGGCGCGCGAGGCGCTCAAGCCCGGCTGACGGGCGAGGCCAGCTAGGCGGCCGGGGCCGAGAGGGCGGGGGCGGGCGTCCGCTGCCGCAAGAACCCGTCCGCAAGCGCCCAGGCCGCGAAGCAGAGCGCGCCCCCGGCGGCGGTCGCGGTGAGCAGGGCGCCGGCGGCGGCCGAGGCCGCCACGCCGTTGGTGCCGAGGATGAGCACGGCCGTGGCCGCGCCCAGGCTGGGGCCGACCGGCAGGAGGCCGACGACCGCGAGCCCGATCAAGAGGGCGGTCGAGTCGAACACCGAGGCATCGACGCCGCTCCAGTTGAGCAGCAGCCAGTTCCGCGCGATCTGGAGCACCACGGCGAGGCAGACCAGGGCGATGATCCGCCCGCTTCCCCTCGTCTCCCGCAGTACCGCGATGCCCTTCCAGATTCCCGTGCGCCGGTGGCGCGCCACCCGCTGCATGCCGGCGAACACGGCGGCCACGGCCGCGAAGGCGACCAGCGGCGCCCACCAGGGGACGCCGAGCGGCGCCACCAGGGTGAACGAGAAAATCGCGGCGAGGGCGATTTCGACGACCACGATCGGCAGCTCGGCGACGAGCAGCACTGGCGCCCGCGGGCATTCGGAAGGGGCCGAGCGACGCAGCGCGCCGATCCGCACCGCGAGGCCGAACTGGCCGTTGAAGATGTTGCCGAGGTAGCCGAAGCTCGAGGCGCGATAGGTTCGGCGCCGGCTGACGCTGCCGCCCGCCGCGTCGATACAGACGTTCCAGGCCTCGGTGCGAGCGAGGAGCCAGAGCACGTGGAGCGCCACGGCGATGCCCAGCACCCAGAAGGGCGCGGAGCGCAGCGCGACCACGAACTCGTGGCCGTGACCGGCCAGCCCGATCACGAGCGCGATCGCGACCAGGGTGCCCCCCGCCAGGCTCACCACGGTGGGGTGCCGGCGAAGCATCGAGCGCAATGCCGCCACCCGCGCGCGGATCAAGAGGATCGTTCCATCCACAGTCAGCCTAACCGGCCTGCCCGCTCCCTACACTTGATCCGTGCCGAATCCTGGGGCAGCGGCTCCCACCTCCTGGACCTGCGCCCGCTGTGAGATGACGGTGAGCTTCGCGCCCGATGTCGAGCGCCCGCGCTTGCCGACGACTTGGGCGAGCGAGAACGGCGAGCTCTACTGCCTGGCCTGCCGCCGCGACATGGCCGGCGAGGCCGGCCTCGAGGAGGTCGGCGACGACGCGCCCGACCAGACCCGCCTCAAGGTCCGCTCCCAGGCCCGGATCGAGTTCGAGATCAAGCGCGATCCGGACCGCCAGGACAATGTGATCGCCAAGGCCTGCGGCACCTCGACCGTGGCGGTGCGCAAGGCGCGCGCCCGCCTGGACCCGGAGCAAGCGGACCCCGTCTGAGCCGGACCGCCCGGCCCGAGCCGGGCGGCCTGCTACCGTCATCGGCGTCGGGTCGACCAACCGGGTCCCCGAGAGGTTCCGTTTCCTCCCTCATTGCGCTCCGAATGCGCGTTAGTTGGGGTCACAGGATCTCCAACGCAACGCGTACATAAGGAGTTCAGCTACATGTCATCCGAATCATTCGCCGATCTCGGCGTGTCTCGCCCAATCCTGGGCGCGCTCGCCGAGCGCGGCATCACCGAACCATTCGCGGTGCAGAGGCTTTGCATCGCGGACGTCCTCGCAGGCGAGGACGTCCTCGTCCAGTCGCCGACCGGGTCGGGCAAGACGCTCGCCTTCGGCATCCCGATGGTCGAGCGGATCCAGGCCGAGGCGCGCCGCCCCGCGGCCCTCGTCCTCGCGCCCACCCGCGAGCTCGCCGAGCAGATCGTCGACGAGCTCCGCTCGATCGCCCATTCCCGGGCCCTGAAGATCGCCGCCGTCTACGGCGGCGTCGGCATCCACGCGCAGGCGAAGAAGGCCGCCCAGGCCCACATCGTCGTCGCCACCCCCGGCCGCCTCGAGGACCTGCTCGACCGCGGCGCCTTCAACCTGAAGCAGATCCAGCTGCTCGTCCTCGACGAGGCCGACCGCATGCTCGACATCGGCTTCAAGCCCGCGATCGACCGGATCGTGGCCAAGATGCCCCGCGATCGCCAGACCCTGTTCTTCTCGGCGACGCTCGAGGGGGCGACCGGCAAGCTGGCCGCGGCCTACACGCGGAACCCCAAGCGCCACGTGCACGCCCCGAAGGACGAGACGCGCCTCGACATCGAGCACCGCTTCATCCACCTGCCCCACGAGGCCAAGGTGGACGCGCTCGTCCACGAGCTCCGCGACAGCGAGCGCGGCAGGACCCTGGTCTTCGTCCGCACCAAGCGCGGCGCCGACAGGCTCGTCAAGAGGCTCGAGCCGCCAGAAGGTCCGGGCGGTCGCGATGCACGGCAACAAGAACCAGAACCAGCGCCGCCGCGCCCTCGCCGACTTCGAGCGCGGCCACTTCGACACCCTGGTCGCCACCGACGTCGCCTCCCGCGGAATCGACGTCGAGGACATCACCCACGTGATCAACTTCGATGCCCCAGAGGATCGCGACGCCTACGTGCACCGCACCGGCCGCACCGGCCGGGCGGGAGCCTCGGGCGTCGCCGCAAGCTTCGTGCTTCCGGATCAGCGCCGCGACATGCGCAAGATCGCCGCTGACCTCGGCCTGCATCACGAATTCGATTCAGGCAAGGGCATCGAACACGCCGCTCGCCGGCATTCCGGCAACGGAGCCGGCGGCGGCAAGAGCTTCGCCTCCGCCAACGGAGGACACGGGGGTGGGTCCAACCGCAGCGGCCGCTCGGGCCGCAACGGCCGCGGTCGCAGGCGCCGCCGCTCGGGATCGGGGCGCCGCTAGGCCCGGCCCGCGAGCGGTCCGGCTGGAGGGCCGGGGATACGATTCGACCCAGGATCGTCCCGAGCCCTCCCCAGACCCAGTACGCCAAGTCCGGCGACGCCGCGATCGCCTACCAGGTCGTCGGCGACGGGCCAATCGACCTGGTCCTCGTTCTCGGCTTCGCCACCCACCTCGAGCTCCAGTGGGAGTCACCGCCGATGGCTCGCTTCTTCGAGCGGCTCGCCTCGTTCTCGCGGCTGATCATCTTCGACAAGCGCGGCACCGGGCTGTCCGATCCCGTCACCGAGGTGCCGACACTCGAGCTGCGGATCGACGACGTCCGGGCGGTGATGGACGCCGCCGGATCCGAGCGTGCGGCGCTCTTCGGGATCTCCGAGGGCGGCCCGATGAGCGTCCTGTTCGCGGGCACTCACCCCGAGCGGGTGACGGCGCTCGTGCTCCACGGTGCCATGGGGCGCACCACCGAGGCGCCCGACTACCCCTGGGCCGCGCCCGCGGAGGCGCTTCGCGAGTCCGCCGCCGAGTTCATCGCCCCCTACTGGGGACAGCACGCGGAGGGGATGGTCGAGCTCTTCTCCCCGAGCCTCGCCGGTGATCCCCAGGCGGCCGAGTACACCGCCCGGTTTGAGCGCTCGTCCGCGAGCCCGGCGATGGTCCAGCAGATCTTCGAGATGTTCCTGGACATCGATGTGCGAGCCATCCTGCCCACGATCCATATCCCGACGCTCGTCCTTCACCGGCGCGGCGACCGGGTCGTCAATCGGCGCGCCGGTGAGGAGCTCGCCGCGCAGATCCCGGACGCCCGCTACCTCGAGCTGCCCGGGATCGACCACGTCCCCTGGGCAGGCGACTCGGAGGCCATCGTCGGGGAGATCGAGGAGTTCCTGACCGGCGCGCGGTCCGTTGCCGAGCCCGACCGCGTGCTCGCCACGGTGATGTTCACGGACATCGTCGGCTCGACGGAGCGAGCGGCGGAGCTCGGCGACGCGCGCTGGCGCGAGCTGCTTGCGGCGCATCATGCCGCGGTGCGGCGGGAGCTGGAGCGGTTCCGGGGACGCGAGGTGAAGACGCTGGGCGATGGCCTCCTCGCCACCTTCGACGGCCCGGCGCGGGCGATCCGATGCGGGAGGGCGATCGCGGAGAGTGCCCGCTCAATCGGCCTCGAGGTCAGCATCGGGCTCCACTCGGGGGAGGTCGAGGTGATGGAGGACGATGTCGGCGGGATCGCGGTTCACATCGCCGACCGCGTCGCGGCCCTGGCCGGCGCGGGCGAGGTGCTCGTCACCAGCACGGTCAAGGATCTGGTCGCCGGATCGGGGATTCACTTCACCGACCGCGGCGCGAAGCAGCTCAAGGGAATCCCCGACGAATGGCGGCTGTTTGCGGCAGCCCCCTGACCCCGGACCGGTCATCCGCCTACGGCAGGTCGGCCTGCGCGTCCGCCGCATTCAAGCCTCGGTTGGCCAGTGCTCGACCTCCAGGCCCGGCATCGGGAAGTCCTTCGGATTGCCGGTCGCCAGGCTGGCTCCCGCCGAGACCGCCGCCGCGGCGACCAGGCAGTCGGACTGACTCAGAGTGACGCCGCGCGACGCGAAGTCGCGCCGCCAGATGCCTGCCATCTCTCCCTCGCGCGCCGTGAGGGGCACCGTGCGAAGGGCGCTGAGCAGGCGGCGAATCGCGCCCTCCTCGGGGGTCCGGGCGCCGCGCCAGACCTCATACACGTTGATCGCGCAGATCAGCGGGGGCGGCTGCGTCTCGCGCAGCTCGTCGAGCCGGCGCGCCGCCTCTCGACCGCGGAGGACCTCGATCAACACGCTCGTATCGAGCAGCAGCACAACTCAGCCCACGCGGCGCTCGTCTCCCCGCCTCTGAGCATGGACCCAGGCGGCGGGATCCGGATCCCACTCGTGTCCCTCGTCCTCGATCGTTCCGATCGAGGCGAGGATCTCGTCCCAGCGGCTCTCGTCGTCGAGAGTGCGCCTCAGCACCCGCGCGATGAACGCGCTCCGCCTGCGCTTCCCGACTCTCTTGTCCAGTTCCGCCACGAGCTCATCCTCGAGGCTTATGTGTAAACGCATGTGCGCAGTTTGGCACACAAGCGTGTCGGTCGCTGCGCTAGGCAGTCGCCGCCGCCCGCGCCTCGGCCGCGCCGCCTTCACCCGCGTGACCTGATCGAGGTCGTCCTTGCGCGGCCGGATCGACTCCGGCGTGATCTCGACGCACTCGTCCGCGCGGATGAACTCGATCGCCTCCTCGAGCGAGAGGCGCTTGGCCGGCACCAGCCGGATCAGCTGGTCGGCCGCCGCCGCCCGGACGTTGGTCTGCTGCTTCTCCTTGATCGCGTTGACGTCGATGTCCTCGGCGCGCGAGTTCTCGCCGACGATCATCCCCTCGTAGACGTCCTCGCCCGGGCCGACGAAGAGCATGCCGCGCTCCTGCAGGCCGAAGAGCGCGAAGGCGGCGGTCTTCCCCTGGCGGTCGGCGACCAGCGAGCCGGTCGGCCGCATCCGCAGGTCGCCGGCCCAGGGCTCCCAGCGGTCGAAGACGTGGTGCATCAGGCCGGTGCCGCGGGTCTCGGTCAGGAACTCGGTCCGGAAGCCGATCAGCCCGCGCGCCGGCACCAGGAACTCGAGGCGAACCCAGCCGGTCGAGTGGTTGACCATCTGCTCCATCCGCCCCTTGCGCACCGCGAGCGCCTGGGTGACGACGCCGACGAAGTCCTCGGGCACGTCGATCGAGAGGAGCTCGACCGGCTCGCAGAGCTTCGCCGTCGACCTCGCGGGTCAGCACCTGCGGCTGGCCGGCGGTGAGCTCGAACCCCTCGCGCCGCATCAGCTCCAGCAGCACCACCAGCTGCAGCTCGCCGCGCCCCTCGACCTCCCAGACGTCGGGCCGCTCGGTGTCGCGGACCCGGATCGAGACGTTCCCGACCAGCTCCTGGTCGAGGCGGTCGCGGATCTGCCGCGCCGTCAGGCGCGAGCCCTCCCTGCCCGCCAGCGGCGAGGTGTTGATCCCGACCGTGATCGAGAGCGAGGGCTCGTCCACCGTGATCACCGGCAGCGGCCGCGGGTCCTCGGGATCGGCGAGCGTCTCCCCGATCGTCACGTCGGGCAGGCCGGCGACGGCGATGATCTCGCCGGGCCCGGCCTCGGCGGCCTCGACCCGGTCGAGCGCCTCGGTCACGTAGAGGTTGCTGACCGTCGCGGGCTCGATCTCGCCGTTGGCGCGGCACCAGGCGATCCGCTGCCCGGAGCGAATCGTCCCGTTCCGCACCCGGCAGAGCGCGAGCCTCCCTACATAAGGGGAGGCGTCCAGGTTGGTGACGTGCGCCTGCAGCGGCGCGCCCTCCTCGTACTCGGGCGCCGGGATCCGCTCCAGCACCAGGTCGAGGAGGGGGGAGAGGTCGGTGCCCTCGTCGCCCTCCTCCAGCGAGGCCCAGCCGGCCCGGGCGTTCGTGTAGACGATCGGAAAGTCGATCTGCGACTCGTCGGCATCGAGGTCGAGGAAGAGCTCATAGACCTCATCGACCACCTCGCCGATCCGGGCATCGGGCCGATCGACCTTGTTCACCACCAGGATCACCGGCAGCTTCGCCTCGAGCGCCTTGCGGAGCACGAAGCGCGTCTGGGGGAGGGGCCCCTCGGAGGCGTCGACGAGGAGCAGCACCCCGTCGACCATCGTCAGCCCGCGCTCGACCTCCCCGCCGAAGTCCGCATGCCCGGGCGTGTCGATGATGTTGAGCTTGGTCTCCCCGTACCGAACGGCCGTGTTCTTGGCGAGGATCGTGATCCCCTTCTCCCGCTCGAGATCCATGGAGTCCATGACCCGCTCGGCGACGTCCTGCCCGGACCGAAACGCCCCGGACTGCCAGAGCATGGCGTCGACGAGCGTCGTCTTGCCGTGGTCGACGTGGGCGATGATCGCGACGTTGCGGAGGTCGGAGCGGCGGGGCATG